>NZ_JACHMW010000001.1:1355493-2710986 GCF_014205115.1 Micrococcus endophyticus
GTGGACAAGTCCGACGCCGTGGCCATCTTCGAGGAGGCCAAGGACCCGGCCACGGACACCCCGCTTGGCCGCGCCCCGATCAAGGAGAAGGCCGCGCCCGAGGGGGCGACCACCCCGGCCGGCCGGACGGCCAAGGCCACCCGCAAGCCCGTGGCCGGCTTCGACCTGACCTTCTCCGTGCCCAAGTCCGTGTCCACGCTCTGGGCCATGGCCGGCCCCTCTCTGCAGGGCCAGATCCAGGCCGCGCACCACCAGGCCATGAACGAGGCCCTGGCCTGGCTGGAGGACAACGTAATCCAGTCCCGCGCCGGCCACGCGGGCGTGGCCCACGTGCCCGTGACCGGGCTGGTGGCCAGCGCCTTCGACCACTGGGACTCCCGCGCCGGTGACCCCCAGCTGCACACCCACGTCGTGGTCTCCAACCGGGTCCAGCGCCTGATGGACGGCCAGTGGGCCACCCTGGACTCGTACACGCTGCACCCACGTCGTGGCCGTGTCCGAGAAGTACAACGCGCTGCTGTTCGACCGGCTCCACGGACAGATCAACGCCCTGCCCGAGTCCCGCAACGCCGCCGAATCCGCCGCCCTGGAGCAGCTGCTGTCCGGTCAGGAGCTGGACACGGACACGGTCCAGGACATCGGTGGCCACCGCGTGGAGCTGGCCGGCGTTCCGGACAGCCTCATCGGGGAGTTCTCCACCCGGTCACGGTTGATCGAGGCCCGCGTGGACGAACTGATCGCCCAGTGGCAGGACGGGCACGAGGGCACCCGCCCGTCCAAGGCCGAGGTGTTGCGTCTGCGTCAGCAGGCCACCCTGGAGACCCGTACCCCCAAGGCCGAGGCCACCGAGACGCTGGCCGAGAAGATGGTCGGCTGGCGTGACCGCGCCGTGGCCGGTGGCCACGACCCCTCGGACATCGTGTCCGCCGCTCTCGGACATGACCGGCGCACCGTGACCGCTGACCAGCTGACCGGACAGGCGCAGCAGGCCATGGCCGCCTGGGTCCTGGCTGACGCCTCCATTCGCCGGACCACGTTCACCCGCGCCAACGTCCTGGCCTCGGCCGAGCGGGTGCTCGCTCTCGTGCGCTTCCCCACCGCCCAGGAGCGCCACGACGCCGCCGACGCCCTCGTGGAGAAGGCCCTGGAGCAGGCCGTGGCCATGACCCCGGACAGGATGACCGCCCCGCCGGACTTCGATCCCGTGCTGTCCGCCCCGCGTGACCGCTCCGGTCTGGACCACCAGCGCACCGACGGGCGCTGGACCACGCAGCAGGTCATGGCCGACGAGGACTACCTGATGTCCCGTGTCCGGGCCACGGACGCCCCCACCCTGGCCACGGACACGCTGTCCGGCCAGGTGGCCGCCGTGACCACCGCCTCCGGTCACCCGCTCTCGGCCGACCAGGCCCGCGCCACCAAGCATGTGCTCTCCTCCCCAGCCGGGCTCGACGCGATCATCGGCCCGGCCGGCACGGGCAAGACCACCACCATGGCCGCCGTCGCCACGCTGTGGGCCGCCCAGCACGGGGAGGGCTCCGTCGTCGGTCTGGCCCCCTCCGCCGTCGCCGCCGGCGTGCTCGGGGACGAACTCGGCGTGCCCACCGAGAACACCGCCAAGTGGCTGTGGGAGTCCGTGGGCAACGGAGCCGCCGCCCGCGCCCAGCGCGTGACCCAGCTCCAGGCCCGCCTGACCGAGCTGTGGGAGCAGCCCGACACCGAGGCCCGCACCCGCGCGCTGAACCGCGCCACCGCCCGCCTGGCCCAGGAGCACGCCGAGCAGGCCCGCTACACGCTCCGCCCCGGCCAGCTGCTGATCGTGGACGAGGCCTCCATGGTGGGCACCGCCCCCCTGGCCGAACTGGCGCGTCAGGCCGACGCCGCCGGGGCCAAGGTGCTGCTCGTCGGAGATCCCGCCCAGCTCGAAGCCGTGGAGGCCGGCGGATTCCTGGGTTGGATGGACCGCGCGGAGGACGTGGACGTGGCCCGCCTAGACCAGGTCTGGCGCTTCCGCAACGAGTGGGAGCGCAAGGCGTCCCTGCGCCTGCGCACCGGCGACAAGGACGTGCTCGAGACCTACGACGAGCAGGGCCGGCTCCACGGCGACCCGAAGCAGGACGCAGCGGACACCGCCTACCGCGCCTGGCTCAACGACAAGCGTGAGGGCTTGTCCACGATCCTCATCGCCTCGGACAACACGACCGTGGCCGACCTGAACACTCGCGCGCAGCTGGACCTGATCGAGGCCGGCCTGGTGGACATCGACACCACGGTCACCCTACGTTCCGAGGTTCGCGCCGGCGTCGGGGACGAGGTCCTGGCCCGACGCAACGACCGCTCCCTGCGCGATGACACCGGAGCGTTCATCGCCAATGGCACCCGCCTGACCCTGACCGGGATCAACCCCGACGGCTCGGCCCAGGCCACCAACGAGTCCACCGGCGGCACCGTCACCCTGGACGTGGACTACCTGGCCTCCTCCACCGAGCTGGGCTACGCCACTACCGCGCACCGCTCCCAGGGCGTCACCGTGGACACCGGGCACACCGTGGTGGAGGTCGGCCAATCCCGCGAGCTGTTCTACGTGGCCATGACTCGTGGTCGCATGGCCAACCACGCCTACGTGGACCTGGAGGCGGACGACCACCCCTCACCGGACCAGTGGGACCTGCTCCACAAGACCCCCGGCGCGAACACCCCCGTGGGCGCTCTGAAGGCCGTGCTGGACCACTCCACCGCTGAGCGCGCCGCCCACGAGGTCTCCGCCGCCGAGCGCGCATGGGCCAACGATCTGGGCCGGCTGGTCCACGAGTTCGAGTTCCTGGACTGGGCCGAGCGTGCCGAGCGCACCCACGCCTGGATCGACGCCGCCTACCCGGACCCGGCGGTGAACCAGGCCATGCGCGACCCCGAGACCTGGAACCGTCTCGTGAAGGTAGACCCGGCCCGCACGTACACCGAGCCGCCGTCCGACGCGGACACCCCGGACACCGTGCTCACCCACTGCCAGGCCCCGCCGGCCGTGTCCGTGCTCGAGGCCCCGCCCGCCGCCGAGGACGCCCCACTCGCGGCCGCGCGCAACGAGGTCCGCGCTCACCTGTTCACCGAGCTGGACCACCGTGTGGCCGCCACCCGCGCCGAGCAGCCCGAGTGGCTGCTCCCCCTGGCCGAGCAGGGGGCCAGCGACGAGGACCTGCGTGCCGTGCTGCTCTGGCGTGCCGTCTCCAACCAGGACGACGCCGAGGAGGCCCTGGGCCGCGCCCCGGAGGACCGTTCCTCCCTGGCCCACCACTACCAGCGCGCCGAGGCCTGCGTGTCCCGGCTGATGCACGCCCCCGCGGACGAGCCCGCCCCGTCCCCCGAGCCCGGCGACGTCGAGGACACGCGCGCCCAGACCAGCGCGCAGGTCGCCGCCCTCACGGACGACGCCCTGGACTTCTCCTGGGTCAACGACCTGCCCGACGAGGCCGGCCACGACCAGCTCCCACCCCCGGCGTGGGAGCTGGACCCCGAGGAGCCGGACTGGACCCCGTCCCGGTAGCCCCACACACCAGACCGCCCCCCGCCGTCCAGGACGGCGGGGGGCGGTCTCGCGTCCGGCTCAGGTCTGCCGGCTCAGATGCTCGGACCGGCCGTGCCCGGCTCACTGCGGTGCGTGCCGAACAGGTGCTCCAGGTCCTCGGGCCGCGCGGCCACCTCGTGACCACGAGCCGTCCACGTCGCCGCGTCCGGCTGTCCGGCCATGCTCGCGCACTGACCGCTTCGCTCGGTCACCTGGCCGGTCACGGACACCGTGTCCGGGCGCGGCGTCGCATCCGGCGCACTGCCGGCCAGCCCGCGCCCCCCGAGCACCGCGGCCGCGTCGAATCCGTCCTCGACCTCCCAGACGTGCCCGGAGTCTCGGGAGGTCACCTGGAACTGGCCGCCCGCCTCGTCTCGCAGGGTCAGCAGGGCCACCTCCTCCGTACCGCTGTACGCAGACCCGATGGTCCGGGAGTCCTGGGCGATGACCGTCCCGATTTTCAGCCCGTCCGCCGCGCGCTCGGTGGCCACCCTGTCCACGGCCGTGTCCACCGCCAGTGTCCGGCCAACCCACTGGCTGTCCGGACTGATCCGCCTAGCCGGACACGCCTTGACCGGCTGGCCGGCCCCGGCGGCCAGCGTGGCCAGCTCCGGCAACTCCAACGCCCCGCGTGTACGGCCCAGCACGGTCACCATCGTCGTCTCCCGCCGACGGCACTCCTGCTTGGCCCCGTCCTGGTCGGCGTACACAATGTCCCGATTGCCACCGGATCCAGTCTTCAGGATGGTCACGGGCACCTTGGCCGTGGCCGAGGTGTCCACGTCCGTGGCCATCACCGTGTCCCCGGCCCGCAGGTCTCCGACCTGCACGCTGCGCGTCTTGGCCACCCACAGCCTCTCGCGCTCGGCGTCCGAGAGCTGCACGGCCTCGCTGACCTGCCACCTCCGAGCGCCGGCCGCCGCCGACCCGCTCAGCCGCTCACGCGCGGCCCCCGTGTCCGGGGACACGGCCACCCGCCGCTCCCCGAATCCCGGGCGCATCCGCACGATGTCTCCGGCGTACCCGAATCCGGCGATGTCCTCCTGGAGCACCTGCCCGGGGACCAGCTCATCGGGCCACCGCGTGTACGCCCGCTCCGCGATCGCCTCCCGCCGAGCCTGCTCAGCCTCCGGGGTGGTCGCGTCGATCAAGATCACCGGCGACCCGTACCGCACGAACTGCTCGTTGCGGATCAGCGCCCCGGTGGAGGACTCGATCATGTTGCCCTCGGCGTCGATCCGGCCTTGCCGCACGGTCCCGTCCTCGTGCTCGCGCAGCACTTCCCCGTCGTACCCCAGCGCCATGCGCGGGTTGGGCACGATCCGGTCTCGGTCGAGGTCGGCCTGCATGGCTCGACGCTCGATCTCGTTCAGGCCCGACTCCCGCCGCACGACCATCCGGCCCCTGGACTGCAACTTGGCCGCCCCGAAGGCGTCCTTGGGGTCTCCGTCCACGGGCCAGGCCCACAGCTGACGCTGGTGGGCGCCCACGGACTTGTCCGTGTACCCCACGATGTAGAACCCCTTGTTGTACTCCCACACATCGCCCTCACGCGGCACAGTGTGGTGCCCAAGCAGTCCACGCTCGTTCAGCTGATCTGCCGTGTACTCGACCACTTCCGGACGCAGGGACTCGTCCACGTCGTCGCTCATCTCGGCCTCCAGCGCCGCGAGCTCACGCTGCTTGGCGACCAGTTCATCAGCCTGCTGGAACCGGCTCTCGGACAGCCCCTCCTGCATGGCCGGGATGGTCTCGGCCAACTGGTCCAGCTCGCGCTTGTCCTTGACCAGCTGGTTCGGCAGCTCGGCCACGAAGTTCTCCGCCGAGATGATCGAGCCCTGAGCAGAGACCTCACCGCCGAGCACCTGGGCCGCGGACCAGGCCCGGCGCACGCTCGGGGCCTGCATCGGCACCAGGTACACCTGCGAGGCGTGCCGGACCGTACCCACCTCGACCCCGCCGAGGGTGCCCAACGGCTCCGGGTCGGTCGCGTCCAGGAAGTCGGTTCGGTCCGTGCGCGCCGCCTGCCGGCGCAGCTCGGCCACCAGGACTTCCCCGGCCTCCCCACGGTTGCGGATCGTCTGTCCGTCCGTCGTCGTGAACGCGAACGCATCCCCTCCGGTGGGGATCACCTGCGCGGCCAGCCCGATCAGGGCGTCCTGCCGGCCGGCCAGGAACGCCTGCCGGGCCTCGTACCGGCCCAGCTCGACCCGCTGGGTGGCCCGCTGCTGGGACCAGGCGCTCTGCGCGCGGGTCAGCTGCTCCACGTCCATGCTCAGCGTGGCCAGTTGCTCGATGCGCGGGTCCCCGGAGAGCACCGCCGCGGCGGAGGCGCCGCTGACCTCCAGCCCGGCCACCACGTCCTCCATGGTTCGCCCGTTGTGCTGACCGGCCTTCACCTGGGCGATGAACGTGGCCTTGCGGGCGATCATGTCCCAGCTGTAGACGTCGAAGGTCTGCTCGGTGGCCCAGGCGTAGATCGACACCTCGGGATTCTGGTTGCCCTGCCGGATGATCCGGCCCTCACGCTGCTCCAGGTCCGCCGGGCGCCAGGGAACGTCCATGTGGTGCAGGGCGATCGCGCGGGTCTGGATGTTCGTGCCGGTGCCCATCTTCTGGGTCGATCCGATGATCACGTTCACCCGCCCGTCCCGGCACTTCTCGAACAAGGCCGCCCGGGCCTCGTCCGTCTTGGCCTCGTGGATGAACGCCACCTTCTCCGAGTCCATCCCGCGCGCGGCCAGGTCCTCGCGCAGCTGGTCGTACACGTTCCAGGACCCGTCCTCGGTGGGCGTGGACTGGTCGCAGAACACGATCTGCAGAGCCCCGGTGGTCTCGGAGACCTCCCCGTTGGGCAGCCGGTACTCGGTGTCCTTGGTGCGCTCGTGGATGGTCATGATCTGCTCGGCCACCGCGCCCACACGTCCACCGTCCGGGTCCGCGTCCATGCCGACCAGGCGCGCATCCAGCGCCACCTTCCGCCCGTCGCCCACGATCACGAGCATGTTGTCCGCCCCCTTCGTCGGCGGCGTGTTCTTCACCGCCTCGATCCGCTCCTTCAGCTGGTTCACGTACTGGGCCACCTGCTCCGACGGCGGGCGGGCCATCAGGATCCGGTCCCCGGTGGCCACGGACGGCAGGGTCGTCTCCAGCCGATCCCGGAGCACCACGTCCGTGAACGCGGAGTTGATCGACAGCAGCTCGGGCACGTTCACGTACTCGGCCACCTTGATCACCTGCTGGTAGCCATCGCCGGTCACCGTGGGCCGCAGCTGGGGCTTGACCTTCGTGAACGCCTGACCCCAGGCAGTCACGGTGTCCACGCGAGCGGCCTCCAGCAGGTCCGGGCGCAGGTAGTGCTGCATCACCCACATCTCGGCCATGTTGTTGGCCACCGGGGTGCCCGTGGCGAACGTGGCCACCGCCGGAAGGTAGCCCGGGCCGGCCACGCCTGCCCGCTCCGCCGCCTCGGTCTTGACCTCGCGCAACGCGCGCAGCTTGAAGTCCAGGTCCATGGCCCGCTGGGACCCCGAGCACGCCAGCTCGGCCAGGTCCGAGGACCGGGCCAGGTTCTTGAACATGTGCGCCTCGTCCACCAGCAGGTAGTCGATGCCCGTCTCCTCGAACGTGACCCCCGGATCGGTGTTCGCCGCGATCTTCCCGTGCTGACGCTCCAGCGACTTCTTCGCCTTCTCCGACCGCTTCACCCAGCCTGCGTCCTGGTCCTGCCCGGCCGTGGCCGCCTCCAGCTCGTCCTGGGCCTGCTTGAGCCACTCGGCCTGCTTCACCGGGTCGATCTGGACCTTCTCGAACGTGGTCTGGGGCATGACCACCAGGTCCCAGTCCCCGGCCCCGACCTGCGCCATCCACTCCTGCCGGGCCGGGGCGGCCAGCCCCGTGGGCACCGCGATCACGTTCGCGTCCGGGTACCACTGCGTGGCCTCCGTGGCGATCTGGTCCACCAGGTGGTTCGGGACCACCATGCACGGCTTGGCCACGATCCCGGTGCGCTTGAGCTCCATCGCGGACATGATCATCGTTCCGGTCTTGCCTGCGCCCACCACATGGTCCAGCAGAACGGTCGGCTCGGACACTGCCCGGGCCACCGCCGCCCGCTGGTAGGAGTACGGGGTCATCGACTCGTTCAGCCCCGGCAGGGACAGCCGCGCACCGGCGCCCGAGTAGTCCGGGGCCACGTGAGCGTTGAAGGCGTCGTTGTAGAGCCCCTGCAACCGCTCCACGCGCGCCGGGTCCTGCATCATCCAGACCCCGAACTCAGCCCGGATCTCCTCGACCTTCGCCCGCGCGGCCGCCGTGGCCTTCTCGTCCTTGACCCGCTTGCCCTCCTCGAGCTCCACGGTCACGGTCACGGTCTTCATGTTCATCGCCGCGGTCATCAGCTGCGCCGGCGTGCGCTTCTCCACGCCCCACCGATACCGCACATCCGGGGCGACCCCACCCTTGGGGACCTCAATCTCCCAGGCGTCCGTGCCCGGATTCAGCCGCACCTGGCACTGGGCCTTCAACGTCTCCGAGACGAACTGCGCGTACACGTCCTCGGGCACCCACCGCACGCCCGGATTCACCGACACGTCCGCCAGCGCGATCTCCGCCGGGACCACGGCCTCCAGCGCGGCCACGTTCTCCCGGAACGCCGCGTCGGCCTGCGCGGCCTCCCGCGCCGCCGCGAGCTTGGCGCGCACGTTCCCGGACAGGTACGTCGTCTTGGGCACCAGCTCCTCAGTACCGGGCACCTGGAACACCTCACCGGACATGCGCTCACGCGCCTGCGCCCGGTCCACGCCCAGCAGCTCAGCCACCCGGCCCACGTCCACGGTCCGGGACTCGTCCATGCTGATGGCGATCGCGTCCTCCACGGACTCCGCCCGCTCCGGACGGGTCCGGTGCTGCACCACATCCCGGGTCATGATCGGCGCCGGCGTGGCCGAGTTCGTGGCCTCGTCGTACACCTCCAGCGACCGGATCAGCCCCAGCTTCGGGTCCCCGGCCAGGAACTCCAGGTGCTTCTGCTCCCGCTTCTTAAACTCGGGTCGGGCCGCCTCCTCCTGCCACTCGGCCGCGAGGTCCTCCGGCACGGGCACGTCCTCCGGCGCGACGTCGCCGTCCTGCGGCAGACTGTCCCGCCACTCGGCCTCCACATCGCGCAGGTACGCGGCACGGTCCGCCTTCGACGGCGGCCCGTACTTGTCCTGGCCGCGGGAGATCGGCCCGTGGTAGCCCACGTAGGACTCCCACAGCCCACGCAGCTCCCCGCGCAGCTGCTCCCGTTCGGCCTCGGGCGCACCCGTGCGCTGAGCGGCCAGCACCTCCGTGGCCTTGTCCCGCATGGCCAGCAACGACTTCGCCTGCCCGAACAGGGGACGGGCGATCTTCACCCGCTCCCACGTCAACCCCGCCCGGTACTGCTCGAACCAGCCCCCCGCGTTGTGCCGCACATGGCCGATCTGAGCCTCGGGCTCCGGGGCGAACCGCAGGCCAGGGCTTGTGTCGACCGCCACCCCCTCAGCCACCTCGGGGGCGTAGGACAGCGCACTGGACCCACCGAACCGCGCGTCGAGCATCTGCTCGGTCAGCAGCACCTCCACCTGCTCGGCCACGTTCACGTCCGCCTCAGCCCTGACCGCGTAGGTCGGCCCGAACGCGCTGCTGGCGTAGCCGGCCTCTCCGACCACCCGCTCGGGGTGGTCCTTGAACCACTTCGAGTAGTTGACCTCGTGCTCGTTGCCCTCCGGGTCCCTCACCGCCAGGGTGTCCGCCTCTACCCATCCGGCCACGCGGTCTTGGTCCACCTTCTCGGTGGGCTTGCGCCGGCGGAACACGAGCACGTCCGTCTTCACGTCCGTGCCGGCCGAGGCCGCCATGGCCCCGTTGGGCAGACGCACCGCGCCCACCAGGTCGGCGTACCGGGCCATCTCCCGCCGCGCGGTCTCGCGCTTGGCGTCCATCGTGTGCGTGGAGGTCATCACGGCCACGCACCCGCCCGGGGCGGTCAGCCGCAGCGACTTCAGGATGAAGTGGTTGTGGATCGAGTGGCCCTGCCCGTTGTGGGTCTTGTCCACCACCGAGTAGCGCCCGAAGGGCACGTTGCCCACCGCCGCGGAGAACGAGTTCTCCGGGAACATGGTCTTCTCGAATCCGGCCGACATCACCTGCTGGTCGGGGTGCAGGTACGCGGCTACCCGGGCCGTCGTCTCATCCAGCTCCACACCGACCATCTGCGCCCCGTCCGGGGCGGCGCCCATGAACTCCCCGGACCCGCACCCCGGCTCCAGCACCGGCCCGTCCTCGAAGCCGGCCGACTCCAGCGCCGACCACATCGCGGCCGCGACCGCCGGGTCCGTGTAGTGCGCGTTCAGCGTCGTGGCCCTCGCCTGGGACCAGCCAACCGGACCCAGCAGCTCCCGCACCCGCTCCCGGTCCTGGGTGGACACGCGCTCGTCCGCCTCGTCGAACACGAACGGCAGCGCCCCCCACGCCGACCACCCGGCCAGCGTCTGCTGCTCGGCCTCGGTGGCCGGCCGCGCCTCCTGCTCCAGCGTGGCCAGCACCTCCAGGGCGGCCACGTTCGCGGTCAGCCTGTCCTGCCACCTGGCCGGACGCCGCGAGCCCCCTGTCCACGGCTGGCCACCGGCGGTCACCACCCCGGGCCTGGCCGTGTCCGTGTCCGCCCCGCTGTCCGCCGCCTCCGGGGCGGCCACGCCCGTGTCCGGGCCGCTGACCTGGGCCGATGTCGTGGTGTCCGGGGTCGTGTCCGCCTCGATGTCCGCCAGCGCCTGCTGGTCGGCCACGCTGTCCGGCTCGTACGGAAGCCCGCCGGCCAACACCCGGGCGGTCATGTCGCTGAACCGGTCTGACCGGTCAGCCTCCGGCGTGTCCGCCGCCTGCTGGCCGGTCAGCCCTGGGGCGTCAGCATCGCCTCGCGCACCTCGTCGGTCACCAGACGCGGCAGCTCGGTCCGGCCCGGGAACGGGTCCATCCCCTGGCTGCTCATCCAGGAGAACACCTCGTCCGCCAGCGCCTGGAGCTTCAGCCCCTCCCTCAGCTGAGCCTGCGGCGGCAGCGCCTCGAACTCCGCCTTCCCCACCGGGCTCACCCGATCCGGGGCCAGCTGGGCGTGCCTGGTCAGCACGATCGCCCGCAGGTACCTCCCGAACTCCGGGCTCACCCCCTGAAACGCGCTCAGGCCCAGCATCGCCTCGGCCACCGTCGGGTACTCCTCCAGCACGTCCGGGTCCGCGTACACCCCCATCCGATCCGGGGACGGATCCCCGTACGGCGTCTCCTCGTCCAGCTCCTGCCAGACCTTCGGATCCTGCTCCCAGACGTCCATCGCGTGCGCCAGCGATGACTGCTGCCTCAGCACCGACTCCGGCGTCTCGCTCTCGAACTGCTGCACCATCAGAATCAACCCCTCGTTCTTGGTTCTCGGTGGTCTCCTCGCGGACGTCGAACAACGACATCTGCCCGAACACCGGCCCCGTGGACTTCCTGCGCGCCATGACTGTCTCCTGACGTACTTGACATAACTCCACAGCACCGGCGGGAAGTCAAGACGACTGCCTCACCAGTGCTGTGGCTCGAATAGGTGGACCGCGCCTCGGTCCGAAGGGTCAGCGTGACGGGCCGGATGCCTCCGGCCCGGACACCCCAGGACTGGGCACCTGCCCTCGGGCCATGCCCTCGGCCGCCCGGTCGATCTCGGAACCGGCGGCCTTGGGCACCCGCCGCTGGGCCGTGGTCGCACGCGGGTTCTCCGGCGTCCACGTCGCCCGCGCCGGCCGAGCACCGCGACGGGGCTCCATGGCCTCCAGCGCCTCGGCCGCCGAGCGGCGATCCGCCTCACGCGGCAGGAACTGCGCCCCCAACTCCAAGGACAGCCGGCGCGCCCCGCGCGTGAGCTCCTCCCGGTCCACCCCCGCCTCCGTCAGCTCCGCGTCGGTGGCACGCACCTGCACCTGCGGCGCCGGCTGCTCACGCGGCTCCACGCCCCGCTGGGCCAGGGCGTGCGGGCGCTGATGCATCGGCGTGGTCCACACCGCCTCCTCCACCTCCCACGGCGAGGTCACAGGCCGGACCTGCCCCTCCTGCCCGAACAGCCCCCGAGGGCACAGCGGAGCCTGCGGATCCTCCACCGTGTATGCGTGCCGCGCGTGCTTGTCCTGCAACGAGAACGTCTCCCCCGGCGAGGTGCCCATGGCCACCAGACGGGGACGGTCGAACTCCACCACGTTCAGCGCGACCACGGACTCCGCCTGCACCCGTCGCGTGCGCATCGGCTCCTGGCCCGATCCCGCCTGGAACACGTGCTCCGAGGCCGTACCGTGCACGGACACCTGATCCCCGTAGTCCAGATCGCGCAGCACATGCACGGCCAACTCGGACCGCGTCGTCTGCGGACCGCCGACCTCTCCGGCCTCGATGACCACGTCCACGTACTCCACCGGCTGCTCCTCGGGGTCCTCCCGGTACACCTCCACGGGAAACACGACCAGGGCCGGACCAACCCCACCGTCCTGCTCACGCACACGCACCAGACGCGGCGAGGCCGCGACCACACCCGTCACCGACACTGCTTCACTCATCATCATCTGCCCCGAAACCGGACCCTTGAAATTTCTCGCCATGCCCTGCTCCTGACGTACTTGACGTAACTCCACAGCACCGGCGGGAAGTCAAGCGGCTTCCCACCGGTGCCGTGAGCGACCGTTATTGGTTGTGACAGCGACTCAGAGGGACGGCCCGTTCACAGACGCCCCGCCCATCCCGAAACCGCCGATTTCTCCGCGCTCCATCGCCTTCGCGGCATGATCCACCTCCGAGGGTCCCTTCGATCGACGGGGTGCCCGCCTGCGCGCCGTGTACCCCGGCTCTGGCGCTGCAACGTTGTTCTGCGACGCCTCCAGCGCGCGCAGCTTCTCCGCGGCCGCTCACCGCGACGGGCCGGACATCGCGGGACCGCCCTGCTCGACCCCGAAGTGCTGCTCCACCGGACGCTGGGAAGCCTGCCACGCCGGATCAGCGACCACGCTCTCCGGCCCCTGGGCCTCCAGCCCCCGGCCACGCCCAGCACCGGCCCCCGGCCCGACCTCGACCGTGTTGTGCTGCATCGACGCGGACACGTCCTCGGCCCAGATCCGGTTGTTCAGCCCGGCCTCGCCGTCCCGGTTCACGTACGGCTCCACGCTGTACCGGCCCGTCACGCTCAGCCGCTGGCCCTGCTCCACGGAGGCCAGCACGTTCTTGCCCAGCTGCTCACGCCCCACCGCGACGTCGTAGTAGATCGGCTCCACGTCCCTGTACCGCCCGACCTCGCGATCGAACACCTGCTGCGGCTCAGCCAGCCGGAACGCCACCAGCTGCCCTCGCTGGGTGTCCACGGTCTTCGGGTCCGTCGCCACGTAACCGGTCACGGTCTTCTCACGGTCGATGTTCTGACGCATCAGGATTCCTCCTCGAGTCCCGCCCGAACCCCCGTGGCCCGGACACCACTGATACGTCCCGCCCCCACCGCCCGCGTGTGACACACATCCCGTCTCAGTCGTAGTCACCCGCCCGCACCCGCGTGATCGTCCGCCTGCTCACCCCGTGCAGCACGGCGACCTCGGCCACCGACAGCCCTGCCTCCAGCGCGGCCTTGACAGCATCCACCGCCACCGGGGACAGTGCACGCGGCCGGCCACCGACCCTGCCCTGCCGACGCGCGTGCGCCAGCCCCTCACGAGTGCGCTCCACGATGACCTCCCGCTCCCACTCCGCCAGCGACGCGATGGTCCGCACCACCAGCCGCCCCGCTGGCGTCCCGGTGTCCAGCTGCGGGTCTAACGCCTTCAGCCGGACACCAGCTGCTTCCAGCTGCGCCACCGTCCGCAGCGTGTCCACCGTCGACCGGCCGAGCCGATCCAGCCGAGTCACTACGAGCATGTCCCCCTCACGCAGCCACCCCAGGGCTTCACGCAGACCCGGCCGCCCGGATTTCGCCCCGCTGATCACGTCCGCGAAAACCCGCTGGGCACCCACCCCCACCAACGCGAGCTTCTGTGCTTCAAGTGACTCCGCCTGATCCCGCGTCGAGACGCGCGCATACCCGGCCACACCATTCATCCCCGGACTCCTTCAGGACGCCACTACCTAGACATGAATGGATTCGTCCGCCGAAGCGCACCGTGTATGTCTCTTACGCGGGCAAGTCGTATGGTCCCCGCCAGCTCGACTCGTCCCGACTGATCCGCGTGACCCATTCCGCCGGCACCCACGCATTCCGCGGGGCAGCGCCTGGGGCCGGGATCCAGTGCAAGAGCACGTGCGTGCGAGACCACCGGGCCACCTTCGCATCCACTACCCCATCAGGCAGCCTCACTCGGACGTACGGCTCACGCCGGTACGGGGCACTGCCGATCTCGTCCACGCACTGCCACGCCGGCCCATCGAACACCTCAACTCCGCCTGCAAACACCAGCCGAGAAAACATCACCGTGTGGACGGGATAGGCCGCAGCCACCATCGCGGGCGCTCAAGCCGCCCCGCACCCCGGCTGCCCGGACGCCCGGGCGGGCCGCGCCCGCCGACCGCTCGCTACGCTCCCGGCCGTCGGGCCTAAGAGCCGACACACTCACCCCCGACAGAGCGCCACAAAGTCACGGTCAGCGTTGTGGTGGTGGACAAGGCGACCCTCTTCAGGGGGGCGCCCGAGGATTCCGCCAAGATCCCCAACATGAGCCCTTTCGTCACCCGTTAGAGGGACTTCCGTGTCATCGAAGCAGGGCATCCGGTACCGTGGCCAGCGGCGCGCCCGGCCGACCCCCCTCCTGGCCCGCGCGCCCCGCGCGTCGCCGATCCCGCTGCCGATGGCAGGGCGATGCGCCGCGGCCCGCACCTGCTCGTTGAGCCGGACGACCGCCTCGTCCAGCCAGGCGTCGTCGATCCAGAACCGGTGCCCCGTTGGCCGCTGTCCCTCGGCGGCCGCACGGTACAGACGCTGGCCCTGGGCCGGGTGGGTGGCCGGACGCGCGTGCAGCACGTCGTTCCGCAGCGCAGCAGCCGTCGCCAGTGCCTCGGCCGCCGTGGCGACGTAGACCTGAAGCGGTCCAGGCGACATGTGCTCGGCGTGCTGACGCAGCCGCCGCGCGATCCCGCCCGTGGTCCTCGCCTCGAGGTCGCTCAAGGTCAGACCCTCAGGCAGGCCTGGAGCCAGACGGTGCAGGTCACCCAGCATCGTCCACTCAAGGGACGACACCGCGTACGCGAGCTCTCCCACACGTACCAGGTACTCCGGCTCTGGCAGCGCGACCACCGGCCGCACTCTCTCGTCGCTCACCGTGTACCCTTCAGCGCCTTGTAGATCGTGGGCCGGCTGACCCCGAACGACCGCGCCGCGGCCGCCACCGACTGCCCGCCGGCCACGGCCGCGCGCACGGCCGCCACCTGTTCGGCGTCCAACTTCGGCTTCGGCCCCGGTGTGCGGCCGGCGGCCCGGGCCCGCGCCACGCCCTCGCGCGTGCGCTCGCGCAGGAGGTCCCGCTCCCAGTCGGCCAGCATTAGCAGCATGTTGAGCATGAGCCGGCCGCTGGCCGTGGAGGAGTCCAGCTGGACGTCCAGGGCCTGCAGGCCGACCTCGCGGTCGGCCAGGGCCTGCACGGTCCGCAGGGCGTCCGGCAGCGATCGCCCGAGCCGGTCCAGCCGAGCGACGACGAGGGTGTCCTCGCCGTCGCGCAGGTACGCCAGCGCCTCCGCCAGACCAGGCCTGTCGGCTCGGGCGCCGCTGAGGCGGTCCGAGAAGACCTTGGAGCACCCAGCGGCCGTCAGAGCGGCCTCCTGGCCCTCCAAAGAGTCCTCCTGGTCCCGCTTGCTCACGCGGGCGTAGCCGACCCTCACGGCTGATCACCGCCGTCCTCCTCAGATTCGATCTCAGGAATGCGATCGCCATACGGCAGCGACTTGATGTAGTCCTCCATGAATTGCCAATCAGGAGTGAAGCCATCTGCGTGATACTGCTTGGTCGGGTCAGCGACTGGCTCGCCGTTCTCGTCGCGCTTGATCGGGAGATCGAACCCGAAGACCGTTCGGATGTACTTGTTGAGTTCTCGCCCAAATGGGAAGTACTTGAACCGCGATTCAAACTCGATCATGCTCGCCAGGAACAGACGCGCATAGGTCGACACCTCGTCATTGTTGAACCGGAGCACGGATACGTTCTGTGACGTGTAGAAGGGTTGCTCATGGAGGAACGTAGAACCGAGACTGCCGCCGAGCGCGACAGTCAACGCGCCTGCAGGGTAAGGCGTAACTCCCTCGACGAGATCAACTACGCCCATCACACCATTGTTCTCAGCCGAACGCCCAACGAAGTTTACCTCTGGGTAATCGGTCCCCATCGCCGAGAAATCCATCTTGTTTCCCATGTCGATCGAGCACAAGTCCTTTAGGAGGAAGAACTCCCAATCACCAGTTCCCAGCTTGAGGGGCGAATCGGTGTTCCTGGTCGTCAACGGCTTATGGTTCAGACTGCGAACGAAACCCGTCATGTACTGCCAATCGGGAATGTACCCGTCCTCGCTGTAGGTACTGTCCGGATCAACAACCAGAACCCCGTTGCCGTCTCGCTGTGCAGGCAGTTTCACCACTGTGTCTTTCAGGAAGCGTCCCCACTTCCTGCCGAACGAGTACTTCGGGCGTTCAAGACTGAAGACCGTAGCCAAGAACAGCCCGATCTCAGGCGTCATCCAATTCGCATGCCCGAGAATGAGATCGGCCGACGCGACGAAGTCGGTGTCCATGTAGTTGGCGTACCCGACCGAACCCTCACCATTACTGATGAAGACGATGCAGTTTCCCGCGCTGACAAGGTCCTCATCGTATGCGCAATACCGCATCACACCGTTGTCGCCTCGCTTGGCTCCAGCGTAGAACAGGTCGGAACCGTCTTCCAGCTTCGTCTGATTGGCCTTACCTCGTTCAAACCGATCGAACAGATCGCCAATGACGAAGCCGACCCAATCGGATGTGTTCAGATTCATCGCGACTCGCCCTCCTCTACGCTGGCGCCAGCCTCAACGACGCGACCTTCCTTCACTAGATAGGCAAGGTAGTTGTTGAGCGTCGCCTGGAAATCATCGACAGTAAGCTTCGAGTAGTCAGTCTCCATGTACGCCTCGACGAGCCACTCGTCGTTGTGCGTGACCTCCTGCATGGCCGACATGCCTGCCTCGACGGTCTTGTTGCGGAACAGCCTGAGCCACTTGTCCTCGACGGCCTTCCACTTGCTCGCGTTGTTCTCGTCGAACTGCTCGATACGGCCCAAGTTCTTCTTCTTCTTGTGCGCATCGTCCTTGTAGTATCCGAAAAACGTCGCCTTGTTCGGCTCCTTCGTCTGTGGGTCGAAATGCGGCTGACCCAGGGTGAATACCATCATGCATGCCGAGGCTGACGCACCCGGATAGAAGATCTCGTTGGGGAGTGTGAACACCGCTTCGAGCGTGTTGTCGACCAACATCTTGTTCTTTGCATCGGACAGGATCGTGTTTGCTCCGATTGCTGCAGCAACCGGCAGGATCACGGCCATCTTCACCGTCTTGGTGGACTGGTTGTTCTGCCGACGCTGGAGATTGGCGGCCTTGATGCAGTCGGAGACGAACTGGACGAACACCATGCCCTTGGTGGGATCTTCCTTGCCGTCCTTCGCCTTGCCCCATTCAGCCTTGTAATGACTCGGAATGCCGATGGGCTTGGCATTAAACGGTGGATTCATTAGAATCACGTCAGGATCAGCGTCCAAGACGAACTGCATCGAGTCGAACAGGGAGCCGAACTTGATGTTCGAGTTGCCGTCGCCATGGATCAGCATGTTCGTCGTGGCCAGGCCGTAGGCCTTCTCCTCGACCTCGACACCGTAGATGTGCTCGCGCTTGATCTTCGCCTGTTGTGTCTCCTTCTCTGACTGAGTCCCCGGCATCGTCGTGCAGTCAGCCAAGGCCTTGACCATGCCCTGTACGAGGAAGGATCCCGAACCGCAAGCTCCATCGAAAATTCGAGTGTTCCGGTCGACGCCGGTCACGCGGCAAGCGAACTCGGTGATGTGGTCGGGAGTGAAGGCCTGATTCTTGTCCGCCTTGCCGGTGTACTTGTTGAACGCGATGAAGAACAGGTTGAGCAGGTCCTGGCCCTCAGAGCTGTCCTCGTCGATGTAGGCGTAGATGCCAACCACGATGTCGTTGAGGATCTTAAGCCAGTCCTCAAGCGCCAACTTCTTGACCTTTTGGTCGCCAACCACGTTGGTCTTAAGAAGCTCGACCTTCTTGGCCTTGTTGTCTGAACCATCGAGAAGGTCATCAAGAGTTGTCTGGATACCCGCTCGAATCTGAGCCTCGTTGAAATTGGACCAGTATTCCCGCAGCCCCTTGGCCGTTTCGTCGTTGATCTCCGAAATGCCACGCTGCTTAATCACGCTTTTCACGTACAGCAACGTCGTGCCGACGAACTGACTACGCAGCTTCTCGTCGATGTCTTTCTTGTGCAGCAGCTCGTTGAGCGCGTAGGTGTTCCTCAGCACCTTCTCGCGGTTGTTCTGCCTGTTCGTGTCGAACAGCGACGAGTAGTAGGACATGGTGTCGATCGCCGTCTCGCCGGGCAGCTCGTGCTCGTCGTCGACCACGCTCTTCCAGACTCGCAGGTCCTCGTTCGTCGTGTTCGCCAAGATCGCGATGATCTTGTTCTTGGGGAACAGCGCCTTCTCCTGGTCCACGTACTCGCGGAGCTGATTGATGTCCGCATCTACGAATGACTGCTTTGTCTCGATCAGAACGACGGTGTTGGTCTCCGAGTCGAAGAACCGAAGATCGAGCTTGAAGTGCACGTAGTCTCGACCAAGGGCACTACGGAGCTTGTCCTTGCTGCCGGCGGCAGCAACGTAGCTGAACTCGCCACCCTCGATGTTGGTGGTGACGTACTGGAGGCCGACGGTATCCGTCATTGTTGCGCGAGACACGTGCAAGTCCTATCTGTAGAAGATCGGTCGATCTGTTGACAGTCTCACATTGAGCGACCATATGACCGCAGGCGGAGCGGAGACTGTCAAGAATCCGTGGAGAAGACGCCTCCACCTTAGCCCGTAACTGCGACACCATTCCTTTGCAGACTCGCGCCCGTGGGCGGGAGCTGGGGAGACAGCACTCGGTAACCCCACGCCTGATCGCAACCCCTGACGTCGATAGATCGATTGCGCGTGAATCAGACACATGCACCCGGTGCATGAACGCGAGGGTATCTACGCGGCACCCACCAACTGGCCCGCCGCGCGAGTACGTGCGATGGGCCATGTCGCCCCGGGGGCCGACGCTCAATGCCTGAGCACCAGTTAGCTGAGTCAAGCGGATCACTGTGCTGGAGCGCTGGTGGCAGCGTCCGCCGGGAGCCGCACAACCGCCATGGCGGGACTACCAGTCGATTCCACGGGCGCTTAAACCGTCACACACCCAGGTTGTCCAGTCGCTCGGGCAACGGCGGCTGCACGGCGCCAACGCTCCACCGGGTTGCCTCTAGTGTCTCCTACGCCACCCGTCGGCGTGGAAAACTATGGCCCAAGACCGCCGTCCATTCGGAGGGCCAATTTAGTAACAACCATGGATTTCAAGCAGTGTCCTTACGCGCCCCTCCCAGCTTTTTCTTTTGGCCCTCCACAATGGCTTCTTCACTCTCCACAACATTATTCCACTCGTAAACCGCGGCAATATCGCGGACGATCTGTAGTGAAATAAGGCCCAGGAGAATGACCCCTGCTATGGATACGGCACTAGTAGAACGTGCGAGAAATGAATACACCTCGATAGGGAACAGCTCGCCAATCTGCCGCTTGACAGCGGGGGCGATTACCCCAAATAACATTAGACTAAATGACAATGCGGAGCCACGTAAGGACAGGAGCACAGCGCGGTCAATCACTCGCGCCCAGCGATCCTCAATTTTCTTGTATTTTGGTCGCCTCTTGGTAATTCGACTGCGCCAGGACGTAAGAATACTAAACACACCCAACAGGCCCGCGGAATATAGACCCAGTGCACTCGCGATCGTATCGAACTCTGAAGCGCGGGCGTCCAGAAAGTACAGCACAAGAAAGGAAACAATAACTACTACCAAACCGAGTCGATAGTGTGAACGAGGTACTATGGCGTTTGATCTGCCGACTGATGACTGACCCACGCATCCTCCAATCCATCAACCCACTCAGTTAAGCGTTTGGTGTCGATAGCTTCTATTGCAACCCAGGCAGGCTCAACTAAATTCTCGATCTTGCTACAAATGGTCGCGTAGTACACCCCATTCGAGGGGCGCCCAGGCTTGTCAAACTTGTAGTTGAAGTAGTCAGACATTTTTCCCGGTGATATGGTCGCATTTCCCATGTTTCCACTGATGCGTGCCTGTATTTCATCTACCTGAATGTTTGCACCCGCAAGTTCGTCGGGGTCCACGTCCAGATCCTTCAGGGAATCCACGATGATCGATTCAACATCGTTTTTAGATCCATTTATAATGCGATCTACGATACTCTCACGCTGCGTCTGAGGTTTCACCTTCACAGAAATACGCTTCAGAACGTCGCGACCATCTGCATCGCGCTCGATAAATTCAGCACTCATAGAGGTGATTCCATCAACAATCTCCTTTAGGAGATCTGGGTCTGCCACTCGCTCCACGCGAATTCGTATTGCGGCAGGTACCGACGCTCTAGCTTTAGTCTTGCTTATCGGGGATCCGCTCTCATCGACTGCCCCACTGGTCTGATTCGCAGCATCCAGTCGGTTCTTGCGCTGGCTTTGGGATACAGCCCGGATCCACGGGACCAGATGAGGTACCGGATCCTTCATGCCCACTACTTCGGCAACGATTAATCCTCTTGTACTCGCCGATCCAAAGAAGAAGTCGATCCGCCTTGGCGTCTCCGCAGATCTCTCCGAGACTTCGACCCGGTCATTCATGTCGTAAGGATTAATGGCGATGTCATGGAGGCCATGCTCTCCCAAGGCGACACTTCCATGAACCACTTCGAGGTCAGGATCATATTCGCATCCCCGCACGGAAAGAGTAGGAGAACTCTCCAGAAATTCATTTTCCGCATCCGGTGCTTCGATTTCATTTTCTCCGGCTGGATCTGACACAGCTCCCCACGGCGGTTTTCCTACACGGATCTCCTGTGAAACTAAACCAAGCGCTTCCAGCAATCTGTGCCGATGCTCTTCGATCTCTTGTCCGAGGAGAGTTTTCTGACCTTCCAACATCTCAAATGTATAAACTCGATAACCCCAGTTTGCCAAGGATCCCCCTGATGTTCGTGTTACAAGATGATGACCGGTCAGACAGCTACTGATCACATGTTGTTCGAAGTGTAGCCCCGTACTGCACTGCCAGGGAGGAGCCCGCGTTTTACAGACGAGGGGGATGGCCGTCTTCTAGGCTCTCCCAGGACCGGCTGTCCGTGGATGTCTCCCACTCCACGCCTAGCCCACCGCGCCCGCTGGTCACCGTGACCGACAGACGTGGCTCCAGCGGCGTCGACGACGTCACCGATACATGGGCCTCGATCTCCTGGACCCCGTCCGGCGCCCTTAAGCCCACGGGGGCCGAGTGGCCAACGACGTCCCCATCGGAGTCCACAATCTTCGCGCGCACGTACTTCACGCCCTCGGTCGGACGCTCGATCAGCTCTTCCTCGCGCTCCGTGGCGGCCCATCGCGTCCAGTCCGTCTCGTCGTAGTCCAGCTCGTACGCCCCACGGTTGCCGTAAGCCTCGGTGTCCTTGTGCCGGCCGATCTTCGTGCAGCCGGCCTCGTCGACCATGCACCGCAGCCGGGCCGTCATCATCTCCACATGCGGGTGCCACATCATCATCGGCCCCAGTCCCGGAGCCTGTTCCTCCCAGACCTTGTACTCCATGCACATGGCCGCGTACAGCTCGGCGGTGAGGTCCGAATGCTTGTACCAGCACGGCGGAACTACGGAGGTCACCAGCCGGTACTCGGCCACGAACCAGTCGACCCAGCGGCGCAGCGTGTTCCACGCCTCCCACTGGTGCTCGGCCTCGATCTCCCGCCACCGCGTGCCCATCCACACCGGCGGACCCTCGCCCGCGAGTTCCGCGGCGACCTCCGGGTCGACGTAGGGCAGCGGAGTCCCCGTCTGTCCGTCGTCATCTGCGGCCGCCGGCGCCTCCCAGTCCGTGAGTTCGTCGTCTTCAACCCAGGGCGATGCCATCAGTTCCGTCCTTCCCTCGTGTACCGGCGTGCTGGCCCGCCCAGCAGCCTCTCGAGCCGGGCGAACAGCTCCTCAACGGCTTCGCGACCGCCTGCCCCAGTCGAGCGCATGTAGCGATGCGCGGCGTCCTCGCATGTACCGCACAGCCACACCCCGATTCCGCCGGCGGCACGGCACACGGCGCGGTCCAGGTGCCGTCCATCGGTGCAGTGCCACCTCGTGGCGACGGACCGCTGGCAGACATGGCACCGTGCCCCCCCGTCGTCGCTCATGCCTGACTCTGCCGGATCATCCTGGCCACGATCACGATCGTCGCCCGCCTGCGGTCCCATCCAAAGAACTCCTTCTTGCCGTCCATGATCTGATGCAGCCGCTGGTGATGGTCCCGGCACAACGGCATCAGGTCGTTGTGCGCTTCGCGGGCCTGCCACCGGCCCTCCTCGTCCTGGCCCACGCCCTTGTACGAGACGTGGTGCAGATCCAGGGTCCCGGCCCGGGTCAGCGTGATCCCGCAGACCTGGCAGGCCGGCTCGTGGCCGGCCTGCCGGCAGTCCGCGAACCACCGCACCCGCCTGTAACCCCACGCCTGGGACCGCAGGTACCGCTTGTACGCGACCGAGCCGGTGCGGTGCAGCCCGAACCTGCCCATGCCCTCACCGCACCGGGATCGCCGGGGCCGTCTCCGGCACCGGGTCCAACGCCGCCACGGGCTCTTCGGCCCGGTCCGCGTCGGTCGGTGTCGACGGAGCCGGGTCCTTGGACTCCAGCTCGGCCAGCAGCGCCTTCGAGTACCGACCCGCGGCCTCCTTGATCTGCTTGCCGTCCTTGCGGTCCCACCAACGGGTCATCCGCATCAGGATCGGACGCCCGTTGCGATTCAGCAGCACCCCCCACCCGAACGGCAACCGACGCAGCTCCGCGACCGAGACCACCTCGGTGTCGTGAATCTGCTCGGAGACCGAGGTGTGGTCCTTGCCGCGAGACTTCGAGGTCCGCATGATCTTGCGCTGACCGGCCAGCTTGGCGAACTGCTCCAGGTCGGCCACGTTCGAGGCACCCCCGAGCTGAACCTTCACCGTCGCCGCGTCGAACAGCGCCTGCGCCTGCTGCTCGCCCCACTCGTTGCGGGCCTGAGCCATCGACTGGAACACCGCGAACGGGCTGATGCCCACACCGCCGCCGTCCGCCATCAGCTGGGTCAGCCCCGGCCAGGCACCGGAGATGTTCGCGATCTCATCGAGCACCAGGGACAGCGGCGGGTCCAGCCGGTTCCCGGGCGACTTCGCCGCCAGCTCACGGGCACGCTCGGTGATGGCGTCCATCATCGCGATCAGGAACGGCCCCGCCGACGAGCCGCCGGTCTTGGTGCCCACGATGTAGAGCGTCCCGCACTCGGTGAGGAACTTGTCGATGTCCAGGGTCTCTTCGAACCGGTTGGGTCGCAGCACGTCGCGGACCTCGGGCACCGACAGCCCCTTGACCGCACCCTCGACGCCGAACCACTTGGACTGGAGCAGCTTCGGGTCGCCCTCGACGATGCCCTTGAGCACCAGGTTCCAGTTCAGCGCGGCCTTGGGATGCTCGGTGAGGATCTTCACGGCCTCCTTGGCCTCGGCCGGGTTGTTGCCCCACCGCATCAGATCATCCACGGTGCGCTCACCCAGCGCCGCGGCGTGCAGCAGGCACTCCATGATCGTGATCGCCGGGGCCTGCCACTCCGCGTTCGAGCTGGAGGCCCCCAGGCCGGAGGCACCGATCAGCGACGCCGCTCGCTGATTCGCCACACGCGGCTCTTCACAGCCCGTGATCGGGGACCACTTCAGCGTGGAGGGCTGACCGGTCAGCCCCTGCGGGTCGAACAGGGCCACCGGCCCCTTCTTCTTGCGCAGCTCGGCCGTGGCCCCCAGGTTGTCCGCGCGAGAGCTGGTCGTGATGACCGGGCCGGGTGCGTCGAGAATCGCACCGATCAGCAGGTGCACGCCCTTGCCCGAGCGCGGCGGGCCGATCAGCACCACCGACTCCTCGTAGGAGGCGAACACGTCCACGCCCTCGGCCTTGCCCAGACGCATGGCCCCGTCCGTGATGGCCGGCTTCTTGATCGAGGGCCGGACCTTCTTCACCCGGGACAGCACCGACCTGCGGCCCACCGTCTTGGTGATCTCCGCAGACCGGGCCAGGCCCTCGCGCTCACGCAGCTCCTTGATGAACTTCTTGTCCGACTGCTGGTACCGGCTCCACGCCGTCACCGCCACACCGATCAGCACGAGCACCAGCACCCCCAGACCGACCAGCCAGCCGATGACCCCGCCGGTGGTGGCCGTGCACCCCTGCGCGGTGGCCCCGAACGCGGCCGGGTCGTGCTCGCCCACGAGGAAGCCCAGCGGCGCGAACAGCGAGTCAGGCTTCGTCGGTGCCCCACAGTGGATACGCCCGGCCAGGAACCCGGCCAGCAGGTACGCCCCGTAGAGCAGCACCGCCGGACCGATGAGCCAGATCAGTGCCGTCTCGGCCGGGCTGTCCCCTTCCAGGACCGAGTTGTTGCCACGTTCGCGTCGCATCAGGCCACCGCCTCCTTCTTCTTGTCCATGCGCTCGTCCGTGTCGAACAGCGGCAGCTCGGCCCGCGTGAGCACGTTCTGCACCTCGAACGAGGAATCCCCCAGCCGCCACAAGCCCGTGCCCTTGGGCAGGGACCGCACCAGGGACCGCTCCCGGTCGGACAGTTCCATCTCCGACGTCGTGATCTTCAGCGCGGACCGGTCCTGCCGGTAGATCACCTTCACGTCCGCGTCGGCCAGCAGAGACCGGGCCATCGCGGCCATCTTCGAGTTCTGATCCCCAGCCATGTCCAGGTCAGCGATCTTGTGCAGCACGAGCACGTTGAAGATGCCGTACGCGCGGCTGAGCTTCCACTGCTCGACCATGCGCCGCAGGTCGGCCTCGGAGCTGATGTTGTCCCAGCCCTCTTCGTAGATCACGATCCGCTGCCCGCCATCGCGGGTGGTGACCATCGCTTCGGTCCATGCGCCCGCGCACGCGTTGACCACGCGCACCGCCTCCGGGGAGGCACCCAGCAACGCGGACGTGTCGATGCTCGTCGCGCACGCCTGCTCATCCAGGACGACCGTGGTCTCCCCGTCGAACATGCCGGCCAGGTCGCCGGAGGACACGCGGCCCAGCGTCATCATCGTCACCGACGCGGCCTCCGCCTTCATCGCGTCCGGGTCCGCACGGGCCTCGTCCAGCGCCCGGATCACGTCCGGGATGATCGGCGGACGGCCCTCGGCGTCCGCGACCGCCACGGCCGCGTCCAGGCCCGCAGAGAGCACGTGGTGCTCGGGCGAGGTCATGTCCCGGTCGGTGAGGATCTTCACCAGGGCCACCAAGATGGACATGCGCCGGGTCCGCACCATCGAGGCCCACGCCCGGTCCGTCATCGGCTCGCCCTGCACGTCCGTCGAGGGCCGGGTGCCCGGGTCCAACGGGTTCAAGCGCGTATCCAGGCCAGGGCCGACCTGGATCACCGATCCACCCAGGCCCTTGACCACGCGGGTCCACTCGCCCTTCTTGTCCGAGGCCACCGAGAGCTTGCGCCCGGCCAGCACCTGCCGCACCGCCAGCGACTTGGCCAGCGACGACTTCCCGGTGCCGACCTGGCCAAACAGCATCATGGACATGCCCGAGATGATCCCGGCCTCATAGAGCGCCCACGGGTCGAAGCAGAACGCGCCGCCGCCGTGCATGTCCTTGCCGATCATCAGCCCACGCGCACCCAGACCGGGGCCGGCCACGAACGGGTACGCCGTCGAGGCCGTGTGCGTCGTCGTACGGACCGGCCGAGGGGCCAGCGTGCGCAGCCCCCGCAGCTGCCGTGCCCCGCGCGGTCCGGCCTTGCCCCACTGCGGCTGAGGGAACCGCACCTCCTTAGCCTGCGCGGCCATCGCCTTCCGCAGCGCCTGCTGGCCTCGCTCCAGCTCCCGGGCCGCACGCTTGGCCTCTCGGGCCTCGTCCTTGCCCGGCTCGATGATCTGGAACAGATCGACCTTCGGTTCATCACGCATCAGAGCTTCATCCTTCCGAACGGCAGGGCACCGGCCACGAACGCGGCATCCTGCTCCATCCACACCGGGCGCAGCTCGCACCCGGCCGTGATCCCGGAGGCCACGACCTCCGCCGCCGCGGACTCCAGCTCGGACCGCGAGGACCCGGTCACCGTGACCAGCACGACGACCTCCACGCCCGTGTGCCGCCGCCGCAGCTCGGCCTCCTCACGCTCCACGTCCTCCAGGGACTGGTCATGTTCCAACGAACCGATGCGACCGAGCTTGCTCATCATCCGCGAGTTCGTGTGCCAGTCCGTCTTGCGCCGCTGCACGGACCGCACCGCGGCCCCACGCTCCACCGGAGCCAGGAACACCGAGACCGTGTGCCGGAAGTCCCCGGCGAACACCAGCTCGTCCAGGAACCCCAGCCGGGCCAGGTTCTGCGGCAGCTCGGAGACCTTGTAGGTGCGGTGGTAGTTCCCGTCCGTGACCATGTGGCCCGCATGAACCTCCACGGCCATCGGACCTGCACTCGAGGGCGCGGTGCCCGCCGTCTGCCCGTCCGCCTTCATGGTCGAGATCATCACCGAGGCGTCCGGGTCGAACGCCGACCGCGAGAGGCCGGCCAGCGTGCGCGGGGAGTGCCAGGCGGTCACCTGGGTCCCCGAGCGCGGCAGCGTGCTCTCCACCGTCGTCATCACCTTGAGCATGTGCTCCATGAGCGCCGGGGTGCCCCCGCCGAGCGCCTTGACCTGCGAGCTGATCTTCGACGGGGAGACCACCAGCGTCAGCCACTGCTCGTGCACCGGCATCGACTGGGCCTCCTTCATCAGCTCACGGAACGCCTGGTCCAGGAACGGGTCGATGCTTGCCCCCGACCGGCCCGCGCCCTCCTGCTTGGACTCGTAGAAGTCCTCCACGGCCGCACCGGAGATGAGCGTCGTCTGATCCGACGCCTGAATCCGCACCACACCCGGCAGACGCGACAGCGCCGCCAGCGACGATCCCCACGACAGGGACCGTTCCTCCTGAGCGTCGAAGGACTCCAGGTCAAAGCCCCGCGTCGTCATGACCTTCGCGCAGACCACCGCTTCCCGGGCGCGCGGGTCCCAGACGAACCCGGCCCCGTTGGGCATCGCGTAGACCATCAGCTCTCCGGCCACACCCGGCAGCCGGAACCGTGCCGGCTCACCCGGCTTGATCCGCCCCTTCGCATCACGCTGGGCCTGCGGCCCTGCCTCGCTCACGGGTGCCTGCGGCTCGCCGTCCACCAGCTCCAGCACGTGCGCCGGGGCCATCCCCTGGCGGTACTCGAGCTGCTCCGTGGCCCCCCGCCGCAGGTACTGCGCCGCCACCCACACCCAGCCAGGCAGGGACCGGCCACGGAACCGGGTCGCACCGAACGCGCCGATCACGGCCATCAGCCCGATACCCACGAGCATGGCCGGCCCGCCACGCAGGATGAACGCCATGCCGATCAGCACGCCGGCCAGAACCACGATCACCTGCTCCAGGGTCAGCCCCAGGATCAGTCCCTGAGTCCGTTCCTGGGGGAATCGGACGTCGTCGTACTCCGAGTCCATCGACTCCTGAATCATCGTTGCCATCAGCGGCCTCCTCGCATCACCATCGCCCCGGCACGCTGGCGCATCCGGCCAGCCCGCGCCGAAACGCCCCGCATCGAATTCATTGCTCCACGCCCGGCCCGGCTCGCGGCCATCACGCCCGCCTGTTCAGCCTGCCCGGCACCGCCGCCCAGCCACGCGGTGACCGCAAGCATGAAGATCGGCATGGCCGCGGCCACGAACACCAGCACCATGCCAGCCACGGTCTGCACCCAGTCCGTGGACAATGCCGCCATCGCCATGCCCAGCCGCACGACGGCGGCTGCGATTGGCCCGGCCATGATCAGCCCCAGCATCATCGACAGCCACCGCCCCGCCAGCGCCTTGGCCGGCTCCAGGGCCAGCGAGAAGATCGCCGGGGCCGCGAACGAGGCCAAGATCAGAATCAGCACCAGACGGAAGATCATCATCGCCATCAGCACGAAGCAGGCGAAGAAGATCACCAGCGCGATGATCAACGCGACCACGATCATCCCGTTCTCCGAGTTATCGCTGGCCATCTCCCACTGCGCGAAGTTCTCGTCCAGCAAGATCTCGTCGTTGGCGGCGTCGTAGGTCAGACCGAACAGTCCCAGCACGCCGGCCACTGCCTCGTCCTGGCCATCGGTGCCACCCGAACCGACCTGCAAGATCCACAAGGTCAGCTGCTGGGTCGCCCCCATCGCCATCCACACCAGCCCGACCACCACGTAGGTCGCCGGGATGCTGAACACCGCCGCCAGGAACGCGCGCAGCATGCCGGCCGTGGACCCGCGCACCGCCGAGAGCACGACCTGGACGGCCACGAAGATCACCAGCAGCGGGATCATCGCCAGCACGATGACGTTCAGCATCCCCGGATGGTCGATCACCGTGCTCTCGCCACCGGCCACCGTCGTGGTGACCTGACCGCCGACGACTGTGACCCACCACTCCGGGGTCAGCGCACCCACGGAGAAAGCCTGCTCGATCAGCCCGGCAGCGGCCTTCGCCAGCCCCAGGATCGAACCTCGCATGAACTCCTCGAAGTCCTTCTCCCACATCGTTCTCTCCCTCCGTGAGTGCGCTCAGGACCTCAGAACAGCGGCAGGCCGGCGCCCCAGCCGATCAGGCTCGCGGCACCGGCGATCAGGGCCGCAGCCACGATGCCCAAGACCACGAAGCTGATGCCCACGTCCTGCGCGCGGCCGTTCGAGGAGAGCTTGCCGAAGATCCAGACCAGCACGCCGATGCCGACGGCGATGACCAGGATGACCAGGAAGGTGCCCAGCGCCAGGCCCGCGATGTTCTCGATGGTGGGCATCCAGGGCCCGTTGAAGCTCGGTGCGATGTCCGGGACACCGGCAGCCACCGTGGTGGCCGCGTGAATCAGATTGCTCATCAGAGGTCCTCCCGTAGGGATGTGATGTGACGACGGCCCGGATGTCTTCTGGACCGCGCGGGCACCTCCTGCCCGCTGCCAGATGTACGACGGGCCGCACTGCCACGCATGTCACCTGTCCCGCACACGAGAAAGCCCCCACCCGCTGCATCCGCAGCAGGTGGGGGCAACTCGCAGATCAGATCAAGAGCAGTTCTGACCCCGCGTCAGCGTCAGGGTCCGCCCGGTCTGAGCACCGTTGGTCAGCGACTGACGCGCCACGTGCACCTCGACCGGCGAGCACTCGGCCGTGGCCTCGTTCTGCGCCGAGCAGTCCGGCTCACCCGACCCGTTCACCTCGCCCGTGGCGTACCACTTCACCGATGTGACGACCGTGTACGAGGATTCCGTGCCGGTAGGCTCCTTGCCCCACTCGTACCCGTCCAGGGCGGGCTGTCCACCGAGCAACGTACTGATCACACGCTCACGCTCCGCCCGATCCGGGGACGGCTCCTCCTTGTCGAAGTCCCGCACCGCCTGCCGGTTGCAGGTCTGCTTCGGGGCGTTCTTCTCGATCGCGACCGACTGTGGCCTGGCCCCGGCGGGCATCAGCTCGCTCGTACCCAGCCCAGCCCCCCAGCTCGCGCCGGCCGTGCCAGCGCCCAGCACCGTCGCCCCTACCGCCGCCAACGCGACCATCGTCCACCCCTTGCGCATCCCGCTAGGTGAGAACAAGGCCCTGCCCCACACTGCCAGCGCCACGCCAGCACCGACCGCCAGGATCAGCACGACCAGCGCCGTCCCGACCACCCATCCACTGATCTGTGACCACCCCGACAGCCCGTCCGGGTTGATTCCGTTCAACATCTCCGACTCCTCGTCGCTCGTCTGGCCCGCTCTTGCTTCGTTGCCGTGTCTCGTCCTGGGTTCGCGGTCGCCGCCGCGAAGGTCTGTCAGCGCATCATCGCCTGGACCACCACCAGCACCCACACCACGAGCACCGCCAGCGCCACGGCCGCAATCGCCCACCGACCCCGGGCCGAGTCCCACCTATCCGGTACCCGCTCCTGCCACGACGTCGGCAGTGGCGCGTCCACGGACTCCGCCACCCACCGCCGCCCGGCCTCGCCCGTGCGCTGGCGCAGCCGCCGCACGGACGAGAACAGCCCCCGGTCCCGCTCGACGTAGACCACGCGCGGCTCCTGACCCTCCGGCCCGTCATGGCTCTGCTCGAACTCCGTCTGCTCGCTCACTTCTCTGCCCTCTCGTTTCGGATCACCGTTGTCGCCACCCTCAGCAGGTGCCGCGTCTCGGCCAGGTACTGCCGACTCGTGGAGTGGCTGAACCCGGTGGCCTGCATGACGTCCTCGACCGTGACCGCTTCCATCCGGCCCCCCGCCTGCGCGCAGGCCAACGCGACCTGCCGCGCCCAGTCCCCCGCGTCCCCGTCGTCGGGAAGGCAGCTGATCAGCACGCGCATCGTCACCGCCTGCCCCGAACGGGCCACCTCCTGCGCCGCCCGGACCACCCGGGCACAGCGCACCAGCTCACGCCGGGCCTGACGCAGTGCGGTCACCGAGACGCCCATCGCCTCCGATGCCGCCACGACGTCATCCCCGAACGCCAGCACCACGGCCAGGGCACGGGCCGTCATCTCCGAGGACTCCATGACCGACTCGACCACCCGCATCACCTCCGCGACTTCCCGGTGTGCAGCCAGCGCTTCAACCACGGCCTCGGCCGGGTCCTCCATGACCGTCGACACCGCGGTCTTCTCCCGCGCCACCGCGGAAGCCTCCAGCGCCTCCTGGCCCGCCCGCGACCGGCCGACCGCCCGCAGATGATCCACCGCTCGGTTCCGGGCGATGGTGCCGACCCAGGTCCGCAGGGAACCCCGGTCCGGATCGAACCGCTCCCGGGAGTGCCACGCGGACTCCCACGCGCTCTGGAGCACGTCCTCCACGACGTCGCCGTTGCCCGACGGTCCGAGCACGGCCACCACCGCGCCTCGCACCGAGGCCACCGCTTCCGCCAGCTCGTCACCCGTCACCAGCACCATGCCCGCCGGAGCCACCCGGTCCGCCTGCCCGGCCATCACTCCACCGCCTCCACCAACGCCCGTGGCATCGCCCGACGCTCCAGCCGGCAGTGCGGGCAATCCGCAAGCACAGCCTGCCCATACGCCGGGACATGCACGTCCGGGTCCTGGCACGGCTCACCGGTCCGCAGCTCACGCACCTGCCCCGAAGCAGCCGGAGCCTGAGTCACGGCCACCGGCCGGGGCCGGGTCACCGCGACCAACTCCTCGAACTCCGAGGCCAACGACCGCGCCACGAACGCCGTGGGCTTGCGCACCGGCCCCGAGGCCCGCGCCAAGACCACGTCCACGATGGACCGCAGCTGCCCGTCCCCGAGGTCCGCAGCCGCCGGCACCCGCTGAACCAGGTGCGCCAGGACCACACCCCGATGGGCCAGCCCCACGCCTTCCCCACCGTCGATGGCCTGATCGGTCCGTCGTCCGTCGTCCGTCGTCGTCTCCGCGCGTACTGCACCGGACTGACGGACTGACGGACGGACAGATGAGGGTTCTTGAGGGTTAGTCCGCGCGCGATCCTTATAGTCGGCAAAGTCGTAATTGTCGGGTGAGTCCGCCGAAATTGTCGGTTGAGTCGACTCACCCGACAGGTTGTCGGGTCGCGTGTTCATGCGGGTCCCGGATTTACCCGACAGATTGTCGGGTCGCGTGTTCATGCGGGTCTCGGATTTACCCGACAGATTGTCGGGTCGCGTGTTCATGCGGGTCTCGGATTTACCCGACAGGTTGTCGGGTCGCGTGTTCATGCGGGTCTCGGGGTCTTGGACAAGGTCATTCAGGGCCTCTTCGCGGAGGTAGTACCTCAAACCGATCCGCCCGCGCCCGTCCCCGTACCGGGACTCGGTCTCCACCAGGCCCAGGTCTCGCAGGCGGGCGATGTGCCGCTCCACCGAACGCACGGTCTGAGCCGACCGCTGGGCCAGCAACTCCTGGCTCGGGTAGCAAGACCACGACTCGTCCGCATGATCACCCAGCAGCAAAAGCACGAACGCCTGGCCGGTGTTGAGCTTGCCCGTCTCCGCGACCTTCCGCGCCCACTTCATCGCGTCGATGCTCATGCCTGCTCCTCCTCGGTCCCGAATGCCTCAGCGTGCGTCTCACGGGCATCAGCCAAGCGGCGACGCCCGGTGCGCTCTGAGCACCCGAACTGCTCTGCGACCTCCCCTGCCGAGGGCACCTGGCCCTCCTGCGCACGGGCCACGATCCATGCGGTGATGTCCGCACCCGATGCCTTCTCCACCGTCTTCGTCTCTGCGACGACCGGCTCTGACGACGCCGTGGCCTCGACGACCTCGACCCCCTGGGCGACCTGCGATTCCTCGACCACGGCCGGCTGGACCTCATGGTCCTCGCGCTCGGTCTCGAGTTTGGCCTGACGCTCCATCCGCTCCAGCTCCTGCCGGTGCCGAGCCTCGGCCACCTCGGCCTCCCGCTCGGCCTCGCGCCGCTGGGCCTCGATCTGTCGGCGGCTCGCCGCCAGTTGGGCCTCTAGCTCCGCGCGCTGACGATCCAGCTCCGCCTGAGCCTTCAGCTGCTCTGCTTCCTCCGACACCTGCGAAGCGCGCTCGGCCCGCCGCGAGTCCGGGTTCTCCACCGCGACCCGCGCCAGCTGATCCGTGGCCACGAACACCGCCACCGGAACCATCACCGCGATGAGCGCACCCACCACGGACTGCCACACGCTCGCGTTCTCAGCACTCCACGCATGCGCCCCGTTGGCGATCATCGACAGGCCCGTGAACGCCCCCAGCGCCCACCACGACGCCCGCGCGGACTCCCCTCGGGACTCGTGCACCAGTACGGAGCCCGCGTAGACGAGGATCGCCAGGTCGATGAAGACCGGCACTGCCCAATGCATGAACGGCGGCAGCCCCAGCCAAGCCGCGACCTCGTACAGCGCCGCGAACGAGATGGAGAACGCCACCAGACCGGCCACAGCGGTCCCGGCCACCACGGCCCGGATGAACCGGCCATCGTTCGGGTTGACCCGGCGGGGAAGCGACCGAATCCCACTGCCCGTGGGCCGCGTACCGGTGCTATCCTCCGAGTGCTCGACCAGCGTGTTCTTTGGAATGTGCATCGTCTCGGATTGAGCGTTTTCGGAAGCCCCGACAGCCTGCACGCTGGCCGGGGCTTCCGCCCTTTTCGGCCCAGACGTTCGGGCCTCCCACATCTGCTGCGCGCTCATCGCGTGCCCTCCTCGATCTTCTTCAGCACCTCGTCCAGGTCGTCCACCGCATCCCGCAGCGTCGACCGGATCTCCGCTTGGGACTGACCGTCCACATGACCCACGGACCGGATCACGTGCGCCAGCGTCCGCACGCACCGCACCGAGTCCCACACGACCCCGTGCAAGTCCTCGTCCTCGACCAGCGCCTTACCCGTCGCCGGGGAGACCAGGGACGCCACCGGCGTTGCCGCCTTGATCAGCGTCGGTACCGCCGCGGCGCCCGAGCCGTTGAAGGCCGAGAGCACCCGACGCGCGCGGCCCTTCTGCTCCTCGTCCCGCCGGTTCAGGTCCAGCGGCTGAATCCCGAAGTCCTCCGCCGGCATGTCCAGGACGGAGTCGAGGGTGGTCCGACTTCCCTGAGGAATCGAGACCTCCTCCGGTTCCGCAACCCGTGCGCGGTTCACAGGGCTGTAGGTCTTGCCGTCGACTCCGATGACGAGTCTCGATTCGCGTCCAGGTGCGTCATTTGACGCACCTGCGCTCCCCAGTTCGCGCCGTACTGTCGAGTCGCTGATCTGCGTGGCCGAAGCGATCGCTCGGGTGCTCATGCCCACCTCGCGCAGGGACAGAACGACGTCCTGCCGGTCCTCCAGTGGTGGCCTCAGATGCAGGTTGCCGAACTCTCGCGTCACGTACTCGTCCCAGCTCCGATAGCCGAGCACCGCCCAAGCTCGTCCTCGATACGCGGAGCGAATCAGGTGGTAGACGGACTCCATGCCGGTCTTGATCTGATCCGTGACCTCTCGAGCCGCTTCCGGGGTGTAGACCGCTCGCTGCACAGTCGCGCTCATGCTTCGGCCACCTGGTCATCGACGGCATCGAGGCCGTCGACCAACGTCGCGAACGGCACGCCCAGCACTCGAGCCAAGCTGAGCAGTTCACTCAGCCGGAACTCGATCTGGCCGGACATCCGCTTGGAGAGGCCGTCCGGGGTCAGCCCAGCCAGCACGGCTGCTCGGGCCTGCGTCAGGTCTCGTCTACTGATCTCTGCGGCCAGGTTGGCCCTGACGCACCTTGTGTGATTGGTCATGACGCACACTGTATGCGTTCAGCGCATGTGTGAACAGCTCCAATATTGCGCTGAACGCAACCCGGTTGCTGTCTTCTTGTCTGGCGTTCACCTGCGCCATAGGCTCTTGCTCATGACAGACTCGACGGACGGAGCCGGCAGCGGCTTCAACTCACTGGTTGCAGCAGAGGTACGCGCCTGGCTAGCTCGGTCAGGCAAGAAGCAGGCCGACCTCGCTAGCGCCCTGGAAATCTCCCAGAGCGGAATCTCCCATCGACTGCGCGCACGGGTGGCCTTCACGCTGGAGGAGCTGGCGACTATCGCAGATGTGTTCGACATCACGCTGGCAGACCTGCTCGGCCCGGTCATTCTCCAGACACGACGACGCCCCCACACCGACTTGGTCGGTGCAGGGGCTCCGGTTGTCCGCCATTCCTTCGACGGCTCTACACAACACAACTCTCGAGGAGAGCTTTCGCTCCCCCGGCTGGACTCGAACCAGCAACCCTTCGATTAACAGTCGAATGCTCTGCCAATTGAGCTACGGGGGAATGCGGTTCGAACGACCTGGGCCGCTCGGACAACGGATGGAACTCTACCAGAGCCCCCTCCCGGCGCGCCACTCGACCTCGCGGACCCGTCCGGCACCCCGCCGTCCGGCGCACGCGAGCCCTGTCCTCACCCCCCTCTCATCTGCCTACGGTCCTATGGAGTCCTCACCAGGAGACCCAACGGATGACCAAGGAGCGCACGACCATGAACGCCACCTCCATCGCCCGCAAGACCGCCCTCACCGGGACCGGCCTCCTCGCCGCCCTCGCCCTCGCCGCCTGCGGCACGGCCGACGACGACACCGCCGCGAACCCCCAGGAGTCCGCGGTGCAGCAGTCCCCGACGCAGGCCGCCACCACGGCCCCGGCCGGTGACGACAACGACGACCGCGACGACGCCTCGGGCTCGGCCGCCGCGTCCGCGTCCGGCTCGGCCTCCACCTCCCCCGCCGCCGCCTCCGGCTCGGTCGAGCGCCAGGGCGACGACCCGGCCTACGCCGCGATCGACGAGATCCTCGGCCTGCATGGTGACGGCGTCATCGTGGAGATGGACCTGGACGACGACGACGCGAAGTGGGAGGTCGACGTCGTGGTCGGCGATGACGTCAAGGAGTACGACGTCACCACCGACGGCCAGGTCAGCGAGGGCGTCCGCCCGCAGATCGATGACGACGTCCGCCGCGCCGGCGAGGCCCAGGTGACCGCCGAGACCGCCATCAGCACCGCCCTCCAGGGCCGCACGGACCAGACCGTGGACGAGGTCGACCTCGACGAGGAGGACGGCACCCTCGCCTGGACGGTCGAGCTGGACCGCGAGAACGGCGAGGACGGCGCCGAGGTCAAGATCGACGCGAAGACCGGCGACGTGATCGAGGTCGAGGAGGGCTGACCCTCCCGTCTGCCGAGCATCCGCGCCCCAGCGCCCGTCGGCGTCGAGCACACTGAGCACCCTCGCCCGCGCGGCGGGGGTGCTCAGTCGTCCGCGCGCAGGGCCCGCCGGCGCGCCTCGAGCTCCATGAGCTCGCTGTTGAGCGCCGTGAACTCGGCCGGGTCGCCGTGGGGGCCCAGCCGCTGGAGCCGACCGAGCAGCTCCTCCTTGCGGTGCACGATCTGCAGGGCGAAGAGCCGGTTCATGATGTCCCGGCAGTACCGGTCCACGTCCGCGGGGGTGCGGGCGGGCAGGTCCCGCACCGCCAGCTCGGAGACGACGCCGGCCACCTCCTGGGGGACCGCGTCCCGCACGGCGTCCACCCAGCGCTGCGGGGTGGCTCCGGAGGAGCCGGCCACCTTCACTCCGTGGTGCACCGCCGCGTACTGCGGGATGGTGAACCGCGCCGCGTAGAGGGCGGTCCACTGCTCGGCGGAGAGCAGGGTGGGGTGCTGCAGGACCACCTCGAGGGACTCGCGCTCGCGCCGGGCCACGGGGTCGCGCGGGTCCACCGGGACCAACACCTGCGGCGCCGGGGCGGCCGCCTCCCCGTGCCGCCCCTGCGGGCCCACCGAGGGCCCCTCGGGCGCAGGACCCCGGCCCTGACCCCGGCCCTGGTCCGGCTCCGGACCGCGCTCGGGCTCGGACCCGCCGCCGCGCCGCTGGCCGCGGCCGGCCGCCGCCACGGCGCGGTGCACCGCGTTGGGGTCGAGGCCGAGCCAGCCCGCCAGCTCGCGCTCATAGCCCGGGCGCAGCACGGCGTCCTTGATGCCGGCCACGATGGGCGCGGCGTGCCGCAGGGCGCCGGCGCGGCCCTCCACCGTGTCCAGGTCGTAGTCCTTCAGGCCGGCCCGGATGGCGAACTCGAACAGCGGGCGCCGGGAGGCGATCAGCGCGCGCACGGCCTCGTCCCCCTGCTGCATGCGCAGGTCGCACGGGTCCATCCCGCTGGGCTCCACGGCCACATAGGTCTTGGCGAGGAACCGGTGGTCCTCGTCGAACGCCTTGAGCGCGGCCTTCTGCCCGGCCTCGTCCCCGTCGAAAGTGAAGATCACCTCGCCGCCCGTGCCGTCGTCGGAGATCAGGCGGCGTGCCACCTTGATGTGGTCCGCGCCGAACGCGGTGCCGCACGTGGCCACCGCGGTGCCGACGCCGGCCAGGTGCGCGGCCATGACGTCCGTGTAGCCCTCCACCAGCACGAGCTGGCGCTCCTTGGCGATGGTCCGCTTGGCCAGGTCGATCCCGTAGAGCACCTGGGACTTCTTGTAGAGCGGGGTCTCGGGGGTGTTCAGGTACTTGGGGCCGGGGTCGTCGTCGTAGAGCTTGCGGGCGCCGAAGCCGATGGTCGCGCCCGTCATGTCCCGGATGGGCCACAGCAGGCGGCCTCGGAAGCGGTCGTACAGGCCGCGCTGGCCCTCGGAGAACAGCCCGGAGGCGCGCAGCTCCTCGTCCCGGAACCCCTTCTGGCGCAGGTGGTCCAGCAGGTGGGACCAGCCCTGCGGGGCGTAGCCCAGCCCGAACTGCTCGGCGTGCTCCTGGGTGAAGCCGCGTTGCGTGAGGAAGTCCCGGCCGGTCTGCGCCTCGGCCGAGCCCAGGGCGCGCCGGTAGAACTCGTCCGCGACCTTGTTGGCCTCCAACAGGCGACGACGGCGCCCCGTCTCCGCCTTGTCCGGGCCGGTGCCGCCGTCCTCGTAGTGCAGCTCGACGCCCACGCGGGCGGCCAGCCGCTCCACGGTCTCCGTGAAGGTGGTGTGCTCGAGCTCCATGAGGAAGCTGATGACGTCCCCGTGCTCGCCGCAGCCGAAGCAGTGGTAGGTGCCGACGCCGGGGCGCACGTGGAAGGAGGGGGTGCGCTCGTCGTGGAACGGGCACAGGCCCTTGAACGATCCGACGCCCGCGGAGCGCAGCGTGACGAACTCCTCCACCACGGCCTTCAAGTCAGTGCGCTCGCGGACGAGGTCGATGTCCTTGCGCAAGATCAGTCCGGCCATGCGGACCATTCTAGGGAGGCGGCGGGGCGCTCAGCCCCGAGCGGAACCGGCCTCCGGGGAGGAGCGGCGCTCTTCGGTGCCCTGTGCAGGAGTCGCGGGCGCGGACCCGGGGCGGGCGTCGGCGGAGTCCACCGGCCGGCCGGTGGCGGGGTCGATGACAGGGAGGGCGCCGGTGGCGGCCTCCACGAGCGGGTGGAACAGCGCTGCCGAGGCCAGGCCGCCGTGGCGACGGCGGCGGGCCGAGGACACGAATGAAGGGCTCATGCCCTCCACCCTAGCCAGCCGCCCCGGTGACCCCGGTCACGAGACGATGACATCGTGCCCGGTCAGGTCACGAGACGATGACATCGTGCCCGGTCAGGTCACGATCCGGTGACGTCCGGCTCCGGGCGCACCGCGAGGGCAGCCTCCTCGGCCGGTGCCGCCCGCTCCGGCAGCAGGCGGGGCACGAGCCGCACCAGGACGGCCATCGCCACGAGCTCCACGAGCGTCTGCGTCACCACCACGAGCGGGGCGGGGTCCAGGCTCGGCGGCAGCGCCAGGGCCAGCGGCAGCACCACGAGCGAGTTGCGGGTGGCCCCGGAGAACACGAGCGCCCGGCCCGACCGCGCGTCCACCCGCGCCAGGGCCGCCACGGCCAGCCCGAGGGGCACCATCACCGCCACGAAGCCGACGAACACCGGCACCGCCCCCGCCAGCGCCGGCAGCCGCTCCCCCACCGCGCGCACCTGCGAGGCCACCACGAGGAACAGCGTGGCCGCCATCAGGGGGACCATCGCCGCCCCCGTCGCCGCCTCCACCGCCCGGGCCGCGCGTCGGGGGCCGGGCGCGCCCCGCCGTGCGATGCCCTGGACGAGGGCCCCGAGCGCCAGCGGCAGGAGGATCAGCAGCACGAGGGCGCGGACGAACGGGCCGACGTCCACCGCGGCGACGGCCGCCGGGCCGGCGCACACGCGCAGCAGCACGGGCAGCAGGAGCAGCTGGAGGAGCATCAGCAGCGGGGCCGCGGCGAGCAGCCGCTCCGCCGCCCCGCCCGCCAGTCCGGTGAAGGCGATGACGTAGTCCACGCAGGGGGCCAGCAGCACGAGCAGCACGCCCACGAGCAGGGCGTCGTCGTGGGCCACGAACCGGCTGAGCCCGAACACCACGGCCGGCACCACGGCGAAGTTCAGGACCAGCAGCGCGGCGAGGAAGCGCACGTCGCGCAGGGCGGCGCCGAGGGCCGCGAACGGCACCGCGAGGAACGTGGCCAGCAGGAGCAGCCCCAGGACCGGCTCCACGAGCACCGCCAGCCGCCCGGCCCCCGGGACGACCCACCCGACGACGGCGCCCGCGGCGATCCCGGCCGCGTACAGCGCTGCCTGGTGCCGCTCCATCCAGGCCACCGCCGCCGCACGGCGGGACTGTGCGCTCTCCATGCCCCCAGCGTACGGAGCCGGTGATCGGGGCTCGGACGCGCTCGCGCACCGCGCGCCCTACTCTGGTCCCCATGCCCGCCGCGCCCGCCCCGCCCGAGGACGTCCCCCTCCCTCCCGAGGACGCCCCCGCCCCGCTGCACGTTGCCGTGCGGGCGCTCGACGCCGCCGCCCTCGCGGCGGCCAGGCACACGGCCGCCACCGCGGTGGCCGCCGTCTACGCCCACGCCGTGCAGCGCGGGGCGGGCTCCTTCTGGCTGGACTCCGCCCTGCCGGACCCGGCCGAGGCCCGCTGGTCCGTGGCTGGCGACGGCCTGGACGTGCTCGGCGAGGAGCAGGGCCGCGTCCCCTCCCCCGGGCCCCGCCTGGTCCGCCACGCCGACCCCGCCGACCCGGAGCGCGCCTGGTCCGACCTGGCGGCCGCGGCGGCGCCGCGCCGGGTCGTCGGCGGCGAGGGCCTGCCGCTGCGCGGCGGGCTCGTGGGCTGGCTGGGCTACGAGCTGGGCCTGGCGGACCTGGGCGTGCGGCCGCCGTCGCGCCGGGCGGGGGATCCCGCCGCGCTGCCCGCCCAGTTCTGGGTGCGCCCCTCGCGCTATGCGGTGGCCGACCACGCGGCGGGGACGCTGAGCTGCTGCGTGGTCGCGCTCGACGCGGCCGCCGCCGAGGCCGCTGCGGACCGCTGGGCCGGGGACGTGCGGCGCGCCCTGGACGCGGCACGCCGCGCCACGCAGGCCGCGGCGGACGACGCCGCGGCCTCCGAGGTCCGGGCCGACGTCGCCCCCGAGGCCGGGACCGGCGAGGCCGCCGGCGCGTGGCGCGAGGACCGGGCCGCCTACGACGAGCACATCGCCCGGTGCCACGCCGCCCTGCTCGCCGGCGACTCCTACGAGCTGTGCCTGACCACCCGCTTCGACGCCGACCCCGCGCTCCGGGTGGACCCGCTGGCCCTGTTCCTCGAGCTCGCCGCGCACCAGCCGGCCCCCTACGCCGCGCTGATGGAGCACGGCACGGGCCCCCGCGGCTGGGCCGTGGTCTCCGCCTCGCCCGAGCGCTTCCTCGCCGGCCGGGACGGCCGTTACTCCACCAAGCCCATCAAGGGCACGGCCGCCCGCCTGCCCGACCCCGTCGCGGACGCCGAGGCCGCCCGCACCCTCGCCGCCGACCCCAAGACGCGCGCGGAGAACCTCATGATCGTGGACCTGCTGCGCAACGACCTCTCCCGCGTGTGCGAGCCCGGCTCCGTGCAGGTCCCCTCGCTCATGGCCGTGGAGAGCTACGCGACCGTGCACCAGCTCGTCTCCACGGTCACCGGGACGGCCCGGGCCGGCGTGGCGCCGGTGGACGTGGTCCGCTCCCTGTTCCCCGGCGGCTCGATGACGGGCGCCCCCAAGCGGCGCACCGTCGAGCTGCTCGCGCAGTGGGAGGACTCCCCGCGCGGCGTGTACTCCGGCGCGCTGGGGCTGCTCGGCGCGGACGGGGCGGTGTCCCTGTCCATCGTGATCCGCACCGCCGTGCTCGCGGCCGGGCGCTGGGGCATCGGCGCCGGCGGGGCGATCGTCGCCGACTCGACCGCCGAGGCCGAGCACGAGGAGGTCCTGCTCAAGGCCCGCGGCCTGCGCCGGGCCCTGGCCCGCGCGGACGGCACGGCCCGCACGACGACGGCGCCGCCCCGCTCGCGGTGAGCGGGACGGCGCCGGGGGTGCCGGTGGAGCCGCGCCCGCGGCCGGCGAACTCGGTGACCATGGAGATCGCGGTGGGCAGGCAGCCGCCGAGGCCCAGGCCCGCGAAGAAGCGCAGCACGCCGATGTGCCAGGCCTCGGTGGCGAAGCCGGTGACGAAGGTGAGCACGGAGAACGCGACGACGGCGCCGATCAGCAGCTTGCGGCGGCCCAGCTTGTCCGTGAGCCAGCCCATGGTCAGCGCGCCGATGGTCATGCCGATGAGCGAGGCGGTCAGCAGCCAGGTGCCGTTGGCGTTGTCCACGCCCCTCGGGTCCTCGGGCGACCGGCGCGCACCGCGGATCCCCGCCTCACCTGGGCCGTCACTACCCTGTCCCCATGAGCCATCCCTCCTCCGGCGACCTTTCCGAGACCGTCCCCACGGCGGACCTCGACGCCGTCCGCGCCCTCGTCGCGCAGGCGCGGCGCCCGGTGGTGCTCACCGGCGCCGGCATGAGCGCGGAGTCCGGGATCCCCACGTTCCGGGACACCCAGACCGGCCTGTGGGAGCGGTACTCCCCCGAGCAGCTCGCCACGGAGGACGCGTTCCTGGCGGACCCGGACCTCGTGTGGTCCTGGTACCGGTGGCGGACCCGCATGGTCCGGGCGCGCCGCCCGAACCCGGGGCACGACGCCGTCGCGCACTGGCAGCGGGCCGTGCCCGGCCTCGAGGTGGTCACCCAGAACGTGGACGACCTGCACGAGCGGGCCGGCGCCCGCGTGCTCGCGCACCTGCACGGCTCGCTGTTCGAGCACCGCTGCGCCGAGTGCGGGGCCCCGGCGGACGTGGACCCGGGCGCGCCCGCGGACGCCGAGGCGGCCGGCTCGGAGGCGGACCTGGAGGCGATGCTGCGCGAGGCGCCGCCGACGTGCCCGGCGTGCGGGACGGGACGGATCCGGCCGGGCGTGGTGTGGTTCGGAGAGATGCTGCCGCAGGAGCCGTGGGAGCGCACCTACGAGGCGCTGGAGCGCTGCGACCTGGCCCTCGTCGTCGGCACCTCGGGCCTGGTCCAGCCGGCCGCGTCCCTGCCGTTCGTGGCGCTGGGAGCCGGGGCCGCCGTCGTCGAGGTGAACCCCGTGGAGACCGAGCTGAGCGGCGCGGTGACGCACGCGCTGCGCGGCTCGGCCGGGGCGGTGCTGCCCGCGCTCGTCGCCGGCGTCTGACCCGGGCCGTCGGGGGCCTTGTCGACTGCGAGGCACGTCACATGGTGACGCAATAGACAACACACGCATGACTTAATAGGCTCCCCTTGTCGGCCCGCCAGGAACCCCTGGCCCGCGGCGCCGCCCCCGCCACTCCTCCCGAATCGAGATTGCCATGCCCCAGTCCCGCGCCCTCTCGCGTGGTGTCCGCCTCTCGGCCGTGTCCGCCACGCTGCTGCTCGCCCTGACCGCCTGCGCCGGCGGCACCGGCGGCTCCGGCTCGGACTCCGCGTCCGGCGCGGCGTCCGGCTCCGCCTCCGCCGCCGAGTCGGACAAGAAGGTCACCCTGTACTCGGGCCGCAGCGAGGACCTCGTCCAGCCGATCCTGGACGAGTTCACCGACGAGACCGGCATCGAGGTGGAGGTCCGCTACGACAAGACCCCCGCCATGGCCGCGCAGCTGATCGAGGAGGGCGAGGGCTCCCCCGCCGACGTGTTCCTCTCCCAGGATGCGGGCGCGCTCGGCGCCGTCGCCAAGGAGGGCCTGTTCACGCCCCTCGCCCAGGAGACCCTGGACCGCGTGCCCGAGACCTACCGGGACGACGAGGGCGACTGGGTCGGCCTGACCGGCCGCGTCCGCGTGCTGGCCTACAACGAGGAGAAGGTCCCCGAGGCCGACCTCCCGACGTCGGTCGACGAGCTGACCGATCCGAAGTGGAAGGGCCGCGTCGGCGTCGCCCCCACCAACGCGTCCTTCCAGACGTTCGTCACCGCCCTTCGCCTGCAGAAGGGCGAGGACGAGGCCCGGACCTGGCTTGAGGACTTCGCCGCCAACGACCCGCAGCGCCGCGAGAAGAACGGCGAGATCCTCGCCGACGTGGACGCCGGCACCCTGGACACCGGCCTGGTCAACCACTACTACCTGGTCGAGCTGGCCCGGGAGAAGGGCGTCGCCCCGGAGGAGCTGGGCGCGTCCCTGCACTTCTTCCCCGACGGCGACCTCGGCTCGCTGGTGAACGTGTCCGGCATGGGCCTGGTGGGCGAGCAGGAGGACGGCGACGCCGCCGCCCTCGTGGAGTACCTTCTCTCCGAGGACGGTCAGTCGTACTTCGCCGAGGAGACCGGCGAGTACCCGCTCGTGGAGGGCGTGGAGCCGCCGGCCGGCTTCCCGGAGCTCTCCGAGGTCAAGGCCCCCGACGTGGACCTCAACGACCTGGACGACCTCCAGACCACCATCCAGATGATCCAGGAGGCGGGCCTGCTCTGACCCCCCGAGCACCGGAGCCGGCCGTCCGCCGCACGCGCGGACGGCGCGCTCCCGCGGCGCTGACCGCCGCGGCCCTCGTGGCCGCGGCGGTCGCGGTCGTCCCCATCGGCTACCTGTTCCTGCGCACCGCCCAGGGCGGGTTCGGCCCCTGGCTGGACGCCGTCGTGAGCCCGCGCGTGGGCGCCCTGGCCGCCACCTCGCTCGCGCTCACCGCCGTGGTGACCGCACTGTGCCTGGTGATCGGCGTGGGCGCCGCCTGGCTCGTGACCCGCACGGACACGCCCGGCCGCGGCCTGCTGGCCGTCCTGCTGGCGCTGCCGCTGGCCGTGCCCTCCTACGTGGCGGCGTTCACGTGGGTGTCCGTCTCGGACCTGCTGCCCGGCGTGGAGGCGGGGCGCTTCGAGGGGTTCTGGGCCGCGGTGACGGTGATGACCCTCTACACGTACCCGTACGTATACCTGCCGGTGGCGGCCGCGCTCTCCCGCATCGACCCCGGCCAGGAGGACGTGGCCCGCTCGCTCGGCCGCGGCCCCGCCGCCACGCTGTTCACCGTCACGCTCGCCCAAGTGCGCCCGGCGATCGCCGGCGGCGCCCTGCTGGTGGCCCTCTACGTGCTCTCCGACTTCGGCGCCGTGGCCATCCTGCGCCTGGACACCTTCACCCGGGCGATCTTCACGGCGCTCGAGGTGGGCTTCAACCGGCAGCTCGCCCTCACCCTGGCCACCGTGCTCGTGCTGCTGACGGTGCTGGTGCTCTGGGGCGAGTCCCGCACCCGCCGGGCCGACGACGGCGTCCGCTCCGGTCGCACGGTCCGCCGGGTCAGCGTGCACCGGCTGGGCCGGTCCCGCTGGGTCGGCACCGGGCTCCTCGCCGTGGTCACGGGCGCCGCGCTGGGCGTGCCCGCGGTGAGCCTGGTCCGCTGGATGGGCGAGGGCACGTCCCTGTCCGCCGTGCGGGACCGCTGGCTCGACGCCGTCTCCGGCTCCGTGGTCCTGGCGGGCGCGGGCGCGGCGCTCACCCTCGCCCTCGCCCTGCCGATCGGCATCCTCGCCGCCCGCCACCCGGGGCGCGTCACCCGGATCGCCGAGCGCGCCGCGTTCCTCGCGCACGGGCTGCCCGGCGTCGTCGTGGGGCTCTCCCTCGTGTTCCTCGGGGTCTCCCTGGTCCCGGCGCTCTACCAGACCACGTGGATGGTGGCCTTCGCCTACGCCACCCTGTTCCTGCCGCTGGCGGTCACGTCGGTGGCCGGGGCCGTCGCCCAGTCCTCCCCTGCCCTCGAGGAGGCGGCCCGGTCCCTGGGCTCCTCGGGCGCCGAGGTGCTGCGCCGCGTGACCCTGCCGCTGGCGCTGCCGGGGGTGGGCGCCGGCGTCGCGCTGGTGGCCCTCACCGCCATGAAGGAGCTGCCCGCCACGCTGCTGCTGCGGCCCACCGGCATGGACACGCTCGCCACCCGCCTGTGGAACGCCACCAGCGTGGGCCGGTACGCCGAGGCCGCCCCCTACGCGCTCACCCTCGTGCTGCTCGCCGCGGTGCCCACGTGGGTGGTGGTCCACCGCACGGGGATCGTCGCGGCCGGGCGCGGCCGCTCGAGCGCCCCGTCGACCCCGAACGAGGTGTCAGAATGACCGCCATGCCCTCCCCCGCCGCCTCGACCCGCGCGTCCCGCCCGGCCGGTCCCCGGCCCGGCGTCGGCCACGCCGTGTCCGTGGCCGACCTCGGCGCCTCCTACGGGGAGGGGCCCGTCCTGGAGGGCGTGCAGTTCGACCTGGAGCCGGGCGAGCTGCTCGCCGTGCTCGGCCCCTCCGGCTGCGGGAAGACCACGCTGCTGCGCTGCCTGGCCGGCTTCGAGCGCATCGAGTCCGGCCGCATCAGCCTTGCCGGCTCCGTGGTGGCCCTGCCCCGCGTGCACGTGCCCGCCCACCGCCGGCACGTGGCCGTGGTGCCCCAGGACGGCGCCCTGTTCCCGCACCTGAGCGTGGCGGAGAACGTGGGCTTCGGGCTGCGCCGCCGCCGGCCCGGGCGGATGGCCCGCATCCAGGAGTGCCTCGAGCTCGTGGACCTCGCCGGCCACGGCGAGCGCATGCCGCACGAGCTCTCCGGCGGCCAGCAGCAGCGCGTGGCCCTGGCCCGGGCGATGGCCCCGCGCCCGCCGCTGATCCTGCTGGACGAGCCCTTCGGCGCCCTCGACGCCTCCCTGCGCAGCGGCCTGCGCCGGGACGTGCGCCAGGCGCTGAAGGAGGACGGCGCCACGGCCGTGCTCGTCACCCACGACCAGTCCGAGGCCCTGTCCATGGCCGACCGCGTGGCCGTGATGCGGGCCGGGCGCCTGCGCCAGCTGGGCACGCCGGACGAGGTGTACGCGCACCCGGCCGACGCCTGGGTCGCCGCGTTCGTCGGGGAGGCCTCCCTGCTGCCGCTGCTGGACGTGACCGGGCCGGAGCGCGACGGCGGCCGGCGGATCGGGCGCACCGCCCTCGGCCCGGTGCCCCTGCACGGGGCGCGTGCGGCCACGGCTGTGCCCGGGGACCTCGTGGTGGTCCGCCCCGAACACGTGCGCGGCACCCTCGACCCGACCGTGGACGTGGACGGGGTCGAGGCCGCGCGCGTCTGGACGCCCGCCACCGTGGTGGACGTGGACTACCGCGGCCACGACTCGGTGGCCACGGTCCAGCTGGCCGACGGCACCCGGGCCCAGGCCCGCGTGGAGGGGGCGCTGCCCCCCCTCGACGCCGCCTGCGGGGTCCGGCTCGCGGGCCCGTGCGCCGTCGTCGCCCCGGGCGAGTGACCGGCCCGGGGCGGCCCCTCAGATCCAGACGCGCGTGAACTCGGCTCCCTGCACCAGCGTGTGGTGCCACTCGAGCGCGGTGGAGTCGGTGAGCGAGGCGACCTGGTCCAGGACCACGCGGCGCCGGGCGGCCTCGTCGGCGGCCTCGCGCCAGTCGAAGGCGAACATCGGCTCCAGGTAGCGGTCCCCGGAGGCGTCCAGCAGCTCCACGAGCTCGGCGAGCAGCTCGCGCTGGCGGGCGTAGAGCGGCTGACGCTGCTCCGAGGCCATCACGTAGGCGGCGGCGATGCCCTTCATCACCGCGATCTCCGTCTCGGTCTCCGCGGGCACCACGACGTCGGCGCCGTGGCGGGTGAGCGGCTCGTTGCCGAACACCTGCCGGGTGGCGTCGAAGGCGGCCGTGCAGAACCGGCCGATCAGCTGGCTCGTCATGTCCTTCATGGCCGCGAGCGCGCGCCGGGAGCCGTCCATCTCGGAGACCCACACGTCCGTGGCCTCGAGACGGGCGAGCGCCTCGTCCACCTCGGCCGGGTCGGTGAGGGGCAGGTACCACTGGCGGGTGGTCTCCACCACGCGCTCGCGATGCTCGGGGATGGCCAGCCACTTGGGCTGGAACGCGGCGTTGACCACGCCGTCCTCCACGTCGTGCACCGAATAGGAGATGTCGTCGGCCAGGTCCATCACCTGGGCCTCCATGGACTTGCGGGAGCCGGACACGCCCTCGCGGAACCAGCGGAACACCGGCAGGTCGTCCTCGTAGACGCCGAACTTGCGCGAGCGGGTGCCGTCCGGGCGCAGCGGGGCGTCCTCGCGGGTCCACGGGTACTTGCAGGCGGCGTCCAGGGCCGCGCGGGTGAGGTTGAGGCCGGCGGATGAGCCGTCCTCGAAGAGCTTCTTCTGCTCGAGGCGGGCCAGCAGGCGCAGGGTCTGGGCGTTGCCCTCGAACCCGCCGACGTCCGCGCTCAGCGCGTCCAGCGCCTTCTCCCCGTTGTGCCCGAACGGCGGGTGGCCGAGGTCGTGGGAGAGGCACGCGGTGTCCACGAGGTCCGGGTCGCAGCCGAGGGACCGGCCGAGCTCGCGGCCCACCTGGGCCACCTCGAGGGAGTGGGTGAGGCGGGTGCGGGCGAAGTCGTCCGCGTCCGGGGCCACCACCTGGGTCTTGGCGCCCAGGCGGCGCAGGCCGGCGGAGTGCAGCACGCGGGCGCGGTCCCGCTCGAAGTCCGAGCGGTAGGAGGACTTGGGCGGCTCCGGCAGCCAGCGCTCCCGGTCCCACGGGGTGTAGCCCGGCGTCTGGACCGCGCGGCCCGCGTACGGCGGCCGGCCCTGGGGGCCGAACAGCACGGGCTGGTGGGCGGGCCCGGCCCAGCCCTCAGCCACCGGAGACGTCCAGCTCGGCGGCGGCGATCATGGCCTTCTGCTCCGCGTTCAGCTCGCGGGAGTCCAGCCAGCCGTCCGGCAGGTGGGGGCGCTTGGGCGCGCCGGAGCGGCCGCGCGGGCCCTCGGCGTCCAGGCCCGGGTACGGCTGGTCCCGGTCCACCCGGGAGAGGATCTCGGCCATGGTGGCCAGGTCCGGCACGGTGGAGAGGGCGGTGCGGATCTCGGAGCCCACGGGGTAGCCCTTGAAGTACCAGGCCACGTGCTTGCGGATGTCCCGCAGGGCCTTGAGCTCGTCGCCTTCGAAGGTGTCCACGAGCAGCTCGGCGTGGCGGTACAGGGTGTCCGCGACCATCCCGAGGGTGGGGCGGAAGCGGTCGTGTCGGCCCTCGAACGCGGCCTGGAGGTCCCCGAACAGCCACGGCCGCCCCTGGCAGCCGCGGCCGATCACGACGCCGTCCACGCCGGTCTGCTCGACCATGGCGATCGCGTCCTCGGCGGACCAGATGTCCCCGTTGCCGAGCACGGGGATGTCCGGCAGGGCCTCGCGCAGGCGCGCGATGTCCTCCCACACGGCGGTGCCGGAGTAGAACTGGCGGGTGGTGCGCCCGTGGAGGGCGACGGCGGCCACGCCCAGGTCGCGGGCGGTGCGGCCGGCGTCGAGGAACGTCAGGTGGTCCTCGTCGATGCCGCGGCGCATCTTCACGGTGACCGGGATGTCCTTCCTGCCGGCCTCGGTGACGGCGGCCTTCACGATGGAGGCGAACAGCTCGGACTTCCACGGCAGGGCGGAGCCGCCGCCGCGGCGGGTCACCTTGGGCACGGGGCAGCCGAAGTTGAGGTCGATGTGGTCCGCGCGGTCCTCCTCGACGAGCATGCGCACGGCGGCACCCGTGGTGACCGGGTCCACCGAGTACAGCTGCACGGAGCGCGGGACCTCGTCCGGGTCGTGCTTGATGATCCGCATGGACTCCGGCTTGCGCTCCACGAGGGCGCGCGCGGTGACCATCTCGTTGACGTACAGGCCGCCGCCGTACTCGCGGCACAGGCGGCGGAAGGCGGTGTTGGTGATGCCGGCCATGGGGGCGAGGACCACCGGGACGTCCACGGTGATCGGGCCCAGGGTCAGGGCGGGCAGGGAGAGGCGGTCCGTGGTGGGGGCGGCGTGGCGGCCCTCGTGGAGCTGCTCGTCGTCGGCGATGCGGCGGCCGGCCCCGGCGGACTTGGCGTAGTGGGAGGCGTGCGGGTCGACGGCGGCCGGCGCGCCCGCCGCCGGGTCCGCGGCGGACAGGCCGTCCGTGGCGGCGCCGCGCTCCGGCGTCGTGGTGGAGGAGGAGACAGTCATATCCCCTCCATCATCCCAGACGTGTCCAGCCCGCGGGCCGGGCTGTGGGCGAGGCCTCAGCGCGGCTCGTCGAGCACCGCGGTGATCTCCTCGCCGCCGAACATCTGCGCGGTCTGGCGGGCCGAGGGCGTGCCGGCGTCCGGGTCGGCGCCGGCGGCCAGGAGCAGCCGCATGGACGCCACGTCCCCCTTGAAGGTGGCGCAGGTCAGGGGGCGCTGGCCGCGGTCGTTGGCCTTCTCCACGTCCGCGCCCACGCGGATCAGCATCTCCACCACGGCCGGCTGGTCGTGGTAGGCGGCGAGGGTGAGGAAGGTGTCCCCCTTGCCGTTCTGCAGGTCCGGGTTCAGCCCCGCCACGATGTAGGCCTCAAGGGTCGCGGCGTCCCCGCTGCGGGCGGCGTCGAACATCCGCCCGGCCAGCTCCAGCATCTCCGGTGAGGGCTGGCCGGCCTCGCCCGGCGCGGCCTCGGGGGCGACGGCGTCGGTCGTCTCCGCCGCGAGCGCCTCGGCGGGCTCGGGGGCGGGCTCGGCGGCGGTCTGGTCCTGGCGCGGGTCCTGCGGCTGCTCGGTCATGTCCGCCAGTCTGCCGGATCCTCAGGCGCCGGCGGGCGTCCAGGCCGCCCGCATGACGTCGTACGGGCCGGGCTCCGCGCCCTCGACGCCCGCCGGCACCACGTTCTGCATCATCATGGCCAGGCGCCCGCCCTGCCGCCGCACCGCGACGGTCCAGCCCCAGCCGGAGTACTCCATGGTGACGGCCACGCCGTCCCCGTCGATGGGATGGGGCGCGGCACCGGCGCCCCGGTCGCGGCCGGCGTCCCCGCCGCCCTCGGTGCGCGCGGCCGTCCCCTCCAGCACGCGGACCTCCGGGGACTGGTGGAAGGAGTCGGTGAAGGCCACGGTGACCCGCCCGCCGTCGTCGGGACGGCCGAGCACCAGGTGCCCCGCCTGCTCCCCCTGTTCCGGGTGGACCCACGTGTAGTCCAGCGCGAGGGCCGCGCCGCCGGCGACCTCGGTGAGGCGGGCCGTGGAGGGGCCCTGCGCGAAGTCGTCCGTGGGCAGCATGCGGAAGCCGCACGTGCCGGTCCAGGCGGTGCTCGCGTTCTCGTCCATGGGGCCGATCCTGCCACCCGCCGCGGACGCCGGAACGCCGGGACGCCACGGGGACATCCCGGGATCGTTCAAGGTTGAAGGAACAATGACCAAGAAACACCTCGGATTCCTCAACTTCGGGCACTGGATCCACCGCGACCCCGTGGGCGGGCGCCCCGCCGAGCCGGACGCGAAGGCCGCCCTGGACGACGTCGTGCAGATGGCCGTGGACGCCGAGGCCGCCGGCCTGGACGGCGCGTGGATCCGCATCCACCACTTCCAGCGCATGTTCTCCTCCCCGTTCCCGATCCTCACCGCGATGGCCGCGCGCACGCAGCGGATCCACCTGGGCACCGGCGTGATCGACCTGCGCTAGCGCATATCGGGGTTGTAGCGTTGGAGTCATTGGCTACCGTCGTCTACAAGTACCTACACACTTGATCGGTGCTGCACGTTTCAGGGTCCGGGTGCGCGGCGTCCTGTCTGAGGTCCGCGATAGTGTCGCGCAGCACGGAGAGCTGCGCGATCTGCTGCTCGATCTCAGCGAGGCGCACGTCAAGCAGGTCGCGCACGTGCTCGCAGGGCGCATGGCCGCCGTCGCGGATGTCGAGGATCTGGCGGATCTGGGCGAGGGTGAGGCCGGCGGCCTGGCCGCGGTGGACGAAGTCGATCCGGGCGACCGTCTCGGGTGCGTAGTCGCGATAGCCGGACTGCGTGCGCTCGGCCGGCGGAAGCAGCCCCTGCCCCTCGTAGAAGCGGAGCGTCTTCGCCGTGGTGCCCGCGCGTTCGGCGAGTTCTCCGATGCGCATCGCGGCCTCCGATCGTTCGGCAGGAGCAGGCTTGACCTTCCCCTGCACTGGAAGGTCCAGTATGGCTGAGACAGAGCAGAAAGCCAAGGACTGACAGGAGCAGCGATGCCTACCAAGTACGACCTCGCCATCATCGGATCCGGAGGCGGAGCATTCGCCGCCGCCATCCGTGCGACCACGCTCGGCAAGTCGGTGGTGATGATCGAGCGCGGGACGCTCGGCGGCACCTGCGTGAACACCGGCTGCGTGCCGTCGAAGGCCCTCATCGCCGCTGCCGACACCCGTCACGTCGCCGCCGACGCTTCAGGCCGGTTCCCGGGGATCGCGGCGACGGCTGAGACAGTGGACATGCCTGCGCTGATCGCCGGGAAGCAGGCGCTGGTCGAGTCGCTGCGCGGCGAGAAGTACGCCGACGTCGCCGACTCCTACGGCTGGCAGGTCCGCCGCGGCGATGCATCGTTCGCCGGCGGCCCAGACGCCCCGGTACTGGAGATCATCGCCGGCGACGGGACGGTCGAGACCATCGAGGCCGACCACTTCCTGGTCGCGACTGGTTCTCGCCCGTGGGCTCCGCCGATCGACGGCCTGGAGGAGACCGGGTACCTGACCTCGACCACGGCAATGGAACTCGCTGAGGTTCCTGAGTCGTTGCTGGTGCTCGGCGGCGGCTACGTCGCCCTGGAGCAGGCGCAGCTGTTCGCTCGCCTCGGCTCGCAGGTCACGCTGCTGGTGCGGTCCCGGCTCGCCTCGAAGGAGGAGCCGGAGGTGTCCAAGGCGCTTCAGGAGGCGTTCGCCGACGAAGGCATCCGCGTCGTCCGCCGCGTGGTGCCCACCCGGGTCTCCCGCGGCACGGGAGGCGAGGCCGTCGTGACCGCCGACGTGTCCGGCGACTCGCAGGAGTTCCGCGCCGAGCAGGTGCTCGTCGCCCTCGGACGCCGTCCCGTCACCGATGGCCTGAACCTCGATGCGGTCGGGGTGAAGACCGGGGACTCCGGCGAGGTGGTCGTCTCCGACCGGCTGCGGTCCTCGAACCCGCGGATCTGGGCCGCGGGCGACGTGACCGGGCACCCCGAGTTCGTCTACGTCGCCGCCCACCACGGCACCCTCGTCGCCGAGAACGCGTTCGCCGACGCCGATCGTGCCGTCGACTATTCCCGCCTGCCGCGGGTGACGTTCACCGGGCCCGCGATCGGAGCGGTCGGGATGACCGAGAAGGAAGTGCTTGCTGCGGGGATCCGCTGCGATTGCCGCGTCCTGCCGCTGCACCACGTGCCCCGCGCGCTGGTCAACCGCGACACCCGCGGGTTCATCAAGATCGTCGTGAACGCCGACACGAACGAGATCCTCGGCCTGACCGCCGTCGCCAAGGACGCCGGAGAGCTCGCCGCCGCCGGTGTCCACGTGCTCGGCAAGACCGTCGCCGAGATCGCCGACGCCTGGGCTCCCTACCTGACGATGGCCGAGGGCATCCGGATCGCCGCGAAGGCCTTCACCACCGACCCGTCGCTGCTGTCGTGCTGCGCATGACCGGCAGCGCAGGCAATCGGGGAGATCTCATCCTGAAGAGGTGCAGACGACGAGCGCCGATCAGGACCGCGACGAACGGCGCGCCGGTCCCGTCGTCGCTGCAGGGACCGGACTGCTCTTGCTGGCATGCTGCGCGCTTCCGTTGCTGCTCTGCTGCGGCCTGCCGCTCATCGCGGCGGGCGGAGCACTCGCAGGCGTCGGAGGGCTCCTCGGCAATCCCTGGATCATCGGTGCCGGGATCGCCGTCGCGATGGCCGTCACGGCCGGGATGCTCGTCAGGCTACGGCGGCGGCACCGAGGCCGCAGGACTGGCTGCTGCGAAAATCCTTCGACTGCTGATCGGAACCGGTAGCTCGATCGGATCCAGCCATCACCGCCAACGGGGCCACCTCGGCATCCCGCGGCCCTTCCAGGTCTCCACGAGACCGGCGACCCAGCGGACGGACGCGAAGAGTCCGTAGCCGGCCCCGGCGAGGCCCATGGAGCCCACGAGCCAGCGACCGATCCCGAGCCACACGCTCCCGTCCACGTCGAGGGCCCACTGAGCGCCCGTGATAAGCCCGGCGACGGCCATCCAAACACCCGCGACGATCACTGCGACCGGCAGCAGCGCGAGGCACATCGACGCGGCGACAGACCAAAGCTGACGGGCCTCCAGCTTCGCCGTTGTGGCGATGATCTTTTCGGCCCGCTCGTTCGCGGCGTCAATCTTGGCTGTTGCCACGGCCCCGGCGTCGGCAGCGGCCCTCTCGATCGACTGCACAGCCTGATCCCGGGCCGTGCTGATCGCACTCGTCGCCTCGGCGCTGGCTTGGGTGATCGACTCCCGCCAGGCCTTCTGCGCACCGTTCGCGGCCCGCTCGAACTTAGCCCGGCTCTCATCGAGATGCTTGGCGGCAGCCTCGGACTTAGAGGCTGAGCCCTTCAGACTCTCCCCGTTGAGGTTCACGCTCATACCCGCGAGAGTGGACGCGATTCCGGCGAGCAGTTCGCTGTTCTCGTTCGACTCCGGCGGCGGCGACGTTGAGGTCAGCAGAAGAAGCTCGCGGGGTTGGTGAAGGTCATGGACGAGGAGACGACGAGGCGGCTGGAGCGGATCACGGCCCCAGCGTCGACCTCCTCGCCCTCCAGCGACGTGTCCGCGAGGATCGCGAGTATCGAGAGCAGGCAGAACGAGATCGCGAGCACGCTCGACGAGTTCGCGCAGAGTCTCAACGGCGAGAGCTTGAACGCCGCGTCGCGGAGCTTGGTCGTGGAGGCGCAGAAGAATCGCGCGGCTACGGTCTCGGCGATTGAGGGACTCAGGGCGCAGGCCGCGGCGAACCAGAAGCTCGTGAGCCAGGTCGGCGGTGCTCTGCAGCGGATCGAGAAGCGCACCGAGGAACAGGTCAAGGAGGCCGTCGAGCAGGTCACCGGGGAGGCCTCGGCCACGATGACGGCGAACCTCGACGCCTCGAACGAGCGGGCCGAACGGATCATGGAAGCGACGGCGAAGCTGGAGGCCCGTCAGCTCTGGTCGGCTGCCGCCGCGATGTGCCTGGCCCTCCTGCCGGTGGTCGTGGTCGTGGCCGGGCTCTGGATGGGCATCGCTGGGCTCATCACGGGCACTCAGTGGGCGATGGACGTGGACGGGCACGTTTGGCTCGGCATCGGACGCTGGCTTGTGGTCGCCGTGGGCATCACCGGGGCCGGCTACGGGCTCTTCGCGTCCGTCCGCTGGGCCGCCGGCCTCGTGGAGACCTGGAAGGGGCGCGGGTTGCCGAAGTGGCCCCGCTGGCGCAAATAGGTGACCCAGGTCCCGAGGGCAAGCGCGCGAAGCGCGTGCGGCAGCCATGAACGAAGGACCCCGCGACACGAGTCACGGGGTCCTTCACCGTGATCGGGCGCTGCGGCGTCCCCGGGCTTATTCCTCGATCTCGCCACCGATAGCGCGCAGGTGCTCGCGGAACGTCGTGCCGTGCTGTTCTCGCGCGGTGAGGAACTCGGGGAACCTGGCTTGTTCGCGCAGGCTGGTTCCGGTGCGCATCAGAGCCGCCTGCTTCCGTTCGGTGTCGCGGATTCCTGCCGCGGTCTCGGCGATCTCGGCGGCGCGATCCAGCGGCAGGAACAGCACACCGTCGTCGTCGCCGAGCACGAAGTCCTCGCCGGTGACCGTGTGCTCGCCGACGTTCGCCGAAGCGAGGGCATCCGAGCCCTGCGGGTCGAGGCGCTGCGGGCCTGCGGGCAGCGCGCCCAGGCTGTAGACAGGCAGGCGGATCGCGCGCAGTTCGCGCGAGTCGCGGTGCAGACCGTGGATCACGATCCCGGCGAGCCCTTCCTGCGCGGCTTCGAGGGTCACGAGGTCGCCAACGCAGGCCTCGTCGGTGCGACCGCCGTTGTCCACGACGAGCATGTCGCCAGGCTGCGAGTTCTCGATAGCTTCGAGGAACACGTCCACGCTGCCGACGTGCCGGGCTGGGAGTGCCCGCCCGACGACGTGCGTCTCCTCCCACAGCGGACTCATGCCCGCCGGAGCCTGGCGGACGGGGATGCCGAGGCGCATCACGGCGTCGGCGACGTGCGGGGTGCTCAGGTCCAAGTACAGGCGCTGGAGTTCGTTGGTCCTAATCACGGCAGTTCCCAGAACTCCCCAGTAAGCCCGCGTTCTTCGAGCAGTCGCTGGTTGTGCTCGCGGGTGTGAGGCGTGAAGTCCGGGTCGATGCGGTCCCCGTACCAGGCCTGCGCGAGGTCCCAGACGGTGCGGGCCGCGGCGACGTAGCCCTGGCCCGGCGCGTGCTCGGCGGTCCACTGCTCGGCATGCTCGCGCGTGCAGAACAGCCGGATCATCGTGCAGGTGCCCACGACGTCCTCCCACCACTCGGCCGCGGGCCGCGGGAACCGAACGGCGTGCTCGCCTTCTGGCGGCGTGTTGGGTCCGGCGACGACGGAGAGGTGCTCGCCGCACTGCGGGCAGGCGGTATCGATGCGGACGTCGAGCTTCAGGGCGGCGCTGATGCCGAAGGAATCCCAGGCGCACCCGCCCCACCAGCGCCGGTCGTCGTGGCCATCGACAGGGGTCAGGACGAACGCCATCGGCGCGGCGGTGAACGGGTGGGCCATCCGAATCCGGTCGCCCTCGGCGCTGAGCACCAGGGCGTGCGCGTCGGCCAGCTCGTGGAGCAGCTCCTGCACGCGCGCGGGCTCGCTGCCGGTCCTGCGGGCCAGCTCTCCCACGGAGGGCGCGCGGCCCTCGGTGGCCAGCGTCTCGTAGACCAGATCGCGGACGCGGCGGCTCTCGGGGTGCTGCATCGAGTCGCGGTACTCAGTCATGGAACCGTGCTCCCTTCACGACGCGGTCCACGGCGTTGCGCGGGCCGCGCACGGCGATGCCGACCAGGTCCAGGTCATCCGATGGGACCGCCGCGACGGCGGCGCGGTTGGCCTCGTCGTGGCCGGTGGCAAACAGCTCGCGGGTATAGATCGCGAGCGTCACGTCGTCCCGGGTCGAGGCCTTGGCGCGGGCCTTGCCCAGCAACTCGGCGTCGGCACTCATCACCATCACGGGCTCTCGGAGCATCGGCGAGTACTCGGTGCCGTCGGCATCGCGGTATGGGTCGCCGGTCAGCCCTTCGTCGCTGGTGGCGATGCCGGACATGAGGAACGCGGTCACGTTCAGCTCCTGCCACACGGCCAGCCCTTCGGCGAGCACGACCACCACCTTGGTGTCGAACCGCACCGCCGCAGCCGCTTCTGGGGCCTTCGTCTCTGTGGTCATGTCCTAGTCCTTCTTCCTCGTTCGTTGGTCAATGCATTGCTCTTCTCAGATGGGTGCGTGGTGGTCGACGACCGTCTTCATCACGAGCGTCGAGGTCAGCCGCTGCACGCCGGGAAGCAGCGAGAGCTGCTGGTCGTACAGCTCCTGGTAGTGCTGCTTCGAGGCTGCCGCCACGAACAGTTGGTAGTCGGGCTCGCCGAACAGGCGGTGTGCTTGGACGACGTTCGGGATCTTCGCGACGGCTTCCTCGAACGCGGCGACGGCGGTGCCGTCCCCGGCCTTCATCGTCACGAAGACAAGCGCCTCGAACGGCATGCCGAGCAGGTCCAGGTCGAGGTCGATGCTGAACCCGCGGATCACCCCGGATGCTTCCAGGTCGCGAAAGCGTCGGTGGCAGGCCGAGAGGCTCAGCCCCACCTTCGAAGCGACATTGGTCATCGTCGCCCGCCCGTCCTGCTGGAGGAGGGAGAGGATCTCCCGGTCAAGTGCGTCCACGGTGGAATAGTCTCCCGCATCGCGCCGTCATGTGCAACATACTACAAAGCACATTGCGCGCGATCTCGAATAATCTTGTGCCCTAGCCAAGGATTGCAGGAGGAACTGCTGGTGGATGTCGGGTTGATGGTCGCGTTCTGGGGAGTGTCGATGCTGTTCGTCATCACGCCCGGGGTGGACTGGGCGTACGCGATCGCGTCGGGCGTGAAGCACCGCACTGGGATGCTGCCCGCGGTGTCGGGCATGCTAGCCGGGCATCTGGTGGCGACGCTCGTCGTGGCCGCCGGGGTCGCTGCGGTCCTCGCCGCGTCGCCCGTCGCGATGACGGTGCTCACCGTTGCAGGGGCCGCTTACCTCATCTGGCTCGGCGTCGGCGCGCTGCGGCACCCCGCGACCCCGGACCTCACCGGCCAGACAGCGCCAACGGGCGGACGCAAACTGTTCGCCAAGGGCATCGGCATCAGCCTGCTGAACCCGAAGGTGTTCCTGCTGTTCCTGGCCCTGCTCCCGCAGTTCACCAGCGCGAACGCGCCGTGGCCGGTAGGTGCGCAGATGGTTCTGCTCGGGGCGCTGCATGTCGCGAACTGCGCGGTCGTCTACTTCGCCGTCGGCTACGGGGCGGCCGCGGTGCTGACCAGGCGTCCGAAGGCTGCGAAGGTCGTGGGCATCGTCTCCGGCATCGTAATGATTGCGCTCGGCGTCCTGCTCGCCGGAGAGAAGGCGGCCGAAGCGTTCCTGTAGTTGTACGCCAGTGCTACAACGCGAATATGCGCTACGAGAACCCCCTGTACATGGCCGAGGCCGCCGCCACCGCGGACCTGCTGGCCGGCGGACGCCTCGAGCTCGGCGTCTCGCGCGACTCCCCCGAGGCCGCGAAGGACGGGCAGGCCCAGTTCGGCTACGAGCTCTCCGACGGGCAGACGTGGGCGGGCGTGACCCGCGAGCGCGGCCGCCGCTTCCTCGCCGCGGTGCGCGGCGAGGGGATCGCGACGCCGGACCTCGCCTCCGGCTGGGCCCATTCGAGCGCGCCCCTGCGGATCGAGCCGCACTCCCCCGGCCTGGCGGACCGCATCTGGTGGGGTTCGGGCTCGGCGGGCTCGGCCGTGGAGGCCGCCAAGGACGGGTACGACATGCTCTCCTCCACGCTGCTGCTCCAGGACGACGGCCGCCCCTTCCACGTGCAGCAGGCCGACCAGATCGCCGGCTACCTCGAGGCGTACGAGGCCGCGGGGCACGCCGGGACGGGCCGCACGGCGGTGACCCGCTCCGCGTTCGTCATCCAGGACCACGAGGACGAGCTGTACTTCGGCCGGGACCGGAACTCGCGCGAGTCCGCCGGCATGCTCGACGGCGGACGGGCCCGCTCCGGTCCCACCTACGCGGGCTCGGCGGAGGAGGTCGCGGAGAAGCTCGCCGCGGACGACGCCGTCCAGGCCGCCGACTGGGTGCTCTTCGCCAACCCGAACCAGCTCGGCCCCGAGTACAACGCGAAGATCTTCGCCGGCTGGGCCGAGGTGTGGCGCCTGCTCGACTGGGACCGCTGACGGGAGGCTGAGGGGGCGGGTGTGACAGGCTGGGGCCGATGCCGCCCGCCTCGCCCTCCTCCCCCGCCGCCCGCCGAGCCCGGGCGCATCCCGTCGCCCGCCGCGACGTCGTGCGCGCCCGCTGGGCGGCCACGCTCGCGTTCCTGACGAACGGAGCGATGCTCGGGGCCCTCATCCCCCACTACCCGCAGGCCAAGGCCGCCTTCGGCCTCGACGCGGACGCGTTCGGCCTCCTCGTCGTCGCGCTCGCCGCGGGCGCCGCCGCCGCCGGCTCCCTGCCGGCGCCGGTGCTGCGCCGCTGGGGCAGCCGGCGCGTGATGCTGGCCGGCACCGTGGTGATGGCCGTCGTCGTCGTGGCGGCGGGCCTCGTGGTGGACCTCTCCGCGCCCGCGCAGGGGAGGCCGTCGGCGGGCGCCGTCTGGCTGTTCGCCGCGCTGCTGGGCGTGGCCGGCATCCTCGACGCCGTCGTGGACACCGCCCAGAACGCCCAGGGGCTGACCGTCCAGACACGCCTGGCCCGCCCCGTCCTCACCTCCATGCACGCCGGCTGGAGCCTCGGCGCGGGGCTCGGCGCCGGCCTGGGCGCCCTCGCCGTGGGCGCGGGGATGCCCGCCGGCCTCCACCTCGGACTCAACGGGGCCGTCTGCGTGGCCGTGCTCGTGGCGGCGGGGCGCCGCTTCCTTCCCGACGACGCCCGGCCGGCCCCCGACGCCGACGCACCCGAAGGCACCGCGGCTCCGGCGCCCGGGCCCTCCCCCGCGACGCCCCGCGCGCCCTCCCCCGCCACGCCCCGCGCCGCCGCCTGGCTGGCCCTGCTCCCCGTGACGGTCGTCGCGATGGCGGGCTTCGGCGTCGAGGAGTTCGGCAACGCGTGGACGGCCCTGTTCCTGCAGTCGGAGCGCGGCCTGGACGTCGCGGCGGCCGGCCTCGGCGCGAGCACGCTGCTGCTCGCCCAATTCGTCGGGCGCCTCGTGGGCGACCGCGTGCTCCACCGCCTCGGGCGCCGCCGCACGCTGGCGGGCTCGCTGGCCGTCGTCGTGGCGGCCCTGGTGCTGGTGCTCACCGCGCCGGCCATGCCCCTGGTGTTCGTCGGGCTCGCCCTGGCGGGCCTGGGCTGCGCCGTCGTGGTGCCCACCGCCTACGCACTCGGCGACAAGGTCCCCGGGCTGCCGCCGCGGACCGGGCTGGCCGTGGTCAGCTGGCTGATGCGCCTGGCCGGGATCGCCCTGAGCCCGCTGGTCGGGCTGCTCGCCACGGGGCTGCCGCTGCCGGCCGCCCTCGCGGTGTTCCCGGCGCTCGCTGTCCTCGGCCTGGTGGGCACGGGGGTGGTGGGCCGCCGCCGGCGCCGCCCCTAGGGCGTGTCTGAGAATAGATGCACGAGTCAGCTGAGACCCTGGGGACATGTCCCGGTTCCAGATGCTCTCCGACGCCCAATGGGAGCTGATCGCCCCGATGCTCCCGACCCGGACCGGCCGCGCCGGCAGGCCGTTCGCCGACGCCCGCGCCATGGTGGAGGCGATCATCTACCGGTACCGGTGCGGAATCGCTTGGAGGGATCTGCCCGAGGTCTACGGGCCCTGGCAGACCGTGTGGACCTGGCATCGGCGCCTGGCCGAAAAAGGCACCTGGGACACGGTGCTGGCCACGCTGACCGCCGCAGCTGACGCCGAAGGTCTGATCGACTGGTCGGTCTCGGTGGACTCCACGATCGCCCGCGCCCACCAGCACGCCACGAACATCACCCGCCACACAGGGGGCTGGGTCGAACTACAAGAATCCGCGTGAAGAGAAGAATCCGCGTGAAGAGCCGACCGATCACGGCATCGGGCGCTCCCGGGGCGGGTTGAGCACGAAGATCCATCAGCTTGTGGACGGGACCAGGCTGCCGCTGGTCAGCCTGATCACCCCCGGCCAAGCAGGAGACTCCCCGATGCTGCTGCCCCTACTGGGGCAACTGCGTGTGGCACGGCCTGCAGGCCGGCCTCGCACCCGCCCGGAGGCCGTGCTGGGCGACAAGGCGGACTCCTCGAAGGCGATCCGCACCCACCTACGCGCCCGCCGGATCAAAGCGGTCATCCCCGAACCGGCCGACCAGCAGGGCCACCGCAGACGGCGCGGTGCCCGCGGCGGGCGCCCCGTCAGCCTCGACGCGGACGCCTACAAGGGCCGCAACGTCATCGAGCGTCAGTACGCTCACCTGAAGCAGTGGCGGGGTCTGGCGACCCGGTATGACAAGTACGCGATCATCTACAGGGCCGCTGTGGTCCTGAATGCTGTGCTCGCATGGTCAAAACGATTGTCAGACATGCCCTAGCACGGTCACCACGTCGGGCAGTTCCTCGACGGCGGCGGTCTTGAACCCGGTGAAGCCGTCCATCGCGACCACCTCCACGCCGTCGCGCCAGTCCTGCGGGCGGTCGGCCAGCCAGGTCTTGAACGCCTGCTTGGAGCGTCCTTCGACCATGTCCAGCAGCCGTGCCGGGCCGGTGCCATCTCGCACTGGGGTGAGGTCGATGATCACGGTGACGTACCTGTCGCCGCGACGGGTGTGCCTCCACACGTGCTCATCGACCCCGACGACCTTCACCCCCTCGAAGCGGTGCTCCTCGTCGATCAGCACCCGCTTGCCCTCGGCCAGAACGGCGTCGTTGGCGGTGTCCCAGGCCACCCCGAGCCCCTCGGCGACCCGAGCCACGGTCAGGTGCTGGACCACGATCCCTTCCAGCGCCCACCGCAGAGCGCGCCGAGACAACTTGGCCCGGGGCTCGGCCGCGGCGGTGGTGTCCTGGCGCCACACATACCCGCAGCCGCTGCAGCGGTAACGGCGCACGACGACCTCCAGCGTCGTGGGCCGCCAGCCCAGTGGTTCGTGGGCAAGCCGTCGGACCACGGTGTCACGTGGTCTCCCTTCGCAGCCGCAGCGCCGGCACCACTGGTCGGGCTCGACCACCTGACAGGCCAATACGGCACGATCCGGCTCGAGTCGCTGCCCGGTGACAACGAGGCCGAGTTCGTCGAGGCGGCAGAAGGCAGTCAGGTCGGGGCTGGCGAACGCATCAGCGCGCCCGCCGACGGTAGCGTCGTGCACGTCGAGGTCTTTCGGGCTGAGTGTGTAGGAGCTCTCATCCTCGGGAGACCTCGACCTCTATCCGGCCACCGACGCGCCGGCCCGCCGCGCGACGTGCGCTACACCCTCATCTGGGAAGAGCCCCATTGCCATGCATGCCTGGATTCGCCGGCACGCCTTCGGGCAAGTGCTGCGCTAACCATCCGACAGGTCGGCGTGGGAGGAGCAGGTCCTCCCGACCCGGGTCGGCTCACGGTCCCCGCGCGAGGATGTCCCGCGTTCCAGGGTGATGATGTCGCGCAGGAAGGACGTGAGCAGCAACGCCAAGCTGAGTGCCAGGATGATGCAGGCTCCCGTGAGGGGAACCACGGGGACCAGCGCCACCACCAGGACCACCGCCTGTATCGCTGCGACGACCCGGCGGAATTGGCTGAAATCCAGGGGCTCCCGCCATGCGGGCCGGAACCACGACAGGACGACGAAGGCATATCGCATCAGGCCGATGGCCAGGACCCAGGGGCCGATGGTGAAGGCCAGGGGCACCGTGAGCACTAGCAGCAAGGCGGCGTCGGTTTCCATGTCCAGACGCGACCCCTGGGCCGAGGCGGTGCCGGTGTGCCGGGCCACCCTGCCGTCGACGGCGTCCAGCAGGACGGCGGGTGCCGCCAACAGGACCAGCCACCAGGAACGATGCGGAGCCGTGTCGAGGGCGGCCAGCATGACGATCGTCGCGCAACCGCCGCCGAGCACCGCCCGGCTTAGGGTGACACGGTCGGCCAGGGTGGAGAACAGGGGGTTGCGCCGCACCATGGTCACCACGGCGACCGAGACCAGGGTCAAGCCGCTGGCGATGGCGGCGACGCTGCCCCAGGCAGACGTCTTGCCGAAGTGGACGAGCGTGACGCCCAGCCCCACGGAGCCCACGACGGTGCAGAGTACATCGACCATCGCCTGTCGCCGGAACGGCGTCGTCGGATGGCGCATCGGATTCCTCGGTGATCGGGGGTATCTCCTGGCGAGTCTACCGACGCCCAGCCCGCCCCAGGCCTCGCGGGTGCGTCCGGGGCCGGAGCCGTCCGGTATCCGGGCATAATCGGAGCATGGATTCACCGCAGTCGATGGACAGCACCGCCTATTGGACAACGGCACCCGGCGCCGGGGAATTCCGACGCGCCCGGCTGCGGCCTCCGGGGGTGGGAGAAGCGCTGGTGCGCAGCCTCTACTCCGGGGTGAGCCGGGGGACCGAGATGCTGGTGTACCGCGGAGAAGTGCCTCCGGAGGTCGCCGGACGGATGCGCGCCCCGTTCCAAGAGGGGGAGTTTCCCTTTCCGGTGAAGTACGGATACCTCTCCGTCGGGGTCGTCGAACAGGGGCCGGACGATCTTCTCGGACGTCGGACTTTCTGCCTGTATCCCCACCAGGACCGGTACGTTGTCCCCGTCGACGCGTTGACGGTGATCCCCGACGACGTCCCCAGCAGGCGTGCCGTCCTGGCCGGGCCCGTGGAAACGGCATTGAACGCGCTGTGGGATGCCCCACCGTGCATCGGCGACCGTATCGCGGTCATCGGTGGCGGGATGATCGGTGCTTCGCTGGCTGTGTTGCTGAGCCGCTTCCCCCTGGGCCGACTTCAGCTGGTCGACACAGATCCGGTGAAGCGGGACATGGCCCGGGCCATGGGCATCGAGGCCGTGGAACCGGAGGCATTGCAGGCAGAATGCGACATCATCTACCACGCCTCCACCACCGAAGCGGGGCTGGCCCAGGGGCTGGAACGACTGGGCGACGAGGGAGAGCTCGTCGAACTTTCGTGGTTCGGCTCCCATGTTCCGGCAGTCCCCCTCGGCACCAGCTTCCACGCTCGCCGGCTGCGGATCACCGCCAGCCAGGTCTCCACCATCGGTCGTGCCCGCCGTTACCGGCGGACCCACGCCGCGCGCATGGACCTGGTCATGCACATGCTCCAGGACCCGGTGTTCGATGCCCTGATCAGTGGGGAGTCCGGCTTCGCGGACTTGCCCGGTGCCATCGCCGGCCTCGCACAGGGGGAGTTGCCGACGCTTTGCCGGGCCATCCGCTATCCCGATCCCGGCCCGCGTGGTTAGGCTCGGAACATGTATCGATTGACCGTCCGCGACCACGTCATGATCGCGCATAGCCTTCCTGACCCGTTCTTCGGCCCTGCCCAGGCCCTTCATGGTGCGACCCTGGTGGTGGAGGTGACCTGGCGCCGCAGGGAGCTCGGTCCACAGTCCGTCGTCATGGATATAGGGGCCGCAACATCCATGCTTTCCGAGGTGCTCGAGCCCTTGCGCTACACAAACCTGGATGAACACCCTGCCTTCGCCGGTCGGCTGAGCACCACTGAAGCCATCGCCGGGCACATCAGCGATGAGCTGCGCCGCCACTTCGACACCACGGAGTTCGCCGGAATGGAAGTCTTGCTGCGGGAGCATCCCGATGCGTGGGCAGCGCATGATGTCGACTTCGCATGAACCGCTGGCAACGACGTTCATCATCCCGACGGGGCTGCCTGGTCCTAGCGGCGGAAGCCGCTACAACAAGGCGCTAATCCGAGCCCTCGAGGCCGCGGGGTGCTCCGTGTCCGTCTGCGGGGTCCCCGGCCCGTGGCCCCGGCCCGAGGCGCGGGACCTTGAACGGCTCCGCGCGGCCTTGGCAGGCCGGGAGCAAGTGGTCGTTGACGGCCTGATCGCGTCGTCGGCCCCCGACGAGATCCAGGCCGCCGCCGCGTCGGGAACGCGGGTGCACGTCCTCTTCCACCTGTCGCTGCTCGTTGATGGCGCCGTGCCGCCCGATGGCAGCGGGCGGGCGGCAGCCCTGGAACGACGGGCCCTGCAGTCGGCACACACCGTGATCTGCACGAGTAACTGGGCCGCACGAGACGTCGTGAACCGTTACGGCCCGCTCCCGACCCGTGTGGTGTCCCCCGGCACCGATCAGGCCCCGCTGGCCGTCGGGAGCGCCCCGCCCCAGCTGCTGCTGCTGGCATCGGTCACGCCGCGCAAGAACCAACTGGCCATCCTGCGGGCCCTGGCGGCACTCACCGAACTGGACTGGCAGGCACTGCTGGTCGGCCCCGATGCCGCCGATCCCGACTACGCCCAGCGCGTGCGATTATTCGCCGAGGCCGCCTTCCCTCCCGGCCGGGTCCAGGTCCTCGGTTCCCGGACCGGTCCGGGACTAGAGCGCATCTGGTCCGCGAGCGACCTGTTGCTTCTCGTCTCCCGGGCGGAGACCTTCGGAATGGTCGTGACGGAGGCCGTGGCCCGAGGCATCCCCGCGATCGTCGGTGCCGGCACCGGAGCGGAAGAGGCGCTCGCCCTTGGCCCACACGCACCTCCCGGAATTGCAGTGGCCCCTGATGACACCGCCGCACTGGAGGAGGTACTGCGTGGTTGGCTGAGCGATCCCGCGCAACGGGCGGCTTGGCGCCGGTCGGCCGAGGGTGCGCGCGGTATGCTGCCCACATGGGACGACTCGGCAGACCTGATGCTGCGGATCCTCACGCCGTGAAACGACCCGAACGCCCGATCTCCAGTGATTGGCTGGACCTGAGGCGCCCTGCCGACGAACGGGCACGCGCCGGCTCAGCCCCCCTGCTCGATGCGCTCGCCGAACACTTCACGGAAACCGGCGCAGACAGCCCCGTGGACGTCATCGACGTCGGCGCCGGCACCGGTGCCAACCCGGCCTGGCTGGCACCGCGCCTGCGGTTCAGCCAGCACTGGACGCTGCTGGACCACGACGCGGACCTGCTGGAACTCGTCCCCTCCCAGCTGCAGGATGCGCGGGTGCGACACGTCAGGCGGGTCACTGCCGGGATCGAGGATCTCGGGAGCCTGGACGAGGCGGAGCAGGACCGGTGCCTGATCACTTGCTCGGCGGTGCTTGATTTGCTCACCATGGACCAGCTAGCCGGTTTCTGCGATTTTCTGGCCGAGCGGCGCATGCCGGCCCTGCTCAGCCTCAGCGTCACCGGCGACGTGGTCCTGGATCCCGGCCACTGGGCGGACGCCCAGATCACCCGGGCCTTCAACCAGCACCAACGACGCGGGTCGCTGGCCGGGCCCGACGCCGTCGGGTATGCCGCCGGCCGGCTCCGTGCCGATGGCATGCGTGTGGAGGTCGCGGAATCGCCCTGGAAGCTGGGCCCCGCCGATGACGTACTGCTGCGCCGCTACCTGCACGACCGGGCGCAGGCCGTCATCGAAGGCGCGCCGGACATGGGGGACGTCGTGGATTCCTGGTTGGCCGAGCACTTGGGGCAATCGGACGAGGGCAGGCTGCACGTGGAGGTGCGCCACCGCGAGCTCCTCTGCCTGCCGCCAGGATGATCGGCCACGCGCCATGAACCGCAGGGCACTGCTCCTGGCCCTGCTGCAAGTCGCCGTCGCCGCGGGAATCCTCGGATGGGTGGTCCTGCTCTTCGGCACGGGCCCCTTTGTCGCGGCTGTTCGCGTCCTCACCTGGCCGGGAGTCGTCGGAGCCCTGGTCCTGGGTTCCATCGGTGTGCTGGTGCAGGCCCAACGGTGGAGGCTGATTGCCCGGAGGCATGGCATCGAATTGGGATGGCGCGCGGCCGCCGAGCGGTGCTGGCAGGCCGCGTTCATCAACTCGGTCCTGCCTGGGGGGCTGGCGGGAGATGTCGTCCGGGCAGCCGAACAGCGCCCCGTCGGCGCCGGCCGGCGACGCGACATGGTCAAGCGCAGTCTCGGCGTCGTGGCCGCCGAGCGGTTGGCGGGCACCTCGGTGGTCTTCCTCGCCGCAGGTTTCGCACTGCTGGCCGTTCGCCCCGGCCTGGGTGGGCTTGGCCTGCTCGTGGCCGCTGTCGCAGCGACGGCGGCCTGGCCGTGGTTGCGGCGCCTCGGAGTACGGGACATCGGGCTGGTGTGGGGGCTATCGGCTGTCGGCTGGTGCTCGTTCGCCGGATTGTTCCTGCTGGCTTGCCTTGCCGTGTCTCCCGACCTGCCGCCGGCGCAGATCCCCTACCTGGCAGCGGTCACCCTGGCCGGAATGTCCATTCCGCTCAACGTGGCCGGATGGGGGCCTCGTGAAGGCGCCGCGGCGTTGGGGTTCATGGCCTGGGGCCATGCGGCGCAGCAGGGCGTGGAAGTGTCGGTCGCCTACGGAATCCTGGCGCTGGTGTCAGTCCTGCCCGGTGGGCTGGTTCTCCTGGTCCGCACGGTGCAGGGCAGCCGGCGACGCCGGCTTGGCGGCGGAGAAATCGAACTCGGTGCACACGTCATCGCCCAGGACGAAGCGGCGCACGGGGGCGGAGAGGGCTCCGGAAAGAGCGTCGGCCCCGTCGAAACGAATCCCGGGGACCCCGTCTCCCACCAATAGCGGTGCGCTGGTCAGGTAGAGGCGGTCCAGGACGCCGGCATGCAGGAACCCGGACACGGTCAGGCCGCCGCCTTCGATGAGCACGCGGCCCAAACCTTGATCAGCCAGGTATTGGAGGATGGCGGCCGGTTCGAAGCCCGTCGAGGTCTCCAGCCGGTGCACGCTCACATGGGGGGCCAGCGATGCGGGCACCGACGCGTCGGAGCCGACCAGCCACAATGTCCGGCTCCGTGGGTCGGTGAGGACCTTGGCCGTCAGCGGGATGCGCGCATGTGGATCGACGACGACGCGCGCGGGGTCAGCGCCGTTGACCGCACGGACCGTGAGCTGGCAGTCATCTGCCGCCACGGTCTGGGCGCCGACCAGCACTGCATCAACCAGAGCCCGCAACCGGTGCAAGTGCTCCCGGTCCGCTTCCCCGGTGACGAAGCAGGCATCGCCGGTGCGCGAGGCGATGAATCCGTCAAGGCTTTGACCCAGCTGCCCGATCACGAGGCGGGGTCCGGCTTCGACCAGCGGACCGTAGCGCAGCACGAGGGCCTCTTCCTGCGGGGTCAGGGGACCTGTTGGCACCCGAGCGCCGGCCAGCAGGTCCCACGCGTTGCGTTCGGGCGGCAGGTCATGGCGCATCCGGGCCCGCTTCGTCGAGAGATACCGCGAGTTCTCCGGCCGGTCGGCAACGTTCAACCGCACCCGTGCCTCGACGTGGATGCCCAATGCTTCCAGGGCTTCCTGTTTCGCGGGGTTCGAGGAGAGCAACCGGATCTTCCCGACCCCCAGTTCACGCAGTATCTGCGCGCTCTGATCGTAATCGCGGGCGTCGGCCGGCAAACCCAAATGCGTGTTCGCGTCCACGGTGTCGATGCCGGAGTCCTGGAGGGCGTAGGCCCTCAGCTTGTCCAGGAGCCCGATGCCGCGTCCCTCATGGCCGCGAATGTAGATGAGCACCCCGCGCCCCGCAGCGCCGATGGCCTGCAGGGCTGCGTCCAGCTGCTCGCCGCAATCGCACCGGTAGGATCCCAGGGCGTCGCCGGTGAGGCATTCGGAATGCAATCTCACCAATGGGAGCTCGCCGTCGTCTGCCGCCACGTCGCCCAAGGTGAGGGCCACATGATCCGTGCCGCGGCCATCCCGGTAGCCCAGCAGGGCGAAGTCCCCATGCCGCGTGGGGAGGTGGGTGGCCACGACCCGGGTGACATCTGGCGATTCCTCGGAGGTCCTGAATTCGAGAGACATGGCCCCAGCCTATGTGCATGGTGCTTCACGGCCACGTCGGCGCGCATTTACGTTCGGTAGACCTGGACGATCGAGGGCCGGGGCCCGCGCACTTCGCCGTCGCCCGGGCGGGCCTCGGAGGGAACGTAGTCGGGGAACGCGGAGCGGATATCCGTGTAGGAACCCTCCTCACCGGGGTGCTGGACGGCCACGAAGACCATCGCTTCGTCGTCGTGGATGACCGGCCCGCAGGTCTCGGCATCCCGGGGAACCGAAAGGAACTGTGCCACCTGGCCGCGATTGCGGCCCTCGACGGCGACCTTGAACAGGCCGTCGTTGTAGCCGATGCCATCCGGGGCTCCATCGGTGGAGATCCAGAGGTTGCCGTCGGTGTCGAACGCCAGGTTGTCCGGGCAGGAAATCGGTGAGACCTGGTCCACGGGGAAGCCGCCGAAATAGGTGGCGTCTCCCTGGGACGGGTCGCCGCAGAGCATGAGCAGGTCCCAGGTGAATCGCGTGGAGGTGTGGTCGCCGCGGTGCTCGGTGATCTCCACGATGTGTCCGTCGCGGTTCTCGGTGCGTGGATTGGCCTCGTCCGCCGTTGCCTGGCCGTCGACGCCACGCTGGGAGTTGTTGGTACAGGCCACGTAGATCTTCCCGCTGCCCGGGCTAGGCTCGACGTCTTCGCAGCGGTCCATCTTGGTGGCACCCACCCGGTCGGCGGCCAGGCGGGTGAAAACGAGCACCTGGTCGACGGCCATGCCCTCGACCGTGCTCCTGCCGCCTTGCACCAGGGGGATCCAGCGGCCCGATCCGTCGAAGGTGCCGTCCGCGGGGACCCGGCCGGACCCGTCGATCTCCCCGTCCGACGTACCGGAGAACCGTGCCACATACAGGTCGCCCTCGTTCAGCAAGGTCATGTTGTGGCGGCGGTCGTTTTTGCGGTAGATGTCTTTGGAGACGAATTTGTACAGGTAGTCGAACCGTTCGTCGTCTCCCATGTAGGCCACGACGTGCCCATCGTCGGCGACGATGACGTTGGCCCCCTCGTGCTTGAAGCGGCCCAAGCTGGTGTGCTTGACCGATGTGGAGCGTGGATCCTCCGGGTCGATCTCCACGATGTAGCCGAAACGATGTGGTTCGTTGGCGAAGCCCGTGGCGCGGGCGTCGAAGCGGGGGTCCTCGTGCTCCCAGCCCATGCCGGTGGCCTTGTCCTCCAGCCCGTACCGCCGCTCTCGAGACCGGCGGGTTCAGACCCCGACTACACCCTGGATTCGGATGAGCCGGTGACGTCCAGGAAGTCCCGTACGTGACGCGGCGGAGTCGTCCCGGCCCAGATGGCGGTGAGCGGGCGGGTGATCTGGAGATTGTTGATCCGTACTCGCACGAGTCGACCGGCGAGGGTGTCCTCGGACACAGCCAGGGAGCTCAGAGCGCCGGGGGCGACGCCGGCCATAATCGCGCTGCGAACGCCGAGCGTGGTCGACAGCACAGCCGCGGGCTCGGCTGCGAGAGGAAAGCCCGCATCGGCGAGGGCGTTCTCGAACGCCTGTCGGGTGCCACTTCCGGTCTCGCGGAGCACCAAGCCAGTGCCCGCTAGTTCACGAACGGACACTCGGCCCGTCTTCGCCCATCGGTGACCGTGCTGCACAACGACTTCGATGGTGTCGTGAGCGACGGTGACCGACCTAAGGTCGGCGGGAACGGTCGGGGTCTCGATGAACCCGAGGTCTGCGGTTCCCTCCCGTATGGCCTTGACGACTGTGCTGCTGTTGGCGGCTGTGAGCTGAACGATCGGGCCCTCATCGCCGAGAGAGATGCGCCACCGGGCGATCCATTCCGGCAGGAGGTGTTCTGCGATCGTGAGGCTCGCGGCGATCCGCATCATCTTCCCGCGATCCGTGCGGAGCGAATCGACAGCATCCGAGAACTCGTCGGCCGCCGTCAGCAGCGTTGTTCCCCAGCCGACAACCAGCTCGCCCGCCGGGGTCAGCCGGGAACCGCGTGCGGAACGCACCAGCAGTCGCACGCGCAGATCTGTTTCCAGTTTCCGGATGCGCAGAGATACCGCCTGCTGACTCACGCCCAGCTGTGCGCTTGCCGCTGACATGCTGCTTTCCTTCGCGACGAGCGCCAAGGCTCGCAGTGCCTCCAAGTCGGGCTCGTTGTGCATCTTCCACCTCCCACTCACAAGCGTGACTTGTACCCCGGACGATATCTGCCTCTACTCACGCGAGCGGTACGAGGAAATGATGGAGGCATGACTCATGACCAGGACGTTACGATCGTCCGGCCGGAACACACTCTGCTTGCCCGGGTCGGCACGCTCCTGCCCGGTCTTGTCCTCTGCCTCGGCGCGGCCGGAGTATCGTATGGGGTTAGCCTGCTGCTGCCGGGAGTCAGCCCGCTCATCATCGCGATCGTGCTTGGCGTACTCGTGGCCAACGTCTTCCGGCTGCCAGCGGCAGCCTCGGCCGGTATCGACTTCTCCGCGAAGAAGCTCCTGCGCGCTGGCATCGTCTTCCTCGGACTCCAGCTGGTGCTGACCGACATCCTCGACCTTGGGGCCCCGATGCTGGTCGTCGTCGTGTGCATTGTCGCCGGCGGACTGCTCGGCACCGTTGTCCTCGGGAGGCTGCTACGGGTTCCATCCGGGCTTTCGCTGCTCATCGCCTGCGGTTTCTCCATCTGCGGTGCGGCAGCTGTGGCGGCCGCGGCAGGGGTCACCGACCCGGACGACGAGGCTGAGGAAGACACCATCACTGCGGTCGCCCTCGTGGTGATCTTCGGAACGCTGATGATTCCCCTCGTCCCACTAATCACGAATTTGCTTGGCATGGGCTCCGAGACGGCCGGGATGTGGGCCGGGGGTTCTATCCATGAGATCGCGCAGGTCGTCGCGGCCGGCGGCATCATCGGCGGCGGAGCGCTCACGGTCGCGGTCATAGTCAAACTCGCCCGAGTGCTGCTGCTCGCCCCGGTCGTGGCCACCCTCAGCGTCCGGCAGCGCCGTCTCAGCCGCATGGCAGGCGAATCTGGTCAACAGAGGTCGAGTTCGAAGCTGCCGCCCATCGTCCCTCTGTTCATCATCGGGTTCATCGCCATGGTGCTTCTGCGTTCCTTCGTCCCTTTGCCGAGCGTCGTGCTGACGACCGGCGGGCTGCTGCAGACCGGTCTGCTGGCTGCTGCGATGTTCGGACTCGGTTGCGGCGTCAAGATTCGCAACCTCGTCAAGGTGGGCCTCAAGCCCTTCGCCCTGGCCGCGCTCTCCACCATCCTCGTCGCCATCATCGCCTACGTCGGAGTCACCCTCGCCGGCTGAAGTTCGTCCGTGGTGAGGGCGTCGTTGCCGCACTCGGTCAGGGTCGCCGGCTCTCGCGCATACCTGGCCACGTCGTCTAGCGTGTACCGCCGCTTCGTCGGACCTCAGCACTTCTCGCGCTGTTGCGCTTGAGTCGCGCGGCGACGGCGATGATCACGAGCGCCACGGCTGTGGCGACGGTGTTCGGGATGACGAGCGGCCAGTCATGTCGGGGCAGTCCGTAGAGGACCCAGAGCAGGAAGCCGGGGATGAGGAGGACGAAGTACCCGAGCGATACGTCGTCGGCCGAACCTTCAGCAGTCCCAACCGGCGCATCCAGCGTCTCGAGACCACTACCTCGATGCCGGGTGTGAGTGGTCGTTGACGGTGTAGGAGCACACACCCAAGCGTCCACCCTCCGAGGACGAAGCCGTGTTAGACCCGACTCCCCGACTCCGCCTGACGCATCAACCTGCCCACCCACCGAAATACCGGAGGTGGAGACTGGTGCGCTGACCGTTCACACCACAGCGTCCCTCCTCGATTTTGGAACTGTTCGCCGCGTGTCGTATGAACTCTTCGCTGCATCTCTACAGCTGTCGAGATGCAGCGAAGTTTGCACAAACGCGCGAATATGCTGCATACCCGCAATGGAGCAGTGGAGCTTGACGAACGGGTTCGTGATCGCCCCATGTCGAGATGTAGCGAAGATTGCACAAACGCTCGAATATGCTGCATACCGGTTTGGGGGCCTGAGGTCTTGACACAGTCGGTGTCATCGGACAGGGGTTCATGCTCTGCTCGCCACCCGAGCACTCCACTGGGGATCTTGACGTGCGCGCACCACGGGACTGCCATGGGTTCATGGAGAGCCCGCTGACCCCTCACCCAATCGGCGCCACGCTGTTGCCCCGTCTTCCCGGCGCGGTCCCGGTGCTGCTGGAGTTCGAGGACGTGCAGCTGGGCGGGTACGCCTGGTGGCGTGACCGGCAGGCGCCAGCAATCCTGTTGCTGCACGGGTGGGGTGAGGACGCTTCGACCATGGCCCCGGTCGCACACCAGGTGCTCGAGCGTGGACGGCACGCGGTGAGCATCTCCCTGCGCGGCTGGCACGGTTCCACCGGCGTCGACGACTACGGGCTCAGAGCCTCCCTCGACATCTCACGAGTCCTGGCCTGGATCCGCAGGCAGCCGGACGTGGCAGGCATCGTACTGGTGGGGTTCTCCATGGGAGGGCTGATGGCAGCCCTGGCCGCGGCGGATCAGCCTGCCGGGGCCCTCGACGGCGTAGTGCTGGTCAACGCCCCAGCTGAACTGCGCTCCTTCGCGCGGGACACGGCTTTCGGCGGGGCCCGTCGGTATCTGGAAAAGACCCTGCAGCCGCGGCAGTGGCAGGACTCTTCCCCGCTGAATCACGCGGATCGGCTGAGCCATCCGCTGCTGGTCGTGGTCGGAACAGAAGACACCATGACGCCACCTGATCAGGGGCGCAGACTCGCCGATGCCGCCCCGGCAAGCGCACTGTTCGAGGTCGCCGGGATGGGTCACCACCCAACGCACGGGGAGTGGGCACAGATCTTGGAAGCGGCAGATACGCAGTTCGACTTAGGGCGTGTTGCTAAAGGATGGTCGCTAGCTGTACTGACCGGAGACGTTGGTAGAACGACGTTCTCTGGGAACATTGACCTTGACACTGTGTGATGCGGTCTGGTGGGGGTCGACATGTTGAGTATCGGAGAGATCGCGCATAGCACGGGTGTCTCGCGTCGCATGCTGCGGCACTGGGAAGGCGAGGGGTTGCTGACCCCAGCTACTACCGACCCAGTGACCGGATATCGGCGCTACCAGGACAGCCAGCTGGGGCGCGTGCGAGCCATTATGGAACTGCGCGCGCTCGGGTTCGGCTTGGCCGAGATCGGGCAGTTGCTCGATCCGCGGATCGAGCAGTCCACTCTGGAAGTGCTCCTCACTCACCAGGTAGACGCCCTGCAGCGGCAGATCACCGAGGCTTCAACACGTCTGGTCCACGTTCAGCACCGGCTGGACATCATCCAGAGCAAGTCCATGGAGATCATCATGAATCTGTCCATCACCGCATTGCCCAGCCTAAATATCTGGGGGCTGAGCACCGCTGTCCTCGACGAGACGGAGATCGGTCACGCCGTCAACCAGTTGCACCGGGACCTCCCGCACACCGATGAAGAGATCGTGCTTCTGTACGACGGTACGAACGACGACCAGATCACAGTCTCAGCCGGGACTACGACGCGCCCCGATTCTGAGGCAGTCAGCAGGATCGTCGTGCCGGAAGCACCGGAAGGCGTAACGGTCACCTTCGCCGTTCTCCCAGAAAGCATCGGGGATGCCTGGGTCCTCATCGACGCCGAGCTGGAGAAGCGACACCTGACCAGTTTTGGTGTCTATCGGCAGATCAACAGCGTGGCGGGACACGTCACCCTGCAGGCCCCTGTTCGCGGGCGACACTGATTTGCGGATTACAGCAAGGGAGGCCAGCGGCGACGTCAAGGGGACTGCTGCACGGATAGGTGACAACTGACGGGCGACACGTTCACCCCGGCGGAACAGGCCAAGGCGGTCCTGTGGGTCGCCCGCTACTGGATCGAGAACAAGAAGGGTCCCGGGTGGTACGAGCTGGGGGCGGCCATGGGTTGGGACAACGACCAGCTCCAGCGCAAGGTTCAGGTGCTCCTCGACAACAACCTCGTCGCATGGGGAGGCGTCCCCCGCGCACTGCGCCCCCAACCCGCCCCCGCCAAGGACAGTCGACCGTCAGGGGAAGCCCGTTGAGTTCCTCCGACCCACCCATGCCAGGTGGGTGTCCGCCACGAAGAGTTTGTCGGCATAGCGTCCGCGCAGGACGCCCACGCGGGTGCGGCCTTCGACCAGCTGAAGCCCGGCAAGCCCCTCCCTGACCAAGGCTCGCTCGATCAGCAGCGGTGGCCGAAGCCAGGTGCCCTCCTTGTGCCACTTCTCCCGGATGCCCATGTGCGCCGGGGAGCCGGAGGTAGCCCGGATACGGACCGCATGCTCGTGGCATTCGGCCCAATCTTCGATGGCGCCCTCCTCGGAAGCCCCAGTACGCACCTCGAGCAAAAGAGACGTGTCGAGCCGCTCAAGGGTCCAGGTGATCTCGTTGAGGTTGATGTGTCCGTAGTCGACGTGGAACGCCACGTGGCCTGCGTGGTCGAACAGCCACTGCTCTATCACGTCATCCGGCCAACCCAGCCGCACCACAAGTGGGTGGCCAAGGAACCCCCGGAGGGCTCGATCGCGGCTCAGGTTCCACTCCACCGCACGCTCGCTGAGCTGCTCGAAGTCCATCAGCTTCATAGTGACCTCTCGTCTGCCAGCTGCTTCTGCTTCCAGGGGCGCTAAACCCGTCTTTGTCATGTCCTATCTTGGCCGTGTCCAGGTACTGAAGGAGGGGGCCATGGAGCGAGCTGGGAGCATCCACACCGGTCACATCTGGAACGCGGTCGACTTCCAGCATGCCGACGACGACGTCAGGGCGCTTCATCGCTCACAGGGCAACGGCTTTCGGTGTGTCGACTGTGGCGGGGATGAGCCGCCCCCTTCATTCGGTCCGGACGTTCTGTGAGTCGTCGGTTTCCATTTGATGGGTGCACTGCCGAGCGTACTCGGCTGGGGTTAGGTAGCCGAGCGAGGAGTGCCGGCGGTGGTGGTTGTACTCGTCCTTCCAGTCGCCGATGATGACCTGTGCGTGCAGCAGCGAGTAGAAGCTGTTGATGTTGAGGCACTCGTCGCGGATCCGGCTGTTGAACGACTCGACGTACCCGTTGCGCCACGGCGAGCCCGGAGGGATGTAGGACAGGCCGGTGCGGGTGCCGGCCCAGTCGGCCATCGCCTCGCTGATGAACTCCGGCCCGTTGTCCGACCTGAGCACCGCCGGGGCGCCCCGGGCGGCGACGAGGTCCTCGAGGTGGGCGGTGAGTCGGTCGGCGGTAATCGAGCGCTCCACGAGGTCGCCGATGCACTCCCGGGTGTGTTCGTCGACGATCGAGCAGATCTTGATCGGTCGTCCGTGCTCGTCGGCGTCGAACTGGAAGTCCACCGCCCACACCACGTTCGGCGCGTCCGCCGTCGGCGCGTCGACGGTCGAGGACCCGACGCGCTTGCGTCGACGCCGCTGCGGGACCCGGAGCCCTTCGTCACGCCACAGGCGTTGGATCTTCTTGTGGTTCACCACCCACCCCTCGGCGCGGGCGTCGTGATACGCCCGCCGATACCCGTAGCGGGGATGGTCCTTCGCCCAGGCGCGCAGCCACTGCCTGAGCGCCCGATCCGGGTCCGCGACCGTGTCGCCCTTGAGCGGTCGCCGGTACGCGGAGCGGCTCAGCCCGACCAGACGGCACGCCATCCGTTCGCTCACCCGCAACTTGCGCTTGAGGTGATCGACGGCGGCGCGGCGCCTGTCCGGGCTTAGAAGTTTCCCTCAGCCAGCTCCTTGAGCGCGGCCTTCTCCAGCTCCGCTTCCGCGAGCAGACGCTTCAGGGTCGCGTTCTGCTTCTCCAGCTCCTTCAGGCGCTTTGCGTCGTCGGCCTTGAGGCCGCCGTACTGGTTCCGCCACCGGTAGTACGTCTGCTCGGACACCCCGAGCTCCCGGCACACCGCCGCGACGTCCTGACCATCGGCGAGCATCCTGTCGGCCTGCCCGAGCTTACGGACGACCTGCTCCGGGGTGTGACGCTTCCTGCTGTTCGTCATGATCTGACCAGTCTCCCTGCCCGCGACCGCGGGCAACAGGACGACTCTCATAACGACTGGACCTACGAAACGGGGGCAGCCCATGTTTGTGAACTCTTGGCCGCGCGTCGTGTGAAATCTTCGCTGCATCTCTACAAGGGGTACAGGCTCCGATCAACGTCTCCAGTCAGTACATCTAGCGGCCCAACGAAGAACCCCCGGTCACAGACCGGGGGTGGCGTGGCTACCAGGTATCAGCGCCGCCACACCCGGACCGTGTCCGTCGTCAGCAGAGGGGCGTCGTCGAAGCGGCCTACACTCACACCCCGACGACCGCGCCCGCGACCGTCTAACCACGGAACGAAACCCAGGACGCTTCACTTAGGCTGTGCGGGTCTCCCGTCGTCGTCGTGCCGCCTCAAGAGGCGTGACGGTCTCGGACTCCGGGGCGGTGATGTCCTCTATCTGAGAGAGGACGGATTGCAGTTGCTTGACGATGGCCGCGCGGTCTCGCGGCAGGGTCTCCGGGTTGTCGATGTCCGCCGCCAGTGCGTCCCGGAGAGCAACGAGGGCGGTGCGGCGGTCCCCGGAGGAGACGGCTTCGGAGACGGTAGATTTTTCGGGCATGGCGACTCCTAGCGAAAGCGAGAATGTGATGGATGCTTCGGTGTTGCAGAATTTGTTTTCAGGGGCTAGTGCGTGCGCCGCTGTCATTGCAATAATTGTTTCGATACGGGCGACCAAGCATTCAAAAAGATCAGCTGATGCCGCTGAGGAGTCTGCACTCCGGGCCGCTGATTCTGTGGAGGAAGCGAAACGCTCCAATGCTCTCAGCGCCGAGTCTCTTGAGTGGACGCGCCTACGTCCCACGGTTGATTCACTTGACACGATCTCTCGGGCACTGTCTCTGCTTCGGGCCCCTGTCAGTGAAGGCGGCTACTCTCCCGTGACCGCCGATGAAAACATCCCGCACCTGGACTCCATGCGGGCGGAGTCGCAGATCCTTCTACGGGCCGCTGAGCGTGGTTCGGAAGAGGAGCAGATGTTGTCCCGCATCTCAGAGGCGGTGCCTCTCATGCGTAAACTCTGCGTAGCAGTCAGCAAGACGGATCGGCCCGCGCCGGAGTCTGGCGAATTGGAGTGGGAGATCCTCGGCCATACGGGGAGAGAGTTTCGTACCCTGGTAGGTGAGTTGACGCGCATGACGTTCGACGCCCGTGACTTGATAACCGGCACACCCTTGAGGCCCGATGCGGTCACGGGTGACCACGCTAGGGGGCAATGGGCGGAAGACATCAAGGCATTTCACCAGCACAGCGTCCAGGCGCAGGAGTGGGCCCTACGCGACTGGGGATTCGGGGTCTTTTAGCGGTCAATTTTCTCCTGGGGAGATATTTCCGAACACCCTGGGCATTTCCTGGGAGTTCGGGGGAGGGGTTGACCCCCTACGGCCTAAAAAGGCCCCCCAGAAGCCCTGAGAGCCTCTCTGAGCGTGAGATGTACCTCTAAGACGTTAGAGGCGCTTACAGAGGCTTCTAGGGCTTCTGAGGTTCACCCAACGCGCTCTTCATGTGCCTCACGCCTGATCGGATGGCATCGCTCACCACACACGCGATTGCGGCGTGTGCCGAACCTCATCAATGTCCTTCGTGCCGCGCCGCATGTTGCACGCGAGATGGGTCAAGATGAGGTTCTCGGGATCGTCCGTTCCTCCCTGAGAGACCGGGATCAGGTGATCCACACTCGGCCCATGAGGATCAGTGCCAGGTACAGACGTATCCACCGCAGAGCCGCAGATGTAGCAATGACTCTGGTCTTTGAGGATGCGCGCCCGCTTAGCCTTCCAAGCGCCGTCGAACGTCCGACGTTGTGCCCGTCTCATGGACCCATCAGGGCCTATCTCCATACTCGGCATGTCGCCTCCTTCAATCGGTCTGTTACCTAGACAGACCGCCAGGACGCCCATTTAGTGATAGCCTCCCCCTAAAGCAATCCTGCCCCCTACTAAGGAGCCCCCATTGGCTGAGATCAAGACCCTCGTCGACGATCTGGACAAGATCACCCCGGCTACGCCTGTGACGTTCTACGTCCGGGATCAGGCATACATGATCGATCTGGGCGATGAGAACGCGGACCGTCTGGAGAAGATCGTCGCCGACTATGAGGAGGCGCTCTCAGAGTTCACCAAGAAGGCCCGTCGTCTGGGCCGCGTGTCTACCGGCTCCTCCTCAGGCACGAAGGGCGAAACCGCCGCTATCCGCGCCTGGGCCAAGGAGAACGGCTACGACGTGAAGGACCGTGGCCGGATTCACGCCGACGTGGTGAGCGCCTACCGGAGCGCCAGTAAGCGCCGCTGACCCCCTCCCCACCTCTTGCCTGCCCCTGAGGCGGAGACGAAAAAGACCCCCACCCATTGCGGGTAGGGGTCTTTTCGTACCTAGGTGTTGCGGGGCAGGACGTTGATGACGATGCCGCGGCGCGCGCAAAGGATGTGCAGTGTTGAGGGAGCGTCGGTAGGGTGAGGAGCATGGCGTGCCCTGAATCAGACACTCAGGGGGCTTTCGGTCACACCGTCAGCCCCCAGACCTCCTGAGTCCTTAACCCGCCGCCTGCGCCTGTGCGCTGAGCGGGCTCTTGGGCAGCTCCCTGGGCGCTGGCCGTGGTGACGAGACGTTTCCCGCTTTTCGTTCTCGTTCCTCGGAGCCCTCCATGCCCTTCGCCCTCTACCTGCTTGCCCTGGCTGTCTTTGCCATGGGCACATCTGAGTTCATGCTTGCTGGCCTCGTGCCAGACATCGCCGCCAGTGTCGGTGTCTCTGTCGGCACAGCTGGGTTACTCACCTCTGCCTTTGCGGTCGGGATGATTCTCGGTGCGCCCGCCATGGCAGCTCTCACCCGTCGGTGGCCCGCCCGGACCACCTTGCTCGGGTGCGTGGTCATCTTCGCTGCCTGTCACGTCGTCGCCGCCACTGCCGAGACCTTCTCCGTGCTGTTCGCAACTCGTGTGGTTGCTGCGGTTGCTAACGCCGGGTTCCTGGCCGTTGCACTCAGCACCGCGACCCGCCTCGTGGCCCCCAGCCGGAAGGGCCGCGCTCTTGCCATCCTCCTCTCGGGCACCACGATCGCCATGGTCGCCGGTGTTCCCGCGGGGGCTCTACTTGGCACGGCGCTGGGATGGCGGGCCACGTTCTGGGCGGTAGCCTTCCTGTGCGTTCCTGCTGCAATCGGCATCCTCACCGGGATCCGTCCACAGCCGAGAGACACGCAGGACGAAGCCAACGATGGCCTGTCTCTCGCCTTCGAGTTGGCGCAGCTCCGCGTGCCCCGTCTTTTCACGGCGATGCTGCTCGCTGCGCTGGTCAATGGCGGGACTTTCGCCGCGTTTACGTTCCTCGCGCCGGTCGTGACCGGGACAGCGGGTCTGGGCCAGGTGTGGGTACCGGTGGCTCTGGTGTTGTTCGGCATCGGGTCCTTCATGGGAGTCAGCATTGCCGGGCGACTGTCTGACCAGCACCCGCGAACGCTCCTCGTTGTGGCCGCGCCGCTCCTGTTAGTTGGGTGGCTGTTGCTCGCGGTGCTTGCTGGGCACTCCGTGCCGCTGCTCGTCCTGGTGTTCCTGCTGGGAATGCTGGCATTCGCTGTGGGAAGCACCATGATCGCTCGAGTGCTCTACGCAGCATCGGAAGCGCCCACCATGGGTGGTTCCTACGCGACTGCCGCTCTCAACATCGGGGCCGCTGCTGGTCCGGCGCTCGGAGCGGTAGCGCTCGAGAGCTCGAGCAACCTTGGTCCCGTGTGGGCAGCGACCGCGCTGACCGCTCTCGCACTCCTCGTGATGCTGCCCACGCTGCGCATGATCGCCCCGCGGGTACGGAATGTGGAGGCTGCCAAGTGACGCACGCTAATGCTCCGTTGAGCCTTGAAGGTCGACGCCGGCTCGTGAATCGGTGCCTGACCCGGCCGATCGCGCACGTAGCTGCCGAGATGGGCATCTCACGCGCGTGCGCTTCGAAGTGGGTCAACCGGTGGAGACGCCATGGCGAAGCCGGGCTCCAAGACCGTGCTTCGACGCCCCACCACAGCAGTACCGCGACAGCCGCCTGTGTCATCCAACAGATCGAGGTCTGGCGGCGAGAGCACAAGTGGTCCGCCCAGCGCATTGCCTACGAGCTCGCCGAGCTGGACGTCAGGATCAACCGGCGTACCGTCAGCCGACACCTGAGCCGGCTCGGCCTTGGCCGACGCCGGTTCATCGACCCTGGCGGCGACACCAATCGCAAGCCAGGGAAGATCACCGCCCGCTGGCCCGGCCATATGGTGCACCTCGACGTGAAGAAGGTCGGCCGAATCCCTGACGGTGGCGGCTGGCGCATTCATGGGCGCAACAGCGACCAGGCTAGGACTGCGGGTCGCGCGAAGTCAGCTGGGGCGAAGCGGGGGTACACCTACCTGCACTCCGCCGTCGACGGATTCTCCCGACTCTCGTACACCGAGCCGCTGACCGACGAGAAGGGACCCACGGCGGCAGCGTTCCTCGCCCGAGCTAAGGCCTGGTTCGCCGCTCACGGGATCTCGCACATCCACCGCGTCATCACCGATAACGGTGCGTGCTACCGCTCGGCCGACTTCGCTCGAATCGTCGGCAACCGCACGCGACACCAGAAGACCAGGCCCTACACGCCCCGACACAACGGGAAGGTGGAGCGCTACCAGCGAATCCTGGCCGAGGAACTGCTATACGCCCGAGAGTTCGAGAGCGAAGAAGCCCGCGACACCGCGATCGGAATCTGGAATATCCACTACAACTACCACCGCCCCCATAGTGGAGCGGGCGGACATCCCCCAGCATCTCGGCTCCGTGCTGGCGTCACCAACGTCTGGCCCTCATACACCTAGGGTCAGGCGTCGGCTTGGACGTGCTCGATTGCGTGACGTAGATGCTCGTCAGTCACTGCGGCGGGATTCTCGCCGGGGCGTGGAGCGGGCTTGTAGGTGAGAGCCGCGTACTCGTAGACACTGCCTACCGTGCCCCCAGAGTCGTTGTGAGCCGCCCCCTTCATTCGGTCCGGACGTTCTGTGAGTCGTCGGTTTCCATTTGATGGGTGCACTGCCGAGCGTACTCGGCTGGGGTTAGGTAGCCGAGCGAGGAGTGCCGGCGGTGGTGGTTGTACTCGTCCTTCCAGTCGCCGATGATGACCTGTGCGTGCAGCAGCGAGTAGAAGCTGTTGATGTTGAGGCACTCGTCGCGGATCCGGCTGTTGAACGACTCGACGTACCCGTTGCGCCACGGCGAGCCCGGAGGGATGTAGGACAGGCCGGTGCGGGTGCCGGCCCAGTCGGCCATCGCCTCGCTGATGTGAGCCGCCCCCTTCATTCGGTCCGGACGTTCTGTGAGTCGTCGGTTTCCATTTGATGGGTGCACTGCCGAGCGTACTCGGCTGGGGTTAGGTAGCCGAGCGAGGAGTGCCGGCGGTGGTGGTTGTACTCGTCCTTCCAGTCGCCGATGATGACCTGTGCGTGCAGCAGCGAGTAGAAGCTGTTGATGTTGAGGCACTCGTCGCGGATCCGGCTGTTGAACGACTCGACGTACCCGTTGCGCCACGGCGAGCCCGGAGGGATGTAGGACAGGCCGGTGCGGGTGCCGGCCCAGTCGGCCATCGCCTCGCTGATGAACTCCGGCCCGTTGTCCGACCTGAGCACCGCCGGGGCGCCCCGGGCGGCGACGAGGTCCTCGAGGTGGGCGGTGAGTCGGTCGGCGGTAATCGAGCGCTCCACGAGGTCGCCGATGCACTCCCGGGTGTGTTCGTCGACGATCGAGCAGATCTTGATCGGTCGTCCGTGCTCGTCGGCGTCGAACTGGAAGTCCACCGCCCACACCACGTTCGGCGCGTCCGCCGTCGGCGCGTCGACGGTCGAGGACCCGACGCGCTTGCGTCGACGCCGCTGCGGGACCCGGAGCCCTTCGTCACGCCACAGGCGTTGGATCTTCTTGTGGTTCACCACCCACCCCTCGGCGCGGGCGTCGTGATACGCCCGCCGATACCCGTAGCGGGGATGGTCCTTCGCCCAGGCGCGCAGCCACTGCCTGAGCGCCCGATCCGGGTCCGCGACCGTGTCGCCCTTGAGCGGTCGCCGGTACGCGGAGCGGCTCAGCCCGACCAGACGGCACGCCATCCGTTCGCTCACCCGCAACTTGCGCTTGAGGTGATCGACGGCGGCGCGGCGCCTGTCCGGGCTTAGAAGTTTCCCTCAGCCAGCTCCTTGAGCGCGGCCTTCTCCAGCTCCGCTTCCGCGAGCAGACGCTTCAGGGTCGCGTTCTGCTTCTCCAGCTCCTTCAGGCGCTTTGCGTCGTCGGCCTTGAGGCCGCCGTACTGGTTCCGCCACCGGTAGTACGTCTGCTCGGACACCCCGAGCTCCCGGCACACCGCCGCGACGTCCTGACCATCGGCGAGCATCCTGTCGGCCTGCCCGAGCTTACGGACGACCTGCTCCGGGGTGTGACGCTTCCTGCTGTTCGTCATGATCTGACCAGTCTCCCTGCCCGCGACCGCGGGCAACAGGACGACTCTCATAACGACTGGACCTACGAAACGGGGGCAGCCCAGATGAACTCCGGCCCGTTGTCCGACCTGAGCACCGCCGGGGCGCCCCGGGCGGCGACGAGGTCCTCGAGGTGGGCGGTGAGTCGGTCGGCGGTAATCGAGCGCTCCACGAGGTCGCCGATGCACTCCCGGGTGTGTTCGTCGACGATCGAGCAGATCTTGATCGGTCGTCCGTGCTCGTCGGCGTCGAACTGGAAGTCCACCGCCCACACCACGTTCGGCGCGTCCGCCGTCGGCGCGTCGACGGTCGAGGACCCGACGCGCTTGCGTCGACGCCGCTGCGGGACCCGGAGCCCTTCGTCACGCCACAGGCGTTGGATCTTCTTGTGGTTCACCACCCACCCCTCGGCGCGGGCGTCGTGATACGCCCGCCGATACCCGTAGCGGGGATGGTCCTTCGCCCAGGCGCGCAGCCACTGCCTGAGCGCCCGATCCGGGTCCGCGACCGTGTCGCCCTTGAGCGGTCGCCGGTACGCGGAGCGGCTCAGCCCGACCAGACGGCACGCCATCCGTTCGCTCACCCGCAACTTGCGCTTGAGGTGATCGACGGCGGCGCGGCGCCTGTCCGGGCTTAGAAGTTTCCCTCAGCCAGCTCCTTGAGCGCGGCCTTCTCCAGCTCCGCTTCCGCGAGCAGACGCTTCAGGGTCGCGTTCTGCTTCTCCAGCTCCTTCAGGCGCTTTGCGTCGTCGGCCTTGAGGCCGCCGTACTGGTTCCGCCACCGGTAGTACGTCTGCTCGGACACCCCGAGCTCCCGGCACACCGCCGCGACGTCCTGACCATCGGCGAGCATCCTGTCGGCCTGCCCGAGCTTACGGACGACCTGCTCCGGGGTGTGACGCTTCCTGCTGTTCGTCATGATCTGACCAGTCTCCCTGCCCGCGACCGCGGGCAACAGGACGACTCTCATAACGACTGGACCTACGAAACGGGGGCAGCCCAGTTGACCGGAGCGGCGGCAAGTTGGTCTAGGGCGTGTCTGAGAATGGATCCACGGGTCAGCTGAGACCCTGGGGGCATGTCCCGGTTCCAGGTCCTCTCCGATGCCCAATGGGAGCTGATCGCCCCGATGCTCCCAGCCCGGACCGGCCGCGCCGGCAGGCCTTCGCCGATGCCCGCGCCATGGTGGAGGCGATCATCTACCGGTACCGGTGCGGAATCGCTTGGAGGGATCTGCCCGAGGTCTACGGGCCCTGGCAGACCGTGTGGACCTGGCATCGGCGCCTGGCCGAAAAAGGCACCTGGGACACGGTGCTGGCCACGCTGACCGCCGCAGCTGACGCCGAAGGTCTGATCGACTGGTCGGTCTCGGTGGACTCCACGATCGCCCGCGCCCACCAGCACGCCACGAACATCACCCGCCACACAGGGGGCTGGGTCGAACTACAAGAATCCGCGTGAAGAGAAGAATCCGCGTGAAGAGCCGACCGATCACGGCATCGGGCGCTCCCGGGGCGGGTTGAGCACGAAGATCCATCAGCTTGTGGACGGGACCAGGCTGCCGCTGGTCAGCCTGATCACCCCCGGCCAAGCAGGAGACTCCCCGATGCTGCTGCCCCTACTGGGGCAACTGCGTGTGGCACGGCCTGCAGGCCGGCCTCGCACCCGCCCGGAGGCCGTGCTGGGCGACAAGGCGGACTCCTCGAAGGCGATCCGCACCCACCTACGCGCCCGCCGGATCAAAGCGGTCATCCCCGAACCGGCCGACCAGCAGGGCCACCGCAGACGGCGCGGTGCCCGCGGCGGGCGCCCCGTCAGCCTCGACGCGGACGCCTACAAGGGCCGCAACGTCATCGAGCGTCAGTACGCTCACCTGAAGCAGTGGCGGGGTCTGGCGACCCGGTATGACAAGTACGCGATCATCTACAGGGCCGCTGTGGTCCTGAATGCTGTGCTCGCATGGTCAAAACGATTGTCAGACATGCCCTAGTCGTCGTCGACCTCCCCACCAGGAGCACGGCGCGCCGCAGCGCACGGAGGCGGGCGGCGTCGTCGCCGGGAGCGGGGCCCTCGCCGAGGCCCGCATCGTCGGGGTCAGGCGGCGTCGTCGACGAACACATACGTGTCCACGAGCGTGCGCGCGGCGTTGCCGCCGATCAGCCCGTCCACGATCCGCTCGAGCGGGGCCATGGCCTCGTCCACCTCGACCTGCACGGGGTGCTGGGCCACGAGGAGGGCGAGCAGGTCCGCCACGGACTGCAGCGCGTCCTCCTCGGACAGCTCCGGGTCCCAGCCCACAAGCACGTCCGCCGGGGCGTCCTGGCGCTCGGGCGTGTAGGACACCGCGAATGCGCGGATGCGCCCGCCCTCGGCCTTCGGGGCGTCCCGGAGCACGACGGCACCCGAGGCCCCGGTGGCCGGGCCCAGCAGCAGCTGCTGGGCGGCGCCCACGCTCATGGCGGAGGGGTCCCAGGCGTGCACGGCGTCGTAGAACGCGGCCACCGCCTGGGTCAGCTCGACCGAGCCCGTGGAGGCCTCCTCCAGGACGACGCCGTCCGGCCGGTCCTCGTCGCGCACGTCCGGCAGCCCGATGGCCCCGGGGGCCACGGCCACGCGGCGCGAGCGCTGCACGGGGGTGAACCCCTCGGCGGCGAGGAAGGCCTCGGTGCCGGCGGCCAGGGCGGCGGTCTGGGCGCGCACCGCCTCGGTGTCCACGCCCTCCTCCCCGGCCGTGCCGGGCACCAGGGCGTCCTTGGCGAACCGGGCCTTCAGCGCCGTCGTCGGGATGGCGCCGGCGGCGTGCGCCTGTGCGGCGAGCCCCCGCAGGGCCGCCACGAGCGCCCGGCCGAAGCCGCGGCGCCGCTCGGTGGCCGCGGTCTCGACGTACAGCCACAGCCGCTGCGGGTGCAGCGACGAGGCGTAGACGACGCCGGCCGCCACCGGGACGCCGGCGTCCTCGGCCACGAGCGCGCGGCGCCAGGGCCGCTCGGCGTCCTCGGCGAGCATCGCGCGGTCCTGGTGCTGCTGCACGTTGGCGGGGTCGCCCCACACCTGCAGCAGAGCCAGGTCGTCCCCGGCGCGCCACGGCCGCAGCACGACCTCGCCGCCGCTCACCGCGGCGGAGTCGAACAGCGCGCCGGCGTCGTCGTCGTATGCGCCGCTCACTTGACCAGGCGCTCCAGCAGGTAGGACTTCACCTGGGTCAGGGCCACGCGCTCCTGGGACATGGTGTCCCGCTCGCGGATGGTCACGGCCTGGTCCTCGAGGGTGTCGAAGTCCACGGTGATGCAGAACGGCGTGCCGATCTCGTCCTGGCGGCGGTAGCGGCGGCCGATGGCGCCGGAGTCGTCCGTCTCGATGTTCCACAGCGCGCGCAGCTCGGCGGCGAGCGCCTGCGTGGCCGGCTGCAGCTCCGGCTTCTTGGACAGCGGGAGCACGGCGGCCTTGACCGGGGCCAGGCGCGGGTCCAGCTTCAGCACCGTGCGCACGTCCGTGCCGCCCTTGGCGTTGGGGGCCTCGTCCTCGGCGTAGGCGTCCACGAGGAAGGCCATCATGGCGCGCGTCAGGCCGAAGGACGGCTCGATCACGTAGGGCGTGTAGTGCTCGTTGTTGGCCTGGTCGAAGTACTGCATCTTCGTGCCGGAGTGCTCGGTGTGGCGGCCGAGGTCGTAGTCCGTGCGGTTGGCGACGCCCATGAGCTCGCCCCAGCCGTCCCCGCCGCCGAAGCCGAAGCGGTACTCCAGGTCGATGGTGCCGTCCGAGTAGTGGGCGCGCTCCTCCTCGGGCACGTCCAGGCGGCGCAGGTTCTCCGGGTCGATGCCCAGGTCGATGAACCAGTCCCAGCACGCCTCCACCCAGGTGTCGAAGTGCTGCTTGGCCTCGGCCGGCGGCACGAAGTACTCGATCTCCATCTGCTCGAACTCGCGGGTGCGGAAGATGAAGTTGCCGGGGGTGATCTCGTTGCGGAACGCCTTGCCGATCTGGCCGATGCCGAACGGCGGCTTCTTGCGGGACGCGCCGAGCACGTTGAGGAAGTTCACGAAGATGCCCTGGGCGGTCTCGGGGCGCATGTAGTGCAGCCCCTCCTCGTTGTCCACGGGGCCGAGGAACGTCTTGACGAGGCCGGAGAACATCTGGGGCTCGGTCCAGGCGCCCTTGGTGCCGCAGTCCGGGCAGACGATCTCGTCCATCGACGCGGACCGGCGGCCCTTCTTGGCCTCGAAGGCCTCGAGCAGGTGGTCCTGGCGGTGGCGCTTGTGGCACTGGGTGCACTCGACGAGCGGGTCCGTGAAGGTCTCCACGTGGCCGGAGGCCTCCCACACGGCGCGCGGCAGGATGATGGAGGAGTCCAGGCCCACCATGTCCTCGCGGGAGCGCACGAAGGTCTTCCACCACTCGGCCTTGATGTTCTCCTTCAGCTCCACGCCGAGGGGCCCGTAGTCCCATGCGGAGCGGGAGCCGCCGTAGATCTCACCGGCCTGGAACACGAAGCCTCGGCGCTTGGCGAGGTTGATGACGTTGTCCAGCGGGGACTTGGCAGCCATGGGGGCATCACTTCCGTACTCATCGGCGGGGCGGGAGGGGATCACGACGACGACGGCGCCCGTCCGCCTGGCGGCGTCGGGCCCGTTCCGGCGCGGCGCGCCGGTCGATCCCGACCAGCCTACCGGCCATGATGGACACCATGACCGAGACGACCCCCGCCGACGCCCGTCCCCTGCCCATCCGCGACGCCTCCATCCGCCTGGGGCAGGCCCTCAAGCTCGCCGCCCTCGTGGAGGACGGCGCCATGGCCCGGGACGTGGTCCAGGACGGCCTGGTGACCGTCAACGGCGCCGTGGAGACCCGCCGCGGGGCCCAGCTCAAGGACGGGGACGTGGTGGAGTTCCACGGCGAGGCCGTGGTGATCGAGGCCGGTTCCGCCGACTGAGCGCAGGCGTCCTCAGCGCACCATGTGCTCGAGGTACTCCTTCACGTGGCCCAGCTCCTGCTGGTTGATCGCGTGCGGCAGGCCCGCGTAGACGATCTTCATCAGGTCCACGTGCGCGTTGAGCCAGGCGTGCGAGGCCTCGACGCGGGCCTCGGAGATGATCGGGTCGTCCTGGCCGCGGCCCCAGAACACCTTGGGGCGGACGCGGGCGACCTCGTCGTCGCCGTCGAAGAGGCCGGCCAGGCCGGACTCCTCGCGGGTCGGGTCCACCACGAACCCGGATAGCGCCACGGTGGCGGCGTAGGCGGTCGGGTCCAGGCGCAGCAGCGACGTCGCCAGGGCCATGCCCTGCGAGAAGCCGAGCAGGGAGACGGTGCGGAAGCCCTCCCGCACCGAGCCGACCCACGCGTGCAGGTCCTCGATCGCGGTCCGGACGGACGCGGCGTCGGAGCCGATCTCGCCGGTGACCGGGTCCTGGGAGAGCGGGAACCAGGCGTAGCCGCCGGGCTGCAGCGTCATCGGGGCGCGCACGGCGGCCACGGTGAAGCGCTCGGGCAGGTGCGGGACGAGGCCGAACAGGTCATCCTCGTTGGCGCCGTAGCCGTGCAGCAGGATCAGCAGGTCCTCGGTGCGCTCGCCCTCGGGGCGCGACCAGCGGACGGTGAAGGGGGCGGTCTCGGAGGACGGTGCGGTGTTCGCCGTGTCGTTGTTCACCGCGCCAGGCTAGCCACCCCCGCTTTCGCTCGGGAAATCGTCGTCACCATGCGGGCTGAATCGCCCGATGGCGACGATTTCCCGAGCGAAAGCACCGGCGGGGGTGGCCGGGGCCGGCAGGGCCGGTTGACCGACGACGGCGGCGCCTCCAGACTACGACTCGTGAGTAACCAGCAGGAATCCGCCCCGCAGCACCCCGCCGCCGCCGAGGCCGAGCCGCCGGCGGACGTCGTGACGCGCGCCGAGACCGCCGCCCACCCGTGGCGGCGCTACGTGGCGATCGGCGACTCCTTCACGGAGGGCATCGGCGACCCGGACCCAGACCGCCCCGGCTACCACCGCGGCTGGGCCGACCGCGCCGCCGAGGAGCTCGCGCGCCGCACCCCGGACGGCGAGGACCTGGCCTACGCGAACCTCGCCGTGCGGGGGAAGCTGCTGGACCAGATCGCCGCGGACCAGGTGGAGCCCGCGCTCGCCCTGCGCCCGGACCTCATCAGCGTGTGCGCCGGCGGCAACGACATCCTGCGCCGCGCCGACCCGGACGACGTCGCGGTCCGGCTGGACGCCGTCGTCGAGCGCCTCTCCGCGGACGGGGCCACCGTGCTGCTGTTCAACGCCACGGACACCAAGGACACCCCTGTGCTGGGGCGCATCCGCGGCACCGTGGCGATCTACAACGAGAACGTGCGCACCGTCGCGCTGCGCCACGACGCCCTGGTGGCGGACATGTGGTCCCTCAAGGAGCTCGCCCGCCGGGAGATGTGGGCCGAGGACCGGCTGCACTTCTCCGCCACGGGCCACCACACGATCGCCGCGATGGTGCTGGACACCCTCGCCGTGCCGCACGGCCTCGAGCCGCTGCGCCCGGAGCCGGCCGCGCCGCGCACATGGCGTCAGGCCCGCGCGTCGGACGCGGCGTGGGCGCGCACCCACCTGGCCCCGTGGGTGGTCCGGCGCATCCGCGGCGTCTCCTCGGGCGACGGGGTCAGCGCCAAGCGCCCGGTGCCCGCGCCGCTGTTCGGGGCCGAGATGCCCCACGGTTCGGACCCCACGGAGCCGCTCGACGTCGTCGCGCGCTGAGCCCCTCCCGACACCCCCGGCGCCCCGCCCCCACCGGCGTTTTCGTTCGGGAAATCGTCGTCACCATGGCGGCGAAACGGTCGCGTAGCGACGATTTCCCGAGCGAAAGTCCAGCGGGGTGGGCGGGGTCAGAGCGCGAGGGAGTCGCGCAGGGCGTCGGCCACCTGGCCGTACTCGGTGAGGAACCCGTCATGGCCGATCGGCGAGACGATCGTGTGCACGGGCGGCCGCGCCGGCAGTACCGCGGCAAGCGCCTGGGACTCGGCGGGCAGGTACAGCCGGTCGCTGTCCACGGCCGCCACGAACGCCCGGCCCCGGTACCCCGCGAGCGCCGCCTCCACGCCGCCGCGCCCGCGGCCGACGTCGTGGCCCATCAGGGCCTCGGTGAGCAGCAGGTAGGAGTTCGCGTCGAACCGGCCGGTGAGCTTGGTGGCCTGGTGGTCCAGGTAGGACTCCACGGCGTAGCGCCCGCGCCCGCCGGGCACCCCGACGACGGCGCCGAACGGGTCCTCGGCAACCTGCGGGCTCCGACCGAAGCGGTGCTCCAGCTCGCCGGCGGTGCGGTAGGTGGTGTGCGCGATGCGGCGGGCGATCCCGAGCCCGGCCGCCGGGCCCGCGCCCTCGTAGTAGTCCCCACCGAGGAACCCCGGGTCGAGGCGGATCGCCGCGGTCTGTGCCTGCCCCCACGCGATCTGGTCCGCGGAGGAGCGGGCGGTCGCCGCCAGCACGCCGACGCCGGCCACGCGCTCGGGGTGCGTCGCCGCCCACTCGAGGGCCCGGGCGCCGCCCATCGACCCGCCGATGACGGCCTGCCACGCGCCGACGCCGAGGTGGTCGGCGAGGCGCCGCTCGGCCTCCACCGCGTCCCGCAGGGTCAGGAACGGGAAGCGCGAGCCCCACGGGCGGCCGTCGGCGGCCGGCGAGGACGGGCCGGTGGAGCCGTGGCAGCCGCCCACCATGTTCGGGGCGACGACGAACCACCGGTCCGTGTCCACGGCGCGGCCGGGCCCCACGAGGGCGTCCCACCAGCCCGGTGTCGGGTCGGCGGCGTGCGCGGCGACGTGGGAGTCGCCCGTGAGCGCGTGCAGGACGAGCACGGCGTTGGAGCCGTTGGCATCCAGCTCGCCCCACGTCTCGTAGGCGAGCTCGACGTCCGGGAGCACCCCGCCGGTCTCCGTGCGCAGCTCCCCGATCCGCAGCCGGTGGCGGCCGCCCTCGGGCAGGGCCGCGCGGGGCGGCCGGCTCACGGTGGCCGTCACTCCCGCTCCCCCGCCGAGGCCGCCGCCGCGAAACCGCGCTCGAGGTCGGCGAGGATGTCCTCGAGGTCCTCCACGCCGAGCGAGAGCCGCACCAGGCCAGGGGTGACGCCGGCGGCGCGCTGCTCGTCGTCGGTGAGCTGGGAGTGGGTGGTGGAGGCCGGGTGCACCACGAGCGAGCGGACGTCGCCGATGTTGGCCACGTGGTGGTGCAGGGTGAGTCCGTCCACGAACGCGGCCCCGGCCTCGCGGCCGCCGGCGATCTCGAAGGAGACGAACGCGCCCGCGCCCTTCGGCAGGTAGCGCTGGGCGCGCTCGTGCCAGGGGCTGGACTCCAGGCCGGCGTAGACCACCTTCTCGACGTCGTCGCGACCCTCCAGCCAGCGCGCCACCGCGGCCGCGTTGGCCACCTGCCGCTCCATGCGCAGGGACAGGGTCTCCAGGCCGAGGTTCACCAGGAAGGCGTTGAACGGGGAGATCGCGGAGCCGTAGTCGCGCAGCAGCTGCACGCGCGCCTTGAGGATGAAGGCCAGGTTGGCGCCGAGCGGCGAGCCCACCCCGAGGTCCCGCGCGTAGACGAGCCCGTGGTACGACTCGTCCGGCTCGTTGAAGCCGGGGAAGCGCTCGGCGTGCTGCGCGTAGTCGAACGTGCCGGCGTCGACGATCACGCCCGCGATGGCCGCGGCGTGCCCGCCGAGGTACTTCGTGGCGGAGTGGGTGACGACGTCGGCCCCGTGCTCGATCGGGCGCAGCAGGTAGGGGGTGGCCAGCGTGTTGTCCACGATCAGCGGCACGCCGGCCTCGTGGGCGGCGTCGGCGACGGCGCGCACGTCCAGCACGTCCCCACGGGGGTTGCCGAGGGTCTCGCCGAAGAACGCCTTGGTGTTCGGCCGGACGGCGGCGCGCCAGGACTCGAGGTCGTCCGGGTCGGTCACGAACGTCGTCTCGACGCCGACCTTGGCGAGGGTGTGCTTGAACAGGTTCTGCGTGCCGCCGTAGAGGCTGGCCGAGGCGACCACGTGGTCGCCGGCGCCGGCGAGGTTGAGGATCGCGAACGTCGTCGCCGCCTGACCGGAGGCCAGCAGCAGCGCGCCGACACCGCCCTCGAGCGCGGCGATTTTCTCCTCCACCGGGCCCTGCGTCGGGTTGCCGATGCGGGTGTAGAGCGGGTCGAGGTCCTTGAGGGCGAACCGGTCCGCGGCCACCTGGGCGGACGGGAAGTCGAAGGAGGTGGTCTGGAAGATCGGCAGGGCGGTCGCACCGAAGGCGTGCTGACCGGGCGCGGCGCCCGCGTGGACCTGGGCGGTGGAGAAGCCCCAGGCGTCGGGGGTCGGGGTGGTCTGGTCGGTCATGGCGGACCCTCCTGAAGGGTTCAGGGGCCGGACCCGAACCGCCCCGCCCGGCGGCCGACGTGTCGATCCGGGAACCGGCGTCGTCGAGGTGCCGGAGATGACCCGGCGCCGTCGAGAGGGGCCGTGGGAGCGGCCCGCGCTTGCCGGCGCCCGTGCGGGACCGGCCTGGTCGTCACCCGGGGCACCCCACCGCGGAAGGAGGGTTGCCGGCCAGCATGCCGGGGCCTGTTGCTGGCTCTCGTGACCGTATGACCGAGTGTAGCCGTCCGCTCCGCCACGATTTCGTCACCCGTGTCACACGCGGATACGCTTCCGGCACGGGGACACCCGGCGCGTCAAGGGCCGGCCGATCCCCGCAGCTCGCACCCAGGTCAACCCCCCGGAGCACCGGGGGAACGGAGAGGAACAGCGCAGTGAACTCCTGTCGCATGGACCACGTGTCCTACGCCGCCGGCCCCGAGGGCCTGGACGCCACCGTCGCCCGCATCGCCGAGGCACTGGGCGTCGAGCGCATCAAGGGCGGCATCCACCCCCGCTTCGGCACGCAGAACGCCCTGTTCCCCATGGCGGGCGGGCAGTACCTGGAGGTCGTCGAGGCCCTCGACCACCCCGCCTCCCTCAGCGCGCCGTTCGGCCAGCTGGTCCGCGCCCGCTCCGAGCAGGGCGGCGGCTGGATGAGCTGGGCCGTGTCCACCACGGACATCGGCCGCTTCGAGCGCCGCCTCGGCCGCGAGGCCGTCCCCGGCAACCGTCGCTTCCCGGACGGCCGCGAGCTGTCCTGGCGTCAGATCGGCATCAAGGGCACCATCGCGGACCCGCAGCTGCCGTTCATCATGCGCTGGGCCGACGGCCAGGAGGACATGCACCCCTCGCAGGCCGCCGAGCCCCAGGCCTCCATCGAGCGCCTGAGCATCGCCGGCTCCCCGGACCGCCTGGCCGAGTGGCTCGGTGACGAGGGCGAGGACGCCCACGTGGAGGACCTCAACGTGGAGTACGTGGCGCCCTCGGGCACCCCCGGCATCGTCTCGGTGACCTTCCGCACCCCGCGGGGCGACGTCACCCTCTGACGCATCCGGCGCGGGCGGGCCGCTCAGCCGAGCAGGCCCGCCCGCGCCAGCAGCGGGTAGCCCACGAACCCGACGGCGTCGAGCAGGAAGTGCGCGACCACCAGCGGCATCACGCGGCGCACCCGCAGGAACACCAGCACGAACACCACTCCCATCAGCGCGTTGCCGATGCCCGGCCCCACGCCCTGGTACAGGTGGTACGCCCCGCGCAGCAGGGCCAGCGCGAGCAGCGCCGTCGCCACGCGCGTCGGCAGGAACAGCCCCTCCGGGGTGGTCCAGGACGACGACGGCGCCCCGGTCCGGCGCGCGGGCGCGGCCTGCACCGCGGGCACCGGGTCCCGGTCCAGCCCTGCCGCCTTCAGCCGCTGCAGATAGCCGATCCGGTCGACGAGCCAGGCCCCCACGATGACCTCCTCGAGCAGCGAGTGCCGCAGGGCCGAGAGCAGCAGCACGGGGATCTGGTACCAGCTCTCGTCCATCGCGTTGGCGACGATCGCCGTCGTCAGCCCGAGCGCCCGGCCGGCGGCGTAGACGCCGAGCGTGCCCAGCCCGATCACCGCGAACAGGCCGACGCCCCAGGCGAGGTCCCGGCCGGGGCGGCGCAGGTCCAGGCCGAGGGTGCGGAACGGGTTCCGGCCGCGCACGTGCATCAGGTGCAGCACGAGCAGCACCGGCACGAGCGCGAACGCGATGCCGAGCAGCTGGTAGGTGAGGTCGAAGGCCCAGCGGTCGTCCACCGTGGGGTTGAGCACGGTGGTCTGGTCCCCCAGCGGGGCCTGGGTGGCCTTGTCGATCAGCTGGACCACGGCGTACACGGCCGAGCGGCCAAGCGAGAGCCCGAGGACGATCGCGATCTCCCAGTGCACCGTCCGCGCTGACGGGGCGGGGAGGGCGGTCGGAACAGGCGAGGCCGGCGCGGGCGGGACGGGGCGGGACATGCTCACCAGTATCCGCCGTCGATGCGGCCTCCGCCTGACGACGCGGTCGGCGTGCGGGGTTGCGTGCGCAGCGGCAGGCGGGGCCGACGGCCGACGTCGGGCCGGCACGGGCGTGTGCCTACCCTGGGGGCATGGCCTCCGACCCCGTCGACTCCGAGCTCGAGCTGGTCCACCGCGCGCTGGGGCGCCTGCGCCCCCACGTCTCCCCCGCCGACGCCCGGGCCCTCCACGAGGCCGACTGGTCCGCCGGCACCGTGGAGGAGGGCGGCCAGTTCCACCGGGTGCTGGTGTGCGCGGGCACGGGCGTGCTGCGGATGACGCGGGCCCACGAGGTCGGCGCGGCCCCGGCGGCCCGGTGGTCGCCCGAGCGGGACCCGGCGCGGCAGCTGGGCCGGCGCATGGCGCTGCTGGACGGGCTCGACGCGGCGCTGGCCGAGCAGGGCGTGGCGTGGACGGTGCCGGTGGCCCTCTCGGATCCGGTTCCCGCCGGCACCGGGGCCGCCGTGCTGCAGCGCTACCTGCCCGGCGGCCCGCATCCGCCGCACGAGGGCGACCCCGCCGTGCTGCGCCGCCTCCTGGACGAGATCGCCGCCGTGGACGTAGCGGACCCGCGGATCGCCCCGCACCTGGGCCGTCCCTTCTCCTTCCGCGGCCCGTGGACGGCGCAGCGGGCGGAGCACGTGGCCGGGATCCCGGTGCGGCTCGCCCCGCGCCTGGGCGCCTGGCCCGGGGACGACGTCGACGCGCGGACGGGGGCCGACGTCTGGGCCGACGCGGTGGCCCGGGTGACCCGCGCGGTGACCGCGTGGACCGAGGAGCCGCCCGTGCCGCCGTCGTTGGTGCACGGCGACCTCGCCGGCCACAACATGCGGTGGCGGGCCGTGCCTGCGGCCGACGACGCCCCCGGCGAGGTCCGCTGGGAGCTGGCCGGGGTGCTCGACTGGGACCTCGCCTGCGCGTGGGACCCCGCCCTCAACGTGGCCTATCTGAGCCTGTGGCACGGGGAGGATCAGGTGGAGCGCCTCGCCGTCGACGCGGGCGAGGCGGCCCGCGCCCGCGTGTGGCTGGGCGCCATGGCCCTCGAGACCCTCGACGACGCGGCCGCGCGGGACGAGCTCGTCGGCGGGCTGCCGAACGGCTCGTGGCGACGGCTGCTGCGCAAGGCCCTCCCCCGGGTGGCGCGGGCCCTCACGGCCCTGGGCTGACGCCGACCCTGACCCCGCGCCCGCGCCCCCACCGGAGCGATTCAGGTGACTTGTCGGGGGTGTTCGGGCAAAACACCCCCGACAAGTCACCCCAAAATGCGGGGCGAGGGCGGGGTGGGCCGGGGTCAGCCCTGGACGGCCTCGCGGGCCGCCACGAACGCGGCGACGGCGGCCTCCACGTCCTCGGCGGAGTGCGCGGCGGAGAGCTGCACGCGGATGCGCGCCTGGCCCTTGGGCACCACCGGGTAGGAGAACGCGGTGACGTAGACGCCCTGGTCGAGCATGGCGTCGGCCATCCGGGCGGCCAGGGCGGCGTCGTGGAGCATCACGGGGATGATCGCGTGCTCGCCCTCGAGCAGCTCGAAGCCCTCCTCGGTCATGCGACGGCGGAACAGGGCCGCGTTCTCGAACAGCTGCGCGCGCAGGGACGCGGAGTCCTCGACCAGGTCCAGCGCGGTGATGGTGGCCTCCACGATGGACGGGGCGATCGAGTTGGAGAACAGGTAGGGGCGGCCGCGCTGGCGCAGCACGTCCACGATCTCCTGACGGGCCGCCACGTAGCCGCCGGAGGCACCGCCGAGGGCCTTGCCGAAGGTGCCCGTGTAGACGTCCACCCGGTCCGAGACGCCCGCGTGCTCGGGGGTGCCGGCACCGGTGTCCCCCATGAAGCCGACGGCGTGGGAGTCGTCCACCATGACCAGGGCGCCGTACTCGTCGGCGAGGTCGCAGATCTCGGCGAGGGGGGCCAGGTAGCCGTCCATGGAGAACACGCCGTCGGTGACGATCACGGTCCGGCGGGCGCCGGCGCCGTCGTTGAGCTCCTTGGTCGCCTCGAGCTGGGCGCGCAGGTCGGCCATGTCCCGGTTGGCGTAGCGGAAGCGGTGGGCCTTGGACAGGCGCACGCCGTCGATGATCGACGCGTGGTTCAGGGCGTCGGAGATGATGGCGTCCTCGCGGCCGAAGAACGGCTCGAACACGGCCGCGTTGGCGTCGAAGCACGAGGAGAACAGGATCGTGTCGTCCGTGCCCAGGAAGCGGGACACCCGACGCTCGAGCTCCAGGTGGCGGTCCTGGGTGCCGCAGATGAAGCGCACCGAGGCCATGCCGAAGCCGCGCTCGTCCAGGGCGCGCTTGGCGGAGTCGATGAGGCGGGAGTCGTCGGCCAGGCCCAGGTAGTTGTTGGCGCAGAAGTTAAGCACCTCGCGGGCCTCGCCGTCCTCGGCACCGGCCGCGGTGGCCTTCACGTGCGCCGACTGCGGGGTGGTGATGGCCCGCTCGCGCTTGTAGAGGCCGGACTCGCGCAGCTCGTCGAGCTCGGCGGCCAGCTGGTCCTTGAATGCGTACATCAGAGGTTCCTCCAGTCCAGGACGATCTTGCCGGTGGCGCCGGCGCGGGCGGCGTCGAAGCCGCGCTTCCATTCGGGGGCGGCGATCACGTCGGTCACCACGGACTCGACGCGCTCGCGCAGGGTGGCGTTGGTCTGCAGCATGGCGGCCATCGCGTACCAGGTCTCGAACATCTCACGGCCGTAGATGCCCTTGATGGTGAGCATGTGGGTGACCACGCTCTGCCAGTCGATGGCGATCTCCTCGGCCGGCAGGCCCAGCAGGGCGATCTTGCCGCCGTGGTTCATGTTGGCGACCATCTCCTGGAGCGCGCTCGCGCGGCCGGACATCTCGAGGCCGACGTCGAACCCCTCGGCCAGGCCGAGCTCGCGCTGGGCCTCGCGGATGCGGGTGGCGGAGACGTCGATCGCGGCGTCCGCGCCCATGCTGCGGGCCAGCTCGAGGCGCTCCGCGGAGACGTCCGTGATGGCGATGTAGCGGGCGCCGGCGTGGCGGGCGATCGGGATGGCCATCAGGCCGATGGGCCCGGCGCCGGTGATGAGCACGTCCTCGCCCACGAGCGGGAAGCTCAGGGCGGTGTGGACGGCGTTGCCCAGGGGGTCGAAGATCGCACCCAGCTCGGGGGTGACGTGCTCGCCCTTGTGGACCCACACGTTGGCCTCGGGGATCACCACGTACTCGGCGAACGCGCCGTCGCGCTGCACGCCCACGGAGACGGTGTTGATGCACATCTGGCGGCGGCCGGCGCGGCAGTTGCGGCACATCCCGCACACGACGTGGCCCTCGCCCGAGACGCGCTGGCCGACCTCGACGTGCTCCACGAGGTCGCCGACCTCCACGACCTCGCCGTAGAACTCGTGCCCCGGGATCATCGGCGCCTGGATCATGGCCTGCGCGGCGGCGTCGTACGCCTCGATGTGCAGGTCGGTGCCGCAGATGCCGGTGGTGAACACGCGGATCTTCACGTCGTGGGCGCCGCACTCGGGCTCGGGGCGCTCGGTGAACTCGAATCCGGCGTGCGGGCCGGACTTGTACAGGGCCTTCATGGGGTGGGGAGGTCCTCTCGCGGGGACGCCGGCGGGTGCGTCGGCGTTGACGCGGACGACTCTACTGCCCGGTCTCCGCCGCTCAAAGGTGCCGCCCCTCGGCACCGTCCGACCGGCTGCCGGCAGAGCCGGGCGACGTGCCTCAGACGCGGGCGCTCCCCGCGTCCCTCCCCCACGCAGTCGGGGCGACTTGTGGGAGGTGTTCGCGTCGAACACCTCCCGCAAGTCGCCCCGAACGGCTCGGCCCGGCTCGGCTCGGCCTGGCTCGGCTCGGCTCGGCCCGGCTCGGCCTGGCTCGGCTCGGCCGGGCCCGGCTCAGCTCACGCCGAGGCGCTCCAGCACGATCTCGCGGACGCGGCCGGCGTCGGCCTGGCCGCGGGTGGCCTTCATGACCGGGCCGATCAGGGCCCCGACGGCGGCCATCTTGCCGCCGCGGATCTTCTCGGCCACGTCCGGGTTGGCGGCGATCGCCGCGTCCACGGCCTCGGTGAGCGCGCCGTCGTCGGAGACCACGGCCAGGCCCTTGGACTCGACGATCTCCTTCGGGGTGCCCTCGCCGTCGGCCACGAGGCCGAGCACCTGCTTGGCGATCTTGTCGTTGATCGTCTTCGCGGCGATCAGCTCCTCGACCTCCACCACGTGGGCCGGGGTGACGCCCAGCTCGGCGACGGCGGTCTCGCGCACGTTGGCCAGGCGGGCGATCTCGCCCATCCACCACTTGCGGGCGGCCGCGGGCGAGGCGCCGGCCTCGACCGTGGCCACGATCTCGTCCAGCACGCCGGCGTTGACGACGTCCCGGAACTCCTCGTCCGCGTAGCCCCACTCGGCCTTGAGTCGCTTGTTGCGCACGGCCGGCAGCTCGGGCATCTCGGCGCGCACGCGCTCCACCCAGGCGGCGTCCACGTGCACGGGCACGAGGTCCGGCTCGGGGAAGTAGCGGTAGTCGTCCGCGTCCGACTTCGGGCGGCCCGAGGTGGTGGTGCGCGTGTCCTCGTGCCAGTGGCGGGTCTCCTGCGTCACGGTGCCGCCCGCGGCGAGCAGCGCGGCCTGGCGCTGGATCTCGTGGGTGACCGCGTGCTGGACGGCGCGCGTGGAGTTCACGTTCTTCGTCTCGGTGCGGGTGCCGAACTCCGTCGCGCCCTTGGGCATGAGGGAGACGTTGGCGTCGCAGCGGACGTTGCCGCGCTCCATGCGCGCGTCCGAGATGTCGATCGCCTTGACGATGTCCCGGATGGCGGTGACGTAGGCGCGGGCCAGCTCGGGCGCGCGGGCGCCGGCCCCGACGATCGGCTTGGTGACGATCTCGATGAGCGGCACGCCGGCGCGGTTGTAGTCCACGAGCGAGTTCGAGGCGCCCTGGATGCGGCCGGAGCCGCCCACGTGGGTGAGCTTGCCGGCGTCGTCCTCGAGGTGGGCGCGCTCGATCTCCACGCGGAAGACCTCGCCGTCCTCCAGCTCCACGTCCAGGTGGCCGTCGAAGACGATCGGCTCGTCGTACTGGGAGGTCTGGAAGTTCTTCGGGGTGTCCGGGTAGAAGTAGTTCTTCCGCGCGAAGCGGCAGGTCTCGGCGACCTGCGCGTCCAGGGCCACGCCCAGGCGGACGGCGTACTCCACGACCTCCCGGTTGAGCACCGGCAGGGTGCCGGGCAGGCCGAGGTCCAGCGGGGTGACGTTGGTGTTCGGCTCGTCGCCGAAGGCGTTGGGCGCCGAGGAGAAGATCTTCGTGGCGGTGTTCAGCTCCACGTGCACCTCGAAGCCCAGCACGGGGTCGAAGCGCTCCATCGCCTCCGCGAAGTCCATGGTCTGCTCTGCGTGGCTCATGCCCGGCCTCCTGCCGTGGTCGCGGTGGCGGCGCGCTGCGCGCCCTTCTCCAGCTCGGGGGCCTGGGCCCAGACGGGGCCGCCGCGGCCGTCCTCGACGAGGCGCTCGAGCGCGGCGCCCGCCTCGTACAGGCGCGCGTCCTCGCGGGCCGGCGCCATGAGCTGCAGGCCGTAGGGCAGGCCCTCGACGACGCCGCCGGGCAGGGACAGCCCGGGGATGCCGGCCAGGTTGGCCGGGATGGTGGCGAGGTCGTTGACGTACATGGTCAGGGGGTCGTCCGTCTTCGCGCCCAGCTCGAAGGCCGGGGTCGGCGCGGTGGGCGTGAGGAGCACGTCCACCTGCTCGAAGGCGCGGGCGAAGTCCTCCTGCACGAGGGTGCGGACCTTCTGCGCGGAGCCGTAGTAGGCGTCGTAGTAGCCCGCGGACAGCGCGTAGGTGCCCAGGATGATGCGGCGCTTGACCTCGTCGCCGAAGCCGGCGGCGCGGGTGGCGCCCATGACCTGCTCGATCGTGCCGCCGCCGTCGGGCACCACGCGGTGGCCGTAGCGGACGCCGTCGAAGCGGGCCAGGTTGGAGGAGGCCTCCGAGGGCATGATCAGGTAGTACGCGCCGAGGGCGGCGTCGAAGCTGGGGCAGGAGACCTCCACGATCTGAGCCCCGGCCTCGCGCAGCGCGGCCACGTGCTCGTCGAACGCGGCCCGGATGCCCGGGTGGAAGGCGTCCGCGGGCAGGTCGGTCACGACGCCGACGCGCAGCCCCGCCAGGTCGCGGCCGCGGGCGGCGGCGGTGAGGTCCGCCGGCTCCTCGGCCAGGGAGGTGGAGTCCTGCGGGTCGTGCCCGCCGATGACCTGCTGGAGCGCGGCGGCGTCCGCCACGGTGCGGGCGGCGGGGCCGATCTGGTCCAGCGAGGACGCCATGGCGATGAGCCCGTAGCGGGAGACCGCGCCGTAGGTGGGCTTCACGCCCACGGTGCCGGTGAAGGCGGCGGGCTCGCGCACGGAGCCGCCGGTGTCCGAGCCGAGGGCGAACGGGGCGAGGAAGGCGGCGACGGCGGCCGCGGAGCCGCCGCCCGAGCCGCCGGGCACGCGGTCCAGGTCCCACGGGTTGCGGGTGATGCCGAACGCGGAGTGCTCGGTGGAGCCGCCCATGGCGAACTCGTCGAGGTTGGTCTTGCCCAGGATCGGCAGGCGGGCCTCGCGCAGCCGGGTGACCACGGTGGCGTCGTACGGGCTCATCCAGCCGTCCAGCATGCGCGAGGCGGCGGTGGTGGGCTGGCCCTGCGTGACGATGTTGTCCTTCACGGCCACGGGCACGCCGGCCAGCGGGTGCAGGGCCTCGGCCTCGGCGCCGCCGGCGGCGCGGATGGCGTCCACCTCGGCGGCGACGGCGAGCGCCTCCTCGGCGTTCACGTGCAGGTAGGCGCGCACGCCGCGGTCGGCGGCGGCGTCGGCGCGGGGGTCGCCGTCGAACTCGGCGATGCGGTCCAGGTGGGCCTGGACGAGCTCCACGGAGGTGGTGGTGCCGGCGCGCAGGCGCTCGGCCATCTGGAGGGCGGTGAGGCGGACGAGCTGGTCCGCGGCGAGCTCAGCGGTCGCGTCGAAGGTCTGCGTCATGGCCGGTCACTCCCCGTCCAGGATCGCGGGGACCTTGAACTGGCCGTCCTGCGCGTCGGGCGCCTGGTCCACGGCCTGCTCCTGGGTGAGCATCCCGGCGGGGACGTCCTCGCGGAACACGTTGGACATGGCGATCGGGTGGGACGTGGGCGGCACGTCCGCGCCCGCCGCGGCCTGCACGGCCGAGACGTGCCCCAGGATCTGCTCGAGCTCACCGGAGACGGTGGCGAGCTCCTCGTCGCTCATCTGGATGTGGGCCAGGCGCGCGAGGTGCGCCACCTGGTCCCGGGTGATCTCAGGCATGGATCTCCTCGTCTGACGTCGTGGGCTGCGGCGTCCGCCGCCCGGGCACGCGGGGGTGCGGGGGCGGCGCTCTCGCCGGATGCGGTTCGGCCCCGAGTCTAGCGGCGCGGGCGGACGCCCCACGCGGGCGCGGCGCACGACGACGGCGGCACGCGTCCGGCGCGCCGCCGTCGGCCGGGCTCAGGCCAGCGGCAGGCGGTAGACGAGGAAGGGGCCGGTCTCGTCGGCGGGGTCGAGGTCCGGTATGACGTCCCGCAGGTACCAGTCCCGCTCGGGCACGCGCACGTAGCCGAGGGCCTCGTAGAGGCGGTGGGCGTCGGTCATGGTGGGCATGGTGGTCAGGGCGATCGCCTCGATGCCGGGCAGGGCGCGGGCGCGCTCCTCGATCACGGCCATCAGCGTGCGGGCGACGCCCCTGCGGTGGTGGTCCGGGTGGACGGCGAGCATGCGGAACTCGTACTCCCCCGGCGCGGCGGTCTCCGCCATGGGCGACCCCAGCGGGGTGAGCACCACGGAGCCGGCCACCTGTCCGTCCACCTCGGCCACGAGCACCTCGGCCCGGGCGGCCCGGCCGGCCACGTCCCGGAGGGTCTTGACGTACCGGGAGCCGGGGGCGATGTGGCCGCCGTCCACGTAGGACGCGACGGTCAGCGCGGCCACCGCCTCGTGGTCCTCGGGGCGCAGCGGGCGGACCTGCGGGCGCGCGGGCGGCGTCGGCACGGTCGGAGCGGTCTCGGTCATCGGGGTCCTTCCTCCCGGGTGCGGGGCCCGCCGGCGGGGCGGGCGTCGCGGAGCATGTCCTTGAGCCGGGAGCGGGACGCCTCGTCCGCGGCCACGAAGTCCTTGCGGCGCGCCCACACGGTGGGGACCGCCTCGTGGGCGTGCCCGTCGCGGCCGGCGTGCAGGCGGTGCAGCACGGGCACCGCGTCCTTGTCCGTCCAGATGTTCACCCAGTAGACGGCGTCCCGCTGGGCGGGGTCCAGGTCGCGCAGCAGCGCCTGGCAGTACGGGCAGCCGGGCCGCCAGAACACGACGACGCCGCCGGCCTGAACATGCGCCTGCGCGCCGGCCAGCGGGCGGGAGCGCACGCGCAGCTGCGGGAGGTGGCGCCAGAGCATCCACAGCATGGCCAGCGCGGCCACGAGCACCACGACGTCCCGGCGCAGCGTGCCCCACACGAGGAACACGAGCCCCGCGGAGCCGAAGAGCACGGGCCAGAACCAGGGGTCTCCCACGAGTCGTCTCATGCCGTCTCCTCCTGCGCCGCGGCGAGCGCGGCCTCGTCCACGTCCCCGGCCACCATCCAGTCGGGGTGGGCCGTGCCGTCGCCCGAGGCCGGCCGGCGCACGCGCACCCCGGCCTCCTCGGCGATCAGGGCGCCGGCGGCCCAGTCGTACTCCTGCGTCCCGAACTCGGCGTAGGCGTCCAGGGTGCCGTCGGCCACCATGCACAGGTCCAGCGCGGCCGAGCCGATCCGACGGACGTCCCCGAAGGCCGGCAGCAGGGCCGCGAGCGCGCGCACCTGCATCGCCCGGCGAGCGGGGTCGTAGCCGAAGCCGGTGGCGAGCAGTCGTCCGGAGCGGCCGGGCACGGGCCCGGTGATCCGCACCGGGGCGGCGTCCCGGTCGGGCACGTCCACGCCGGCCGTCGTCGCGTCGGCGGTGCTGAAGGCGCCGCGGCCCGCGCTCGCGAACCACGTGCGGCCCAGCGCCGGGGCGGCGACGACGCCGGCCAGCCATCGCCGCGTGCCCGCGGGCACGCCCAGCAGGGCGGCGGTCTCCTCGTCCACCGGGCCGGTCACGGCCACGGAGGTGCAGAACTGCGGCAGGCCGCGCACGAAGTTGGTGGTGCCGTCCAGCGGGTCGATGGACCAGCGCAGCCCGCTGGGCTCGGCGGGGACGGTGGCGCCGTACTCCTCCCCCGTGATCTCGTCCTGCGGGCGGTAGGCCACGAGGACCTCGCGGACGGCCTGCTCGGCGCGGCGGTCGTAGTCCGTGACCCAGTCCGAGCCGGAGGTCTTCGTCTCGGCGCCGATCTCCTCCCGGCCCAGGGGCACGGCCGGGTGGTGCCCGGTCCAGCGCCGCGCCAGCACGTCCGCCCCGGCCCGCGCGGCGGCCTTGGCGACCACGAGCAGGCCCGGCACGGTGACGGCGGCGCTCACGCCGTCGCCTCCGCCTCGGCACCCGCCGCGGCCTCCGCACCGGCCTCCGCGCCGGACCCGAGCGCGCCGTCGTCGCCCACACCGTCCGCGCCGTCCTCGTCCGCCGGCGCCACCGCCGCCGGGCCCTGCGCCAGCAGGCGCACGAACCCGGCCTCGTCCAGCACGGGCACGCCGAGGGACTGCGCCTTGTCCAGCTTGGAGCCGGCGGCCGCGCCGGCCACGAGGAAGTCGGTCTTCTTGGACACGGACCCGGAGGCCTTGCCGCCGCGCACGAGGATCGCCTCCTTCGCGGAGTCGCGGGAGAAGCCCTCGAGCGAGCCGGTGACCACCACGGTCAGGCCCTCGAGCGTGCGCGGGGTGGACTCGTCCTGCTCGTCCTCCATGACCACGCCCGCCGCGGCCCACCGGTCCACGATCTCCCGGTGCCAGTCCTCGGCGAACCACTCGATGAGCGCGTCCGCGATGATCGGGCCGACGCCGTCGATCTCGGCCAGTCGGTCCCGGTCGCCGGCCTCAGCCGCCGCGCGCAGCGCCGCCATCGAGCCGAACGCCGTGGCCAGCGAGCGGGCCGCCGTCGGGCCCACGTGCCGGATGGACAGCGCCACGAGGGTGCGCCACAGCGGCTGCGACTTGGCCTTCTCGAGCTCGTCGAACAGGCGCAGCGTGTTGGCCGTGGGCGCGGACGGCTTCTTCGCGGTGCCGGCGGTGAAGAAGTACGGCTTGAGCGTGAACACGCCCGAGGGCACCATGCGGCCGTCCACCTTCGTGCGGCCCTCGCGCCACACGCGCACCGCGCCGAGGGAGCGCTGCAGGTCCGTCAGCCCGTCCTCCCCGCGCGGGCCCGTGATCTCCTCCGGCGTGCCCGAGGCGAGGTCGAAGATCTGCGCCTCCGCCGTGATGGGGCCCGGGCCCTCGGGCCGCACGTGTCCCTCGTGCTCGGCCGGGTCCTCGCCGGGGCCCTGGACGAGCCAGCGGGCGGCCTCCTCGCCGAGCGCCTCCACGTCGAAGGCGCCGCGGCTGGCCAGGTGCTCGACGCGGCCGGCCAGCTGGGCCGGGCAGGAGCGGGCGTTGGGGCAGCGCAGGTCCACGTCCCCCTCCTTGGCCGGGGCCAGCGCCGTGCCGCACGAGGGGCAGTGCGCGGGCATGACGAACTCGCGCAGCTCCCGGCCCGCCTCGATCGCCTTCTCGCGCAGCGGCAGCACGGGGCCCACGACCTCGGGGATCACGTCCCCGGCCTTGCGCACCACCACGGTGTCCCCGATCAACACGCCCTTGGCCTTGACCACGTCCTGGTTGTGCAGGGTGGCCAGGGAGACGGTGGACCCGGCCACGGTGACCGGCTCCATCACCGCGAACGGGGTCACCCGTCCGGTGCGGCCCACCGAGACCGCGATGTCCCGCAGCAGCGTGTGGACCTCCTCCGGCGGGTACTTGTACGCCGCGGCCCAGCGGGGCACGCGGGAGGTGTGGCCGAGGTAGCGCTGGTCCGCGAACGCGTCCGCCTTGACCACGATGCCGTCGATCTCGTGGATCAGCTCGTGTCGGCGCTCGCCGTACTCCTCGATCACCGCGACGACGGCGGCCAACGCCTCCTCGTCCGCGCCCTCCACCCGGCGGGTGTAGGGACTCACGGGCAGGCCCCAGCCCGCGAGCGCGTCGTACACCTCGTGCTGGGAGTCCAGCCCGAACGCCTCGACCGAGCCGATGCCGTGCACGAACATGGCCAGCGGGCGCTGCGCGGTGACCGCCGGGTCCTTCTGACGCAGGGCGCCGGCGGCGGCGTTGCGCGGGTTGGCGAACGGCGTCTGGCCCTCCTCCGCACGGCGCGCGTTGAGCTCGGCGAAGGCGGCGGAGGACATGAACACCTCGCCGCGCACCTCGAACTCGGCGGGCCAGCCCTCGCCGGAGAGCTCGTGCGGGATGTCCCCGATGGTGCGCACGTTGGCGGTGACGTCCTCGCCCGTGACGCCGTCGCCGCGGGTGGCGGCCTGCACGAGCCGCCCGTCCCGGTAGCGCAGCGCGACGGCGAGCCCGTCGATTTTCACCTCCACGAGCCAGCGGGGCGCCACGCCCGGCCGCACCTGCGTCAGGGCCTGCGCCGCGCGGCGGAACCAGACCTCGAGCTCCTCGACGGAGAACAGGTCCTCGAGCGAGTACATGCGGGCCCCGTGCCGAACGGGGGCGAACGCCTCCGAGACCTCCCCGCCGACCTCCTGGGTGGGCGAGTCGTTGGACACGAGCTCGGGGTGCAGGGCCTCGAGGTCCTCGAGGCGGCGGTAGAGGACGTCGTACTCCGCGTCGGAGAGCTCGGGGGCGTCCTCCTGGTAGTAGGCGGTGCGGGCGGCCCGCACGCGCTCCACGAGGTCCTCGTACTCCTCCCTCAGGCCCGCGGCGGGGATGTCCTGCGGGTCGGGCTGGGCGGCGGATTCCTTGGCGGTGCTCACCCGGGTCAGCGTAGTCGCCGGGGCGGACGCCGCAGCCGGGTCAGGGGATCCGGACGAGCACGGCGGTGACGTTGTCCCGGCCGCCGCGCCACAGCGCCGCCTCCACGAGCTTCACGAGGGCGTCCTCGAGTTCGTCGGCGTCGTCGATCAGGGCGCGGATCTCCTCGTCCAGCAGCTCGCCGGTCAGGCCGTCGCTGCACAGCAGCAGGCGGTCGCCGGAGGCCACGGGGATCTCGGCGACGTCCACGGTGAGCGGCTCGGGCGAGCCGAGGGCGCGCGTGATGACGTTGCGGCGCGGGTGCACGCGCGCCTCCGCGGGGGTGAGCTCGCCGGCGTCCACGAGCATCTGCACGGCCGAGTGGTCCACGGTGAGCTGCTGCAGCACGGGCGCGCCGGCCGGGCGCAGGTAGATGCGAGAGTCGCCCACGTTGGCCACGGCCCAGCGGTTCGCCGCGGTGTCGATGCAGGCCAGCACGGTGAGGGTGGTGCCGGAGCGCCCGCCGCCGGCCGCCACCACGGCCGCGTCGGCCTCGTGGACGAGGTGGCCGAGCTCCTCGGGGGTGTGGGCCACGCCGGGGGCCAGCACCTCGGGGCCGCGGCGGCGCAGCACCTCGATGGCGGCGGCCGAGGCCACCTCGCCGGCCTCGTGCCCGCCCATGCCGTCCGCGACGGCGGCCAGCACGAGGGGGTCCCCCACGAGCGTCCAGGCGTCCTCGTTGAGCTCGCGGACCGCGCCCACGTGCGTGGCTCCGGCGGCCTTCGGACGCGATGCGGCGGCGGGAGTCTCGGCGCTGGGCTCCACGGGGTCCTCGTTCAGTCGGCGAGCAGGGTCTGGGCCGACCCGTTCAGGAGCAGGGAGGGGCGGACCTCCCCGACCCCCCGGACGATCCTGGGCGGCTGGGGGACGAGCACGAAGCGCTCGTCCCGGGACAGGGCCGCGGCGGTCATGGCGTCCACCAGCACGGTACCCGGATCCGCCAGCGACGTCAGCCGGGCGGCCAGGTTGACGGTGGGCCCGTAGATGTCGCCCATGCGGGAGAGCACGCGGCCCCACGACAGGGCGACGCGGGCGGAGGGCAGCTCGTCGTCCGCGGCGATCGCCTCGGCCAGCGCGAGCGCGATGGCGGCGCCCGTCTCCGGGGTCTCCGCGTTGAACATGACCTCGTCGCCGATGGTCTTCACGAGCCAGCCGCCGCCGGCGGAGATGATCTCGGCGCTGAGCGTCTCGAAGCGCTGCACCATCCGGGCCAGCGTGCGGTCGTCCATGGTCCGCGAGAGCGTGGTGTAGGAGACCATGTCCGCGAAGCCCACGGCGCGGGCCAGGGGCAGCGGCGAGTCCGACTCGGAGCCGTCGCGGCCCTCCTCGCTCGCGGCCAGGCCGGCCTCCACGCGCACGGTCAGGCGCTTCACCGCGCGGTTGAGCTGGCGGCGGTAGACGATCCGCATGGCCCGCTCCAGCGGGGTGACGATCTCGGGGAGCAGGTCGACGGCGGCGCGCCGGGCCTCCGGGTCGGTGAGGCCCTCGGAGACGATCTTGTCCTCCACGAGCGCCTCGATCTGCCACACCACCATGCGGTCCGTCATCTGCCCGATCGAGCGGGCCAGCGAGATCGCGGCGTCCTCGTTGAGGGCGCCGGAGCGCACGAGCTCCAGGACGGACTCGAAGGCCTCCACGTCCGCCTCGGTGAACGCCTTGTGGCCCTCCGGCGAGGTGGGGTAGCCCAGGGCCCGCCAGATCTTGCGGGCGGAGACGGTGGACACGCCCATCCGCTGCGCGACCTCGCGGGCGGTATAGGCCCGCGGTCCCACCACGAGGCCGGCGTCCAGCGTGCGCATCGCCGTGGTCCAGCCGGCACCGGGCGGGGGCGCGTCGACCTCCTCGAGCCGGTCGGCGGCGGCCTCGCCCCGGCGGTCCTCGTGCCGGTCCGCGCGGCGCTCGTCGTGCGAGTCCTTGCGGCGAGGCGCCTCCGCGGGGCCGGAGCCGTCCGGGGCGATGATGGGCAGCGGGGCGGTGTCCGGCGTCTCCGCACGGCTCATCGGGGGCCTCCTGTGGGGGCGGGGGCGGGCCAGCTGGCGACGCGCGCCTGGCGGGTGAGGTGGGCGAGCGCCTCCTCGAAGCGCGCGGCCTCGGGGACGTCGCGCAGGCGCCAGTGGACCTGGCGCGCGGGCTCCTGGAAGAGGATGTGCAGGTCCCCGGCGCCGGAGCCGCGACGGCGGCGCTGCACGTCGGCGATGGACACGAGCGACATGGCCACGTCCGCGCCCCCGCCGAGGCCGGTGCGCTGCACGATCCGGCGGCTGGTCACCACGGTGCGCCGGGTGGCCCAGCGCAGCACGGGCAGCAGCATGCCGGGCAGCAGGGCGAGCACGGCCACGGCCCACGCGGCCGTCTCGAGCAGCGCGCGGTTCTGCGTGAGGATCCCGGGCAGGTCCGGGCGCGCGAGCACGCCCATGGCCAGGCCGAGCAGGAACGCGACGGTCACGAGGACGGCGGCGGGGCGCAGCAGGGCGCGCGGGTGGGTGCGGGTGCGCACCATCACCTGTTCACCGGGCTCCAGGCGCATGGCGGTCACCTCCTGACCCTCTCTGGGCGCTCATGCGCCGCGGTGCACGTCGCCGCGCAGATGGGCCACGTCGCCGGCGCGGACCTCGGTCTCGATTCTGCCACGGTCCGCTGTGACATGACTCACGCGCAGGGCGCCGCCGGGGCCCAGCGCGACGGCGGTCCCCTCCAGCACGTCCCCGCCGGGCAGCTCGGCGCGGACCTCGCGGCCCAGGGTGGACAGCCGCTGCGTCACGGCGGCCACGGCCGGGTGGCGCCCGTCCACGGCCTCGGCCTCGCCGGCGACGGCGGCCGCGAACCGGTCGGCGGCGCCCACGACGGCGTCCCGCAGGGCGGCGGCCAGCCCCCGGGGCGCCGGCACGGCCTCGGCGCCGATCTGCTCGGCCAGGTCCGTGGCGGTGGCCACGGGTGCGGCGCCGCGGTGGTCCAGGTTCACCCCCATGCCCACGACCACCCCCGGGCCGCCCCCGTCCGCGGCGGGGGCGACGGTGGCCAGCACGCCGCACAGCTTGCGGCCGTCCGGGGCGAGCACGTCGTTGGGCCACTTCAGGTGCGCGGTCGCGCCGAGCCCGGCCAGGTGCTCCACCACGGCGGCGGAGGCCACGAGGGACAGCCAGCTCAGGTGCACCGGGGCCAGGGGGGTGCCGCCGGCCGCGGGGCGCAGGTGCACGGACAGGGCCAGCGCCGCGCCCGGGGCCGCGCTCCACACGCGCGAGTGGCGGCCGCGCCCGGCACGCTGGTCCGCGGTGGCCACGGCCAGCCCGTGGCGCGGGCCCTCGCGGCCCACGCGCGCGAGCACCTCGTCCTGGGTGGACCCGGCCGAGTCCAGCCAGACCAGGCCCGGGGCGGCGGGGTCGTGGGGTGCGTGCATTCCCTCAGGTATACACGCCGACCCTGGCCCGTCCCTGGGTGCCCGAGGCCCCCGCCGCCGGCACCCGCGGGGCCGGCCCACCGCCGTCGCCCCCGGATTGTGGACTTCCTCCAACGGCGGCGCGCTCCCCCGGCCCGTACACTGGCCGCTGAGCTGGAGCATCTGGCGGACCACCACAAGGAGGACGTGTTGAGCGATCCCGATCTGACCACCACGGCGGGCCGGCTGGCCGACCTGCACCGGCGGCTCGAGGCCACGGCCGCGCCCGGCGGCGAGGGCGCCGTCGAGCGGCAGCACGCGCGCGGCAAGCACACCGCCCGCGAGCGGATCGACCTCCTCCTGGACGAGGGCTCGTTCGTGGAGCTGGACGCCCTCGCCGTGCACCGCACCACCGCCTTCGGCATGGACGCCAAGCACCCGGCGGGCGACGGCCTCGTCTCCGGCTTCGGCACCGTGGACGGCCGTCAGGTGGCCGTCTACTCCCAGGACTTCACCGTGTTCGGCGGCTCCCTCTCCGAGCGCAACGGCCAGAAGATCGTGAAGGTCCAGGAGTTCGCGGCCCGCAACGGCTGCCCCGTGATCGGCATCCTCGACGGCGGCGGCGCCCGCATCCAGGAGGGCGTCGCCTCACTCGCCCAGTTCGCGGACATCTTCCGGAACAACGTCCTGGCCTCCGGGATGATCCCGCAGATCTCCCTGATCATGGGCCCCTCCGCCGGCGGCGCGGCCTACTCCCCCGCGCTCACCGACGTCGTGGTGATGGTGGACCAGACCTCGCACATGTTCATCACCGGCCCGGACGTGATCAAGACCGTCACCGGCGAGGACGTGGACATGGAGACCCTGGGCGGCGCCCGCTCCCACAACTCCACCTCCGGCACCGCCCACTACATGGCCTCCTCCGAGGAGGACGCGATCGCCTACGTGCAGGAGCTGCTCGAGCTGCTGCCCTCCAACAACCTCGCCGAGGCCCCGACGTTCGAGGCGGCGGACCCGGAGACCACGGACGAGGACCTCGCCCTGGACGAGATCGTCCCGGACTCGGCCAACCAGCCGTACGACATGCTCGAGGTCATCGGGGCGATCGTGGACGAGGGCCACCTGCTGCAGCTGCAGGAGCTCTACGCCCCCAACGTGATCACCGGCCTGGCGCGCCTGGACGGCATGTCCGTGGGCGTCGTCGCCAACCAGCCGCAGCAGCTGGCCGGCACCCTGGACATCGCGGCCTCGGAGAAGGCCGCGCGCTTCGTGCGGTTCTGCGACGCCTTCAACATCCCCATCCTCACGCTCGTGGACGTGCCCGGCTTCCTGCCCGGCACGGACCAGGAGTTCAACGGCATCATCCGCCGCGGCGCCAAGCTGATCTACGCGTACGCCGAGGCCACCGTGCCGAAGCTGACCGTGATCACCCGCAAGGCCTTCGGCGGCGCGTACATCGTGATGGGCTCCAAGAAGCTCGGCGCGGACCTCAACCTCGCCTGGCCCAGCGCGCAGATCGGCGTGATGGGCGCCCAGGGCGCGGTGAACATCCTGTACCGCCGCGACCTCAAGGCCACGCAGGACGCCGGCGGCGACGTCGACGCCCGCCGCGCCGAGATCGTCGCGGACTACGAGGCCGAGCTGCTCAACCCGTACCAGGCCGCCGAGCTCGGCTACGTGGACGCCGTCGTGCCCCCGCACGCCACCCGCGGCGCCCTCATCCGCGCCCTGCGCGCCACCCTGCACAAACGCGAGGCCCGCCCCGCCAAGAAGCACGGGAACATGCCGCTGTGAGCGCCCCGCACGAGCCCCGCACCCCGAACGCCGCCGGGACGCCCGACGACGCCGCGGCCGAGCCGACGACGGCCGACCCGCTGCAGCTCAGCGGCGTCGAGCTGGACCCGGAGGAGCTAGCCGCGCTGACCGCCGTGCTCGCGCAAGCCCGCGCCGCCGAGGCCGAGGCCGCGCGCGCCGCCGCCGAGGCGGCGGACCCGCGCCCGTTGGACCGCACCCTGCGCCGCCGCGGCGACCTGGGCCTGTGGGCCCGGCCGGGCCGCGGCCAGTGGCGGCGCGGCGCCGGACCGCAGTGACGCCGTCGGGCTGAGGCCGCCGGCCCGGGCCGCCCCCCCCCCCCCCCCCGGGCCGAGGTGAGCCGCCGGGGCGCAGGCCCTACAGTTCAGGGTATGACCCAGAACACCCCCGACGCCGCCGATCGCGGCGCCCGCACCCCGTCCGCCATCGACGCGCTCGCCGAGCGCTACGTGGCGGACGTGCTCGCCCTCCACCCGGACGAGGCCACCACCCTCGGCTTCCCCGGCCACGAGACGGAGTACGCCGACTTCTCCCCCGCCGGCACCCGCGCCGACGACGAGCTCAACGCCCGACTGCTGGCCGACCTCGAGGCCCTCGAGCCGCAGGACAAGACGGACCGCGTCACCAAGGCCGCCATGCAGGAGCGCATCGGCCTCGAGCGCGAGATCCACGCCACCGGCCGCACCGTGCTGAACAACATCGCCTCCCCGGCCCAGGGCATCCGCGCCGTCTTCGACCTCATGCCCACGGACACCGCGGAGCAGTGGGGCCACATCGCCGGCCGCCTCGAGAACCTCCCGGCCGCCCTGCGCGGCTACACCGAGTCCCTGCTCGCCTCGCGCGACGCCGGCCACGTCGCCGCGGCGCGCCAGGTGGACATCGTCATCGAGCAGGCCCGCGCCCACGGCGAGCCGGGCGGCTTCTTCCCCGGCCTGGTCGAGCGCGCCGAGGCCGCCGACGTCGTGGACGAGGCCCTCGCCGAGCAGGTGCGCGCCGGCGCCGAGACCGCCGCCCAGGCCTACCGCGACTTCGCGGACACGCTGGCCGCCGAGCTGCGCCCGCACGCCCCGGAGGCGGACGGCGTCGGCATCGAGATGTACCGCCTCGGCTCGCGCGCGTTCCTCGGCGCGGAGATCGATCTCGAGGAGACCTACCGCTGGGGCCAGGAGGAGCTGGCCCGGATCATCGCCGCCCAGGAGGCGGACGCGGAGCGCATCAAGCCCGGCGCCACCATCGACGAGGCCCGCGCCATCCTGGACGCGGACCCCGAGCGGAAGCTCACGGGCACCGCCGCCCTGCAGGCCTGGATGCAGCGCCTCTCCGACGAGGCCGTGGAGGCCATGAAGGAGCACTTCGAGATCCCCGCGCCCATGGACCGGCTCGAGTGCATGATCGCCCCCACGCAGGAGGGCGGCATCTACTACACCGGCCCCTCGGACGACTTCTCCCGGCCCGGCCGCATGTGGTGGTCCGTGCCCCCGGGCGAGGACGAGTTCACCACCTGGGCCGAGACCACCACGGTCTACCACGAGGGCGTGCCGGGCCATCACCTGCAGATCGCCACGGCCATGATGAACCGCGAGAACCTCAACCTGTGGCGGCGCAGCTTCTGCTGGACCTCCGGCCACGGCGAGGGCTGGGCGCTCTACGCCGAGAAGCTCATGGAGGAGCTCGGCTTCCTCGACGACCCGGGCGACCACCTGGGCATGCTGGACATGCAGCGCATGCGCGCGGCCCGCGTGGTGTTCGACATCGGCTACCACTGCGGCTTCGACGCCCCCGAGTCCGAGGGCGGCGGCGCCTGGGACCCGGAGAAGGGCTACGCGTTCCTCTCCAAGCACCTGCGCATCTCCGAGGGCCAGCGCCGGTTCGAGTTCACCCGCTACCTCGGCTGGCCGGGCCAGGCGCCCGCCTACAAGGTGGGCCAGCGCATCTGGGAGCAGATCCGCGCCGAGCACGAGGCGCGCGACGGCGCGGACTTCGACCTCAAGGCCTTCCACACGCGCGCCCTGCGCCTGGGCGGCATGGGCCTGGACACCCTCCGGGAGGCGCTCGCGTGACCGGCCACGACGACGGCGGACCCGGCTCCGGCACGGGCCCGCGGCTCGGCGCCGGGACGGGCCTGCGGCTGGTGCTCGGCTCGGCCTCCCCCGGCCGGGCCGAGGTGCTGACGCGCGCCCGGGTGCCGTTCGACGTCGTCGTCTCGGCGGTGGACGAGGACGCGGTCGGGGCCACGCGCCCCGACGCGTCCCCCGCGCAGCTCGCGGGGCTGCTCGCCGAGGCCAAGGGCCGCGACGTCGCCGCGCGGGTGGCGGCCGCGGGCGTGGACGCGCCGACCCTGGTGCTCGGCTGCGACTCCGTGTTCGAGCTGGACGGCGTCGCCTACGGCAAGCCGTACGAGCCGGAGGTGGCGGTGCGGCGGTGGCTGGCCCAGGCCGGCCGGGAGGGCCTGCTGCACACGGGCCACTGGCTGGGCCTCGTGCTGCCGGGCGACGCGCCCGCGCAGGCCCCGGGCCGGGAGGCGGGCCGGGAGGCGGAGCTGCGCGGCGTCGTCACCTCGGCGGTGCGCTTCGCCGCCGTCACCGAGGACGAGATCCGGGCGTACGTGGCCACCGGCGAGCCGCTGCACTGCGCGGGCGCGTTCACCATCGACGGCGCCGGCGCGGCCCTGCTGGACGGCGTCGAGGGCGACCCCAACGCCGTCATCGGGCTGTCCGTGGGCTGGCTGCGCAAGGCCTGCACGGCCCTCGGGACGGACTTCACCGCATTGTGGGAATCCTCCAACTCCGACGCGTGAGGCGGCGCGTCCGCGCCGTGGTCCTCGGAGGGTTCCGCCACGCCGAGTAGGGTGCTGGTCAGAGTCGGCGCCGTCCGGACGCCCTCGCCCCGCACCCGTGCGGGGCGAGGGCCTCAGGACCCGGCGGCCGCACCCCCAGCCGTGACCGTCCGAGGAGTCCAACGCCCATGAGCATCGCCGACGCATCGCAGGCATCGGTCATCCCGCCGCTCGACCCGAAGGCCGAGCGGCGCTTCTCCCGCGTGCTGATCGCCAACCGCGGCGAGATCGCCGTGCGCGTGGTCCGCGCCTGCCAGGACGAGGGCCTCACCTCCGTGGCCGTCTACGCGGAGCCGGACCGGGACGCCCTGCACGTCAACCTCGCCGACGAGGCCGTGGCCCTGGGCGGGGAGACCGCCGCGGACTCCTACCTGCTGATCGAGAAGATCCTCGACGCCGCCGAGCGCTCCGGCGCGGACGCCGTGCACCCCGGCTACGGGTTCCTCTCCGAGAACGCGGACTTCGCCCGCGCCGTGGAGGCCGCCGGCCTCGTGTGGATCGGACCGCCCCCCGCCGCCATCGACCGGCTCGGGGACAAGGTCTCGGCCCGCCGCCTGGCCACCGACGTCGGCGCGCCGCTGGCCCCCGGCACCACCTCCCCCGTGAACGGCACCGAGGAGGTCGTGGCGTTCGCGGACGAGCACGGCCTGCCCGTGGCCATCAAGGCCGCCTACGGCGGCGGCGGCCGCGGCATCAAGGTCGCCCGCTCCCGCGAGGAGATCCCCGAGCTCTACGAGTCGGCCGTCCGCGAGGCCGTGGCCGCCTTCGGCCGCGGCGAGTGCTTCGTGGAGCGGTTCCTGGACAAGCCGCGCCACGTGGAGACGCAGTGCCTGGCGGACGTGCACGGCGACGTCGTGGTGGTCTCCACCCGCGACTGCTCGCTGCAGCGCCGCAACCAGAAGCTCGTGGAGGAGGCGCCCGCACCGTTCCTCACGGACGAGCAGAACGCCCGCCTCGTGGAGTCGTCCAAGGCGATCCTCAAGGAGGCCGGCTACGTGGGCGCCGGCACCTGCGAGTTCCTCGTGGGCCAGGACGGCACCATCTCCTTCCTCGAGGTCAACACCCGCCTGCAGGTGGAGCACCCCGTGACCGAGGAGGTCACCGGCATCGACCTGGTGCGCGAGCAGTTCCGCATGGCCCGCGGCGAGGCCCTGGGCTACGACGACCCCGTGGTGCGCGGCCACTCCTTCGAGTTCCGCCTCAACGGCGAGGACCCGGGCCGCAACTTCCTGCCCGCCCCCGGCCGCCTCACCACGTTCCGCATGCCCTCCGGCCCGGGCGTGCGCGTGGACTCCGGCGTGGTGGAGGGCGAGACCGTCTCCGGCGCGTTCGACTCGATGGTGGCCAAGCTGATCGTCACCGGCGCCGACCGCAGCCAGGCCCTGCAGCGCGCCGCCCGCGCCCTGGGCGAGGCCGAGATCGCCGGCATGGCCTCCGTGCTGCCGTTCCACCGCGCCGTGGTGGCCGACCCCGCGTTCGCCCCGGAGATCGTGGGCTCCTCCGACCCGTTCTCCGTGCACACGCGCTGGATCGAGACCGAGTTCGAGAACCTCATCGAGCCGAGCGAGCACGCCCCGGCCGACCCGACCTCGCGCGAGCCGCGCCGCACCGTCACGGTGGAGGTCAACGGCAAGCGCGTGGACGTCACCCTGCCCACCTGGGGCGAGGCCCTGCACACGATCTCCGGCGCCGCCCAGCGCGCCGGTGCGGGACGACGCCGTCCCCGCGGCCGGCGCGGCGCCCCCGTGGCCGCCGCGGTGAGCACGGACGCCCTGACCGCCCCCATGCAGGGCACCGTGGTGAAGGTGGCCGCGGAGAACGGGCAGACGGTCGCCGAGGGCGACCTGATCGTCGTCGTCGAGGCGATGAAGATGGAGCAGCCGCTCACCGCGCACCGCGCGGGCGTGGTGTCCGGGCTCGAGGTGGAGCCGGGCCAGACGGTCTCGGCCGGCACGGTGATCGCCACGATCGCCGATGCCGACTGAGCCGGGCGCCCAGCCCAGGCGTTTTCGCTCGGGGAATCGTCGCTACCATCCCAAGATTTCGGGATGGTAGCGACGATTTCCCGAGCGAAAGTGCTTTGTGGGGTGTGGGTGCGGACGGCGTGGGGGTGGCCCGCATCGGGGCGGCGTCGCGGCACCAACAGTCCAACAGGTGGACATGAGGTGACGTGCGGGTCCGCGGTGGCGCGGCGAGTCGTACAGTGACTGGCGTTTCGTCTCACATCGTGGTCTATCGACCCCCTGTGCCCTTCGTACCCAGGGAGACACCATGTCCCACACCACCACGCCCGCCGACGGCACGGCCGCCGGCCTCGAGGCCGCCGCCGAGGTGCCCCGCGGCCGCGTCATCACCGCCTCGCTCGTGGGCACCTCGATCGAGTTCTACGACTTCTACGTCTACGCCACCGCCGCCGTCTCCGTCTTCCCGCTGATCTTCTTCCCGGGCGACGACCAGACCACCGCGCTGCTGGCCTCCTTCGCCGTGTTCGGCACCGCGTTCGTCGCCCGTCCCATCGGCTCCGTGCTCTTCGGCCACTTCGGCGACATCCTGGGCCGCAAGGTCACGCTGATCGGCTCACTGCTGACCATGGGCATCGCCACGTTCCTGATCGGCCTGCTGCCCACGGCGTTCCAGATCGGCCTGTGGGCGCCGGCCATGCTCGTGGTGCTGCGCTTCTGCCAGGGCCTCGGCCTGGGCGGCGAGTGGTCCGGCGCGGCGCTGCTCGCCACCGAGTACGCCGCTGAGGGCAAGCGCGCCCGCGCCGCCATGTGGCCGCAGCTCGGCGCCCCCATCGGCTTCCTCCTGGCCAACGGGCTGTTCCTGGCCCTCGTGATCGGCTTCGGGCACGACTCCACGAACCCGGACCACGACGGCGCCTTCCTCAACTGGGTCTGGCGCGTGCCGTTCCTGCTGTCCATCGTGATGGTGGCGGTGGGCCTCTACGTACGCGTGAAGCTCGAGGAGACCCCGGTCTTCCAGCGGGCGATCGCCAACGACACCCGCGTCAAGGCCCCGCTCGGCGAGGTCTTCAAGCGCAACTGGTGGGAGCTGATCCTCGGCACCTTCATCATGTACGCGACCTACGTGCTCTTCTACCTGATGACCACGTGGATCCTGTCCTACGCGATCGGCAAGACGGAGAACGGCATGCTCGGCGTTCCCTACGCCGAGTTCCTGGTGCTGCAGCTGATCGGCATCCTGTTCTTCGCGGCCTTCGTGCCGGCGTCGGGCTGGCTCGCCGACCGCTTCGGCCGCAAGCCCACCCTGCTGACCGTGTCCGCGCTGATGGTGCTGTTCGGCCTGTCCTTCGGCCTGTGGCTGTCCGCCGAGCGCATGGGCACCGGCGCCGGGCTGAACGTCCCGCTGATGGTGGCGTTCCTGGCGGTGGGCATGGCGCTCATGGGCCTGACCTTCGGCCCGATGTCCGCCGTGCTGCCGGAGCTGTTCCCCACGAACACGCGGTACACCGGCTCGGGCATCGCCTACAACGTGTCCTCGATCCTCGGCGCGGCGCTCACCCCGTTCCTGGCCGCCTGGCTGGTCAAGGAGTACGGCGTGACCTACGTGGGCTACTACCTGGCCGCGGCGTCGGTGATCACGATGATCGCGCTGGCCCTGGCCCCGGAGACCCGCCACACGGACCTCGACGGCGTCACCTCGGCCCGCGAGCGCCGCGCGGCGTCCGTCTGACCCCGGCCCCACACCCCCGACTTTCGCTCGGGAAATCGTCGCTACCATCCCAGGATTCCGGGATGGTAGCGACGATTTCCCGAGCGAAAGTGCTTCCGGGGGCGGGCCGGGCAGGCAGGGCGGTTCCGGTGGACTGCTTCAGCTCACACGCGGGACTGCTTCAGCTCACACGCGCACGTGGAGGCGGCGGGCCGCCTCCGCGATGGACCCGGACATGGACGGGTACACGGTGAAGGTGTCCGCGAGGTCGTCCACGTGCAGCTTGTGCGTCACCGCGAGCGCGAGCGCGTAGATCAGCTCGGAGGCGCGCGGGGAGACCACCACGCCGCCGATCACGGTGCCGGAGCCCTGCCGGGCGAAGATCTTCACGAAGCCCTCCTGCACGCCGGACATCTTGGCGCGGGGGTTGGTCGCGAAGTCCAGGCGCAGCACGTCGGCCTGGTACTGGCCGGAGTCGACCTGGGCCTGGGTGACGCCCACGGTGGCGATCTCCGGGGAGGTGAAGATGTTGGAGGCCAGCAGGTGCGGGCGCAGCGGCTTGAGCGCGTCGCCGAGCAGATGGGCGACGGCGATGCGCCCCTGCATGGCCGCCACCGAGGCGAGGGCGAGCTTGCCCGTGCAGTCGCCGGCGGCGTAGATGCTGGGCACGGTGGTGCGGGAGACGCCGTCGACCTTCACGTGGCCGGACTCGGTGAGCTCCACGCCCACGTCCTGGAGGCCCAGGCCGGCGGTGTTGGGGATGCCGCCGACGGCGACGAGCGCGTGGGAGCCCTCCACGTAGGGGGTGTCCGCGGCGCCCTCGCCGGAGAGCTCGACGCGCACGCCGGTCTCGGTGCGCTCCACGGCCTCGGCGCGGGAGCGGGCGACCACGGTGAGGCCGTTGTCCTGGAAGACCTTCTCGAGCAGCTCGGCGGCGTCGGCGTCCTCGCCGGGGAGCACGCGGTCGCGGGAGGAGACGAGGGTGACCTTGGCGCCGAGGCGGTTGTAGGCGGAGGCGAACTCGGCGCCGGTGACGCCGGAGCCCACCACGATCAGGTGCTCGGGCAGCTCGGTCATGGCGTAGAGCTGCTTCCAGTTGAAGATCCGCTCGCCGTCTGGGACGGCGGTGGGCAGCTCGCGGGGGCTCGCGCCGACGGCCACGAGGATCGCGTCCGAGGTGATGACCTCGGGCTCGGCGTCCTCGTCCTGCAGGGTGCGCACGGAGACCTCGTTCGGCCCGACCACGCGCGCGACGCCGTCGATCACCCGGACGCCGCGGCGCTCGAGGGCGGCGCGGATGTCCCGGGACTGCTCGCCGGCGAGCTCGAGGATGCGGCGGTCCACCTGGCGCATGTCCGCGCGGGGCTCGGCGTCGCCGAGGTCGACGCCGAGGTCCTCGGCGAGGCCGACGCGGCGCATGGAGTCCGCGGTGGCGATCAGCGTCTTGGAGGGGACCACGTCCGTGAGCACGGCCGCGCCGCCCACGCCCTGGCGCTCCACCAGGGTGACGCGGGCGCCGAGCTTGGCGGCCACCATGGCGGCCTCGTAGCCGCCGGGGCCGCCGCCGATGATGGTCAGGGACGGGATGAAGGTGCTGTTTTCCTCGGTCACGCACCCCATTGTGTCCGCCGGGCGCGGGATTCTCCTAGCCCGGGGCCGTCCCGGGCCGTCCACGCCCCCGCACCGATCCCACGTCCGGCCCGCCCCGATCCCGCGCCCGGACCCGCCCCGCTCCGCAGGGCCCGCGACTAGACTCCACCGCGTGACTGAGCAGACCACCCCCCTGTCCCTCCACTCCCCCCTGGCCGGCGACCACCCGGGCTTCGACCAGGCCCGCGCGGCCGCCGCCGTCATCGCGGACGCCACCGGCGTGGCGGAGCACCGCATCGCCGTCGTGCTCGGCTCCGGCTGGGGCGAGGCCGCCGGCCTGATCGGCGAGGAGGTGGCGGCGGTGCCGCTGGCCGAGGTGCCGGGCTTCCACGCCCCGAAGGTGCCGGGCCACAACGCGGTGATCCGCTCCGTGCGCCTGCCGGACGGCACGCACGCGCTGGTGTTCGGCTCGCGCACCCACTTCTACGAGTCGCGCGACGCCCAGGCCGTGGCCCACACGGTGCGCACCGCCGCGGCGGCCGGCGCGAAGACCGTGGTGCTGACCAACGGCTGCGGCGGCCTGGACCCGGAGATCGCCCCGGGCACCCCGGTGCTGATCTCGGACCACGTCAACCTCACCGGCGCCACCCCGCTCGTGGGCGCCACGTTCGTGGACCTCACCGACCTCTACTCCCCGCGCATCCGGCAGATCGCCCGCGAGGTGGACCCCTCGCTGCGCGAGGGCGTGTACGTGCAGTTCTCCGGCCCCCAGTACGAGACGCCGGCGGAGGTGCGCATGGCGCGCACGCTCGGCGGCGACCTGGTGGGCATGTCCACCGCACTGGACGCGATCGCGGCCCGCCACGCGGGCCTGGAGGTGTTCGGCATGTCCCTCGTGACCAACCTGGGCGCGGGCATCTCCGAGACCCCGCTCTCGCACGGCGAGGTGGTCGAGGCCGGCCAGGCCGCCGGCCCCCGCATCTCCCGTCTGCTCGCGGACATCGTGGGGCGGCTCTGATGTCCGGGCCCGAGCACCTGCCCCCCACGGCCGACGACGCCGCCGTCCCCGCCTCGCAGGCGCGCGCGCTCGCGCTGGCCGAGCGCTGGTCCGTCGAGGACCCGGACCCGATGCACCGTGAGGCGCTGCGGGCCGAGCTCGACGCCGCCACCGGGTCCGGCCCGGAGGCCGAGGCCGCCCGCGCGTCCCTGGCCTCGCGCTTCTCCGGCCCGCTGGCCTTCGGCACCGCCGGGCTGCGCGCCGAGGAGGGCCCGGGCGAGTCCCGGATGAACCGCCTCGTGGTGCGCCGCACCGCGGCGGGCCTGGCCCGCCACCTGTGGGAGGGCGTCGGCGAGGACGCGGCGGCGCCGCTGGCCGTCGTCGGGTACGACGCGCGGCGCGGCTCGCTCGGCTTCGCGCAGGACACGGCGGCGGTGCTCACCGCGGCCGGCGTGCAGGTGGTCCTGCTCCCGGACGCGCTCCCGACGCCGGTGCTCGCCTTCGCGGTGCGCCACCTGTCCGCGGACGCGGGCGTGATGGTCACGGCCAGCCACAACCCGCCGGCGGACAACGGCTACAAGGTCTATCTCGGCGGCCGGATGACGGACGAGGCCGGCCGGGGCGCGCAGATCGTCTCCCCCGCGGACGTGGCGATCGCCGAGCTCATCGACCACGAGGCCTGGACCGCGGACATCCCGCTGGCCGAGGACGGCTGGACGGTGGCCGGCGACGAGCTGCTCGAGGCCTACCGTGAGGCCGCCCTGGCGGTGCTGGACGAGGACCGCCACCCGGACCGGGCCCTGCGGATCGTCTACACGCCGCTGCACGGCGTGGGCGGGGCGGTGCTGCCCGGCCTGCTGGACGAGGCCGGCTTCGGCCCGGTGCACGTGGTGCCCGAGCAGGCGGAGCCGGACCCGGCGTTCCCCACGGTCGCGTTCCCCAACCCGGAGGAGCCCGGCGCCATGGACCTCGCGCTGGCGCTGGCCGCCGAGGTGGACGCGGACCTGGTGATCGCCAACGACCCGGACGCCGACCGCCTGGCCCTCGCCGCACCCTTCCCGGGCCAGGACGGGACCCGCGTGTGGCGGATGCTCTCGGGCGACGCCGTCGGGACCCTGCTCGGCGCCCACCTGCTGCCCGCCCTGGCGGTCGCGGAGCGCTCCGTGGCGAACTCGGTGGTCTCCTCCCCCCAGCTGGCCGCCCTGGCCGAGGCGCAGTCGGTGGCGCACCACGTCACGCTGACCGGCTTCAAGTGGATCTCCCGCGCCCCGCAGCTCGGCTTCGGCTACGAGGAGGCGCTGGGCTACTGCGTGGACCCGGACATGGTCCGGGACAAGGACGGGATCACGGCGGCGCTCGTGGCCGCGGAGCTCGTCGCCGGGCTGGTGGCCCGGGGGTGCACGGTGGCGGATGCGCTGGCCGACGTCGACGCGGTCACCGGGTCGATGCCCAGCGGCCAGGTCTCGGTGCGCGTGGCGGACCTGTCCGTGATCCCGCGGACCATGGCCGCGCTGCGGGCGCAGGGCCCGGCCACGCTCGCGGGCGAGCCGGTCACGGTGCGCCGCGACCTCGCCGAGGGCGGGGCGGGCCTGCCGCCGACGGACGCGCTGCTGTTCGCGACCGCGTCCGGCACCCGGGTGCTGGTGCGCCCCTCCGGCACGGAGCCGAAGCTCAAGTGCTACCTGGGCGCGCGCGACGCGGACCCGGCCGTGGCCGCCGAGCGCCTCGAGGCCCTGCGGGCCGAGGTCGCGGCGCTGGTGGGCGGCTGAGGGTCGGTAGGCTGGCGAGCATGACCCGCACTCTCAGCACGGCCGAGCTGGCCCAGTACATCGACGCGACCGCCCTCAAGGCCGAGACCTCGGAGGCGGACGTGCGCCGTCTCGTGGCCGAGGCCCGCCAGGCCGGGGTGAAGAGCGTGTGCGTGAACCCGCGGTGGGTGCCGCTCGTCTCCGCCGAGCTGGCCGGCTCGGACGTGCTGACCTGCACCGTGATCGGCTTCCCCCTGGGCGCCAACGCCTCCGAGGTGAAGGCCTTCGAGGCCCGCCAGGCCATCGAGGCCGGCGCGCACGAGGTGGACATGGTGATCGACGTCGCGGCCGCCCGGGCCGGGGACCGCGCCCGCCTCGTGGAGGACGTCCGCGCCGTGGCCGAGGCCGCGCACGCCGCCGGGCCCGCCGGCCAGGGCGGAGCGCTGCTCAAGGTGATCGTCGAGACCGCCCTCCTGGACGACGACGCGATCGTCCTGGCGTGCGAGGCCGCCGTCGAGGCCGGCGCGGATTTCGTGAAGACCTCCACCGGCTTCTCCACCGCCGGCGCCACCGTCGAGCACGTCGCGCTGATGCGCCGCACGGTGGGCGAGCACGTGGGCGTGAAGGCCTCGGGCGGCGTGCGCACCCGCGAGGACGCGCTCGCCATGATCGAGGCGGGCGCCACACGCATCGGGGCGAGCTCCGCGCTTGCTATCCTGGGCACCGACTGACCCGCATCCGTCGGCCCCGGCGTCCGACCGGGCCGGAACCGCACCGAAGGAGCATCACGTGATCCGCAACGGCAAGGCCATCGACCACTCCAACGTGGGCGGCGTCTGGGGCTCCCTGATCGCCTTCCTGGTCGCCTACGTGGCGTTCCTCGGCTCCCTCTACGCGATGGGCTTCTGGACCCTGGAGAACGCGTGGGTGCCGGGCCTGATCGCCCTGGCGCTGGCCATGGTCACCTTCATGATCCCCCAGGTGTTCCTCGGCCGCAGCGACACCGTGGACACCGCCGCCATCCACACCCGCCCCGTGGCCGTGGAGCACCCGGTCTCCGGCGCCCACGCCGTCGAGACCGGCGCAGCCCGCCGTCACTGAGCCTGCGCCGCCCGCAGCAGGAGTCCAGCATCGCTGACACCGGCCGCACGACCTCCACACGCCGAAGGGCGTCCACCCGCAACACCGGGGTGGACGCCCTTCGGCTCGTCTCGATCGCGGCCGTGGTGCTGGGCCACGCCTACCTCGCGGACCTCACGTTCAGCCGGTACCTCGAGATCTGGCGGATGCCGCTGTTCTTCTTCCTCACCGGCTACTTCTGGACCCGCGGCCGGCCCTTCGCCCGGGACGCTCGGGGTCGGTTCAAGGCCCTCATGGTGCCCTATCTGGTGTGGGCGGTGGTCATGTCCGCCGCCGCGCTGGCGTGGTTCGGGGATGATCCGGAACTGCTGCAGCGGCTGATGGCCTCCGGCTGGTACGGAGGCGCGGACCAGGAGCCGCCGTGGTGGGCGTTCTGGTTCATCTCGGTGCTGTTCTTCGCCACGGTGCTGCGCCGGTTCCTCGAGCGCTTCCCCACCGCCGTCGCCTGGGGCGTGGGCCTGGCGGGCCTGGCGTGGGCGCACCTGGTCCCGGAGTCCGCGATCGCCCGCACCCCGCTGGGCATCGGCCTGGCCCTGCCCTGCCTGCTGTTCATCCTCAGCGGCGAGGCGTTCCGCCGCCGCGTGCAGCCGCGCATCCGCCGGCACCGCACCCTCCTCGGCCTCGCGCTCGTGGGCCTCGGCCTGGCTGCCGTGGCCCTGGGCCTGGAGCCCCACAACATCAAGTTCGGCGGCTTCGGCACCCCGCTGCTCACTCCGCTGGTGGGCGTCCTGATGTCCGCCGGCATGGTGCTGGTGTTCGGCGCGGCGGTGGAGCGGATCCTGCGCGAATTCGCCCGACGCACCGGCTCCGGCCAGGCCCTGCGCCGCGTGATCACCGCCCTCGTGCGCACCGGCACCGTGGTGGTGCTGCTGCACGGCTGGGTGCTGATGTGGGTGATGCGCCAGGGCGTGGAGGACAACCTGCTCAAGTTCGTCCTCGCCCTCGGCATCAGCTGGCTCGTGGGTCTGGCCCTGCTCGCCACCCCGCTGTCCAAGCCGCTCACCGGCGCGCGCCGCCGGTGGTTCCCGCTGCACCGCCTCCGGGGTGAAGAGCCCCCGCACCCGCCCACCTCCGCGCTGCCGCGCGTCGAGCCCGCCCAGGAAAGGAACCGACCATGAGCCAGGACCGCCGCGCGCCCATCCGCAACCCGTTCCTCGAGCCGGGCGCGTCCGTGCCCAGCGCCCCGCCGCGCCGCGCCGACGCCGACCCGGAGGACCGCCTCGCCGAGTTCCGGCTCGGCCCGGCCTTCGGCGGCCGCCCCGCGCAGCCGCGCCGCCCGCAGGGCTTCGGCGGGCGGACCGCGCCGGGTGAGGGCACGACGACGGCGCCGCGGCCCGACGGCGCGGCGGCGGCGAAGCCCGCGGACATGGCGGCCGAGCCGGTGGGTACGGCGGCCGAGCCGGCAGCCGACCCGAAGACGGCCCGGCCCGCGGAGAGTGCCGAGGCCGCCGATGTCCCGGCACCGGCCCCCGCACCCCTGCCCACGGTCCGCGTGCTGGCGGTCTGCACGGGCAACATCTGCCGATCCGCCTACGTCCAGCACACCCTGCAGGCCCAGCTCACCGGGCTGCTGGGCGAGCGGGGCACGGCCGTGGTGACCAGCGCGGGCACGGGCCCCAACCAGGCGCTCGCCGTCCCGGAGCCGCTGCGCGAGCTGTCGCCGAGCCGGCGGGTGCGCGCCGCCCTCACCGAGCATCGTCCTCAGCAGCTGACCGCCGCGTCGCTGCGGGGCCAGGACCTCGTGATCACCGCGGCCGACGACCACCTGGAGGAGGTGCTGCGCGAGGACCCCGGGGCCGTGCGTCGCACCTTCACGGTGCGCGGCATCGGCACGCTGCTGGGCGAGCACGGCGAGGAGATCGCGGCGGCCGTGCCGCCGGGCGCAGGCCTGGCGGCGCTGGTGGACGCGATGGCGGACCTGCGGGTGCGGCTGATCGGCCGCGGCGAGGAGCCGGACGCGGACCTGCCCGATCCCTTCCGCGGCCCGGCGGAGGGCTACGCGCAGATGGTCGAGACGGCGCGGCCGATCGTCGAGCTGCTGGCGTGGGAGATCGCCCGGGCGCTGGACGGGGACCTCGTGGAGGACGACGAGCCGACCCGAGCCTGAGGCCAGGCGGTCAGTGCGGGCTCACCCGAGGCCGGGGGCGGCCGGGTCCACCGAGGACTCGGGCGTCGCCCCGCGGCGGGCGGCGGCGAGGACCTGACGACGGCGCCGCTCCCGCACCTCGCTCTCCAGGGGGGCGTCGCGCTCGCGCAGCCACAGGCTCACGCCCGCGGCCACGATGAGCATGCCGGGGATGGTGATGAACACCTCGCCCAGCTGGGTGGCCGTGACGAACACGACGGCGGCCGCCGCCTCCACGGCCACGCGCGAGGGGGTGCGCAGCCGGGTGCTGAACACGCGCAGGCCGAAGAACGCGTACGCGCCGAGGACCGCGAGCAGCAGCACGACGCCGCCCTCGGTGAAGAGGCCCGCGTAGGAGTCGTGGTAGTGCCAGGTGTCCTGGCCGATGGTCACATAGGCCTCCGTGAGCCCCCGGCCATGCCACGGGGTGGTCGCCGCCTTCGCCTCGGTCGCCGCCTGGATGGTGCCGCGCAGCCAATCGGTGCCGGTGCGATCGCCGAACACCGCGAGCCGGGAGAGGTTCTCCTCGGCGAAGCCCACCGCCCAGCCCAGGACGACGAGGAGCACGACCCGGAGCCCGGCGGCCAGGCGGGGGGTGACGGCGAGCCACACCAGGGCGACGCCGAACCCGGCCATGGAGGTGCGGGAGCCGGTGAGGAACAGGCAGACGGCCGCGGCGAGCAGGATCGCGAGCTTCCACCGGCGCGAGCGCACCACGGCGAGCGCCAGGACGGGCATGGCCGCGTAGTAGAGGCCGGCCACGTTCTTGTCCGCGAGGAAGCCTGTGAGGAAGCTGCCGTAGGGGGCCGGCACCACGCCGGCGTAGAAGAGCGGCACGTTGGCCGCCATCGCGGCGAGCAGTCCGGTGAGGACGGACCGCAGGTCGAGGCGGCCGCCGGCGATGCACCCGACGAGGCCGACCAGCGCGGCGATGCGCACCCAGCGGCGCAGCCACTCCATGTCGGGGATCCCCTGGTTCACGGAGACGACGGCCAGGAACACCATCACCGCGCCCGCCAGCACGGCGCTGAGCCCCAGGGCGGAGGTGTCCCGCCGGGAGCGCCGACACAGGGCGAGGAACAGCAGGAGCAGCATGGCGGCCTCGCTGAGCGGGACGCCGAGGGGTCCCAGCCGGACGCCGAAGGCCTCCATGGCCAGGAGCGCGCCGAGGATCAGCTCGGGGATGCGCAGCGGCTCCCGGGGCAGGCCGGTCGCGTCGTCCCTCGACCAGGCGGCGGTGCCGCGGGCGGCCTGGCGCTCCTGCACGGCGCGGGTCTCGAGGAGGGCGCGGTAGCGGGGGTCGGTGTCCACCGGTCCGCGTTTCTGGTGCCGCACGGCCATGCCCGCTCCTCTGCGCCTCGACGGCGGCTGTGGGCCGCCCCCGACCAGCCTAGACGAGTACCGCGGAACGGGCTGTCCTGCTTGTTAGAGTGAGCTGAGCCGCATCCCTTCGAGCCCGGGACACCATGAACATCATCGACTTCCTCCGCGTGCTGCGCGCGAACCGCCTGGTGATCCTGGGGTGCGCCGCCCTGGGCCTGGTGGCCGGCGTGGTCTACTCCCTGCTGCAGCCCACGCTCTACACGGCCACCTCCACCGGGTTCGTCACGGTGCAGGGCGAGGCCACCATCTCGGGCACGGAGACCGCACAGACCCGGGCCCAGTCCTACATCCCGCTGATCAACAGCCGCACGGTGCGGGAGAAGATCGCCGAGGGCGGGCTGGACACCGCGGGCGCGCACCTCCGTGCCGCCGTCGTGCCGGGCTCGAACCTCATCACCGTCTCCGCCGAGTCGGAGGACCCGGAGCAGGCCGCCGCCCTGGCCAACTCCGCGCTCGTGGCCACCGCCGAGACGGCCAACGGCCTGGACCCGACCTCCAACGTGCAGGTCACCGCCATGGAGGACGCGCTCGCGCCGACCAGCCCGACCAGCCCCGACTACGTGCGCAACATGCTCTACGGGCTGGGCGCCGGCCTGCTGCTCGGGCTGGTCATCGCCTTCCTGCGGCGGATCCTCGACGTCAACGTCCGCACCACCACGGACGCCCAGGTGGCGAGCGGCGCCGGTCTGCTCGGCGCCATCCCCCAGGACGCCACCCTGAAGGCCGAGCGGGACGCCCCCCGGGGCGAGCCCTCCCCCCGCGCCGCCGAGGCCGTCCGCCAGCTGCGCACCAACCTGCGCTTTGCAGCGGTGGACGATCCGCCGCGCACCATCGCCTTCACCAGCGCCAACCCGGGCGAGGGCAAGTCCACCGTGATCGGCAGCCTGGCCGTCGCGGTGGCCGCGTCCGGCCAGCCCGTCATCCTCATCGACGCGGACCTGCGTCGGCCTCGCCAGGCCCTGCAGTTCGGGGTGGACGGCCGCGTGGGCCTGTCCGAGGTGCTCAACGGCGACGTGGCCCTGCAGGACGTCCTCGTCCCGGTGGGCGATCACGGACTGCTCCTGCTGCCGGCCGGCCGCACTCCCCCGAACCCCTCGGAGCAGCTCGGCTCCGCCCGCATGCGGGACCTCCTCACCGCCCTCGCCGAGACCCACATGGTGCTCGTGGACGCGCCGCCGGTGCTGCCGGTGACGGACTCGACCCTCCTGTCGACCGCCGTGGACGGCACCGTCCTGGTGGTGCGCCACGGCAAGGCGCGCAAGGAGCACGTGGAGGTGGCGCGGGACATGCTGGCCGGCGTGAACGCCCGCGTGCTCGGCGTGGTGCTCAACGGCACCCCCGCCTCGGGCGTCGGCTCGGACTACTACGGCGGCGGCTACGCCTCGAAGGGCGACGACTACCACGCCTACTACCAGGCCCCGCGCGACGCGGAGTCCCGGTCGGCCGGCGAGACCACACCGGAGGCCGGCGCCGGACGCTGACCCGGCGCGCCCCGTCGTCGCAGGCGGAGAGCCCTGCCAACTCCGTATGGCAGGGCCCCTCTCACGCCCTCCCCTTCGCGATTCGGGCGACTTGTCGGAGGTCATAGGCCCTCCGACCTCCGATAAGTCACCCGAATCGCAGCACTGCGGGTTCCTCGGCACGGCATGCACGACGAAGGGCCCCGCCTCGATGAGGCGGGGCCCTTCGTGAACTCACAGAACAGTCGGCCTCACTCGGCCGGAGGGGTCCCCTCGAAGCAGACCTTCGGGACCGGCACCGAGTCGCACATCTGGCCCGACGTCTGCGGAGCCCCAACCAGCTCCACACCGATCGTGCCCTCAATGCAGCCGGAGTCGTCCGCCGAGTTGCCCGTGTTGTTGATGACGTAGAAGATCGTCAGTTCCTCACCGGGCGCAAGCGTGAGCTGGTCTTCCGTCAGCGGGACGACACCTTTCTTCGTCGGGTAGTCGTTGTACAGCGAAGAGGTGCCGGTGAAGGGCTTCCGGGTTTTCTTGTCGAAGGTGACCGTCACGGTCGACGGGGTCAGAGTCACGGTCTCCTGCGTGTCGTTCTTGACCGTGACCCAGAAGCCGTAAGCGTGCTTGATGTCGTTCGGGTTGTTGCCCGGGAACTTCACGACCTCGCCGACCTCGCCGACGTTAGGGCAGATCGGGGACGCGGCAAAGGCCGGGGCCGCCGAGACGGCGGCAACGGCGGGCACCGACCAGGCCAGACCGGCGGTGACCTTGCGGCGGGAAAGGGTGGAGGTGTTCTTCTGCATGGGCTTCACTCGTTTCGCGTTGAGGTGTGGCTTTCGCGCCCGAACGGGGTCCGGGGTCACGCGAGCGGACAAGAGCCCCCGCGACACCCTTCATGAGAATCGGCTGTGGAGGTCTCAAAGACAGTGTAGACGGATCGCCCAGCTCGTCGCCAGCCTCCCTGTGCGCCCGTGTGGAGGAGGGGCCCTCCTTTCGGTCGACTAAGCTCGCGGCCATGGGCGAACGAGCGACGGGACCGCGACCGGCCGCCCCGCCGTCCCTGGACCTCGCCGCCCGGGTCCGACTGGGCCACGCCCGGATCGCCTACGTGATGGAGGAGGCGGAGCTCCGCGGCCTCCACGTGAAGGGCTACGCCGCAGAGCCCGGCGTCTACCGCGGCCGACGCAGCAGCTCCGACGTGGACCTCCTCGTCCACCCCTCGGACGCCGCCGCCGCGGTCGAGCTCCTGGCCTCGCACGGCTGGGCCCCCGTGGCCGGCTTCTCCGAGGGCTCGATCTTCGAGCACGCCGCCACCCTGTGGCACGACCACCTGGGCTACGTGGACGTGCACCGCCTGTTCCCCGGTCTCGGCACGGACGCGGCCCGCACCTTCGACGCCCTGTGGGCGGAGCGCGCCATCCATGTGATCGCCGGCCGACCGGTCCCCGTGCCCGGCCCGGTGCACCAGCGGCTCGTGGTGATCGTCCACGCCGCGCGGGACTCGCACCGGGGCACCCTCGACGTCCGCCACATCAGAGACACGTCCAGCCCGGCCGAGTGGGACGCGCTGCGGCAGGAGGCGCGCCGGCTGCACGCCACGGCGGCCTGGCACGTGGCCACGGGCGAGGAGGCGGACGGCATGGACGCACACGACCTCGCCCTGTTCGAGGCGCTGCAGCACGACGAGAGCGGCCTGGACCTGTTCCGCACCCGGTGGCGCACGGCCCGCTCCGCGCGGGAGCGCGCCCGCCTCGTGCTGCACACGCTGCCCGTGAACCGCCCCCACCTGCAGATGCGCCTGGGTCACGCGCCCACCCGCGCGGACCTCCGGCGGGAGCAGCGCACCCGGATGGCCTCCCTCGCCCGCTGGGCCTGGACCCGGGGGGTGCGGCGTGGCCGCTGACCGTCTCCCCCGGACGTCCGGGACGACGTCGGAGCGTGGCTCCGCCTGGGCGGTCGCGCCCGGCGTCGCCTGGGCTTTGACCGACGGCGGCGGCGCCGCCGTCATGCACCTGGCGCACGGCGTCCCGCTGCTGCTCAGCCCCACGGGCCACGCCGTGTGGGACGTCCTCGTGGGCGGCCGCACGCCGGAGGACGACCTGACCGCCGCGCCGCCGTCGCCCCTGTCCGAGGAGGCCGTGGCCGCCGAGACGGCCGCGGCATTCGGCCTGGCCCCGGAGGACGTCGCGGCCGACGTCGGCGCGTTCCTCGCGATGCTCGAGCAGCACGGCGTCGTCGTCCGCGTCGGCGGCGTCCTCCCCCGGCCCTGACCGTGCCGCCTCCCCCGCCGGGGGACCGCTGTCTGAGCCTCAGGCCTCTGGCGCGAAGATCGCGTCGATCACCTGCTGCGCCCATTCGAGCAGCGGCACGTCCACGAGGTCCTGGCCCATGACCGGCTTGGTCTTCGGGCGCGGGATGAGCACGCCGTTGAGCGCCGGCTTCACCTGGGACCCCTTGTACATGCGGGTCAGGCGCATCTGACGGGACTCCGGCAGGTCCGCGGCGGGGCCGAACTTCACGTTCTGGCCCAGCAGCATGACCTCGGTGATCCCTGCGGCACGGGCGTGGTTGCGGAACCGGGCGACGGCGACGAGCGCCTCCACCGGTTCCGGCAGCGGGCCGTAGCGGTCCTTGAGCTCCTCCACCACGGCGTCCACGGCGGCGTCGTCCGCGGCCTGGGCGAGGTTGCGGTACATCTCCAGGCGCAGCCGCTCCCCCGGCACGTAGTCGTGCGGCAGGTGCGCGTTGACGGGCAGCTCCACCTTCACCTCGGCGGGCGCGGTGTCCTCCTCGCCCTTGAAGTCGGCCACGGCCTCGCCCACCATCCGCAGGTAGAGGTCGAAGCCCACGCCGGCGATGTGCCCGGACTGCTCGCCACCGAGCAGGTTGCCGGCGCCGCGGATCTCGAGGTCCTTCATGGCCAGCTGCATGCCGGCGCCGAGCTCGTTGTGGGTGGCCACGGCCTTGAGGCGCTCGAGGGCGACCTCGCCGAGGGGCTTCTGCGGGTCGTACAGGAAGTACGCGTACGCCCGCTCGCGGCCGCGGCCCACGCGGCCGCGCAGCTGGTGCAGCTGCGAGAGGCCGTAGCGGTGGGCGTCCTCCACGATCAGGGTGTTGGCGTTGGCGATGTCCAGGCCGGTCTCGATGATCGTGGTGGAGACGAGCACGTCGAAGCGGCGCTCCCAGAAGTCCACCATGATCTGCTCGAGCCGGGCCTCGCCCATCTTGCCGTGGGCGACGGCGATCCTCGCCTCCGGCACCAGCTCGGCGATGCGCTTGGCCACCTTGTCGATGGTGGTGACGCGGTTGTGCACGTAGAACACCTGGCCCTCGCGCATCAGCTCGCGGCGGATGGCGGCGGTGACCTGCTGGTCCGAGTAGGGGCCCACGGAGGTCAGCACGGGGTGCCGCTCCTCGGGGGCGGTGGCCAGGGTGGAGGTCTCGCGGATGCCGGTGAGGGACATCTCGAGGGTGCGCGGGATGGGCGTGGCGGACATGGCGAGCACGTCCACGTTGGTGCGCATCTTCTTCAGCGCCTCCTTGTGCTCCACGCCGAAGCGCTGCTCCTCGTCCACGATCACCAGGCCCAGGTCCTTGAACTGCACCTGGTCGGAGAGCAGCCGGTGGGTGCCGATCACCACGTCCATCTCACCGTGGGCGAGCCCCTCGACGACCTCCTTGGATTCCTTGGCGGTCTGGAACCGGGAGAGCGCGGCCACCTTCACGGGGAAGCCGGCGAACCGGTCGGAGAACGTCTGGTGGTGCTGGCGGGCGAGCAGCGTCGTCGGGACGAGCACGGCCACTTGCTTGCCGTCCTGCACCGCCTTGAACGCGGCGCGCACGGCCACCTCCGTCTTGCCGAAACCGACGTCTCCGGAGACGAGCCGGTCCATGGGGACAGCCGCCTCCATGTCCTTCTTGACGTCCTCGATGGTGGTCAGCTGGTCCGGCGTCTCGATGAACGGGAACGCCTCCTCCAGCTCGCCCTGCCACGGGGTGTCCGGGGCGAACGCGTGGCCGCGCGAGGCCATGCGGGCCGAGTACAGGCGGATGAGCTCGCCGGCGATCTCGCGGGTGGCGCGCTTGGCCTTGGACTTGGTCTGCGCCCAGTCCGAGCCGCCCATCTTGGACAGCGACGGCGTCTCCCCGCCCACGTAGGTGGAGATCAGGTCGAGCTGGTCGGTGGGCACGAACAGCCGGTCCCCCGGCGCGCCCCGCTTGGAGGGGGCGTACTCGAGCACGAGGTACTCGCGGTAGGACTCCTCGGCGCCGGGGGCGGTGCGCGGGCCGCCGGTGACCTTGCGGCGCTGCAGCTCCACGAAGCGGGCGATGCCGTGCTGGGAGTGCACCACGTGGTCACCGGGCTGCAGGGTCAGCGGGTCGACGGCGTTGCGCCGCTTCCGGGCCAGCCGCGCCCCGGGGGCGCGCGTGCCCGCGGTGCGGTGCCGGCCGAAGAGGTCGTGCTCCGTGATCAGGGCGATCTGCGCGTCCGGGATCGTGAAGCCGGAGCCGACGGGCGCCGTCGCGATGGAGACCCGCCCCGGGGCGAGGTCCGCGGGCAGGGGCCCGTCCACCACGGCGGCCGTGAGGCCTGCCTCCGTGGTGAGCTCGGCGAGACGGCGGGCGGAGCCGGGGCCGTCGGTGAGGACCACGGCATGCCACCCCTCCGCGAGCCGGACGCGGGTGTGGGCGAGCATGGCCTCGATGTCGCCCGAGAAGGTCTGCGGGACGCCGAGGGTGGCGCGCAGGGTGGCGGCGTCGGGCAGCAGCTCGTCGTCCGAGACCAGCGCGGTGACGGACCAGAACCCCTGGTCCTGCTCGAGGGCGGCCGCGCGGAGTTCGGCCACCGTGAGGAAGCCGCCGGCGGCGGACTGGTCCGCCCCGGCCACGTCCACCGGGGCGACCGCGCCCTGCGCGGCGCCGGCCCACGCGGCCTGGAGGAACTCCTCGTTGGTGGCCAGCAGGTCGTCGGCGCGGCCGCGCAGCCGCTCGGGCTCCACGAGGACGGTCAGTGAGCCGGTGGGCAGCATGCGGGGCAGCGACGTCATGGCCTCGGCCAGCAGCGGCGAGAGGGACTCCATGCCCTCCACGGCCACGCCCTCGGCGATCCGGTCCAGCATGTCCGCGGCGGCGGGCATGGCCGGGATCAGCTCCTTCGCGCGCCGGCGCACGTGGTCCGTGATGAGCAGCTCGCGGCACGGGGGCGCGTACAGCTCGGTGGGGTGGCCCGAGCCGTCCTCCGTGGTGTCCTCGAGGGAACGCTGGTCCGCCACGGAGAACCAGCGCATCTGCTCCACCTCGTCGCCGAAGAACTCGATGCGCACGGGGTGGTCCTCGGTGGGCGGGAAGACGTCGATCAGCCCGCCGCGCACGGCGAACTCGCCGCGTCGGCTGACCATGTCCACACGTGAGTAGGCGGCGTCCGCGAGTGCGGCCACCACGCCGTCGAAGTCCCGCTCCTCCCCCGTCCGCAGGGTCACGGGGCTCAGCTCGCCGAGCCCGGCCACCAGGGGCTGCAGCACGGCACGCACGGGGGCGACGACGACGCGCAGCGGCTCCCCGAGCTCCTCCGGGTGGGCGAGGCGGCGCAGCACGGCCAGCCGCGCGCCCACGGTGTCCGAGCGCGGGGACAGGCGCTCGTGCGGCAGCGTCTCCCAGGACGGGAACAGCGCGGCGGCACCGGCGGGGGCCCAGGCGGCGAGGTCGGTCACGAGGTCCTCGGCCTCGCGGGTGGTCGCGGTGACCACGAGGACGGCGGCACGCTCGCCGTGGCCCTCGGCCAGCGCCTCGGCCAGGACGGTCAGCAGGGGCGCGCGGGCGCCGTCGGGCAGGCCGATCTCCAGCTCGACGCCCCGGGACTCGAGCGGCCGGGAGGCGGAGGCGACGGCCGCCTCGAGCGCGCGTTCGGCGCGCAGGCGCGGCAGCAGCGAGGCGAGGACGGGGACGGTGTGCGATGCGCTCACGCGCGGACCTCCGGGGTCGGGGTGTCGGATGCGGGGGATGGGACGGGCGCGGCGGGCGCCTCGGCGGCCATGATGTCCCGGATCTCCTCGAGGAAGGCCAGGACGTCGTCGGCGCCGCCCACGGGGCCGCCGGCGGTGAGCAGGTCGGTGCCCAGCAGCACGGCCATGGGGTAGGAGGTGAGGCCCAGCCCGCGGGCCGCGGCGCCGTTCGGGTCGTCCGCCACGAGGTCCGCGGGGATGGCGCCGGTCGACGCCGAGGGCGCGGCCCCGGCCTCGTGCTGCGGCATGAGCACTCGGAGGCGCACGGGGCCGAGCGACGCGCGGAACTCGTCCAGGCGTGCGATCACCTGGGAGCACGAGCCGCAGCCCGTGGAGAGGCGCAGGGCCACCACGGCGCCCCGGGAGGCGAGGGCGTGCAGGCCGGTGTAGCGGCCGTCCTCGATCACGAGGGCGTCCGGGAACGGCAGACGCTCCGGCCCGTCCGGGTCCTCGGCGACGGTCTCGACCGCAGTGGGGCCGGCGGGCGGCGCGGGGACCGCGCCGGGCGTGCCGGCGACGGCGTCCGGGTGCGCCCCCGTGGCGGCCACGGGGCCCGCGGCCAGCACGGGGTCCGCGGCCGGCACGGACTCGCGGCCCACGAGGAAGGCGGAGACGGCGAGCAGCACGGCGACGAGCAGCGCCCACGCCCACGCGCCCGAGCCGAAGGCGGTGAGCGGCTGCCAGGCCAGGCCCGCGCCGTGCACCGCCAACGAGACGATCCCCTCGGCCAGCGCCAGGACAGCGAGGACCAGGAAGACGACGTTGCGGACCACGGTCCACCGGGAGATCGGGGCGGCCGAGGCCTCGCCGAAGCAGCCGCACGAGACGCCGTCGCCCTTCGCGCGGACCACGAGGACGAGGAACGCGGCGAACAGGGCGACGGCGGCCAGGCCCACCACGGGGCGCAGCACGGTGAACGGGAGCACGAGCGCCGCGGCGAGCAGCAGCTCGAGCCACGGGAACGCGCGGGCCAGGGCGGGGGCCGCGAGCGGACGGGGCACCTTCAGGCGCGTGAACGTGGCCTCCACGTCCTCGCCCGAGCGGAGCTTGGCCGTCCCGCTCAGGAGCAGGATGAGGGCCACGGCCCAGAGTGCCGGCATGGCGGACGCACCTTCCAGAAGGGGGTTCTCGCAGGGATCTCGCGGCTCGGCCGGGCGCGCAGCGGGCGGCCGGGGTCGCGGAGGCCAGCATATAAGGTGGGACATCGACGCCCATCGCCGTCGGCGAACCGGCGCGGAGCCGCGAGGCCGCCCCGCCGGGCGGGCCGTTCCGAGATCCCGAGGAGACACCGTGGCCTTTTCCGCTCAGCAGTCCATCCCGCACCCGCCGGCCGCCGTGGCCGCGGCCCTCGCGTCCGAGGAGTTCCACCGGTCCGTGGTGGAGCAGCTCGGCGGCTCCCTGGTCTCGTTCCGCGTGGAGGGCTCCCCCGAGGGCCCCATGACCGTCACCACCGTGCGCTCGGCCCCGGCCGACCGCCTGCCGGAGATGGCGCGGAAGTTCATCGGCTCCTCCCTGCAGGTGGAGCAGGTGGAGCGGTGGGAGGCCCCGGCCGCGGATGGCTCCCGCGTGGGCACCACCACCATCACCGTGCCGGCCGCCAAGGCCACCGCGGAGGGCGCCCAGCGCCTGACCGCCGCCGGCGAGGGCTCGCAGTACTCCGTGGATGGCACCGTGACCTGCAAGATCCCGCTCGTGGGCTCCAAGCTCGCCGCGAAGGCCGAGCCCATGGTCGGCAAGGTCGTGAACCGCCAGGCGCGCGCCCTGACCTCGTGGATCGGGCGTGACGGCGGGGCCGCAGGCGCCTGACCCGCCCCCTCCCCCCGCAACGCGTCGGCCCCGGCCCCCTGGAGGGGGCCGGGGCCGACTGCTGTCGTCAACCGGTGAGGGCGCGACCCGCCCGGCCGGAGGCCGGGCTCAGTGGAAGGCCTGCTGGGCCGCCTCCAGCCCGTCCGTGACGAGCTTCTCGACGGCGTCGGCCGCGCGGTCCACGTGCAGGGGCAGGGCGTCCTGCTCGGGCTTGGAAAAGGAGCGCAGCACGAAGTCGGCCACGTCCATGCGGCCCGGAGGCCTGCCGATGCCCACGCGCACGCGGGCGTAGTCCTTGGTGCCGAGGGAGGCGGTGATGGACTTGAGCCCGTTGTGGCCGCCCTCGCCGCCGCCGCGCTTGAGGCGCAGGGCGTCGAACGGGATGTCCAGCTCGTCGTGCACCACCACCAGGTCCTCGGGGCCCACCCCGTAGAAGGACGCCAGGGCGGAGACCGGACGGCCGGAGACGTTCATGTATCCGGTGGATTTCGCGAGCACCACCCGCGGTCCCCCGATGCCGAGGCGGCCCGTGGCCACCACGGCGCCGGCCCGGTGGCGGGTGAACCCGGCTCCCATGCGGGAGGCGAGCTCATCCGCCACCATCTGGCCGACGTTGTGCCGGGTGCGCTCGTACTCGGGCCCGGGATTGCCGAGCCCGACGATGAGCGTGGTCCCCGCACTCATGGCGTGATCAGTCCTCGGAGCCCTCGGACTCGCCCTCAGCGGACTCGCCCTCGGCGGCCTCGCCCTCGGCGGCCTGCTCCTCCTGGACGGACTCGTCGCCCAGGTCCTGCTCCACGACCTCGGAGACGGTCGCGATGACGATCTCGTCCTCGAGCTGCAGGGTGGTGCCGGCCGGGACCTGCACGTCGGTGGCGTACACGTGCTCGCCGGCCTCGCGGCCCTCCACGGAGATGGTGACGGACTCGGGCAGGTGGGTGGCCTCGGCCTCGACGGGCACGGTGACGTGGTCCAGCACGTACTCGTTGCCCTGGGCGACCTCGCCCTCCACGTGCACGGTGACGTCCACGACGACCTTCTCGCCACGGCGGACCTCGATGAGGTCCAGGTGCTCCACGGTGTCCTTGAGGGCGTGGCGCTGGATGTCCTTGGGGAGCACCATGTGCTCCTCGCCGGCCTCGTTCACCACGGTGAGCAGGGCGTTGGGGTTGCGGACGGCCAGGGTGGTCTCCTGGGCCGGCAGCAGCAGGTGGATGGGGTCCTGGCCGTGGCCGTAGACGACGGCGGGGATCAGGCCGGCGCGGCGGGCCTGGCGGGCGGCGCCCTTGCCGAAGTCGGTGCGGCGGGTGACCTTGATCTTGTCAGACATGATGCGTCCTCCTCTGGTGTGCGGCCGCGTCCCCGGTGGGGGGCGCGGGTGTGGCCAGGAAGGGTGCGACGCGCGGGGAGCGGGGCTCACCTCTTGCGCGGTCGCGGCCTCGTCGATCACGGAGTGGGAGACTCCCTCGCCTGGGCAACCCCCCGAGGATACCACCGGCGGCGGGTCAGCCGCGCGCGAGGTGCTCCCGCAGCCGCGCGCGCTGGTCCGGGGCGCGGTAGCCGACGGCGGCCAGCGGCCCGAGGTCCAGGGCGCTGTTGGCGGGTCGGGGGGCGATGCCCTCCTTGCCGTCCAGGTACTCGGCCGTGGTCACCGGACGCACGCGGCCGGCGTCGTGCCCGGTGTCCTCGAACACCCACCGGGCCACCTGGTGCCACGTGACCACGTCGCCGCCGTTGGTCATGTGGAACGTGCCCGTGGGCGCGTCCGTGGTGACCAGGTGCAGCAGGGCGTCGGCGAGGTCCTCGGCGAAGGTGAGGCGGCCGTGCTGATCGGCGACGACGGCCGGGTCGATCCCGCGCTCGGCGAGGGAGGCCATCGTGGCCACGAAGTTCTTCCCCTCCCCGATCACCCAGGAGGTCCGCACGATCCAGTGGGCGTCCAGCGCGCGGACCGCGGACTCCCCCGCGGCCTTGGACTGGCCGTAGACCCCGAGCGGGGCGAGCGGGTGGTCCACCGGGTGCTCCTCGCCCACGGGCAGAGCGCCGTCGAACACGTAGTCCGTGGAGACGTGCGCGAGCGGCACGCGGGCGTCCGCGCAGCGGCGGGCGAGCTCGGCCACGGCGGTGGCGTTGACGGCCCATGCCTGGGCGCGGCCCTCCGGGGTCTCGGCGGCGTCCACCGCGGTCATGGCGGACGCGTTGACCACGGCGCGCAGGCCGCGGAAGTGCTCGCGCGGCCAGGACGCCGGATCGGTCATGTCCCACGTGTCCCGGCCGTGGGCCTCGACCGGGATCCCCGCGGCCTCGGCGCGGGCCACCAGGGCACGGCCGAGCTGGCCGCCGGCGCCGAGCACGAGGATCGGGGCGGGCGGCATGGGGGTGACGTCCGCGAGCATCGGGTGGGCGCGGTCCTTGTCCGAGAGCTCGGCGTCCTCGAGCGGGATGGGCCAGGCGATGGCCGCCGTCGGGTCCGCGAGGTTGAGGAACGTGTACCGCCCCTGGGCGTCGGCGGACCAGTGGTCGTTCACCAGGTACGTGTAGGCCGTGTCCGGCTCGAGGGTCTGGTAGGAGTTGCCGACGCCGCGGGGCACGAACACGGCCTTCTCCGGGCCGAGCTCCACGGTGGCGACGGCGCCGAAGGACTCCCCCGCGCGCAGGTCCACCCAGGCGCCGAAGATGCGCCCGTGCGCCACGGAGACGTACTTGTCCCAGGGCTCGGCGTGGATGCCGCGGGTGGTGCCGACGGCGTCGTTGAAGGACACGTTGTTCTGCACGGGGCCGAGGTCCGGCAGGCGGACGCCCGCCTCGGCCGCGGCAGCCCGGAGCTTCTCGCGCTGCCAGTTCTCCTTGAACCAGCCGCGGTTGTCCCCGTGGACGTCCAGGTCAATGACGAGCAGGCCGGGGATGGCGGTCTCGGTGATCTTCATGCGTGCGCTCCCGTCACTGGCGGTGGGTCACTGGAGGTGGATCACTGGCCCTGGGCGCGGTACGTGGCCTCGACGGCGTCCTTGGCCGGGCGCCACCAGGACTCGTTCTCGCGGTACCAGGCCACCGTTTCGGCGAGGCCGGCGCGGATGTCGGTGAACTGCGGCTCCCAGCCGAGCTCGGTGCGCAGGGCGGTGTTGTCGATCGCGTAGCGCAGGTCGTGGCCGGGGCGGTCGGCGACGAGGTCGTAGTCGTCCGTGGGGCGGTCGAAGAGCTCGAGGAGGATCTCGACGATCTCCTTGTTGTTCTTCTCCCCGTCCGAGCCGATCAGGTAGGTGCGGCCGATCTCGCCACGTTCGAGGATGCGCAGCACGGCCGAGGAGTGGTCCTCGGTGTGGATCCAGTCCCGGACGTTGACGCCCTGGCCGTAGAGGCGGGGGCGGACGCCGTCGATCAGGTTGGTGATCTGGCGCGGGATGAACTTCTCGATGTGCTGGTACGGGCCGTAGTTGTTGGAGCAGTTGCTCAGCGTGGCCTGTACGCCGAACGAGCGGACCCACGCGCGCACCAGGTGGTCCGAGCCGGCCTTCGAGGCCGAGTACGGGCTGGAGGGGTTGTACGGAGTGGCCTCGGTGAACTTCGCCGGGTCGTCCAGCTCCAGGTCCCCGTAGACCTCGTCCGTGGAGACGTGGTGGAAGCGCTTGCCGTGCTTGCGGGCCGCTTCGAGGAGGACGAAGGTTCCGACGATGTTCGTCTGGATGAACGGGGAGGGATCGTTCAGCGAATTGTCGTTGTGGGACTCCGCCGCGTAGTGCACGACGGCGTCCGACTCGGCGACCAGGCGGTCCACCAGGGCCGCGTCGCAGATGTCCCCCACCTCGAGAGTGACGCGGTCCTCGGGCAGGCCGGCGAGGTTCTCCCGGTTGCCGGCGTAGGTCAGCTTGTCCAGGACGACGACGTCGTGCCCGGTCTCGCGGAAGACGTGGTGGACGAAGTTCGAGCCGATGAACCCGGCGCCGCCGGTGACGAGGAGGTGCATGAGGCTGAGTTTATGCGTGGGAAGCCGGCTGGCCATCGGTTCAGCCGGCCGGGAGGAACTCCTCGTCCGGAATCACGGTCCACTGGGGGTGCACCAGGGGCGATTCGCCGCGGGTGTACCGGCGGTTGAAGTGCAGAGGGGCCAGGATGCTGCGGGGCCGTTCCGCACGGGGCAGCGCCAACGCCGTGTAGCCGCCCCAGTAGGAGAACGTCGAGTTGGCCAGGACGAGGTGGCGGCCGCCGACGATCTGTGCCAAGTCGTTGAACATGTCGTGCTCGCCGGGGAGCGTCTCGACCGGCGCCACGTCCGCCAGGAATCCCAGGTGTGCACGGCACCATTCGATGTCGTCCGAGACGAGGACGAACCGTGTGCGGTCCGCCGCCGGGATGCGCGTCACCGCCGCTCGCACGTATCCGGCGATGTCGAACCCGTAGTTCGCCCTGTGCACCGGGTCCGAGTAGTAGTCCCCGCGCCGGACGTTGATGACGACGGCGTCCCGATCGACGCGCCGAAGCCGCGCACGGAATGCGTCGCTGGTGAGCAGGCGGTCACCTGCGAAGTCGAGCAAGTCCCGGAAGCACCAGTCGTGGAACGTCTGTTGCCCCCACTCGACCGTTCGCTCTTGCCGGAAGGACACGTCCCCTTCCCGCACCGTGAGATCCCTGAGGGCGGGGAACTCTGTCAACCACGGCTCCATCTTGGGCTTATACCGCACCAGCCACGGACGACCCGTTTCCTGGCGGCGCGCCCACGCCGTGGCCCATAGATAGAGGAAGTTGCCGCCGTTCATGGGCTCGGCCCCCCAGATCACCGGTGGATCGGCTCGGCGCACCGTCGCAAGCACCCCGGCGGCGAGGTCACGGCCCAGGCGTTCACCCATCCGACTCTTCACTCGCGGTCTTCTCATAGCTCCGCCTCCCTCGCTACCTCGGCTCAGACTACTTGTCGAGGTCATGACACGAGCGTCCGACGCCTACGCTGGCCCCATGAGCGTCGACGTCGTCTACATCCGGCCGGGCGGCACCGGCTGGGGCCCGGTCGCCGAGCTAGCCCGGCTCTCGGCGCGGCTGCTCGGCGGGACGCTGAGAGAGATCGCGGACCGGGGGCACTCCTCCCCGCTGGCGCGAGGCGCGGTGCTCCTCCCCCGGGGGAGGCGCGCGCGCGGGCGACGCCTGTTGGTCCTTGCCGGCAATCCCGCCGCACTCTCCTTCGCCGCGCGGCCCAGCATGTGGTTCCCGGGTTACGAGTCCACCGCCGCGTGGGTCATCGATTCGTTCTGGTCGGACAGGATCGCAGGCGTCGCCAAACACCGTCCGCACTTCGACCACCTGTTCATCACCGACCCGGAACTGGGAGATGAATGGCGGGAACGTACGGGACGTCCTGTAGACGTCCTCCCCTGGGGCTCGGACACGCTCGCGTTCCCCCCGGTCGACACAACGAAGCCCGTCGATTTGCTGCGGCTGGGCCGCCAGCCGTCCGCCTGGGCGGATGACAGCCTGACAGCGCAGGAAGCAGCCCGGCGGGGTCTGACCTTCGGTGGCCGACCTCCGGCCTCCGTCGATGCGCTGACCAACCAGCAGAACGTCCGCACGGCCCTCCTCGAGTCGAAGATCGTCCTGGCCTTCTCCAATCGCGTCAGCCCTGCGGCGTACACCCACCCGACCCGCGAGTACCTGACAGGTCGTTGGATGGACGCCCTCGCGGCGGGCTGCCTGGTGGCAGGTGTGGCCCCGCGCAGCGCCGCGCAGCTCCTCTGGGGCGGCGCCACCATGGACATCTCCCCCCACTCCCGCGCCGACGCATGGCCGGTCCTCGTGGAGGCGGCTGCGGGCTGGAGCATCGAGGCCGCTACCCGACAACAGGAGTTGGCCCGTCGGACAGTCGACTGGAGGCACCGACTGCGGCGTCTCGTCGACATCATGGGCTGGCCCCACACCGAGCAGCTCACCACCGAGTCCCACCGGCTGACCTGACCCCACGGCCAGGCACCAACGATCACATTCCGCCCCAGGAGCCGACCATGCCCTCCCCCCTCGATCTCGCCCGCCGCCTCAAGCATCAGGCGTTCCTTCAGAAGAAGGGCCGAGAGCTGACCCAAGAATCCCGCGCGCTGCGGGCGACAGAGAGGTTCAGCCGCGAATACGAGATGGCCTCCCGCGGCATCGTCCTGCCCGACCTTCCTGCGATGTCCGGGCCGTGTGCGATCGCCATGGTGCGGGAGGAGGCGGACGTGATCGAGCGCTCCGTCCGCCATCTCGCGGACCAGGGGATCCCGCACATCGTCGTCGTGGACAACGGGTCGAAGGACGCGACGCCGGACATCCTGCGCCGGCTGACCGGGGAGATCCCGGGGCTCGTCGTCGGCGCGGACCGGGAGCCGGCCTACGTGCAATCCGCCAAGATGACCCGGTTGGCCGACCTGGCCTCCGCCGCCGGCGCCACGTGGGTGGTCCCGTTCGATGCAGACGAGCTCTGGTTCGGCGCCGAGGGCACGCTCGCCGAGGCCCTGGCCGCCGCCGACGCACCCGTGCTGCGCGCCGTCATGCACAACGCGTTCCCGGCGGCGGACGGTTCCGGCCCGTTGCTGGACACGACCGCGCACTTCGACGTCAAGGTCGCGTTCCGACCGCGCTCCGGGGCCGTCCTTGAGATGGGCAACCACGAGGTCCTGCGTCCGGGCGTCCGCGCGGAGGGCCTGCGGATCCTGCACCTGCCGTGGCGCTCCTTCGAGCAGTTCGCCCGCAAGAGCCGCACCGGCGCGCAGGCGATCGCGCTCGCCGACACCTCCGAGGACAAGGCGTACCACTGGCGCCGGCTCGGGGCCCTCGACGACGACGCCCTGCGCGCCGCCTGGGAGGCCCTCCTGGCCGGGCAGCCGCTCACGGACGCGGCCTGGTACCCGCGCGGCACGCTGCGCCCGCTGCGCGCGGACGCCCCGACCCGCTGGGACGAGGTCTGAGCCTCAGCGCGTTTCGGGCGGCCGTCGGGCCTCCCACGCGGAGCGGACCATGTTCTCGACCGTGTGGCGGTTCTCCCACCCGAGGTCGCGCGCGGCCAGGGAGCCGTCCGCCACGATGCGCGCGGGGTCCCCGGGACGGCGCGGCTCCACGACCGGGTCGACGTCGCGCCCGGTGACCCGGCCGACGGCCTCCATGATCTGCCGGACTGACGTGCCGGCCCCGGAGCCGAGGTTGTAGACCGGGGCCAGGGCGCGGCCCTCCGCGAGCGCCCGGGCGGCGGTCACATGGGCCCGGGCGACGTCGGCCACATGGACGTAGTCGCGCACGCACGTGCCGTCGGGCGTGGGGTGGTCGGCGCCGAACAGCCGCGGGCGCTCGCCGCGGTCCAGGGCGCGGAACACGAGCGGGAAGAGATTGTGGGGGCTCGTGTCGGACAGCGCCGGATCCGCGGAGCCGACCACGTTGAAGTAGCGCAGGCTCGTGTGCCGGAGTCCCATGGCCCGGCCCTGGTCCGCCAACAGCCACTCCCCGATCAACTTGCTCTCCCCGTAGGGGGACTCCGGGGCGGTGGGGGTGGCTTCGGTGACCCGGTCATCATGTGGCGTGCCGTAGACGGCCGCGGACGAGGAGAACACAAGGCGGCGAATGCCGGCACGGTCCATCGCTTCCAGGACGCTCATCGTGCCTTGGACGTTGACGCGGTAGGTGTGGAGAGGCATCCGCACGGATTCGCCCGCGAACTTGTAGCCGGCCACGTGGATGACCCCCGTGGCGTCATGGTCCCGGAGGAACTCGGCGAGACGATCCGTCTCCAGGATGTCGGCCTCGAGGAACGGCACGCGGGCGGGCACGACATGTGCATGCCCGGTGGACAGGTCGTCCACCACCGCCACCGACAGACCCTCATCACTGAGGGCCCGGACCACGTGGGCCCCGATGTATCCCGCCCCACCGGTCACCACCCAGGTCATGCCGCGGTCCCGCCGTCGGAGCCGGGACGTCGGGTGCGGAGGAGGGCCGGGCGGCGGTAGCGCGCCATGCCCTCGAGCGCCCCGACGTGGGCACCGACGGTGTACGCCCAGGCGAGGGCCCGCCCGCGGTCGCGCTGAAGGAACGGCCACATCGGCATGTGTCGCGAAATCGCGAAGACCGACGCCGTCACGCTGGGGACGCTCATTCCCCGGTCTCGGTACCGCGTCCAGAGATACATGCGACCACGCTGTTGGTTTCGTTGCTGCCGGAAAATCGCGGCAGGAGTCGTCCGCAGCCGGTAGTACACGACCGCGCCGACAGCCTGAACGACGGTGAAACCAGCTTCCTGAGCCCGCCAGACGAAGTCGGTCTCCTCCGACCCACCGGGATACGCGAGGTCCATGCCTCCGAGTTCGAGGTAGTCATCTCGACGGATGGCAAAATTGTTGCCCGGGACCGTCGCAAGGTAGCCGGCGAATCCGTCGGAGATCGTCTCTATCCGAGGGGAGTCCTCGGTGTCTTGGAGATCCTGTGCCGGGTCGATCCGATAAGCCGCCAAGACGTCCACATCATTGAATCGGCTGTGCTCCAGGACGCCGCGGGCGACCACCTGAGGCCCCGAGGTGACGGCCCGGTAGAGCTCACCCACCCAACGATCGCCGACAAAGTCATCGGCGTCGCAGAACAACAACACGTGGCCTCGGGCCAGACGTGCCCCGACATTTCTCGCGTGCGACGCGCTGGGGACACCGGATGCGTCGACAACCCGGACATGGAACGGTGCCGGGTGAGAGAGAGCGATCTGTGCGGTCCGGTCGTCGCTGCCGTTGTCGGCCACGACGACTTCGAAGAGCGGGGCGTCGCACTGGGCGGCGAGAGAATCGAGCTGTTCGGCGATCCAACTCTCAGCATTGCGGGCCGGGATGACCACGCTGGCTACGGGGACCTCTTCGCTGGTCTCCCGGGCCCCTGCCGCGTCTGCTTGTGAGAATGCAGAGGAATCAGCTCGCCTGTAGCCCAGCCCGATCTGCGGCTGGGGGCCGCGTCTCATCCACCGGTACTCCACACGACCCGCCGCGGCTCCCGCCGCGATCTGGGCACGAAGCCGCACCCCTTCCCAGTCCGGAGTCGTGCAGCCGAGGGCCATCAGAGCAGCGCTGGCCCCCGTTCGTACGAATTCCACCCACGGGTTGGGAAAATGGGACTGCCGTCCGAGCTCGTACCGGGTGGTGACGAGGCTGTGAGCCTTGGCCGATCGCCGAGCGAGGCGGGTCCGGACCCGCATGTCCCACTTGCCTCGGTAAGCGATCCGGACGGCTGCAGCCCCGTCCACGCGGATACCTTTGAGGTGCGCTCGCACGCCGAAGTCGTTGTCTTCATAGACAGTTCCCAGGGAGTGATCGAATCCACCGACCCGTTCGAACACCTCCCGCGTCACACCGAAGTCTCCCCCCATCAGCACGGGAAACGCGTTCCGGAGATCCCCTGGCACCGGCGCATGCCATTCGTCGCTGTCATCGAAGGCGCACCGGGCGCCTTCGACGCCCTCGCGCATCTGCTCATCGGTCATGAACGGTGCGCCGCCGGACCACAGGTCCGAGGATTCGAAGGCCCGAGCACCATTGCGCACCCACCACCGGGACACCACATCGTCCGCGTCGGCGAACATGAGGAGATCGGCGTGAGCATGCGCCGCCCCCACGTTTCGTGCGAATCCCGGGCCTTGGTGCTCGGGTGCGCTAACCAGACGCAACGGGTATGAGACCTCCCGAGCCAGCCGGTGGACCACGGAGGCAGTTCCGTCGGTGGAGGCGTTGTCCACGACCACGACCTCGTAGGAAGGAGCTCCGCTCTGAGCGTCCAGGGCCTCCAACTGCAGAGGGAGGAAGCGCTCGGCATTGAAGGCGGGGATGATCACGCTGATTTCTGGCAGCGCGCTTGTCTGGCTCACAGCTCGATCCTATCCCGGTAGGGTGCCCGGTAGACACGCACTCACCGAGCGTTGAAGGGACGTCGAAGTCGCATATGAAAGGCATCATCCTGGCCGGCGGCACCGGCTCCCGGCTGCACCCCATCACCCATGGCATCTCGAAGCAGCTCGTGCCCGTCTATGACAAGCCGATGATCTACTACCCGCTGTCCACGCTGATCTTGGCGGGCATCAGCGACATCCTGGTCATCACCACCCCGCACGACGCGCAGCAGTTCCAGCGGCTCCTGGGCGACGGCTCCCAGTTCGGGATCTCGCTCAGCTACGTCCAGCAGCCCTCCCCCGACGGCCTGGCACAGGCGTTCATCCTCGGGGAGGACCACATCGGCGGCGAGCATGTCGCGCTCGTCCTGGGGGACAACATCTTCTACGGCCCCGGAATGGGCCAGCAGCTGCGTCGTCACACCCAAGTCGACGGAGCCACCGTGTTCGGCTACTGGGTGGCAGACCCCAGCGCCTATGGCGTGGTGGAGTTCGACGACGCCGGCAAGGCCGTCTCACTGGAGGAGAAGCCTGAGGAGCCCAAGAGCAACTATGCGGTGCCCGGGCTGTACTTCTACGACAACGACGTCGTCGAGATTGCGAAGAGCCTCAAGCCGTCGGCTCGCGGCGAGCTGGAGATCACCGACGTGAACCGCACCTACCTGGAACGCGGCACCCTGAACGTAGAGGTCCTCCCCCGCGGCACCGCATGGCTGGACACTGGCACCTTCCATGACCTGAACGACGCCTCCAACTTCATCCGCACCATCGAGTCCCGTCAGGGCCTCAAGGTCGGCTCTCCCGAGGAGGTCGCCTGGCGGCAGGGCCTTCTCACCGACGACGAGCTGCGCGAGCGCGCCGAGCCGCTCGTGAAGTCGGGGTACGGACGGTACCTCCTGGAGCTGCTCGAGTCCCCTCGCTGAGCATGGCGGAGTCCACCCGGGCGGCCGCCCGATCTGCCCTTCCGTGAAAAGAAGGGTCAGAGGGACTCAGGGGATTCAGTGCGAGTATCGGCCGGTCACTGCGGTCAGCGATGCCCCCACAGTTGGGGCTTCAGCCGCGGATCGATCCGGATGTGCTCGCGATACTTCAGGGTGAGGGGTTCGAACACCTGTGACCCGATGCGTGTCCAGGGCACCGGATACCCGGGATTGTCTCCGTAGACGTTGCCCGGCACCTGGGCCAGCAGCGAACCGTAGTAGTCGAGCCGGCGCTCCACCTCTGCCAGCCACTCCGACGTCAGCGGGCTTCCCGGTCGGACGATCTTGCCGCTGAATCCGAGGAGGAGATTGAAGTTCTTGCGGACATCCCTTCCGAGCGGGCCGTGGAAGTACGCCGCTTCGGAGGACCGTGGCACGCGATATCCGGTGACCCACGCGTCCACGTCCTCCTGCATATCCTCGATGAGCGGTGACCACGTGTGGTGGTGCTTCTTGAGGCCCGTGAACGCGCCGCCGTGATGGTGCATCAGATATGCGTGGAGGTAATCCGACCGATGGACATCCGACAGGTGCTCATAGGACGGATGGAGCGGGTGACCATCCACCACTACCTCGTGCAAGGTGTCAGGAGTGACCAGCCGGACGTCCAGATCGTGCTGGACTTCGCGGATGGACTGCAGGCAGGCGCCGCGATTGGCGGACATGGCGTTCGTCCCAGACCAGACGCACCACACCACACGGGGAATCGGCCGGTCGGACTTCCAGGACGTGTTGCGACCCGTGAGGGCCGTGAAGTCCAGCTCATATCGGGCGGCGTCGTAGCGGGCAGGAGACACCGCCGATCTCATCCGGTAGATGAGGTCCCGCCCCTCGGTCACCACATGTGCTCCGTGCTTCTGCGCCAGCCAGAGACGGTGCTTGAGCCGACGAGCGGAATGGAGAAGGTCCATGCGTCCTGCCTTTCGAATCTTGTCGATCACTGCGTGCATCTCGCTATTGCCTGCCTCGATGTGTGGGCCCAGCGGGCAGTTCCGCGACCAACGCACGGATCCGCCGACCGAATTGGGTCTCGGAGAACCGCTCAGCGTGCGCCTGCATCGCCGCCCGGTCCCAGTCATGCGCCAGCAGACGTTCCACCCCCTCGGCCACCGCATCCACCGTCGGGGCGTCCACGAAAACCCCGTTGACGCCTTCCACGATGGTGTCCAGGTAACCGCCGGCCCGCAGCGCCACGGTGGGCACGCCCCACGTACTCGCCTCGAGCGGCGTGATGCCGAAGTCCTCGTGGCTCGCAGCGATCAGTGCCGTCGCGTGTGCGTACGCCCAGCGCAGCTGCGCGTCGGAGAGGTCCTGGCCGAACACCACGTCCTCCCCCGCCATCGCCCGCAACCGGGCCTCCTCCGGACCCTTGCCGATCACCACGAGCGGCCGCCCCGCGCGGGCCGCTGCCTCGATCGCCACGTCCACGTGCTTGTACGGCATGAGCCGCGCGACCGACAGCAGGAAACCGTCCTCCGCCAGCCGCTCGGCACCGGGGATCGGCTCCTGCGGGCCCTCCGTGCTCACGGAGTGCGGCGGGAACACGAGGTCCACACCGTCAAGCCCGTAGACGTCTTCGATCCGCTCCTTCACCACCGTGGAGTTGGCCACATAGCGTGATCGACGCCGGACGGCCGCGCGGTCCCACCTCCGCAGACCCGGGCGCAGCACGCGGGCGATCCGGCCCTTGATGCTGTTCCGGCCTCCCTCGCCCAGGTAGTCGTCCAGCAGATACACCCAGCGCGCCGGGGTGTGGCAGTAGACGAGCGTGGCGCCGACGTAACGGAATCCGTGCGCCCAGCCGGACGTCGAGACGACGGCGATCGGCTCCTTCACATGCATCAGCGAGGAGGTCAGAGGCAGGAGCGGAAGGGCCCGCCGCGGGTCCTTCCGCAGCAGCCCCACCCGGTTGAGCGGTGAGGTGATGATGTGCGCGTCCTTGAATTCGGGGAACGTGCCCTCGGGGTCGTAGAACGTGGTGTAGATGGGCGCGTCCGGCCACATCCGGTGCAGGGCGAGCACCACCCGTTCCGCCCCGCCCTTCTGGGTGAGGTAGTCGTGGGCGATGGCGATCCGGCCGCGTGTCATGTCGGTCATGGTGCTCCCCTCAGAACTGTCGGCGGGCACGCCCCGGCCGGGTGCGTCCGGTCTCCGCTGCGGCTTCGACCTGCAAGGCGATCAGCTTTCGTGCGATCGGGGCTGGCAACACGGCAGCAGCACGCTCGACGACGGCGGAGCTGTACTTGATCGTGCGCTCCGTGCTCAGAGCAGCCACCGCCCGCACGGCGGCGCCCCACGGCCCGCCCGGGGCCCGGTCCCCGCCGAGTGCGTCCGCCCCGTGCTTGGCGATGAAGATCTGCCGGGCGGACCCCGAATGCAGAGCCCGGCGCGCCTTGGTGTAGGTGGTGACCGCTGCTGCGTGGTGACGGGTCTCCAACTCCGGCCGGATCTCCACCGGATACCCGGCGGCGTGGAGGCGGTAGCCGAAGTCCACATCCTCCCAGCCATAGCGGCGGTAGTCGGGGTCGTAGCCGCCCAGCTCCTCGTGGAGGGTGCGGGGGACGGACACGTTGCCGGCCCAGTGCCGCCACTGCTGCTCTGCCGGAAGGGCGTAGGCATGACGACGGTGCGCTTCGTCCTGGGCATCCCCGTAGACGCGCTGATAGACCGAGTCTGGGAGGACGTTGGCCGTCACTCCGATCACGCCGCGTGGCCCGCCCGAGTGGGCGGCCACGTGGTCCCGGATGTAGTGGGGCCCGGGCTCCAGGTCGTCGTCCGCGCGGATGAGGACGCGGCCGGACGTCGCGTCGGCACCTGCATTCAGCGCGGCGACCCGCCCGCGGTTTTCGCCGAAGACGGTCCAGCTCAGGTCCAGGCCCGGATGCTCCGCGGTCAACTGCGCGAGCATCCCTTCGGACCCGTCCACATCCCCGTCCACGACCACGTGGACCTCGAAGGCCGGGGCGTCCTCCTGCGCGGCGAGCGCGCCGATCAGGCGCGGCAACCGCTGAGCGCCGCCCCGGCTGGGGACGATCACGCTGGCCTCGTGGGTCAGGGGGTTCTCGGTCATGAGTCCTCCGCAGGTGTCATAGGGACAGGTCATCCAGGAGCTCGGCGACGGCGGCGCGGCCGGCCTCGGGTGAGAACAGCGACGCCCAGCGGCGCCGCTGGGAGTGGGCCACCGCGCCCAGATCGCCCGCTCGTACCGCCCGCAGGCAGTCCGCGAGCGCGGCAGCGTCCCGCTGCGGAAAAACGAAGGGGTGATCGTTGCCGACCACCTCGGGAACGGCCCCCGCATCGGAGGCCACCACCGGAACGCCCGCGGCCATCGCCTCGGCCGTCACCAGGCCGAAGACCTCGGCCCACTGCGACGGCACGGCCAGCACGTCCACGGAAGCCAGGAACTCGGCGGTGTCCTGCCAGCCGAGCACCTGGACGTCCTCACCCGCCGCCTTCAGGGCGGTAGCAAGCCGCTCGGCCTCGTCCTCCGCCACGAACCGGCTCTCCCCCGCGACGCGGACCACGAAAGCACCCGGGTCGGTCTTCCGCAGCAGCGCGACGGCCTCGAGCAGGGTCACGATGCCCTTGTCTTCGGACAGCCGGCCGAGGAAGCCCACGGTCACCGGCTCAGCGGCATCGCGGGCCCGCCCTGCCTGCGGCGTCGTCGGACCCGGAACCCAGTCGTGGAGCACGCGGGCCCCGCGGATGCGGTCCGCCGCGAATCGGGACGGCGCGAGGACCGCGAGTGCGCCGGGACGCGCCAGGGCGGAGAACACGCGCAGAAGCGGCTTCTCGGGCACCTGGTGCAGGTGCACGATCCGGCGCGGCCGGCCGGCCAGCGCCGTGGCCGGCAGCAGCCCGTTGCACCAGGCGACGTCGTCGCCGCCGCGGCCGCGGTCCCAGGCCCGGAGAGCGCGCATATAACCCAGTCGTCCGGGCCCACCCACGCGGACCACGTCGAAGCCGTCCGCGGCCAGGCGATCGGCGGTCTCGGCCGGGTGGGCCGGGGCCACGACGCTCACGTCCCGCCCCAGCTCGCGCAAGGCCGTGGCGAGGTGGTGGAGCATCACCTCGCCGCCGCCCACCTCGCCCTGGTTCGCCAGGATCCAGATGCGGCCGGTCATCCCGAGGTCTTCCCCACCCGGCGCCCGAGCACCTCGAGGGTCGCCTCGGCGGTCGCCCGGGCCATGGTCGCCACATCGCCCACGCGCACCTCGCCCGGACCCTCGACCGCGGCCCGCATGACGGCGTCGGCGATGGCCGCCGGAGTGGTCTCGTGGACCAGGCGCTCGGGCGGCAGGATCTCCCCGTTGCCGCCCACGTCCGTGGCGACGGCGGGCAGGCCCGCGGCCGCGGCGTCGAGCAAGGTGTAGCTGAGGTTCTCCCACGCGGAGAGCTGCACCAGCACGTCGTGCTCGGCCATGGCCCCCCACGGTTCCACGAAACCGGGCAGGTCCACCGCATCCGCGACACCGAGCGCCTCGGCCTGGGCGCGCAGCTCCCCCTCCAGGGGGCCAGCGCCGGCCAGCGTCAACCGCGTCCCGGGGTCCCGCTCCAGCAGGGCGGGCAGCGCGGCGATCAGCCGGTCGAGGTTCTTCTCGGGCGCCAGCCGAGACAGGGAGAGGAGCCGCAGCCCCTCCCCCGGTGTGCGCCGCTGCCCCGCGGCCGCGGCCCGCACCGCGGACACATCCACCCCGTTGCGCCCGACGGTGATAGGCGCCCCCGTGCCCCACTTGCGCCGGAGCACGTCCGCGGTGGACTGCGCCACCGCAATCACGACGTCCGTGCCGCGCAACCGGGCGCGGTGCGCGGCGTTCTTCACCCGGGCCGCCGCGGCGCGGTTGTACAGCCCATCGTCCGGGGCGATCCCGTGCTCGGTGCTGAGCAGCGCCGGCGCACCGGCCCGCTGCCGGGCCCGCCCCGGGCCGAACGCGGCGAACGCCGCGAGGTCGGCGTAGGCCAGGTGCGTGTGGACCGCGGCCGGGCGCAGGGTGCGCACCGCCGTCCGGAGCGTCCGCACCGAGGCGGCCAGGCCGGCGTCGGGACCGACGTCCCCGGTGAACACCGCCGCACCCTGCTCGCGCAGGCGCTCGGCGAGCGGGCCCTCGGGGCACAGCACCGCCAGACGCAGGCCGGGCAGGCCCACGCGCGCGACGTCGAGGACGTGCCGGGCCACGCCGCCGAGGTCGGCGACGGGCACCACCCAGAGCGTCAGCGGGGCCGGGGCGGGCGTCGTCACGTCCGGGGTCACAGCCACTGCTCCAGGCGGTCCAGGGCCGTCCAGAAGCCCTCGCCGTTGTTGATGTGGCCCTGCCAGATCTCCGGGATGAAGCTCACCCCGGGGGCCAGGCGGTCCAGCTGCTCGCACAGCACGGGCCAGTCCACGTCACCCTCCCCGATCTGCGGTCCCTCCCCGTCCACACCGGTGGCGTCCACCAGGTGCAGGTGGATGGTGTGCGGGGCCAGCTTCTCCACCATCTCCGAGAAGGGGATCCCCAGGAACGTGGCCGAGAGCTTGGAGTGGGAGATGTCCAGGCACAGGGGCACCCCCGTGGCCTCCACGAACGCCACGGTGTCGTCCGGGTCCATGAAGAGGTTGTGGTACTGCTGACCGCCCATCAGCCACGGGAACGGCGGCAGCGTCTGCGCGGCGATCCGAATGCCGGAGGTGTCCAGGCGCTTCACGGCCTCGGCGATGCGCTCATACTTCGGCAGCCGCTCCTCCGGGCGGATGTGCCGATCCAGGGTGAAGCCGCCCATGGTGATGACCATGATGGGCGCCTCCTCCTTCGGGAACCAGCGCTTGAGGTCGCGGGTGATGTCGATGGTGCGCTGCACCTCGGCGATCGAGCGCTCCCACACGGCGTCGTCGTCGCTGGCCAAGTCCACGAGGAAGTCACCGGAGAAGATGTCCGGCAGGTGGGTGGTGAAGCCCATCGGCATGGGCTCGGTGAACACCGAGTCGATGTCGATCTCGAGGTCCTTGTAGGAGAAGTGGAACTCCAGGAAGTCCGGGGTGCAGTCCTTCGTCAGCGCCGCGACGTCGTGGTAGCGCACCGGCAGGCCCCAGGGGCGCCGGAACTGAAACTGGCGCCCGGTGGGCACCGTGTCCGTGAGGTCGCCGGCGAAGAAGAAGTCGCCCTCGGCCATGTCGCGCTGGATGGTGCGGCCCACGAGGCGGGGCAGCTCGTTGGGCTGCAGGCCGCGGCCGGGCGACTTCACGGTGACGGCGTCCTCCGTGACGGTCTCCCCCGCGGCCAGCGGCCGGGCGGCCACGAGCGACTTGGCCAGGTTGATGCGGTTCATCGCCTCGCCCGTGGAGACCACGCGCTCGTTCCCGACGCCGATCGACTCCTCGATGTCCCGCGTCTGCCGGACCATCTGCGCGAACTCCTCCGGCAGGAGGGAGACCTTGTGGTCGTTGCCCTCGAGCCCCCGGTCCACGGTGAAGTGCTTCTCGATGATCGAGGCGCCGCGCGCCACGGCGGCCAGCGGCACGTGGAAGCCGCGCTCGTGGCCGGAGTAGCCGACCGGGGTCTGCGCGATCTCGGCCAGGCGGTCCAGGTACGCGAGGTTCACGTCCTTGTAGGGGGCGGGGTACGTGGACTGGGCGTGCAGCATCGCGAAGGGGACGCCGAAGGAGCGCACCAGGGCCACCGACTCGCGGATCTCCTCCTCCCGGGACATGCCGGTGGAGAGCACCATCGGCAGGCCGGAGGCGGCCGCGTCCCGCAGCAGACCGTGGTTCGTCAGATCCGCCGAGGCGATCTTCACGCCGTCCACCGGGTACTGGGCGAGCACCCGCATGGACGGGGCGTCCCACGGGGTGCACATCAACGCCACGCCCGCGTCCCGGACGTGGTCGAACACCCGCACCATGTCGTCCGCGGACAGGGAGAACTTGGCCAGCTCGTCCAGGGTGCGCTGGGCCCCCAGGTCCTCACCGGCGGTGGCCGCGCCGGACTGCCGGTACAGGGCGTCCATGTCCCTCAGCTGGAACTTCACGGCGTCCGCGCCCGCCTCCACGGCCAGGTCCACCAGCTCGCGGGCCAGATCCACGCTGCCCTGGTGGTTGTTGCCGATCTCCGCGATCAGGAAGGCCGGGCGGCCGGGGCCGATCCGGTGCTCGCCGATGCGCAGCTCGGATTCCCGGTTGATGGCCAGGGCGGCGAGTCGGCCTCGCTCGTCCAGCAGGGGCAGGTGCAGGGCGCCGGCGGGCAGGGCGGCGAGCACTTCGGCGGGGGACGCGCCCACGGGACCGGTGGCGGGCGTCCGGTTGGCGGCCTCGACGGCGGCCACCTCCAGGGAGGCTCCCGGATTGGCCAGAAGCCACCGGCGGAAGTCGCCGTCCGTGAGCGAGCCGGCCAGGAAGCCGTGCGAGTCCACCACGAAGACGATCCGCTCGCGGTTGTCCGTCATCTTCTGCAGGGCCACGAGGAGGGAGTCCTCCGGGAAGACGAGGTACGGAGTGAGGTGGCGTTCGGTGATCACAGGGCGTCTCCCAGGGTGGTGGTGGAGGTGCCGTGGAGCTGAGTCCGGTCCGGCACCCGCTGGAGGACCTTGTGCACCGCCAGGTACTGGTCCATCTGCTGCTCGGCGAGGGCGAAGTCCAGCTCGGTGTCGATGTCCACGCCCTCGAGGTCGTCGAGCTCGAACATCCCGATCCGCCCGCCCAGGCGGTTGTGCAGCTCGTCGTACACCCACGGGCGGGTCACGTACAGCGAGCCGTTCTCGCGGAACCGCAGGTCCGTGCGGTCCATGTCCTGCCGCCGCTTGCGGTGGGCCACGTCGAAGTCGCACACCGGCGGGTCGGCCGGATCCGCGGCGTGGCGCCACAGGAAGGGCGAGACCGGCACGACGCCGACGAGCGAGTCCACGCCCGTCTCCCGGAACTGCGCGACGGCGCGGTCCAGGGTGCCGGGCAGGCGCAGCGGGCTGGTGGCCTGCAGGAGCATGACGCCCTCGGGCTCGACGCCGGCCGCGCGCTCGGCGGCGAGGGCGTGATTCACCACGGGCTCGGTGGGGGTCTCGTCCTGCGCCAGCTCCGCCGGGCGCAGGCCGGGCACGTCCGCGCCGTAGCGGAGGGCGACCTCGGCGATCTCGGCCGAGTCCGTGGAGACCACCACGTGCAGGTCCTCCTCCGCCTCGAGGGCGGCCTGGATGGTCCACGCCACGAGCGGGTGGCCGCCCAGGAGGCGGATGTTCTTGCCGGGCAGCCCCCGGGACCCGCCGCGCACGGGAATGACGCACAGGATGCTCACGCGGACTCCTCTCCAAAGATGTCACGGGCGATGGCCCGCGCAGGCTCGATCACGGGGCGGACCGGGGCGGGAGTGCGCTCGGGCTGCTCGGAGGCCGAACGCCCGGGCGTCCATGGCGTCATGCCGTAGCGCTCCCAGAACTCTCGGAGCCAGGCGGGAGGGGCGGTGTGGTACACCCAGCCGCCGCGTCCCTGGGCTGCCGCTTCGAGGACACCCGTCGAGAACAGTGCGACGACGTCGGGTCCCACCTCGGGCAGAGGACGCCCGCTGGTCTCGAAGCGGGTGCCGCCGCGGTGCATGAGGCGGTGGGTGGCTCGGCTCAGCATGTCCCGTTCCGAAGGGTGCGGTCGGTAGAGCACGTGCGGCTCGGCACGAAGGAACGCCAGCGTCTGCTGAGTGGCGGGCCACCGGCCCAGCTCTCGCCCGTGGAGCTGTCCCAGGAACACCGTCGGGCCCGGCTGGGCGGCCGGAAAATAGGGGTCCGCGGCTTCCCACAGCATCTGGGAGCCCACTACCCTGACGGTCCGCCCCGGACGGCCACCGGTCCAGAAGGCCCCGTCCTCGTGCGAAAACGCGTACAGCGTCACCTCGTCAGGCAGAGGCGGCGCGAACGGTGTGAGCAGGCCGTGTTGCACGACGACGTATTCCACGCCCCGTGCCGCGGCCCACTCCAGGGCCAGTTCCCCGGCCCGCAGGTAGTGGCCGAGCGAAAGCACCGTGCCGACCGTGCCGTCGAGGGCGGACAGGTCGTCAGCGGAGGTGATCGACCGGTCTTCGACGGGGTCTCCGACCACGGCCTGGACCGCAGGGACCAGGTGCGGAGGACACAGGACCGCCACGTTGACACGCGGCCCCAACGCCACCGGGCGAAGCCCGGCCGCGATGCCGGAAAGCGTCGCGGAGTCGAGGGCAGCGAGCACCGTCGGCGCCGTTCCGTAGAGAAGGAGACGAAGGGCGCGGTCTGCTGGACGGCCGCGACCGCGCACTGCAGCGACGGCGCGCCGGAGCGTGGAGGGCCGTGCCCACCGACGCCAGTCCGCGAGGGAATCGGGATGGTTCAGGCCCACAGCGCTTCCACCTCTCGCATCCGGTGCACGAGGGTGTGTTCGGCCAGGGCCCGGCGTCGCCCTGCTTCGGCGATGCCGCGGGCCCACTTCGGTTCGCGGATCGCCCGCTCCGCGTGCTCGGCCAATTCGTCGCCATCGGCGAACACCAGGACTTCTCTGCCCGGCTCGAAGTGCACGTCGACGTCCGCGCGGTCCACCAACTGGAGGGCGCCCACTCCACACGCTTCGAAGGTGCGCATTGTGAAGCCGTCCTGGTGACCGTGAATATTGACAGTGGCCTCGCTGCCGGCCATCACCCCGTATGCCTCGTCACGCGCCAAGGTGCGTCCCGCAGGAACACCCGGAGGTCGCCAGTGACGCGACGCGAGCACATCCGCGGGATGCCTGGACCAATCCCGCCCATAGGCGCGCACAGGGATGCCGGCGGCGACGAGACCGGCCAGCAGGGCTTTGCGTTGCGGGTAACGGGCCCCGATGAATGTCACAGCACCGGTCGGGCGCCGGTGGAACGCCAGCAGTGAGTCGTGGCCCAGCGGCAGGTGACGCACCGTATCCGCCGTTCCCGCCAGCGACGCCGCGTCGGCCGCACTGTAGGTGGCGACGACGGGCATCGCGGCGAGCTGTTCGCGGGTATAGGCCATGCGGTCGATCTCGTCGTAGAGCCAAGTCACCCGAGGCCCGTTCCACCGGTCAACGGCAGCCCACCAATCGTCCCCCAGACGATCGCCCTTCACCACCAGGAGGGCGTCCGGGCGTTCACGATTCAGAACCGCCGCCGCACGCCGGCCCTCCCAGCCCGCCCAGCGTGCGGTCCACCTCCCCGGCAGGTCGTGCAGAGCCTTGTTGCGGACGCGCTCAGCCAGAGTGTCTGCCGCGTCGTACGCGTGCACGGAGACGCCATGGCCCAGGTGTTCCAGGGCGGCACCCATGGCGGCCAGATAGCCGTGGAATCGAGGCCCGACGATGAGGACGCGCATGCTCAACTCTCCGTGAGCCCGCGCTCGGTCAGCTCTTCCAGTGCACGGTCCCACAGCCGCGGATCAGCGGCCTCCAAGTCCCATGAATGGGAGATGAAGTCCGCGACAGCCTCCTGGGAGGTCAGGCGTGGGCGCGGCATGCCCAGGCTCCACGCGTGCGTCATGTCCGCGCATGCATGGTCGATGTCACCTGCCCGGTGGACCTCCACATGAGTGATCTCGACCGCTGCACCGCGGCCCGCAGCTCGCGCGGTCTCGGCCAGCTCGTCCAGATCCATACGGGCCCCTGTGCCGACGTTGGCGATCACGGGCTCTCCGCGGCGGGGGGCTTCTAGCGCCCAGACGATGGCCGCGGCGACGTCCGACACATGCACGAAGTCCCGCGTCGCCGTGCCGTCCCCGTAGACGGTGAGCGGCAGCCCCGCCTTGAGGCGGGCTAGGAACGCCGCCAGCACACCCGTGTAGGGGTTGTGGAGCGCCTGCCCCAAACCGACGACGTTCTGCGGGCGCAGAATGGTGAGGCGGCCGTCCGCGAGGGCGGTGCGGGCAATCTCCTCGGCCTCGGACTTGGTTTCCCCGTACACGGAGAGGGGCGCGTGCGGCTGGTCTTCGCCCGAGGGCACGAACAGCCCGTCCGGGCCGTAATCCCTGCCGTCCGAGGACGCCATCGGCGACGTGGCCACGAGGCCCTCGCCGTACACGGCGCGAGAGCTCAAGAACACGAGAGGAACTCCTCGCGAAGCGGCGAACTCGGCTGCGAGCCGCGTCCCCTCCACATTGACCCGTCGGTAGCGGTCCTGCTCGTACATCGACTGAGCCGTCCCTGTCTCCGCCGCCAGGTGGATGACACCTCTGACCTCCGGCAGATCTGCCCAGGACGCCGGATCGCTCACGTCGCGGCGCAGGACGTCCCCGGGGAACCGCGCGGCCGCCCCTTGAGGATCGGCGTGCACCTGCTGTTCGAGTGTGTCAAGCGCGACCACCTCGTCGCCGCGTCGCGTCAGCGCCCGAGCCACGTACTGACCGATGAAACCCGCCCCACCGGTGATGAGGTACTTCGTCATGACTGCTGCTCTTCTCTGTTCGCTGGGGTGTGGTCGACACCGTTCTTGAGAATCCTCGCAGGGACACCCGCGACGACCGCTCCGGCAGGGACATCCTTCGTGACGACGGACCTCGCTCCGACCACAGCGCCTGCTCCCACTGTGACTCCCCCAAGAATCGTGGCGCCCTGGCCGACGAAGACGTCATCACCGATCACGATCGGTGCGCCAGGCGTGATCGCCATCCCTGCCGACGGGTCGTGTCCTCCGTTCCCAATGTGAACGTCGTCTGTCACCATCACGCCTCGCCCAAGTACCACTGAGCCGACTGCGTGGAGATGCACCCTGTGGCCCAAATAGACGCGATCCCCGATGCGTAGATCCCCGCGTTGCTCCGCCGCAAGCCAGACTCCGGGGTGGAAAGCGCAATGTGCTCCCACTGAGATGCGCTCAGCACCCTGGACTTTCAATGGGCCAACCATCACGCTGCCCTGGCCCCAGTCGCGGAAGGCTCGGCGGTACAGCGTCGCAGACAGCACCTGTCCGCGTTTCCATGCGAGCCGAGGTGGCAACTCCACGAGGCGAGAGGCGAATGTCATCGGTGGCTCCCCTTCCAGACCAGAGCGTGTTCGTCCCGGAGCACGGCGCGGGCGTCCACGTCCACACCCCGGACCTGCCGGACCGCGTTGACGAGGAAGTTCACGCCCGTGGCAGCTGTCAAAGCTGCCTTGAGTACTCCCGGGTGGCCGAACTTCCGGGCGTAGCGGTACCGGGAGTCCACCAGCCAGCCGCGCCGGCGCAGCGGATCGGAGGATCCGCCGGAGGCGTGCGGCACACGGACGACCGGCACCACGATCGACGGCACACCGCGCTCGCGCAGGCGACGCTGCAGATCGACCTCCTCGGAATTCATGAAGTACCCCTCATCGAACCCGCCGACGGCGCGGACCTGTGTCATCGGCAGGAGCAGCACGGCGCCCATCACCCAGTCGACCGGCACGGGCGAGGCAGACCGGGCCGCCGCGACGTCGTGCCCCACGGCCTCGTGGAGCACGTCCAGGTGACGGAACCGGGCCAGCGGGGTCAGCCACTCGACGGTCTGGTGCAGGACCGTGGGGAAGTGCCGGCCGGACCACTGCGGCGTGCCGTCCTCGTTGACGACCTGCGGGCTGACCACGGCCGGCTGGTACGGAGCGGCCGCGGCCACCAGCGCGTCGATCTGCGCCCCCGTGATCTCCGCGTCCGAGTTGAGGACCAGGGCCAGCTCGGTCGTGACCGCGGCCAGGCCGGTGTTCACGTTCGCCCCGAACCCGCCGTTGCGCTCACGGCGCACCACGGTCAGACGCGGATCGTGCGCCTCGGGGTACGGGGTGGGCGAGGCGTCGTCCGAGACCACGACGGCGGCCAGCGCGTCCCCGGGGTCGGCCAGCAGGCGGTCGACGAGGGTGAGAGTGGGGGCCGGATCGCCGTAGTGCGGGATCACCACGGTCACGGCCGTCGTGGGCGACTGGGCTGCCATGCGGGTTGCTCCCTCGGCTCGGATGGAGGGCGCACTCAGCGCCCGAGAACCTGTGTCGAGTATAGGGACGGACTGGCGATGACCCGTGCCGAGCGGTGGGGCGGCCCCGTGGCCGCCCGCGCGGCTCTCAGTACACTGACCGGACAGCCACGGGAAGGAAAGGGTGGTCCATGCCCGGCGCCCAGGGGGAGGACGAAGCCATGAGCGAGACCACCGCGTTGCGCATCGGCACCGGTCTCGATGCCGTGACGGTCAGCGGCCTCACAGGAGACGAGCGCGCGGAGGTCATCGAGTCCTGGGCCCGGTGTGGCGTGGAGGCCGTGGAGCCGCCCACCGACGCGGATGCGCACCGCGACGCCGACACCGCGCGTCCGTGGCTCCAGTGGCACGAGGACCTGGTGTTCCTGGCGACCTCACGGACGATCGAGTCCGCCCGCGGCACCCACCTGCTGTTCCATGCCGCCTGCCTCGCCGCACCGGACACCGGCGCGGCGATCGTCCTGGTGGCCGCGTCCGGCACGGGCAAGACGACGGCCACCCGCCGGCTCGGCCCCCACTTTGCCTATCTCACCGACGAGACGGCGATCATCGACCCGGACAGCCTGGCCGTCACGCCCTACCCCAAGCCGCTGTCCGTGCTGGAGGCCCGGGGGGTGCGGCCCAAGACCCAACGGGGCCCGGACGACCTGGGCCTCGGCCCGACCCTCCCCGCCGCCCGGCTGGCCCGGATCGCCGTGCTGGACCGTGTGCGCGATCCGGCAGGCCCGGTGCTGCCGCGGGCGGAGGCCATGGAACTCGTGGCCGCGCTCAAGGAGCTCGTCCCCCAAACATCCTCCCTCTCCCGACTCCCCCGAGGCCTCGTGACGCTCTGCCGCGTCCTCGACGCGGCCGGCGGCGCTCAACGCCTCGTCTACGCCGAGGCGGAGGACCTGCGGGACGTCGTCGCGGACCTGCTGGCGGCCCCGCCCACGCCCGTCACCCCCGCCTGGGAGGCGCTCACCGACGAGGAGCTGCGGGCCTCCGCCGGTGCAGCCGGCCCGGGCGCGGGGGCCCGCTGCGCCGTCGACGACGGCATCCTGACCGACCAAGGCCACCTGGTCCTGCTCGCCGCGGACCGCCTGGTCATGCTCGAGGGTCTGGGCCCGGCCGTCTGGCTCCTGCTGGACGAGCCCCGGACGGCCGCCGACGTGGTGGCCCATCTCCGCGCCGAAGGAGCCGTGCCCGAGGACGCCGAGGCCCGGGTGGCCGCCGCCCTGGCCGCACTGGCCGAGCACGGGCTCGTCGACGTCATGCTCTGACCCGGGCCTCCCCACAGCCGCTCCGACGACGCTCCCGTACTACGCGTTCCGCGGGATGTCGCTGGATAAGGGCGTGTACAGATCCCCGGGCAACCCGTCTTACCCTCTCCGCTCCGTGGACAACTCTCGATGAAGTCCACGCAGCCCATCTTCAAGGAGGTCCTGGACCGCGACGATCTTCGAGTCGTCTGGCGTCAAAGCACGCTCGAGGGCGTCGTCTACGGTGGCGGTTTCCAGGTCCACGAACCGGTCGCCAGGATCCAGACCAATGGCGGTGTGATGGTCGCGGAACTTGTGATCGGATCCCAGGAGAATCGGCGTGGGGAGCCCCCATACTGCTGGGACACCGTAGGCGTCCGCAACGATCAGGCCGTGCAGGGACGACGTGATGATCGCCGTGCAGGCACCGATTTGGCGGCACACTGTGTGGGGCGAACGGCGAACGTCGATGACCTCGATCCGGTTGTCGGCGCGCAAGCACTCGACCCACTCGCTGCCCCGATGGGATAGGTGCGGAATCAAACCGATGTGCGGGACGCGGGCTGATCTGCCGAACACCCGTGGAGCAAGCAGACCCAGGTCACCCAGAGGAGTGTCGGGTGGGGCCCCCGCACCGACACGCGTCAGCTCCCCCCGCACGGCAGTGAAACGCGCGTCGCGGAGAGGCCTCTCCAATGTCTCCAACGAGCCTGAGCCGAGCACATACCCGTTGAAGCTCGAATCCTGCCAGCCAAGAACTGACCCAACGCCGACGGCTCGAACGGGTTTCCTGCCGGGACGACGGGGAAGAATCCCGTAGGCCGGAAGAATCCATTGAGTCAGGCGATCTCCGAAGTTCGGGTGGAGGTCAAACCAAGAGGTTTCCAACCACTGTCCGTGCCCCCTTAACCGTACGGCTTCAGCCGCCACATGGGCGTCATCGACGAGCCTCGCCAACCTCTGGCGCGGTTTCGTCATGCCCCTCAACCGATGAAGACCCACTATATCGGCGCCCTTTCGCTGGATTTCGCCCCCTGCGGGCGTCATTGGCCGCCCCAGTTGCTCGGGGGCCAGATGGTCACGAACACCTCGCCCACCACGTCCTCCCGGGCGACGAAGCGGGCGCAGCCCTCCGCCTGCTCCGCGGGGAGGCCGCGGCATCCGATCACGGAGTCGGCGGAGTTGGAGCGGTGGTCGCCCAGCACGAGCATCGAGTCCTCCGGCACGGTCACCGGGCCGAAGCAGCGCGCGGACATGACGTCCGACTCGCAGTCCAGCCGGCCCGGGGCGAACGGCAGGTCGTTGTGGAGGTAGGGCTCCTCCAGAGGCTCCCCGTCCACCGTCACGCGGCCCTCGGAGGTGCAGCACTCCACGGTCTGGCCCTCGGTGCCGAGGACGCGCTTGACCAGTGCCTGGTCGTGCGAGCGACCGATGCCGGTGATGTCGCCGAAGGTGCGGACCGCGTTCTCCACGGGGCCCTCCGGCGGCAGAGGCTGCGCCCAGTCCTCGTTCGCGTTGAACACCACGACGTCCTGGTCCTCGGCCATGCCGTCGGGGTACGCGGTCCGGTTGACGAGCATCCGGTCCCCCACCTCGAGGGTCTGCTCCATGGAGCCGGAGGGGACCGAGTAGACCTTCACCCACAGGGCCTGCACCACGGCGACGACGGCGATCGCCACCACCACGTTCAGCAGCACGGAGGCCCAGCCCGGCAGGCGGGCCCGCCGACGCTCCGGGGCGGCGACGGACCCGCCGTCGCCGTCCTCCCCGCGAACGGGCTCGACGCGCTCGGCCATGCTCAGGCGTCGCCGTCGAACAGGCTGGTGACCGAGCCATCCTCGAAGACCTCGCGGATCGCGCGGGCGATCAGAGGGGCGATCGAGAGCACCGTGAGGGTCTCGAAGCGCTTCTCCTCCAGGATGGGCAGGGTGTTGGTCACCACGACCTCACGGGCACCGCACTCGCCGAGACGCTGGGCGGCCGGCTCCGAGAACACCGCGTGCGTGGCGGCGATGATGACGTCCTTCGCGCCGGCCTCCTTGAGGATGCTCACGGCGCCGGCGATCGTGCCGCCCGTGTCGATCATGTCGTCGATCAGCACGCAGACGCGGCCCTCGACGTCCCCGACCACGGTCTTGGACTCGGCCTTGTTCGGGACGGTGAGGTCCCGGCTCTTGTGCACGAAGCCCAGCGGCACGCCGCCGAGGCGGTCCGCCCACTGCTCCGCCACGCGCACGCGGCCGGTGTCCGGGGACACCACGGTGACCTCCTCGCCCTCCACCCGGGTGCGGATGTAGTCCGCGAGCAGCGGGATGGCGAACAGGTGGTCCACCGGGCCGTCGAAGAAGCCCTGGATCTGCGCGGTGTGCAGGTCCACGCTCATCACACGGGAGGCGCCGGCGGTCTTGTAGAGGTCCGCCACCAGGCGGGCCGAGATCGGCTCGCGGCCGCGGCCCTTCTTGTCCTGGCGGGCGTACGGGTAGAACGGGGAGACCACGGTGATGCGGCGGGCGGAGGCGCGCTTCATGGAGTCCACCATGATCAACTGCTCCATGAGGTGGTTGTTCAGCGGCGCCGGGTGGGACTGGATGATGAAGACGTCCTTGCCGCGCACCGACTCGCCCGAGCGCACGTAGATCTCGCCGTTGGCGAAGTCGTACGCGCTCATGGGCAGCAGCTCCGTGCCCAGCTCCTCGGCGATCTCCTGCGCGAGCTCCGGGTGGGCCCGGCCCGTGGCCAGCACCAGTCGCTTGTCCTCGCTGCGGCTCAGCTCCGTCATGACGTCCTCTTCATCCTCGGTGGTCTCACGGTCCGTGCCCGGCTCCGGCTGGCGGCCGGCCTCCGGCGGGCCGCCTCGCGGAGCCCGGTCTTCACACCCATCCTAGGGCGCGCGGGGTCAGCCCTGCGGGGCGTCTACCTGGGCGTCGGCGGCCTGGGCCGCCTGCGCCGACGAGGTGCCGGGCCGCTTGGCCGGCACCCAGCCCTCGATGGTGCGCTGGCTCACGGCGTTCAGCGCCAGGGCACCGGCGGGGACGTCCTCGCGGACCACGGCGCCGGCGCCGGTGTAGGCGCCGTCGCCCACGGTCACCGGGGCGGTGAACACCGTGTTGGAGCCGGTGCGCACGTGTGCCCCGATCACCGTGCGGTGCTTCTTCTCGCCGTCGTAGTTGGCGGTGATGTTGCCGCAGCCGATGTTGGTGTACTCGCCGATCTCCGCGTCCCCGGCGTAGCCGAGGTGGGAGAGCTTGGCGCCGCGGCCGATGGTGACCTTCTTGGTCTCGTAGAACGCCCCGATCTTGCCCTCCTCGCCGAGCACGGTGCCCGGGCGCAGGTAGGTGAAGGGGCCCACGACGGCGTCCGCGCCGATCACGGCCTCGGTGGCGTCCGTGCGCTTCACCACGGCGCGCTCGCCGACGCGGGTGTCCGTGAGCGTGGTGTCCGGGCCGACGACGGCGCCGGTGGCCACCTGCGTGGCGCCGTGCAGCTGGGTGCCGGGCTTGAGGGTGACGTCCGAGGCCAGGGTGACGGTGACGTCCACCCAGGTGGAGGCGGGGTCGACGACCGTCACGCCCTCCTTCATCCAGTGGCGCAGGACGCGGTCGTTGAGGCGGCGGCCGAGGTCGGAGAGCTGGCGGCGGTCGTTGGCGCCCTCCACCTCCCACACGTCGTCCGTGCCCACGGAGGCCACGCGGCCGCCCTCGGCGCGGGCCATGCCCAGCACGTCCGTGAGGTACTTCTCGCCCTGCACGTTGTCCGTGGAGATCGCCGGCAGGGTGCGGCGCAGCAGGGCGGCGTCGAAGGCGTAGATGCCGGAGTTGACCTCGCGGATCTCCACGAAGGAGGAGTCCCCGGTGGACTCGGCGTGGGCCAGGGCGTCCTTGTGCTCCATGATGCGCTCCACGAGGCCCTCGCCGTCGCGGACGATGCGGCCGTAGCCGGTGGCGTCCTCGAGGGCGGCGGTGAGGACGGTGACGGCGTTGCCGTCCGCCTCGTGGGCGGCCACCAGGCGCTCGAGGGTCTCGGGGGTGAGCAGCGGGACGTCGCCGTAGGTGACCACCACGGTGCCCTCGAGGTCCTCGGGCAGGGCGGCCAGGCCCAGCTCCACCGCGCGGCCGGTGCCGGGCACCTCGTCCTGGTCCGCGATCGCCAGGGAGGCGATGCCCAGGCCCTCGGCCACGGACTCGATGTGCTCCGCCACGCGGTCCCGCTCGTGGCGGACCACGGCCACCAGGTGCTCCGGCGCCAGCGAGTGGGCGGCCGCGAGGGCGTGGCCCACGAGGGAGCGCCCGCCGATGGGGTGCATGATCTTCGGCGTCGTCGACTTCATGCGCGTGCCCTGGCCCGCGGCCAGCACGATCACGGCGGAGGGACGGACGGACGACTGCGGCATGGCGGGGACTCCTGCACCTGGGGGACGGGGTTCGAGGGGTGGGGACGGGGCGTGGTTCCGCCCCTAGGATTCGAACCTAGACTGCACGGCTCCAAAGGCCGGCGTGCTGCCATTACACCAGGGCGGAGCGCCGGGCCCGAAGGGGGCGGCGACGACGGCCCATTCTTCCACACGGCCCGCGGCGGGCCCGGGGTCAGTAGGCGCCGTCGGCGGCCGTCACGGCCTTGACGGTGCGGCCGAGGATCACGAGGTCGCCGAGGATGGACCAGTTCTCCACGTAGTAGAGGTCCAGGCGGACGGCCTCCTCCCAGGAGAGGTCCGAGCGGCCGGAGACCTGCCACAGCCCGGTGATGCCCGGCTGGACGAGGAAGCGGCGGTGCACGTGCTGCTCGTAGGCCTCGACCTCGTGCGGCAGGTGCGGACGCGGGCCCACGAGGGACATGTCCCCCCGCAGCACGTTCACGAGCTGGGGCAGCTCGTCGATGCTGGTGCGGCGGATGAATTTGCCGACCTTCGTGATGCGCGGGTCGTCCTTCATCTTGAACAGCACGTCCGCGTCCCCGCCGTCCGAGACCAGCCGCTGCTTGATCTCCTCCGCGTTCACCACCATGGAGCGGAACTTCAGCATGGTGAAGGGCTTGCCACCGAGGCCGATGCGCTCCTGCCGGAACAGCACCGGGCCGTGGTCTGTGGCCTTGACCGCGATCGCGACGGCGATCAACAGCGGCGAGATGGCGATCAGACCCAGACCCGACGCGATGACGTCGAACGCCCGCTTGGCGAACGCCTTGCCCTCGGAGAGACGGGGGGTGGAGAGGTGGATGAGCGGCAGGCCGGCCAGCGGCTGCGTGTGCAGGCGGGGCCCGGCCACGTCCACGAGGGCCGGCGCCATGATGAGGGAGATTTCGCGCTCCTGCAGCTCCCAGCCGAGCCGGCGGACGTCTGCGGGGACGAGGGTGTGGCCGGAGGTGATGACGACGGCCTCGATGTCCCGGTGCTCCACGTGGGCCACGAGCTCCTCCACGGTGGCCACGTCCGTGGTGACGGGGATCGGCAGGAAGTCCTCCTCGCGCGCCCGGTACCCGGGCAGCGCGGCCGCGACGGGGGCGTAGCCGGCGCCGGCCTCGGAGTCGAGCGCCTGGAAGATGTGCCGGACCGCCTTCGGGCCGCCGACGAGCAGGAGCCGCCGCCGGAACCTGCCGAGGTGGCGCTGCCGCGCCACCCACCCGCGCACGAGGAACCGGCCCAGCAGGAGCAGGAGCACGCCCAGCGGCAGAGCCAGGCCCACGTAGCCGCGCGCCACTTCTAGGCCTGCCGCATAGGCGAGGATCGCGACGGTGCCGAAGAGGTACAGGGTGCCCTGCAGGACCCGCTTGTACTCCTCGCTGCCCACTCCCAGGATCCGGATGTCCCGCGAGCCCTGGATGCTCAGCGCGAGCACCCACGCCGCGCTCAGCGCGAGGCTGATGACGCTGTAGTCGATGACTTCGGTGCCGGGGAGGGTGATGCGCCGCGGTCCGCCGAAGCGGAGCTGGGCCGAGACGAAGGTGGCGAGCAGGACTGCGACGACGTCCACGATGAAGACGAGCAGCGGAAGGCCCCGCTCCCAAGGCCGGCCCAGGAGGCGGCCGCGGGCAGTCGAGCCCGTGCGGAGCGCGGGCGACTCGTCACCGGGGCTCGAGAACACGCTCTGTTCCTCCGTCCTGACGCGGGGGGATGGTCCACGTCATGTGGGGTCGAGCATGTTGCTGTGCCCCAGCCCCCAATTATAGGAGGGAAATTGTGAATGGCTGTGAAGGCCGCCGCACCCTCCTGTGCGAGCCCGCCGGTCAGTCCCCTTCGGTGAGTTCAGCGGCCTGCAGCCACTCCTCCTCCAGGACGTCCAGCTGCGCGTCGAGGTCCTTCAGGTCGGCGGAGGCCGCGGTGAGGGCGTCGAAGTCCTGCGCCTGCCCCAGCTCGGCCATCCGCGCCTCGAGGACGGACCTGCTGTCCCGGAGCCGGGTCATCTGCTTCTCGAGCCGGGCCATCTCCTTGCGGGCCAGCCGACGCTCCGCCTCGGTGGGTCCGGTGTCCTCCTCCGGCCCGCCCATGCCCGCGCATGTCCCGACGACGTCGTTGCGGCCTCGCGCCGCGCCGGCTCCCCGGGCCGGGCCGCCGGAGGCGCCCGCCGCGTCCATGGCGGCCCGCAGCTCGAGGTACTGGTCCACCCCGCCGGGCAGGCCGCGGACCTTGCCGTCCCCGAGCAGGGCGACCTGGTGGTCGGTGACGCGCTCGAGCAGGTAGCGGTCGTGCGAGACCACCACGAGGGTCCCCGGCCACCCGTCCAGCACGTCCTCGACGGCGGCCAGGGTGTCCGTGTCCAGGTCGTTGGTCGGCTCGTCGAGCATGAGGACGTTGGGCTCGCCCACGAGCAGGCGCAGCAACTGCAGGCGCCGGCGCTCGCCGCCCGAGAGCTCGGAGACCTGAGTCCACTGCCGGGACGTGCCGAAGCCGAGCATCTCCAGCAGCTGGCCGGCGGACATCTCCTTGTCCCCCACCTGGAAGGCGGAGCCCTCCCGGGCCATCACCTCGGCGACCCGCAGGTGGGCCACCTCGTCCAGCTCCTTCACGTCCTGGGTGAGGGTCGCGGTCACCACGGTCTTGCCGCGCTTGACGCGGCCGGAGTCCGGCTCGAGGCGCCCGTCGAGCAGGCGCAGCAGGGTGGACTTGCCGGCGCCGTTGACACCCACCACGCCGAGGCGCTCGCCCGGGGCGAGGCGGAGGGTGACGTCGTCGAGGATCCGCTTCTCCCCCAGGGACAGGCCGACGTGCTCGAGGTCCAACACGTCCTTGCCGAGGCGCGCGGTGGCGGTCTTGGCCAGGGACACGGAGTCGCGGGGCTCGGGCACGTCCGCGATGATCGCGTTGGCCGCCTCGATGCGGAACTTCGGCTTCGAGGTGCGCGCGGGGGCCCCGCGGCGCAGCCACGCCAGCTCCTTCTTCATGAGCTGCTGGCGCTTCTGCTCCACCACGGCCGCCTGCCGGGCGCGCTCGGCGCGGGCGAGGATCCAGGCCGCGTAGCCGCCGTCGAAGGGGTCCACGGTGGCGTCGTGGACCTCCCAGGTGCGGGTGCAGACCTCGTCCAGGAACCAGCGGTCGTGGGTGACCACCACGAGGCCGCCGTCCGTGGGCCGCCAGCGGTCCTTCAGATGCCGGGCCAGCCAGGCGACGCCCTCCACGTCCAGGTGGTTGGTGGGCTCGTCCAGGAACAGGACGTCGTCGTCCCCGGCGAGCAGGCGGGCCAGGGCGACGCGGCGCCGCTGGCCGCCGGAGAGCCCCTCCACCGTCTGCTCGAGGTCCAGGCCGTCCAGCAGGCCGCCGAGCACGTCCCGGACCTTGGGGTCGGAGGCCCACACGTGGTCCTCGACGTCCCCCACCACGGCCTGGCGCACGGTGTGCGTCGGGTCGAGCCGGTCCTGCTGGTCGAGCACGCCGACGCGGACGCCGCCGCGGCGGGTGACCCGCCCGGTGTCCGGCTCCTGGAGCCCGGCGAGGATCCGCATGAGGGTGGACTTGCCGTCGCCGTTGCGGCCGACCAGGCCGATCCGGTCCCCCTCGTCCACGCCGAGGGACAGCCCCTCCAGGACGGTGCGGGTGCCGAAGGCGATGCCGATGTTCTCGGCGCCGAGCAGGTGGGCCATGGGGCGGGGTGTCCTTCCGGGACGGGGGCTGACGGACGGGGGGCTGACGGTCGGGGTGGCGGGGAGAGGGGGTGCGGGCGGGCCGCCGACGGGGGCGGCCGGGCCTCAGAGGACGTGCGCGCCGGCCACCGGGCCGTGCACGGGCAGGGCGCGCACGCCCGTGCGCTCCTCCACTGCCGTGGCCAGGCTGAGGGCGGAGTGCTCGTCCGGCACCACGAAGAGCAGGGTGGGGCCGGAGCCGGAGACCATGCCGCGCAGAGCGCCCTCGTCCAGGCCGAGGTCCAGGACGTCTCCGAGGTCCGGGAACAGCGCGACGGCGGGGGTCTGCAGGTCGTTGTCCATGGCCGTGGCCAGGGCGAGCGGGTCGGCCGCGGTGAGCGCGCGGACCACCTCCTGGTTCACCTCCGGGTGGGCCGGGCCTTCGGGGACGTGGCCGTCCCGGCGGAGCTCGTCCAGGGTGCCGAACACCACCGGCGTGGACAGCCCGGCGTCCGCCGGCACGAGCACGAGATGCACGGGGGTGCGCGCGGCCACGGGGGTCAGCTCGGCGCCGGTGCCGAGCCCGACGGCGGCCCCGCCGAGCACGGCGAAGGGCACGTCCGCGCCGAGCGGGGCGGCGAGCTCCGCGAGCTCGGAGCGGGTGTGGCCGGTCTCCCAGAGCACGCTGCAGGCCAGCAGCGCGGCGGCGGCGTCGGCCGACCCGCCGCCCATGCCTCCGGCCACGGGCACCTGCTTGGCCACGTCCAGGTGGACGCCGTGCGTCGCCTCGTCCAGGCCGAGCGCGGTGCGCAGGTGGACGGCGGCCCGGTGGGCGAGGTTGCGCTCGTCCCACGGGACGTCGTGGGCGTCCACGAGGCTGACCTGCCGGGGGCAGGGGCCCACGGTCACGCGGCCGTCCGTGCGCGCGATGGCGGTGACGGTCTCCCGCAGGCTGACGGCCAGGTAGACGGTGGCCACGGGGTGGTAGCCGTCCGCGCCGGGCGGGCCCACGCGCAGCGAGAGGTTCACCTTGCCGGGGGCGCTCACGGTGACGTGCCGGGCGGTGCCGGACAGTCCGGCGCGGGCCTCGCTCATGCCGAGCCCTCCCCGGCCGCGCGGCGCGGGCCGTGCTCGGCGATCCGGGCGAAGGCCTCGATGCCCAGGGCCTCGCCGCGGGTGCGGGGATCCACCCCGGCGGCCACGAGGGCGTCCTCCGCGGCCTGCGGGGACCCGGCCCAGCCGGCGAGGGCGGCGCGCAGGGTCTTGCGCCGCTGGGCGAAGGCGGCGTCCACCACCGCGAAGGCCTCGGCGCGGGACACGGCGGTGGTGGGCGGCTCGCGGCGGGTGAAGGCGACGAGCCCGGAGTGGATGCGCGGGGCGGGCCAGAACACCTGGGTGCCGATGGTGCCGGCCTTGTCCACCTGCGCGTACCAGGCCGCCTTGGCCGAGGGCACGCCGTACACGCGGGAGCCGGGGCCGGCGGCGAGGCGGTCCGCCACCTCCTCCTGCACCATGACCAGGCCGTGCCGCAGTCCGGGGAGCTCGGCGAGCGCGTGCAGGAGCACGGGCACGGCCACGTTGTAGGGCAGGTTGGCCACGAGGGCGGTGGGCCCTCCCGGGGCGGCGGCGGGGCGGACGGCGTCCAGGTCCGCGGCCGTCATGCGCAGGGCGTCCGCGTGGAGCACCGCCAGCGCGTCCGCGGACGCGGGGCGGAACTCCTGGACGGTCTGTGGCAGCCGTTCGGCGGTCACGGGGTCGATCTCCACCGCCGTGACGGCGGCGGCCGCGTCCAGCAGGCCGAGGGTGAGGGAGCCGAGGCCGGGACCGATCTCCAGGACGTGCTCGTCTGGCCCGACGCCGGCGGCCTGCACGATCCGACGGATGGTGTTGGGGTCGATCACGAAGTTCTGGCCCCACTGCTTGGTGGGGCGCAGGTCCAGCTCGGCCGCGATGCGCCGCACGTCCGCGGCGCTCAGGAGCGGGGCGGGGGCGGGGGCGTCGGGGGTGGGGACCATGCGGGCGAGTCTATCGGGGGCGGCGGACGCGATAGGGCGGGCAGGCCCGCACCGTGCTCGGGGCGTGGGCTCTCAGGCCGAGAGGTCACCGAGCCGCACGAGCTCCTGGAACTCCGGGCTGGTCTCCTGCAGACCGCGGAAGGTGCCCTGGCCGATGATCCGACCCTGGTCCATCAGGACGATCTGGTCGCAGTGCTTCACGGTGGAGAGACGATGGGCCACCACGAGAACCGTGATGCGGCCCTTGAGGGAGTCGATCACCTCGGTGACGCGGCGCTCCGTCAGGTTGTCCAGGGCCGACGTCGCCTCGTCCAGCACGAGCAGCCGCGGGCGCCGGTAGAGGGCCCGGGCGATGCCGAGCCGCTGCCGCTGGCCGCCGGAGACGCCCACGGCGCCCTCGCCGACCACCGTGTCCAGCCCCTCGGGAAGGGCGTCCAGCCACTCGCCCAGCTGCGCGTCCCGCAGCACCTGCTCCACGACGGCACGGTCCGCGGTCTCGGCCGCCTCCAGGTCCAGCACCACGTTGTGCAGGACCGAGCCGTTCACCACCGTGACGGACTGCGGCACGAACGCCACGTTGTCCCACCAGCCGCGCGGGTTGGCCTCGAGCTCCACCCCGTCCACGAGGACGGCGCCGTCCTGGGCGTGGTGGAAGCCGATGAGCAGGTCCACCAGCGTGGTCTTGCCGGCACCGCTGCCACCCACGAAGGCGTAGGAGGTGCCGAACGGGATCGTCAGGTCGATGTCCCGCAGCACCGGCTCGTCGGATCCGGGGTAGGTGTAGGAAGCGCCCCGGACCTCGATGGACTCCTTGAATGCGAGGCGCTCGTAGGGCCGGTCCGCGGCCTGCAGGACCGGCTGTGCGGCGGCGAGCTCCGCCGTCGTGCGCTCGAAAGCCGGCCAGGAGGTGCGGATCTCGTTGGTGGTGGCCATGAGCGCGGCCATGGACGGAAGCACGCGGAAGCCGGCCATCGCGAGCAGCGCGAGCGAGCCGAACGCCTCCCCGCCGCGACCCTGGATGAAGGCCACGGCCACGAGCGCCGCGATGGCGGCCACGAAGGCGACCTCGAGCACGTAGCGCGGCATCATCGTGAGGATCATCTTGAGCCGCATGGCTTGGGCGCTCTCCGCGCGGGCGGCCCGGTACTCCTCCATGAAGGCCGAGTCGTTGCCGCGGATCTTCACGTCCTTGTAGTTCTCCAGGCCCTGCAGCGCCGCGGTGTTGGCCCGCTCCCCCGTGGTCACCAGGGTCCAGCCCAGACGCGAGGCCGGGCGGCGGATGACGGCCTTGATCACCCAGGCGACGGCGAGGAAGTACAGGGCCATCCCAAGCCCCGTCAGCGGCATGGAGACACCCACCACGACCGCCACCGCGACCAGCGTCACGGCCTCCGTGAGGAACGTGACGGACGCGTTCACCACGCCCGTGTACGCCATGCTGGAGGTGCCGGTGACGTTGTTCACCAGCGTGCCCACCGTGCGCGTCAGGTGCAGGCCGTAGTCGGCCCGCAGGTAGTAGCGCAGCAGCGTGGCGGACGTGCGGATGAGGTTCTGATTGGTGAAGCCCATGGTCCACCAGCGGAACGCGAGCACCAGGATCGCCTTGAGCAGGAAGGCCAGCACGATCACGACGGCGAAGGCCACCGTCTGCTCCGGCACCGTCACGGCCCCGAACCGGGCCAGCAGCCCTTCCAGCGCCGGCGAGCCCAGCTCCCCCGAGGTCAGCAGGCTGACCAGCGGGAGGATCGAGGCGAGCGCCACCATCTCGAGGCCGGCCACGAGGACGGACCCGAGGACCACGAACACGAGGCGGATCCGCATGGGGCGGTCCACCAGGTACTGCGTTCCCTCGGGCAGCCGGGCTTTGAGGAGTCGGGTCAGCACGTCGCCCATCCTAGGGGCCTGGTCTGGATCGGCTTAGAACGAGCCGTACACCCGGGCGGTGTTCTCCGCCACGGCCCGGCCCAGCTCGGCCACGTCCACCCCGCGGGTCTCGGCCATGCCGCGCAGGGTGAGCGGGATGAGGTACGGGGCGTTGGGGCGCCCGCGGTGCGGATGCGGGGTGAGGAACGGGGCGTCCGTCTCCACGAGCAGCAGCTCGGCCGGGGCGATCCGCAGGGCCTCGCGCAGCTCGTCGTTGGCCTTGAACGTGACCGGCCCGGCGAAGGACATCAGCCAGCCGTGCTCCGTGCAGGTGCGGGCCAGGTCCGGGCCGCCGGAGAAGCAGTGGAACACTACGTGCGGGGGCAGGCCGCCGGCGGCCTCCTCCTCGAGCAGGATGCGGACCACGTCGTCGTGGGCGTCGCGGTCGTGGATCTGGAGGGCCTTGCCGAGCTCGCGGGCGAGACGGATGTGGCGGCGGAAGGACTCGTGCTGGGCGGCGTGCCCCGCCTCCTCGCGGGTCCGGTAGTAGTCGAGGCCGGTCTCCCCCACGGCGCGCACGCGCGGGTGGGCGGCCAGCTCCTCGATGACGGCGAACGCTTCCTCGAACGCGCCCCGCTCGGCGAGGCGGGCGGCGTCGTTGGGGTGCAGGGCCACCGCGCCCAGCAGGCGCGGCTCGGCCTCGATCGCCTCGATCGTGAAGCGGGCCGAGTCGACGTCGCAGCCCACCTGGACGGCGCCCACGACGCCGAGCGCCTCGGCCGCGTCCATGGCCTGGTGCACGTCCACGCGCACGAGGCCGTCGCGGAAGTCCAGGTGCGTGTGGTTGTCCACCACGGGGACCGGCAGCGGCTCGGGAGCCGGGGGGAACTCGAGGCGGCGCCTCCGCCCTGACTTCTCCTCCCGCGCGTCGCGGCGGGGGCCGCCGTCGTCGTCCGGCTGCTGGGCGGGGGCGCGGTAGGCGAGCGGGGTCTCGGATGCGTGGGCCATGCACCCCACTCTAGGGAGCCGAGCCCGGGCCGCTGATACGCCTCGGGGCGGTATCGGGCGGTATCCACGTCGGATACCGCCCGATACCGCCCCCGGAGGGCACGGCCCGGCGCGACGGTCAGGCCTTCACGGCCGCCCACGGGTCGGCGATGCCGATGTACTGCACCGTGGTGTACTCCTCGATGCCCTCGGCGCCGCCCTCGCGGCCCAGGCCCGACTGCTTGACGCCGCCGAACGGCGCGGCCGGGTTGGAGATGACGCCCACGTTGTAGCCCATGAGGCCGAACTCGATGCTCTCTGCCACGCGGTACATGCGGGCCTGATCCTTCGTGAACACGTAGGAGGCGAGGCCGTACTCGGTGTCGTTGGCCATCTCGATGGCCTCCTCCTCGGAGGAGAAGGTCACGATCGGGGCCACGGGGCCGAAGATCTCCTGCTGGAGGATCGGGTTGCCCTTCTCCACCTTGATCGCGGTCGGCGCGTAGAAGTAACCGTCGCCCTCGACCTTGTGGCCGCCGGTGAGCACCTCGCCGCCGGCCGCCACGGCGTCCTGGACGAGCTGGTCGATGTCGTCGCGCGCGCCCTCGTCCACGATCGGACCGAGGGTGGACTCCGGGTCGGTGCCGCGCAGGGGCTTGAGCGCCTCGAGCTTGGCCACGAACTTCTGCGTGAACTCCTCGGCCACGTCCTCGTGCACGAGGAAGCGGTTGGCGGCGGTGCAGGCCTCACCCATGTTGCGCATCTTCGCGGCGAAGGCGCCCTCGACGGCGGCGTCCAGGTCCGCATCCTCGAAGACGATGAGCGGGGCGTTGCCGCCAAGCTCCATCGAGGTGCGCAGCACGTTGTCCGCCGCGTCCTTCATGAGGCGCACACCGACCGGCGTGGAACCGGTGAAGGACACCTTGCGCAGCCGCCGGTCCTGCAGGATCGGACCGGAGATCGACGAGGCCGAGGAGCCCGCGACGACGTTGAGCACGCCCTTGGGCAGGCCGGCCTCCTGCATGACCTGCGCGAACAGCTGGGTGGTCAGCGGGGTCAGCTTGGCGGCCTTGATCACCATGGTGCAGCCGGCGGCGACGGCGGGGCCCACCTTGCGGGTGGCCATGGCCAGCGGGAAGTTCCACGGGGTGATCAGCAGGCACGGGCCCACCGGGCGATGGTGCACCTGCATGCGCAGGGTGCCCTCGGGCACGGTCAGGGTGCGGCCGTAGTGGCGGCCCGCCTCCTCGGAGAACCAGCGCAGGAAGCCGTTGCCGTACGTGACCTCGCCGCGGGCCTCGGCGAGCGGCTTGCCCATCTCGAGGGTCATCAGCAGCGCGAAGTCCTCGGCGCGCTCGTTGATCAGGTCGTAGGCGCGGCGCAGGATGTCGGCGCGCTCCTTGGCCGGGGTGCGGGCCCAGTCGGCCTGCGCGGCGCAGGCGGCGTCGAAGGCGGCCATGGCGTCATCGGAGTTCGCGTCCTGCAGGCTCGCGATGACCTTGCCGGTGGCCGGGTCCTTCACGTCGAAGGTTTTGCCGGAGGAGGCATCACGCCACTCGCCGTCGATCAGCAGACCGGTGGGGACGGACTCCAGCAGCGCCTTCTCGCGCTCAGCGGTCACGGTCATGATGCACCTCTTTCGGGGTCGGTGGTCGGAGGCGGCACGCCCCGCGTCCGCGAAGGGAACGGGTGGAAGGCCACGGGTATTCCGACGCCGTCCGGCGGCGGCTCCACGGCTGATCCTAGCCAGGCCCCGGGGCCGCGCTCTCGCACATGAGCATCTGTGTAGCCGGGGACGGGTCAGCCCCGGGCCGCCAGCACCGCCTGGTACAGGGTCCGCGAGCGCAGCCCGTGGGCGGCGGCCACGGTGGCCACAGCCTCCTTCAGGCGCGTCCCGGAGTGCACGAGCACGCCGACCTCGGCGACGGCGTCCGCCTCCGTGGCGCCGCCGGCGGACGCCGCGTGCGGGGACGCCGGTCCGATCACGAGCACGATCTCCCCGCGGATCCCCTCCCCCGCGTGCCGCTCTGCAGCCCAGGCATGCACCTCGGCCGCGGTGCCGCGCACCACCTCCTCGTGCAGCTTGGTGAGCTCGCGGGCCACGCACACCGGCCGCTCCGCACCGAGGACCTCCACGACGACGGCCAGCGCGTCCGCCAGACGCTGCGGCGACTCGAAGGCGACCACGGTGCGCGCCTCGGTCAGCAGCGAGGTGAGCCATCGTCGTCGTTCCCCGTCCTTGCGGGGGACGAAGCCGTCGAAGGCGAACCGGTCCGTCGGCAGGCCGGAGAGGGCGAGCGCGGTGGTCACGGCGGAGGGGCCGGGCGCGCAGGTCACGGGCAGCCCTGCGGACACCGCGGCCGCCACTAGCCGGTACCCCGGGTCCGAGACCGTGGGCATGCCCGCGTCCGAGACCACCGCCACCGTGGCACCGCCCCGCACCTGGTCCAGCAGCCCCTGGGTGGAGGCCGCCTCGTTGTGCTCGTGATGGGCCACCACCCTGCCCGTCGGGGTGACGCCCAGGCCGGCGCACAGGCGCCGCGCGGTCCGGGTGTCCTCGGCGGCGATCACGTCCGCCTCCGCCAGCAGCTCACGCAGGCGCGCGGATGCGTCCCCGAGGTTGCCAATGGGGGTGGCGGCCAGGACGATGCGGCCGGTCACGCCGCGCCGCCTCGCCCGTCGAGGAACGGCAGACGAGGTTCGCCCGCCTTGCCGGTCTTCACCCATCTTCGGTAGCCCCGCCAGCGGCCGGTCCGCACCGCGGCCTCGCGGAGGATCCATTTCGGGAGGCTCCGAAGCCCCGCCGCACGCGCCGTGCGGACGGCGTCGGCTGGCAAGGCCGCCAGTGCAACCACGAACTGCGACTCAGCCAGAGGGGTGCCCTGGGCCTCATGACCGCGTGACCAGAGGACGGCCTCCGCATGGCCGGACGAATGGATCTTGCGAAGCTTCGCCTTCAGCCCGGTCGTCTCACGGAAATAGAGGACCAGCCCCGGGTGGGGCGCGATCGTGTACCCCGCTGCCAGGACACGAGCGGAAAGGTCCGAGTCTTCAACACCGTAAGGCGGCAGAGACTCGTCGAAGCCTCCGGACGCCAAGAAGACATCACGTCGTACCGCCGCGTTGCACGTCTGGGCGCCTCGCCCGTGCAGGATCCGTGGGTTCAGGAGAGGTGCGTCCGGACGTTGCGGATGACTCAGAAGACGGTTCGCCCCCGCCACCATCGGGGCGATCTCCCGCACTCCACGGAACGCCTGCTCCACCCAGTCGGGAGCGACCCGGTCATCGGCGTCGCACATCGCCAGTACCTCGCCTCGGGCGGCGGCCGCGGCTGCGTTCCGGGCGTGGCTGGCGCCCTGCACCCGGAACGCGTCAACCACCGTCAGTGGGGCGGGGAACGAGTCCGCACGCGCGCGTACCGCGTCCGGGCTGCCGTCCGTGGAGCGGTTGTCCCCCACGATCACCTCCCAATTGAGGTCGGTGCGCTGGGCGGCCAGCGCGTCGAGCTGCTCATGGATGAGCTCGCCCCCGTTGTGCATCGGAATGATGACGCTGACGTCCACGGATTCCACGGTCATGCCCCCAGCCTAGAGAGTCCTTGCGTCCCCCTAGCATGGAGCCCGTGCCCGCCACCGCCCTCGCCACCCGCCCCGCCGCCGTCGACGACGGCCCCTACGGCGCGGCCACGCTGCGTGCGCGCCTGGGCGTGGCCACGGCGCCCCTCACGCGGTGGCACTGGATCCTGCCGCTGCTGGTCACCGCGCTGGCCGGCGTCCTGCGGTTCACGAACCTGGCCCACCCGGATCAGCTGATCTTCGACGAGACCTACTACCCCAAGGACGCCTACTCGCTCCTGCAGTCCGGCTACGAGCGCCGGTGGGAGGAGGACGTCAACGACGCGTTCGTCCGCGGCGAGGCGGAGCCGCTCGAGTCCGCCGCCTACGTGGTGCACCCGCCGCTGGGCAAGTGGCTGATCGGCCTGGGCATGCTCGCCTTCGGCACGGACAACGGGGTGGGCTGGCGGTTCAGCGCCGCCGTGGCCGGCACCCTGTCTGTGCTGCTGGTGGCCCTCGTGGCCCAGCACCTGCTGCGCTCCGTGTCCCTGGGCGCCGTCGCCGGACTGCTGCTGGCCGTGGAGGGCCACCACCTGGTGATGTCCCGCATCGGGCTGCTGGACATCTTCCTCTCGTTCTTCGTCCTCGCGGCCTTCGCCGCGCTCCTGGCGGACCGCGCCCACGGGCGGCGACTGCTGGCCGAACGCCTGGCCCGCGACGCCGCCCGGCGCGGCTACGACGCCCTGGCCACCGGGCCGTGGCTCGGCTGGCGGCCGTGGCGGCTGCTCGCCGGCGTGCTGCTCGGCGCCGGCTGCGCCGTGAAGCTCTCCGGGCTGGCCTTCATGGCGGCCTTCGGCCTGCTCACGGTGCTGTGGGACATGGCCGCGCGCCGGGACGCGGGCGTCCGCGACTGGGCGCGGGCCGGCGTCGTGAAGGACGGCCTGCTCGCCTTCGTGGCCGTGGTGGGCGGCGGCCTGGTCGCCTATCTCGCGTCCTGGACCGGCTGGTTCGCCACCGAGGGCGGCTACTACCGGATGTGGCACCGGGACAACCTGCCCGAGGGCCCGCTGGCGGGGCTCGTGCCCGGCCCCCTGCGGTCGCTGTGGCACTACCACGTGGAGTCCACGACCTTCCACGAGGGCCTCACCAGCCCCCACGACTACGCCGCCAGCCCGTGGACCTGGCCCTTCATGGGCCGGCCCGTGAGCTACTACTACCGCGGCGGCGAGCCCGGGCAGGAGGTCTGCCCCGCCGACGCCCCGAGCGCCTGCTCCGCCGCCATCACGGACATCGCCAACCCGCTGCTGTGGTGGACCGGCCTGATCGCGGTCCTCGTGTGCCTGTGGCTGCTGATCCGCCACCGGGACTGGCGCGCCGGCGCCCTCCTCGGCGCCTACCTCGCCGGGCAGGTCGTGTGGTTCCTGTGGCCCGAGCGCACCATGTTCTTCTTCTACACGGTCGCCTACGAGCCCTTCCTCATCCTGATGATCGTGCTGGCCCTGTCCCTGCTGCTGCGCCCCGGCCGCCGGCCCGGGCCCCGCTGGGGCTCGGCACTGGTGCTGGCGTACGCGGCCGCCGTCGTCGGGGTGTCCCTGTTCTTCCTGCCCGTGTGGATCGGGGACGTCATCCCCTACGACCAGTGGCGCTGGCGCATGTGGTTCAACAGCTGGATCTGAGCGCCCCGGGCCGCAGGGCCGCGCGTCTCGGCCACGTTCTCGATACGCTCAGGGAGTGCAGAACCAGATCCCCATCACCGAGTCCGCCACCGAGCTCGACTGGATGCCGCCCGCGGACTCCAACATCACGGACCTCATCCTGTCCTCCCTCCAGCAGGACCCGATGGCGCCCGTGTACGCCCTGCGCAACGGCACCGGGGGCTGGACGGACGTGCGCTTCGAGGCCTTCATCGACCAGGTCCGCGCCGCCGCGCGCGGCCTGATCGCCCACGGCGTGGCCCCCGGCGACCGCGTGGGCCTGTTCGCCGCCACCTCCTACGAGTGGGCCGTACTGGACCAGGCCGTGTGGTTCGCCGGGGCCGTCTCCGTGCCGATCTACGAGACCTCCTCCGTCCACCAGGTGGAGCACATCCTCACCGACTCCGGCGCCCGCGCGGTGGCCTGCGGGACCGAGGCGCTCGCCGCCCGCGTGAAGGAGGCCGCCGCGGCCCAGGGCCTGGACGTGGCCACGTTCCCCATGACCGCGGACGGGCTGGCCGAGCTCGCCGAGGCCGGTGCCTTCGTGGCCGAGGACGCGGTGGAGCACGCCCGCTCGCTGGCCACGCTCGCCGACCCCGCCTCGATCGTCTACACGTCCGGCACCACCGGCCGGCCCAAGGGCGCCGTCATCACCCACGGCAACCTCGCCGGCGCCTCGATCAACGTGCTCTCCTTCGCCCGCGAGGTGGTCCAGTGGACCCCCGCCGGCACCGCCTCCCGCACCCTGATGTTCCTCCCCCTGGCCCACGTGCTCGCGCACGCCGTCCAGGTCATCTGCCTGTACGCGCGGATCCAGGTGGCCCACGCCCCCTCCCCCGCCACCCTGCTGCGGGACCTGGCCTCCTTCCACCCCACCTGGCTGCTGGCCGTGCCGCGCGTGTTCGAGAAGGTCGAGTCCGGCGTCGCCACCAAGGCGCAGAAGGCCGGCACCGGCACGGTGTACCAGGCGGCCCGCAGCACCGCCATCGCCTGGTCCAAGGCCCTCGAGGAGAAGAAGTTCGGCTCCGGGCGCGGGCCCTCCCCCGCGCTGCGCGCCCGCCACGCCCTGTTCGACCGGCTCGTCTACCGCAAGATCCGCGAGGCCCTCGGCGGCGAGGTGCGCACCTGCGTGTCCGGCGCGTCCGCGCTCTCCGAGGAGCTCGTGCACTTCTTCCGCGGCGCCGGCGTGCCCATCGTGGAGGGCTACGGCCTCACCGAGAGCACCGCCCCCGCCACCGTGAACATCCCCGGCGCCCACCGCGTGGGCACCGTGGGCCTGCCCGTGCCCGGCGTCACCGTGAAGATCGCCGAGGACGGCGAGGTCCTGCTGCGCGGCCCCGTGATGTTCAGCGGCTACCACGGCATGCCCGAGGCCTCCGCCGAGTCCCACGCCGATGACGGGTTCTTCCGCACCGGGGACATCGGATCCCTGGACGAGCACGGCTACCTGCGCATCACCGGCCGCAAGAAGGACGTCATCATCACCGCCGGCGGCAAGAACGTGTACCCCACCCCCATGGAGGAGGCGCTGCGCCAGCACCGGCTGATCGAGCACGTGGTGGTGGTCGGTGAGAACCGCCCGTTCGTGGGCGCCCTCGTGACCCTGGACGAGGAGGAGCTCACCCGCTGGAGCCTGGACCGCGAGCGCAGCCTCACCCCCGCCGAGGCCGCCCAGGACCCCGCCGTGCTGGAGACCATCCAGGAGGCCGTGGACCGCGTGAACGAGGACGTCTCCCGCGCCGAGTCCATCCGCCGCATCCGCATCCTGGACCACGCCTTCACCGAGGACTCCGGCTACGTCACTCCGTCCCAGAAGCTCAAGCGCGCGAAGGTCATCGAGGACTACGCCGAGGACGTGGACGCGCTCTACCGCGGACGCTGACGAGGACGCGCCCCACCGCGGACGCGGACGACGACGGCCCGCCACCGTGGAGAGGTGGCGGGCCGTCGTGCTCCCGGCCGCAGGGCCGGCGCGGCTCGGCGCCGGTTCGGCTCGGCGCAGCGCGGTCGGATCAGCGCACCTGCGAGTCCTCCTCGCGGGCCCAGCGCAGGCGGGTGTCCAACAGCTGGCCGCGGCGGTCCGCGGACATCTCCCGACGCCGGCGGGTGGGCCACGTGAACACGAGCGTCACCAGCGAGGCGATCAGGGCGATCGCCCCGACCACGAGGGCCGCGTCCACCCAGAACTGCTCCGGGTAGAGGCGGATGAGGGCGTCGCGCGCGGAGAACGTCCAGGTGCCGTCCGCGAAGAACAGCGAGTGGAAGCCGGCGAAGAAGGTCTCCCAGCCGAGCACCGCCAGCACCGCGAGCGCGATCAGCGCGAGCGGCAGCCACAGGGCGCCGGCGAACAGGGCGCGGCGCACCCCGCCGGGGCTGGTCCGCAGCAGGTGGGCGATCAGCAGGGCGCAGACCACCACGAGCGCCACGAGCGCCGCCAGGGCGATCCACAGGACCACCTTGACGTCCGTCATGTGCGAGACCTCGGCCTCGGTGAACAGCGGCTCGCCCTGGTGGGTGAGGCTGCTCAGGTACCGCGACCCGGCCAGGTTGGTCACGTAGTCCAGCCCGGCGGAGCCGTAGTGCATGCGGTCGCCCGTGTCGAAGCCGAACCGGTCCGCGGGGAAGCCGGGCCGGTGGTACTCGAGCCACAGGAAGGCCGGGCTCGCCACGAACCGCACGGCGGTCAGCAGCAGGGCCAGCGGGGCCAGGATCGCCAGCAGCACCTGGGCGACGCGCGGGCCCGCCTTGGGCAGGCGCGCCCGCTCCTCGGGGGTGGGGCCCTGCAGGGCCACGGACGAGCTCGCCGCGTAGGCCGCCGAGGCGTCCTGCGGGTAGCGGTCCGCCGGGTCGGCCGCGCTGGAGCCCGAGGCGGAGCGGGCGCCCACGGCCGCGCTCAGCGGGCCGAGCTCGTCGGCCCCGGGCAGCGGGCGCCGGTCCGAGGACGGCACCGCGCGCGAGGCCACGATGTCCCGCTCCCGCGCGTCGGGCATCCCCCGCTCGGCCGGCCGCTCGGCGCGGCCGTCCGCCGCGGCGGCGTCCCCGCCGCGCAGCGCGGCGAGGTCCTCCGGACTGAGCGCGGAGGTGTGCTGCACCCCGGCGTCGTCGCGCCCGGAAGCGGGCAGCGCCTGGGTGCGGTTCGGGTCCTCCGCGGCGTCGTCCTCCGCGAACGCGCCGTAGTCCAGTCCGGACTCGAAGTCCTCTGCCCCGGCGCGCTCCTCGCGCCCGCGGCCGGCCTGATGCGAAGCCATGCTCGTCCCTCCTCGGGTGGGTCCGTCCGCGGGTGCGCGGCGGTCAGTAGCGGTAGTGGTCGGCCTTGTACGGGCCGGCCACGTCCACGCCGAGGTACTCGGCCTGGGACTTGGTCAGCTCGGTCAGGCCCACGCCCAGGGCGTCCAGGTGCAGGCGGGCGACCTTCTCGTCCAGCACCTTCGGCAGCGTGTAGACAAGCTTCTCGTAGTGCTCGCCGGTGAGGGCGCCGGTGCCGGTGGAGCCGCCGAACAGCTCGATCTGCGCCATCACCTGGTTGGTGAAGGACGCGCTCATCACGAACGACGGGTGGCCGGTGGCGTTGCCGAGGTTCAGCAGGCGGCCCTCGGAGAGCACGATGATGCTGCGCTCGGAGTCCGTGCCCGCATCCAGGGTCCACTCGTGGACCTGCGGCTTGATCTCCGTCTTCACCACGCCGGGGATGCGGGCGAGACCGGCCATGTCGATCTCGTTGTCGAAGTGGCCCACGTTGCCCACGATCGCCTTGTCCTTCATCGCGGCCATGTGCTCGGCCATGATGATGTCCTTGCCGCCGGTGGTGGTGACGAACAGGTCGCCCTGCCCCACGACGTCCTCGAGGCGGGCCACCTGGTAGCCGTCCATGGCGGCCTGCAGCGCGCAGATCGGGTCGATCTCGGTGACGATCACGCGGGCGCCCTGGCCGCGCAGCGCCTCGGCGGCGCCCTTGCCCACGTCCCCGTAGCCGCAGACCACGGCCACCTTGCCGCCGATCAGCACGTCCGTGGCGCGCATGATGCCGTCCGGCAGGGAGTGGCGGATGCCGTACTTGTTGTCGAACTTGGACTTGGTCACGGCGTCGTTGACGTTGATCGCGGGGAACAGCAGGCGGCCCTCCTGGGCCAGCTGGTAGAGGCGCAGCACGCCGGTGGTGGTCTCCTCGGAGACCCCGCGCAGGGTGGAGGCGGTGCGGGTCCAGCGTTGCGGATCCTCGGCGAGGGAGCGGCGCAGGGTCTCGAGGATGATCCGGTACTCCTCGGGATCGTCCTCGGTGGCGCTCGGCACGGCGCCGGCGGCCTCGAACTCCACGCCCTTGTGCACCAGCAGGGTGGCGTCGCCGCCGTCATCCAGGATCATGTTGGGGCCGAGCTCGGGGTCCTCGGCCGCGCCGGGCCAGGTGAGGATCTGCGAGGCGGTCCACCAGTAGTCCTCGAGGGTCTCGTTCTTCCACGCGAACACGGGCACGCCCTGCGGGTCCTCCGGGGTGCCGGAGCCCACGACGACGGCGGCCGCGGCCTCGTCCTGCGTGGAGAAGATGTTGCAGGAGGCCCAGCGGACCTCGGCGCCCAGGGCGGTGAGGGTCTCGATCAGCACGGCGGTCTGCACGGTCATGTGCAGCGAGCCGGCGATCCGGGCGCCCGCCAGCGGCTGGGACTCCCCGTACTCCTCGCGCAGGGACATCAGGCCCGGCATCTCGTGCTCGGCCAGGCGGATCTGGTGGCGGCCCGCCTCGGCCAGGGAGAGGTCCCGGACCGTGAAGTCGAACGCGGCGCCGGGCACGGTGGCGCGGTTGGCGTAGGCCGGGTCGACGTCGGGCGTGCGGGACTCTGCGGGGGTCTCAGTCATGCGCCCCAGCCTACCGATGCCGCCCGTCGGGAACGCGGCCCGCGGTCCCCGGGCGACCCGGTCCGGTCCCGGCCCCCGCTCGGCCGGGGTCCCGTAACGCGTGCGTCACGAACGTGGACACCCTCACGTCACCGTGCAATCTATCTTCTAGAGGTTAGGTGTTACCGATCCTCCCCCCATCCCCCCACACAGAGGAGACGCGCATGCAACCGGCAGACATCGCCTGGATACTCGCGGCGGCGGCCATGGTGCTGCTCATGTTCCCCGGACTGGCATTCCTGTACGGCGGAATGCTCGACGACCGCAACGTCCTCAACATGCTCATGATGGTGATGAGCGGCCTCGCGGTCGGCGGCGTGGCCTACGTCGTCCTGGGCCACGGCCTGGTGTTCGGCGACTCGGTGGGCGGGCTCCGCCTGATCGGCAACCCCGCGGAGTTCGCCTTCTTCGACGCCTTCGTCGCCGACGACGGGGCCGGCGGGACGATCTCCGCCGCCTTCTTCATCCTCTTCGCCGCCATCAGCGTCTCGCTCGTCGCCTCGGGCGCGGCCGGGCGCATGAAGTTCGGCGCCTGGCTCGTGTTCGCCGCCCTCTGGGTGCTCCTGGTCTACAGCCCGCTGGCCCACTGGGTGTTCGCGTTCGACGACGAGGAGACCGGCGTCGTCGGCGGCTGGATGGCCAACGTCCTCGGCCTGCACGACTACGCCGGCGGCACCGCCATCCACATGAACGCCGGCGCCGCGGGCCTCGCCCTGGCGATGGTGCTGGGCCGGCGGCACACGGGCACCGCGATGCGCCCGCACAACCTGCCGCTGATGCTCATCGGCGTCGGCATGCTCATGATGGGCTGGATCGGCTTCAACGGCGGCACCGCCGCCGGGGCGAACCACGTCGCGGAGTACGCCGTGATGACCACCATCCTCGCCACGTGCGGAGGCATGCTCGGCTTCATCGCCGTCGAACGGGTCCGTGACGGCCACGCCACCCTCCTGGGCATGGGCACCGGCATCATCGCCAGCCTCGTGGCCATCACCCCGGTGGCCGACGCCGTGCACCCCATCGGCGCGATCCTCGTCGGCTTCCTCGGCGCCGCGGCCGCCGCGTGGGCCATCACCTGGAAGCGCCGGCACCGGATCGACGACTCCATGGACGTGTTCGCCGTGCACGGGATCGCCGGCATCGCCGGGGCCATGTTCGCCGTCTTCTTCGCCACCGCGGCGGCCCCGGCCGGGATGGCGGGCGTCGTGTTCGGCGGCGATCCGAGCATGATCTGGCGCGAAGCGCTCGCGATCGTCGTGACGCTCGTGTACTCGTTCGGCATGACCTACGCCATCGCCTGGGTCATGGACCGGATCCACCCCATCCGCGTCCCCGAGGAGGGCGAGGAGCTCGGGCTCGACCGGGCCCTGCACGCCGAGTCCGCGTACGACGGCGGCATCATCTGACCACCCCGCACATCCGCGGCAGCAGCAGGAGGAACACCATGAAGCTCATCACCGCCGTCATCCGACCGAGCCGGCTCAAGAAGGTCGGCAACGCCCTCGAGGCCGCCGGCCTCACCGGCCTCACGGCCACCGAGGTCCAGGGACGGGGCGCCCAGGGCGGCCGCACCGAGTACTACCGCGGAGAGGCCCACGACGTCGTCTTCCGCACCAAGGTCCGCCTCGAGATGGTCGTCGCCGACGAACAGCTGGAGGACGCCATCGACGTGCTGGTCGCCGCGGCGCGCTCCGACGACGAGGGAACGATCGGCGACGGCAAGGTCTGGGTGACCGACGTCGTCCGCGTCGTCCGCGTCCGCACCGGCGAGACCGGCCCCGAGGCCGTCTGAGCCGGCCCCGAAGCCGTCCGACCCGACTCCGACCGCCCACCCCCGCGACCACCTCACCCCCAAGAAAGAGGAGCCCCATGTCCACCGAGATCAACTTCCGCTACCTCAGCGAGCCCGACATGATCGAGGCCGGCGTCGGCGACCTCGTGCGCTGCACCGACGTCATGGAGGAGGCCCTCGTGCTGATGCGCAAGGGCGACTACATGATGGCCGGAGAGAACGGCAACTCGCACGGCGCCATGATCACCTTCCCCGGCGATCCCGAGCACGAGGGCATGCCCAAGGACGGCCCGGACCGCCGCTTCATGGCCATGCCCGCCTACCTCGGCGGGCGCTTCGGCACCACCGGCGTGAAGTGGTACGGCTCGAACGCGGAGAACCGCGCCAAGGGCCTGCCCCGCTCCATCCACGTGTTCGTCCTCAACGACCGTGACACGGGCGCCCCGCTGGCGATCATGAGCGCGAACCTGCTCAGCGCGTACCGCACCGGCTCCGTGCCCGGCGTGGGGGTCAAGCACCTCGCCAAGGAGGACGCGAAGACCGTGGCGGTGGTGGGCCCCGGCGTCATCGCCCGCTCCACGCTGGAGACCACGCTCGCTCTGCGCCCGTCCATCGACACCCTCACCGTGAAGGGCCGGGGCGCGGCCAGCACCCAGGCGTTCGTCGACTGGGCCACCGCGACGTTCCCGCAGCTCACGAGCGCCACGGTCTGCGAGAGCATCGAGGAGGCCATCGCGGACGCCGACATCGTCATGGCGACCACCACCACCGACGCCGCCGGCAGCTCCGCCTTCCCCTACTTCCCGAAGTCGGCGATCAAGCCCGGCGCGCTGCTGCTGCTGCCCGCCGCGGCCCGCTTCGACGACGACTTCCTCGCCGGCGACGACGCCCGCCTCGTGATCGACGCCCAGGGCCTCTACGACGCGTGGCTCGAGGAGTACGGCGCGCAGGCGTACCAGATCCTCGGCATCCCCGGCTCGCACTGGTTCGGCCTGGTGGAGCAGGGCGTGCTACCCGCGGAGAAGATCGAGGAGATCGCGGACATCGCCACCGGCGCCCTGCCCGCCCGCCGGAACGACGAGGAGATCATCCTCTACTCCGTGGGCGGCATGCCGATCGAGGACGTCGCGTGGGCCACGGACCTCTACCGCACGGCCGAGGAGAAGGGCATCGGCACGGTGCTGAACCTCTGGGAGACCCCGGCCCTGGCCTGAGCCCTCCCGGGACGGGCCCCGCGCCCCAGGACGGCGCGCGGCCCGTCCGCGCGCCGGCGTCAGGACAGCACGAGCAGCGCCCACGTCCCCGCCCGCGCGGCCGTCCACGCGTCGGCCTCGGAGCACCTGAGCAGGTCGAAGGGCCCGACGTCGCCCGCCGGCTCGAGCGCCACCGCGAGCGTCTCGCCCGCGGGGGCGGGCGACCCGGACGTCGGCGACCACAGCCGAGGGAGCGGCGGGGCAGGCTCCCCGGTCCGCTCCACCATGAGGTTCACCGCGTGGCAGGGCGTCGGCAGGTCCACAAGGTCGACGGTCGCGCCGCCGTCGAACTCGCACACGGTCCCGGCCTGCACTGGGGTGCGCATCCCGTCCACGGTCAGGACCACGTCCCCGCCGACGGGCAGGAACCGGCGGTGGCGGCCGGGCAGTGGCGAGAACGGCGCCGCCCGCTCGAGCGAGGCCACGCTGAGGCGCCAGCGGGGCAGGCCCGGCGTGAGGATCGCGGACTCCTGAGGGGAGACCAGCTCCACCGTGGTGCCGGCTCCGTTCGCCCACCGCACCGACGGCCGGTCCCGGTGTCGCGCGATCAGCGTTCCGATGCCCATCGGCCCAGCGTAGCCAGGCCGCGCCGGCGGATCGGCATCACGTCGCCTCGCTCGGCGGGGGCTCCGCGCCGGCTTCGAGGACGTGGTCGGCGAAGGCGCGGGCCGCGGCGCCCATCGTCCCGTGCCAGACCACGGAGAGCTCCGTGGTCGGTCGGGCGTCCAGCGGCCGCGCGACCACGCCCGGCATGCGCAGGCGGGCGACGGACTCGGGCAGGATCGACAGCCCCACGCCCGCCGCGACGAGGCCCAGCACGGTCTCCTGGTGCACGGTGCGCTGCACCACGTCCATCGTCGCGCCGCCGGACTCGAGGGCCTCGGTGATCCGTGCGAGGTAGCCGGGCATGAGCTCGGCGGGGAAGAGGACGAGGGGCTCCCCCACGAGCTCGGCGATCGGCACCTCCGCGTGGGAGGCCAGCCGGTGCCGCTCCGGCAGCACCGCGACCAGCCCCTCGCTGAGGACGTGCTCGCGACGCACTCCGGGCGTGGGGACGAGGTCCCTGACGATCCCGACGTCGAGCCTCCCCTCCGCCAGCCCGGCCAGCTGCTCGGCGCTCGTGAGAGGGCTCAGCGTCAGCTCCACCTGCGGGAAGCGGCCCTGGAAGGCGTGGACGGCCCGCGGGAGGATCGAGTAGCTCGCGGAGCTGACGTAGCCGATCCGCAGCCGCCCCCGGATCCCCCGGTGCACCTCGGAGAGCTCCGCGACGGCCGCGTCGAGCCCCTCGAGCAGCTCCCGCACCTGGGCGCGGAACGCCTCGCCCTCGGGGGTGAGCCCGACCCGGCGCGAGGTGCGCTCGAACAGGGTGACGCCCAGCTCCTTCTCGAGGGACTTGACCGCCACGGACAGCGGGGGCTGGGAGACGTGGAGCCGAGCGGCGGCCCGGCCGAAGTGCAGCTCCTCGGCGACCGCGAGGAAGTAGCGCAGCTGACGCAGTTCCATAGGGCGACCCTATCGCTTCCCCCGCATTCGATATTGGACCGCACCACGGATCGCGGGTGGACTGGAGTCGTGCCGGACCCCGGGCACGCACCATCACGAACCCAGGAGCGCACATGTCTTCCTCCGACTTCATCGTCATCGGCGCCGGACTCGCCGGGGCGGCCGCCGCCTGGCACCTCGCCGAGGCCGGCCACCACGTGAGCGTCCTCGAGCGCACGACCCCCGGCAACCACGAGGGCAGCTCCCACGGCTCCGCCCGCATCTTCCGCTACGCCTACCCCGAGAAGGCCTACACGGACCTCGTGGTGCGCGCCCGGCAGGGCTGGGACCAGCTGGAGGCCGCGAGCGGCCGCCGGCTCATCACCCCCACCGGCTCCGTGGACTTCGGAGACCTGCGCGATCCCAGGGGCCTCGCCGCGGTGCTCGAGGCCTCGGGCGTGGCGCACGAGCTGCTCTCCGCCGACGCGGCCCGGGAGCGCTTCCCGCAGATCGCCTTCGACACCGAGGTGCTCTACCACCCCGACGCGGGGGTCCTCGACGCGCTGGGCACGATCGAAGCGATGCTCGAGCTCGCGCAGGCCACCGGCCGCGCCGAGGTCCACACCCACTGGGAGGCGGCCGGCATCCGCCGCACCGCCGGCGGCTTCGAGGTGCGCTCGGCGGACGGGCGCAGCGTGACCGGGGCGAAGGTCATCGTGGCCGCCGGCGGCTGGCTGCCGGCCCTGCTCGGCGACCTGGCCCTGCCCGCGGGCTTCCTGGAGTCCGTCCCCGCGTTCGAGGTGCGCGAGGAGCAGGCCTTCCACCTGCCGTGGCGCGAGGCCGACGAGTCCGGCGCCGCCTACCCGGCCTGGCCCACGTTCATCCACAAGCGCTCCGAGATGCAGACCTACGGCCTGCCCGGGGGCCGGGACGCGGGATTCAGCGGGCAGAAGATGGCGCAGTACAAGGGCGGGCCGGTCCTGCCCTCCGCCCGGGACCAGTCCGGGCTCATCACCGAGGAGATGCGCCGCAGGGTCCAGGACTACGCCATGCGGTACCTGCCCGGCGTCGTGCCCGAGCCCTACGCCGAGGCCACGTGCCTGTTCACCATGACCCCGAACGAGGACTTCGTGATCGACGAGGCCGACGGCGTCGTCCTCCTCTCCGCCTGCTCCGGCCACGGAGGCAAGTTCGCCCCGCTGCTGGGCGAGCTGGCCGCGGGCCTGGCCACGGGCGCGGGAACCGTGCCCGACCGGTTCCGCGTCGCCCACCACCGGGCGGAGGCCCAGCGGTGACCGCGCCCGCGACCCGCCGGGTCACCTCCCTGATGGCCGCCATCGCGGACACGGGCCGGGACAGGACGCGCGGCGGCTACACCCGCCCCGTCTACTCCACGGCCGAGCTCGACCTGCGCGGCTGGTTCGTCGCAGAGGCGCAGGCCCGCGGTCTGGACGTGGAGACCGACCGCAACGGCGTGATCTGGGCCTGGTGGGACCTGCCCTCGCGGGACCGTGCCGGGGCGATCGTCACCGGCAGCCACCTGGACTCGGTCCCCGGCGGCGGCGCCTTCGACGGGCCGCTGGGCGTGGCCTCGGCCCTGGCCGCCGTCGACGTGCTGCGCGAGCAGGGCCGCCGGCCGGACCGCGCGCTGGCGATCGCGGTCTTCCCCGAGGAGGAGGGCTCCCGCTACGGCATCGCCTGCCTCGGCTCCCGGATCCTCACGGGCGCCATCGCCGTCGAGAAGGCCCTGGCCCTCAAGGACGAGGACGGCGGCACCTTCGCCGAGCACTCGCGCGCGGCGGGCCTCGACCCGGAGCGCATGGGCCCGGACGCCGAGCGCCTGGCGCAGATCGGCGCGTTCATCGAGCTCCACGTCGAGCAAGGCCGGGGGCTGATCGACCTCGGGCAGCCGGTCGCCATCGGGTCATCGATCCTCGGCCACGGCCGGTGGCGGCTCACCTTCACCGGCCAGGGCAACCACGCCGGCACCACGCTCATGCGCGACCGGCACGACCCGCTCGTCGCCGCGGCGGGCGTGATCGCCCAGATCCCGGGCATCGCGGCCCGGCACGAGGGCGCCCGCGCCACCGTGGGGCGCCTGCAGCCGGTCCCCGGCGGCACCAACGTGATCGCCTCGCGCGTGGACGTGTGGCTGGACGTGCGCCACCCCGAGGACGCCGTCACGGCCCTCGTGGTGGAGCAGATCGCCGCGCTCGCCCGGGACCTGGCGGCAGGCCAGGGATGCGGGGTCGACCTCCGCGAGGAGTCGCTCTCCCCGACCACGCACTTCGACCCGGGGCTGCGCCGCCGCCTGGAGGACGCCCTGCCGGACGCCCCCGTGCTCGACACGGGCGCGGGACACGACGCCGGCATCCTCGCCGCGCACGTCCCGACGGCGATGCTGTTCGTGCGCAACCCCACCGGCGTCTCCCACGCACACGAGGAGCACGTCGAGGACGACGATGCGGAGACCGGCGCCGAGGTGCTGGCCGACGCGCTGATGGGCGACCTGGGCATCGCCTGACGAGGGGCCGCCGACGCCGGGAGGGACCCTCCCTCCCGGCCTCGGGGCGGTCGGACCGTCCGGGTCCGAGCAGGATCCCAAAAATACCTATAGGGTCTGCATGTATATGGACACCATCGATCTCCCCCTCCCCCCGGCCGCCCTGCGGATCGGCGCCGACGAGGTGTACGCCGCGCTCATCGAGGCCATCTCCACCGGGCGCATCCCGGCCGGCGAGCGGCTGCCCTCCGAGGAGGCGATGGCCGCGCACTTCAAGGTGGCCGCCATGACGCTGCGCCAGGCCCTGGCCCGGCTGCGCGGCGACGGATACGTGGCGACGAGCCGCGGGCGCCACGGCGGCACGCGCGTGGTCGCGGACATCGCGGAGAAGCTCGAGGCCGAGGCGCTGCGCCACCACGTCACCATCGACGAGCTGCGCGTCCTCACGGACTGGCGCCGGGCTGTCTCGGGCGAGGCCTCCCACCTCGCGGCGCTGCGCGCCCGCGAGACCGAGATCGCCGACCTGCGCCGCCTCGAGGACGAGTACCTGCAGGTCATCGAGAGCACCAGCGGCCGGCGGTTCGCCGACGCGCGGCTGCACATCCACGTGGCGAAGATGTCCGGCAATCCCCGGCTGGTCCAGGCCGAGCGCGAGATCCAGGAGCAGCTCACCCGGTTCATCCGCGTCACGTCCCTGCCGGAGGTCAAGGCCGCCCACGAGGACATGGACCACCGCGAGCTCCTGGGCGCGATCCTCGCCGGCGATGCCGAGGCGGCCCGGACCGCGCTCCTGCACCACGTGGAGGTCACGTACTTCTGGGGCACCCTGCAGCCACACATCGTGGGCGGGGACCACGGCGCCACCGTGCTGCGGATCGAGCCGGGGGCCCTGGAGGCCGGCGTGGCACGGCGCCCGGACCCCGACGCCGCGGCCTCCGGGAGCTGACGGCCGCGCAGGACCGGCGGCCCCTCAGTCGTCGTCGCGGACCAGGCGCAGGCCGGGGCGGGCCGGCGGACGGGGCACCGCGGGCTCGTCGTCTCCGGCGGCGGAGGCGGACAGGACGACGCGCGGCGCCGTGCGGGCGGGCCGGGGGGCGACGTCGGAGGGCTCCGCCGCCGGGACGGCGCGCGGAGCGGTGGGCACCGTGTGCACGGTGCCGTCCGGCGCGGTCGTCTCGTAGTGCTCGGGCAGCTCCAGGCGCAGCACCTCCCAGCCGCGGGGGGCCGTGGTGCGGCGCGCGTGCTCGGCGCAGAGGTCGTAGGTGTGCGGCTCGGCGCGCTGCGCCAGGGGGCCGATCACCACCTGGGAGTCGGCGTAGTTGTACGTCAGCGTGGCCAGGGCCGGGCTCTGGCATCCGGTCTTGCTGCAGCGTCGCATGGGTCCCACGGCAGACCACCCTACTCGGCCCTCCCGCCCGCGCGGTGGCCTACCATGGCGCGCATGACCGCGCCCGCCTCCCCCGACCCCCTCGCCCCCCTGCCCGCCGGGGAGGGCGACGCGGCGGGGGCCGAGCCGGGCGCGTCCGGCGGCCCGGCCGAGACGGGAGCCGCCAGGCCGGGCGCCGCCGCGTCCGGCGCGGGCGACCACGGCGCGCGGCGCACGCGCGACCGCCGGGGCCGCGGGCTGCGCCACCCCCGTCCCTTCGGGATGCGTTCGGAGCGGGGCCGCGGCGAGGCGCTGCTCACCGCCGTGGAGAAGGCCGTGGACCGGCTGGCCGCCCTCGAGGCGCCCGGGCTGCGGCACGTGACCGCGCGCGTGGAGCGGATCCCGGACCGCCTGGACGAGCGGCTGCATGCGCTGCGCGCCGGGGCGGAGCGGGACGAGGAGACGCTGTTCGCCCGGGCCGAGCGCCAGGGCGGGGACGGGGTGGTGATCACCCTCTTCGAGCGGCCCCTGCGGGAGGCCGCCGAGCCGGACGACCTCGAGGGGGCCGTCTACGGGGTCGCGCTGAGCCGCTGCGCCGACGCGCTCGGGGTGGACCCGCGCGTGCTGGACCCGGAATGGGGCCGCGGCTGAGCCGGGGCCGTTGACGCCGCCGTCGTCCCCCGCCGGGAGGGCAGGGCCGAGGCGTCAGGCGCGGGCGCGGCGCAGCCGGCGGCGCTCCCGCTCCGAGAGGCCGCCCCAGATGCCGAAGCGCTCGTCGTTCTCCATGGCGTACTCGAGGCACTGGTCCTTGACCACGCAGGCCTCGCACACGCGCTTGGCGTCCCGCGTGGAGCCGCCCTTCTCCGGGAAGAACGCCTCGGGGTCCGTCTGGGCGCACAGCGCGTCCACCTGCCAGGCCAGCTCGCCCTCGACGGGCTCGGTGACCAGGCCCGCGATCGCGACCCAGTCGTCCGCGACGGGCGCGGCCTCGACCGGCCGGCCGGCGTCGCCCGGGAAGAGGGCGGTGACGGTGGCGGACGGGGTGCCGGCCTCGTCCTCGAGGTCGTGGGCGGAGAGCAGGGCGGTGGCCTGGTCCTCCAGGGTGGCGGCGTCGGCGCCGGCCAGCGGATCGGCCGGGTCCAGGAACCAGTCACTGGGGACTCCGCGCGGGCGAGGCGCCGCCGCCTGCGCCGACTCGGCGCGGTGCGTGTCCTCGACTCGCTGCGTGTGCTCCATGTGAGACGCCTCTTCCCAGGCTCGACGTGGCTGACGCGGGATCCCGTTCTCCTGCCGGTCCGCGCGGGCCCCGGACAAGCCGGTGCGGCGCCTGTGAGAGGCCGCTGACCCGGCCTTCATTACATCGGTGTGATTCGTGTCCCGTCAAGCCGAGCACGGGCCCGCCGGGGCCCCGGACCTCGGCCCCGGGGCCGACCCCGGGGGGCCGCCGCGGCGCGGGATCGGGGTGCCAGACTGGGTGCATGGTCTCCCTCTCCGCGCCCCGCTCCACCGGCCCCCTCGTGCTGCGCCTGGCCTCCTCGCCGCGCCCCGCGCTCGTGCAGGAGCCGGGCGCCCCCGGCGAGCACGGCGCCGTGGACCAGCGCATCGAGCTCTCCGGTCGCGTCACCGTGAACTGGGCGGCCAAAACGGCCGGCCTGCTGGCGGACGAGGGCGTCGGCCCCGGCGACCCGGTGGCCCTGGACCTGCCCGCCCACTGGCTCTCCCACGCCCTGGCCCTCGGCGTACTCTGCGCCGGCGCCGAGCCCGCCGAGGACGGCGCCGCCCCCGCGGCCGTCCTGACCGACCGCCCGGAGCGCTGGACCGACCCGGCCACTGCGGTGTTCGTCGTCGCGCTGCCCCGCGGGCTCGAGCTCCCGACCGGCGGCGCCGTGGCCGACCCGCCCGCGGTGGACGTGGCCGCCGAGATCCTCGGCCAGCCCGACGCCCTGCCCGGCCCCGTGGACCACGTGCGCCCCGAGGCCCTGCCGGCCGCCGACGTCGCCGCGGCGGACGGGGACGCCCGAACTGACGAAGACCAGGACGACGACGGCCCGCGCCCCCGCCTCACGTGGGCGGGGATGCGGGCCGTGCTGGAGGCGTGGGACGCCGGGCGGGCGGTACAGGTGCGCCCCTGACCGGGCGCAGCCTGCGGACCCGCGAGCCGGGCTCAGGAGGCGCGGTGGCGGGCCGGGCCGTCGTCCCGGCGGACGTGGCGCTCGGCCGGGCGGCCCCGCGCCTCGTGGCGGCCGTGCGGGTGCAGCTGCTCGTCGCGCAGCACGGGCATCTGGCCGGTGATGATCGCGATGTCGTTGGCGAAGCCGGGCTCCACGTCCAGCTCCTCCTTGAACACCCAGAACCGGTAGGCGAAGTAGCGGAACACGGTGCCGAAGAACAGGCCCACCACGTTGCCGGCGATGAACAGGCCGCCCGGGTCAGTCACGCCCATGAAGTACTGCGCGATGAACACGCAGCCCGCCTGGATGCCCAGGCCGATCGCGTTCATCAGCAGGAACATGACGAGCTCGCGGGTCTTGTTGGACGAGCGCTTCTCGCGGAACGTCCAGTAGCGGTTGGCGACCCAGCTGAACAGGGTGGCCACCACGCCGGCCACGATCTTGGCCTTGACGTTCGAGCCCTCGAGCGGGCCCGTCATCATCCACCAGAACACCAGGGAGTCGATGACGAACGCGGCCGCGCCGACGGTGCCGAACTTGGCGACCTCACGCCACAGCATCGACACCAGGCCGGTCAGACGGCTCCAGAGATCGGACAGCATGGGCGGGAGACCTCGGTTCGGGACGGGAACGGGGACCGCGCGGACGCGGGGCGTGCGGGGCCGCCCGAAGGGGCCGGGCCCGCAACGGGCTGGGAACACTGTAGCCCCGGGGACCCCCGATTCCGGGCGGGTCCCGGGACTCGTCAGGGATCCGTGACCGAGTTCTCAGGCGACGCGACTAGCCTGGACCGGTGACTTCCCCTCGACTCGGTGTGATCGGCGGCGGGCAGCTGGCCCGCATGATGGCGGGCCCCGCCGCGGAGCTCGGCGTGCCCTTCCGCGTGCTCGCGGAGGCCCCGGACGCGTCCGCGGCCCAGGTGGCCCCGCATGTGGTCGGCGACCACACGGACCTGGCGGACCTGCGCGCCTTCGCCGCCACGGTGGACGTGGTGACCTTCGACCACGAGCACGTGCCCACCGAGCACCTGCGCGTGCTGCAGGAGGCCGGCGTCGCCGTGCGCCCCGGCCCCGAGGCCCTGCAGCACGCCCAGGACAAGCTGGTGATGCGCGCCGCCGTCGAGCGCCTCGGCCTGCCGAACCCGGCCTGGGCCGCGGTGCGGGACCTCGACGAGGTCCTCGCGTTCGGCGACGAGCACGGCTGGCCCATGATCCTGAAGACCCCGCGCGGCGGCTACGACGGCAAGGGCGTCCTGAAGCTCGACGACGCCGACGACGCCCGCGCCTCCGCCGCGGATGGCACCCTGGGCACGTGGCTGGGCGCCGGCATCGCCCCGCTGCTCGCCGAGGCCCTCGTGCCGTTCGCCCGCGAGCTCTCCGCTCAGGTGGCCCGCACCCCCTTCGGGCGGGTCGCGGCCTACCCCGTGGTGGACTCCGTGCAGGTGGCCGGGGTCTGCGACCTCGTGGTCGCCCCCGCCCGGGACCTGGACCCGGCCGTTGCCGAGGCCGCCACCGCCGCCGCCGTGCTGCTGGCCGAGGAGCTGGACGTCACCGGCATGCTCGCCGTCGAGCTCTTCGAGACCCCCGGCGTGGGCCCCGGCTTCCAGGTCAACGAGCTGGCCATGCGCCCGCACAACTCCGGGCACTGGTCCATGGACGGGGCCGTCACCGGACAGTTCGAGCAGCACGTGCGCGCCGTCCTGGACCTGCCGCTGGGCGAGACCGCCCCGCGCGGGGCCGGCGTCGTCATGAAGAACCTGCTCGGCGGCGCCCGCGAGGACCTGCACGCCGGCCTCTCCGACGCCCTCGCCGCCCACCCGCAGGCCAAGGTCCACCTCTACGGCAAGGCCGTGCGGCCCGGCCGCAAGGTGGGCCACGTCAACGTCGTCGCCGACCACGGACTCACCCTCGAGCAGGCCGTGCGGGCCGCCGAGTCCGCCGCCGCCGTGCTGCGCGACGGCGCCGCCCCGGACGCCGTCGGCGCGTCCCCCTCCTCCCCCGCCACCCCCACCCCGCCGGAGGCCCGCCCATGACCGCCACGCCCCAGAACCCCGCCCAGCCCCTGCAGGACGACGCGCCCGTCGTCTCCGTGGTGATGGGCTCCGACTCCGACTGGCCCGTGATGAGCGCCGCCGCCGAGGCGCTGCGCGAGCTCGACGTGCCCGTGGAGGTCGGCGTCGTCTCCGCCCACCGCATGCCCCACGAGATGGTGGAGTTCGGGGCCCGCGCCCACGAGCGCGGCATCCGGGTGATCGTGGCCGGCGCCGGCGGCGCCGCGCACCTGCCCGGCATGCTCGCCTCCGTCACGCCGCTGCCCGTGATCGGCGTGCCCGTGAAGCTCAAGAGCCTCGACGGCCTGGACTCCCTGCTCTCCATCGTGCAGATGCCCGCCGGCGTCCCCGTGGCCACCGTGTCCGTGGACGGCGCCCGCAACGCCGGCCTGCTGGCCGCCCGCATCCTCGCCTCCGCGGACACAGCGGAGGGCGAGCGCCTGCGCGCCGCCCTGACCGAGCACGCCGCCGAGCTCAACGCCCAGGCCCAGGCCAAGGGCGCCCGCCTGCGCGAGCGGATGGTCGCCGACCGCTGATGTCCCACGCTCCCGGCCCCTTCCCCGCCGCCGGCGCGCTGCGCGACCCCGTCCGGGACCCGCGCGTCGCCTCCCCCACCGAGCGCACCCGCCGCGCCCTGATCCTCACCCTGCTGACGCTGTTCGTGCCGGGCGGGGCCCAGGTGGTGGCCGGCAGCCGTCCGCTGGGCCGCGCGGCCCTGCGCGTGACCGTCGCCGTGTGGGGCGTGCTGCTGGCGGGGCTGCTGTGGTGGCTCGTCCACCGGGCCAGCCTCATCTCCCTGCTCGCCCGGGACGGCGTGCTGCTCGTGCTGGCGATCGCGCTGGGGCTGCTGGCCGTGGGCTGGGCGGTGCTGTGGATCGACACGCTCCGGCTGATCCGCCTGCACCTGCTGGCGCCCGGGGCGCGCAAGGCCACCGCCGTGGCCACCGTCCTGGCGCTCGTCCTCACCAGCGGAGCGCTGCTCTACGGCGGGTGGGCCACGAACGCGGGCCGCGGCGCCCTGGGCGACGTCTTCGGGGACGGCCCCGCCGTCGCCCGGACCGAGGGCCGGTACAACATCCTCGTGATGGGCGGCGACGCCGGCGAGGGCCGCGAGGGCCTGCGCCCGGACTCCATCCACGTGGCCTCCGTGGACGCCCGCAGCGGCGCCGTCGTGATGTTCTCCCTGCCCCGCAACCTCCAGAATGCGCCCTTCACCGAGGGCTCTCCGCTGTGGAGCGTCTACCCGGACGGCTTCTCCTGCGGCGACGAGTGCATCCTCAACGCCCTCTACACGGACGTGGAGACGCGCCACCCGGACCTCTACCCGGACGCCGAGGACCCCGGCGCCGAGGCCATGATGGACGCCGCCGGCGGCATCCTCGGCCTCGAGATCTCCGGCTACGCCCTCATGGACATGGGCGGCTTCGCCCAGCTGATCGACGCCATGGGCGGCGTGGACCTCGTCACCGGCGGCTACGTGGTGCACCGCGGCGTCCGCCCGGACGGCGAGTGGGGCAACATCTGGTGGGAGCCGGGCGAGCACCACTTCGACGGGGAGGACGCGCTCGCGTTCGCCCGCTCACGGCACTGGTCCACGGACTACGCCCGCATCCGCCGCCAGCAGTGCATGCAGGCGGCCATGCTCGCCCAGTTCAGCCCCGGCACCGTGCTCACCCGGTTCGAGCAGATCCTCGACGCCGGCCAGCAGATCGTCACCACGAGCCTGCCGCAGTCCCAGCTCGGCACCTTCGTGGACCTCGCCGAGCGCTCCCGCGGCCAGGAGATGCGCCGGCTCACCGTGGGCCCGCCCGACTTCGGCGACACCGGGGACCAGTTCACGACGTTCCCCGACTACGGGCTCGTCCACCAGCGCGTGGACGAGATGCTCGCCGAGGAGCCCGGGCAGGCCGGGGGTGCGACGGGCGGCGAGGCGGGCCACGCGGCCGGCGTCGGATCCGGGGCCTCGGCCCTGCCGCTGCTCACCGTGCTCGCCGTGGCGGCCCAGGAGGCCGTCCCCGACGAGGTGGACGAGGACGACCCGGCCACCTGGCCGGCCCCGCCCACCCGGCCCGACGGCGGCGCCTACACCGCCGAGGACCTCATGCTGGCCGAGGACCTCGGCCAGGAGGACCTGCTCAACCACGCCTCCTCGACCAACGGGCTCTGCGCGCCCGGCCGCTGACCCCGCCCCGGCACTTTCGTGCGGGAAACGGGAGGCTCGCCCGGTGCTTTCGTGCGGGAAACGGGAGGCTCCGGCCCCCGGACGCGCCCCGCGCACCCCGACGACGGCCCGCCAGGCCGCCGATCGGCGTCGCGCCTGGCCTAGGCTGGTCGGCATGCACGTCCTGAAGCCCGTCATCCGCGACTACGCGTGGGGCTCCCCCACGCTCCTGGCCCGCCTGCAGGGCCGGGAGCCCACCGGCCGCCCCGAGGCCGAGATGTGGCTGGGCGACCATCCGGGCGCCCCGTGCGGCGTCGTCGTGGGCGACGGCTCCGTGACCGGCCTCGACGAGCTCACCGCCGCGGACCGCGAGCGCTGCCTCGGCCCGAACGTGGACACGGACCGGCTGCCGTACCTGGCGAAGCTGCTCGCCGCGGGCGCGCCGCTGTCCATCCAGGCGCACCCCACGCTCGAGCAGGCCCGCGCCGGCTTCGCGGCCGAGGAGGCCGCCGGCGTGCCCGTCGACGCCCCGCACCGCAACTACAAGGACGCCAACCACAAGCCGGAGATGCTGGTCGCCCTGACCCACTTCTCGGCGATGTGCGGCTTCCGCTCCCCCGAGGTCTCCTCGGACAGCTTCGAGGCCCTCGCCCACGCGCTCACCGAGCACGCGGACGGGGACACGTCCGCCGTCGCCGTCGCCGCGGCCCGGATCAGCCAGACGCTCGCCGCCGGAGACCTCGAGGACGCGTTCACCGCGATCCTCGACCCCGAGTCCGTGTGGGCGGCTCCGGGCTCCGTGGCCCAGGTGGTGGAGGTCCTGCGCGCCGCCGAGGACCTCGCCGAGCGCGACCCCTCCCTCGCCACCGCCCTCGAGGTGGCCGAGCACTACCCGGACGACCCCGGCGTGATCGTGGCGATCCTCCTCAACCGCGTGGACCTCGCCCCCGGCCAGGCCCTGCACCTGCCCGCCGGCAACGTGCACGCGTACCTGCACGGGCTCGGCGTGGAGGTGATGGCCGCCTCGGACAACGTGCTGCGCGGCGGGCTCACGGCCAAGCACGTGGACGTCGAGGAGCTGCGCCGGGTGGTGACGTTCGAGGCGGTGCCCGTGCCCTCGACCGAGCCCGAGCGCGTGGCGGACTCCGTGGTGGCCTTCCGCCCGCCCTTCGACGAGTTCGAGCTGCTGCAGGCCACCCTCGAGGACGACGCCGTCCGTGAGCTCGACGTCCACGGGCCCGGCATCGCCGTGGTCACCCGGGGCAGTGCGCACCTGCGGCTGGCGGGCCAGGAGGTCACCCTCGGCCCGGGCGAGGCCGTGTTCCTGCCCGCCGCCGAGACCGCGACGGGGCCGCTGGCCGTCCGCGCCGCCGACGGCGCCCCCGCCACGGTCCACGTCACGGGCCTGCCCCGCCGCTGACCCTCCCCCGGGGCCTCCCCAGCCCCTCCCCAGAGACGACTTTCGCTCGGGAAATCGTCGTCACCATCCCGGGATTCCGGGGCGGTGGCGACGATTTCCCGAGCGAAAGCGCGGGGGGGTGGGTCAGCGGCCGGTGCGGGTGCCGCGGTCCTCGAGCCACTTGGACCACTTGCGCACGTCGTGCTCGGCGTCCACGGTGCGGACGGTGCCGGACCAGGAGCGCATCACGATCGACTGGGTGACCACGCGGCCGTCCACGAAGCGCACGCCGCGCAGCAGGTCGCCGTCGGTGATGCCGGTGGCGGCGAAGTAGCAGTGGTCCGAGGTGACCAGGTCGTTCGTGGACAGGACGGCGTCCAGGTCCAGGCCGGCGTCGAGGGCCCTCTGCTTCTCGGTTTCGTCCGTGGGGGCCAGGCGGCCCTGGATCACGCCGCCGGTGGCCTTGATGGCGCACGCGGTGACGATGCCCTCGGGGGTGCCGCCGATGCCCATCATCATGTCCACGCCGGTGTCCGGGCGGGCGGCGGCGATCGCGGCGGCGACGTCGCCGTCGAGGATGAACTTCACGCGGGCGCCGGCCTCGCGGATCTCCTTGACCAGGCCCTCGTGACGGGGGCGGTCCAGCACGCACACGGTCACCTGGGAGGCCGGCTTGTCCAGCGCCTTGGCCACGAGCGCGACGTTCTGCTTCACCGGCAGGCGCAAGTCCACGAAGTCCGCGGCCTCCGGGCCCACCACGAGCTTGTCCATGTAGAACACGGCGGAGGGGTCGAACATGGTGCCGCGCTCGGCCACCGCGAAGACGGACAGGGCGTTGTTGTAGCCCATGGCGGTCAGGCGGGTGCCGTCGATCGGGTCCACGGCCACGTCCACGGGAGCGCCGGAGCCGTCGCCGACCTCCTCGCCGTTGAACAGCATGGGGGCCTCGTCCTTCTCGCCCTCGCCGATCACCACGGTGCCGGCCATGCTCACGGTGTCCATGAACGCGCGCATCGCGTCCACCGCGGCGCCGTCGGCCTTGTTCTTGTCGCCGTAGCCGACCCAGGGGCTCGCGGCGATGGCCGCCGCCTCGGTCACGCGGACCAGCTCCATGGCCAGGTTGCGGTCCGGGACGTGGTTCTCGTAGCCGGTCTTCTCCGAGGACGCGCTCGTCATCGCTGCTCCGATCCTTGCTCGCGGCGCACCGTCCGCGAAGGGGACGGGGCGTGGGGGCGACTCTGCCCTCTCCCTCATCCTACGGTGGGCGGTCCGGAGGGGGTGGCACAATGCTCACCGTGAGCTCCACCCATCCCACGGATCCGACCGATCCGAACGCCCCCGCCCCCCGCCCCGTCCTGACCGCCAAGCAGGCGCAGCGGGCCCGGCAGCCGTGGATCGGGATGGTGCTCTCTGTCGTCGCGCTCCTGGCCCTGGTGGCCGTGGTGCTGATCCTCAACCCGGAGCCGCCGCAGCGGCCCCGCGAGGACCGCGTGGACGTGGCGGCCGCCGCCGCCACCGTGCCCCACGACGACGGCGTCCTCCCGGCCCTCGCCCCCGAGGTCCCGGAGTCCTGGTACGCGAACTTCGCCCGCCTGCAGACCATGGACGGCGTCTCCACGTGGGACGTAGGCTGGGTGGTCACGGACACCGTGTTCGCCGGCATGCAGCAGGCCCACGACGTGGACCCCACCTGGGTGACCCTGCGCGTGGACAGCGTCCCCGCCACGGAGACGCTCGAGATCGACGGGCTCGCGTGGGACCTCCACGCGGACCCCCGCGCCCCGGAGAAGCGCCTCGTGACGGAGGTGGAGGACACCACCGTGGTGCTCACCACCACCGGCGACCGCGCCGTCCTCGAGGACCTGGCCCGCGGCGTCGCGAAGGAGACCCGATGAGCACCGAGAACACCGCCACCGCCGCTGCCGCGGCCCACGACGACGGCGCCGCCGGCTCCCGGCCCACGCCCCAGGAGGCGTGGGAGACGCTGGCCGAGGGCAACCGGCGCTTCGTGGCCGGCGACCCCGGCCACCCCAACCAGAACGCGGAGCGCCGCAGCACGCTGACGTCCGGCCAGGAGCCGATCGCCGTCATCTTCGGCTGCTCCGACTCCCGCCTGGCCGCGGAGATCATCTTCGACGTCGGCCTGGGTGACGTGTTCGTCATCCGCACGGCCGGCCAGGTGATCGACGACGCCGTTCTCGGCTCCCTCGAGTACTCCGTGGACGTCCTCAAGATCCCGCTGATCGTGGTGCTCGGCCACGACTCCTGCGGCGCCGTCACCGCCACCGTGGAGTCCTACATCTCCGGGGACATGCCCCCGGGCTTCATCCGCTCGCTCGTGGAGCGCATCACCCCCTCCGTGCTGGCCGGGCGCCGCCGCGGCCTGGAGGAGATCGACGACTTCGTGGCCGAGCACGTGGACCAGACCTGCGACCGCCTCGTGGAGACGAGCCAGGCCGTGCGCGACGCCGTCGAGGCGGGCCGGACGGCCGTCGTCGGGCTGACCTACTCGCTGGCCGGCGGCACCGCCCAGCCCGGCCGCGTGCTGGGCGCGCTGCAGGTGTGACGACGCCGGGCGTCCGGTTCGGGTCCGGAGCCCCGGCGCGCCCTAGGATGTGGCCATGACCGCACAGAACCCCGAGCAGCAGTTCCGCATCGAGCACGACACCATGGGCGAGGTGAAGGTGCCGATCGACGCCCTCTACCGTGCCCAGACCCAGCGCGCCGTGGAGAACTTCCCGATCTCCGGCAAGGGCCTCGAGCCGGCGCACATCCACGCCCTCGCCCAGGTCAAGAAGGCCGCCGCCAAGGCCAACGCCGAGCTCGGCGTCATCTCCCAGGAGCGCGCGGACGCCATCGTGGCCGCCGCGGACCAGGTCATCGCCGGCGAGCACGACGACCAGTACCCGATCGACGTCTTCCAGACCGGCTCGGGCACCTCCTCCAACATGAACACCAACGAGGTGCTCGCCACCCTCGCCACCCGCGCCCTCAAGGACGCCGGCTCCGAGGACGAGGTCCACCCCAACGACCACGTCAACGCCTCACAGTCCTCCAACGACGTGTTCCCCACCTCCGTGCACGTGGCCGTCACCGGCGCCCTGATCAACGAGCTGATCCCCGCCCTGGACCACCTGGCCGTCTCCCTCGAGAAGAAGGAGGAGGCCTTCGCGAACATCGTGAAGTCCGGCCGCACCCACCTCATGGACGCCACCCCGGTGACCCTGGGCCAGGAGTTCGGCGGCTACGCCGCACAGGTCCGCTACGGCATCGAGCGCGTCGAGTCCTCCCTGCCGCGCGTCGCAGAGGTCCCGCTCGGCGGCACCGCCGTGGGCACCGGCATCAACACCCCCAAGGGCTTCTCCGCCCGCGTGATCGAGCTGCTCGCCGAGGAGACCGGCCTGCCGCTGACCGAGGCCCGCAACCACTTCGAGGCGCAGGCCAACCGCGACGGCCTCGTGGAGGCCTCCGGCCAGCTGCGCAACGTGGCCTACTCGATCATGAAGATCAACAACGACCTGCGCTGGATGGGCTCCGGCCCGAACACCGGCCTCGGCGAGATCTTCATCCCGGACCTGCAGCCGGGCTCCTCGATCATGCCGGGCAAGGTCAACCCCGTGATCTGCGAGGCCGCGATCATGGTGTGCGCCCAGGTGATCGGCAACGACACCACCGTGTCCCTGTCCTCCACCAACGGCGCCTTCGAACTGAACGTGGGCATCCCGGTGATGGCCGCCAACCTGCTCGAGTCCATCCGCCTGCTCGCCAACACCTCCCGCGTGATGGCGGACAAGATGATCGACGGCATCGAGGCCAACGAGGAGCGCTGCGCGTTCCTGGCCGGCGCCTCCCCGTCCATCGTGACCCCGCTGAACAAGGTGATCGGCTACGAGGCCGCGGCGAAGATCGCCAAGCACGCCGTGGCCAACAAGATGACCGTGCGCGAGGCCGTGGTGGACCTCGGCTACGTCGAGCGCGGCGAGATCACCGAGGAGCAGCTGGACACCGCCCTGGACACCATGTCCATGACGCACCCGGAGTGATCCGGGGCTGAGCCCGGGGCGCGGCGGGGATCCGCCTCGCCCCCGGGTCCAGGAGCATGACGACGGCGGCCGCCTTCCGCGAGGAGGGCGGCCGCCGTCGTCTCTTGAGCTGTCGCCCGTTCAGCCGCCCGCGGGGGCGAACGCCAGGACGGCCGCCGCCGCAAGGATCATGGGCGGGCCGAAGGGCAGGGCCGTGGAGCGGCTCGCCCGCCGCGCCGCCACGAGGACGGCGGCCACTGCTCCCCCGAGCAGGATCGCACCGAGTCCCGCGGCCACGACGGCCGAGCCTCCCAGCACCCCCGTGTACGCCCCGAGGCCGGCGGCCAGCTTCACGTCCCCCATGCCGAGGCTGCCCCGGCTGAGCACGTGCAGCACGAGCATCGCCGCGGCGTAGCCGAGCCCGCCGAGCACGCTCGAGAGCACGAGGTCGGCCCGGCCCGCGAGCGCGGCGCCCCCGGCCATCGCGGCCAGCCCGCCGAGGGCCAGCCGCAGCGTCCACCGGTTGGGCAGCCGGTGCTCGCGCAGGTCGACGCGCACGAGCACCGCCGCGCACACCGCGAACCACGCCAGCCCCGCGGACCAGAGCACCGCCGTCGCCGGCAGCCCCTGCGCCCAGGCCCATCCCACCCCGTCCATGCGCCCAGCCTAGGCGCGTCGCCGTCAGCCGGAGGCCCCCGTCCACAGGCCCGCGAGCGCCCGGGCCCGTCCGCCCACAGCTCAACCTGAAATGACCATTGCTTCAGGGCGCAACCGGGGCTACTCTTGAGTCACGAGCTTCCGCCCGTCTCATGGGATGTCCGGAGCTCGGACTGACCCCATGGCCTCAATCCCGTTTCAAGGGGCCATGGTGGCGGGCTTCCTCGGTCCCCCATCCCCCCTCCGCGGGGCCGAGCACCCCCGCCGGGGGCCGCTGCTTCGGCAGCGGCCCCATTTTCTTTCCCCGGCCGGCGCTCAGCCGCGGCCGTCCTCCAGCATCTCCGTCACGAGCGCGGCGATCGGCGAGCGCTCCGACCGGGTCAGCGTCACGTGCCCGAACAGCGGGTGCCCCTTGAGCCGCTCCACCACGGCCGCGATCCCGTCGTGCCGGCCCACGCGCAGGTTGTCCCGCTGGGCGACGTCATGGGTGAGCACCACCTTCGAGTTGCGCCCCATGCGGCTGAGCACGGTGAGCAGCACGTTCCGCTCGAGGGACTGCGCCTCGTCCACGATCACCCAGGCGTCGTGCAGGGAGCGCCCTCGGATGTGGGTCAGCGGCAGGACCTCGAGCATGCCGCGGTCCACCACCTCGTCGATCACGGACGGGGAGACGAGCGCGCCGAGCGTGTCGAACACCGCCTGCGCCCACGGCCCCATCTTCTCGCCCTCGGAGCCCGGCAGATAGCCCAGCTCCTGGCCCCCTACGGCGTACAGCGGCCGGAACACGACCACCTTGCGGTGCTCGCGGCGCTCCATCACGGCGTCCAGGCCGGCGCACAGCGCGAGGGCGGACTTGCCCGTGCCCGCGCGGCCGCCGAGGGACACGATGCCCACGGCCGGGTCCGTGAGCAGGTCGATCGCCAGCCGCTGCTCCGCGGAGCGCCCGTGCAGGCCGAACACGTCCTGGTCCCCGCGCACCAGCAGCGCCCGCCCGCCCTCGGCCACGCGGGCCAGGGCGGAGCCGCGCGGGGCGAGGAGCACCAGCCCCGTGTTCACCGGCAGGACCGCGGCCCCGGGCCCTTCGGCACCGGTCCTATCGACCCCGGATCCTCCTGCCCCGGTCCCGTCCGCCTCCGCCTCCACACCCGCACCCACGCCGTCCGTCCCGTCCACCGGCACGCCGGCCAGGGACGCCTCGCCGTCGTCGTAGAGGGCGTCCAGCAGCTCCTGCTCCACGGTGAGGGTCACGGTGCCCCGCCACCCGGAGTCCCGCACCAGCTCGTGCCGGTACTCGTCCGCGCTCAGCCCCATGGCGGCCGCCTTCACGCGCATGGGCAGGTCCTTGGACACCACGGTCACGTCCCGGCCCTCGTCCGCGAACGCCTTCGCGACGGCGAGGATGCGGGAGTCGTTGTCCGTGCCGCGGATGCCCAGCGGCAGGACGTCCGTGGACACGTGGTTGAGCTCGACCCGCAGGGTGCCGCCCTCGGGGCTGATCGGCACCGCCCGGTCGAGGGCGCCGTGCCGGCCGCGCAGGTCGTCGAGCAGCCGCAGCGCGGTCCGGGCGAAGTAGCCCAGGTCCGGGTCGGCCCGCTTGGCCTCCAGCTCGGAGACCACCACGAGCGGCAGGATCACCTCGTGCTCGGCGAAGCGCAGCAAGGCGCGCGGGTCGGAGAGCAGCACGGAGGTGTCCACCACGTAGGTGCGCAGCCCGGTCTCCCGCGCGTCCGGGGCGACGACGGCGTCCGCGGCTCCGGTGCGCGCCGCGGCGGCGTGCCCCGCAGCACCGGCGGCATCCGGCCGCGCCTCCGTCGTCCCCGTGAGTGCCCGCCCGTGCTCCACGCGCTCTGCCACCATGCCAGCCTCCTGTGCCGCTGCCTCGGACGGGGCGGACGCCCGCGTCCGCCGCCCACGCTAGGAAGCCCGGGCGTCGCCGGGGCGGCCGAGAGGATGAACCGCGGATGAAGTCGACGTGACGGTCCCGGGCCGCCCCGCTCCGCATCCCGTCCGCGGCCCCGCCTAGACTGGGCGCACGCGGACGCGCCCGCACCCGGCCGCCGTCGTCGGACTCAGGAGGGACCATGAGCATGCACCGCCCCACGCCCCGCCTGCCCGAGCGCGGCGCCGTCCCGGCCGCCCGGCCGGCCCCCTCGCTCGCCGAGCGCGTGAGCGGCCGCCTCGTGGCCGTCATCGCGCCCACGCTGCTGCTCGTGGCCGCCCTGTGGGTCGTCCAGATCGCCCTCGTGTTCTTCGGCCGGCTCGTGATCCCCAGCCTCGGCCTGATCCCCCGCAGCGTGACCGGACTGGACGGCATCCTGTTCTCCCCGCTGCTGCACGCCGGCTGGGGACACCTGATCGGCAACTCCACGGCGCTGATCCTGCTCGGCCCGCTCGCCGCGCTCATCTCGGGGCGGCCGTTGGCCCTGCTCGCGGCCGCCTGGCTGGGCTCGGGTGTGCTCACGTGGGTGATCGGCTCCCCCGGCGTGCACATCGGCGCCTCGGGGATCGTGTACGCGCTCGTCGCGTTCCTGGTGGTCTACGGCATCGCCGTGCGCCGCGTGGTGCCCGTGGTGGTCTCGGTGCTCGTGGCGCTCACGCACCTGGGCTCGAGCCTCATCGGCCTGCTGCCGGCCCCCGGGGTCTCGTGGACGGGGCACCTGGCGGGCGCCGTCGTTGGGGTGCTGCTGGGCCTGTGGTGGGGCCGCGGCGACCGCCGCCCCCGCCACGCCGACATCTGACCGGCGCCGCGAGGCTCCGCCCGCCGCCGCGCCGACCGGCCTCAGGCGCCGAAGCGGCGCTGCCGGCTGCCGTAGTCGCGCAGGGCGCGCAGGAAGTCGACCTTGCGGAACGCGGGCCACATGGCCTCGCAGAAGTAGAACTCCGAGTAGGCGGACTGCCACAGCAGGAACCCGGAGAGCCGCTGCTCCCCCGAGGTGCGGATGACCAGGTCCGGGTCCGGCTGGCCGCGCGTGTAGAGGCGGTCGGCGATCTGCTCGACGGTCATCGCGTCGGCGATCTCCGCGGCGGTGCGCCCCCGGCCGTGCTCGTCGCGCAGCAGCTCGCGCACGGCGTCGAGGATCTCCTGGCGGCCGCCGTAGCCCACGGCCACGTTCACGTGCACGCCGTCGTTGTCCCGGGTGCGCTCCTCCACCGCGCGCAGGCGGCGGGCCATCTCCTCCGGCAGCATGTCCACGGCGCCCACCGTCTGCACGCGCACGGGCCGGCGGCCCTCGCGCGGCTCGGCGAGGCGCTCCGCGGTGGCCAGGATGATCCCGAGCAGGGCCTCCAGCTCCTCCGGCGGGCGACCCAGGTTCTCCGTGGAGAGCATGTAGAGCGTGACCACGGGGATGCCGGTCTCGTCGCACCAGTCGATGAACTCGAGGATCCGCTCGGCGCCGGCCTGATGCCCCTCCTGGGTGGTGGCGCCGAACGCGCGGGCCCACCGGCGGTTGCCGTCCACGAGCACGCCGACGTGCCGGGGCAGCCGCTCCGGGTCCAGGCCACGGGCGAGCCTCCGCTCGTACAGCCGGTAGAAGGCCTCGGGTCGCTGCACGTCACACCTGCCTCTCACGGCGTCCGGGCCGGCCGGGGACGGCCGGGCCACCAGGATACGCGGCGGCGCGCGATCGGCCCCGTGCAGGGAGGACAATGGAGGCCATGGACCCCCTTACCCCCGCTCGCGAGCCCGAGGCCGCCCGGCGCCTGCGCTGGCGAATCGAACGCATCCGAGACCCGGAGCACCCGCTGTTCAAGCCGCGGCTGCGCGGCTGGATCCACGCCGCCATGGCGCCGCTGACGCTGGCCGCGGGCATCGTGCTGATCGTGCTCGCCCCCACGGCGACGCTGCGCTGGGCCTCGGCCGTCTACGCGGTCACGGGCCTGCTGCTGTTCGGGGTCTCGGCCACCTACCACCTGGTGCAGTGGAACGAGGTGGTCTCGCGCGTGCTCAAGCGCCTGGACCACACGAACATCATGCTCGTGATCGCCGGCACCTACACGCCGCTGTCCCTGGCCCTGCTCCCGCCGGGGAAGGCCCATCTGCTGCTCACGCTGGTCTGGGCGGGCGCGGTGGCCGGCGTCGCCTTCCGCCTGCTGTGGACGGACGCCCCGCGCTGGCTCTACACGCCCGTGTACGTGGTGCTGGGGCTGGCCGCGCTGCTGTACATCGGGGACTTCTTCGCCGCCGACGTCGCGGCCGGCTGGCTGATCGTGGCCGGCGGCGCGGCGTACATCGTGGGGGCGGTGTTCTACGCGCTGCGGGCGCCCACCATCCACCGGGAGTGGTTCGGCTTCCACGAGCTCTTCCACGTGTTCACCGTGGGCGGCTTCGTGTGCCACGCCGTGGCCATCTACCGGGCCGTGCTCGTCGTCGCCTGAGGCCCGACGCCGGCCCGCGGCCGGGCGGCGGTCAGGACCGGCCGTCGTCGGGCGACTGCGGCCGGGGCGCGGGCTCCTGCAGGTACCCCGGGTACTTCTCCTGGAGGTGGCGCAGACGGTCCTGCGCGTCCCGCTCCTCGTCCTCCGGCGCGAGCTCGCGGACGTCCTCGGGCAGGTGCTGCTGGTGGCGGTCCACGAGCATGGCCTCGGCCTCCGGGGAGCGCTGCTGCACGCGACGCACGGAGCGCACCATGACGCGTAAGACGATGATCGCCATCACCACCATGAGGGCGGTGAACAGGAACCCCTCGATGCCGGGGGTGACCTCGGCCTCCTCGAGGCCCGGGCGCAGGGTGGGCTCCGGGACGGCGGGCACCGGCGCGGGGCTCGCGGCCGCGAGCGCGGTGAGGACGAGGGGAAGGCCAGAGAGGGGACTCACGCTGCCCCACTCTACCGGGCCGCCACGCGGGCGGGCGGCCCGGCCCCGGTCAGCGCAGGCCGGCGAAGAGGTCGTGCTCGGGCAGCTCGACGGGCACCCGCGCGTCGATGAGCGCGTAGTCCTCCCACGGCCACGAGGTGCGCAGCAGCTCGTTGGGGGCGGCGAAGAAGAAGCCCACGGGGTCCACCTGGGTGCGGTGGGCGCGCAGGGCGGCGTCGCGGTGCTCGAGGAAGTCCGCCACGGGCACCTGGGTGGTGACGGCGTGGTCCGGGATGATCCAGCCCGGGGCGTCCTCCGGGTCCGGCACGTCCTCCCCCGCCTCCTGGCGGCGGCGCGCCTCGCGCAGCGCGTCCATCTGGGCGTACATGGACAGCCGCGCCTCGAACGGGGACTCGTCCCCGGCGGCGATGAACGCCTCGTGGAGGCTGCGGAACTTCTCCGGGTTGAAGGCCCGGTCGTAGTAGAGCTTGGAGACCTCCCAGGCCGGCCCGGTCTCCGGGTAGGCGTCCGGGTCGCCGGCGGCGCGATACGCCTCGACGGCCACGTGGTGGGCCTGGATGTGGTCCGGATGCGGGTAGCCGCCGGCCTCGTCGTAGGCGATGAGCACGTGCGGGCGGAACCGGCGCACGAGGGCCACGAGCGGGGCCGCGGCGGTGCGCAGCGGGATCTCCGCGAAGCAGTTGGCGGGCAGCGCCGGCAGGGGGTCGCCCTCCGGCAGGCCCGAGTCCAGGAAGCCCAGCCACGAGTGCTGGATGCCGAGCGCCCGCACCGCCTCGGCCATCTCCTCGCGGCGCACGGCCGTGATGTCCCGATCCGTGGCCACGACGTTCTCGTAGGAGGGGTTGAGCAGGTCGCCCGCCTCGCCGCCGGTGCAGGTGACCACCATGACCTCGGCCCCGGCCTGCGCGTAGGCGGCCATCATGGCGGCGCCCTTCGAGGACTCGTCGTCCGGGTGGGCGTGCACGGCCAGCAGCCGCAGGCCCGCCGAGGCGGGCACGGCGTCGGTCGGGCGGATGGGGGCGGTGGACTGCTCGGTCACGTGGATCGCACGCTCCTGATCGGATCGCGGGGAGGGGGGGTGGGGCCGGCGACGACGACGTCGGCGCGCGGGGGGCGCGCTGCGGATAGGGTGGAGGGGATGTCTCACCACGCCCACGCCGTCCACGCGCAGGACCCCACCCTAGCCAACCGCTACGGGACCGACCAGGATCGTCCGTCCCGCCGTCGGCTGTGGGTCGGCCTCGGGGTGCTCGGGCTCCTCGGCGCCGTGCTGCTGGCCGTGTGGCTCGGCCTGAACCTGTCCGTGGGCAACATCGAGTACAAGGACGTCGGCTACACCATCGAGGACGACGGCAACGCGACCGTCACCTTCCAGGTGCTCGTCCCCGAGGGCGTGCAGGCCGAGTGCGACGTCCTCGTGATGGACTCGCACGCCGCGCCCGTGGGCTTCCGCACCGTGCGCCTGGTGTCCGTGCCCCAGGACCAGCGGGACACCCCCTCGGACGCCCAGCAGGTCTACACGGTGGACGTGCGCACCGTGGTCCGCGGCGACTCCGGCGTGGTCGAGGCCTGCCGGAAGCTCTGAGGTGCTCCGCCGCTCCCCCGCCGGGCTCCGCACCGGCCGCTGACCGGCCCCGACGCGTCACGGCGCGGCGCGATTCTTGGTGTGACCCACGTCCCGCGGATAGACTGCTCTGAGCATTCCCGCCCCGCCGGTGAGTCAGGCAGGCGTCGCACGGAGCCCCCGCGGCCCGCGCGTCCTCCTGATCGGCGGGGTCTTTCGCATGCGGCCTCGTGCCGCCCCGGCGCCCCGGGCCCCCAGGATTCCGCACCACCGACACAGAAAGGCGGAACATCATGACCACCAGCCAGTCCGACGCCCCGTGGCTGACCCAGGAGGCCTTCGACCGCCTCTCCAAGGAGCTCGAGCACATCTCCGGCCCCGGCCGCCAGGAGATCATCGAGCGCATCGAGGCCGCCCGCGACGAGGGCGACCTCAAGGAGAACGGCGGCTACCACGCCGCCCGCGAGGAGCAGTCCAAGAACGAGGGCCGCATCGCCGAGCTCAAGCACCTCCTCGAGACCGCCCGCGTGGGCGAGGCCGCCGAGAACGACGGCGCCGTGCACCCGGGCACCGTGGTGACCGCCGTCGTCGCCGGCGACGAGATGACTTTCCTCTTCGGCAACCGCGAGATCGCCGAGGACGACGAGCACCTCGAGGTCTACTCCGAGCGCTCCCCGCTGGGCGAGGCCATCAACGGCGCCGCCAAGGGCGACAAGGTGACCTACACCGCGCCCAACGGCAAGGAGATCAAGGTCGAGATCAAGGACGTCAAGCCCTACTCGGGCTGACGCTCCCCCGCCGACCGCGCCACGGCCGCGGCGCCCCGCCCGGGGCGTCGCGGCCGTTCCGCGTCCCGGGCCCTGCGCCGCGACCGAGGCCCGGGCCGACGCCGCGCCCCGTTGCTAGGCTGGGCGCATGCTGACCGCCGAGAAGACGCACCTGCTGCTCACCCGCGAGGACGGGCGCTCCGAGAGCCCCTCCCACCATGGCGTCGCCCTGGCGGCGGCCGCCCTCGCGGACTACCGCGCCGCGGGCATCGTCACCGTCGAGGACGCCCCCGTGGACCGCGCCCGGGTGCTCGTCACCGCCGCCGGCGTCACCGGCCACCCCGTCCTGGACGCCCGACTGGGCAAGGTCGACGCCCTCGCGGGCACCCCGGTGACCGCCGCCGTCGCCGCGGGCCGTCCGAACCTGCGCAAGGCCGTCATCGCCCGCCTCACCGAGACCGGGGACCTGGCCGAGCAGAAGGCCTTCATGGCCACCCGCCACCTCCCCCGCGGGGGCACCCGGGCCGAGCTGCTCGACCGCCTGACCGCCGTGGTCCTGGACGAGCGCGAGGCCACGGACGAGGACGTGCTCCTGCTCGGCGTCCTGCAGCACCTCAACCTGGCCTGGCGCCTGCTGCCCGGCATACACGAGCGCTACGGCCGCCGCGAGCTGGTCCGTCGCGTCGAGTCCCTGACCCGCTCGGACCTGCTGGTGCAGGCCGTGCGCCGCGCCGTGGGCGGCACCGCCGCGGCCGTCACCGCGGCCGCCGCCGGCTCGCTGGCCTGAGCCTGCGCGCCGGGCCCCCGACGACGAGCGGCCTCCCCGACGCAGGACGCGTCGAGGAGGCCGCTGCGGCGTGCGGTGCCGGTCAGTGGATCGGCACCGGGCTGTAGCCCGCCTCCCGGAGGGCCTCGAGGACGGCCGCCGAGTGCTCGGGGCCGCGCGTCTCCATGTCGATGGTGATGTGCACGCCGCCCATGGACAGCTCCGGGCCCACCCGGGTGTGGTCCACGCGCACCACGTTGGCGTCCGAGTCCGCGATGATCCGCGAGATGGTCGCGAGCTCGCCCGGGCGGTCCCGCAGCGGGATCCGCACCGTCATGTAGCGGCCCGCGGCCGAGAGGCCGGACTGGACGGACTTCAGCAGCAGCATCGGGTCGATGTTGCCGCCGGAGAGCACGGCCACGGTGGAGCCCAGCTCGAAGCCGAGGTCCGCCGTGCGGCCGGCCAGCAGCGCGGCCACGCCGACGGCGCCCGCCGGCTCCACCACGAGCTTGGCGCGCTCGAGCAGGTGCACGAGGGCGGCGGCGATCTCGTCGTCCGTCACCGTGACGACGGCGTCCACCAGCTCGGCCGTGATCCGCAGGGGCAGGTTGCCCGGCTTGCCGACCGCGATGCCGTCCGCGATGGTGGACACGCTCTCCAGCACCTGGACGCGGCCCTCCTCGAGGGAGCCCGGGAACGCGGCGGCCGTGGCCGCCTGCACCCCGATGACCCGCACCGTGCGGCCGCGGCGCCGGGCCGCCTCCTTCAGGGCCACGGCGGTGCCGGCGATCAGCCCGCCGCCACCGATGCCCATGATCACGGTGTCCACGTCCGGCAGCGTGTCCAGGATCTCCAGGCCCACGGTGCCCTGGCCGGCGATGATCGCGGGGTCGTCGAACGGCGGGATGAACACGGCGCCGGTCTCGGCGGCCCACCGCTGGGCCTCGGCGAGGGACTCGTCCACGGTGGAGCCGTGCAGCACGACCTCGGCGCCGTGGTCCTTGGTGGCCTGCAGCTTGGGCAGGGCCACGCCGCGGGGCATGTAGATCCGGGCGCTGATCCCCAGCTTGGCCGCGGCCAGCGCCACGCCCTGCGCGTGGTTGCCGGCCGAGGCCGCCACCACGCCCCGCACGCGCTCCGCCTCGCTCAGCCCGGCCATGCGCACGTAGGCGCCCCGGATCTTGAACGAGCCCGCCCGCTGGAGGTTCTCGCACTTGAGGTGGACGTCCGTGCCCACCGCCCGGCTCAGCGAGCGCGACAGCTGCAGCGGCGAGACCTCCGAGACGCCCCGCAGGGTCTCCCGGGCCGCCTCGACGTCCTCGTAGGACACCGGCAGACCCTCCCAGGCCGGCTCCGCGTCGGCCGGGCGCACCCACCGGGGCCCGGCCACGGGCGCCGCGTCGGCGGCGGTCTGCACGCTCTCCTGCTCCTGCGCGACATCGCCCGCCGTCATCGCAGGTCCCCGCTGGTGCCGGCGTCGTCCTCGGAGGCGAGGGCCGCGTCGTCGTGCTTCGTGGGCTCGAACACGTGCGAGCCCACCGCCTCGTCCGCCGCGCCCCCCGGCGCCAGCGCCTGGTCCGAGCGGTCCGTCAGCTGCTCGGGCGGGTCCGCCGTGAGGGCCCGGATGAAGCTGTTCACGAAGGCCAGCACGGGCACCGCGAACACGGCGCCGGCCAGGCCGAGCACGGCGGAGCCGGCGGCCACCGCGAGGAACACGGCCAGCGGGTGGAGCGCGACCGCCTTGCCCATCACGAGCGGCTGGAGCACGTTGGACTCGATCTGCTGCACCAGCAGCACCACGCCCAGCATGAGCAGGGCGTTGACCAGGCCGTTGGACATGAGCGCGAAGAGCACCGCGATCGCGCCGGTCACGGTGGCGCCGATCATGGGGATGAACGAGGCCAGGAACACCAGCACCGCCAGCGGGATGGCCAGCGGCACCCCGAGGATCAGCGCGCCCAGGCCGATGCCGACGGCGTCCACGAACGCCACGAAGATCTGCACCCGCACGTAGTTGCCCAGCGCGCGCCAGCCGGTCTGGCCGGCCCGGCCCACGGTGGCCCGGTGGGCCTTGGGCACGAAGATGAGGATGAAGCGCCAGATGCGGTCGCCGTCGTACAGGAAGAAGATCAGCGAGAAGAGGGCGATGAAGAAGCCCGCGCCGATGTTCACGGCAGTGGAGCCGAAGGTCATGGCGCTGTTGAGCAGCGTGCCCGAGTTGTCCTGGACGGTCTTCCACAGCCCCTCGAGGCCGCCGCCCGAGGTGGGGATCTCCACGCCCATGCCGGCGAGCCAGGCGATCGCGCCGTACACGGCCGTGGTCAGCTTCTCCCCCAGGTCCGAGAAGCCCTGGACGATCTGCTGACCGGCGAGGACCACGAGGCCGACCACCACCACGACCAGCAGCAGCACGCACAGCAGCGACGCCGCGATCCCGGGGAGCCCGATGCGGCGCATGCCCTCGAAGAGCGGCGCCAGCAGGGTGGCGAGGAGTGCGGCCACGAGGACGGGGATGAGCACGAGGCTCACGAAGCTGAGCAGCCACCAGAGGACGCCGAGGCCCACCAGGACCGCCACGAGCCGCCAGGACCAGGCGGCGGCCACCGTCAGCCCGTACGGGACGTCCTTGTTGATCTTCGTCTGGGCCGCGAGGGTGGAGCTCACGAGCGGTTCTCCTCGTCTGCGTGCGGGGGGACATGCGGGGTCAGGCCCCACTGGGCGGACCAGCGGGTGCGGGGCGCGAGCCGGTGCAGGCCCTCCCCCGTGTTCAGCGCGTCCGCGGGGGCCGTCAGGGGCTCCACCGCGACGGCGACGTCGCGGCCGGGCAGCCGGTCCGTGACGAAGACGTGCGTGTACGCGAACGCGTGATCCGACCAGAGTGTCACAGCGCGCCCGTCCCCGGCGAGGAGGGTCTGACGATGACGTCCGTCCGCGTCCGGGGCGAGCCCGGTCAGGCACACGTCCAGCGCGTCCTCACCCACGGGGCGGCCGCGGCGGAAGTCCCGGTCCGTGCCCTCCACGGGCAGGGTCTCCACCGGGATGAGGTCCTCCCCCGTGCGGATCCAGGCGTCCGCGGGCACGCGCAGGCTCAGCTCGGGGACGGGGACGTCGCCGATCCGCAGGAACGGGTGGGCGCCGAACGCCACGGGCGCGGGCGCGTCCGCGTGGTTCTCGAGCTCCTGGGTGACGGTGAGGCCGCCGTCCGCGTCCAGCTCGTACGTGACGCGGTGCGTGAGGCGGAAGGGCCAGCCGTGCTGGGGGTGGATCTCCCCGCGCAGGGTGACCGCGTGCTCCGAGGACGCCTCGGCGACGAAGTGGGTGTTGCGCAGCAGGCCGTGGATGGCGTGGCCGCGCGCGGGCTCGGTGACGTCGAGGCCCTGCTCCGCGCCACCCAGTTCCCAGCGGGCCCCGGCCACCCGGTTGGGCCACGGGCTCATCTGGATGCCGTTGCCGGCGGGCGGGATCGACTCGGGGCCGTACGGCTCGGTGAGGTCCACCCCGTGGACCCGGTAGGTGCGCAGGGCGCCGGCGAGGCCCACGGCGACGGCCTCGGCCCCGGCGCGGCGCAGGCGGTGCTGGGTGCCGGTGGCGTGCGGGGCCCCGAAGGCCTCAGCGGCGCTGGTCTCGGACACGGGTGCTCCTTCGGTCGCGGAGACGGACCCCCTCAATCTACGCCCTGGCAGACGCACGCCGCCCCGGCCCTGTGGAAGGGCCGGGGCGGCGTGTGCGGGGCTCCCGTCCTCGGACGGGGCGCCGGTCAGTCGTTGCCGCGCAGGATGGCGACGATGCGCAGGATCTCGATGTACAGCCAGATCAGGGTCACGGTCAGGCCGAAGGCCACGGACCAGGAGTACTTCTGCGGGGCGCCGTTCTTCACGCCCACGGCGGCCATCTCGAAGTCCATCGTCAGCGAGTACGCGGCGAGCAGCACGGCGATCGCGCCGATGATCAGGCCCAGGCCGCCCTCACGCATGTTGCCGATGCCGGTCCAGGTGAGGACCATGTTGACGAGCATGAAGACGAGGTAGCCGATCATAGCGCCCATGACGATCTTCGTCATGCGCGGGGTCGGGCGGAACTTGCCCGAGGTGTAGAGCGCCAGCATCACCGCGAACACGGAGAAGGTGCCGAGCACGGCCTGCACCACGATGCCCGGGTAGGCGCCCTCGAAGAACGCCGAGATGCCGCCCAGGAACAGGCCCTGCGCCACGGCGTAGGCCATGATCAGCACGGGCGAGGGCTCGCGCTTGAACGCGTTGACCAGGCCCAGCACGAGGCCGGCGATCGCGCCGATGATCATCAGGCCCGGCGAGAACCAGCCCACGGCGCCCGCCACCACGACGAGCACGAGCATCAGGCCGGTCTTGCCGACGACGTCGTTGAAGGTCATCCGGCCGGTCTGCTCCGGGCCGGCGGAGGGCGCGCGGAAGGCGTCCTCCATGGACTGCTGGTGCGCGTACTGCTGGGCCGCCTGGCCGGCGCCGAACGCCTGGGCCTGGCCGTACGGGCTCTGCTGCTGGCCGTACGGGGACTGCGCGGACTGCGTCCCGCCCTGGTACCAGCCGGGCTGCGCCTGTCCGCCGCCCTGCATCTGCTGCTGGAAGTTCTGAGAGTTCATGACCGGATTCGCCACGGCTCGCTCCTTCGGGTCGCGTCGGCCCGGTCGCACGCCGCCGCAGTGAGCCGCGCTCGTGCCCCGGGGTTCAGCACGATTCTATCGGGACATCTGCGTCCGCGCGCGGGGCCGGAGCGTGAATCCGCGCCGGTTCACCGGCTGTTCACGGTGGGCGCAGAGGTGAAGCGCCCTCCTCCGCACCACAGGCCCCACCCCGTCCGGTTGACCGACGCCTCCGGCAGGGCGGCGCGCGTCAGGTCTGGTAGTGGGTGCGAGCGTGCAGCACATCGGCGAGGTGCGTGATCGACCATTTCTCCAGCGCCTCCAGCGGGGCCCGGAGGCTGTGCCCGGCCTCGGTGAGCCGGTATTCCACCCGCGCTGGGACCTCCGCGTAGACCGTGCGCATCACCAGGCCGTCCTCCTCGAGGGCGCGCAGGGTCTGGGTGAGCATCTTCTGCGAGATCCCCTCGATCCGTCGGCGCAGCTCTGAGAACCGGAGACTCTCCTCCCCCAGCGCCCCGACGATCAGGACCGTCCACTTGTCACCGATCCGGTCGAGGATATGGCGCGTCGGGCACCCCTGCTCGTAGGGATTCCCGCGCTTCACTTCTGTCTGACTCCTGGTTACCAAAAGGTGCCTACTTCCCGAACGTCGCCTGGTCTCCTACAGTAACCACCACCCACTGATCTCACCAGGGATGGAGAAGCACCGAGATGACTGCAATCACTGTTGTCGGAGGAACGGGATACGCGGGAGCCGCGATCGTCACCGAGGCCGCGCGGCGCGGCCACACCGTCACGGCCATCAGTCGAACGGCCCCCGGAACACAGGCCGAGGGCGTCGACTACGTCACCGGCGACCTCACCCAGTCCGTCCCCGACATCGCGGGTGCGGAGGTCGTCGTCGCCGCGCTCTCACCGCGAGGGGACAATGCGGGCAGGCTACGGGACGCCTACCGTTCGCTCGCCCAGGCGGCGGCCACGAACGGCGCCCGGTTCGTCGCGATCGGGGGATTCAGCTCTCTCCGCCCGGCGGAGGGCGCCCCGCGATTCGTCGAGGGCGGTGACCTGCCCCCGGAGTTCGCCGCCGAAGCACGGGAGATGAACGACATCCTCGCAGACCTCGCCACGGGCTCAGTCGACGTGGACTGGCTGTTCGTCAGCCCAGCCGCAGAGTTCGGCTCCCACGTGCCCGGGGAAGCGCTCGGACGCTACCGCGTCTCCGGCGAGGTCGCGCTGTTCGACCAGGACGGGAAGTCCGCGATCAGCGGCGCCGACTTCGCCCGCGCCGTCCTCGATGAGATCGAGACGCCCACCCACCACCGGGCGCAGATCCACTTCGCGTATTGACGTCCCCGGGGCCTCTCCGCACGGATGAGGCGCAGGAGGCACTCACCGGGGCCGCGAACGCCGACACGTCTCGAACCGCAGCCCGTGATCCTCTGGACTGCGGTTCGAGCCGTGCGCGTGGCGTGCCCCCGGCGGGACTCGAACCCGCAACACGCCGATTTTAAGTCGGCCGCCTCTGCCAGTTGGGCCACGGGGGCGTGGCGGGCCCGTGGACGCGGGCCCGGGTGCGGACGACGCCGGCCCCGTCCGATGCGCTCGGACGGGGCCGGCGGCCCGCTGGCTGCAGGATCAGCCCTTCGAGGACTCGAGGGCCCGCTTCCGCTCGAAGCGGCCGGGCTCGAGCTCGACGCCGGCGGCACGACGGAACGCGTTGAACGGGCGGTCCTGGCCCTCCACCGAGGTGGAGTCGCGGCCGAACAGGGTCTCGGCGACCCAGCCCGCGAAGATCCGGAAGCGGCGGTCCAGGGTGGGCATCGCGTAGGCGTGGTAGCCGCGGTGCGCCAGGAAGGCGGCCGGGCCGGAGATCTTCACGCCGAGGGGGTTGCCCACGCCCTTGAAGAAGCCCAGGCCGGCGACGGTGCCGAGGGACTTGTGCACGTACTCCTGCACCTCGCCCTCGCCGTGGCGCACGGCCAGGTAGTTGGCGGCCAGCTGCTTGGCCTGACGGCCGGCGTGCTGGGCGTTGGGGACGCAGAAGCCGCCGGGGCCGGCGCCCGTGAGGTCCGGCACGGCGCAGACGTCGCCGCAGCCCCAGGCGCCCTCGAGCACGCCGCCCTGGCCGTCCTTGACCTGCAGGGTGGCGGTGACCTCGATGCGGCCGCGCTCCTCCACCGGGAAGTCGGTCTGCTTGGCCACGGAGTTGGCGGCCACGCCGGCGGTCCACACGAGGGTGTCGGCGCCGAAGCGCTCCTTCTCGGACTTGTCCTTCATGTCCACGAGGGTCATGATCCCGTCCGTGGCGTCGCCCAGCGAGGTGTTCAGCAGGACCTCGATGCCGCGGTCCTTCAGGTGCTCCACCACGCCGGCGGCCTGGTCCTCGGAGACCTCGGGCATGATGCGGCCCATGGCCTCGACGAGGGCGATGCGCACCTCGGACTGGGACACGCGCGGGTCGCGAGAGACGGCGGTGCGGATCAGGTGCTCCATCTCGCCGACGGTCTCGACGCCGGCGAAGCCGCCGCCGACGACCACGAAGGTCAGGGCGCGACGGCGGGCCTCGGCGTCCACCATCAGGGAGGCGGCGTCCAGGCGCTCGAGGATCTGGTTGCGCAGGGCCTCGGCCTCCTCGACGGTCTTCAGGCCGATGCCGTGCTCGCCCAGGCCGGCGATCGGGAAGACGCGGGTGGTGGCGCCGGCGGTCATCACGACGTCCTGGTAGGGCACCTCGAACTCGTGGCCGTCCTCGCCGCGCACGGTGGCCACGCGGCGGGCGTGCTCCACCTTCACGACCGCGCCGCGCAGCACCTCGGAGTCCTTGAGGTGGGTGGCGAGGTCCACAACGACGTTGCGGCCGTCGATGTGGCCGCCCACGACCTCGGGGAGGAAGGGCTGGTACGTCATGTACGGCAGCGGGTCCACCACGGTCACGACGCCGCCGGCGTCCTTGACCTTCTTCTGCAGCTCCTTGGCGATGTGGAACCCGGCGTAGCCGCCGCCGACGATCAGCAGGCGCGGCTTGGGGGACAGTTCAGGGGTGAGAGACATACGGCCAGTCTACGCACGCACCGGCCCAGCCCCTCCACTCTCTGCCGTCGTGGTCAGGACCGCAGCGAGAGCACGATCCCGTCCAGGATGTCGTGCTCGCTCGCCCAGGCCTCGGTGACGCCCGCGGTCTCGGCCACTCGCTCCAGGACGGTGCTCCACAGCAGCGCACCCGCGCCGATCACGTCCACCCGGCCCGGGTGCATGAACCCCCGCTCGGAGCGCTCGGCCCGGGTCGCCGCCACGAGGCCCTGCGCCGCCGCGCGGAACTCCGTGATCGGCAGGCGCGCGCCGTGGATGGCCGCGGGCTCGTACGCGCTGAGCCCGAGGGCCTCGGCGGTCACGGTGGTCACCGAGCCGGCCACGCCGACCACGCGGGCCACGCGTTCCAGCGGCAGGCGCGCGGCGGCGTCGTCCAGGAGGCGGCGGGCGTCCGCGCGGGCCGCGGCGACCTCGTCCGACGTCGGGGGGTCGGAGTGCAGATGACGCTCGGTGAACCGCACGCAGCCCATGTCCAGGCTGACCGCGCCCACGACCTCGCCGGCGGGCGTGCCCACCACCAGCTCGGTGGAGCCGCCGCCGAGGTCCACGACGAGCACGAGGTCCTCCGGACCCAGGTCCGCGGTCTCGACGGCGGAGACGGCGCCCGTGAAGGACAGGGCGGCCTCCTCGGCGCCCGAGACGACCTCCAGCTCGACGCCGAGCCGCTCCCGGACTCCGTCGACGAACGCGGCCCGGTTGGAGACGTCCCGGCTGGCGGAGGTGGCCACGAACCGGACCCGGCCAGCGTGGTGGCGCTGGACCAGGCGGGCGTACTCCTCGACCGCCGCGAAGGTGCGCTCGAGCGCGGCGTCGGAGAACGCGCCGGTGGCGTCCACGCCCTCGCCCAGGCGCACCACGCGCATCTTCCGGACGACGTCGGCCAGCGGCGCCGCCGGGTCGGCCCCGGCCCCGGTGGTCTCATCCGTCCCGGCCGGCCGGGAGATCAGCAGGCGGATGGAGTTCGTGCCGCAGTCCACGCCGGCCACCGTGACCTCCTTGAGCGCGGCGACGCGCTCGAGGTGCTTCACGTGCCGGGAGAGGTCCTTCGTGGGCACCGCCGCGGCCTCGTCCCACGCGCCCTCGCACGCGCAGACCTCGGGCGTCCACCACGGGGCCACCAGGGCGATCGTCTCGTCGCCGAGCGGGTTCACGCCCGGGCCCGCCGCGAGCGCGTGCCCCACGAGGGCGTGCAGGCACTTGACGCGCTCCGGCATGCCGCCGGCGGACACCCCCGCGATCTCGGGGACCGGGCCGGTGCCGGCGTCGGCGCCCACGCGGTCCCGCTCGGCGATGTAGGCCTCGTGCGCGGCCCGGTGTGCGGCGGCGAGCTCCGCGTCCTGCTCGAGCCGCTCGTTCATGCGGGCCATCTCCCCGTCCGCCTCCACGCGCGAGACCGCCGCGGTGAGGGCGGGGTGCGTGAGGTAGAAGGTCGTGGGGAACGGGATGCCGTTCGTCAGCCGCGGCGCCGTGGTGGCCACCAACGGGTTGCCGCAGACGCAGCGGGCGCCGATCTCCACCACGTCGCGGACGGGGCGGCCGAGCTGGCGGGAGAGGGTGTCCAGGTCCGCCTCGGTGACGGCGCGGTCGTGGGCGGGGCGGGTGCTGGCGGTCATGGGCGTCCTCGTCGGTGGGTTCTCGGGTGGTCGATCGGGGCGGTGCGCGCGCTCGGGGCGGTCAGGGCCGGGCTCACTCGAGGCCGGCGCGGACGGCGGAGTCCCAGAGGCCCTCGGCCCACGGCAGGCGCGTGTTCACGGGCTCGCCCGCGGGGGCCTCGGGGCGCGGGTCCCGGGGGGCCTCCTCGGGCACCCCGGTGACGGAGTAGAGGGTCTCCCCCGGCATGACGAGCTCGAGGCGCTCGCGCGCCTGCTGGGTCACGTACCCGGGGTCGTCCCAGAGCCGGATCCGCTCCTCGTAGTCCTCGCGCTGGGCCTGCATGGCCGCGATCTCCTCCTCGGCGGCGGCGATCTCCAGCTGCTGGTTCAGGAACGCGCGCAGCGTGGGGGCCACGAGCACGGCGGCCACCAGCAGCACGGCGACGACGAGCAACGAGCGGCCGGTGATCTGCCGGGCGGGCACGGGGTCGGGCAGCGGGGCGCGGCGGCGGGCGGCCATGGCGGCCGGCGACAGGGCGCGCCGCGGCGCGGGCCGGGGTCGACGCGCGGCCGGGCGGGCCGGGCTCGACGCGGCGGGCCGGGCGGCGTTCGCGCCCGCGCGCCGGTCCTCGGCCGGGCGGGTTCCGGCGGCGTGGGAGCCGGCCGCGTGCTCGGGGGCGGCCGGGCCCCCCTGGCGGCGGTCCTGGGCGCGCTGCAGGTCGATGACCTCCGCCGTGGCCGGGCGCTCGGGCTCGGCGGACGGCGCGGAACCGTCCCCCTGTCCCGTCCCCGGCGCGGCGGGCGGGCTCGGGGCGGCGGGTGCGCCGGCGGCCTCGGCCGGGGCGGGCCGGGAGTCCGCGCGCGGCGGCTCGGCCGCGGGGTCCTGCGGCGCCGTCGTCGGCTCGACCGCGGCATCCTGGGCCGCCCGACGCGGGGCGCCCGTCGCCGGGTCGACACGGGGCACGCGGGGACGACGCGGACTCATCGCGGACTCCTTCGCAGCTCGGGGCGGGGACCCCCACAGCGTACTGCCCTCCCCTGGCAGGACCCTGGCCTCCGCCGGACGCGGACGGGCCCGCCCGGAGCGATCCGGACGGGCCCGTGCGTCGTCGTGGGGGACGCTCAGCCGCGGTAGCGCGGGAAGGCGGAGCGGCCGGCGTACACGGCGGCGTCGGCCAGGTCCTCCTCGATGCGCAGCAGCTGGTTGTACTTGGCCACGCGGTCCGAGCGGGCCGGGGCGCCGGTCTTGATCTGGCCGGCGTTGGTGGCCACGGCGAGGTCGGCGATGAAGGTGTCCTCGGTCTCGCCCGAGCGGTGCGAGATCATGCAGTTGAACATGTGGCGCTGGGCCAGGGCGATCGCGTCGAAGGTCTCGGTCAGCGAGCCGATCTGGTTCACCTTCACGAGCAGGGCGTTGCCGGCCTTGTCGTCGATGCCGCGCTGCAGGCGCTCCACGTTGGTGACGAACAGGTCGTCGCCCACGAGCTGGACGCGGTCGCCCAGCTTCTCGGTGAGCAGACGCCAGCCGTCCCAGTCGTTCTCGTCCAGCGGGTCCTCGATGGAGACGATCGGGTAGTTGTCCGCCAGCTCGGTGTAGTACGCCACCATGTCCTCGGCGGAGCGCTTCTGGCCCTCGAAGGTGTAGGCGCCCTTCTCGCAGAACTCGGAGGAGGCCACGTCCAGGGCCAGCGCGATGTCCTCGCCCAGGGTGTAGCCGGCCTTCTCCACGGCCTCCGCGATCAGGTCCAGCGCGGCGCGGTTGGACTCGAGGGACGGGGCGAAGCCGCCCTCGTCGCCCAGGCCGGTGGACAGGCCCTTCTCCTGCAGCACCTTCTTGAGGGAGTGGTACACCTCGGTGCCCCAGCGCAGCGCCTCGCGGAACGAGGGGGCGCCGATCGGGGCGATCATGAACTCCTGGATGTCCACGTTGGAGTCCGCGTGGGCGCCGCCGTTGAGGATGTTCATCATCGGCACGGGCAGCACGTGGGCGTTCGGGCCGCCCAGGTACTTGTAGAGCATCAGGTCGGAGGACTGCGCGGCGGCGGCGGCCACGGCCATGGACACGCCGAGGATCGCGTTGGCGCCCAGCTTGCCCTTGTTGGGGGTGCCGTCCAGGTCCAGCATCAGGCGGTCGACGGCGCGCTGGTCCACGGCGAACTCGTCCTCGAGCTCGTCCGCGATCTCCTCCACGGCGGCGACGGCGTCCAGGACGCCCTTGCCCAGGTAGCGCTTCGTGTCCCCGTCGCGGCGCTCGACGGCCTCGAACTCGCCGGTGGAGGCGCCCGAGGGCACGGCCGCGCGGCCCAGCGAGCCGTCGGTCAGGAGGACCTCCACCTCGACGGTCGGGTTGCCGCGGGAGTCGAGGATCTCGCGGGCGTGGATGGCGTCGATCAGGGCCATGGACGGGTCTCCTTCAATCGAAATCGGAAGTCGTGCACGTCGGCGAGCACGGGGCCAGCCTAGCGGGGCGGCGGACGCCGCAGACGTCCTGGGCGCCCGACGACGTCGCACCCGGTCCGGCGCCTCGGCGCGGCGGGTGTGGGGCGGAGGCGGGTGTGGGGCGGAGGCGGGTGTGGGGCGAGGGTGCCGCGGGCGTCAGCCCGCGGTCGGCGGGCGCAGGGCGTCCCAGTCGCCGGAGCGCACCCGGGCGACGGTGCCGCGCAGGGCCCGCTCGGGGTCGAGGCCGGCGGCCCGGGCCCGGCGCACGAGGGCGAACAGCTCGGCGCCCAGGGCGGCCTCGTCGCCCCAGCCGGGGTCGCCGTCGTCGGGAGCGGCGTGGCCGGCGCGGTGGCCGGAGTCGGGGTCGCCGGACAGGGGGGCGTGCCGGGCCAGCGGGTCCGCGGGCTGCCGGGCGGCCCGGTCCACGACCTTGGCCGCCGCCGCGAGCGCGGGCAAGCGCGCGGGGATCCCGCCGAAGCCGGGGTCGGAGGCAGGCCCTCCCGCCTGCCCCGCCGTTTCCCCCGCAACCTCTCGCACCCCGCGTTGCGCGCGAGACTCGCCGTGCGAGGTCTCCACATGCGGCGAGTCGTGAGCGCAACGTTCCGAGGCCTGGTCTGCGGCCGCCCCCACCGCGCCCGCCTGCGCCGCCTCGCCTGACGCCGTCTCCCCCGCCGCGGCGCGCTCCTGCGCCTTGACCTCTTCCCAGGCCAGCTCCACGGCCTCCGGGGTGACCCGCGCCAGCTCCTCGGCCGAGCGCGGGGCGCCCTCGGGGGTGAGCACGAGCGGGTTGCGGCGGATCATCTTGGCGGTGAGGGCGTCGGCGGCGTCCGCCACGCGGAAGCCCGCGCTCGACACGGGGGCGCCCGGCGGCCGGGACACGGCCGCGTGCAGCACCACCTGGAACAGCACGTCGCCGAGCTCCGCGGCGAGCGCCGAGTAGGCGCCGTCGGCCCGCCGCGCGGGCACGTCCGCCCACGCCGCGGCGTCGCGGGCCTCGATCTCGGCCACCGCCTCGTAGGCCTCCTCCACGAGGTACTCGGCGAGGTCCCCGTGGGTGAGCGCGGCCGTCCAGGGGCAGTGGTCGCGCAGGGCCTCGACCACCGCCACCAGACGGTCCACGCTCTCGCTCACGGGAGGATCAGGCGTCCTCGTCCTCGTCCTCGTCGTCCTCGTCCAGCTCCTCCAGGACGGGGCCGGCGTCGTCGCCGGAGATGACCTCGCCCCAGCCGGCCACGAGGATCTCCGCGAGGTCCTCGCGCTCGTCCACGGCCAGGAACGCGGCCTCGGCGGCGTTGAGCTGCAGGTCCAGCAGCTCCGCGAGCGAGTAGCCGAAGGTCTCGGCGAGCAGGTACAGCTCGTCGGTGAGGGACACGTCCGAGACCAGGCGGTTGTCCGTGTTCACGGTGACGCGGAAGCCCAGCTGCACGAGCAGGTCGATCGGGTGGCCGGCGATCCCGGCCTCGGCGTCCACGGCGCCGGTCTGCAGGTTCGAGGACGGGCAGACCTCGAGGGCGATCTGGCGGTCGCGCACCCAGGCGGCGGTCTCCCCCAGGTCGACGAGGCCGGTCAGCTCGTCCAGCTGCTCGCCGTCCTCGTCCACCCCGCCGAACTCCACGGAGATGTCCTCGGCCAGGCGCACGCCGTGGCCCAGGCGCAGGGCGCGGCCGTCCACGAGGGCGGAGCGCACGGAGTCCAGGCCGTCGCCCTCGCCGGCGTGCACGGTGACGGGCAGGTGGTGGGCGGCCAGCCAGGTGAAGGTCTCGGCGAAGCGCGAGGGCGGGAAGCCGGCCTCGGCGCCGGCGATGTCGAAGCCCACCACGCCGCGCCCACGATGGCGCACGGCGAGCTCGGCGATCTCCTGGGCGCGGTCCGCGTGGCGCATCGCGGTGATCAGCTGGCCCACGCGGATCAGCTTGCCCTGGGCGTCGGCGGCGTCCACGGCCTCGTCCAGGCCCTCCTGGACGGCCTCGACGGCCTCGTCCAGGCTCAACCCGCCGGCCAGGTGCTGCTCGGGGGCCCAGCGGATCTCGCCGTAGACGACGCCGTCCGCGACGAGGTCCTCGACGAACTCGCGGGCCACGCGGCGCAGCTGCTCGCGGGTCTGCATCACGGCGGTGGTCAGGGCGAACACCTGCAGGTACTTCTCGAGGGACTCGCCGTTGGCGTGCTCGGCGATCCACTCGGCCAGGCCCTCCACGGTGTCCGCGGGGACGTCGACGCCGGCCTCGGTGGCCAGCTCCAGCACGGTGCCGACGCGCAGGCCGCCGTCGAGGTGGTCGTGGAGGGAGACCTTGGGCAGGGCGGCCAGGTCGACCTCGAGCGGGGAGGGGGATGCGGTGTCCGGAAGCTGAGTGGCAGTCACGCGCGCCACTCTACGGCAGGGCGCTCAGCGCAGCGCCTCGTCCTCGGCCTGCCGCAGGCCCTTCACCCCGGTCCCCAGGCGGCGGCGCAGCACGGTCTTGAGCGCCCGGTCCAGCAGCACGCCCACGAGGGCCGCGCCGGTGACGGAGACGGCGATCTGCAGCAGGGCGTTGTCCAGCCAGCCGGTGGTCAGGCGCGCGATCATGATCGAGTACGCGGACCACGTGGCGGTGGCGAGCAGGTCCAGGGCCACGAACCGGTGCAGCGGGTACCTGATGGCGCCCGCCGTGAGGTTGATGGCCACGCGGCCGCCCGGGATGAACCGGCCGGTGAACAGCAGCAGGGCGCCGTGCCCGTTGAGGTGGTGGCGGGCGACGGCGACCGATGCCCGCACCCGGGGGGTGCGCATCCAGCGGAACCGGTCCACGCCCACCGCGCGCCCGATGGCGTACGCCAGGATGTCCCCGAGGAACGCCCCGGCGAAGCCGACGGCCCACAGCGCCCACAGGGAGAACGGCTGCCCGTCGCGCACGATCGCGGCCAGGGCCACGATCACCGACTCCGAGGGGAAGACGGGGACGATGCCGTCCAGCAGGCACAGCGCCAGGGTCAGCGGCAGCATCCACCACTGCGCCGCCGCGTGGAGGACCGTCTCCTCGATCCACTCGAGCACGGGATCAGCCGATCCGGTCCAGGATTACCGACCGGTCGCGCAGGGCGGCCGCCTCGGCCTCGCCCTTCTCCGCCACGGCCCAGCCGCCCTCCAGGGCCGCCTTCGCGCGGGCGAACCGCTCGGGGGTGTCCGTGTGCAGGGTCATCACCTTCTGCCCGCGGGCCACCCGCTCGCCCGGGCGCACGTGCAGCTCGACGCCGGCGCCCGCCTGGACGGGCTGGCCCTGGCGTTCGCGCCCGGCGCCGAGGCGCCAGGCGGCCAGGCCCACGGCCATCGCGTCCAGCTCGGCGAGCACGCCGTCGGCCTCCGCGACGACGTCCTCGGTGTGGGCCGCCGTCGGCAGGTCCGCGCGCGGGTCGCCGCCCTGCGCCTCGATCATGCGGTGCCACACGTCCATCGCCTTGCCGTTGGCCAGGTTCTGCGCCGGGTCCACGTCCGTGACCCCCGCACCGGCGAGCATGGCGCGGGCCAGCTCCACGGTGAGCTCCACGACGTCGGCCGGGCCGCCGCCGGCGAGCACCTCGACGGACTCCCTCACCTCGAGGGCGTTGCCCGCGGTCAGGCCCAGGGGCACGGACATGTCCGTGAGCAGGGCGACGGTGTCCACGCCGGCGTCCCGGCCGAGGTCCACCATGGTGCGGGCCAGCTCACGCGCGGAGGCCTCGTCCTTCATGAACGCACCGGAGCCGCACTTCACGTCGAGCACGAGCGCGCCGGTGCCCTCGGCGATCTTCTTGGACATGATCGAGGAGGCGATCAGCGGGATGGCCTCCACCGTGCCGGTGACGTCGCGCAGCGCGTACAGCCGCTTGTCCGCCGGGGCCAGGCCGGAGCCGGCGGCGCAGATCACGGCGCCCACCTCGGAGAGCTGGCGCATCATCTGCTCGTTGGTCAGGTCCGCGCGCCAACCGGGGATGGCCTCGAGCTTGTCCAGGGTGCCGCCGGTGTGGCCCAGGCCGCGGCCGGAGAGCTGCGGCACGGCCACGCCGTAGGAGGCCACGAGGGGGGCCAGGGGCAGGGTGATCTTGTCCCCCACGCCGCCGGTGGAGTGCTTGTCCGCGGTGGGCAGCACCCGCCCGTCCGGGGCGGTGAGGCCGGAGAAGTCCATGCGCTCGCCCGAGGCGATCATCGCGTCCGTCCACCGGGAGATCTCCGCGCGGTCCATGCCGTTGAGCAGGATGGCCATGGCCAGGGCGGACATCTGCTCGTCCGCCACCACGCCGCGCGTGTAGGCGTCCACCACCCAGTCGATCTGCTCGGGGCTCAGCGTCTGACGGTCCCGCTTGGCGCGGATCACCTCGACGGCGTCGAACGGCTCGGCCTGCTGCGCGGTCATTCCTGCTCCTCGTGGGTCGCTCTCGGGTGGGTCGCCGCCCGGGCGGGATGGTCCAGGGCGGCGGGGCCTCCGACTCTATCGAGCGGCGGCGCGCTCCAGGTCCTCCGGCCCGAACGCATCGGGCAGCACCTGCCCCATGGTCCGCTCCCCCGCCGGGGTGAGCAGCACCATGTCCGGGGCGCGGAACTCGTGGAGCAGCTGGCGGCAGCGGCCGCACGGCATGGTGAGCACGCCCTGCCCGTCCACGCACACGAACGCGGCCAGCCGGCCGCCGCCGCCCATGCGGAGGTCCGCCAGCAGGGCGCACTCGGCGCACAGCGTCAGCCCGTAGGAGGCGTTCTCGATGTTGCAGCCGGTCACGAGCCGGCCGTCCTCGGTGAGCGCCGCGGCGCCCACCCGGAACCCTGAGTACGGCACGTAGGCGTGCTCCGTGGCGGCGAGCGCCGCGGCCCGCAGCCGGTCCCAGTCCACGCCGGGCGCCGTCGTCGTCCCCTCCGCGGCCATCGACTACTCCTTCACGTACGGCACGCCGCTGGCGGCGGGGGCCCGAGAGCGCCCCACGAGGCCGGCGACGGCGAAGATCGTCACGAGGTACGGCAGCATCGCCATGAACTGGCTCGGCACGGGGGTGCCGAGGATCGCCAGCACGTACTGCATGTTGGTGGCGAAGCCGAACAGCAGCGCCGCGAAGAACGCGCCGATCGGGTTCCAGCGGCCGAAGATCACGGCGGCCAGGGCGATGAAGCCCATGCCGGCGGTCATCTCGCGGGAGAACGAGGACGACTGCACGAGCGTGAAGAACGCGCCGCCCATGCCCGCCACCGCGCCGCCGAGCAGGACGTTGACGTACCGGGTGCGGAGGACGTTGATGCCGAGGGTGTCCGCGGCCTTCGGATGCTCGCCGACGGCGCGCACGCGCAGGCCCCAGCGGGTGTGGAACAGGCCGAAGTAGATCACGGCGACGATCAGGTACATCCCGTAGCCCAGCAGCGTCTGCTCGAACAGGATCGGCCCGATCACGGGGATGTCCGCGAGGCCAGGGATGCGCAGCGTCTCGAACCGGGGCGGGGAGTTCAGCCCGGACGAGTTCTCCGAGAGCACGGTGGAGAACAGGAAGCCGGTGAGCCCGGCCACGAGCACGTTCAGCACCACGCCCACGATCACCTGGTTCACGAGGTACTTGATCGAGAAGACCGCGAGGATCACGCTGACCAGCACGCCGGCGACGACGGCCGCGGCCAGTCCGGCCCACGGGGAGCCGGTCATGGAGCCCACGAGGGCCGCGGTGAACGCGCCCGCGAGCAGCTGGCCCTCGATGGCGATGTTCACCACGCCAGCGCGCTCGGAGAGGATGCCCGCCATGGAGCCGAAGATCAGGGGCACGGCCAGGGCGAAGGAGCCGGCGATCAGGCCGGTCAGGAACACGGAGGTGTTCGCCGCGGAGCCCACGACCCAGATCAGGAAGCCCGCCACGAACACGAGCGCGAACGAGATGCCGAGCACCGCGCCCACGGCGCGTCCGCGCGCGGCGCGCATCCAGGCGAGGACGGTGAGCACGGCGAGGATCGCGGTCACGATCCAGCCGCCGACGGCGCCGTCGGCGACCAGGTCCGGGATGCGGAACGCGTCCGCCTCCGTGGAGACGCGGAAGGTGGCCGCGGCGTCCGGCGCGTTGAGGCCGAAGACGACCAGGGCGAGCACGGTGAAGACCGTGAACACGATGGGCGTGGTCCAGGAGCGGACCACCACCGTCCCGCCCTCGCGGGGGGCCTCGGCGGACGGCGCGCGGCCGGTGTCGGCCGGCGTGGGCTGGACGGGGTTCGTCTGCGCGGCGGTGCTCATCGGCCCTCCCCCTTCGAGGTGGTCGCGGATCCGGTCTCGGCCGGGACGGCTTCGGCGGCCGCGCCCGGGACGGCGGCGCCGGCCAGCACCGGCTGGGTGACGACGTCCGCGTTCGCGCGGGCGCGGACGCTGCCGGGCGCGGGCAGGCGGAAGATCGCCCGGACCAGCGGCGGTGCGGCGATGAGCAGCACGATGAAGGACTGGACCACGAGCACGATGTCGATCGGCACGCCGGTCTGGGTCTGCATGGTGACGCCGCCGGCACGCAGGGCGCCGAAGAGCAGGCCCGCGAAGAGCACCCCCACCGGGTGGGAGCGGCCCAGCAGGGCCACGGTGATCGCGTCGAAGCCGAACTGGCCGGCGATGCCGGAGGTCAGCACCTTCTCCGTGCCGGAGATGTGGGCCACGCCGCCGAGGCCGGCCAGGGCGCCGGCGATCGCCATCGCGGCCACGTAGCCGCCCTTGACGCTGATGCCGGCGGTGCGGGCAGCCGCCGGGTTGGCGCCCACGGCGCGCAGCCGGAAGCCGAGGGTGGAGCGCTCGAGCATCCACCACGCCAGGAAGGTCAGCACCAGCGCCATGACGAAGCCCCAGTGGAGGCGGAACCCGTCGCCGAGCAGGGCCGGGAAGGCGGCCGAGTCGGGGAACTGCTCGGAGATCGGGTTGTTCGTGCCCGCGCGGCGCAGGAACGGGGTGTTCAGCAGGTAGGAGACCAGGTGGAGCGCCACGTAGTTGAGCATGATCGTGAGGATCACCTCGTGCGCGCCGGTGTAGGCCTTCAGCAGGCCGACCACGGCGCCCCACAGCAGGCCGCCGAGCGCGCCCATGACGATCACGAGCAGCAGGTGCACGCCGAGCGGCAGGTCGAGGTAGACGCCGCCCACCGTGGCGAACGCGGCGCCGATCAGGAACTGGCCCTGGCCGCCGATGTTGAACAGGCCGGTGCGGAAGGCGATCGCCACGCCCAGCGAGGTGATGATCAGCGGCGTGGCCACCGTCAGGGTCTCGGTGAGGGGGCGGATCATGTCCGCGAACGAGTCCGCCCGGTAGTTCACGATCGAGCCGCGGAACAGGGCCAGGTAGGCGTCCGAGACGACCGTCCACGCCGCGGAGAGCGTGTCCATGGGCCGGGCGAAGAAGTAGCCCGCGGCGTCGATCACGTCCGGGCTGGTCACGATGATCAGCACCGCGGAGATCACGAGGGACAGGACGATCGCCAGGGCGGTGACCATGGCGTTGCCCGAGAGGATCTCGCGGAGCACGGACTCCTGGGAGCCGCGCTCGGGCGCGGGAGGCGCGTCGGCGCCGGTCACGCCGGCGGCCGGCGCCGGGGCGCCGCCGGGCGGCTGGACGGGCTCACTGGCCGGGGTCTGGGGAGGGTTCTGGCTCACGCCCGGGGTCCTTCCTCGGTGGTGGCGATCTCGGTGGCGGGCGACTCGGGAGTCTGGCCGGCCATCATGAGGCCCAGAGTCTCGCGGGAGGCGTCGCCGTCCACGATGCCCACGATCCTGCCGTGGTACATCACGGCGATCCTGTCCGAGAGCTCGAGGATCTCGTCCAGCTCGGTGGAGACGATCATGACGGGCGTCCCGTTGTCCCGCTCGCGGACGATCCGCTCGTGCAGGAACTCGATGGAGCCGACGTCGACGCCGCGGGTGGGCTGGGAGGCGATGAAGAGCCGGAGCTCGTCCACGAGCTCGCGGGCCATGACGACCTTCTGCTGGTTGCCGCCGGAGAGCGAGGACACGGGCGAGTCCACGCCCTGCGTGCGCACGTCGAACTCCTGCACGCGGGCCTCGGCCAGCTCGCGCACAGCGCGGGGCCGCAGCTGCAGGGCGGACCCGGCGGGCTCCCGGTCGAAGCGGTTGAGCACCATGTTCTCGGCCACGGTGAAGGAGCCGACCAGGCCGTCCGTGGAGCGGTCCTCGGGAACGTACCCGACGCCGGCCCGGATGATCTCGCGGGTGGAGCGGCCGACGAGCTCGCGGCCATCCAGGGTGACGGAGCCGGTGGCCTTGTGCAGGCCCATGATCGCCTCGGTCAGCTCGGTCTGGCCGTTGCCCTGCACGCCGGCCACGCCCAGGATCTCGCCCTGGCGGATGGCGAAGGAGACGTGGTCCACCAGCACCTGGCCGGTGGGCGAGACCACCGTCAGGTCCTGAACCTTGAAGGTCTCCTCGCCGAGGGTCGGGGCGGCCTTCGCGCGGTTGAGCGAGACCTGGCGCCCCACCATGAGGGCGGCCAGCTCCGCGGCGGAGGCGCTGGGCTCGGCGGTGCCGACCACCTTGCCGCGCCGCAGCACGGTGATGTGGTCCGAGATCGCCTTGACCTCGCGCAGCTTGTGGGAGATGAAGACGATCGCCGTCCCGTCCTGGCGCAGCCGGTCGATGATCGCCAGCAGCTCGTCCGTCTCCTGCGGGGTGAGCACGGCCGTGGGCTCGTCCAGGATGAGGACCTTCGCGTCGCGCACGAGGGCCTTGATGATCTCGACGCGCTGCTGCACGCCCACCGGCAGGTCCTCGACGACCGCGTCCGGGTCCACCGCGAAGCCGTACTCGTCCGAGATGGCGCGGATCTTCCGGCGGGTGGCCTCCAGGTCCAGCACGCCGGCGGCGCGGGTGTGCTCGTCGCCGAGCGCGATGTTCTCGGCGACCGTGAACACCGGCACGAGCATGAAGTGCTGGTGGACCATGCCGATGCCCGCGCGCATGGCCTCGCCGGGTCCGGCGAACCGGACGGGCCGGTCGTCCACGAGGATCTCGCCCTCGGTCGGGTCGTAGAGCCCGAACAGCACGTTCATGAGCGTCGACTTGCCGGCCCCGTTCTCTCCGAGCAGCGTGTGGACCTCACCGGAGCGGACGACGAAGTCCACGGAGTCGTTGGCGGTGAACGTCCCGAAGCGCTTGGTGATCCCCCGCAGCTCGAGTTTCATCCGGTCTCTCCCCTTGTCAGGTGGTCGGCGCCGCGGCGGTCGCGGCGGGCAGGGACCGGGCCCCGTCTGGTCGACGGGGCCCGGTCCTCGGGTGGCCGGCGGCTCGCGTGGCCGCCGGCGGGCGGATCAGGCCTCCGGGGAGTCCTCGGAGCCGACCTCGATCTCGCCCGAGACGATGTCCTCCTCGAGCGCCTCGAGCTCGTCCTTGAGCTCCTGCGGCACGGCGTCCTCGAAGTCGTGGAACGGCGCGAGGGCCACGCCGTCGTTCTCCAGGGTGCCGACGTAGGCCTCCGACGTGAACTCGTCGTTGATGTCCTCGGCGATGACCTGCTTCACCGCGTCGCCCATGCGCTTCATGACGGAGGTGAGGATGACCTCGCCGTCCTGGGTGGTCTCGTAGCCGTCGGAGTCGACCCAGATGACCTTGACGTCCTTGCCGCCGCCGTTGGCCTCCTTGACGGCGTCGATGGTGCCCAGGCCCACGGGGCCGGCCACCGGCATGATGATGTCCGCGCCCTCGTTGATGAAGTTGGCGGTGTTCGTCTTGCCGGCGTTCTGGTTGGAGAAGTCGCCGATGAAGGAGCCCGTGCGGTTCTCGGTGTCCCAGCCGAGCACGCGCACGTCCTCGCCCTTGACCTCGTTGTAGTGCTCCACGCCGCGCGCGAAGCCGTCCATGAAGATGGACACGGTGGGGATCTCCATGCCGCCGTAGGTGGCGACGGTGCCGGTCTCGGTCATGCCCGCGGCCAGGTAGCCGGCCAGGAAGGCGCCCTGGGCTGTGTCGTAGATGATGTTGCGGACGTTCTCCGGGAAGCCGGGGGCGGTGACGTCCACGCCCACGAACTTCGTCTCGGCGTTCTCCTCGGCGATGGGCTTCATGGTGTCGCCCAGCTGGAAGCCCACGGCCACGACGAGGTTGCAGTCCGCGTCGAGCATCGCGTTCAGGTTCGGCACGTACTCGCCCACCGAGTTGGACTCGGCCTCGCGGATCTCGATCCCGAACTCCTCCTCCGCGGCCTTCAGGCCCTCGTAGGAGGACTGGTTGAACGAGCGGTCGTCGAAGCCGCCCTCGTCCGAGACGATGCAGCCGGTGTAGTCGGAGTTGTCCGAGCCGACCTCGGCCGCGGCCCCCGTGGCGGACGCCGAGCCGGCGGACTCGGAGGAGTTCGAGGCCTCCGGAGCCTGGCCGCACGCGGTCAGCAGCAGGGCGGAGGCGCCGAGCACGGCGGCGGGGAGCAGGAGACGACGGCGGCCCTCGGCCGACGGAGTGGCGGTGCCCATGGGGGTCCTCATTTCGGTGACACGGTGCGGGATGCGCGGCCGAGGCGGCCGGAGGGACGAGTCGGCCCCTCGAGGCACGCCTGGACCCTGCTACTCGGGAGTTTACCCAATGTTGCGTTGGGTCACACCGTGCCGTCGGGAACCCGCGGGGTCAGTGGCCCTCCTCGCCCACGAGCGCCTGCAGGGCCGCGGCGGCGAACACCCGCATGCCCACCCCGATGGCCCGCTCGTCCGGGGTGAAGTCACCGCGGTGCAGGTCGTAGACCGGCCCGCCGGGGGTGCGCGTGCCCAGGCGCAGCATCGAGCCGGGCACCCGCTGCGTCATCCACGCGAAGTCCTCGCCGCCCATGGACTGCGGGGTGAGCTGGATGGCGCGCGCGCCGAGCTCGCGGCGGGCCGCGGTCTCGATCAGGGCCGTCTCCGCGTCCGTGTTGTGCACGGGCGGCACGCCGCGCACGTGCTCGAGCTGCACCTGGACGCCGTAGGGGGCCGCCACCTGGGTGACCACCTCGTCGAGCAGCTCGCCGGCCTCCTCCCACACGTCCGCGTCGAGGCAGCGCATGGTGCCGGCCAGGTAGCCGGTGTTGTCGATGGCGTTGGGGGCACTGCCGGCGGCGATCTGGCCCCACACCACGGACACCGCCGAGCGCACGTCGATCCGGCGCGAGAGCACGGCCGGGACGTTCACGGCGATCTGGGACAGGGCGAAGACCATGTCCTCCGTCAGGTGCGGGCGCGAGGTGTGGCCGCCGCGGCCCGTGAGGGTGATGCGGATGGTGTCCGCCGCGGAGGTGATCGCGCCGATGCGCGTGCCGATCGAGCCGACGTCGACCGCGGGGTCGCAGTGCGCGGCGAGGATGCGGGGCACGCCGTCGAGGATGCCCTGGCGCAGCACGGAGAGGGAGCCGCCGGGCAGCCGCTCCTCGGCGGGCTGGAAGATCACGCGCACGGAGCCGCGGGCCCGCTCCCCCGCCGCGCGCAGGGCCGGGTCCGGGGTGGCGCCGCGCAGGATCCGCCCGATCACGAGCGCCGCACCCGCCATCACGGCGGTGTGCATGTCGTGGCCGCACGCGTGGGTCACGCCGTCGTTGACGGAGACGTACGGCAGCCCGGTCTCCTCCTCGAGCGGCAGGGCGTCGATGTCCGCGCGCAGGGCGAGCACCACCGGGCCCTCGCCGATGTCCACGTACGCGCCGGTGGACTCCATCCGCACCGGGGAGAGCCCGTAGCCGGTGAGCAGCTCCATGATGCGGTCGGTGGTGCGGTACTCCTCGTAGGAGAGCTCCGGGTGCCGGTGCAGGTCCCGGCGGAACGCCACGACCTCGGCCTCCAGCTCGGCCACCACGGAGGCCACGGAGGGCAGGGAGGCCGGACGCTGGTCGGAGAGCACGGAGTCGGAGGTGGTCATGGCCCAGCACCCTACTCCGCGGGCACCCTCCGCGACGCGACGGTGACGGCGGTCAGAGGACCTCGTCCACGCCCTCGGCCTTGAGCGCCTCCACGGCCTTCTTGACCTCCTGGGCGTGGTCCGTGGTGGTCACCAGCAGCGCGTCCTCGGTGTCCACCACCACGACGTCCTCGATGCCGATCAGCGCGATGACGCGCCTCGTGTCCGTGACCACGACGCCGGACGCGTCGTCCGAGTACACGCGGGGGGTGTCCCCGATGACGGTGATGCCCGAGGCGTCCTTGACCGGGTTCAGGCGGGCGATGGCGGCGAAGTCCCCCACGTCGTCCCACGTGAAGGCGCCGGGGATGACGGCGACGTCGCCGACGGCGGCGGCCGGCTCGGCCACGGCATAGTCGATGGCGGTCTTGGTCAGCTCGGGCCAGACGCGCTCCATGACCTCGTCCCGCCGCTCGGTCTCCCACGCGTGCGCGATCTCCATGAGGCCGGCGTGCAGCGCGGGCTCGTTCTCCTCGAGGTGGGCGAGCATGAGGCCCACCGGCGCCACGAACATGCCGGCGTTCCAGAGGTAGCGGCCCGACTTCACGTACTGCTGGGCGACCTTGAGGTCCGGCTTCTCCACGAACGCCGCGACGTCGTGCGCGTCCGGGGCGCCGGGCACGGCCAGTCGGCGGCCCCGGCGGATGTAGCCGAAGCCCGTTGCGGCGTGCGTCGGCTCGATGCCGATGGTCACGATGCGCCCCGTGGCCGCGGTCTCCACGGCCTGGCGCACGGCGTCCTGGAACACCTCCACGGGGGCGATGACCTGGTCCGCCGCGAAGGAGCCCATGATCGTGTCCGGGTCCCGCAGGGACAGGATGGCCGCGGCGAGGCCGATGGCGGCCGCGGAGTCCTTCGGGGAGGGCTCGAGCACCAGGTCCGCCGTGTCCAGGTCCGGCAGCTGGCCGCACACCGCGTCGCGGTGGGCCGCGCCGGTGACCACGAGCATGCCCGCGGCCAGGGGGGCCAGCCGGTCCCACGTGGCGCGGATCAGCGTCTGGCCCGAGCCCGTGAGGTCGTGCAGGAACTTCGGCGCCGCCGCGCGGGACAGCGGCCACAGCCGGGTGCCCACGCCTCCGGCGGGGATCACGACGTGGAAGCGGGACAGGGCCGAGCCCGGCGCGTCCTCGCGCCCGGCCTCGGTCAGGTTCGGATCGGTGCTCACCGGCTCAGAGTACGGAACCCCCCGGACGGGGGACCACTCCGGCGGTCCCAGGCGTGGCACAGCCCACACCGAGGAGGCGGGGAGGCCGCGACGCTCGCGTCACAGTGCTCCACCCTGGTCACAGTGCTCCACCCTGAGGGTCCGGACGGGCGCGAAGGGCGGGGAGGGTCTACCCTGGGTCGGAGGAATCCACTCGCACACGCCCCCGCCCGTCGCCGCCCCCGGCACAGGAAGGGAACGTGCATTCCCCCTGGAGGTATCAACCGTGTCTAGCGCCACTGCGCAGGCCCCGGCCAAGAACGGCCGCGGAACCCTGTACCGGGGCCACGGAGGCATGTGGTCCTGGGTGGGCCACCGCGTCACCGGCGTCGTCATCTTCTTCTACCTGCTCGTCCACGTGCTTGACACGGCGATGGTCCGGGTCTCCCCCGAGGCCTACGACGCCGTGATCGGCGCCTACAAAACCTGGTACTTCGCCCTCGGCGAGGCCGGCCTGGTCGCGGCGATCATCTTCCACGCCCTCAACGGCCTGCGCATCATCCTGGTCGACTTCTGGAAGGGCGGCACCCAGCACCACAAGACCCTGCTGTGGATCGTGCTGGCGCTGTGGGCCGTGCTGACCATCGGCTTCTGCATCCGTCACTTCAGCCTCGCCTTCGGAGGTCACTGAGCCATGAGCACCACCGCTGAGACCACCATCGCGGCCCCCCGCACCGGCCGCATCGACCCCAAGTACACCCGCGACAAGGGCGGGCGCGGCAACTTCGAGATGCTCGCCTGGCTCTTCATGCGCGTCTCGGGCGTCTTCCTCGTCGTGCTCATCGCCGTGCACCTGACCAGCAACCTGCTCGTGGGCGACGGCATCAAGGGCATCGACTTCGGCTTCGTGGCCGGCAAGTGGGCCCACCCGCTGTGGCAGTTCTGGGACCTGGCCCTGCTGTGGCTGGCCATGCTGCACGGCGCCAACGGCGTCCGCACGATCATCAACGACTACACCGAGCGCGGCAACGCCCGCTTCTGGCTCACGATGATCCTCTACATCGCCACCGCCGTGATCATCATCCTCGGCACCCTGGTGATCTTCACCTTCGATCCCTGCATGGTCGACGCCTCCGGCGCCCTGCTCGAGGGCTCCCCGGCCTTCTGCGGCTGACCCAGGACACGCTCCCCCGCGGCGCGGCCGGCCTTGATGCGGCCGCCGCGCCCCGGACACCCAGAAAGAGAGAACCTGAATGCAGGTGCACAAGTACGACGTGGTGATCGTCGGCGCCGGCGGCGCCGGCATGCGCGCGGCCATCGAGGCCGGCCAGCGCGCCCACACCGCCGTCCTCACCAAGATCTACCCCACCCGCTCCCACACCGGCGCGGCCCAGGGCGGCATGTGCGCCGCCCTCGCCAACGTCGAGGAGGACAACTGGGAGTGGCACACGTTCGACACCGTCAAGGGCGGTGACTACCTCGTGGACCAGGACGCCGCCGAGGTGATGGCCAAGGAGGCCATCGACGCGGTGCTCGACCTGGAGAAGATGGGCCTGCCCTTCAACCGCACCCCCGAGGGCAAGATCGACCAGCGCCGCTTCGGCGGCCACACCCGCGACCACGGCAAGGCGCCCGTGCGCCGCGCCTGCTACGCCGCGGACCGCACCGGCCACATGATCCTGCAGACGCTCTACCAGAACTGCGTCAAGCACAACGTGGAGTTCTACAACGAGTTCTACGTGCTCGACCTGCTGCTGGTGGAGGAGGACGCCGTGCGCGAGGACGGCACCCCCTACAAGCAGAAGCGCACCGCCGGCGTCGTCTCCTACGAGCTCGCCACCGGCGAGATCCACGTCTTCCAGGCCAAGTCGGTCGTCTTCGCCACCGGCGGCGCCGGCAAGGTGTACAAGACCACCTCGAACGCCCACACCCTCACCGGCGACGGCATGGCCATCGCCTACCGTGCGGGCCTGCCCCTCGAGGACATGGAGTTCGTGCAGTTCCACCCGACCGGCCTGGCCGGCCTGGGCATCCTCCTCTCCGAGGCGGCCCGCGGCGAGGGCGGCATCCTGCGCAACTCGGACGGCGAGCGCTTCATGGAGCGCTACGCCCCCACCATCAAGGACCTCGCCCCGCGCGACATCGTGGCCCGGTCCATGGCCGAGGAGGTCCGCCAGGGCCGCGGCGCCGGTCCGAACAAGGACTACGTGCTGCTCGACCTGACGCACCTGGAGCCCTCGCACATCGACGAGAAGCTCCCGGACATCACCGAGTTCGCCCGCACCTACCTGGGCGTCGAGCCCTACACGGAGCCGGTGCCGGTGTTCCCCACGTGCCACTACTTCATGGGCGGCGTGCCCACGAACATCAAGGCCGAGGTGCTGCAGGACAACGACACCGTGGTGCCGGGCCTGTACGCCGCCGGCGAGGTGGCCTGCGTGTCCGTGCACGGCTCCAACCGCCTGGGCACCAACTCGCTGCTGGACATCAACGTGTTCGGCCGCCGTGCCGGCATCTACGCCGCCGAGTACGCGCAGACCGCCGACTTCGTGGAGCTGCCCGAGGGCGGCGAGCTGCCGACCGTGGAGCACATCGAGAACCTCCGCTCCGCCACCGGCTCCGAGCGCGTCGCGGACATCCGCGCCGAGCTGCAGGAGTCCATGGACGCCGACATGCAGGTGTTCCGTGACGAGGACTCGATCCGTCGCGCTCTCTCCAAGATCGAGGAGCTGCGCGGCCGCTACGAGAACGTGTCCGTCCAGGACAAGGGCAAGCGCTTCAACCTCGACCTGCTCGAGGGCATGGAGCTCGGCTACCTCCTCGACATCGCCGAGGCGATGACCCTCGCGGCCCTGGGCCGCAAGGAGTCCCGCGGCGGCCACTACCGCGAGGACTACCCGGACCGCGACGACGCGAACTTCATGGCCCACACCATGATCTACCGTGACGAGACCGCCGAGATGGAGGGCGTCAAGGGCATCCGCTTCGAGACCAAGCCCGTCGTCGTCACCCGTTACCAGCCGATGGAGCGCAAGTACTGATGAGCCACGCAGCAACCGAGACCGAGGCCCCCGTGGCCCAGGATCAGACCCAGGCCGCCGGCGGCGGCATGGGCGCGATCGAGTCCTTCGACATCGTCCTCAAGGTCCGCCGCTACCTCCCGGAGTCCTCCGAGGAGTCCTACTGGGACGAGTGGCGCCTGACCATGTACGGCACGGACCGCGTGCTGGACGCCCTGCACAAGGTGAAGTGGGACCACGACGGCACCCTGTCGTTCCGTCGCTCCTGCGCCCACGGTATCTGCGGCTCCGACGCCATGCGCATCAACGGCCGCAACCGCCTGGCCTGCAAGACCCTGCTCAAGGACCTGGACCTGTCCAAGCCCATCCTGGTGGAGCCCATCAAGGGCCTGCCGGTGGAGAAGGACCTGATCGTGGACATGGACCCGTTCTTCCAGTCCTACCGCGAGGTCATGCCGTTCCTCGTCGCCGAGGGCCACGAGCCCTCCCAGGAGCGCTACCAGTCCCAGGCCGACCGCGCCCGGTACGACGACACCACCAAGTGCATCCTCTGCGCCGCGTGCACCTCGTCCTGCCCCGTGTTCTGGACCGACGGCCAGTACTTCGGCCCGGCCGCCATCGTCAACGCGCACCGCTTCATCTTCGACTCGCGCGACGACGCCGGCGACATGCGTCTGGAGATCCTGAACGACAAGGAGGGCGTGTGGCGCTGCCGCACGACCTTCAACTGCACCGACGCGTGCCCCCGCGGCATCCAGGTGACCAAGGCGATCGCCGAGGTGAAGCAGGCCATCCTGGCCCGCCAGTTCTGATCCTCGGCACGCCGCACGACGGCGGCCCGTCTCCCTTCGAGGGGAGGCGGGCCGCCGTCGTCTGTCGTCCGGTCGGCGGGTCGCTCGGTCGTTCGCGGGGTGGGCGGGCTCGGCGCGCCCGCGGCGCTCAGCCGTCGAACGCGTCGCGCGTGGCGCGCAGGTGCGCCGTGAGCAGCCACACCGCGCAGGCGACGAACATCGCCACCACGGCGGCCAGCACGACCGGCCCCGCTCCCCCGGCGGCGACCATCCGGCCGCCGTCGACCATCCAGAAGGCCGCCGAGAGCAGGCCCAGGCCGACGGCCACGGTGCCCACGGGCCGCACGGCCCGGACGCGCCGGGCGACGCCCAGCATCAGCAGCGCGGCGACGGCGAGCACGCCGAGGACGGCCGCGGGCACGCCCCAGGGCGGGGTGAGGAACGAGGCGACGTCCGCGTCCGTGACCGCCGCCTGGCCCCACGAGCGCGCCTCGAGGACGGCACGGGCGTAGCCGGGCGCACCCTGCAGGGCCAGGACCCCGGCGGTCCCGAGGGCGCTCAGCGCGCCGGTGACGGCCGTGAGCGTCAGGAGGCGCCGCAGCGGGCGGCGGACCACGCGGTCGTGGAGCGCCGCGCGGGCCGCAGCGTCGTCGGCGTCCGCGGCGGCGTCGTCGGGGGTGTGCATGCCCCCATCATGCCGGGCGGCGCGGGCCGGCGTCGCGCCGGACGAAGGTGGTGGCCAGGCCCGGGTTGAAGGCGCACACGAGCCACGCGGCGTTCACGAGGGCGAACAGCAGACCGAGCAGCAGCGGCGCCACCACCGACTCCGCCGGGAAGACGAACAGCCGGATGGCGCCCAGCAGGGTGACGAAGACGGCCAGGGCGGCCACGATGGCACCGACGATGCGCGCCGTGTTGCTGCGCCGCAGCAGGCCCACGAGGACGAGTGCATAGACGCCCAGGCCGAGCAGCACCGCGACCCAGACGCTGCCGGTCAGCGCTGCCTGGATGGACTCCGCCGTCATGGCGGGCGAGCGGGGGGCGTCCGCGGGCAGGGTGGCGGCGATCTCCTCGGCCGCACCGGGGCGCAGGCCCGGCAGGAGCGAGACGACGTAGACCGCGGCCGAGGCGACGGTGAGGCCGATCAGGGCGCGGAACACCCCGGGGGTGCGCTCGTTCGGCCGGATCAGGGGGCGCGCGTGCGGGCCGGAGTGGCCCGCGATGCGGCGGCGGGCGTCCTCCGGCCCGACGACCGGGCGGCCGTCGCCGGGCCGGCCGTCGGGGGACGCGGGGTTCGGGGGGCGAGGATCGGAGGCCATGCCGCCATGGTGTCCCCCCGACTCACGCCGGGGCGAGGGCTGGCGGCCCGATCGGCCCAGGTCAGGCGGCGGCCGGGCGGCCCTGGCGGAACCACTCCGCCACGTCCGAGCGGAAGGCGGTGATGACCCAGATGATGTTCACCACCGCGTAGGCGAGGGTGAGCGCCCCGGACAGGATCAGCATCGTGCTGCCGCTGAACAGGAACCCGATCCCGGAGAAGATCGCGAGCGCCCCGAGGATGGCGAACACGATGCCCAGGATGCGCGCCCAGTTCTTCACGCCGCGCAGGTTGAAGTAGACGAGCGCGTACAGGCCCAGCCCGATGATCAGCGAGATCACGATGCTCGTGATGCCGGCGGTGCGCATGAACGAGGACACCATCTCTATGTCCTCGGCGGTCACGCCGGGCTGGGACGCCGCGTCCCGCATGACGACGTCCATCATGTCGTCCATGGTGAACATGGCCGGGAGCGAGGACAGCACCCACAGCGCGGCCGAGACCAGGGTGAGGGTGAGCAGGGTGCGGAAGCCGCGCGGCTCCGGCACGGTGCCGTACCGGCCGTCGACGCCGTAGGGCTGGGTCCCGTAGCGGGTCCCGGGGGCCGGGTACTGTCCGGGCTGCCCGTACTGCGGGGCCTGGCCGTAGGGGTCGGGCTGGCCGTACTGCGGCGCCTGGCCGTACTGGCCCTGCTGGGGCGCCTGGCCCGCCTGGCCGGACTCGCCCTCGAAGGGAGGGTTGGCCGGGTTGTAGGCCGGGTTGGTGAAGTCGGGGTTCTGGTTGCTCATGGGAGCTCCTCTCGGGTCAGGGGGCGCGGACGGGACGGGCGGTCACGGCGAGGGGGCCTCACTCGTAGCGCAGGGCCTCGATGGGGTCCTTGCGGGCGGCGCGGGCCGCCGGCAGGGTGCCGGCGAGGAAGGCGATGGCCACGATCAGCAGCACGATCAGCGCCAGGGACAGCGGCTCCACGGCGTAGAGCACCAGCCCCGTCACGCCGCTCAGGGCGCCCTCGGTGAGCACCTGGTTGGCCACCACGCCGACGGCCACGCCGAGGCCGACGCCGATCAGCGAGCCGAGCAGGCCGATGACCACCGCCTCCATGGTGAACAGGCCGAAGATCTTGCGGCCGGTCATGCCGAGCGCCTTCATCAGGCCGATCTCGCGGGTGCGCTCCTGCACCGCCATGAGCAGGGTGTTGATGATGCCGAAGCTCGCGGCGAGCAGGGCGATCAGGGCGAAGCCGTTGAGCACCCAGGTCACGGCGTCGATGATCCCGCGGATCGGGCCGAGCTGGTCCTCGAGGGTCTGCGCGGAGTAGCCCTCGTCGGCGAGGGCGGCCTTCACCGCCGCCTCGTTCGCGGCCATGTCCGCCACCGTCACCGAGGCGGAGAAGAACGTGTCCCGCTGCGCCTCCGGCAGGCCGGCGGTCTGGATCTCGTGCAGGCGCGTCTCCACCTCGCCGGAGGGCACGGGGCCGGAACCGGAGCCGGAGGCCATCGGCTCGGTCACCCCGACCACCTCGGCCTCCACCCCGTCCTGCTTCCCCAGCGGGTCGGCGGCCACGAGGGTCACGGTCTGGCCGAGCACGTCTTCGGGCGCCTGGCCGCCGAGGGCCTCCACCCAGTCCTGAGGCACCGTCACCTCGGCGGCGTCCGCGGCCGGCTCGCGCCCCGCGGCGAGCGAGAGCGCCCCGATCTCGAAGGAGCTGCCCATGAACGGGACCTGCCACTGCCGGCCGTCCTCGCCCTCGATGTACTCGGGCTCCACGAGTCGCGCGGTCTCGACCTCGGTGACGTGCTCCGTGTCCCGGATGCGGTCCAGGTCCGCGGCGGTCAGCAGGGGCAGGCCGAACATTTCCCCGGCCGCGGCCTCATCGGGCTCGTACTCCTGCGGCGCCCCGCCCGCGGCGAACGAGGTCGGGTCCGCCTGCTTCATCACGGTGAGCTGGTCCGGGCTGCCGAAGCCCTCCACCATGTTGTCCACGAACTTGTTGATGCCGGCGCCGAGGCCGGAGGTCAGCGTGAGGGTGAAAGCGCCGATCACGATCGCCACCACCGTCAGGAACGTGCGCAGCTTCGCGCGCATCGTGTTCGCCAGGGCGGTGCCCGCCAGGTCCGTCGCCTTCATGCCTGCGCCCCCGCCGTCGTCGTCTCGTCCACGATCATGCCGTCCTGCATCACGAGGCGCCGGTCGCACCGGGCCGCGAGGTCGTCGTCGTGCGTGACCACCACGAGGGTGATGCCCTCGTCCCGGTGCAGGCCGAAGAGGATGTCCTCCACGGCCGCCGAAGTGGCCGAGTCCAGGTTGCCGGTGGGCTCGTCCGCGAACAGCACGGTGGGGCGGTTCACCAGCGCGCGGGCGATGCACACGCGCTGCTTCTGGCCGCCGGAGAGGTCCGTGGCCTTGTTGCCGGCCTTGTCCGCGAGCTCGAGGCGCTCCAGCACGGCCATCCCGCGCTCGCGTCGCTCGGCGCGGGGCACGCCGGAGATCTTCAGGGGCAGCACGGTGTTCTCCAGCACCGTCTGCGCCGGGTTGAGGAAGAACTGCTGGAACACGAAGCCGAAGGTCTCGTTGCGCAGCCGCGCCACCTCGGCCGGGGAGACGTCCTGGACCGGGCGCCCGTCCATCGCCACGACGCCGGCGCTCGGCCGGTCCAGCAGCGCCAGCAGGTGCATGAGCGTGGACTTGCCCGAGCCGGACTTGCCCACGATCGCCACGGACTCCCCCGCCTGGATCTGCAGGGTGACCCCCTTGAGCGCGTCGAAGCGGGACTCCCCCCGCCCGTACACCTTCACGAGGTTCTCGGTCTCCAGGACCGGCTCCCTCCCCGCCGACGCGTGCGCCCCGGCGGCCTGCTGGACCGTGTGCATCCTCGTCCTCACCCTCGTCCGTGCCCCCGTGCCCGTCCGCGCCCGGTCGGCGGGACGGGCGGAGGCGATGTCCACGCACCATGCTGGCACGCGCGGGCGGGGGCGGGCCTCCCCCTCAGGGATGAGATTCGGGGGCGGGCGGGCGGGGCCGACACCGCGGGCGGCCCGGCTCAACGAGCGGGCCGGCTCAACGAGCGGGCCGGGTCAGCGCAGCGGCGGCAGGAAGCCCACCTTGGCGTAGACGTCCTCGAGCACGGGGGTGGCCACGGCGCGGGCCTTCGCGGCGCCGGCGGCGAGGATCCGGTCCAGCTCGGCCGGGTCGGCGAGCAGCTCCTCGGTCCGGGCCTTGACCGGGGCGAGGCGCTCGACCACGGCGTCGGCCACGTCCACCTTGAGGTGGCCGTACATCCTGCCCACGTAGCGCTCCTCGAGCTCGGCCACCGGCACGTCCGTCATGGCGGAGAGGATGGTGAGCAGGTTGGAGACGCCCGGCTTGGCCTCGCGGTCGAAGCGGACCTCGGTGCCGTCGTCGGTCACGGCGGACTTGATCTTCTTCGCCGTGCGCTTGGGGTCGTCCATGACGTTGATGAGCCCGTTCGGGGAGGCCGCGGACTTGGACATCTTCGACGTCGGGTCCTGCAGGTCGTAGATGCGCGCCCCGGTCTCCGGGTAGAAGCCGGTGGGCACCACGAACGTCTCCCCGTGGCGGTGGTTGAACCGTTGTGCGAGGTCGCGGGTGAGCTCCACGTGCTGGCGCTGGTCGTCGCCCACGGGCACGCCGTGCGGCTGGTACAGCAGGATGTCCGCGGCCATCAGCATGGGGTAGGCGAGCAGGCCGACGCCGGCCGCCTCCGCGCCCTGCTTGGCGGACTTGTCCTTGAACTGGGTCATGCGCATGGCCTCGCCCATGCCCGTCATGCAGGTGAGCACCCACGCCAGCTGGGCGTGCTCGGGCACCTGGGACTGCACGAACAGGGTGGAGCGCTCCGGGTCGATCCCGGCCGCGATGAACTGGGCGGCCGCCACGCGGGTGCGCTGGGCGAGGGCCGCGGGGTCCTGCGGCACCGTGATGGCGTGCAGGTCCGGGATGAAGAAGAACGCCTCGAAGTCGTCCTGGGTGCGGACCCAGTTGGTGAGGGCCCCGAGGTAGTTGCCCAGGTGCAGGGAGTCCGCGGAGGGCTGCATGCCGGAGAGCACGCGGTGGCGGTCGGACGCGCCGGCCAGGTGGGCGGTGGCGGAGACGTCCTGGGCGAGGACGTCCTGCACGGAGTTCTTCTTCATTCTCTTCGTCAGCCTCGTGGTCTCGTGGGCGGTCAGAACCGGTAGTCGACCACGAGCGGGGCGTGGTCGGAGAAGCGGGTGCCCCAGCTGGGGGCGCGGTCCACGACGGCGGAGCTCGCCTTCTCGGCGAGGGCCGCGGTGGCCATCTGGTAGTCGATGCGCCAGCCGGCGTCGTTGTCGAACGCCTTGCCGCGCATGGACCACCACGTGTACGGGCCGGGCACCTGGCCCGCGAGGGAGCGGTGCACGTCGGTGAAGCCGAGCTCGCCGAAGAACCGGTCGAAGTAGGCGCGTTCCTCGGGGAGGAACCCGGCCTTCTTCTGGTTGCCCTTCCAGTTCTTGATGTCCAGCTCGGTGTGGCCCACGTTGAGGTCGCCGGTCACGAGCGCGTGGTCCGGGCCGGCGGACAGCTCGCCGAGGCGGCGGACCATCTCGTCGAGGAACCGGTACTTGTCCACCTGCTTCGGGGTGTCGGCCTCGCCGGAGTGCACGTACGCGGAGACCACGGTCAGCGCGGAGCCGTCCGGCAGGCGCAGGTCGGCCTCGATCCAGCGGCCGGCGTCGTCGAAGTACGCGTCGGCGTCGGCGATGCCGGTGCGGACCGCCTCGATCGGGAACCTCGAGGCGATGGCGACGCCGGCGCGCCCCTTGGCGGCGGCCTCGGCGTCCGCCAGGTGCACCTCGTCCCAGTCCTCGCCCACGACCTCGCGGACGAGCTTCGCGGTGATGTCCGCGGGGGCGCGCACCTCCTGGAGGGTGAGCACGTCCACGCCGCGGCCGGCGAACCATTCGCGCATGCCCTTGCGGTGCGAGGCGCGGATGCCGTTGACGTTCACGGTGGCCACGCGCAGCGCGCCGTCCTCCTTGGGGGCGCCGGCGTTCGCGTGCACCACGGGCTCGCCCTCGGCGGGCTCGGGGTACTTCCCGGTGACCGGGTCCTTCTCGGGCAGGACGGTCATCAGCCGATCACCGTCCCGCTGACGGGGCCCTCGGACCCGCCCTGGCCGCGGGACTCCTTGATCATGTCCCGGGCGTTGGCGGCGGTGATGTCGATGGTCTCCAGCGCGCGGTCCACCATCTCGCGGTCCATGGCGCCGCCGGCGGCGAGCTGCTCGCGCACGACCTTGACCTGCACCTGGGCGATCTTGAAGGAGTGGTCCAGCTTGGTGTCCCGCATCGGGTCGCCGGCGGGGGCGTGGGCGGCGGCCTGCGGGGCCGCGGCGGCGCCCTGGCCGCGCAGGGCGGCGACGTCGGCGCGGGCGTTCTCCATGGCGGCGTCCACCTTGCGCCCGGCGGCCTGCACGCCGCGCCGCATCTGCAGGAACACCACCAGGGCGAACACCAGCCAGCCGGCGGCCACGGCGACCACGAGCCACCCGATGACGTCGTTCTGGTTCGCGGCGAACATGATCGCCACGATCAGGATGACGATCATCGCGGCGAAACCGACGGATCCCACGCGCAGGCCCGCGCGGGGGCCGCGGCGCGTCTCGCCGGAACCGGTGGTCAGGGACTGGGACATGGATGCTCCTCCGAAGGGGCTCGTGGGGTCTGACCCCCATCATCCCGCATCGCGGGGCGCGGCTCCGAATCGGGCGGGGCCGGTGGCGGCGATGCGCGGACGTGGCGGGGCTGGGCCGGGGGGGCGGCGCGTCCGGCCCAGCGGAGCCCTCCCGTCGGATCGACGGAAGCGGCCGGGATCGACGGGCGTTCCGTCGATCCCAGCCGTTTCCGTCGATCCGCCCGAATACGGCTGGGGGGCGGACCGGGGTTGGTGCCGCTCGGGCAGCTGGCGGGCAGGCCGGGGGCGGTGCCGCGGTGGCGGTGCCGCGCGGGCGAGTGGGCGGGCCGGTGGCGGCGACGGCGAGACGCCCGGCGAATCGCGGGGCCGGGCCCGTCGTCGTGCGCGCCTATCCTGAGGCGGTGACCCCTCGCCCCCGGAGCGCCGCCGGCGACGCCGCGCCCGCCGCCTTCACGCCCGAGCAGCGCCGCATCCTCACCGCGCTCCTGATGCCGCTGTTCCTGGCCCTGATGAGCGTGTCGGTGGTGAACGTGGCCCTGCCGGCCATCGAGTCCGGGCTGCACGCCACGAGCGCGGACCTGCAGTGGGTGCTGGCCGGCTACACGCTCACCTTCGGCACGGTGCTGGTGGCCTCCGGCCGCGCGGGCGACCTGTGGGGGCGCAAGTCCCTGTTCCTGGTGGGCATCGGCCTCTACGTGGCGGGCGCGCTGGTCTCCGGCTTCGCCGTGGACCCCCTCATGCTCAACGCGGGCCGGCTCGTCACCGGCGTCGGCGCGGGCGTGTTCAACCCGCAGGTGGTCGGGTTCATCCAGTCGAACTTCTCCGGGCGCGCCCGCGGCCGCGCCTACGGCCTGTTCGGGACCGTGATCGGCCTGGGCGTGGCCGTGGGCCCGATGCTCGGCGGCCTGCTGCTCGGCGCGCTCGGCCCCGAGTGGGGGTGGCGCTCCACCTTCCTGATGAACGCCCCCGTGGGCCTGGCCGCGATCGTCATGGGCGTCCTGTGGCTGCCCGCGCCCACCCGCGTGCACGGCCTGCCCGCCGCCCCCGGCCCGCGCGGTATCGCCGCGCTCGACCCGGTGGGCGCCCTGCTGCTGGGCCTGGGCGCGGTGTGCCTCATGGTGCCGTTCATCGTCCCGGGCACCGCCGGGCTGCTGGTGCTCGCCGCCGCCCTCGTGACGGCGTGGTGGCTGTGGGAGAAGCGCGTGAAGGCCCGGGCCTCGGCCACCGGCGTACAGCCCATGGTGGACCCGGCCCTGTTCCGGCGGCTGTCCTTCACGATCGGCGCGCTCGAGTCCACCATCTACCTGGCCACGATGCCGGCGGTGTTCGCGATCGTGGCGATCTTCCTGCAGCGCGGCATGGGGTTCACGCCGCTCGAGGCCGGCCTCGTGGGTCTGCCCGGCGCCGTCGTCGTGGCCTCCCTGTCCCCGTGGGTGGGCTCGATGGTGCAGCGGCGCGGGCCCGTGCTCGTGCTGCTCGGCGCCCTCGTGGGCCTCGTGTCGCTGGGGGTGCTCGCGCTCGCGTTCGAGCGCAGCGCGGCCGGCGCGTGGTCGCCGTGGATCGTGGGGGTGGGGCTGATCGTGCAGTCGGCCTCGCAGGCCCTGCTGCTCACCAGCACGCAGGTGCTGATGATGGACGACGTCGCCGGCCACGAGGCGGGGGCGGCCGGCGGCGTCGCCCAGACGGCGCAGCGCCTCGGCACCGCCCTGGGCCTGTCCGTGGTGACGGGCGCGTTCTTCGCGGCCCTGGCCGGCGCCGCAGCCGAGGGCGCCGGGCCGCCGTCGGCCGCGGCGTACGCACACGCGGCATCGACCGCCATGGGCATGGTGGCCGTGTGCTGGGCGCTCACCGCCGTGGTCGCGGCCCTGGACGTGGTCCGGCGGCGCCGCGCGGTGCGCGCGGCCTGACCGGCCCGCGGGGGCCTCAGCGCAGGAACAGCGCGCCGAGCCGGCGCGAGGTGAACCAGATCCCGACGGCGGACATCGCCACGAAGTACAGGATGTGGCCGGCGGTCCCCCACGTCACCACGCCCACCGCGAGCGCGCGCATCAGCTCCACGGCGTGCCACAGCGGGAGCACCTGGATGACCCACTGGATGGCCTGCGGGTAGACGCTCAGCGGGAAGAACGTGGCGGAGAACAGGAACATCGGCATCAGCACGATCTGGATCCAGTCCATGTGCTGGAACGTCTTGAGGTAGCTCGTCACCGCCATGCCCAGGGACGCGAAGCCCAGGGCCACCAGCAGCGCGCCCGGGACCATGAGCACCGCCGTCCACGAGGTGACCAGTCCCCCGACCGTCATCACGATGAGGAAGCCCACCGCGTAGATCAGCCCGCGCAGCAGCGCCATGGCGATCTCCCCGAGAGCCACGTCCAGCGGGCCGAGCTTCGTGGAGAGCATGGTCTGGTACGTCTTGGCGTGACGCAGCTTGAAGAACACGTTCCACGTGGAGTCGTAGATGGCCCCGTTCATGGCCGAGACCGCCAGCAGCGCCGGGGCGATGAACATGCCGTACGGGATCGGCGTGCCGTCCGGACCCGCGACGTCCCCGACCAGCGCGCCCAGCCCGATCCCCATCGAGGCGAGGTAGAGCACCGGCTCGAAGAACCCGGAGCCGAACACCACCCAGTTGTTGGACTTCAGCGTGAGGAACGCGCGCTCCATCACGGCGCGCACGTTGCCGGCGTACATCCCGGCCAGCGGGCCGCGGCGCAGGGTGATCTCCGGCATCGGGGGCACGGCGGCGGTGTGCTCGCGCACCACGGACGACGACGGCGCGGCCGGCTCGGCGCCGGCGGCGGCGGCGGTCACGGCGGGGTCGGCCTCGGCGCGGGCGACGGGGTCGGCGGGGGCGTCCGCCGCGGCCGGGGCGTCGGCCTCCCGCCCGCGGCGGCCCAGGCGGGACGCGCGGACGGGCTTGGGGCGGGCGAGGGCGTCCCGGTCCGGGGTGCCGCGGCGCCAGCCCAGGCGGCGGGTGTAGATCCGCACCGCCAGCCACGTGCCGACGGCGGCCATGGCCACGAGCACCACCACGTGCAGCACGGTCAGCCACACCGGCTCCGCCATGCCGTAGGAGAGCACGCGGCCCAGCTGGGCGGCGTGCCACTGCGGGGAGATCCAGCCGATCCAGCGCAGCCACACCGGCAGCGCCTCGAGCGGGTAGAACGTGGCGGAGAACAGGAACAGCGGCATGATCACGAGCCGCTGCACCGTGGCGAACTGCCCCTTGTCCTCGGTCAGGGAGGCCGCGAACGCCATGATGGGCGCGCCGATGGCCAGCCCGCCGAGGGTGGCGGTGAGGATCTGCAGCCAGCCCCACGGGCTGTGCACCACCCCGAACGCGAGCATCACCAGGAAGAACACGAGCCCCTGGAACAGGAAGCGCAGGCTCACCGCCCCCAGGTGGCCCACGGCGATCTGCGCCGGCGTGAGCGGCGTGGCCTGTGCGGCGTAGTACGTCTTCTGCCACTGGAACCCGCCCATGACGGGGTAGGAGAACTCGACCGCCGCCGTCATCAGGGCGCCCGAGGCCAGCAGCGCGGGTGCGAGGAACGCGACGTAGGAGACGCCGCCGAGCCCCTCCTGTGCGGCGCCGCCGCCCATGAGCTGGGCCAGGCCCAGCCCCATGGCCAGCAGGTACACGATCGGCTCGCCGAGGGCGCCCACGATCAGCACCGAGCCGTAGCGGCGCATGTTCCGCAGCTGGTGCTCGGCGTAGTAGAGCGCGCCGCGGCGCGTGACGCGCTCGGCGGACTCCGCGGCCGAGATCGGCGGGCTCAGCGGGGCGGGTGACGCAGAGGCGCGGGGCGCGGCGGGGCCGGGGGCCGTCGTCGTGGTGGAGGCGTCCACGGCTCAGTCCACCAGGGTGCGGCCGGTGAGGATGAGGAAGACGTCCTCGAGGCTCGCTCGGCGGGTCAGCGTGGTGACGGGGGCGGGCAGGGCGCCGTCGTCGACGAGGCCCTGGACCACGGCGTGCAGGTCGTCCGCGTGCGCCGCATAGACGAGCACGCGGTCCGGCAGGACCTCCACCCGGTGCACGACGCCGTCGCCGGCGCGCGCCTGGATCGTGCGCGCGGCGGCCTCGTTGCGGTCCGCGCCGAAGCGGGCCTCGAGGACCTCGCGCGAGGCGTGCTCGCGGATCAGCGCGGCCGGGGTGCCGGCGGCCATGATCTGCCCGCCGTCCACCACCACGAGCCGGTCGCACAGCTGCTCGGCCTCGTCCATGTAGTGGGTGGTGAGCAGCAGCGTGGTGCCGCGCTCCTTGAGCCGGTAGAGGCGGTCCCAGAGGATGTGGCGCGCCTGCGGGTCCAGGCCCGTGGTGGGCTCGTCCAGGAGGAACAGGGCCGGCTCGTTGACGAGGGCGCGGGCGATCACCAGGCGCCGCTTCATGCCGCCGGAGAGGTCGGTGACCTTCGCGTCCGCCTTCTCCGTGAGCTGGGCGAAGGCGAGCAGCTCGTCCGCCTTGGGGCGCAGGTACGAGTAGGGCAGGCCGAAGTAGCGGCCGTAGATCAGGATGTTCTCCCGGGCCGTGAGCTCCTCGTCCAGGTTGTCCTGCTGCGGGACCACGCCGAGGCGGGCGCGCACGGCGGGGCCGTCCTCCTCCGGGTCGATGCCCAGGATGCTCAGCTCCCCGGCCGTGCGCTGCGACGTGCCGGCCAGCATCCGCATGGTGGTGGACTTGCCGGCGCCGTTGGGGCCGAGCAGGCCGAAGCACTCCCCCGGGCGCACGTCCAGGTCGATGCCCTTGACCGCGTGGAAGTCGCCGTACTGCTTGCGCAGCCCGCGGGCGCGGATGACCGGGGCGGGGCCGGCGTCGGGGGCGTCGGCGGGTGACTGCGAAGGCGAGGGCGAAGCGGGGATGGCGTGGCTCACAACTGCTCATCGTACGACCACGCGCGCGGTGCCGGGCCGCTCAGCCGCGGCCGAACGTCGCCGGGTCCACCGGCCAGTCGCGCCGCGGCACGCTGCGCTCGAGCACCAGCAGGTAGGACTCGGTGACCAGGTCCCTCACGAGCGCCGCGTCGAGGCGGGCCGGGGCGTCGTCGTCGCGCGGGTCCGCCGAGGGCGGTCCGAGCGAGATCCAGTGCCGCTTGCTCATGTGGTAGCCGGGGGTGACCTGCGCGGGGTAGGCCTCGCGCAGGGCCGCGCCGTCCTCGGGCACGGCCTTGAGGTTCACGAGCATCGCCCCTTGGGCCTCCAGCACGAGCATGAAGACCCTGCCGCGGACCTTGTACACGTCCGCCTCCGGCCCGAACGGGTGGGTGAGCTCCGAGCCCGGCAGCTCCAGGGCGCGGGCGGCGGCGAGGGCGGGCAGGTCGAGGGCGTCCATGGACCGCAGGCTAGGCGCCCGCCGCGCGGCCGGTCACCGGCCGGGGTTCCAGCCCGTGGCCCCCGGATATGACCCCCGGACGCGACGGACCCTGCGGCATGGCTCCCGTCTCGCGCGAGACGGGGGCCAGGCCGCAGGGTCCGGTCAGCCGGGCGGGGTGCGACGGGCCGGTCAGGCCTCGGCGCGCTCCCCCGCCCAGTCCTCGGCGTCGGCCGCGCGCTCGGCGGCCTCCACCACGTTGGACAGGAGCATCACGCGGGTCATCGGCCCCACGCCGCCCGGGTTCGGCGCCATCCAGGCCGCCTTCTCCTTCACGGCCGGGTCCACGTCGCCCAGGACGCGCGACGTGCCGTCCTCCCCGGTGACGCGGGAGACGCCCACGTCCAGGACGATCACGCCGTCCTTGACCTGCTCCGGCCGCACCATGTGGGCGGAGCCGGCGGCGGCGATCACGACGTCGGCCTGGCCGAGCAGCTCGTCCAGGTTCTGCGTGCCCGTGTGGGCCAGGGTCACGGTGGCGTTGACCTCGCGGCGGGTGAGCACCAGGCCGGCGGGGCGGCCGATGGTCACGCCGCGGCCGATCACCAGCACGTGCTTCCCGGCCAGCTCCACGCCGTGGCGGCGCAGCAGCTCCACGCAGCCGGCGGGGGTGCACGGCAGCGGGGAGTCCAGCTCCCCGCCCACCGAGGCCACGAGCCGGCCCAGGTTCATGGGATGCAGGCCGTCGGCGTCCTTGTCCGGGTCGATGGCCTCGAGCACCTTCTGGGTGTCCACGTGCTTGGGCAGGGGCAGCTGGACGATGTACCCGGTGCAGGCCGGGTCCTCGTTCAGCTCGCGCACCACCGCGAGGATCTCCTCCTCGGTGGCGTCCGCGGGCAGTTCGCGCTGGATGGACTCGATGCCCACCTCGGCGCAGTCGCGGTGCTTGCCGGCCACGTACTTCTGCGAGCCGGCGTCCTCGCCCACGAGCACGGTGCCCAGGCCGGGGGTGTGCCCGCGCTCGGTGAGAGCGGACACCCGCTCGCGCAGCTCCTCCTTGAGGGCGGCGGCCGTGGCCTTGCCGTCCAGGACCTTCGCGGTCATCGGCGCCTCACCAGCCCTCGAGGCCGTCGTACAGCGGGAAGTCCTCGGTGAGCTTCACGACGCGGGCACGCAGCGCCTGCACGTCCGGGCTCGGCTTGAGGGCCGCGGCGACGATCTCGGCGACCTCGCGGAACTCGGCCTCGCCGAAGCCCCGGGAGGCCAGGGCGGGGGTGCCGATGCGCAGGCCGGAGGTGGTCATCGGCGGGCGCGGGTCCCACGGCACCGAGTTCCGGTTCACGGTGATGCCCACCTCGTGCAGGATGTCCTCGCCCTGCTTGCCGTCCAGCTGGGACTCGCGCAGGTCTACGAGGACCAGGTGCACGTCGGTGCCGCCGGTGAGCACGGAGATGCCCAGCTCGGTCATGTCCGGGGCGGTGAGGCGCTCGGCCAGGATCTGGGCGCCCTGCAGGGTGCGCTCCTGCTTCTCCTTGAAGTCGGCCGAGCCGGCGATCTTGAAGGCCACGGCCTTGCCCGCGATCGCGTGCATCAGCGGGCCGCCCTGCTGGCCCGGGAACACGGCGGAGTCGATCTTCTTCTTGAACTCCTCGGTGGAGAGGATGAAGCCCGAGCGGGGGCCGGCGAGGGTCTTGTGCACGGTGGAGGTGACGACGTCGGCGTGCGGCACCGGGTTCGGGTGCAGACCGGCGGCCACGAGGCCGGCGAAGTGGGCCATGTCCACCCACAGCTTGGCGCCGACCTCGTCCGCGATGGAGCGGAAGGCGGCGAAGTCCAGCTGACGGGGGTAGGCGGACCAGCCGGCGACGATCACCTTCGGCTGGGCCTCGAGGGCCTTCTCACGGACCTTGTCCATGTCGATCCGGTAGGTGTCCGGCTCCACCTCGTAGGCGGCGATCTTGTAGTTCTTGCCGGAGAAGTTGATCTTCATGCCGTGGGTGAGGTGGCCGCCGTGGGCCAGGGACAGGCCCATCAGGGTGTCCCCGTGGTCCATCAGCGCGGTCATCACGGCCACGTTGGCCTGCGCGCCGGCGTGCGGCTGGACGTTGGCGTGCTCGGCGCCGAACAGGTCCTTGGCGCGCTGGATCGCGAGGTTCTCGGCGACGTCCACGAACTCGCAGCCGCCGTAGTAGCGACGGCCCGGGTAGCCCTCCGCGTACTTGTTGGTGAGCACCGAGCCCTGGGTCTCGAGGATGGCGCGCGGCACGAAGTTCTCCGAGGCGATCATCTCCAGCGTGCCCCGCTGGCGGCCGAGCTCGTCCGCGAGCGCCGCGGCGATCTCCGGGTCCACCTCGGACAGTGGCTGGGTGTTGATGTCGGGCGTCTGCGTCACGGGGGATTCCCTTCGAAGCGGGGGTCTGTGCGGCCGGAAGGCTCCGGTGCCGCCCATCCTAGTGACCGGGACGCACGCGGGCCCTCGTGCATCGCACGACGTCGAGGCCGGGCGGTTCTTTTGACTGATTCAGAAATGTGCCAAGATCGGGGGCGAGGCCGCGCCCCGGCCATTCGGTGTGCGGTCGACGTCGATCGACGAAGGAGAGTTCCATGACGGAGAACCAGAAGACAACCCCGCACGCCACCGGCTCGACGCGCCAGAACGGCGCGCCCGCCGTCAGCGACCGCCAGTCCCTGACCGTGGGCAGCGAGGGCCCCATCGTCCTCCATGACACCCACCTGGTGGAGACCCACCAGCACTTCAACCGCATGAACATCCCCGAGCGCCGCCCGCACGCCAAGGGCTCCGGCGCGTTCGGCGAGTTCGAGGTGACCGAGGACGTCTCGAAGTACACCAAGGCCCTGGTCTTCCAGCCGGGCGCCAAGACCGAGACCCTCCTGCGCTTCTCCACCGTGGCCGGCGAGCTGGGCTCCCCGGACACCTGGCGCGACGTGCGCGGCTTCGCGCTGCGCTTCTACACGGACGAGGGCAACCTCGACGTGGTCGGCAACAACACCCCGATCTTCTTCCTGCGCGACCCCATGAAGTTCACCCACTTCATCCGCTCGCAGAAGCGCCTGCCGGACTCCGGCCTGCGCGACGCCACCATGCAGTGGGACTTCTGGACCAACACCCCGGAGTCCGCGCACCAGGTGACCTACCTGATGGGCCCGCGCGGCCTGCCGCGCACCTGGCGCGAGATGAACGGCTACGGCTCCCACACCTACCTGTGGGTCAACGCCCAGGGTGAGAAGCACTGGGTGAAGTACCACTTCATCTCCCAGCAGGGCGTGCACAACTTCTCGAACGAGGAGGCCGAGGCGATGGCCGGCAAGAACGCCGACCACCACCGCCAGGACCTGTTCGAGTCCATCGCCAAGGGCGACTACCCCAAGTGGGACCTGTACATCCAGGCGATCCCCTACGAGGAGGGCAAGACCTACCGGTTCAACCCCTTCGACCTCACGAAGACGATCTCCAAGAAGGACTACCCGCGCATCAAGGTCGGCACGCTGACCCTGAACCGCAACCCGGAGAACCACTTCGCGCAGATCGAGTCCGCCGCGTTCAACCCGGGCAACATGGTCCCCGGCGTGGGCCTGTCCCCGGACCGCATGCTCCTGGGCCGCTCCTTCGCGTACCACGACGCCCAGCTGTACCGCGTGGGCGCCCACGTGAACCAGCTGCCGGTGAACCGCCCGAAGAACGAGGTCCACAACTACGCGTTCGACGGCCAGATGTGGTACGACCACACCGGCTCCCGCTCCACCTACGCGCCCAACTCCAACGGCGACTCCTGGTCCGACGAGACCGGCCCCGTGGACGACGGCTGGGAGGCGGACGGCACCCTGACCCGCGAGGCCCAGGCCCTGCGCAAGGACGACGACGACTTCGGCCAGGCCGGCACACTGGTCCGCGAGGTCTTCACCGACGCCGAGCGCGACGCCTTCGTGGAGACCGTGGTCGGTGCCCTGGACGGCGTCCGCGAGGACGTCCAGGCCCGCGCCTTCCAGTACTGGAAGAACGTGGACGCCACGATCGGCCAGCGCATCGAGGACGAGGTCAAGAAGGGCCAGGGCGACGACATCCCCGGCGCCGCCGGCGGCGGCGAGGCCCGCATCTGATCGACCGGACCTGACCGGCGCCCGCGCGGCGTCGGCGAGTCCACGGCGGCCGCTCCCTCTCACGAGGGGGCGGCCGCCGTCGTCGTGTCAGGTGGGCGCGCAGAGCCGTGCGGGAGTGCAGAGCCGATCACGCACCCCCGCAGCGCAGAGACGGCGAGGGCCGCGGGGAGATCCTCCCCGCGGCCCTCGCCGGCTCTGCGGTGTCAGGTCAGCGCTTGTTCCGGCGGCGCTCCTGCGCCTCGGCCAGCTTCGCCTTGAGCACCTTCACGGCCTTGTCCTTGGCCGGGATCGCGACGTTGTCGCGCAGCGGGATGGCCACCTTGTCGCGCACGGTCTCGAGGACGGTGCCCGCGGCCGCGCCGGCCTGGGCCAGCTTCGAGTCCCCGGCGGAGGCGTCCGTGCGGGCAGTGCCCGGGCGCACGGCGTCCGCGCGGGTGGCGTCCTGGACCGGCAGGGCGGCGCCCTCGGTGTCGTCGGCGGCCGGCTCCGCGTCCGTGGGCACGGACGAGGTGGAGGTGTCCGGAGACGTGGACGTCGCCGGGGCGGCCGGCGTCGTGGAGACCGGCGTCATGTCCTCGCGGCGGTGCGGCGGGGTCACGGCGCCGGGACGGTGCGCCGCGGCGGGCGTGGCCGGGGCCGCGTCGACGTCGGCCTCCGGCGCGGCCGGCGCCGGGGCGACGTCCTCGCGGCGGTGTGGCGGGGTCACGACCTCGTCCTTGCGGGAGTCCGCGGCGGCCGCGCCGGGGTCCAGCTCCGGCGCGCCGCCCAGGGGCGTCGCGGGGGTGGTGCCGGCGTGCGTCTCCGGGGCGTCGGCGCGGCGGGCGGGCGGGGCGGTCTCCGTCTCGTCCTCGGCCGGCACCTCGTAGGCGACGCGGCCGGGCATGCCCGGCGTGCCGTCGATCTTGGAGGAGGCGGGCACCTCCGCACGCGGGGTCGAGGCGGCGGCCGCGATCCCGGCGGCGCCGGCTGCACCGGCGGCGGAGGCGGCACCTGCGGCGGAGGCCGGGGCGCCCTGGGTCGCGGCGCCCTCGGCCACGGCCTTCTGGTCCACGGTCACGCCGGTCCCGCCGGCGACGCCCTCAGCCACGGCGCGCTCGGCGTCCCGGTCCTGGCCGGCGTCGTCGCCGCGCGAGTCGTCGGTCTCGGGGGAGGACTCGCGGGAGGCCGCGGTGGCCTGGTCGTCCTCGTCCTGCTCGGCCGTCACCACGACGACCGAGCCGTGCTCGGTGGTGGCCACGGTGTGGGCCTCGAGGTGCGCGTCGTCGGCCACGGCGTCGCCACCCGAGGGCAGGTCCGCGGCCGGCGGGACGGCGTGGGCGTCCTCGCTCAGCGGCACGGTGCCGTTCACGGGCTCGGCGCCGGCGGCGTCCTGGGCGGTGCGGTCCGCCCGGTCGTCCTGCACGGTGGTCGCGCCGGCCGACGACGGCGCGGCGGGCGTCTGCGCGACCGGGGACGGCGAGGCCGGGGTGGACGGGACGTCGGCGGCGGCGTCCTCCTGGTCCACGGTCACGCCGCGGCCGCCCGCGACGCCGGCGGCGCCCAGGCCCACGGCGGCAGCGGCGGCGCCGGCCGCTTTGACGGAGGCGTTCGGGCCGCGGGTGTCGGCACCGGCCGGGGCCACGGGCGCCGCGGGCCGGGCCGGCTGATCGGACGCGTCCTGCTGGTCCACCGTCACGCCGGAGCCGGCGGCCACGCCGTCGGCGGGCAGGGAGTCGGCGTCCGAGGCAGCGGCGACCGGGGCGACGTCGTCGAGCTGGGAGAGCCGGGTCGTGCCGGCAGCCGCGCCGGCCGCGGCGGCCGGGGCGGCGTCGTCACCCGTGGACGCGACGGTGTGGGGGCGGGCGTCGGCGTCGTGGGTCTCCTCGAGTGCGTCCTCGTGCGAGGCCTCCGCGCCCGCGGCGGTCGGCGTCACGCGGCGGCGCTCCAGCTGCGCCTCCGCCGCCTCAGCCTCCGCGGCCCGACGGCGACGCGAGGCCACCACCGAGAGGATGATCAGGATCAACAGGACCACGATGATCGCGCCGATGATCCAGTAGAGGGTGGACTCTCCCATGGGGTGCTCCTCGGTCGTCTGGGGCGACCGGCCTTCCCGGGCGCCTCGTCTCGCCCTCCCGTGCCGCCGCACGACGGGCGGGGGGACGTGGAGACGAGGATGCCACACGCCCGGGCGCCACGACCATGGATCAGGCCCGTCATCCTGCGGATGTGCGCGGGTCCGACCCCCTACGATCGACGCCATGGACACGGCGACCCTCTCCCCCAGCCCGACCCCCGCCTCCGGCGCCGAGCACGCCCACGTGCTCACGCTCGCCTGCACCAACCGGATGGGCATCGTGCACGCCGTCTCCGGCGCCCTCCTGCAGGTCGGCGCGGACATCACGGAGTCCCAGCAGTACGACTCCCCCGAGTCCGGGGACTTCTTCATGCGCGTCGAGTTCGTCACGCCCGCCCGCCGCGAGGAGGTCGCCGCGGCCCTCGAGCCCGTGCGTGAGGAGTTCGGCATGCGGATGGGCCTCTGGGACGCCGGGCACCGCATGCGCACCCTCGTGATGTGCTCCAAGGACGGGCACACCCTCAACGACCTGCTCTTCCAGCAGCGCGCCGGGACCCTGCCCATCGAGATCCCCGTGGTGGTCTCCAACCACCTCGAGCTGCAGTCGCTGGCCTCCTTCTACGGCGTCCCGTTCATCCACGTGCCCGTCTCCGCGGACCCGGACAGCCGGGACTCCAAGGCCGCCGCCGAGGACCGGCTGCGGGGCCTGATCGCGGAGTACGACATCGAGCTCGTGGTCCTGGCCCGCTACATGCAGATCCTCTCGGACGAGCTGTGCCGGGACCTGGCCGGGATGGCCATCAACATCCACCACTCGTTCCTGCCCTCGTTCAAGGGCGCCCGCCCCTACCACCAGGCCCACGAGCGCGGCGTGAAGCTGATCGGCGCCACCGCCCACTACGTGACCGCCGACCTGGACGAGGGCCCGATCATCGCGCAGTCCGTGCAGCCGGTGACCCACGCGCAGACCGCGGCCGACTTCGTGGCCCGCGGCCGCGACGTCGAGGGCTCCACCCTGGTGCAGGCCGTCCGCTGGCACGCCCAGCACCGCGTGCTCGCCGACGGGCGCCGGACCGTGGTGTTCAGCTGAGCCGACGACGGCGCCCCGCCGGGCCCTGACCGCGCGCGTCCCCGAGGCCTAGGCTGGGCCCATGGCCCACATCATCACCGTCGCGGGCGCCGGACCGCGCATCCACGAGTCCGTCTTCCTCGCCCCGACCGCCGCGATCACCGGCGACGTCGAGATGGCCGAGCGCTCCTCCGCGTTCTACGGGGTCTCCGCCCGCGGCGACTCCGCGCCCATCCGCGTGGGCGAGCGCACCAACCTCCAGGACAACGTGGTGCTCCACGCGGACGAGGGCTTCCCGTGCACCCTGGGCGCCGGCGTCTCCGTGGGCCACTCCGCCGTGGTGCACGGCGCCACCGTGGAGGACGACTGCCTGATCGGCATGTCCGCGACCGTCATGAACGGGGCCGTGATCGGCGCCGGCTCCCTCGTGGCCGCCGGCGCCCTCGTCCTGGAGGGCACGCAGGTCCCGGCCGGCTCGCTCGTGGCGGGCGTGCCCGCGAAGGTCCGCCGCCCCCTCACGGACGAGGAGCGGGAGGGCCTGAAGAAGAACGCGGCCACTTACCTGCGGCTCTCCGCCGCGCACCGGGACGCCGTCACCGGCTGAACCGGGTCCGGAGGATGTGGGACGGTGGGCGCCATGCCCACCTCTTCCGCTCTCCCCCGCACCCGACCCGACGACGCCTCCGAACGCCTGCTTGTCCTCCCCGCAGCCGAGGACCTCGCCGGCACCCCCTACGCCCTCGCCCGTCAGCTGGCCGAGCAGGCCGTGGCCGACGTCGGCGGCGCCGCCGTGACCGAGGGCGACGCCTCCGCCACTGCCCTGCTGATGGTCCGCCCGATCCCGGTCGACGCGCTCGCCGCGGCCCTGGCCGCCCACCCCCGTGTGAGCTGGGTGCAGCTCCCGTTCGCCGGGATCGAGCGGTTCGTCCCCCTTGTGCGCAGCCACCCGGACATCGTGTGGACGTCCGCCAAGGGCACCTACGCGCCGCCGGTGGCCGAACACGCGCTGCTGCTCACCCTGGCCCTGCTGCGGGACCTGCCCGCGCGCGTGCGCGCCACCACGTGGGGCCCCTCCTCCGGCCGCACCCTGAACGGCTTGAACGCCGTGGTCGTGGGCGGCGGCGGGATCGCCCAGGAGTACATCCGCCTGCTGAAGACCTGGGACGTGCACGTCACCGCGGTCCGCCGACGCGCGGGCGAGGTCCCCGGCGCGGACCGCACCGTCACGACCGACCGCCTCGACGAGGTCCTGCCCGGTGCGCAGGTCGTGATGATCGCCGCGGCCGCCACGGACGAGACCCGCGGCCTGTTCGACGCCGACCGCCTCGCCCTCCTGGACGAGGACGCCGTGCTCGTGAACATCGCCCGCGGGACGCTGGTGGACACGGACGCCGTCGTCCGGGCGCTCGCGGCGGGCCGGCTGCACGGCTACGGCACGGACGTCACCGACCCCGAGCCGCTCCCGGACGGCCACCCGCTCTGGACCGAGGAGCGCGCCCTCATCACGCCGCACACGGCGGACACCCCGGAGATGTGCGTCCCGCTGCTTCACGCGCGGGTCGAGCGGAACCTGCGGGCCCGCGCGGCCGGGACGGAGCTGGAGGGCTTGGTGGACGCCGAGGGCGGGTACTGACCCGCCCCCGGCGTCCGCGGCGCCGGCTCAGCGACGGGTGGCGGCGGCCTCGCGGTCGGCGGCGGCGTCGCGCTCGGCGGCCACCTCGATCTGACGACGGCGCTCCTCGGCGGCCCGGCGGGTCAGCTCGGCGCCGGCCTCCGGGTCGCGGGTGAGGTTCTCACCGGTCTTCGGGTCGAACAGGTGCACGCGCGTGGTGTCCACCCACAGGCGGGTCGGCGTGCCCGGGCGGGCCCGGGACTCCCCGGAGAGGGTGGCGACGACGACGGGCCGCAGCTCGTCCGCGTCCAGGTCCTTCGCCAGGGAGGAGAGCATCTCGGCCACCTCCGGGTCCGGCTCGAACTCGATGTAGCCGTACTGCTCGTGACCGAGCCACTCCAGGTGCGTGAGGGTCGCCTCGAACGTGGAACCCTGGCCCAGGCGGTGGTCCTCCACGAGGTCCGCGTCCTCGAAGAACTCGGGGCGCAGCCCCAGGAACACGACGTCGCGGCCCTCGGCGGCGCGCGCCTTCTCGGCGGGCACGGGGATCTCGCCGATCGGCGAGGACAGCACGTGGCCGCCGTCCTTCTCCTTGAGGGAGGCGGGCAGGAAGTTCATCGACGGGGAGCCGATGAAGCCGGCCACGAACAGGTTCAGCGGCTGCTCGTAGAGCTCGCGGGGGCTGGCCACCTGCTGCAGCACGCCCTTCTTGAGCACGGCCACGCGGTCGCCGAGGGTCATGGCCTCGGTCTGGTCGTGGGTCACGTACACGGACGTGGTGGCCAGGCGGCGCTGCAGCTGCGAGATCTCGGCGCGCATCTGGCCGCGCAGCTTGGCGTCCAGGTTGGACAGCGGCTCGTCGAACAGGAATGCGTCGGCCTCGCGGACGATCGCGCGTCCCATGGCCACGCGCTGGCGCTGGCCGCCAGAGAGGTTGCCGGGCTTGCGCTCGAGGTGGTCGTTCAGCTCGAGCACCCGGGCGGCGTGGCGCACCTTGCGGTCGATCTCCTCGTCCGAGGGCTTGCCGTCCTTGATCAGGCGCAGCGGGAACGCGATGTTCTCGTACACCGTCAGGTGCGGGTACAGCGCGTAGTTCTGGAACACCATGGCGAGGTTGCGGTCCTTGGGCGCCGCCTCGTTGACGCGCCGCCCGTCGATCAGCATCTCGCCGTCGGAGATGTCCTCGAGGCCCACGATCATGCGCAGCAGCGTGGACTTGCCGGAGCCGGAGGGGCCCACGAGGATGACGAACTCGCCGTCCTCGATCTCGAGGTTGACGTCCTTGATGGCGTGGAAGCCGTCGTCGTAGGTCTTGTCGATGTGGTTCAGGGTGATGGAGGCCATTGGTGGGGGTCCTTTCAGGAGGTCTCGTGCGGGGGCCTCAGCCCTTGACCGCGCCGTTGGTCAGGCCGGCCACGATCTGGCGCTGGAACAGCAGCACCAGGACCACGATCGGGATGGTGACGATGATGGCCGCCGCCGAGATCGCGCCGGTGGGCGACTCGAACTGCGAGGCGCCCGTGAAGAACGCCAGCGCCGCCGGCACGGTGCGCGCCGTCTCGGTGGAGGTCAGCGAGATGCCGAACACGAAGTCGTTCCAGGCGATGAAGAAGGCGATAATCGCCGTCGTGAAGACGCCGGGGGCGGCCAGCGGGACGATCACCTTGCGGAACGCCTCCAGGGGCGTGGCCCCGTCCACCTGCGCGGCCTGGTCGAGCTCCCACGGGATCTGGCGGAAGAACGCGGCCAGGGTCCAGATGGAGATCGGCAGGGTCAGGGACAGGTAGGGGATGATCAGGCCGATCCACGTGTCGTACAGCCCGAGGGTGCGCCACATGTTGAACAGCGGCGTCACCAGGGAGATGACGGGGAACATCGAGACCATCAGGGACACCGTGAGCACGAGCCGCTTGCCCGGGAAGTCCAGGCGGGCGATCGCGTAGGCGCACAGCGTGGCCAGGATGACGGCGATGATCGTGGCGATCACGGTGATGCCGATCGAGTTGCGCAGCGCCGTGAGGAACAGCTCGCGTGAGCCGCCCACGAAGATCTCCTCGTAGTTCACGGTGGACCACTGGGAGGGCAGCAGCTTGCCGTTGGCGAGGTCGGCGGGCGTCTTGAAGCTGGTCGCGAAGATCGAGAACAGCGGGAAGAGGCACCAGACGCCGATCACGACGGTGAGGATCCACCACAGTGCGGTGGACTTCCCGGTGCCGCGACGGTGGGGCGCGCGGCCCTCGGGCCCGCGGCCTTCGGGGGCGCGGCCCTCGGTGGCGGGAGCGGATGCGGCGGTGCTCACTTGGAACCTCCTCGGTCGGCCAGGTCCACCTTGAAGCCCTTGACGGCGATGACCGCCATGAGGGCCACGCACAGGAACAGGATCACGGAGACCGCCGAACCCATGCCGATCTCGAGCCGGCCGATGGACGTGCGGTAGGCCAGCAGCGAGAGGACCTCGGTGCCGTAGGCGCCGTTGGTCATGATGTAGATGGAGTCGAAGATGCGGAACGCGTCCATCGCGCGGAACAGGACGGCCACCATGATCGAGGCCTTCATGTTCGGCAGGATGACCAGCTTCATCCGCTGCCACCACGAGGCGCCGTCGACGGCGGCGGCCTCCGTGAGGTCACCCGGCACCTGGGCCAGACCGGCCAGCAGGAGCAGGGAGATGAACGGCGTGGTCTTCCAGATCTCGGAGAGCATGATCACGGACAGCGCGGTGCTGCTCTGCGCGAACCAGTTCAGGTCCGCGTCGACGCCCGGCAGCCACTCGAACCAGGCGTTGATGTAGCCCGAGTCGATCGAGAACATGTAGAACCACGCGAACGCGGAGACCACGGTGATGATGCCGTACGGCACCAGGATGATCGTGCGGATCAGGCCGCGGGTCTGCTTGATGGCGTGGTGCATGGCCAGAGCCAGCAGGAAGCCGAGGATGAGCTCGACCACCACGGTCACCACGGTGATCAGCAGGGTCACCCCGAGGTCCTTCCAGAACACGGAGTCCGAGAGGATCACGCCGTAGTTGCCCAGGCCCACGAACTCGCGGTCGTCCGGGGCGGTGAGCCGGTACTTGAACAGCGAGTCGTAGAGGGCCTGCAGGATCGGGTACAGGACCACGAACAGCATCACGAAGAACGCGGGGCCGGCCAGGAGCCAACCGAGACGCACCTCGGACTTCGCGCGCTGGGACTTCACCCGGCGGGGGCGGCGACCCTCGGCGGTGCGCGGGGTGGATGCGGCGGGTGCGGTGTCGACGTGGCTCACAGCAGACGCTCCCCTCTCAGGACTTCCTCGATGAAGTCGTCGGTCTCGGCGGGGGTGGACTCGGAGACGCCCGACGGCGGCGCGTAGCGCTGCTGGATCGCGGTGGAGACCTCGTTGTAGTACGGGGTCTGCGGCCGCGGGGCGCCGAGGTCGAGGGACTCCCGGATGGTGTCCGCCATGGGGAACTTCTCGGCGACCTCGGGGGCGTCGTAGGCCGCCGGGTCGGCGGGCGGGTTGCCGTTCTCGACGAAGTACTGGCTCTGATGCTCGGTGGTGGTGATGCAGGAGATCGCGTCCCACGCGAGGTCCTGGTGCTCGGACTTCGCGCCCACGCCCAGGTTGATGCCGCCCACGGGCGGCGCGGCGTCCTTGTCCTCGACGGTGCGGGGGTAGACGGCCCAGCCGATGTCCTCGGGCAGGTCCTCCGGCAGCGAACCCTCCTCCACGGAGCCGAGGGTGGCCGGCCAGACGAACGGCCAGTTGACCATGAACGAGCCGTCCTGGCCCTGGAAGAGCAGCATGGAGGCGTTCTCGTCCTGGGTCGGCAGGCCGGCGCTTCCGAGGCCCTCCTTGCCGATCGTGGAGATGATCCGCGCGGCCGTGCGGCCGGCCTCGGAGTCGAGGTTCGTGGTGACTTCCTCCGTGGGCGCCTCGGCGTTGGGGATGATCTGCTCCCCGCCGCCCTCGATGAGCGCGTTGAGCCACACGGTCATGGACTCGGCACGGGCGCCCTGGACGCCCAGGTCCTTGTCCTGGCTGCGGGCGACCTCGATCAGCTGGTCCCACGTGACGGGCTGGGACATGTCCAGCCCCGCGGCCTCGGCGACCGACTTGCGGTACCAGAGCAGCTGCGTGTTGGCCCAGAACGGGACCGTGACGAGCTCGTCCTTCCAGCTGGCGGCCGCGAGGGCGCCCTCCAGGGCGTTGTCCTTCGCGTAGGCCTGCATCTCCTCCGGCACGGGGGCCAGGAAGCCGGGCTCGGCGAGCTCGGGGACGAACGGCGGGTCGAGGGACATGATGTCCATCGACGTGTCGCCCGCGGCGAGGCGGCGGGTCAGCTGCTCGCGCTGGGAGGCGGCGTCCGTCGGGAGCATGGACGTTTCGATTCTGTACCGGCCGTTCGCGGCGTCGGTGCACTGGGCGGCGATCTTCGCCTGCCCGCCGTCGTCGGGGTTGGTGTACCAGGTCAGGGTGGGCGTCTGCTCGGCCGGGGCACACCCGGCCAGGATGAGCGCGCCCGCAGCGACGGCGCCGGCCAGCGTGGCCCGGCGTCGTTGACGTACCCGCGTGTCGTGTCTCACAAGTGGAACCTCATTCGATGCGATTCGGATGTGACGGCCATCATCACGCATCGGAGCGATTCCTGCACGTTTCGCGGGCCCCTTTTTTTCAGCGGACGCGGCGGTTCGTCCGGGCGGTCGGCTCCGCGACGGCGGGATCCTCGGGCCACGGGTGCTTGGGGTACCGCCCGCGGTTCTCGGCACGGACCTGCCCGTAGGGGCCGGCCCAGAAGGACGGCAGGTCGGCGGTCACGGCGAGCGGGCGGCCTGCCGGGGAGAGCAGGTGCAGGACCACCGGCTCACGACCGTCCGCCACAGCGGGGGTGACACGCGCCCCGAAGAACTCCTGCAGCTTGGCGGCGACCACGGGCGGGGTGTCATCGTGGACGGCCGGATAGTCCACGACGACGCCGCGCCCGCTCGGCACGGACAGGCGCTCGGGGGCGAGCTCGTCCAGCCGGCCCGCCTCCGGCCAGGGCAGGGCGCCGCGCAGCAGCGCCTCGGCGTCCAGGCGCGCGAGGGGCCGTCCCGCGGCCAGGTCGGCGGCGAGGCCGCCGACCAGCGCGTCCAGGCCGGGCAGCGCCGTGTCCGAGAGGTCCGGCCACGGCGCGCCGAGGACGCGGTGGAGCAGGTGCACCCGGCGGCGCAGGTGTTCGGCCCGGCCGCGCGGGTCGAACCGGGCGAGGCCGTCGGCGGCGAGTGCGGCGCGCACGGTCTGCGCGGCGGCGTCGGGGGCGACGGGTGCCGGCGTCTCCGCCAGCACGAGCGCGCCCAGCCGGTCCACGCGGCGGCCGGTGAGCCGGTCCCCGCGCCAGTCGGCGGTGTCCTCGGTGCGCCGCAGGCCCGCGCCGGCGAGTTCGGCGAGCGGCCGGTCGATCGGCGCGGCCGCGCGGATCGCGGCACCCGTGCCGGCCGCGTCCCCGGCCACGCGGGCGACCTCGGCCACGGCCAGCCACTCCTGCCCCGCCAGGCCGCCGCCGACGGCGTCACGGGGCAGGGCCGCGCGGGTGCCGGAGGCGAGCAGGTATGCCCCCTCCTCCCCCGCGCGTCGGGCGATCCACGCGGGGAAGGCCAGGGCGGCCACGAGGCCGGCGGGGTGCCGCCGCGCGGTGGCGGCCTCGAGCCCGGGCCCGTCCGGCTCCCGCGTCTCCGGGGCGTGGTGCGCGCGCCGACGGGCCAGGCGCTCGAGCCGATCCGCCTCCCGGCGCCACCGCCCGGCCTCCGGGTGCCGGCCGTCCCGCAGGGCCGCGACCAGCGCCTCGAGGTCGGCACCGGAGGCGCGCAGGTCCAGGGCGAGGGCCGCCGTCGCCTCGGCCGCGGGGCGGGGCCCCGCCAGCGGTGCCGCCCGCAAGAGGGCGTGGCCGAGCGGCGGGTCCAGGGGCAGCTCGGCCAGGACGGCGCCGTGCGGGGTGATGCGCCCGTCCGTGTCCACCGCGCCTAGGGAGGCGAGCGTCCGCTCGGCGGCGGCCATCGCGTCGGCCGGCGGGTCCTCGGGCAGGGTCAGCCCACGGCCGCCCGGGGCGCCCCACGCCGCGAACGCCAGGGCCACCGGCGCGAGGTCGACGACGGCGAGGGCCGGCGTCGGGGCTGCGGGCGCGGTGCCCAGGGCCGCGGCGGTGTGGCAGCGGACCACGGTGCCGGGGCCGAGGCGGGCGGAGCGGCCCGCACGCTGGCCGGCGGCCGCACGCGAGGCCTGGACGGTGACGAGCCCGGCCATGCCCCGCCCCCGGTCCCGGCGCGGCTCGCGGGCCAGACCCGAGTCGATGACGAGGCGCACCCCCGGCACGGTCAGCGAGGACTCGGCGACCGCCGTCGCGACGACGACGCGCGGCACGGTGGGGTCGGCGCGGCCGGCGAGCGCGGCGTCCTGGTCGGCGGGTTCCTGGCGGCCGTGCAAGACGCGGACCTCGGTGTCCGGGGCGAGCGCGGCGAGACGACCCGCGACGGCCTCGACCTCGGCCACGCCGGGCAGGAAGGCGAGGGCGTCCACGGTCGGGTCGGCCTCGAGCGCCTCGGCGTGGGCGCGCGCGGCCGTGGCCGCGACGTGGTCGAGGAAGGCCCGGTCCACGCGGCCCTCGGCGGTGAGGCGGTGGCCGCGGAAGGGGGCGTGCTCCTCGCGCAGCGGGTGCAGCACGGCCGGAGCGGAGACCACGGGCAGGGGCGCCTCCTCCCCCATGCCGCGGGCCCAGCGGGCGGCCAGGGCCGCCGCGTCCACGGTGGCGGACATGGCCACGAGCGCGAGTTCGGGACGCAGCTGCCGCAGATCGGCGAGGAGGGCGAAGAGCACGTCCGTGTCCAGGTCCCGCTCGTGGACCTCGTCCAGGACCACCGCGCCCACGCCGTCGAGCCCGGGGTCGGCCAGGAGGCGGCGCAGCAGCAGGCCCGGGGTCACGAACTCGACGGCCGAGTCCCCGCCGCCCGCCGCGTCGCCGCGCACGGCGTAGCCGACGGCGGCGTCCGCGAGCCGAGCCCGCGCGTCGGAGTCGGCGCCGGGCTGCGCGTCGGCCGCCGCGGCCAGCACAGCCGTGCGCAGCCGCCGCCACGCCGCGCGCACCGCGACCCGCCGCGGCTGCGTGACCAGGACCCGCCCACCGCCGTGGTCCGCGAGCCGGACCGCGAGCGCGGGCGGGACCACGGTGGTCTTGCCCGTGCCCGGGGGCGCCTCGACGACGGCCGCCCCGCGCGCGCCCAGCGCCGCCTCGAGGTCCGGCAGGGCGGCGGTGAACGTCAGGCCGGCGCCGAGGCGGTCGAGGGCGGCGGAGAGGGCGGAGGGGACGGCGACGGGATCGACGGGGGTGGGCATCGGGACCATTGTGCCCGTGCGGCGGAGTCGGCCGGTGGCTGAGCCGGGACCCGGGGGTAGGGTCAGATTCCCACGGCGACAGCAGCGAAACAGGGGCCGCAGGATCGCGTTCACGGACGTGGACGTCTCGAACGACGGTGTCATCACCTGCGCCGTCCATCGCGACGGGGAGGCTCAGGAGCTCTGGTTCCGTCTGCCCTACGCCTTCACCCCGGTCCCGGATCTCATCGCCGCGGTGTACGCCGGTCTGTGCGGCGAGGTGTTCGACGAGGTCCAGATCGACCTGCCGATCGGTCCGCGGCTGAGCGCCGCCATGGACAAGATGACGGGCGCCCGCGTGGAGCACGCTCCGGGCACGGACCGCAGCCGCGAGCCTGGCACGGCGCAGGCGTTGAACTTCTCCGGCGGTTTCGACTCGCTAGCGGCCCGGCTCATCATGCCGGAGGCCCATCTCGTCTCCCTGGACTTCGGCGGACGGTTCGCCCGGGAGCGCCCCGTGTACTCACGGTTCCCCATGCACATCGTGGAGACCAACCTGGTGGATCTCGGCCTGAACCTGCACGGCAACGAGGCGTTCATGTCCTCGGCCGGCCTCCTGCTGCGGGACGAACTGGACCTGGCCGTGCTGGGCTCCGGCGACATCCAGGCCTCGTCCCTTCCCTCGGCGTTCACCGGGCCGGTACCTCAACGGGCGACCCCGGTGGCCGAGGTCCTGGGGCTCGGGCCGGCCTCCCCCGTGGCCGGCGTCTCGGAGGCGGGCACGATGCTCGTCTGCGCGCGGCGCCGGCCGGAACTGCTGCTGGACGTGCTGGCCTCCGTGGCCCACCGCGGAGAGGTGAAATACCACCGCAAGCGGCTGCTCCTCGAGGCAGTCGCGCGGCGCGCAGGGCTCGATCTCGCCCTGCCGGACCTACCCGTGCTGGGGCAGCCGCGAAGGTGGGGCGCCGTGTTCGCCGACGACCTCGCGGCCCTGTATGTGCTGCGCATCCTCGGGCCGGAGGCCGCATCCCTCCTCTACAACGAGGAAGGCATCCCCGGTCCCGTGCTGGAGCGCGTTCCGGCCACGTCTCTGGCCTTCATGGAGCGGTTCAATCCGCAGGCCTACGCGGGACTGCCCCCGGAGCTGCTCGGCGAGTGGTACGCGCGGCTGCTCCGCCTCGGCGTGCCCCCCTATGAGCGTCAGGACTGGTTCGACGCGGCCACGGCCATGAAGGCCGTGCGCAACCAGCTCTGAGGCCGCCGTCACCGCCTCCGCCACGCTGTCCCGGGACTGCCCCACTGACTAGGCTGTGACCCATGACCACACCCGTCCAGGAGCACCTCGATCGCCTCACGTCGGCCCACACGGGCGAGGGGGAGGTCCCGGACGGGCTGGGCGTCGCGATGCTCATGGTGGACGGGCACCGCTACGTCTCCGGATCCATGACGTCCGTGCCTCTGGCCACGCTCGCCTCTCCCCTGTTCCATGCGCAGGCCCTCGAGGACCTCGGTGCGGTGCGGGTGGGCGAGCGCGTGGGGGCCGCCCCCGTGCGCGACCTGGACCACCGGGTCGAGGTGGACGCCGTCACGGGCCTGCCCCACAACCCGCTGCAGAACGCGGGCGCGGTGGCCACCGCCTCCCTGGTGAAGGGCCGCGGCGGCCGCGACCGCACCGCACGCATGATGCAGCTGCTCTCCGCACTGTTCGACCGCGAGGTCACCGTCACGGAGACGTCCGCGCGCGCGGAGAACCGCGCCCAGCATCACACCCGGTCCGCTGCGTGGCTGATGAAGTCCCTCGACACGCTGGACGCCGACCCCGAGACGCTGCTCGAGGACATCGCCACGGTGCGTGCCGCCGCCGTGACCGTGGAGGACCTCGCCCTGCTCGCCGGCACCCTCGCGCACGGCGGTGTCCACCCCGTCACCGGAGACCGCGTGCTGAGCGAGGAGACGGTCCGCGGTGTGCTCTCCGTGATGGACTCCTGCGGCATGGACACCCGGGACTCCCGGTGGGCGTACGACGTCGGCCAGCCCGGCTGGGCGTCCACGCGCGGCGGCACGGTGCTCGTGGTGGTGCCGGGCCATCTCGGTCTGGCGCTGCAGTCGGACACGACGGACGAGAACGGGCTCGGCGCCGCGGCGATGGCCGCCCTGCGGACCATCGTCGAGGACTTCGAGCTGCACCCGTCGGTGGTCACCGGCTCCCCGCGCGCGGCCCTGCGCACCCACTACCGGATCGACCAGGCGCCCTCGGGCACCGTGCGCAGCGCCGTCGTCCTCGAGGCGCTCGGGCGCTTCGCGGACACCGTGCACGTCCTCGAGCTGGGCGGTCACCTCGGCTTCAGCCAGGTGGACGCGATCGCCCGCGTCAGCCGCGGGTTGCCGGAGGCCCTCGAGACGCTCGTGGTGGACATGCGCTCGGTCAGCTCCATCTCCCGTCCGGCCCGGCTGCTGGTGGCCCAGTGGTTCGCCCGCGCGCTGGGCAACGGGCTCGACGTCGTCGTCGTGGACCGGGACGCCGCGGAGATCAAGGAGCTGATGGCGGCCGTCGAGGAGTCCGTGGAGGTCGACCTGCCCGAGCCGCTGCAGGATGAGGCCGAGGGGGTGGACCCCGCCACCGAGGGCGCGCAGTTCGTGTTCTTCGACTCCCGCTCGCGTGCTGCCCAGTGGGCCGAGCAGCGGCTGCTCTCCCTGCACGCCCCCCACCTGCTGCCGCGGGACGCCCAGGAGGCGGCCGTGGCACCCCTGCTGCAGCACCTCTCCGCGGACGACGCGCGCCTGCTCGAGTCCATGATGGACGAGCGGGTCTATTCGGACGGCCAGATCATCCGCCGTGCCGGCCAGCCGTTCGGCGGCATCTACGTGATCGTCTCCGGCACCGTGGAGCTCTCGGGCCAGGGCACGGGCAGCCGCCGCGTGCGCCGCACCCTGCTCACCCCGGGGATGACGTTCGGCGAGATGGCCCTCGGCCAGCCCGGCCGCCAGCCCTCCACCGTCCGCGCGCGCGGGCCGGTCACGGCGCGCGTCCTCACCGCCCAGGTGATGGTCGCGCTCCAGGAGGGCTTCCCCCAGCTGGCCCTTGCCCTGTGGGAGGCGCTGGCCCGCGACGCGTTCACCGCGCTGAGCCAGCTCATCCGCGAGACCGGCGCACTGCAGGATTGACAACCCACGGGGGCAGCGTCCCGTCGGACGCTGCCCCGCGGGCGGCTCACCGCCCCAGCACGTGCCGCAGCGCGCCCTCCAGTTCGGGGTCGCGCATGGCGTATCCGGAGGCGAGCAGCCGGTCGGCTACGGCCTTCTGGTCCGCCCGGACGGTCTCCTCGGCGCCCTCGGCCCCGAGCAGCAGGCGCGGGCCGAAGCCCGGCGTCGGCACCGCGGCGGGACGGCGCAGCACGCGGCCCAGGATCGCGGCGAACTCCTTTGCCGTGACCGGCTCGGGCGCCACGGCGTTCAGCGGGCCGGTGACGCCGTCGTCGAGCACCGCGTGGGCGAAGGCGCCGGCGATGTCGTCCACCCCGATCCAGCTCAGCCACGGGCTGCCGTCGTGGCTCTCGCCGCCGGAGGACGCGATCGGCCCGCCCACGCCCGCCAGGAACAGCGGCAGCACCTGCTGCAGCATGCCCCCGGCCGGGCTCAGCACCACGCCGGTCCGCAGCATCGCCACCCGCGTGCCGGACGTCTCGGCGCGCCGGGCCTCCGCCTCCCAGTCCGCGACGACCTCGGCGAGGAAGTCGCCCCCAGGCTCCAGATCCTCCACGAGGCCGCCGCCGAACGGGCCCGTGCCCGCGTCCGCCCCGTAGTACCCGATCGCCGAGCCGTTCACGAGCGCCCGCGCCCGCGCGTCGTCCCCCTCCCGTGCGGTGATCCGGGCGAGCGCGTCGACGAGGGTGCGCGTGCCGCGCACGCGCGAGTCATGCACGGCCTCCTTGTGCGCGTCCGAGAACCGGCCGGCGATGGGCTCGCCCGCCAGGTTCACCACGACGTCGGCCTCGGCCAGGGCCTCCTCGTCCACGGTCTCCCGGCCGGGGTCCCACAGCGCCGCATCCAGCGCACCGGCCTTCTTCGGGCTCCGTACGAGCCGGACGACCCGGTGCCCGCCGCCGCTGAGCAGGGCACAGAGCTGCCGGCCGATCAGTCCGCCGGACCCCGTCACCGCGACCGTGCGGGCCGGTCCGCCGACGAGGGGGCCGGGGTGGGCGGCATGGAAGTCCAGGTCATCGGCCATCACGCGGGCGCGGTAGGCGAACTGGCGTCCCAGCTCCGCCTCGAAGGCCTCATGTGTGCGGCGCGAGGCCGCCGTGCCGAGACCGGGCACGCGGGACATGAGGGACTCCCCCGGAAGCGCGTACTCGATGTGGTCCGTGACCACCGTGCCGCGCCGCCCGTCCGCCGTGTCCGCCTCACCGGGCGCGGCTTCGTCGAGCAGGTGGGTATGCCTCCAGGAGGCCAGTGGTCCGGAGACCATCTCGTCCCGGAACATGCGGCCCTCCTCGTAGGCCGTGTGGCGGGCCCTCCACGGCACCGCAGGCGCGGCACCGCCGGGGAGGCGAGAGGCGACAGCGTCCGGCAGCAGGCCGGTGAGCATCCCGTGGGCCGCACCGGCGAACAGGCCGGCCGCCCCGGGGGCCTGGATGCGCAGCCGCGACTCGGAGCCCACACGGAGGCCGTCCGAGGGCCCCTGGACCACCTCGCCGGCGAAGGGCGGGGTGAGCCGCTCCAGCGCGCCGGGGTTCTCCAGCCAGCGGAAGACGACCTCACGCGGGTGGCGCAGGAGGGTGCGGTGCTCGAAGACGCGGATCTCGGTCATGCAGGCCAGCGTGGCACAGATGGTGGAGGCGCGAACACCTGCCCGGGCCGGAGCCGTGGAGGACAATGACGGGATGGACCTGCTTCCCGAGCTGCGCTGGACCGCCGCCGCCCTGCCAGCCACCGACCTCACCCTCGTGGCCGTGTACTCCCCCGAGGACGACGCGGTCCGCGCCTCCGGCGTGGCCGTCCCCGAGGCCGCCGAGCCGCACGCCGCGGCCATCGGGCGCCTCCTCGAGACGCTCATGGACCGGCTCGAGGCCCTGGACCCGGCGACCGCCGACCGCGAGATGAACCCGCGGCCGGTGGAGCCGCGCGAGGGCGTGGACCAGCCCGTCGCCGACGCCCTCGCCGCCTACGCCGCCGGGGACGTTGCCGCGCTCGACGCGCTGGCCGTCGTCCAGCCCGGCACGGCGTTCCGGCGCCGGGCCTGGGACGCGCTGCGCGCCGTCGCCCCCGGCTCGCCCGTCACCTACGCGGGCCTGGCCGAGCGCTGCGGCGCCCCCAAGGCCGTGCGCGCGGCCGGCGGCGCGTGCGCCGCCAACCTGACCGCCGTCGTCGTGCCCTGCCACCGCGTGGTCCGCTCCGACGGCGGCCCCGGGCAGTACCTCTACGGGACGGCCGCCAAGGAGGCGCTGCTGACCCACGAGGCCGCGCACGCCGGCTGAGGCCCGCCCGCGCTCACGGCGCCGAAGCCTCCCGTTCCCCGCACGAAAGTGCCGCCCGGATGCCCGAGGGCCCCGCCCCGGAAGCGACGGATCGCTCCGGGACGGGGCCCTCGGTGGCTCGGCCGATCAGACGGAGAGCTTGTCCACGATCGCGTTGAGCGTCGCGGACGGACGCATCACGGAGGTGACCTTCTCCAGCTCCGGCCAGTAGTAGCCGCCCAGGTCCACCGGGGAACCCTGCACGCCGTTGAGCTCGGCCAGGATGGTCTCCTCCTGGGCCTCCAGCTCCTCGGCGACCGGCTTCGCCGCGGCCGCCAGCTCGGCGTCCTCGGTCTGCTTCGCCAGCTCGCGGGCCCAGTACAGCGCCAGGTAGAAGTGGCTGCCGCGGTTGTCCAGCTCGCCGACCTTGCGCTGCGGGGACTTGCCCTCGATCAGCAGGGTGCCCGTGGCGGCGTCCAGGGTGTCCGCCAGGACCTGCGCGCGGTGGTTCTCGTTCGCGACCGCCTCGTGCTCGAAGGACACGGCCAGCGCGAGGAACTCGCCGAGGGAGTCCCAGCGCAGGTGGTTCTCCTCCACCAGCTGCTGCACGTGCTTCGGAGCGGAGCCGCCCGCACCGGTCTCGAACAGGCCACCGCCGTTGAGCAGCGGGACGACCGAGAGCATCTTCGCGGAGGTGCCCAGCTCGAGGATCGGGAACAGGTCCGTGTTGTAGTCACGCAGCACGTTGCCGGTCACGGAGATGGTGTCCTCGCCGCGGCGGATGCGCTCCACCGAGAGCTTGGCGGCCTCCACCGGGGAGAGGATGCGCAGATCCAGGCCCTCGGTGTCGTGCTCCTTGAGGTACTCCTCCACCTTGGCGATGAGCTCGCGGTCGTGCGCGCGGGTCTCGTCCAGCCAGAACACGGCGGGGGTCTGGGAGGCGCGGGCGCGGGTCACGGCCAGCTTCACCCAGTCGCGCACCGCCACGTCCTTGGTCTGGCAGGCGCGCCAGATGTCGCCGGCCTCAACCTCGTGGGAGAGCAGGGTCTCCCCGGCGGAGTTCTTCACGGCCACGGTGCCCGCGGACTCGAGGATGAACGTCTTGTCGTGCGAGCCGTACTCCTCGGCCTTCTGCGCCATGAGGCCCACGTTCGGGACGGTGCCCATGGTGGTGGGGTCGTAGGCGCCGTGCTTCTTGCAGTCCTCGATCACGGCCTGGTAGATGCCGGCATAGGAGGAGTCCGGGATGACCGCCAGGGTGTCCTGGGTCTGGTCGTCTTTGTTCCACATGCGACCGGAGGTGCGGATCATGGCCGGCATGGAGGCGTCCACGATCACGTCGGAGGGCACGTGGAGGTTGGTGATGCCCTTGGCGGAGTTCACCATGGCCACGTCCGGGCCGTCCTCGTAGGCGGCGGCGATGGCCTTCTTCACGCCCTCGGCGGTCTCGGCGTCGAGCTTGTCCAGGCCGCCCTCGATGGCGGCGAGGCCGTTGTTCGGGTTCAGGCCGGCGGCCTCGAGCTGCTCGCCGTACTTCTCGAACAGCTCGGAGAAGTACGCCTTCACGACGTGGCCGAAGATCACCGGGTCGGAGACCTTCATCATGGTGGCCTTGAGGTGGGCGGAGAAGAGGATGCCCTCGTCCTTGGCGCGCTTGACCTGCTCGGCCAGGAACGCGTCCAGGGCCTTGGCGGACATGAAGGTGCCGTCCACGACCTCGCCCTTGAGGACCTTCAGGCCCTCCTTGAGCACGGTGGTCTCGCCGTCGGCGCCGGTGAACTCGATGGTCAGGGTGTCGTCCGCCGGCATGGTCACGGACTTCTCATTGGAGCGGAAGTCGTCGGCGCCCATGGTGGCGACGGCGGTCTTGGAGTCCGGGGTCCACTCGCCCATCGAGTGGGGGAACTTCTTGGCGTAGTTCTTCACGGCATTGGGGGCGCGGCGGTCCGAGTTGCCCTCGCGCAGCACCGGGTTCACGGCGGAGCCCTTGACGGAGTCGTAGCGCGCCTTCGCGTCCTTCTCCTCATCGGTCTTCGGCTCGTCCGGGTACTCCGGCAGCGCGTAGCCGTCCTCCTGCAGCTCCTTGATCGCGGCGCGCAGCTGCGGCACGGAGGCGGAGATGTTCGGCAGCTTGATGACGTTCGCCTCGGGGGACTTCACGAGCTCGCCGAGCTCGGCGAGGGCGTCCGCGGTGCGCTGGTCCTCGGGCAGGACGTCGCGGAACGCGGCGAGGATGCGGCCGGCCAGGGAGATGTCACGCGTCTCCAGCTCCACGCCCGCGGTGCCCGCGTAGGCTCGCACGATGGGCAGCAGGGAGGCGGTGGCCAGCATGGGGGCCTCGTCCGTCAGCGTGTAGATGATCTTCGACATGCGTGAACGTCACTCCTTCTGGCCGCGCTCGTGGCGCGGCCCTGATGGGCATGGGACTGGTGTCTCGTCGCCAATCTACCGTCCGTGCCGGACGCGTCACACCGTGTGGAGACACGCGACGACGTCGGCCGCCCGCCTCAGCCGCGCCGCTCGTCCCCGTCCTCGCGCGGGTACCAGGCCGGCGACGGGTCGGCCGGGGGCGCTCCCTCGGGCCCGGGGCCCGAGCCGGCGCCGGTGGGTCCGCGGAAGGCCTCCCCCAGCCGGGCCGCGTGGTCGACCTCCGCCTGGCGGCGTCGTCGGGCCCGCTCCCCCGCGGTGAAGGCCTGCACGCCGCCGACCGCCATGAAGGCGGCGAAGGCGATGCCCATGAAGCCGAAGAAGGAGCCCAGCGCCGAGAGCGCGGCCAGCAGGGCCAGTCCGAGCAGGCCGAATCCGAGCACGCCCTGCACCGCCCACGGGCGGCCCTCGGCCCGGCGCGTCCCGGCGGCCGCGAGCGGCAGCCGGGCGATCCCGCCCAGCACCATGCAGGCCAGCAGGCCGAGCCAGCCGGAGCCCACCATCAGGTCGCGCATCATGTCGCCGCCGAACATCATGGCCTCAGACTAGGGCGCACCCTGCACCCGATCCACGACGACGACGGCGCCCGGGGCCGCGTCGGGACCGGGCAGGACAGCTCCACCCGGGGACGGCGCCTTCCACGACCGCTCGCCCCCGCCGTGGACCCCTCGGTCAGCCGTGGAAGAAGTGGCGCGCGCCGGTGAGGTACATCGTGATCCCGGCGGCCTCGGCCGCGGCCACGACCTCCTCGTCCCGGACGGAGCCGCCCGGCTGGACCACGGCGCGCACACCGGCGTCGATGAGGATCTGCAGGCCGTCCGCGAACGGGAAGAACGCGTCGGAGGCGGCCACCGCGCCGCGGGCGCGCTCCGGGGCGCCCTCGCCGGAGACGTTCTCCGCGCCGCCGGCGGTCGTGACCTCGGACGTCGTCACGTCCTGCCCGCCGGTCTGCGCGGCGCCCAGGGTGTTGGCGCGCTCGACGGCCAGGCGGCAGGAGTCGAGGCGGTTGACCTGGCCCATGCCCACGCCGACCGTGGCGCCGTCGTGGGCCAGCAGCACGGCGTTGGACTTGGCCGCGCGCACGGCGCGCCACGCGAAGGCCAGGTCGGCGAGGGTGGCCTCGTCGGCGGCCGGGCCGGCGGCGAGGGTCCAGGTCGCGGGGTCGTCGCCGTCCGCGTCCACCGCGTCCGAGATCTGCAGCAGCATGCCGCCAGAGACCTGCTTGGCCTCCACCGCGTCCCGCAGGAAGCCCTCGGGCAGGCTCAGCAGGCGCAGGTTCTTCTTGGCGGAGAGGATTTCCAGGGCCTCGGGCTCGAACGCCGGGGCCACGACCACCTCCGTGAACACGTCCTTCACCTGGGCGGCCATGGCGGCGGTGACGGGGCGGTTGGCCGCGATCACGCCGCCGAACGCGGAGACCGGGTCGCACGCGTGGGCCTTGGCGTGCGCCTGCGCGATGTCCGTGCCCTCGCCCGTGACGGCCAGACCGCACGGGTTGGCGTGCTTGACGATCGCCACGGCCGGGACCGGGTGGTCGAAGGCGGCGCGCACCGCGGCGTCGGCGTCCACGTAGTTGTTGTAGCTCATCGGCTTGCCGTGCAGCAGCTCGGCCTGCGCGATGCCGGGGGCCGCCGAGGAGTCCAGGTACAGTGCCGCGGGCTGGTGCGGGTTCTCGCCGTAGCGCAGGATCTGCGCTCGCTCGAGGGACAAGCCGGCGTAGGGCGGGAACACGGAGATCTCGTCCGCGTCCGTGTCCTCGCCGAAGTGGGCGGCGGTCCAGGCGGCCACGGCGTTGTCGTACCCGGCGGTGTGGGCGAAGGCCAGGGCGGCCAGGCGCCGGCGGGCGCGCAGGTCGAAGCCGCCGGACTGGGCGGCCTGGACCACCTCTCCATAGCGGGCCGGGTCCACGACGATCGCCACGGACGCGTGGTTCTTCGCGGCCGCGCGCACCATGGACGGCCCGCCGATGTCGATCTGCTCGACGACGGCGTCCTCCGCGGCGCCCGAGTTCACGGTGTCCACGAACGGGTAGAGGTTCACGACGACGAGGTCGAACGGCTCCACCTCGAGATCGCGCAGCTGGGTCACGTGGTCCTCGCGACGACGGTCCGCCAGGATGCCCGCGTGCACGCGCGGGTGCAGCGTCTTCACCCGGCCGTCCAGGCACTCCTGGAACCCGGTGACCTCGGCGACCTCGGTGACGGGCACGCCGGCGGCGGCGATGCGCTGGGCGGTGGAGCCGGTCGAGACGATCTGCACGCCCGCGGCGTGGAGCCCGGTGGCGAGCTCCTCGAGGCCGGTCTTGTCGTACACGGAGATCAGGGCCCGCTTCAGGGGCACCGTGTCCAGGACGGTGGTGGTGGGCTGGGCAGAGGTCACGAGGGGCGCTCCTTCGAGGGGGTCCGGGTGCGTCCTCCAGCATAGGCCGGGCCGCATAATGGCCCTGGGTCCGCGCACGAGTGCGACGCGCCTCTCCCAGCACCCGAGCACCGCACCGATCGAACGGGAACCGACCATGGCCTCCTCCACTCCGCCCCGCCCCGGCGACGCCGACGCGCACCCCGCGCCCGCCGTCGTCGCCCCCGCCCGCTCCGGGGACGCCCCGCCCACCGGCGAGGCCATCGTCCAGGACCTGCCCTGGCGCTGGTCCGTGCAGGGCCGGATCTTCTTGATCGGCGGCCTCGGGTTCATGTTCGACGCGTGGGACGTGGCCCTCAACGGCGTGATGATCCCGCTGCTGCGCGAGGAGTGGGCCCTGGCGCCGGCGGACGCCGCGTGGATCGGCACGGCCAACCTGATCGGCATGGCCGTCGGTGCGTTCCTGTGGGGCACGATCGCGGACCGGATCGGGCGCAAGGCGGCCTTCGCGTGGACGCTGGCGATCTTCTCCGTGTTCACCCTCGCGGGCGCGCTGACGGACTCGCTGCTGTGGTTCGCCGTGTTCCGCTTCGTGGCCGGCGTCGGCCTGGGCGGCACCATCCCCGTGGACTACGCGCTCGTGGGCGAGTTCACCCCGCGCCGCCTGCGCGGCCGCGTCCTGGCCGCGATGGACGGCTGGTGGCCCGTGGGCGCCGCGCTGTGCGGCCTCGTCTCCGCGTGGCTCGTGGGCACGTGGGGCGACTGGCGCCTGCCGCTGCTGGCCATGGTGCTGCCGGCTCTGCTCGCGTTCGTGGTGCGCCTGGGCATCCCCGAGTCCCCGCTGTTCCTCATGAGCCGCGGCCGCGAGGCCGAGGCCCGCAAGGTCATCGACCGCATGGTCGAGGCCACCGGCGCCGAGCGCCGCGAGTACGTCATGCCCCCGGTGGAGCAGGAGCGCGCCGGCGGCGTCCTCGCCCAGCTGGCCGCCGTCTGGCGGTTCTCCCCGCGCATCACCGCGGTGACCTGGGCCCTGTTCGTGGCCATCATGGTCGTCTACTACATCGCCCTGCAGTGGCTGCCGACGTTCCTCATCGACGCCGGCTACGCCGAGGGCCGCGCCTTCATCATGACCTCCGGCATGGCCGCCGCCGGCCTGCTGGGCGTCGTGGTGGCCACCGTGCTGATCGAGGTCACCGGCCGCCGCTGGCTGCTGGGGGTGAGCGCCGTCGTCGCCAGCGCCCTTCTGGTGTGGCTGGCGAGCGTGCTGGGCGTGCCCTCCGCGGTGCTGCCGCTCGTGCTGGCCTTCGGGTTCGTGGTGCAGATCGCGATCCCGGTGCTCTACACGTACGTCTCCGAGCTCTACCCGACGACGCTGCGCGCCTCCGGCTTCGGCTGGGCCTCGGCGGCGTCCCGGGTGGGCGCGGGCCTCGGCCCGCTGTTCTTCGTGGGCACGCTGGTGCCGGCGATGGGGCTGCCGGCCGCGTTCGCCGTCACCGGCGGCCTGGTGCTGCTCGCGTGCGTCGCGATGCTCGCGCTGGCCCCTGAGACCCGGGGCCGCGCCCTCGAGGTCAGCGCCGACTGAGCTCGCCGAGCACGCGCAGCAGCAGGGCCCGCTCCTGGACCTTGATGCGCTCGTGCAGCTCGGACTCGGTGTCCGTGTCCAGCACGGGCACCGCGGCCTGGGCGAGGATCGGGCCGGTGTCCACGCCGGCGTCCACCACGTGCACGGTGCAGCCGCTGACCTTCACCCCGTGGGCGAGGGCGTCGCGCACGCCGTGGGCCCCCGGGAACGAGGGCAGCAGCGCCGGGTGGGTGTTGAGGATGCGGCCCTCGAAGCGCTCGAGCAGGGGCGCGCCGAGGATGCGCATGAACCCGGAGCACAGCACCCAGTCGGGCTCGTGGGCGGCCACCGCGTCGGCGAGCGCCACGTCCCACGCGTGCCGGTCGGCGTGGTCCCGCGGGGAGACCACGAACGTCTCGATGCCGTGGGCGCGGGCGCGGTCGAGGCCGCCGGCGTCGGCGACGTCGGCGCCCACCGCCGCGATCTCGACGTCGAGGGCCCCGGACGCGACGGCGTCCAGGACGGCCTGCAGGTTGGTGCCGGAACCGGAGACGAGGGCCACGATGCGCATGCGCCCATCGTAGGGTGAGGGGGTGTCCGCACCGCTCCCCTCGACCCCGCCCCGCCCGCCGCAGGACGACGCCCCGGACCCGGGTCGCGCCCGCACCGGCCGCATCCTGCTGTGGCAGTCCGTGGCGCTGCTGGGCATGGTGCTCAGCCTCTCCCTCGTGCTGCCGTGGAAGCTCGCGGCGCTGGTCCTCGGGCTCGTCGCCCTCGTGCTGGGCGTGCGCGTCTGGCTCACGAGCCGTGGCGAGCGGCGCGCCGGGCTGCCCCGCGCGGTCGCGGCCGGCGGCATGGCGCTGGCGCTCTTCGGCACGACGACGGCGGCGCTGCCGCTGCTGGCCTGGGACGCGACGGTCGAGCTGGAGCGGTGCACCTCCTCGGCCCTGACCGTCCGGGCGCAGCAGGCGTGCGCGGACGCCTTCACCCGCGCCGTGGAGGAGCGCACGGGCGTGCCGCAGCTGCGGCCCTGAACCGGAGTGCGGGCTGCCGGAGCCCGGACTGCCGGAGCCCGGACTGCCGGAGCCCGGACTGCCGGCGTCCTGGCCTCCGGCGTCGGAGGCGGTCCGGCTCAGTCCCGGGACCGGCGCGGCCGGGGGCGCTCCGCCGCCACGGCGGCCTCGGCCGGCGGAATGAAGCGGCGTCCCGCGAGCGCGAGCGCCACGAGGTAGCCGGCGGCGCACCCCAGCGCGACCCACCCGGCCACGGCCGCGCACACGGCCCACACGTTCGCCCCGATGTCCGTCAGCGTGCCGACCCCGAGCGTGCCCGAGGTGAGGGCCAGCGGCACCAGCAGCAGCAGGCCCGCGAGCAGCCCGGTCAGCACGGCCAGGGCCAGCGTGGACAGCGCGAGGGACACGGCGCGGTGGCCGGTGCGGGCGTCCAGCCAGTCGTCCAGGTGGTTCTCCCCCTCGCGCAGCAGCCACACGCCGGCGGCCACGCCGGCGGCGATCGGCACGGCCAGGAACAGGGGGTGCCACGGCGCCCAGGCGGCGGGCAGCGCCCCCAGCGCGGGCAGGGCGGGGGCGGCGGCCGGCGTCGCCCCGAACACCGAGTAGAGGCTGTCCGAGCCCACGGAGAACCCCGGGCCCGCGGTCCACGCGATCGCCCAGCCCGTGAGCGTGGGCAGCCAGCCGATCTGCAGGACCGCCAGCAGCAGGCCGCCGAACGGGCCGGCGTCGATCGCCTGGGCCAGGGTGACCACCGCCGGCCACTCCACCGCCAGACGCACCGCCACGAGCAGGGCGCTCAGCGCCGCCAGCACCAGCAGGGCGACGACGGCGGCCCGGACCACGGACCACGCGTAGGACCCGGCCCAGCGCTCGTACTGGGAGCGGCGGGCGATCCGCTCCGTCAGGTCCAGGCCGATCAGGTGCGCCCACGTGCCCGCCTCGCGCCGGGCGCCGGCGAGCGCCGCGATCCCGAACAGCAGGGCCGGCAGCAGGGCGGCGGCCCACGGGCTCACGCGCAGCTCTGGGGTGCCCGGCAGGAAGGCCACCGTCAGGCCCGCGAGCGCGTAGCCGACCACGGCCCCCGCGAACGCCTGCCACGCCTGGTCCCGGTAGGAGGCGCGGGCCAGGCGGCGGCCGGCCCGCCAGGAGAGCAGGAGCGGGATCAGGGTCAGGCCCCACGGGACCAGCCACGCGGTCCCCGAGAGCACGTGGCCCTCGGCCGTCGGGAGGAGGGTGGCCACCGTGACGGGCACCGCGTGCAGCGCCAGCCACAGGGTGCCGCCCACCTGGAGGGCGCCCTCGATCGTGGGCCGCTGGAACCCGCCGGTGGCCCACACGGCCAGGGTCGGGATCATCACGGCCAGCAGGCTCAGCAGCGCGGTCACGAGCGCCTCGACCACCCCCTGCAGCCACAGGGGCAGGGGGACGGGGCGCAACAGGCGGGGCGCGGCGGGGCGGGAGCTCACCCGTCCATGGTGCCACCCGAGTCCGGGTGCCCCCTGGACGGGGCGCGGGCCCCGAAGGTTCACCCCCCGGCCACCGCCGCGTCGCCGACCGGTGCCCGGGGCGTGGCCGTGGCCGCCTAGCGTCCGGAGCGTGCGTGTTGCCGTGGTCGCCGAATCGTTCCTGCCCCACATGAACGGGGTCACCCACTCGATCCTCCAGGTGCTGCGTCACCTGCGGGAGCGGGGCGACGAGGCGATCGTGATCGCCCCCGCCGCTTCGTGGTCCGCCGGCTGGACGCAGCGGGCGGGCGAGGGCCAGGCCCCCCGCGAGGTCGAGGGCTTCCCCGTGCACGCCCTGCCCTCCGTGCCCCTCTCCGGCTACTCCTCCGTGCGCGTGGCCGCCGGCACCGTGGGCCGGCTGCGCGGGATCCTCACCGCGTTCGGCCCGGACGTGGTGCACATCGCCTCCCCCTTCGTGCTCGGCTGGCGCGCGGTGCAGGCGGCCGAGGAGCTGGGCATCCCCTCCGTGGCCGTCTACCAGACGGAGGTCCCCGGCTACGCGGCCCGCTACGGCGCCCCGTGGCTCGAGGACGTCCTGTGGGGCCACGTGGCCCGCCTGCACAATACGGCCACGCTGACGCTCGCGCCGTCGTCGTTCACCGTGCGCCAGCTGCACGCCGCCGGCGTGCGCCGCGTGCACTTGTGGGGGCGCGGCGTGGACACGCGCCGCTTCCACCCCGCCAAGCGTGATGACGCGCTGCGCGCCGAGCTCGCCCCCCACGGGGAGCGGCTCATCGGCTTCGTGGGGCGCCTCGCGCACGAGAAGCAGGTCGAGGACCTGCGCGTGCTCTCCGACCTGCCGGGCACCCGCCTGGTGGTCATCGGCTCGGGCCCGCTGCGCGAGCAGCTCGAGCGCCGTCTGCCCGGCGCGCACTTCGCCGGCTTCCAGGGCGGGGAGGACCTCGCCCGGCACGTGGCCAGCCTGGACCTGTTCGTGCACCCCGGCGAGTCGGACACCTTCGGCCAGACCCTGCAGGAGGCCATGGCCTCGGGCGTGCCCGTCGTCGCCGTGGGCCGCGGCGGCCCCCTGGACATCGTGGACCCCTCGCGCACCGGCTGGCTCTACCCGCCGGGCGAGCTCGACGAGCTGCGCCGTCACGTGGCGGACCTGGCCCACGACGACGTCAAGCGGTCCGCCTTCGCGGAGGCCGCCTGGGCGTCCGTGCAGGGCCGGACCTGGCCGGTGCTGTGCGAGCAGCTGGTGGGGTACTACGAGAAGGCCGTCGCCGTGCAGGACCGCCGCCGCACGGAGCTGGCCCGCCGCCTGCTGGCCATGCCCTCCCAGCTGACCGCGCGCGTCTTCGGCTGACGCCGGCCGGGGCCGGGCGCCGGACGTGTGTGCGGCGTGGCGGGCGAGCGGCGTGGCGTTGCGTGCGGCGGAGGGGCATGGCGGAGAGGCGTGGCGCCCGTATCAATGTGGTAATGCAGCCCGGGGCCTGCCAGGATGGCGGGCAGGCACCGTGGCCGCTCCTGCGATCGCGGCTGCCCTCCGACGGCGACACGCGACGGCGCGAGCACCGCGGGGCACCACGACCCCCACGTCCGAGGAGGACATCATGAACCACGCCCTCGAGACCCTGCGCGACGAGGTGTTCGCGCGCAATCCCGGCGAGGCCGAGTTCCACCAGGCCGTGTCCGAGGTGTTCGAGGCCCTGGACCCCGTGATGGAGCGCCACCCCCAGTACGTCGAGGCCGGCGTCCTGCACCGCCTCTGCGAGCCGGAGCGCCAGATCATCTTCCGCGTGCCGTGGATCGACGACAACGGCGTGGTCCAGGTCAACCGCGGCTTCCGCGTGGAGTTCAACTCCGCCCTCGGCCCCTACAAGGGCGGCCTGCGCTTCCACCCCTCCGTGTACCTGGGCATCATCAAGTTCCTGGGCTTCGAGCAGATCTTCAAGAACTCCCTGACCGGCATGCCCATCGGCGGCGGCAAGGGCGGCTCCGACTTCGACCCGGCCGGCAAGTCCGACCGCGAGATCATGCGCTTCTGCCAGTCATTCATGACCGAGCTGCACCGCCACATCGGCGAGCACACGGACGTCCCGGCCGGCGACATCGGCGTGGGCGGCCGTGAGATCGGCTACATGTTCGGCCAGTACAAGCGCCTGACCAACCGCTTCGAGGCCGGCGTGCTCACCGGCAAGGGCCTGACCTGGGGCGGCTCGCTCGTGCGCACCGAGGCCACCGGCTACGGCGCCGTCATGTTCGCGGACTCCATGCTCAAGACCCGCGGCGAGTCCATGGACGGCCAGCAGGTGCTGATCTCCGGCTCCGGCAACGTGGCCATCTACGCCGCCGAGAAGGCCGCGTCCCTGGGCGCCACCGTGCTCACCGCCTCCGACTCGGCCGGCTACATCGTGGACCCGGACGGCCTGGACCTGGACCTGCTCAAGCAGATCAAGGAGGTCGAGCGCGCCCGCGTCTCCGAGTACGTCGAGCGCAAGGGCGGCCGCGCCCGCTACGTGGCCGGCGGCTCCGTGTGGGACGTCGAGGGCACCGTGGCCCTGCCGTGCGCCACCCAGAACGAGCTGGACGAGTCCGCCGCCAAGACCCTGCTGGGCAACGGAGTGAAGGCCGTGGCCGAGGGCGCCAACATGCCCTGCACCGAGGCCGCCACCCGCCTGTTCCTGGACGCGAAGACGCTCTTCGGCCCGGGCAAGGCCGCCAACGCCGGCGGCGTGGCCACCTCCGCACTGGAGATGCAGCAGAACGCCTCGCGCGACTCGTGGAACTTCGAGTACACGCACGACCGCCTCGAGGCGATCATGCGCGACATCCACGACCGCTGCGTCGAGACCGCCGAGGAGTACGGCACCCCCGGCAACTACGTGGCGGGCGCGAACATCGCCGGCTTCATCAAGGTGGCCGACGCGATGATCGCCCAGGGCGTGGTCTGACCCCTCGCCGGGGCTCCCTCCCTTCGACCGACGCGCAGCGACATCACCGCCGTTCCGAACGGCGGTGATGTCGCTGCGCGTCGGTCCTTTCAGGAGGGCAGCGCGGCGCGGCGCAGGGCGACGACGCCGCACGCCAGCAGCGCCAGCTCGCCCGCCCACTGGATCCACACCAGCCCGATCCCGTCCGGCGGCACCCCGGACATCACCCGCCCGGCGGAGGCGACGGCCTGGGCGAGCAGCGCCGCGACGATCAGGCCCGTGACGCTTCGCCGGTCCGGACGCGAGCCGATCATCAGCGCCGCGACCGCTCCCAGCAGCGGCAGCGCCGTCAGCACCCCCTGGGCCAGGACGAAGGGGACGGCGTCGGCGGCCAGCCGGTCCGGCGGGATCAGCAGGGGCGCGAGCAGCCCGCCCGGGAACACGGCCGCCCAGCTCAGGCTTGCCACCATCAGGAGGATGCGGTCCCGCGATGCGCGGCCGGACGGGGACGGCGATTCGGGCGTCATGGCCGAACAGTACCGCCGGCCTCACACCGGGCGGGGCGGCCCCGCCCGAGTTCGCCCGACCGACGCGCAGCGACATCACCGCCGTTCCGACCGGCGGTGATGTCGCTGCGCGTCGGTCTTTCCAGGAGGGCAGCGCATGGGCACGACGGGGACGCTGCGCGGTCGTCGTCGGCTCCTGCACAGGGGCGCTCTCCCGGCGCGTCGACCACGGGCGCCGTTCCCCACGACGACGGCGGCCCACCGGGTCCGCACACTGGCGGCATGACCGCGCTCGCCGACGTCGCCGACCTCCGCCCCGGGACCGGGCCGCTGCTGTGCGCGGCCCGCCGGGAGGACCTGGCCGCCCGACGCCGACTCGAGCGCGCCTGGACCCGCGGCGACCTCGTCCGCCTCGCCGCGGGCGTGTACCTGCCGGCGCCCACCTGGACGGCGCTGAGCCCGTGGGACCGGTCGACCGCGTCCGCGGCCGCCCTGGCGCTCGCCCGGCCGGCCACCGTGTTCACCGGGCTGACCGCCGCCCGACTGCGGGGGCTGCCCGTCGCCCTCGAGCTGCCCGCCCTCGACCTGCGGGCCACCTCGCCCGGGCACCGCGGCGCCGCCCCGCTCACGTCCCGGCCTTTCTCTCCCGCACTGCTCGCCACGGGTGGTCGACTCCCCCGCCCGCCGCGACGTCGTCCCCGGTGGGGCCTCCCGCAGGCGCCGAGCACGGCGCCGGAACCGGTGGAGATCCGCCTCTCGGACGGCACCGGCCTCGGCTGGGGCCTGGCCGACGCGTCGGCCACGCTGCTCCTGGTGCTGGGCGCGGCGACGCCGTTCCGCGATGCCGTCGCGCCCCTGGACGTCCTGCTCGCCACCCACCCGGAGGCGTAGTCCTGGGCGCAGGCCGCCGAGGAGGCCCTGCCGACCCGGGCCGCGCGGGAGAGGCTCGAGCGCACCTGGTCCTTCGCGGCGGCCGGGTCCGAGTCCGCCGGGGAGTCCTACAGCCGCGCCCTGATGCACGAGCTCGGGTTCGCGGCGCCGACGGCACTGCAGCACCGGGACGCGACGGGCCGGGAGGTGGCCCGAACCGACTTCTGGTGGGCGGACGCGCGCGTGGCCGGGGAGTTCGACGGGATCGGCAAGTACGATCTCGGCCTGCACCGCGGGGACGACGCCGCCCGCCGCGCGAGCATCCGGAGGGAGAAGGAGCGGGAGGTCGCCCTGCAGCTGGTCACGCGCGCAGTCGCGCACTGGACCTGGGAGGACCTCAGGGCGCCCGAGCGGCTGGCCCGGATCCTCACCGCGGCGGGCGTGCCGCGAACGGTTCGCCCCGAACCGACCGACGCCCAGCGACATCACCGTCGGGCAGAACGGCGGTGATGTCGCTGGGCGTCGGTTGTTCCTCGGGTGCGGGAGGGGACCGCGCGGCCCCGATCAGCCCTGCAGCGCCGCCCGCTGCTCGGGGGTCACCCGCACGGGCCGTCCGGTCGCGCCGTCCACGAACACCATCACGGAGGAGGCGGTGGCGCAGAGGGTGTCGTCCACGCCGTCGTGCAGGGCGTAGCCCACGTGCACGGAGGCCGCCTTCACGGCCTCCACGCTCACGACGACGCGCAGCGGCACCGGCCGGTACGGCATCTGGGCGCGGTACTTCACGGTGTGCTCGGAGATGAACGTGCGCACGCCGGGGGCCACGCCCTCCAGCAGGTCGATCGGCGGGGCCTCTCCCCCGCCGGCGCCCGTGTTGGCGGGCACGCCGAAGGCCGCCACGCGGGCCTCCTCGAGCAGCTGCACCACGGCGATGTTGTTGATGTGGCCGTACGCGTCCATGTCCGCCCAGCGCAGGGGGATGCGGACCTCGACGGCGCGGGGCCCGGTCATCGGGAGCCGCCCGCCTCGGCCGCCTCCGCCTCGTCCGCCTCCGCCTCGTCCGCAGCGCCGTCCCCCACGGCCGCCTCGCCCGCCGGCACGCGCGGCTCGGCGGCCGTGTCCGGGGCGTCGGCCTCGTCGCCCAGGGCGGCGGCGCCGTGCTCGGCGGCGGAGAGCACCTCGTCGTCGCCGAGGATGTCCTCCTTCCAGCCCTCGGGCTGGACGTCCACGAAGCCCACGGGCAGGATGCCGAGGTCCTCGAGCTGGTTGGACAGCGAGGCGCCGTCCGGGCCGTAGCACCACGGGATGCCCGGGGTGGACCGGCGGGTGTCCTCCGCGCGGCCGCCGGCGAGGAGCGCCTCGGAGGGGGTGAGCTGGCGGATCACGATCGCCGCGACCCGGTCCGGGTGACGCTGCGCGAAGTCGGCGTAGATCTCGGGGTCGTGCTGGCCGTCGTCGCCCACGAGGATCCACTTGATGTCCGGGAACTGCTCGGCGAGCCGCTCGAGCTGGGTCTTCTTGTGCTCCTGGCCGGAGCGGAACCAGCGGTCCTTGGTGGGGCCCCAGCTGGTCAGCAGCAGCGCGCCCAGCGGGTAGAGGTTGCGCCCGAGGAAGCGGGTGAGGGTCTGGGCCACGTTCCACGCGCCGGTGGAGAGGTAGAGCACGGGGGCCTTGGGCTCGAGCTCGGCGACCCGGCGCAGCAGCACCGCCATGCCCGGGGTGGGCGTGCGGGCGTGCTCGTCGATCACGAAGGAGTTCCAGGCCGCCAGCAGGGGGCGCGGCAGGGAGGTGACCACCACGGTGTCGTCGATGTCCGAGACGAGGCCGATGCGCGCGTCGGGATGGCAGATGTAGAGGTCCATGGTGACGTGCTCGTCGTCGCCCACGTGCAGGGTGGCGGTCCGCCAGCCGGGCTCCATCTCCACGTCCAGGACGGCGTCCACCACGCCCATGCGGTCCGTGCGGACCGTGGTGCGGGTGCCGCCCACCTCGACCTCGACCTCGGCGTAGGCCATGGGCGGGGCCACGAAGTTGCGCCAGCCGCGCACCCCGTCCGCGACCATCTTGGAGATGCGGCGGCCGTTGAGGAACTCCTCGTCCGGGGCGATCACCACGCGGGAGAGGATCCGCACCCAGCTGGTGCTGCCGTAGCCGGTGAACGCCATGATGGTGGGCACGTGGCCGGCGCGCAGAGCGCGGGAGCGGTGCCACCGGTTCCACCCCTCCTGCAGGTGCGTGGCGACGTTCTCCACGGGGGTGGGGTCCCCCGGGGCGGCCAGGCGCGTGCGGCGCGGGAAGACGGGGGCGGCGTCGGATGCTGCGGACATGACCCCCAGTATCCCGCACGCCCCGCCGTCAGCGGACCTGCGGGACCAGCTCGGCAAGGCGGTCCAGCATGCGGCCCACCTTGCCGTTGGCGAGGGCGGCGCCGATGTGCCCCTCGGAGAACCGCTCGCCGCGCAGCACGTAGGTGAACAGGGTGCCGAGGTCGGCGAGGGAGGCGGCGGCGATCCCGGCGTCGCTGACGCGGTCCACGTGGCGCAGGTAGTCGACGTCGACGCCGGCCAGCTCCTGGGCGGCGGCGAGGCCGGGCAGCACGCGCGCGTCGTAGTCGGGCCAGCCGGCGCCCGTCACCGCGACGGGCGCCTCGGCGGTGGCGTAGCCCTCCGCGAGGAGGGTGCGCAGGGCCCGGACGGCGGCCACGCGCTGCGGGGTGGGCGCCTGGGGGCCGGTGAGGGTGATCTCGTCCTCGCCGGGGCTCGGGAGGGGGTGCTCGGTCACGGGGAGTCTCCTCGTCGCTCGGGGGTCGTGGCTCGGGGTCGGCCCCATTCTCCCCCGCGCGGGTCGGGGACGCCCGGGCCGGCGGCCCGGACCGGGGGCAGCCCCGCCCTGGGGTGGCCCGGCCCCGGACCGGCAGCGGACCGGCCTAGGCTCGGGGCATGAGCGCGCCCGTCCCCTCCCCCGCGGCCCTGCGCCGCATCGCCCTCGACGCCGCCGGCGCGGTGTCCGCGGACCTCGCCGCCGCCTTCCGCAGCCCGTCCGCGGCCGGTCCGGGGCCGGAGGCCAAGAGCACGCACCACGACCTGGTGACGGTCCACGACCGGCGCACGGAGGCCCGGCTCGTCGCGGCGCTCACGACGGCGGTCCCCGGCTCCGCCGTCCTCGGCGAGGAGCTCGGCGCCCGCGACGGCGCGGGCGAGGCCGCTCGGCTGACGTGGATCGTGGACCCCGTCGACGGGACCTCGAACTTCGCGCACGGCTTCGCGATGTTCTCCGTGTCCGTCGCCGCCGCCGTGGACGGGGAGGTGGTGGCCGGCGTCGTGCTGGACCCGGTGTCCGGGCTCGCCTTCTCCGCGGACGACGACGGCGCGTGGCTCGCCCGGCCGGGCGTGGCCGAGCGGCCGCTCGCCGACGTCGCTCGGCCGGCCCCGGCCGGGGGCGAGCGCGCCCAGAACCTGGTGACCTCCTACCCTGCGGGCGAGGCGCTGGCCCTCGAGGGCGAGGACGCGCTGCGCCGCTTCGGCCGGCTCGTCAGCGCCCACGCGACCGTGCGGCGGACGGTCTCCGGCGCCCTCGAGCTGGCCTACGCGGCGGCGGGCTGGGCCGACGCCGCGCTGTACGTGGACACCAAGCCGTGGGACGTCGCGGCGGGGCAGCTGATCCTGCGCCGCGCTGGGGGCAGGTGGCTCACGCCGGACCCGGCCGCGCCGTCGTCGGGTCGGCTCGTCGACGACGGCCCGCGCGCCCACACGTGCCCGTTCGCGCTCGCCGTCGCCCCGGGCCGCGAGGTGCCGACGACGGCGGCGGTGCTGGGCGACATCGTCGCCTCGCGGGCGGCCGACCATGTCTAGAGTGGGTGTGAGCCCGATCTCAGCGCCGCGCCCGACGGCGCCCGTCCCGGCACGCCAGGAGGCCCCGATGACCCCGCAGCACCACGACACCGCCGACGCCCCGTCGATGCAGCGCCCCGACCCCGTCGCGGAGCCCGGGGACCACCTGATGTTCGAGCACCCGGACGGTGAGGCCGTCCTGGTGCTGGACGAGGACCAGGTCTGGCGACTGCTGCGCCGCGTGCGCCACGCGCGCCTCGGGCTGGCCGTGGACGGGCGGCCGGACATCGTGCCGGTGAACGTGCGGGCCCACGACGGCGCCATCTACTTCCGCACCGCGCCCGGCTCGAAGCTCGCCGAGCTCACGGTGAACCCGCGCGTCGTGGTGCAGGCCGACGGGATCCTGGCCGACCAGGCCTGGTCCGTGCTCGTGCATGGCACCGCGCGCCGCCTGGACACGGAGGCGGAGATCGCGGAGGCCGAGTCCCTCGGCATCGAGCCGTGGGTGCCGACGCTGAAGGACTTCTACGTCCGCGTGGACGTCCAGCGCGTGTCCGGCCGCCACTTCGTGTTCGGCACCCACCCGGAGCGCAACGAGTCCCAGACCGACTGACGCCGCGCGGGGCCGGGCCGCCTCAGACCTCCGGGGCCTCCCCCAGGTGGCTCGGCGCCCACATGGCCAGGCGGGTCTGGACCACGACGACGTTCGGCCCGTCCGCCTGGAACGCGCGCTCGAGCGCGCCGCGCACGTCCTCCACTCCCACCGTCTCGGCGGGCACGCCGAAGGAGGCGGCGAGGGCCTGGAAGTCCGGCCGGTCGAGCTCGGTGGCCGTGGCCTTGCCGAACGCGCCCTCCATGTACTCGCGCAGGATGCCGTACCCGCCGTCGTCGATGATCAGCCACGTCACCGCCGCGTCGTGCTGGCGGGCCGCCGCGAGCTCGGCGATCGAGTACATGGCCGAGCCGTCGCCGGCCACGGCGAGCACGCGCCCGTCGATCCCGGTGCGGCCCTGGTGGGCCAGGCCCACCGCGCCGCCGAACGCGGCCGGGAACCCGTAGCCGAGACCACCGGCGCCCTGCGCCGAGTGGAACTCGCCGTCCTGCGCGTCCCAGCAGTTCCACGCCCAGTAGGCGGCGATGGTCATGTCCCAGTACGTCTGCATGGTCGACGGGACGGCGGCGCGGATGTCCGCCATGAACCGGCGCTCCACGCCGAGGTCCTGGGCGTCGAGGCGGGCGGCGACCCGCCCCATCGTCTCGGCGACCACCTCGGCCGGGGTGCGGCCGTGCCAGACGGGCGCGTCCTCGGCCACCGGGCCGGACTCCCGCAGGGCCGCGGCGAGGGCCTCGAGCGCCTGGCCGGCGTCGGCGCGCACGCCGAGTGTGGGGTGGTTGGTCTCCAGCACGCGCGGCTCCGCGTCCACCTGGATGAGGCGGCCGCGCGGCTCGAGCGTGAAGTAGTTCGAGGTGACCTCGCCGAGCGAGGAGCCCACCACCAGCAGCACCTCCGCGTCCTCGAGCAGGTCCGTGACGAGGCGGTCCTCCACCCAGCCGCCGAGGCTGAGCGGGTGCTCCCACGGGAAGGCGGTGTTGCCGCCCGGCGAGCAGACCACGGGCGCCTGCAGCAGCTCCGCGACCTCCCGCAGGCTCTCCATCGCGGCGCGGCCGGAGCGGCGCACGCCGCCGCCGGCCACGATCGCCACCCGCTGGGCGTCGCGCAGCCAGCGCACGGACTCGTCCACGAGCTCGGCGCGCGGCGGGTGGTCGTAGGGCACGGCGAGGGCGTCCTCGACCGGGGGCACCAAGACCTCGCCGAGCAGCACGTCCTGCGGGATCTCGACCCACACCGGGCCCTGCGGCACGGTGACGGCCTCCGCCCAGGCGTCCTGGATGGCCGAGGGGATGCCCGAGGCGTGGTGCACCGTGAACTGGGCCTTGGTGACGTTGCGGGCGGAGGCCTTCTGGTCGTCCAGCTGGTGGAGCATGCCCTTGCGGCGGGCGCCGAGCCCGGAGAGCGGGATCTGGGAGGCCACCACGACCAGGGGCACGCCGGTGGCGTAGGCCTCCTGCAGGCCGGCGAGCGAGGTGAGCGCGCCGGGGCCGGTGGACAGGAAGAGGACGCCCACCTCGCCGGTGCCGCGGGCGTACCCGTCCGCGGCGAAGGCGGCGTTGTTCTCCACGCGGTTCGAGACGAACTCCAGCGGGGAGCGGGACAGTGCATCGAAGAGACCCAGGGCGTGCTGGCCCGGGATGCCGAAGACCGTCCGCGCGCCCAGGGCGTGGAGCGTCTCCACGGCCAGGTCGCCGCCGTTGCGCCGCGGGGCCGCCGTCGTCGCCTGCTCCGCGCTCATCGGCCCTGCTCCTCTCCGGCAGCTGCGCGGGAGGCGCGGCGGTCGGCCATCAGGGTGATCAGGTCGTAGGCCACGTGGGACGCGGCGACGCCGGTCAGCTCGGCGTGGTCGTAGGCCGGGGCGACCTCCACCAGGTCGGCACCCACGATGTCCAGGCCGCGCAGCCCGCGCAGGATCTCGAGCAGCTCGCGGCTCGTGATGCCGCCGGCCTCGGGGGTGCCGGTGCCCGGCGCGTGTGCCGGGTCGAGGACGTCGATGTCCACGGAGATGTAGAGCGGCCGACCCCCGATGCGCTGGCGCAGCTGGTCCACGATCTCGTCCACACCCTTGCGGAACACGTCCGAGGAGGTGACGATGCCGAAGCCCATGCGGTGGTCGTCGTCGAGGTCCTTCTTGCCGTAGAGCGGGCCGCGGGTGCCCACATGCGAGATGGCCTCGGTGTCCAGGATCCCCTCCTCCACGGCGCGGCGGAACGGCGTGCCGTGGGTGTACTCGGCGCCGAAGTAGGTGTCCCACGTGTCCAGGTGGGCGTCGAAGTGCAGCAGGGCCACGGGCTCGCCGGCGCGGGCCGACGCGGCCCGCAGCAGCGGCAGCGCGATGGTGTGGTCGCCGCCGATGGTCATGAGCGAGGCGCCGTCCTCGGTCAGGTCCATCGCGTCCTGCTGGATCGCCTCGATGGCCTCGCCGATGTTGAACGGGTTCACCGCCATGTCCCCGGCGTCCACCACCTGGGCCTGCGCGAAGGGCGAGGTGTCCGTGGCGGGGTTGTACGGGCGCAGCAGCCGCGAGGACTGCCGCACGTGGCCGGACCCGAAGCGTGCACCGGGGCGGTAGGAGACGCCGGCGTCGAACGGCACGCCGACCACCTTGATCTCCGGGGCGACGCCGGCCGCGGCCGCCTCGTCCAGGCGCGGCAGCAGCGCGTAGGTGGGGGCGCCGCCGTAGCGGGGCACGAGGGCGGAGTTCACGGGGCCGAGGCGGCCGTTGTCCTCGACGCGGGGGATCTCGAGCATCTGGATGACCTCTCTGGGTGGTTCGGTTCGGTCTGGTCGGTGCGGCCTGTCAGGTGCGGCCGCGCCGGACGGGTTCAGGCGTGGCCCACGAGGGTCCACAGCACGACGGCGGGGCGGTCGTCCGGATTGGCCCACGAGTGAGGCTCGCGGCCGGGAAGGGTGACGGTGTCCCCCTCCTCCAACAGGTGCACGGCCTCGGTGGTCCGCAGCTCGAGGCGGCCGGTGACCACGTGCACCGCCTCCATGCGGCAGTCCACGGTGTACAGCTCCGCCTCCCCGCGGCCGTGCGGCGCGATGTCCGCGCGCAGGATCTGCAGGTCGCGACGACCGCGCGGGGTGATGAGGCGCTCGCGGATGCCCTCGCCGCCGAGGCTGATCGCGGGGGCGTCGGCGAGGCGCACGACCGTCACCTCGGGCGCGTCCAGGACGTCGCCCGGGCTCGCGCCGAGCACCTGGCACAGGGTGACGAGCGTGCTCACGGACGGGCTCGTCAGGTCCCGCTCGAGGCGGGAGAGGAAGCCCTTGCTGACGCCGGCCGCCTCGGCCAGCTGGGCCACGGTGAGCCGCCGCGCCTCGCGCAGCGCGCGCAACCGGCGGCCGATCAGCGCCTGGCCCGGCGCGGTCTCGAGCGGGAGGGCCTTCATCGCGTTCCTTCCTCGCGTCCGGCGACGTCGCGGTGTCACCCTGGACGACATGTTGCCTGGGATGCAACAGGTGTTTACCGTAGACCCCGATCGTGTGATCGGCAACACGCCGGCCGCGCCCCGCCCACCCACAGCGCCTCCGCATCCCCGGCGCCCTGGATCTCCTCGCCCCAAGGACCACCCGTGACCCTCAACCTGACCATCGTCGCCGTCTACCTGGTCGGCATGCTCGCCTTCGGCTGGTGGGGCAAGACCCGCGCCGCCAGCTCGGAGGACTACCTCGTGGCGGGCCGTCGCCTCGGGCCGGTGCTGTTCACCGGCACCATGGCCGCCGTCGTGCTCGGCGGCGCCTCCACCGTGGGCGGCGTCGGCCTGGGGTACGAGTTCGGGCTCTCCGGCGCGTGGCTCGTGGCCGCCATCGGCGTCGGCGTGCTCATCCTGTCGGTGGCGTTCGCCCCGATCCTCGCCCGCCTGAAGATCTACACCGTCTCGCAGATGCTGCGCCTGCGGTACGGCCGCGGCGGGGCCTCCCACGCCTCCTCCTTCGTGATGCTCGCCTACACGCTCATGCTCGCCGCCACCTCCACCGGCGCCTACGCGTCGATCTTCGTGGTGCTCTTCGGCTGGGACCGCTGGCTGTCCGTCCTGGTGGGCGGCGGCATCGTGCTGGCCTACTCCGTGCTCGGCGGCATGTGGTCCATCACCCTGGCGGACATGGCCCAGTTCCTCATCATGACCGTCGGCCTGTTCGCCCTCATGCTCCCCATCTCCCTGGCCAACGCCGGCGGCTGGGGTGCCATGCAGGAACGCCTGGGCACCGAGTTCTTCAGCTGGGACGGGATCGGCGTGCAGTCGATCGTCACCTATTTCGTGGTCTACACCCTCGGCCTGCTGATCGGCCAGGACGTCTGGCAGCGTGTGTTCACGGCCCGCTCCCCGCGCGTGGCGCAGATCGGCGGCGCCACCGCGGGTCTGTACTGCATCGTGTACGGCGTCGCGGGCGCTGTGATCGGCATGGCTGCCCGCACCGTCACCGCGGACATCGCCGCCAAGGACGACGTGTTCGCGTGGGTCGCCCAGAACCTGCTGCCCGTCGGCGTCGGCGGCGTGGCCCTGGCGGCCGCCGTCGCGGCCATGATGTCCACCGCCTCGGGGGCGATCATCGCGGCCTCGACCGTGATGCGCACCGACATCCTCCCGATCCTCCGCGGCGAGGCCGCCGCCTCCGAGGACGGCGCCACCACCGAGGACGAGGCCCCGGAGACCGCGGCGGAGCTCGCCTCGAACCGCGGATGGGTGCTGCTGCTCGGCGCCGTCGTGCTGGGGCTGGCGATCGTCGTCCCGGACGTGGTGGCGGCCCTGACCATCGCGTACGACATCCTCGTGGGCGGCCTGTTCGTCGCGATCGTCGGCGGCCTCGTGTGGAAGCGCGGCACCGGCACGGCGGCCCTGTGGTCCATGGTGGTCGGGACGGTGGGCACCCTCGGCACCATGGGCTGGCTCGAGATGAACGCGGCCGAGCCCTTCGAGGGCGTCTTCGCGAACGAGCCGATCTACGTCGGCTTGGCCGCCTCCGCCGTCGTGTACGTCCTCCTCAGCCTGGTGACCCGGCCCACCGACCCCGCGGTCCTCGAGGCCTGGCGGGTGCGCTCCCGCCACGGCGTCGACGCCGCGGCCCGAGAGCGTCTCTGACCAGGAATTCCGGGGCCTGCGGTCCTCCGACGCCCGCACGATGGCCGAGGCCAGGTGGTGCGGTGGCGGGCGATCCTTCCTCTGGCTCCTCCCGGCCCCTAGTGTTGCCGACCAGCGCAGGACGGGGGTGTCCCCGCGGGGCCGTTCCGGCTTCCGCCTCACCCGGTCCTCGCTGGAGACAGAAAGGGAACAGTTTCATGACCACCAAGAACCGCGCCGTGGCATTCCACGGCATCAAGGACGTGCGCGTCGACGAGCTGGACTTCCCCAAGCTGGAGATGCCTGACGGCTCCGCCGCCCCGCACGGCGTCATCCTCAAGATCGTCGCGACCAACATCTGCGGCAGCGACCTGCACATCTACCGCGGCTCCTTCCCCGTGCCCGAGGGCATGGTGCTGGGTCACGAGATGACCGGTCAGGTGCTGGAGGTCGGCAGCGACGTCCAGTTCCTCAAGGAGGGCGACCTCGTCTCCGTGCCGTTCAACGTGGCCTGCGGCCGCTGCCGCAACTGCCGCGCCGGCCGTACCGAGGTGTGTGAGACCGCCAACCCGGAGCAGGCGTGCGCCGCCTACGGCTTCAATCTGGGCAACTTCCAGGGCGGACAGGCCGAGTACCTGTTCGTGCCGTACGCCGACTTCCAGCTGCTGCGTTTCCCGGACCAGGAGCAGGCGATGGAGAAGATCCTGGATCTGGCCGTGCTCTCCGACATCCTCCCCACGGCGTTCCACGGTCTCATGGCGGCCGGCGCCAAGCCCGGCTCCACCGTCTACATCGCCGGCGCCGGCCCCGTGGGCCGGTGCGCCGCGGCCGCCGCTCGACTGCTGGGCGCCTCGTGCATCATCGTGGGCGACCAGGACGCCTCGCGTCTGGAGCTGGTGCGCAAGCACGGCTGCGAGACCATCGACCTCTCCGTCACGGAGAACCTGCAGGACGCCGTGAACGACATCCTCGGCGAGCCGATGGTGGACTGCGCGGTGGACTACGTCGGCTCCGAGGCCCACGGCCTGGGCTCCGAGTCCGACGAGATGCAGCCGATCGCCGCCGTGAACCAGGTCCTGGACATCACCCGTCCGGGCGGTGCCACGGGCATCATCGGCATCTACGGGCCGGACCCGATCGCGGAGACGAAGGCCGAGCAGGAGGGCACCTTCCCGGTGGACTTCGGCAAGGCCTGGATCAAGTCGCCCCACATCATCGGCGGACAGGCGCCCATCATGCGCTACAACCGCCAGCTGATGATGTCGATCCTGTGGGACCGGATGCCGTACCTGACGGAGATGGTCAACCCGCGCGTGATCAGCCTGGACGAGGCACCCCAGGCCTACGCGGAGTTCGACCAGGGCTCTGTGGACAAGTTCATCATCGACCCCCACGGCATGATCGCCCGCTGAGCGGTCCGCCCCCGGCGGCACGACGGCGCCCCTCACCTGCCCGCGCAGGTGAGGGGCGCCGTCGTCGTCCGCGGATCAAGCCGCGTGCAGCAGCGTGGCGGTGATCCCGAGGGCCGCCAAGCCCACCACCAGCGCGACCATGCCGGCCACCGACGCCAGGGCCGGCCGGGCCCACTCCCCGGCGATCCCGCGCGACTGCGCCACGTAGCGCCGGCGCTGGGTGGCCAGCACCGCTGCCCCGCCGACGGCCGCCACCACCGCAGGCCCGAAGGCCCACGCGCCGACGGCCGGCCACCACCTCAGGAACATGAGGCTGAGGACGCCCAGCGCCAGGACGGTGCGGCCCCAGCTCATCACGGTGCGCTCGGGCTGCAGCCCGGGGTCGTGGTGCAGGCGCATCGCCTCAGCCCCGCGGCAGGACGACGGCGAGCATCAGCACCACGACGGCGAGGACGACACCCCCCGCCAGGACCGGGACGATCAGTGGCAGCGGCAGCGGACGGCCGCGGCGCATCGCGCGCTCCACCCGGAGCCATCGTGCACCCGCGCCCACGGCGAGCAGCGCCGCCAGGACGAGCAGCACCGTGCTCAGCGCCACCCGAACCGGTGGCGCGAAGAGGGCGCCGGTGAACGCCTCCACCGCGACCCCGCCGGCCAGCAGCGCCAGCGCCGTCCGGACCCAGGCCAGGAACGTCCGCTCGTTGGCGAGCGTGAACCGGGGGTCCGGTTCGTCCCCACCCGCCAGGAGGCGGTGCTGCCAGGCCGGCCGGCCGCCGTCGTACGCGGTGGCCTCGGGGCCTTCGTGGGTCTCCGCTGCGTCCATGCGGCCATGGTAGCGGCGGCGTAGACTGGACGGTCGAGCACGCCCAGCCGCCGCGGCCCGCGACGGCGGCGCCCCATCCCCATCCCGCCCGTCCGATGGAGCCCCATGAGTCCCGCCCATGCCGCCACCCCCGCGGCACTCCCCGAACCCACTCGTGAACAGGCCCGACGCTGGCGCCGCTACCTCGCCGACGAGATCGCCGAGGGCCAGATCTACCGCGACATCGCCGCCCGCAAGGACGGCGTGGAGCGCGACATCCTTCTGGGCCTCGCCGAGGCCGAGCGCCGGCACGAGCAGCACTGGCGGGCCCTCCTGGGCGAGCACGCCGAGAACCCGCCGCGCCCCTCCGTCCACCGCATCCTGCTGCGCTGGCTCGCGCGGATCTTCGGCTCCGTGTTCGTGCTGGCCCTGGCCCAGCGCGCCGAGTCGGACACCCCCTACGCGAAGGACCAGGACGCCCCCGAGGGCATGGTGGCGGATGAGGCCATCCACGAGGAGGTCGTGCGCGGCCTGGCCGCCCGGGGCCGCGAGCAGCTGGCCGGCAACTTCCGCGCCGCCGTCTTCGGCATGAACGACGGGCTGGTCTCCAACCTGGCGCTCGTGATGGGCATCGGCGCGACGGGCGTGGCGTCGTCCGTGGTGCTGTTCACCGGCGTGGCCGGGCTGCTGGCGGGCGCACTGTCCATGGCGGCCGGCGAGTACGTCTCGGTGCGGTCCCAGCGGGAGCTGCTGGAGGCCTCCTCCCCCACCCAGGTCACCCTCGAGGCGGCCCAGCACCTGGACCTGGACCACAACGAGCTCAAGCTCGTCTACCTGGCCCGCGGCATGACGCCCGAGGACGCCGAGCACCGTGCGCTCGAGCGCCTCGGCTATCTCACGTGCGACTGCAACCCACAGTTCTCCGCCCGTCCCGACGGCTCCCAGGGGCCGGTGGACCACTCGGGTTCCTTCGCGGAGATCGGCTCGGCGTGGAGCGCATCCCTGTCCAGCTTCGCGTTCTTCGCCTCCGGCGCGCTCATCCCGATCCTGCCGTACATCTTCGGCATGTCCGGGCTGTGGGCCCTGGGCCTGGCAGCGGCGATGGTGGGCGTGGCCCTGCTCTTCACCGGCGGTGTGGTCGGGCTGCTGTCCGGCTCCTCACCGCTGGCTCGGGGCCTGCGCCAGCTCGCGATCGGCTACGGCGCCGCTGCCGTGACGTACGTGCTCGGCCTGCTCTTCGGCGCGAACCTGGGCTGACCGACGCTCCTCCCCGGACAGCACACGGCCCCTGCCCCTCAGGACGAGGGACAGGGGCCGTGGTGCATCGGCCTGCCGGTGCGGGGCGCCGGCTTCGGCGCCCCGCACCGCTGGATCAGGCCAGGCCCTTCATGATCTCGCGCATGAGCTCGGCGGTCTCGGACGGGGTCTTGCCGACCTTCACGCCCGCGGCCTCGAGGGCCTCCTTCTTGGCCTGCGCGGTGCCGGCGGAGCCGGAGACGATGGCGCCGGCGTGGCCCATGGTCTTGCCCTCCGGGGCGGTGAAGCCGGCCACGTAGCCGACGACCGGCTTGGTGACGTTGGCCTTGATGAACTCGGCCGCACGCTCCTCGGCGTCGCCGCCGATCTCACCGATCATCACGATGGCCTGGGTGTCCGGGTCGGCCTCGAACGCCTCGAGGGCGTCGATGTGGGTGGTGCCGATGACCGGGTCGCCGCCGATGCCGATGGCGGTGGAGAAGCCGAAGTCCTTCAGCTCGTACATCATCTGGTAGGTCAGGGTGCCCGACTTGGACACGAGGCCGATCGGGCCGGAGCCGGTGATCGTGGCCGGGGTGATGCCGGCCAGGGCCTCGCCCGGGGTGATGATGCCGGGGCAGTTCGGGCCGATGATGCGGGTCTTCGGCTTGCCGTCCTCGCCGGTCTTCGACTGGGACAGGGCGAAGAACTTCGCGGAGTCCTGCACCGGGATGCCCTCGGTGATGACCACGAGCAGCGGGATCTCGGCCTCGATGGCCTCGATCGCGGCGTCCTTGGCGAAGGCCGGCGGCACGAAGGCGACGGACACGTCCGCGCCGGTCTTCTCCATGGCCTCCGTGACGGAGCCGAAGACCGGCAGCTCGACGGCGTTGCCGTCCTTGTCCTCGTGGGACACGGTGGTGCCGGCCTTGCGGGCGTTGACGCCGCCCACGATGTTCGTGCCGGCCTTGAGCATCAGGCGGGTGTGCTTGGTGCCCTCGCCGCCGGTGATGCCCTGGACGATGACCTTGGAGTCCTTGTTCAGGTAGATCGACATAGCTGTTTCCTCAGTCTTTCCGAACGGTCAGTTCGCGGAGTGGGCGAGCTCGGCGGCCTTGTCGGCGCCCTCGTCCATGGTGGCGGCCAGGGTGACGAGCGGGTGGTTCGCCTCCTGCAGGATGCGGCGGCCCTCCTCCACGGCGTTGCCGTCCAGGCGCACGACCAGCGGCTTGGTGGCGGCGTCGCCCAGGATCTCGAGGGCCTTGACGATGCCGTTGGCGACGGCGTCGCACGCGGTGATGCCGCCGAAGACGTTCACGAACACGGACTTGACCTGCTCGTCGCCCAGGATGACGTCGAGGCCGTTGGCCATGACCTCGGCATTGGCGCCGCCGCCGATGTCCAGGAAGTTGGCGGGCTTCACGCCGCCGTGCTGCTCGCCGGCGTACGCGACGACGTCGAGGGTGGACATCACGAGGCCTGCGCCGTTGCCGATCACGCCGACCTGGCCGTCCAGCTTGACGTAGTTGAGGTCGTTGGCCTTGGCCTTGGCCTCCAGCGGGTCCTCGGTGCGCTCGTCGACGAGGGCGGCGTGGCCCTCCTGGCGGAACTCCGCGTTCTCGTCGAGGGAGACCTTGCCGTCCAGGGCGAGGATCTTGCCGTCGCCGGTCTTCACCAGCGGGTTCACCTCGACGAGGGTGGCGTCCTCCTTCTCGAAGACGACCCAGAGCTTCTGGATGACGTCGGCGACGTCGGCGCGCAGCTCCTCGGGGAAGCCCGCCTCGGCGACGATCTTCTGGGCGGTCTCGGCGTCGATGCCGGTCAGCGCGGAGACGGGCACCTTGGCGAGGGCCTCGGGGCGTTCCTCGGCGAGCTGCTCGATCTCCATGCCGCCCTCGACCGAGCACATGGCCAGGTAGGTGCGGTTGGCGCGGTCCAGCAGCACGGAGAAGTAGTACTCCTCGGCGATGTCGGCGCCCTGGGCGATCATGACCTGGTGCACGGTGTGGCCCTTGATGTCCATCCCCAGGATGGCCTTGGCATGCTCGTACGCCTCGTCGGCGGTCTTGGCGACCTTGACGCCGCCGGCCTTGCCGCGGCCGCCGACCTTCACCTGCGCCTTGACGACGGTCACGCCGCCGATCTTCTCAGCGGCCGCCTTGGCCTCTTCCGGGGTCTGCGCAACGATGCCGGCCAGCACGGGAACGCCGTGCGCCTCGAACAGATCGCGCGCCTGGTACTCATACAGGTCCACGGTGGTGAGTCCTTCTACGTCGAAGACAGGGACAGCCGGGGCGGTGGGGGACCACCGACGCGGCGGGAGGCGCGGGTGCGCGGCCGACCGCGCGCGGCGCGCGCGGGCCTGACGTCACAGACGCCTCCACGGCCACTCTAGTCGAGAGGATCGCGCCGCCCGCAGGCCTGCGCGGCGCATGACGCCCGGAGTGACGCGCCTCTCAGTCCTCGACCTTCGTCAGGGGCGCGTAGCGCAGCAGCAGCCGCTTCTGGGCGCCGGAGTCCTCGAAGGTCACGGTGGCCACGGTCTTGTCCCCCGCCCCGGCGACGGCGTCCACTCGGCCCTGCCCGAAGGTCGCATGGGAGACGCGGTCCCCGGGGCTCAGGGCCACGATCTCCTTCTGCGGCTGGACCCGGCTGGGCGCCCGCCCGCGCACCACGGCGGAGGGCACGGTGAGGTCCGTCGGTTCGTCGCCGCGCGTCAGGCGCTGCGGGCGCGCGCCGCCGTCGTCGTCCCGGGACCGCCAGGCGGGCCGCCCGCCGCCGGAGCCCAACCGGCCCGCGTAGCGGGACGTGCCGGCGCCGGTGAGGCTGAGCGAGCCGGCCGAGCGCACGGCGCCCTCGCGCTCCCAGTCGATGAGCGCCTCGGGGATCTCCCCGAGGAACTGGCTGGGCGGGTTGAACTGGTGCTGGCCCCACAGCGAGCGCGCCTCGGCGCGCGTGAGGAACAGGCGACGGCGCGCTCGGGTGAGGCCCACGTAGGCCAGCCGGCGCTCCTCGGCGAGCTCCTTCTCGTCCGTCATGGACCGCGCGTGCGGGAACACGCCGTGCTCCATGCCGGTCAGGAACACCACGGGGAACTCCAGGCCCTTGGCCGTGTGCAGGGTCATCAGCGTGACCTGGCCCTGGGCCTCGGCGAGGCTCTCCCCCTCCACGTCCGGCGCGGTGGGCAGCTGGTCCGCGTCCGCCACGAGGGCGACCTGCTCCAGGAAGTCGGAGAGCGTGCCGTCCGGCGTGGTCTTCTCGAAGGAGCGCACCACGGCCACGAGCTCGCCGAGGTTGTCCGCGCGGGACTCGTCCTGCAGGTCCTCGGACTCGCGCAGGGCGGCGAGCATGCCGGACTGCTCCAGGACGGCCTCGAGCACGGTGGCCGGGCCTGCGCTCTCGGCGACCTGGGCGAGGTCGTCCATCATCTGCACGAACCCGTTGACGGCCTTGAGCGAGCGGGTCGCCATGCCAGGGGCGTGCTCCGCGTCCCGCAGGGCGGCCGAGAACGTGGTCCGGTTCCGCTCGGCCCACGCGGCCACGGCGCCCTCGGCCCGGTCCCCGATGCCGCGCTTGGGCTCGTTGAGGATGCGGCGCACGTTGACGTCGTCGTCCGGGTTCACGATCACGCGCAGGTACGCGAGCGCGTCCTTGATCTCCTTGCGGTCGTAGAACCGGGTGCCGCCGATCACGCGGTAGGGGATGCCGCGCGTGACCAGCCGCTCCTCGAGGGCGCGGGACTGCGCGTTGGTCCGGTAGAACACGGCGACGTCGGCCGGCCGGATCCCGTCCTCGTCCTGCAGGCGGTCGATGGTGGAGGCGATCCACTCGGCCTCGGCGGACTCGTTCTCGGCGGCGTAGCCCACGATCGCGGCGCCGGCGCCCTCGGCCGTCCACAGGTCCTTCTTGCGGCGGTCCGGGTTGTTCGAGATGACCGCGTTGGCCGCGTCCAGGATGGTCTGCGTGGAGCGGTAGTTCTGCTCGAGCTTGATGGTCACGGCGTCCGTGAAGTCCTGCTCGAACTCCACGATGTTGCGGATGTCCGCGCCACGGAAGGCGTAGATGGACTGGTCCGAGTCGCCCACCACGGTGAGCTCGCCGCCGGGGGTGTCCACCCCCTCGGGCTCGCCGGCGGGACCCGCGAGGAGGCGGATCAGGCGGTACTGGGCGTGGTTGGTGTCCTGGTACTCGTCCACGAGGACGTGGCGGAACCGGCGGCGGTAGTTGTCCAGCACGCGCGGGAACGCCTCGAACATGTGGACGGTCATGCCGATCAGGTCGTCGAAGTCCAGGGCGTTGGCCTGGCGCAGGCGCGCGGTGTAGTCCCGGTAGACGGCGGCGACGGCGCGGCCCCACGGGTCCCCCTCGGCCACGGTGGAGGCGTAGTCGTCCGCCTCCACGAGCTCGTTCTTCAGGGAGCTGATGCGGTTCAGGAGCGCCTTGGGGGCGAACCGCTTCGGGTCCAGCTCGTGGAGCTTGGCGATGGTGGTGACCAGGCGCAGGCTGTCCGCCGAGTCGTAGATGGTGAAGGTGGACTTCAGCCCGATGTTCGCGGCCTCGTTGCGCAGCAGGCGCACCGCCGAGGAGTGGAACGTGGAGATCCACATGCGCTGCGCCGTCGGGCCGATCAGCCCGGACACGCGCTCGCGCATCTCCGCCGCCGCCTTGTTGGTGAAGGTGATGGCGAGGATCTCGTGCGGGCGCGCGCGACCGGTGGCCAGCAGCCACGCGATCCGGTGCGTGAGCACGCGCGTCTTGCCCGAGCCCGCGCCGGCCACGATCAGCAGCGGGGCGCCCGTGTGGGTGACGGCGGCGGACTGCTGCGGGTTCAGCCCCGCCACGAGCGAGTCCGGGGTGTGCGCCGGCGCCGCATCCCGGCCCCAGGACTCCGGGTCGCCGCCCCACGCCTCCGGGTCCGCGGCCGCGCGGGTGACGGCCGTGGGCACGAGGCCGGGCAGGGCGGTCTCCGGATCCGCGTCGCGGCGGGTCCGGGCGGGGGTCAGGGGGGCGCGTCCGAGCGCGGAGAAGAGGTCAGCCATGGCGGATCCAGTCTAGGCGGGGGCGCGGACGGGACAGCGGCGCGGGGCCGGCCGCCCCGGCCGTCCGGGGCGACGGCCCGGCAGGGGCTAAGGTGTCCGGGGCGTTCTGCACGGGTGGCCGCGGACAGCGCCGCATCCCCCTGTCAACCCCGTCTCAGCGCCGCCCGGTCCAGGAGCCCCCGTGAGCAGCACCCCGAGCGCGCCCGCGAGCGCCGCCGCGCCCGCCTCCCCCCGAGCCCACTGGATGGACGCGACCCGCGGGTTCGCCGTCCTCCTCGTGGTGTTCACCCACACGTACACGATGCCCCAGGGCATGGACGCGACGGTCAGCTCCGTGGTCTTCGCGAACGTGATCCAGGTGTTCCACTCGTTCCGCATGCCGATGCTGGTGTTCCTCTCCGGCGTCCTGCTCCCGCGCTCCGTGGCCAAGCCGGCCGGGACCTACTACCGCGGCAAGGCGGAGCGGATCCTGTGGCCGTTCCTCGTCTGGATGGTGCTGCTCGCCCTCGCCCTGGGCACCCCGCAGTCGCTGCTGTCCTGGGAGTACTGGCGCGGCGGCGCCTGGCACCTCTGGTTCCTGTGGGTCCTGATGCTCTGCTACCTGGTGGGCCCCCTGACCCGGCGCGTCCCGGCGGTCCTGGTGGCCCTGGTCCTCTTCGTCCTGCTGCTCGAGTTCGTCAGCGGCCCGCGCGACTGGGTCCGGCCCCTCTACTGGGGCGTGTACTTCTTCCTCGGGGCGGCCGCCGGGCGGCTGCTGCCCCGGATGCGCCGGCTCCCCCTTCCCGTGGGCCTGGTGCTCGTGGCGCTGACCCTGGCGACCCTGGCCGCCCATCGCGCCGGGGAGATCGTGGTGAGCGAGCGCCACCCGTGGTCCGTGCTCACGGCGCTGCCCGGCATCCTGCTCGTGCTGTGGCTGGCCCCGCGCCTGCCCCGGCTGCGCTTCCTGGAGTTCTGCGGCCGCCAGTCCATGGTCCTGTACGTCACGCACATGCCGGTGCTGATCCTGGCCGTGGGCTGGTTCCGCGAGCTCGCCGCCCTGCGCCCCATCGACTTCTACGTGGCGGTCGCGAGCGTGACCTTCCTGGTGCCGCTGGCCCTGGCGGCGGTCTATCCGCGGGTGCGCTGGCTCTTCGAGTTCCCGACGGCGTCCCGCGGCCGGGCGCCGCGCCCGCGGTCGGCCGCCGGCTCGTCGTCCGGGGTCTCGTCGGGGGCCTCCTCCGCGCCCGCCTCCTCCGGCGCGGGCTCGCCCGCCCGCGAGACGGTGGCGGCCGAGCCGGTGCTCCCCATCACGGCGCCGATGCCCGCCGTGCCGGCCCGGTCGCGGCCGGCGCAGCGGCCCCGGCCGCGCCGCGCCGGCTGACCCTGCCGGGGCGCCGTCAGGTGTGCCGGACCGTGGCCCGGCCCTGCTCGACCCCGCCCCCGGACGGCAGACCGGCACGGGTCTGGGAGGATGGTCCGCGGAGGTGCCCCCGTTGTCTCAGAAGCCCCGCAAGTCCCGTCCGTCCCGCGCGTCGCAGTCCGGCGCGCGCTCCGGCTCGTCCGCCGCGCGCGCCGCCGGCGGCGCCGAGCGCGCCCGCCCCACCCTGCGGGACCTGAACATCCGCGAGGACCTCGCCGCCGCCGGGCGCCAGGAGGGCAGCCCCGCCATCCCGGTGAGCGCGCTGATCGTCACCACGCTGCTCGTGGGCGCATACCTGCACCTGCTGGTGCTCCAGCAGATGACGCAGCTCACCGGCGGCTTGGCCATGCCCGACTCGATGCTCTTCTACGGGCAGGACCACGTCCGCGCGCTCTCCGCGGTCATGGACGACGCCGCGCGCGGCCAGCTCAACTGGGTGCACAAGACGGCCGGCGTGATCTTCCCGATCGCCGTGGCGCTCACCCTCGCCGCCGTGGGCGCGTGGCGGCTGCGGCCGGCCGCCGCCAAGTGGGGCGCCCTCGGCGTCGGCGTGCTGTTCGCGGTGGTGGACATCGCGGAGAACATCGCGATCGAGGAGGCCATCGCCGCCGGCGGCCCGGGCACCGGCCTCGCCGCCGCCCTGACGCTCGCCCGCTGGGTCCTGCTGGCGCTGATCGCGCTGGCGATCGTGGTGATGCTGTGGGCCGGGCGCCGCCGTCGCGAGCCGGCCGCCCGGCGTCGCTGAGCGCCTCCGCTAGACTCGCTCACCGGACCGGCGGGCACCCCGCCCGGTCCGCGCCCCAGTAGCTCAGTTGGATAGAGCGACCCTCTCCTAAAGGGTAGGCCGTCGGTTCGATTCCGGCCTGGGGCACCGTCACGGCACCTGCCGTCCTCGCCCCCGCCGCCCTCACCCCCGCCGAGCCGTCCTGCATCCGGCCGGTATACGGCCCGGATCGGGGCTCATTCCGGCGCGATGCAGGACAGCTCGGACCTCACGGGTGCCGCCCGCCTCACTCTGCGTCGGCGAACTGCGTGGTGTACAGCTCCGCGTAGCGCCCGCCCGCGGCCAGCAGCTCCGCATGGCCGCCGCGCTCCACGATCCGCCCCGCCTCCACCACGAGGATCTCGTCCGCGCTGCGCACGGTGGACAGGCGGTGGGCGATCACGATCGCCGTCCGCCCCGTCAGCGCCTCCCCCAGCGCCTCCTGGATGGCGCGCTCGTTCGTGGAGTCCAGGGCCGCCGTCGCCTCGTCGAGGACCACGACGCGCGGGGCGGCCAGCAGCAGCCGCGCGATGGTCATGCGCTGGCGCTCGCCGCCGGAGAGGCGGTAGCCGCGCTCGCCCACCACGGTGTCCAGCCGGTCCGGGAGCGCTTCGATCACGGGGCGCAGGCGGGCCCGCTCGACGGCGTCCCACAGCTGCTCCTCCGTGGCGTCCGGGCGGGCCAGCAGCAGGTTGCCCCGCACCGTGTCGTGGAACAGGTGCCCGTCCTGGGTCACCATGCCCACGGCCTCCTGCAGGGCCGCGAAGGACAGGTCGCGCACGTCCACGCCGCCGAGCTCCACGGCGCCGGAGCTGACGTCGTGCAGGCGCGTGACGAGCGAGGCGATCGTGGACTTGCCGGCGCCCGAGGACCCCACGAGCGCCACGGTGGACCCTGCCGGCACGGCCACGTCGATCCCGTGGAGGACCTCCTCGCCGCCGCGGGTGTCCAGCACGGCCACCTCCTCGAGCGAGGCCAGGGACACCTCCTGGGCGGTGGGGTAGGAGAAGCGCACGTCCCGCAGGCGCACGGACAGCGGCCCGGCAGGCAGTGCCGCGGGGCGGGCCGGCTCGGTGATGAGCGGCTGCAGGTCCAGCACCTCGAACACGCGCTCGAAGCTGACGAGCGCGCTCATGATCTCCACGCGGGCGTTGGCCAAGGCGGTCAGCGGGGCGTAGAGCCGGGTGAGCAGCAGGGCGAGGGTGACGACGTCGCCGGCGTCGAGGGTGCCGGCGATCGCCTGGAGCCCGCCCACGCCGTAGACGGCCGCGAGCGCGAGCGCCGAGACGAGCGTGAGCAGCGTGGTGAACACGGCCTGGCGCACGGAGATGTCCACGCCCGTGGCGCGGACGCGGTCCGCGCGGCGGGCGAACTCGGCGGACTCGGCGGCGGGGCGGCCGAAGAGCTTGATGAGGGTGGCGCCGGGGGCGGAGAACCGCTCCGTCATCTGGTCGCCCATGGCGGCGTTGTGCCCGGCCCGCTCGCGGGAGAGCCCCGCGAGCTTCGAGCCGACCGCCCGGGCGGGGATGAGGAACAACGGCAGCAGCAGGAGGGAGAGCACGGTGACCTGCCAGCTGGTCGCCACCATCACGCCCAGGGTCAGCGCCACGGACACCACGTTCGCCACCACGCCGGAGAGGGTGCGGGAGATCGCGGACTGCGCGCCGATCACGTCGTTGTTCAGGCGGGAGACGAGGGCGCCGGTGCGGGTGCGCTGGAAGAAGGCCACCGGCATGCGCTGCACGTGGTCGAACACGGCGGTGCGCAGGTCGAAGATGACCCGCTCCCCCAGCCCGGAGGAGAGCCACTTCGTGAACACGGACAGGGCCGCGTCCAGCACGGCCACGAGCGCGATCAGCAGGGCCAGGCGCACCACGAGGCCGCCGTCGTCGCCGCCGGTGATCGCGTTGACCACGTCTCCGGCGAGCACGGGCGAGGCCACGCCGAGCACGGCGCCCACGATCGAGGCGAGGACGAACACGATGAGCCGGGCGCGGTAGCGGTCCGCGAAGGCGATCGTGCGCCGCACGGTGCCCTTCGCCAGGGGCTGCGTCGCCCCGTTCTGCCCATGCGTCATCCGCATCATGGACACCCGTGCCGCCGACTCCATGCTCACGGTGGCCCTCCGCTCTCTCGACCGTCAGCGAGTCTAGGAGCGCGCGGGCGCGCGCGAGGGCGATTCCGCTCCGGGCGTCAGCGCGCGGATCCCGGGCCCCCCGAGCCACGGGGGCAACGGAGGCGCGAGGACCCCGGGGGTTCAGGCTGCCAGGCGCAGGTAGTCCCGCCACGCCTCGGCGGGGCGCTCGAGCTCACGGATGCGCCACTGGGCGCCGCGGGGCCGCACGGGCTCCACGCGCAGGCGCCAGCCCATCGACTCCAGAGAGCGGTCCGCCTTGAGGGCGTTGCAGCGCAGGCAGCAGGCCACGAGGTTCTCCCACGAGTTCTCGCCGCCGCGAGAGCGGGGCCGGACGTGGTCCACGGTGGTGGCGTGGGCGCCGCAGTACGCGCAGCGGTGGGCGTCGCGGCGCAGCACGCCCTTGCGGGAGACGGGGGCGGCGTCCGTGTGGGGGACGCGGATGTACTGGTGCAGCAGGATCACGAGCGGCCGGCCCCACGCGCGGGTGGGGCTGCGCATCGGGTCGCCGGCGTCCTCGAGCACGCTGGCCTTGCCGGTGGCCACGAGCAGCAGCGCCCGGCGGTCGGAGACCACCGAGAGGGGTTCGTAGCCGGCGTTCAGGACGAGTGTGCGCATCGGGGGGACCTAGCGGGGCGAGGGGTCACGGGGCGTCGTGCTCCCCACGCTAGGGGGCCGGGCGCGGCCGCACGGCGTGTCGCCGTCACGCCCGCCGGGGGTTCACCCGTCCGTCACCGCGTCCTCACGCGCCCGTCACCGGCGACGACGGCGGCCCGCCGCGGGCCTCCGCGGCCCGGTCCGGCGCTGGTCGGCCCGGGGTCCGCGCGCTCAGGCGTCGAGGCGTTCGACCCACACGTGGGCGGCCGTCTCGACGGCCAGTTCCAAGGCGCCGGACTCCTGCGCGCCGTCGCCGGCCTCGCCCTCGACGCGGACGTAGCCGGGGTCGAGGGCCGCCTGCGCCGTGACCGTCCGGCCGGGGGTCACGCCGGTGGCGGCCAGCTGCGCCAACAGCTCGGGGTCGGTCTGGACGCCCTCGGCCAGCCCGCGCACGCGGAAGCGGCCGGGCGTGGCCGCCTCCTCGGAGAGCCGGGTGCCGGCCAGGCCCATGCTGCGGCTCCAGTCCTCCGCCGAGGCCTCCTCCGGGCGGGGCGGGATGGGGGTGCCGTAGGGGGTCTCCGTGGGGTTCTCCAGGAGCGCGAGCAGGCGGCGCTCCACCTGGTCGCTCATCACGTGCTCCCAGCGGCACGCCTCCTCGTGGACGAGCTCCCACTCCAGGCCGATCACGTCCGCGAGCAGGCGCTCGGCGAGGCGGTGCTTGCGCAGCACGGCCACGGCCAGCTCGCGGCCGGTGACGGTGAGCTGCAGGCGGCGGTCCGCGCCCACGTGCACGAGCCCGTCCCGCTCCATGCGGCCCACGGTCTGGGAGACGGTGGGGCCGGAATGCTCCAGGCGCTCCACGATGCGCGCGCGCAGGGGCGGGATGCCCTCCTCCTCGAGCTCGAGGATAGTGCGCAGGTACATCTCGGTGGTGTCGATCAGATCCGTCATGGCGCGTCCTCTTCCCTCGGGCCCCTCGTCTCGGGCCATCTTAGCCAGCGCCGAGTCACGTTCGCGGGGGGCGTCCGGGCACGCGGGAGAATGGGGACGACCCCGACCCCGAAGCCCCAGGAGCATGCCATGGCCTCCCCCGCCGAGATCACCCTCCCCCAGGACCTGCTGCCCGCCGACGGCCGCTTCGGCGCCGGCCCCTCCAAGGTCCGCCCCGAGCAGCTGCAGGCCCTGCAGGACGCCGCCGGGCTGCTGGGCACGTCCCACCGCCAGAAGCCGGTGAAGGACCTGGTCGCGAGCGTGCGCGCCGGCGTCGCCGAGCTGTTCTCCGCCCCCGAGGACTACGAGGTGATCCTCGGCGTCGGCGGCTCCACCGCCTTCTGGGACGCGGCCGCGTTCGGCCTGGTCCGCGAGCGCGCCCAGCACCTGAGCTTCGGCGAGTTCGGCTCCAAGTTCGCCAAGGCCACGGACAAGGCCCCCTTCCTCGGCGCCTCGGACATCCGCACCGCTGAGCCGGGCTCCCGCCCCGAGCCGGAGGCCGTGGCCGGCGTCGACGTGTACGCCTGGCCCCACAACGAGACCTCCACGGGCGTCATGGCCCCGGTGGCGCGCCCCGAGGGGATCGACGAGGACGCGCTCGTGGTGATCGACGCGACCTCCGCCGCCGGCGGCCTGGACGTGGACGTCTCGCAGGCGGACGTCTACTACTTCGCCCCGCAGAAGAACTTCGCCTCCGACGGCGGCCTGTGGCTGGCCCTGTTCTCCCCGCGCGCCCTCGCGCGGGTCGCGGAGATCAAGGAGTCCGGCCGCTGGATCCCGGACTTCCTGGACCTGTCCACCGCCGTGGACAACTCGCTCAAGGACCAGACCTACAACACCCCGGCCCTGGCCACCCTGGTGATGCTCGACGCCCAGCTGCGCTGGATGAACGGGCAGGGCGGCCTGGCGGCGATGGCCGCGCGCACCGCGGACTCCTCGTCGCGGGTGTACGCGTGGGCCGAGGCGTCCTCCTACGCGACCCCGTACGTGGCGCGCCCCGAGGACCGTTCCGGGGTGATCTGCACCGTGGACTTCAGCGACGACGTCGACGCCGCGGCCGTGGCGAAGGCGCTGCGGGCCAACGGCGTGGTGGACGTGGAGCCCTACCGCAAGCTCGGCCGCAACCAGCTGCGCATCGCCACGTTCGCGGCCATCGACCCGGAGGACGTCTCGGCGCTGCTGCGCTGCATCGACCACGTGGTCGAGCAGCTGGGCTGACCCGTCCCCGGACGGCCGTGACGCCGGGGCCTCGGCCCCGGCGTCACGGATCGTCGGCGGCCCGACGGCGGCGCGGGGCGTCAGCCCTTCCCGTCGCCCTCCGGCGCGGACTGGCCGGCGGGGGCGGCAGCGCCGGGCACGCGGCCCTCGGCCACGGCCCGCAGGCGCTCGCGCTCCTCCTCGCTCACGCGCTCGGCGTAGGGCACCCACGGCGGGGCCACGAGTGCGCCCTCGCCGGCCACCAGGCCGGTCTCGCACACCGTCACGAGGCGCGAGCGCGGCGCCCGGGCGATCGTGGCGTACCAGAGCCAGCCGGCGTATCCGGGCAGCCGGGACTCGAAGCGGTGGGTGACCAGGCGGTCGTCGTCCACGAGCACGTCCACGTGCTCGCCCACCTCCTCCGGCGCAGCCAGCCCGGCCAGGCCCGCGCGGGCCTCGTCCACGGCGGCGGCGAGCAGGTCGTCGCGGCGCGGCGCGCGACGGCGCGCGGGCGGGGCCTTCACGACGGCCTCCCTGGCGGCGGGCGCCGCCTGCCCCTGCTCGACGGGCGTAGCGTCCTCACGGTCGGTCATGGCTCAGGCCTCCAGGTCGTCGGCGACGCGGCGCAGCACCTGCGCCATCTTCTTCGCCTGGCCGCTCTGGGGGTACTGGCCGCGGCGCAGGCCGTTCGAGGTCTCGTCCAGCCACCGGATGAGGTCCTCCATGAGGACCGCCATCTCCGCCGGCCGGGGCCGGTGGTTGCGGACCGAGGAGGGGGCGGCGTCGAGCACGCGCAGGGACAGCGCCTGCTTGCCGCGGCGGCCCTCGGCCACCCCGAACTCGACGCGGGCGCCCCCGCGCAGCTCGGTCACGCCGGCGGGCAGCGCGGAGGAGGGCACGTGGACCTCCTCGCCCTCGTCGGTCTGGGCGAAGCCGAAGCCCTTGGCTGAGTCGTAGAACTTGATGCGTCCGGTGGGCATGTGCGGCACCTGCTCCTCGTCGTCGGTGTCCCCCGCGTCGCGCCGGCGCCCTGGGCTGCCGTGCGCTCGTCTCGGGTCGGCGGGGTCCGGCGCCGGCGCGGCGGTGCGCCGCGGCATCGGTGCGGTCCAGCCTGGCCGTGCGCCCGGAGGTGACGGCGGAGGACGTGGTCGTCAATGACCTCCCAGGATAGCCCGACTAGAGTGGCGGGCATGTCGCAGACCACCGCCCGCCCCGCCCCCGCGCCCTCCGCCCCCGCCGCCGACCGGCGCGGCGGCCGCGGCGTCGTCCTGGTGCTCGGGGTGACGGTCACCGCGGTGTCCTTTGTGGCGTTGCTGGGCCTGCTCGCGGCGTACTTCTTCTCCTGGCCCGCGGTCCCCGCCCTGTACGCGCTGGCCATGTTCGGGCTGCCGGTGGGCTTCTCGCTGATGCTGCTGCACGTGGTGCTGGGCGCCGTGCGCCGCTCGCGCCTCTGACGGATCGCCCCGGGCGGGCGGCATGCCCGCGCGGGACAGCCTGTCCAGCAGGCTGTCAGCGACCTCCCAGGTTGGCCGGGTTGACTGGCGCCATGCAGTCTCAGAACCCCGAAGCACGCCTCCTCGTGGTGGACGACGAGCCCAACATCCGCGAGCTGCTCTCCACGTCCCTGCGCTACGCCGGTTTCGAGGTCACGGCCGCGGCCAACGGCCGGGAGGCCCTGGACGCCGCCGAGGAGTTCCAGCCGGACCTCGCCGTCCTGGACGTGATGCTCCCGGACATGGACGGGTTCACCGTCACCCGCCGCCTGCGCGCCGCGGGCCGCCACTTCCCCGTGGTGTTCCTGACGGCCCGGGACGGCACCGAGGACAAGATCACGGGCCTGACCGTGGGCGGGGACGACTACGTCACCAAGCCGTTCTCCCTGGACGAGGTGGTCGCCCGCATCCGCGCGGTGCTGCGCCGCACCGCCTCCCTGGACGACGACGCGGCGGTGCTGCGGGTGGGCGACCTCGAGCTCGACGACGACGCGCACGAGGTGCGCCGCGGCGGCGAGGTCGTGGAGCTCTCCCCCACGGAGTTCAAGCTCCTGCGCTACCTGATGATGAACCCCAACCGCGTGCTGTCCAAGGCCCAGATCCTGGACCACGTCTGGGAGTACGACTTCAACGGGGACGCCTCGATCGTGGAGTCCTACATCTCGTACCTGCGCCGCAAGATCGACGTGGGCGGTCGCGAGAAGATGATCCACACCAAGCGCGGCGTCGGCTACATGCTCCGCGCCGCGGACAAGCGCTGACGTGGGCGGGCGGCTCGACGCCGCGGCGGCCCGCGCCCGCCATCCGCGCGCCTGGCTGAGCTCCGCGTGGCGGGGCCAGTCCCTGCGCACCAAGCTGGTCGTGATGATCACGGTGCTCATGCTGGCCCTGGTCGCCGTGACCGCGATCGCCACCGCCGCCCTGTTCCGCCAGGAGGCGGTCCGCCAGCTGGACGAGGACATGGCCGCCAACCGGGACACGGTCTCGATGTACCTGGCCAACGTCGCCCAGACGGGCGAGTACTACATGCCGCAGCTGCCCATCCTGCGCTACTACGGCGTCGTCTGGGACAACGACGGCGACCGCGTCGTCCAGACGCCCGTGGTGCCGGGCTCGGACGAGCCCGACCTGCCCTCGATCACCCCGGAGCGGGCGCTCGAGATCGGCTCGGCCTCCTTCGAGGTGGCGGGCACGCAGGACGAGTCCAGCCGGTGGCGCGTGCAGCTGTACGGGCTGAGCAGCGGCGACGGCACCATGGCGGTGGCCCTGCCCCTGGAGGGCGTGCGCTCCTCCGTGGAGCGCGTGACCTCGCTCGTGGTCACCATCGGCCTGCTCGGGACGGCGGGCACCGTGATCGTGGCCAACCTGGCGGTCCAGCGCGCGTTCCGCGCCTTGAACCGCGTGGAGCGCACCGCCGCCAAGATCGCGGCGGGCGACTTGACCCAGCGCGTGGAGAGCGCCGCCCCGGACACCGAGGTCGGCCGGCTCTCCCGCTCGCTCAACGCGATGCTCGCGCACATCGAGTCCGCCTTCCGGGACAAGGAGGTCTCGGAGGACAAGATGCGGCGCTTCGTGCAGGACGCCTCCCACGAGCTGCGCACCCCGCTGGTGACGATCCGCGGCTTCTCCGAGCTCTACCGGCACGGCGGGCTGCGCGAGGAGGAGGACGTCGCTGCGGCCATGCAGCGCATCGAGTCCGAGGCCACCCGCATGACCCGCCTCGTGGAGGACCTGCTCACGCTGGCTCGCCTGGACGAGCAGCGCCCGCTCGAGCTGGCCCCCGTGGACCTGCTGATCCTGGCGATGGACTCCATGATGGACGCCTCCGTCAACGCCCCGGACCGCAAAGTCACGCTCGTGGGGCTCGACGGCGGCCGGGCCGGCTCTGCGCCGATCGTGGGCGACGAGAACCGGATGCGCCAGGTGGTGGTCAACCTCATGGCCAACGCGCTGCGCTACACCCCGGCGGGCACCCCGATCGAGATCGCCGTGGGCACCGTGGACCCCCTGGGCGGACCCGGGGCCGCGGGCGACGGCGAGGGCCGGACCTCCGTGATCGAGATCCGCGACCACGGGCTGGGCGTGTCCGAGGAGGACGCGGCCCGCATCTTCGAGCGGTTCTACCGGGCGGACACCTCCCGGCACCGCGAGACCGGCGGCACCGGCCTGGGCCTGGCGATCGTCGCGGCGATCGTGGCCCAGCACGGCGGCTCCGTGCGGCTGCTGGAGACCGAGGGCGGCGGCGCCACGTTCTCCGTGCACCTGCCGTGGGCCCCGTTCGAGGACGACGACGACCTCGAGGACGAGGACGACGCCGGCGCCGTGGCGGAGTCGGAGGACGCCGCCGAGGCGTCCCACACCGGCCCCCTCGGCCTGGTCGCGCCCTCGGGGGCGGGGGCCAGCGTCGTGGACGCGGCCCGGCGCAGCCGCCTGCTGCGCGCCGGCGTGCGGTTCCGGCGGGCCTCGGCCGAGCGCCGCCGTCGGGCCGGGACTCCTGCACAGGCCCCCGCCGAGGGCGCTGCATCCCCAGGCGAGGAGGAGCCCGGCCCCGCCGCACCCGACCGTCCCTAGCGTGGTGCCCGGCGGCGCCCGCCGCCACCAGCATCGAAGCAGAGGGGACAGGCACATGAGCATCGTGCAGATCGACGTCGAGGACCTGCGGGCCAAGAGCGGGGCCGTGGAGGGCTCCATCGGACGCCTCCAGGCCGAGGTGGGCGCCATGGAGGCGCACCTGCGCCAGCTGCAGGACACGTGGCGCGGCCAGGCGGCCGCCAACTTCCAGGGGGTGCTCACCGAGTGGCGGGCCACCCAGCAGCGCGTCGAGGAGTCGCTGGCCGGCATCCGCCGCGCCATGGACGCCGCCGCCCAGCAGTACCAGGACGCGGAGGCCGCGAACGCCGCCATGTTCCGCCACTGAGCGGGTGTGCGCACCGCGGGGCGCGGCCGAGGACGGCCGCGCCCCGCGGCGTGCTTCCTAGAGTGGTGCCATGACCGTCCTGATCGACCCGCCGGCTTGGCCGGCCCACGGCACCGTGTTCGCCCACCTCGTCTCGGACGCCTCCCTCGAGGAGCTGCACGCGTTCGCGCGCGCGGCCGGGCTGCCCGAGCGCGCGTTCGACCGGGACCACTACGACGTCCCCGCCCACCGGTGCGAGGAGCTCGTGGCCCGGGGCGCCGTGCCCGTGAGCGGGCGCGAGCTGGTCCGCCGGCTCGTGGCCTCCGGCCTGCGGGTGCCCGCCCGCGGCCGCGCCGAGAAGCGGGACGCCGTCCTGGCCCGGCGCTGGGCCGCGCTCTTCGAGGGCACCGGGGCGCGGGCGGAGGCCGTGGACGCGGCCGGCCGAGACCTGCGGGAGCGCTGGGCGCAGCCGCACCGGCACTACCACGACCGCTCCCACCTGCTGGCCGTGCTCGAGGCCGTCGACCTGCTCGAGCGGGCCGGCGCGGACCCGGGCCCGGAGCCCCGGGCCGTCCGGTTGGCCGCGTGGTTCCACGACGCGGTCTACGCCGGCGACCCGGCCGCCCCCGCGGGCCAGGACGAGGCCGACTCCGCCGCGCTGGCCGCGCGGATGCTCGCCGCGCCCGCGCTGGCGTTGCCGGCCGCCGTCGTCGGCGAGGTGCGACGCCTGGTGCTGCTCACCGCCGGCCACGACCCCGCCCCGCAGGACGCCGCCGGCGCCCTGCTCTGCGACGCCGACCTCGAGGTGCTTGGCCGCTCCCCCGAGGCGTACCGGCGGTACGTGCAGGCCGTGCGCCGCGACTTCGCCCACGTGCCGGACGCGGACTGGGCGCGCGGGCGCGCCGCCGTGCTCGAGTCCCTGCTCGGGGCGGAGCGCCTGTACCGCACGGCCCCGGGCCGCGCCCACTGGGAGGCGGCGGCCCGCCGCAACCTCGAGGCGGAGCTGGCGACCCTTCGCCCCTGACCCCCGACCCCGCCCCACCCCCGCCCCCTGCACTTTCGTTCGGGAAATCGTCGTTACCATCCCGTCCTCCTCGCCGGGTGACGACGATTTCCCGAGCGAAAACGCCCCCGGTTCTGCCCCCCGTCCCTGCCCCCTCCCCCGCTCCCGCGGACGCAGCGAGGCCCGCCCTCCCCGGACGGGGAGGACGGGCCTCGCGTGCTGGGCGCCCGGACGGACCGGGCGGGCTCAGCGGCTGATCACATCATGCCGCCCATGCCGCCCATCGGGTCCATGCCCTCGGCGCCGGCGGCGGCCTTCTCGGGCTTGTCCGCGACGACGGCCTCGGTGGTCAGGAACAGGCCCGCGATGGACGCGGCGTTCTGCAGGGCCGAGCGGGTCACCTTCACCGGGTCGTTGATGCCGGCGGCCAGCAGGTCCTCGTACTCGCCGGTGGCGGCGTTGAGGCCGTGGCCGTCCTGGAGGGTCTTGACCTTGTCGGCCACGACGCCCGGCTCCAGGCCCGCGTTGAAGGCGATCTGCTTGAGCGGGGCCTCGATGGCGACCTTGACGATGTTCGCGCCGGTGGCCTCGTCGCCCTCGAGGGTCAGGCCGCCGAACGCCTTGGCGCCGGCCTGGATCAGGGCCACGCCGCCGCCGGCGACGATGCCCTCCTCCACGGCCGCCTTGGCGTTGCGCACGGCGTCCTCGATGCGGTGCTTGCGCTCCTTGAGCTCCACCTCGGTGGCCGCGCCGGCCTTGATGACGGCGACGCCGCCGGCCAGCTTGGCGAGGCGCTCCTGCAGCTTCTCGCGGTCGTAGTCCGAGTCGGTGTTCTCGATCTCGGCGCGGATCTGGGCCACGCGGCCGGCGATCTGCTCGGCGTCGCCGGCGCCCTCGACGATGGTGGTCTCGTCCTTGGTGATGACCACCTTGCGGGCGGTGCCCAGCAGGTCCAGGGTGGCGTTCTCGAGGGACAGGCCGACCTCGGAGGAGATGACCTGGCCGCCGGTGAGGATGGCGATGTCGGCGAGCATGGCCTTGCGGCGGTCACCGAAGCCCGGGGCCTTCACGGCCACGGACTTGAAGGTGCCGCGGATCTTGTTGACCACGAGGGTGGCCAGGGCCTCACCCTCGACGTCCTCGGCGATGATCAGCAGCGGCTTGCCCGACTGCATGACCTTCTCGAGGATCGCCACCATGTCCTTCACGGAGGAGATCTTGGAGTTGACGATGAGGATGTAGGGATCCTCGAGGACGGCCTCCTGGCGGTCCGCGTCGGTGACGAAGTAGCCGGAGATGTAGCCCTTGTCGAAGCGCATGCCCTCGGTGAGCTCGAGCTCGAGGCCGAAGGTGTTGGACTCCTCGACGGTGATGACGCCCTCCTTGCCCACCTTGTCCAGGGCCTCGGCGATGAGGGAGCCGATCTGCTTGTCGGCGGCGGAGATCGAGGCGGTGGCCGCGATCTGCTCCTTGGTCTCGATCTCGCGCGAGGCGGAGAGCAGCTCGGCGGTGACGGCGTCCACGGCCTTCTCGATGCCGCGCTTGAGGGACAGCGGGTCCGCACCGGCGGCCACGTTGCGCAGGCCCTCGCGGACGAGCGCCTGGGCCAGCACGGTGGCGGTGGTGGTGCCGTCGCCGGCGACGTCGTCGGTCTTCTTGGCGACCTCCTTGACGAGCTCCGCGCCGATCTTCTCGTACGGGTCCTCGAGCTCGATCTCCTTGGCGATGGAGACGCCGTCGTTGGTGATGGTGGGGGCGCCCCACTTCTTCTCCAGCACCACGTTGCGGCCGCGCGGGCCGAGGGTCACCTTCACGGCGTCGGCCAGGGTGTTCAGGCCCTTCTCCAGGCCGCGGCGTGCCTCTTCGTCGAATGCGATGGTCTTGGCCATGATGCAAGTCCTTTCTGGACGTCTGCTTCCTACAGCTGGTGGCTGACCTGCATCGGTGCCCGCGACGGACGGCCCGCTGGGGCCTCACCGGTGGACAGGTCCTCCTCCACGGCGCCGGGCCGGCCGGGGTACGGCTGGCAGTCGCGCCTTCGGAGTGCTAACCCCATTATGAGCACTCGCCCGGGGAGAGTGCAAAAGGCCGGAGCGCCGCACGCCGCGGTGTCCGCGGACGGCGGACGGCCCCCGCCCGGGGCGCCGCGGGGCGCTCGGGCGGGGGCCGTCGGGGCCCGGACGGACCGTCAGCCGGTGACGACGACGGCGACGCCGTTGACCTGCAGGTTGGGGGTCTGCAGCACCGGGAAGCCGAGCTCGGCGGCGACGGCCTCGGCGGCCGCCTGGTTGCCCGAGCCGTTGTAGAGCACGGTGGAGGACTGGATGCCGTAGCCGCCCCAGTTCTGCGCGGACACGGAGGTGAAGCCGGCGGAGCGCAGGCGCTGGGCGTAGGAGGCGGCCAGGCCGGTGGTGCGGGTGGCGTTGTAGACCGTGACGTTGGTGGACCGCGCGGCGGCGGCGGCCTGGGCCGCGGCCGAGCGAGAGGCCTCCGCGGCCTGGGCGGCCTCGGCGGAACGGGACGCCTCCGCCGCGGCGGCGGCCGAGCGGGAGGCCTCCGCGGCCTGGGCGGCGGCGGCGGAACGGGACGCCTCCGCCGCGGCGGCGGCCGAGCGGGAGGCCTCGGCGGCCTGGGCGGCGGCGGCCGAGCGGGAGGCCTCGGCGGCCTGCGCGGCCTCGGCCGAGCGGGAGGCCTCGGCGGCCTGCGCGGCCTCGGCCGAGCGCGACGCCTCCGCCGCGGCGGCGGCCGAGCGCGACGCCTCGGCGGCGGCCGCCTCCTCGGCGGCGCGGGAGGAGGCCGCGGCGGCCTCGGCGGCCGACTGCTCCGCCGCGGACTGCGCGGCGGCCTGGGAGCGGGAGGCCTCGGCGGCGGCCGCATCCTCCGACGGGGAGGCGGGCTCGGTCGTGGCGGCGCCCTCGGTCGGGGAAGCCGGCTCGGACGAGGTCGAGGGGTCCGCGGCCGGGGACGAGGCGGAGGACTCGGCCGCGACGGGCTCGGAGCGGTCGCCCGTGAGCCAGGGCAGCACGACGCCCACGAAGAGGCCGGCGAGAAGGACGAGTCCGGCCACCAGCAGGAGCGGGCTGAAGCGGCGGGCGCCGCCCGCGGCGGCGGCCGCGCCGGCGGGGGCGGCGAAGGACGCGCGGTGGGCGCCGCGCTGGTCCGTGTACTCGGGGACCTCGTCGAAGCGGTCGGGCTGGTAGGCCATGGGTCAGTTCTCCTGGCGGGAAGCGGGCGTGGACGGGGCCGGGTCCGCGGGGGCCCTGCGCGCCCTGCTGCGGGTGCCGCGCTTGCGCAGCAGCCGGGCGACGAGCAGGGGCCGGTAGGCCAGGGCGGCCTCACGGTCCAGCAGTCCGTTCAACACCTGATAGTAGGCGGTCGGGGAGAGCCCGAGACGCTCCCGGACGGCGTGGTCCTTGGCGCCGCCGTGTCGCCACGTGGCGGCCTCGAGGTCCAGCACCGCGCGCTCCTGCGGCGTCAGCGCGTCCCGGCGGGGTTCGGGGGCGGAGGTCGGCATGGCCGCCACTGTACCCAGCGCGGCTACGCTCGGGGGATGGAGTTCATCGCACCCCTGGACCCCGGATGGGAGGCGGCGCTCGCCCCCCAGGCCGCCGCGCTCGAGCAGGTCGGCGCGGCCCTCACGCAGCGGCGGGCCGCCGGAGAGCAGGTGCTCCCGGCCCCCGAGCACATCCTGCGCGTGTTCCGCCGGCCCTTCGAGGACGTCCGGGTGCTCGTGCTCGGCCAGGACCCCTATCCCACGCCGGGCCACCCCATCGGCCTGAGCTTCGCCGTGGATCGCCACGTGCGCCCGCTCCCCCGCTCCCTGGTGAACATCCACCGCGAGCTGCAGGACGACCTCGGCATCGCCCCGCCCGCGCACGGGGACCTCTCGGCGTGGGCGGACCAGGGCGTCATGCTGCTCAACCGCGCACTGACGGTGCGGGCCGGCGCCCCCGGCAGCCATCGGGGCCTGGGCTGGGAGCAGATCACGGAGGCCGCGGTCCGTGCCCTCTGCGAGCGCGGCACCCCGCTGGTGGGCCTGCTGTGGGGCGCCGACGCGCGGCGCATGGCGCCGCTGCTCACCCAGGCGGGGGCCGGCGTCGTGGAGTCCCCGCATCCCTCCCCGCTGAGCGCGCACCGCGGGTTCTTCGGCTCGCGCCCGTTCAGCCGGGTGAACCGGCTGCTGGAGGAGGCCGGCGCGGAGCCGGTGGACTGGCGCCTGCCCGACTGAGCGGGCGTCGGCGGCTCAGCCGCGCTGGTGCATCACGAGCTCGGTGGGCAGCAGCGTGCCCATGCGGTCCGTGATGGGCTTGGCGAGCGTGTTGCCGAAGGCGACGCCGGCGGCGATCGCCACCACGATCACCGCGGCGTTGAACAGGCCCGCCAGGCCGAGCAGCGTGGAGCCGGTCTCCACGGTGAACCCGTAGACCGAGCGGAACATCATCAGGCCCGGCAGCAGGAACAGCATGGACGGCAGCACGATCACCAGGGCGGGCGCGGCGATGCGCTGGGCCACCAGGCGGCCGAGGAACCCGACCGCGGTCGCCGCCGCGGCGGGGACCAGCCGGTCCCCGATGCCGAGCTGCTGCGCCGCCAGGAACACGCCGTAGCCCGCGCCGGAGACGAGCCCGCACGCCAGGATCTGCGGCCAACGGGACTGCTCCACCACCGCGTCGGACATGCCGGCTGCCGTCACCAGGGCCAGCAGCAGCAGCGGCGGGTGCTGCAGGGTCCCCGCCTCGGCGAGGTCCAGGTGCTCCAGGCCCGCGAGGTCGCCGAGGGCGACCGCGACCATGATCCCCGCCATCACCCCCGTGAACACGAGCAGGGCGGAGAGGAAGCGGCCGGCCGCCGTGACGGGGAAGCCGTTGATGGCGTCCTGCACGGCGGTGACGAACCGCGCCGTGGGCAACAGCATCATGATGCCGCCGGCGATCACCACCGCCGGGTTGACCGGCAGCTCCAGGGCGAAGGCGGCCAGCGCGATCACCGTGGCCACGATCGCCCCGAACATGGTGGAGAAGATCTCGGGGAACCGGGCGCGGTCGGCCTGGATCTTGAGCCAGAACACGAGCCAGGTGGAGATCATCCCGAGCAGCGAGCCGGTCCAGTTGCCGCCGATGAACGGGATGAAGCAGGCCACGAACACCCCGGCGAAGAGGATCTCGAACACGGCCGGGAAGGGCTTGGGCTGGTGCCGGATCTCCACGAGCCGGCGCTGGGCCTCGGCGCGGTCCAGGCGGCCGTCCGCGATCTCCTCCACGAGCCGGTGGACGGCCACGAGGCCCTCGAAGTTCACGGAGGAGGAGCGCACCACGCGCTGCAGCGTGTACGGCGACTCGCCGCGGGAGGAGTCCGGCGCGTAGTTCAGCGAGATGGACTGGTTGGTCAGGTCCACCTCGGTCTCGAGGATCCCGTAGGCCTGCGTGACCACGATGATCGAGGTCTCCACGTCCAGGGAGGCCGCACCGAAGCTGAACATGGTCTCGCCCAGCTTGAGCGCGAAGTCCAGGGTGGTGCGCGCCTCGAGGGCGTGCGTCTCGGCCTCGCGGCGCTGCTGCAGGGTCGAGCGCATGCGGCGCCCGTACGGGGAGGAGTGCAGGCGGTCGGCCAGGACGAGCGCCTGGGTGGGCAGGTTCTCGACGAACACCTCGCGCGCCTTGCGTCCGCGGCGGCGCCCGCGCTTCTCCGGCGGGCCCACGGGCACCACGGGGTCCGGGACGGTGACGTCCGGCTCGGGGAGCACGTCCGGGGCGGGCAGGGCGCCGTCGGCGTCCGCGGGGGCCAGCACGGAGGTGGGCACCTGCTCGGACAGGGGCGGCTCGGTGAGCGGGGCGTCCGCGGCCTGCTCGGGGAGCTGCTCCTCCGGCGCCGCCGGCTCCGGACGCGCCACGGGCGCGGCGTCGGCCGGGTCCGGCTCCGCGGCGGCGGGGCGGACGACGGCGGGGAGCGGCTCGGCGGGCTCCACGGCGACGGCGGCGGGGTGGGCGTCCTCGGCGGGGTGCGGCCGGGCGTCCTCGGCGGCCGCCGGGTCCTGCGGCGCGGTGTCGTGGTCCGCCGAGGCGGGGCGCAGCACCGGGATGAGGGCGGGGACGGCGGGGGGCTCGGCGACCCGCGGGTCGAACCGCTCCGGCTCGTGGGTGCCCTCCGGCTCCATGCGGCTCACCGTGTCCTCTCCGTGTGCGGTGCGGGGATGAGAAAGGGCCCTCCCGAAGGAGGGCCCCGCTGGGTGGATCTTACTGGACTCGAACCAGCGACCTCTCGCGTGTGAAGCGAACGCTCTAACCAACTGAGCTAAAGATCCTCGTGCTCCGCGGCGCTTCCGCCCGGGCAACTCGATGGATACTACCCCCCTCCCCGGCGCGGGGCAAGTCGGCCGCCCGGGGCCGGCCCGGGCGCCAGGGACGGCGGCCCCGGCCGGGTGCACGGCGACGCCCGTCCCCGCGGATGGCGGGGACGGGCGCCGGGTGCGGGCCGCACCTCATCGGCCCGCGCAGGACGTCACTTGGCGGTGACGGCCACGTCGTCGATGCGGAACACGGTCGAGTTGGAGTAGTCCTCCACGCCGCGGAACCGCAGGGTCACGGTCTTGCCCTTGTAGGCGGACAGGTCCACGGTGTGCTGGGCGTAGGAGGTGCCCTTCTCGAGGTTGGAGTGCGACTTCACGGTGGTGGTCTGGGAGCCGTCCACGACCTGCACGGCCAGGGTGTCGTACTGCGAGCGGGTGGTGGTCTCGTCCGAGCCGACCTGCAGCCAGTAGCTCAGGCTCGCGCCGGAGGCCGGGACGGTGACGCGCTGCTCCACGGTGCCGGTGTTCGAGCGGCCGTAGCCGTTGAGCACGCCGTAGTTGGAGCCCGAGCGGGCGTAGCCGGCGGCGTTGCCCACGAAGTCCGAGGGGGTGCCGGTCCAGCCGGTGGCGCCGGACTCGAAGCCGCCGTTCACGATGACGCCGGTGGGGGTCGGCTCCTCCGGGGTGGTGGTCCCGCCGCCCAGCGCCGCGACGGCCCGGGTGGCGTCCACGAGGCCGGCGCCGCAGCCCGCGGAGCAGGCGACGGGCATGGAACGCGCGGTGGACTTCAGGGTGGACTCCACCTGGGCCGGGGTGATGCCCGGCTGCTGGGCGAGCATCAGGGCGGTCAGGCCCGCGACGTGCGGGGTGGCCATGGAGGTGCCGTTGTAGGAGGCGTGGCCGGCCGTGGTCGGCGTGGTCAGACCCTTGTTGATGGTGGAGATGATGCTGCTGCCGGGGGCGGTCACGTCCACGGCGGAGCCGTAGTTGGAGAATGAGGAGCGGGCGCCCTGGCTGGTGGAGGCGGCCACGGTGATGACGTTGGAGCAGTTGGCCGGGCGGGCGTTGGCGGCCGGCTGGTTCTCGTTGCCGGCGGCGACGACCACGGGCACGCCGCGGTTCACGGCGGCGTTGATCGCGTTCTGGTAGGTGGTGCCGCAGGTGCCGGAGCCGCCGAGGGACATGTTGATCACGTCCGCCGGGTTGGCGTTCGCGGGCACGCCGGTGACGCTGCCGCCCGAGGCCCAGACGATGGCGTCGGCGATGTCGGCCAGCGAGCCGCCGCACTTGCCGAGGACGCGGACGGGCTGGATCTTGGCGTTCGGGGCCACGCCCACCACGCCCTGGGTGTCCGTCACGGCGGCGACGGTGCCGGCCACGTGGGTGCCGTGCCAGGAGGAGTTGCCGGGCTGCGAGGCACCGCACTCGCCGGCGGCGTACCAGTCGCCCTCGTCGCGCGGGTTGGAGTCGCGGCCGTTGCCGTCGCGCGCCGCGGCGGAGCTGGAGTTGAAGTCGTAGCCGGCCACGACGTTGCGGTCGAGGTCGGGGTGGGAGGTGATGCCCGTGTCGAGCACGGCCACGGTGACGCCGGAGCCGGTGTTGTAGTCCCAGGCGCCGGGCACGCGCATGCCGTTGGTGCCGGTGAAGCCCCACTGCTGGGAGTAGAGGGCGTCCGCCGGGCTCAGCCCGGTGGCGGTCATGATGGCGTTGGGCTCGACGTCCTCGACGGCGCCGGAGGCCTTGAGGTCGGCCATGAACCGGGCGGACTCGGACTGGTCCAGCTTGCGGTCGGCCTGGACCACGTGGGAGCCGAGGGCGGTCTCGCGCAGCTCCTTCACCGAGACGCCGGCGGCCTTGGCGGCCTTGCCCCAGGCCAGGGCGCGGCCCTTGCCGTTGGAGTTCTGCGCGGTCTCCTTGTAGGTGACGATGAAGGAGTCGTAGCCGTCGGCGTTGGGGTCCGCGGCGTCGGCGGTGGCCAGCGGGGCCGCGGCGGCGGGGCGGGGGGCCTGCTCGGCCCGGGCGCCCTCGGCGGGGGCGGCGAACGCGGGCGAGCTGGTCAGGGCGCCGCCGGCGAGGACGGCGCCGGCCAGGAGGGCGCCGACGCGACGGCGGTTGCTGTGCTGCACGGAGGACTTCACTGTTGATCTCCTCGGAGGTCTGGGCCACCGGCTTCGGGACATCCGAGGGACTCGGGTCCGGGTGACTGACCTCACAGTAGGGTCGCGGCCCGGCGGCCACGAGGCCCGCGGTCGAAGTCTGCCGGATGGTCCACGCATCTCTGGCGGATCCGCCAGAGGCGGCTGGCCGATGGTGCCGCCGGGCACACAGCCGGCCCCCAGTTCCTGTGCGCCGCGTCTGCAAAGGCCTCCGCCCGGCCGGTGCAGCCACAGCCCGGGGACGCGGCCCGCTCCCGTCGAGGGACGCCCCGGGACGACGACGGCGCCGCACCCTCCTCGCGGAGGCGTGCGGCGCCGTCGGGCACGCGGGGCGTGCGCGGAGCCCCCTGCCGGATTCGAACCGGCGACCTGCTGTTTACAAGGCAGCTGCTCTGGCCAGCTGAGCTAAGGAGGCGGGCGGGCCGGCGGGCGAGGCCCCCTCCGGGGCTCGGGCCGACCGTCCCCAGGGTACAAGCCCTGCAGACGCGGCGGGGCGCCTCCGTGGTGGAGGCGCCCCGCGCGGGTCGAACCGTGGTCAGCCGGAGATCTTGGACTGCGCCCACTCCTGGAACGACTGGTCCGGGCCGCCGATGGCCCAGTTCTCGCCGTCCATGAACACGGTGGGGGTGCCGCCCACACCGGCCGCCTGGGCCTGGCGGGTGGTGTGCTCCACGGCGGAGCGGAAGGTGCCGTCCTCCACGCAGGAGGCGATGTCCGCGCCGTTGTCCTGGGCGAGCTGGGTCAGCGCGGCGTTGTCGATGCCCTTGCCGCCGTGCTCCTGGTAGGTCCCGAACAGGGCGGTGACGAAGCCGTTGTAGGCCTCGGGCTTCTGGTCCGCCACGCAGTAGGCGGCGTTGGCGGCGCGCGCCGAGTAGTTCTGGTTGTTGGGCGCGCTGAGGAAGTCGACCATGCGGTACTCGACCGTGACCTCGCCGGCCTCGAGCCACTGCTCGATCTGGGCGGCGTTGGAGGTCTCGAAGTCGGCGCAGTACACGCAGTTGAAGTCGGCGTACAGCACGATCTCGGAGGGCTCGCCCTCGGCTGGGGCCTCGGCGGCCGGGATGGTCTCCGGCTGCTGGGCGGCGCCCTGCTCCGGCACCTCGACCGTCGAGGCGTCCACCTCGCGGGCGCCGGCGCCCTCGGCCAGCGTGGTGGCGGAGGTCAGCTCGATGCCGCCCTGCTCGTTGGCGGCGGCGGGGATGGGGCCGGCCGCAGCGGGCTCGTCGCCGCCGCGGTTCAGGACGAAGGCCACGATCAGGCCGATCACCAGGATCGCAGCGAGCACGGAGCCCCAGATCACGGCGGTGCGGCGGCGGCCGTCCTTCTTGCGCTGCTGCTCCTGGATCTGGCGGGCACGCGCACGGGCGTCCGTCGCCGAGGTGTGCGAGCCTGACGTGTTCCGGGCCAAGGGTCCTCCTCGTGGGGCGGGCGGTCCGGGGCCGAGGGAGCGGACCCGGAGGTGAGGGCGGCAGACGCGCCGCGCGAGGCAAGCATAGCGGCCGTGTCTGAAAGAATCGTGACCGTGGACACCGTCGAGACCCCCTCCCCCGATGACCGGCTGACCGTCACGGGCGCCCCCTCCGGGGACGCCTCCGAGGACCCGGCGACGGCGCTGCTCGCCCTGCCGTGGTCCACCGCCCTCGAGGACTGGCCCGAGGACGTGCTGGCCGCGCTGCCGCGCGGCATCTCCCGCCACGTGGTGCGCTTCGCCCGTGTGGGCGGCGGCGTCGTGGCCGTGAAGGAGACCACCGAGGACCTGGCGTTCCGGGAGTACCGGCTGCTGCGCCGCCTCGAGGGCGGCCCGGCGCCGTCGGTGGTGCCGGTGGCCGTGGTCACCGGGCGCACGGACGGCCGCGGCGAGCCGCTGCCGGCCGCCCTCGTGACCCGCTACCTGCACTTCTCCCTGCCGTACCGGGCCGTGTTCTCCGAGCGGCTCGAACGCCGCACCCTGGTCCGGCTCATGGACGCCCTGGCCACCCTGCTCGTGGAGCTGCACCTCGAGGGCTTCTTCTGGGGCGACGTCTCCCTGTCCAACGTGCTGTTCCGGCGCGACGCCGGCGGCTTCGCCGCGCACCTCGTGGATGCGGAGACGGGCGAGCTGCGCGAACGCCTCTCCACCGGCCAGCGCGAGCACGACCTGGACGTGGCCGCCGTGAACGTGGGCGGGGAGCTGCTGGACCTGCAGGCCAGCGGCCTGCTGGACCCGGAGGTGGACCCGGCCGCCACGCCCGAGCTGTTCGTGGACGCCTACCGCCGCCTGTGGGACGAGCTCACCGGGCCACTGCTGTTCCCCCGCGCCGAGCCGTGGCGGCTGGACCGCCGCGTGCGCCGCCTGCAGGAGCTCGGCTTCGAGCTCGCGGAGTACTCCCTGCGCGCCGCCGACGCCCCGGGGATGATGCTCGCGGCGCCCGTGGAGGTCCACGCCGGCTACCACCGCCGCCGCCTCACCCGGCTCACCGGCCTGCAGGTCCAGGAGAACCAGGCCCGGCGCCTGCTCGTGGACATCGAGGCCGCCCGCCGCGCCTGGGACCCCTTCCTGGACTTGGAGGGCGCCGCCCACCGGTGGGTGGTGGAGGTCTTCGACCCCGTGGTGCGCTCCGTCCCCCTCGAGCTGCGCGCCAAGCTCGAGCCCGCCGAGGTGATGCACCAGCTCCTCGAGCACCGCTGGTACCTCTCCGAGGCCCGCGGGCAGGCGGTCCCCCTGCAGGAGGCCGTGGACTCGTACGTGGACACCGTGCTGCGCGTCCGCCGGGACGAGGACGCCGTGGCCCTGCACCCCACCACCACGATGCTGCGCACGGTCCCGCCAGCGGACGAGGACTGAGCCCCGGCCACCGGACAGGCGGCGGGACGCGCCGCGGGCCGGAGACCGGACGGGGCCCGGCTCAGCGGCGCAGCAGCAGGAAGCCGGGCGCCGGGACCGCCGCCGGGGCCTGCCCGGGGGCGAGCGGGCCGTCGTCGCCGTGGCCGGCGAGCAGCTCGGCGCCGGCCAGGTCCGCGGGCACGGGCAGCGGCTCCTCGCCCAGTGCCGCGAGCAGCACGACGTCGGCCTCCTCGCCGGCGCGCGTCAGGCGCACGTGGCGGCGCGGGGCGTCCACTTCGGCGCGCACCCGGTCGCGACGGGGGTCGGTGAGCTGGGGCAGGGTGCGCCGCAGCCCGATCAGCGTGCGGTAGGCCGCCAGGACGCGGGCGCCGCGCCCGCCCCCCTCGGTCTCGGACCAGTCCAGCACGGCGGAGTCCCGCGTGGCCGGGTCCTGCGGGTCCGGCACCTGCGCCGGGTCCCAGCCGTGGGCGGCGAACTCGCGCCGGCGGCCCTGGCGGACGGCCTCCCCGAGCTCCTCCTCGCGGAAGGAGGTGAAGAACGGCCACGGCGTGGCGGCGGCGAACTCCTCCCCCATGAACAGCATCGGCACGTGCGGGCCGGCCAGCAGCAGGGCCGCCTCGGCGGCGAGCGAGCCCTCCGAGAGCACCGCGGACGTGCGGTCGCCCGCGGCGCGGTTGCCCACCTGGTCGTGGTTCTGGATGCTCGCCACCCACGCGTGGTTGGGCACGTGGTCCGGCACGGGCCGGCCGTGGTCGCGGCCCCGGAAGGTCGAGCGGGTGCCGTCGTGGAAGTACGTGCGCTCCATGACCTTCGCGACCGCCTCGAGCGGGGCGAAGTCCGCGTAGTAGCCGTGGGTCTCCCCGGTCGCGGCCACGTGCAGGGCGTGGTGGACGTCGTCGTTCCAGGCGGCGGCCAGGCCGAGCCCGCCGGCCTCGCGCGGCAGCACGAGGCGCGGGTCGTTGAGGTCGGACTCCGCCATGAGCGGCACCGGCCGGCCGGTGCGGGCTGCCACCTCGTCCGCGAGCGCGGCCATCTCCTCAAGCAGGTGCACGGCGCGGCCGTCGCGCAGTGCGTGGACGGCGTCCAGGCGCAGGCCGTCCACGCGCATGTCCTCGAGCCAGAAACGCACGTTGTCCAGCACGAGGCGGCGCACCTCGTCCGAGTGGGCGGCGTCCAGGTTCAGGCCGTCGCCCCAGCCGGTGCCGCCGGGGCCCAGGTAGGGCCCGAACACGGGCAGGTAGTTGCCGGAGGGGCCGAGGTGGTTGTGGACCACGTCCTGCACCACGCCCAGGCCGGCGGCGTGCGCGGCGGCCACGAAGCGGCGGTAGGCGGCGGGCCCGCCGTAGGACTCGTCGACGGCGGACCAGGCCACGCCGTCGTAGCCCCAGTTCCGGGGCCCGGAGAAGGAGTTCACGGGCAGCAGCTCCACGTGGGTGACCCCGAGGTCCGCCAGGTGCGGCAGGCGCTCGATCGCGGAGTCCAGGGTGCCCTCGGCGGTGAAGGTGCCCACGTGCATCTCGTACAGCACGGCCCCGCGCAGCCCGCCGCCCTGGGGCTCGGCGGGGTCCGCCTCCCCGGCGCGGTCCTCGTCCGGCCATGCGAAGGCCTGCCCGGCGACGTCGCGGCGCGAGGGCCCGTGGACGGTGTCCGGCTGGCGGCGGGAGCGGGGGTCCGGCACGGGGTCGGACCCGTCCACCCGGTAGCCGTAGCCGGGGTCGGCGTCCTCGGCCGCGGTGTCGAGGCCGAGCGCGGCGAGCGGATCCTCGACCGGCGTCCACCAGCCGCCGGCGGCGGGGTCCATGGCCACGACGGCGGCGGCGGGCCACCGGTCCTCGGCGTCGTGGAGGGCGCCCGGCTCGGCGGTGACGAGGACGAGCTCCACGGTCTCGGCGTCGGGCGCCCACACGGCGTGGGGGGTGGCGCGGGCCGCGTCGACGGCGGCCCGCTCGGCCGCCGCGGGGTCCACGCGGTCCTCGCCGAGGGGGCGCAGGCCGGCGGTGTCGGAGTCGGGCCGGGCGTCGGTGTCGGGTCGGGTGCGGGTCACGGGGTGGCCTCCTCGGCGTGGGGGGGGACGAGCAGGGCGACGGGCAGGGTGCTCAGCAGCTCGTCGAGTCGGACGGCGCCGCGGGCGTCGGGGTGCACGGGGCGGCCGGTGACGGCGTCCTCCCAGCGTCCCGGCGGCAGGGTCACCACGGTCTCGCCCCAGCCGCCGGCCGCGGCGAGGTGCACGGGCCAGCGGGTGGCCACGGCGAGGGCGCCGCCGCGGTCGAAGGCCACCGCGTGCTCGGCGGCCGGGCCGGAGACGTCGAGCCGGCGATGCCGGGTGAACAGCTCGGGCCGGTCCCGCCGGGCGCGCAGCACGGCGGCGACGACGGTGAGCTTGGCGGCGTCGGCGTCGTCCAGGCCGGGCACGTGGCCGGCGTCGAGGCGGTCCAGCAGGTCGGCGCGGGCGTGGAAGTCCACGGGGCGGCGGTTGTCCGGGTCCACGAGGGACGGCACGGGCAGCTCGGTGCCCTGGTAGACGTCCGGCACGCCGGGGGCGGCGAGCTGGACGAGCTTGTGGCCGAGCTGGACCACGAGGCCGGGCTCGGCGATGCGGTCCGCGACCGCCTGCACGGCGCCGCGCGCGGGGCTGTCCGGTGCGGTGACGGCGCGGGCGAGATCCTCGAGGCGGCCCTCGAACTCCGGGTCCTGGTCCGTCCAGGTGGTGGACAGGGCCGCCTCCCGGGATGCCTTCTGCAGGAAGCCCAGGATCCGCTCGGTCGAGGGGGCGGTGCCGTCCGTGGGCCATACGCCCACGATCGACTCCCACAGCAGTCGCTCGGCGCCCTCGTCCCCGAGCGGGTGCAGGGCGCGCAGCCCCGCCAGCTCCCCCGCCCAGCGCTCGGGCTCCTCGGCGAGGACCGCGATCCGGGCGCGGACGTCCTCACCGCGCTTGGTGTCGTGCGTGCTCAGGGCGGTCATGGCGGTGGGCCAGGCGGCCTGGCGGGCCTGCTGCGCCGCGTGGAACGCGTCGAGGGACAGCTGCACGTGCGCGGGGTCCCCGCCGACCTCGTTGAGGTTGGCCCAGCGGGTCCAGCGGTAGAACGAGCGGTCCTCCACGCCCTTGGCCATCACCATGCCGGAGGTCTGCTGGAAGCGGCGGGCCACCGGGGAGTCGGGGTCCGCGAGCTCGGGGCCGAGGTCCGCCAGCACGGGAGCGAGGGCCGGCTCGGCCTCGCCCGCGTCCGCGAGCGCGCGCTCGAGCACGGCCAGGCCGACGGGCAGGTACGTGCGGTACACGGGCAGCCGGGAGAGGACGGCGACGAACGCGGCGGCCACGTCCTCGTCCGCGTGGGCGCCGAACGCGTGCACGCCGCGGACCTCGCGGACCAGGCGGGCGGTCTCGGCGGCGAGGGAGCCGGTGGCCACGTCCCGCTTGGCCTCGGCCACCACCTCGTCCCAGTCGCGACGACGGCGCTCGTCCTCGTCCGGGCCGCCGGCGGCGACGGGGTGCATGAAGACGCGCTCGACCTCGCCCAGGGCGTCGTAGCCGGTGGTGCCGTCCACGTCCCAGTCGGCGGGCAGCTCCTCGCCGGGTTCGAGGATCTTCTCCACCACGAGGTACCCCTCGGGCAGCACGTGCGAGCGCAGGCGCCGCACGTAGCCGGCGGGGTCGGCCAGGCCGTCCGGGTGATCCACGCGCAGCCCCTGGACGAGGCCCTCGCGGACCCAGCGGGCGGGCTCGGCGTGGACGGCGTCGAAGACCTCCGGGTCCTCCACCCGCACCCCAGCGAGGGTGGTGACGGTGAAGAAGCGGCGGTAGTTCAGCTCGGCGTCCCCGCGGCGCCAGCCGATGAGCCGGTAGTGCTGGCGGGCGTGCACCGCGCGGGCCAGGCGCGCGCGCTCGGGGGTCGGCTCGTCCGCGGGCTCGGCCCCGGCGAAGACGTCCGCGGCGCGCAGCCCGGTCTCCTCCTCGGCGGCCGCGAGGGAGCCGGGCGCCAGCGGGTAGCGCGTATCCCAGTGGCGCAGCCGCTCGCCGTCGTCGCCGGTCTCCACCACGAGCCGGTCCAGCTCGGCCTCGGCCTCGCCGTCGGGGCCGTCGCCGAGCACGGGCAGGAGCACCCGGCCGTCCCCGGCGGTCCAGTCCACGTCGAACCAGGGGGCGTGCGCCGCCTCGGAGCCGTGCGCGAGCAGGTCCCACCAGGCGGGGTTCGCCTCGGGGGTCGCCACGCCCACGTGGTTGGGCACGATGTCCACGAGCACGCCGAGGCCGGCCTCCCGCGCCGCGCGGGCGACGGCCTCGAGACCCTCGGCGCCGCCGCGGGCCTCGTCCAGCCGGGTGGGGTCCACCACGTCGTACCCGTGGTCCGACCCGGGCTCGGCCTCGAGGATCGGGGAGAGGTAGAGCCAGCCCACGCCGAGACGCCGCAGGTAGGGCACGAGCCCGGCCACGGACTCCAGGGGCAGGTCGGGCCCGACCTGGAGCCGGTAGGTCGAGGAGGGGACGGGGTGCTCGGTCGAGGTGCTCACGCGGCGACGCTAGCAGAGGCCCCGGACGCTGCATCAGGGCCGACGGACGGCCCCGCCGCGGGGCCGGCGCGCGAGCCCGGCCCTCGGGGCCCGCCCCGTCAGGCCCCGCCGATGACGTCGATGAAGATGTCGTCCCCGATGAAGGGCTCGCCCGAGGGGTCGACCAGGACCATCTCGTCCTTCAGCACGGTCCCGTCGGGCTGCGTGAGGTCGATGATGAACCCCGTGCCGGACTGGCGGATCCGCTCGACGTCGGTGTAGCCGTACTTGGCGGTGAGGTTCTGGCGCAGCGCGTCCAGCCCGGCCAGGTGGGTCCAGACGCCCACGCCCGCCAGCACGACGGCGGCCACGAGTCCCACGACGCCCACCCGGCGCTGGAGCCGGGTGTTGTCCAGGACGTCCACCTCCGTGTTGCGCCCGTGGGCGGCGGCGTGGCGCCGGTGCCGGCGCTCCCGCCAGATCCCGGCGGCCAGCAGCGCCGCGCCGATCACGAGGGCCAGCAGGGCGGCCCAGTAGGCGAGCCAGGGGGTGGTGAGGTCGACGCGCTCGAAGGCCATGCCCCAGTGTGGCACAGCCCACACCGAGGTCGGCGCGGCAGCGGGGTCGTCACCGGGGCCGGGTCGTCACGGCAGCGGGGCACCCCGCGCGGCGGTCCACAGCCGGTGCCACTGGGCGGAGTCCATGGCCTCCGCCGCGGCCACGGCGTCCGCGCAGGCCGCGATCCGCCCGGGGTCCTGGGACCCGATGACGGGCCGCACGCCCCAGGGCAGGCGCAGCAGCCACGCCAGCACCACGGCCTCGCGGCTGGTGTCCAGCTCCCGGGCGACCTCGCCCACGACGCCGGCCGCGCCGTCGTCGCCGGAAGAGAAGCGGCCCTGGCCCAGGGACCCCCAGGCCTGCAGCTCGATCCCCTCCGCCGCGCACACGCGGCCGAGGTCCGCGACGTCCGCGTCCGCGGCGGCGCCCGGATGGTTGGCCAGGATCACCGACTCCACGAGGGTGCGGTGGTGCAGGCCGAGCTCGACCTGCACGCACGCCAGGCCGGTGCCGTCGGCGGACTGGGCGGCCAGCTCGCGCTGGAACTCGAGCGTCCGGCCCACGCCGAGGTTGGAGACGCCGAGCTTGCCCACCAGCCCCTCCTCCCGCGCGTCGAGGAAGGCGCGCACGGTGTCCGCCACCGGCGTGAGCACGTCCGGACGGTGGATCACCAGGGTGTCCACGCGCAGCTCCCCGAGGCGGGCGAGCGAGCCCTCGAGGCGGGCGCGCACGTACTCGGGCGAGGAGTCGTAGCGCACCATCGGCCGCCCGTCGGCGTCCACCTCGTCCAGCACGATCCCGCACTTGGTCTGCACCTTCAGCGCGGAGCGCTCCTCGTAGGGCAGCTCGTGCAGCAGCGCCCCCACGGTCTCCTCGGACACGCCGGCCCCGTAGATGTCCGCCGTGTCCAGCAGGTCGACCCCGGCGTCGATGCCGGCGCGCAGGGCACCGCGGGCCCGCTCGCGGGCGGCCTCCGCGGGCTCCGGCCCGGCGGGCGCGAGCAGGGCCGGCCCCTCCCCCGGGGCCGGGGCGGGGGCCGCACCCCAGGCCATGGTCCCGAGGACGATCGGGCTGGCGGGGGCCGACGCGGGGTCGAGGGGCGTGTACTGGCGGGAGACGCTCATCCACCCAGCGTCTCACGACGGCCCCCGGACGGGCCCGGGCGCGCCCCCCACCCCCCCTGTGATGGGATGAGCCCATGAAGCTCGCCACCTTCCGCCAGCCCGACTCCGACGCCGCCTACCCGGGCGCCACCTTCGCCGCGGTCATCACCTCCGTGCACCCCGAGGACCCCGAGGTCGCGGTGCGCGCCGTGGCACTGCCGGAGTGCCGCGACGTCGGCGAGTACCTCACCGCCGAGCCGCAGGAGCAGCGCGAGATGGTGGAATCCGCCCTGCGGGCCGCCCAGGAGGACCGCTCCCTCCTGCTGGACACCTCGACCCTGGTCTACGACACGCTCATCCCCTTCCCCACCAAGGTGTTCTGCGTGGGCCTGAACTACACGAACCACATCGAGGAGACCGGGCAGGACCAGCCCGAGCACCCCACCCTGTTCGCGAAGTTCCCCCAGTCCCTCACCGGCGCGCTCGACCCCGTCGAGGTGCCCGAGGAGGACCACCGCGTGGACTACGAGGGCGAACTGTGCATCGTCATCGGCGAGCCGGGGCGACGGATCGCCGTGGAGGACGCAAAGGAGCACATCGCCGGCTACGCCGTGGCGAACGACGTCTCGATGCGCGGCTGGCAGGGCCGCACCTCCGAGTGGCTGCAGGGCAAGGTGTGGGAGGCCTCCACCCCCGTGGGCCCGTGGCTGGTGACGCCGGACGAGCTGACCGCCGACGCCCGCATCATCACGCGCGTCAACGGCGTCGAGCGCCAGGACGACCGGATCGCGGACGTGGTGTTCTCCCCCGAGGAGCTGGTCGCCTATGTCTCGCAGATGATCACGCTCAACCCGGGCGACCTCATCATGACGGGCACCCCCGCCGGCGTGGCCGTGGCCCGCAAGGGCGCGGACGGCCGCCGCCCGTGGCTGCGGGCCGGGGACGTCGTCGAGGTGGAGATCACCGGCCTGGGTCGGCAGCGCAATGAGCTCGTCTGAGCCCGCCGCCCCGGCCGCCCTCCCCCGCACGGTCGGGATCCTGGGGGCCGGGCGCGCGGGCACGGGGGTGGCGCGTGCGATCGCCCGCATCCCGCGGCTCTCCCCTGGCCTGCCCGAGGTGCGGGCCCTCGTGGCCGGCACGCGGCGCCCGAGCGCGGTGCAGCGCCACCTGACGGTGTACGCGCCCGCCGCGCAGGCCGTGGCGGCCGAGGAGCTCGCGGCCCGCGCCGAGGTGGTCGTGGTGGCCGTGCCCCGGGAGGACCTCGACGACGTCGACCCGCTCGCCCTCGCCGGGCCGGGGGTCCGCGCCGTGGTGGACATGACGAACACGTGGGGCGAGGAGATCCTCCCCGCGTGGCTCGAGGCCGGGCCCGACGACGCGCCGGGCACCGCCCGGATCGCCGCCCGCTGGGCCGCGGCGGGCCTCGAGGTCCCCGTGGTGCGGGCCCTGTCCGAGGTCTCCCACCACGACCTCGACGTGCACGGCCGCGCCGCCGCCCCGCGCCGGGCGCTGGCCGTGGGCACCGTGCCCGCCGCCGACGCGTCCGACCCGGGCGCCGTCGTCGCCGCCCGGGACGCGGTGGCCGCGCTCGTGACGGCCATGGGCTTCGACGCCGTCCCGTACGAGGGGCTCGAGCGGGCGGCCGTCCTGGAGCCGGGCGGCGCTGGCTTCGGCGTCGCCCACGACGCGCGGGAGCTGGCCGCGCTGCTCGGCGTGGGCCCGCGGGACTGAGCCCCGCCCGTCGCCCAGACGGTCCCGGGGCGGGCGCCCGCGCCTAGGCTGGCCGGAACGCCCGTCCGCCGAAGGAGCCCCATGCCCCGCCCGCAGTCCGCCCGCTTGGAGGACCCCCGCCCGCTGCCCGCGCGCCGCGCCCTCGCGGCGGCCGCCCTGTCCGCCGCCGCCCTCGCGGGCGCGGCCGCCCCGGCCCTCGCTCTGCCGGTCGCCGGGATCGCGGCCTCCGCCGTCGTCGCGGCCCCGCAGGCCGCCGCCGTCGAGTGGCAGGACGTCGAGCTCGTGGACGAGGCCGGCGTCGTGGATCCGGAGCGGCTGCGCCGGGGCCTGGCGGAGGTCGAGTTCCGCGAGCCGACCCGCGTGGCCGTGGTGACCGAGCGCGGCCCGGACCTGTCCGGGCTCGACGACGACCGCGCCTCCCAGGCGTTCAACGGGCGCGTCCTCGAGCGGGCCCGGGCCGAGCACCCGGACTGGCTCAGCGCGGACGGGCAGACGTGGGCGGACGGCCTCGTGATCGTGGCCCTCGACCCGGACAACCGCATGCTCGGGCTCTACGTGGGCGAGGACCGCTCCCTGAGCACGGACCAGCTGCAGGATGTGCGCGAGGACGGCTACGAGGCGGCCCGCGCCGCGAAGTGGACCGACGCCCTCGTGGACGTGACCGCCTCCGCGGCCGAGCTGATCGGCCGCCCGTGGTGGCAGCACCCTGGGCTGTGGATCGGGGCCGGCGCCGTGGGGCTCGTCGGGGCCGGCGCGGGCGCCGCCGAGATGGCCGCCCGCCGGAAGAAGCGGGGCCGGACGCAGGCTGACCTCGAGTCCGCCCGCGGGCACCTGACCGCCGTCACCCTGGAGCTGGACGCGACCGAGGTCAACGCGTCCACGGTGCCGGCGGACTCCCCGCACGCCGCCACCCTGCTCGAGCGGTTCCGGGGCTTCCGCGAGCGCACCCTGGACGCGACCGCGGAGCAGCAGCGGCTCGAGGCCGTCCCGGAGAAGGACCTGCACCGCCGCGAGCACCGCGAGGCGGCCGCGGCCCTGCGCGCGCAGACCGCCGAGCTGGACGGGCTCGACGACGCCATCGGCGCCGCCAACGCCCTCCTGAACCGGCACCCCGGGTGGCCCGCGGCGTGGGACCTGCAGACGGCCCCGCTGCGCGAGGACCTGGAGGCCGTGGCCGAGCTGCGCGACGCCGTGACGGACACCCCGTCCGTCCAGGCCGCCGTCGCCGCCCTGGAGTCCTTCCGCGCCGAGGCGTCCGGCCGGCTCGATGCGCTCGGCGGCGACCTCGAGGCCGAGCGCGTCACGCCCGCCGCCGCCCTGGACGAGCTGGACGGGCTGCGCGGGCGCCTCACCTCGCTGGTGGGCTCGGTGGCCGAGGCGGAGATCACCGCGTTCAGCGACGACGACGAGGAGCGGCGGATCCTGCGCGAGAAGCTGCGCTCCCGGCGGGGCACGCATCGGGCGGCGCGCGGCTCGATCCTGGACTCCACGCTGCCCTCGGACGCCTACTGGACGGTGGTGGCGTTCAACGCCGGGCACCGCGCCGGCGAGCGGTCCGTCCAGGAGCGCCGCGAGGCGGCGTCGAGCTCGTCCTCCTCGGGCACCGGCTACGGCTCCTCGGGCGGCTCGTTCTCCGGGACCGGCTCCTCGGGTCGGTTCTGAGGCGGCCGCGCTCGGGCGCCCGGGCCTAGCCTTCCCGTCAATTTTGTGCAAACTTGAAGGACTATGAGCGCCGCTGAGAACCCCGCCCCCCGCAAGGACCCCCTCGCCTTCTACCTCGACAAGGCCGTGCCCGACGCCTGGAAGGCCGTCGGCGGCCTGGCCTCCGCCGTCCGGACCGCCGCCGAGGAGGCCGGCCTGGACCGCCAGCTCGTCGAGCTCGTGAACCTGCGGGTCTCGCAGATCAACGGCTGCGGGTTCTGCCTGGACTTGCACGCCCGCGAGGGCGCCAAGGCCGGGCTCAGCGCCCAGCGGATGGCCCTGCTGCCCGCCTGGCGCGAGGCCGAGGCCGTGTACTCGGAGCAGGAGCGGGCCGCGCTCGATCTCGCCGAGGCCGTCACGGAGCTCCCCGAGCAGGAGCAGCTCCACTACGTGCAGGCCTCCACCGCCGCCGCGCTCACGGACGCCCAGTACGCGGCCGTCCAGTGGGCCGCGATGGCGATGAACCTGACCAACCGGATCTCGATCCTCTCCCACCACCCCGTGCGTCGGCGCGAGGACTGAAGGAGGCTCCCGCCATGAGCAACACCGAGCGCGACCCGAAGGAACAGGTCTGCGAGAACGGCCCCGGGGCCGCCCCCACCGGGCAGGAGGAGTCCCTGCGCGAGGCCCGCTTCACCGACGGACTGAGCTCCGGCGTGGCGGAGGCCGCCGGGGACGCGGGCGCCGTCGTCGAGATCCTGGAGCCGCGCGAGGTGCCCCTGGGCGGGCCCCGCGCCATGCCGGTGCAGCGCACGCTGCCCCAGCGCGCCCGCAGCCTGATCGGCGCGTGGTGCTTCCTGGACTTCTACGGCCCGGACGACGTCTCCGCCACCGGCGGCATGGACGTCCCGCGCCACCCGCACACGGGCCTGGCCACGGTCTCCTGGCTGTTCGAGGGGCGCATCGACCACGCGGACTCCGCCGGCAACTGGGCCACCGTGCGCCCCGGCGAGGTGAACCTCATGAATGCCGGCACCGGCATCACGCACACCGAGTACTCCACCGACGACACCTCGGAGCTGCACGGCGCGCAGCTCTGGTACGCCCTGCCGGACGCCCACCGCTTCTCGGCACCGGCGCTGCACTCGCACCGCCCGGAGCCCGTGGCGGGCGAGGGCTGGACGGCCCGCGTGTTCCTCGGCGACCTGCTGGGCGACTCCTCGCCGGTCCCCACCTACATCCCCCTCACCGGCGCGGAGCTGCGACTCGAGCCCGGGGCCACCGCCCGCATCGCCGTGCCGCAGGACCACGAGCACGGCCTTCTCGCCGTCTCCGGCGCCGTGACGCTGCAGGGCGCCGAGGTGCCGGCCGCCCACCTGGGCTACGTCGGGACCGGGACCGCCGAGCTGACCGTGACCGCCGGCGAGGAGCCGGTGATCGCCCTGCTGATCGGCGGCGAGCCGCTCGGCGAGCAGATCATCATGTGGTGGAACTTCGTGGGCCGCTCCCACGAGGAGGTCGTGCGCTGGCGGTCCGCCTACCAGCAGGAGATGGGCTTCGAGGCCCCTGAGGACGACTCCCCGCTCGCCTCCGCGGCTGCCCGTGCGCTCCGCGGCGACGACGACGGCGCCCTCGGCTCCCCCGTCCAGGGCGCGCTGCTCGACGCCCTCGTGGGCACCGCGTACGACGACGGCCGCGCCTTCCCCCAGTTCGGCGACTTCCCGCCGGACCCGAAGCCCCCGATCCCGGCCCCGCCGCTGCCGAACACCCGCATGCGCCCGCGCGGCTGACCCCGCACCCCCTCCCCCAGCACGTCCGTGCGGGAAACGGGAGCCTCCCGCCCCGCCGCCCCCAGAAAGGACCCACCATGACCGAGAACACCCCCACCCTGGACGCCCCCCAGGTCCGCAGGGTCGGCGAGAAGTACGAGATCGTCGTCGACGGCGACGGCACCGTGGCCGGCTACACCCTCGCCATCGACTACGAGGGCGCCGACGGCGTCGCCCAGCGGATCTTCCCGCACACCAAGATGGCCGAGGAGTACGGCGGCCGGGGCCTGGCCTCGGTGCTCGTGCGCGAGGCCCTAAAGGACTCCGTGGCGGCGGGCTTCCGGATCGTCCCGGTGTGCCCGTACGTGAAGCAGTGGACGCAGAAGCACGACGACGTGGCCGGCGACGTCGACCAGCCCCGCCCGGAGCACCTGCAGTTCCTCGAGGAGCACGCCCGCCGGCGCCGCGAGGGCTGAGGCTCCCGCTCCCCCCGGGCGGCCCCGGACGTCACGGCGCCCCGGGCCGCCCGTCGTCGTCGGCAGCCGGCGCCGCGCCCGGACCGGGGGCGGCAGCTGCGTCGGGGACCCATTCGAGGAGGTCGCCCGGCTGGCACCCCAGGACCTCGCACATCCGCTCGAGGGTGCTGAGCCGCACGGCCTTGGCGCGCCCGTTCTTCAGCACGGCGACGTTGGCCGGGGTGATGCCCACCCGCTCGGCGAACTCGCCCACGGGCATCTTGCGGCGGGCGAGCTCGACGTCGATGCGCACGACGATGGCCATCAGATGACCGCGTCCATCTCGTCGCGCAGCGCGGTGGCCCGGGTGAGGAGGCTCCGCATCACCCCCATGAGCAGCGCCAGGCCCAGGCCGGCCGCCGTGCCGACCAGGAGCATGAGGCTCCACAGGGGCGGGCCGCTCACGGCGGTCGCCTGGTAGGCGATCGTGGCCGCGCAGGTGAGCCCGCCGCCCACGAACGCCGCAATGATGGCGTCCACCCAGGGCAGGGCGCGCGCCGTGAAGATGCGGTCGGTGCGAGTGAGGGCGAGCAGGCGGATGGTGCCGACCAGGCCCACCTGGACGAAGGCCAGGCCGACGATCGCCAGGGCCGTGACGGGCCACCGCATGAACGCCTCCGCCGGCAGGTCGCGCGCGACTTCTCCGCCCAGCCACGGCAGGCCGATCACCTGGAGGAAGAGGATCAGCAGCACGGCCAGGACGAGCAGTCCCTGGAGCACCCAGGTGGCGAGTCGATGTCTCATGGCTCGAGTGTCGAACGGGATCGATCGAACGTCAATAGATTTCTCTTGCCTCGGAGACGAACGGCTCCGGACACGGCGAAGCCCCCGCTCGAGTGAGCGGGGGCTTCTGCTGGTCGGGGTGACAGGATTTGAACCTGCGGCCTCGTCGTCCCGAACGACGCGCGCTACCAAGCTGCGCCACACCCCGTTGGAGGTCTCAGACCTGAATCCAACAGAGAGCGACTATACCAGCCTGCGAGGGCACTGCCAAACCGGGAAGAGAGGGCAGAATCGCAGGCAGGAGTGCCCACCGGGCACGGGAACGGAGAGAGGTGCGGCGATGGCCTGGTGGCCGTTCAGAGGCCCGTCCCGGGCATCCCGTGACGACGACGCCTCGACCGCAGGACGAGCGTCGCTGGAAGCTGCCGTGCACTCACTGCGGACGCTGATGACCGCGGAACGCCACCGGCTGCGTCCGGACAGCAGAGACCTGGCGTGGACGATCACCGAGCGGGCGGCCGAGTACTGCCCCGCGTGGGACCGTGTGAGCGCCCAGCGTCCGGCCGAGGCCCAGGAACTGTTCCTGCTCCTCTCCCACCGCCTGGAGCCCGCCCTGCGGGATTTCCTGGACCTGCCAGACTCCCAGAAGCCCCGCCATGCCGACGAGCTCCACAGGCAGCTCTCCGAGCTGCGGGCCGATGCTCAACGATTGGAGCGCCGGCTCACGCGAGCCCTGTCCTCCCGTCTGCAGGCCCGTGGCGAGCTCTGACACCCGGCCCGCCACGACCCCAGTCCGGCAGCCGAGGTGGGGCACCGGCCCCTGGAAACACGGAAGGCCCCGCACCACAGGGCACCTGACGCCGCGACGGCGAAAGAGCCCGGGAATGCAAGAAGGGCCCCGCACCAAAGTGCAGGGCCCTCCCCAAAGAATGTCCGGCGGCGACCTACTCTCCCACAACCTCCCGGTTGCAGTACCATCGGCGCTGTGGGCCTTAGCTTCCGGGTTCGGAATGGAACCGGGCGTTTCCCCCACGCTATGACCGCCGTAACCCTTCATCCCACCCCACACCCGACAAACACCAGGCATGGTGGGAAACCATCACGGGTCACACAACAGTGACACTATTCAACAATACTCAACCACCCCACCAGGGGCAGCCGGTTGCAATCAGACAACCGCACAGTGGACGCAAGCACCACACCCTCACCACCCGAAGCATGGGCAATGAAAGAAAAAAGTGTGTGTAAGTCATCGGCCTATTAGTACTGGTCAGCTTCACGAGTCTTCAGTCCTCGCTTCCACATCCAGCCTATCAACCCAGTGTTCTAGCTGGGGGCCTCACACCCTCAAAGGGGCAAGGAAATCTCATCTCGAAGCCGGCTTCCCGCTTAGATGCTTTCAGCGGTTATCCATCCCGAACGTAGCTAATCAGCCATGCACCTGGCGGTACAACTGACATACCAGAGGTTCGTCCGTCCCGGTCCTCTCGTACTAAGGACAGACCTTCTCAAATTTCCAACGCGCGCAGAGGATAGGGACCGAACTGTCTCACGACGTTCTGAACCCAGCTCGCGTACCGCTTTAATGGGCGAACAGCCCAACCCTTGGGACCTACTCCAGCCCCAGGATGCGACGAGCCGACATCGAGGTGCCAAACCATGCCGTCGATATGGACTCTTGGGCAAGATCAGCCTGTTATCCCCGAGGTACCTTTTATCCGTTGAGCGACGGCCGTTCCACAACGAGCCGCCGGATCACTAGTCCCGACTTTCGTCCCTGCTCGAGCTGTCACTCTCACAGTCAAGCCCCCTTGTGCACTTGCACTCGACACCTGATTGCCAACCAGGCTGAGGGGACCTTTGGGCGCCTCCGTTACATTTTGGGAGGCAACCGCCCCAGTTAAACTACCCATCAGGCACTGTCCCTGACCCGGATCACGGGCCGAAGTTAGATATCCAGAGTGACCAGAGTGGTATTTCAACGATGACTCCACGAACACTGGCGTGCCCGCTTCACAGTCTCCCACCTATCCTACACAAGCCACACCGAACACCAATACCAAACTATAGTAAAGGTCACGGGGTCTTTCCGTCCTTCTGCGCGTAACGAGCATCTTTACTCGTAATGCAATTTCGCCGAGTTCACGGTTGAGACAGCGGGGAAGTCGTTACTCCATTCGTGCAGGTCGGAACTTACCCGACAAGGAATTTCGCTACCTTAGGATGGTTATAGTTACCACCGCCGTTTACTGGGGCTTAAATTCTCCGCTTCGCCGAAGCTAACGGGTCCTCTTAACCTTCCAGCACCGGGCAGGAGTCAGTCCATATACATCGTCTTACGACTTCGCATGGACCTGTGTTTTTGATAAACAGTCGCTTCCCCCTGGTCTCTGCGGCCCCGATCCCCTCACACCAGCACGTGGTGCTCAAGGTTGGGGCCCCCCTTCTCCCGAAGTTACGGGGGCATTTTGCCGAGTTCCTTAACCATGATTCTCTCGATCGCCTTAGTATTCTCTACCTGACCACCTGTGTCGGTTTAGGGTACGGGCAGTTTGAACCTCGCGCCGATGCTTTTCTTGGCAGCATAGGATCACCGGATCACCCACCACGTGGGCGCCCATCAGGTCTCAAGCACATAGCCGGCGGATTTACCTACCGGCAGCCCTACACCCTTAGACCAGGTCGATTCCATTGCCTGGCCCGGCTACCTTCCTGCGTCACACCTGTTAATGCGCTTGCCTCCCCGGTTCAGGTCCCGCGCTCCCCACCACCGACCCCGTCAAAGACGGGGTTCGGGATGGTTCGGGCGGTTAGTATCACCGGCTCAGCAGGGACGGTTCTTCACTGGTACGGGAATATCAACCCGTTGTCCATCGACTACGCCTGTCGGCCTCGCCTTAGGTCCCGACTTACCCAGGGCAGATTAGCTTGACCCTGGAACCCTTAGTCATCCGGCGGACGGGTTTCTCACCCGTCTTTCGCTACTCATGCCTGCATTCTCACTCGTCCACAATCCACCAGAAGTTACCCGCTGGCTTCACCTCGTGAACGACGCTCCCCTACCCATCCAGCAAAACTGAATGCCACGGTTTCGGCGGTGTACTTGAGCCCCGCTACATTGTCGGCGCGGAATCACTTGACCAGTGAGCTATTACGCACTCTTTCAAGGGTGGCTGCTTCTAAGCCAACCTCCTGGTTGTCTCAGCAACTCCACATCCTTTCCCACTTAGCACACGCTTAGGGGCCTTAACCGGTGGTCTGGGCTGTTTCCCTCTCGACTATGAAGCTTATCCCCCACAGTCTCACTGCCACGCTCTCACTTCCCGGCATTCGGAGTTTGGCTGAAGTCAGTAACCTTGTAGGGCCCATCGTCCATCCAGTAGCTCTACCTCCGGGAAGAAACACGTGACGCTGCACCTAAATGCATTTCGGGGAGAACCAGCTATCACGGAGTTTGATTGGCCTTTCACCCCTACCCACAGCTCATCCCCTCCATTTTCAACTGAAGTGGGTTCGGTCCTCCACGCGCTCTTACACGCGCTTCAACCTGGCCATGGGTAGATCACTCCGCTTCGGGTCTAGGACACGCGACTCAATCGCCCTATTCAGACTCGCTTTCGCTACGGCTTCCCCACACGGGTTAACCTCGCCACGTATCACTAACTCGCAGGCTCATTCTTCAAAAGGCACGCTGTCACCCCAACAAGGAGGCTCCAACGGTTTGTAGGCACATGGTTTCAGGTACTATTTCACTCCCCTCCCGGGGTACTTTTCACCATTCCCTCACGGTACTGATCCGCTATCGGTCAACAGGTAGTATTCAGGCTTACCAGGTGGTCCTGGCAGATTCACACGGGATTCCTCGGGCCCCGTGCTACTCGGGCGACCCTCCAACAGCGGCGGAACACATTTCGACTACGGGACTCTCACCCTCTACGGTCCAGCATCCACACTGGTTCGTCTATATGCCCGCACCTCACTGCGCCATGCCGGCAGACATGACAAGGAGGGGCCCACAACACCGCACATGCAACCCCTGCCGGGTATCACACACATACGGTTTAGCCCCATCCGCGTTCGCTCGCCACTACTAACGGAATCACTTTTGTTTTCTCTTCCTGTGGGTACTGAGATGTTTCACTTCCCCACGTTCCCTCCAACCGGTCTATGTGTTCAACCGGTGGTCACACGACACGTCGTGCGGGGTTTCCCCATTCGGAAATCCTGGTCTCAACGTCCGGTTATCGACTCCACCAGGCTTATCGCAGATTCCCACGTCCTTCTTCGGCTCCTGTTGCCAAGGCATCCACCATGCGCCCTTAGAAACTTCCACACACAATGAAAGTCCTCAAATGAGCAAAAATATAACTAAGATGTCATTCTCGGCGTCACCACACCTCACACACCACCCCAGGGGGAACAGTGCGATCAACGATGCAGCAACAATAAAAATAAGATGCTCGCGTCCACTATGCAGTTCTCAAACAACAACCCACACCCCATCCACCCACCCACAAGGTGCAGCTTCACAAGGCGCGGAGACCAGAAACAACAACCCCACCCCCACGGGCAGGGCGCCTGCTGTTCCAGGACCCAACAGTGTGCCAACACCAGCTCGCAGCCACCAACACCACCCATTCCAACCCAACCCCCAAAGAGGTTCGGCGTACTCGAGCACTGCCGGCGCCACCACTGGCACCATTCATCGATGTTCCACCCATGAGCAACCCGCCATCACACACTCGGTGATGCAACGGGCACTTAATGCTCCTTAGAAAGGAGGTGATCCAGCCGCACCTTCCGGTACGGCTACCTTGTTACGACTTAGTCCCAATCGCTGGTCCCACCTTCGACAGCTCCCCCCACAAGGGTTAGGCCACCGGCTTCGGGTGTTACCGACTTTCGTGACTTGACGGGCGGTGTGTACAAGGCCCGGGAACGTATTCACCGCAGCGTTGCTGATCTGCGATTACTAGCGACTCCGACTTCATGGGGTCGAGTTGCAGACCCCAATCCGAACTGAGACCGGCTTTTTGGGATTAGCTCCACCTCACAGTATCGCAACCCATTGTACCGGCCATTGTAGCATGCGTGAAGCCCAAGACATAAGGGGCATGATGATTTGACGTCGTCCCCACCTTCCTCCGAGTTGACCCCGGCAGTCTCCCATGAGTCCCCACCATTACGTGCTGGCAACATGGAACGAGGGTTGCGCTCGTTGCGGGACTTAACCCAACATCTCACGACACGAGCTGACGACAACCATGCACCACCTGTGATCCCGCCCCAAAGGGGAAACCGTATCTCTACGGCGATCGAGAACATGTCAAGCCTTGGTAAGGTTCTTCGCGTTGCATCGAATTAATCCGCATGCTCCGCCGCTTGTGCGGGCCCCCGTCAATTCCTTTGAGTTTTAGCCTTGCGGCCGTACTCCCCAGGCGGGGCACTTAATGCGTTAGCTGCGGCGCGGAAACCGTGGAATGGTCCCCACACCTAGTGCCCAACGTTTACGGCATGGACTACCAGGGTATCTAATCCTGTTCGCTCCCCATGCTTTCGCTCCTCAGCGTCAGTTACAGCCCAGAGACCTGCCTTCGCCATCGGTGTTCCTCCTGATATCTGCGCATTCCACCGCTACACCAGGAATTCCAGTCTCCCCTACTGCACTCTAGTCTGCCCGTACCCACCGCAGATCCGGGGTTAAGCCCCGGACTTTCACGACAGACGCGACAAACCGCCTACGAGCTCTTTACGCCCAATAATTCCGGATAACGCTCGCACCCTACGTATTACCGCGGCTGCTGGCACGTAGTTAGCCGGTGCTTCTTCTGCAGGTACCGTCACTTTCGCTTCTTCCCTACTGAAAGAGGTTTACAACCCGAAGGCCGTCATCCCTCACGCGGCGTCGCTGCATCAGGCTTTCGCCCATTGTGCAATATTCCCCACTGCTGCCTCCCGTAGGAGTCTGGGCCGTGTCTCAGTCCCAGTGTGGCCGGTCACCCTCTCAGGCCGGCTACCCGTCGTCGCCTTGGTGAGCCATTACCTCACCAACAAGCTGATAGGCCGCGAGTCCATCCATGACCGATAAATCTTTCCAACACCCACCATGCGGTGGACGTTCCTATCCGGTATTAGACCCAGTTTCCCAGGCTTATCCCAGAGTCAAGGGCAGGTTACTCACGTGTTACTCACCCGTTCGCCACTAATCCACCCAGCAAGCTGGGCTTCATCGTTCGACTTGCATGTGTTAAGCACGCCGCCAGCGTTCATCCTGAGCCAGGATCAAACTCTCCGTAAAAAAATTACAGAACAACATCACAGCAGCCGGAAATAACCACCATGACATCAATTCAATACCCGGCAGACCATCACCACACCACGGGGGTGGTGAGCGATGATCAACCAATATGTGTTAAAACAATTGGCATCAACAAACTTGGCACACTATTGAGTTCTCAAACAACAGGCGCTTCCAGCTTCAGCGACCCGCTCCGCGGGCCGTTTCGCTCTGGAGCAACTTCTCCATCCTAGACCATCCGCTGCGACCATGTCAACCCCGCGTCACCGCCAGGCTGCACATTCACCGGTCCACACACGTGGAAGGCCTTGAGAACCCTACCACGCGATCACCAGTGACTCGCACCAGATCATCTTCTTCAGGAGTACCAGCCAGCATCACTGCCGGCCGCGTGCCCGGTGAACACCGTCCGCCCTGGACCTGCCATTCTCGGCATGAATCCGCGGATCTCGTGTTCCTCACCGCACCTCCCGGAGACCCGGTCGGCGTCGTGAGCACGAGAAGGAACTCTACCCCTGCCCCGCGCGGAACACCAAATCGGGGTCCGCCCCCACCGCGAAGGCCCCCTCCCCCGCGGAAACACGCGGCGGGCTGCTCTTCGACCTGTAAGGGGTCGCGCCGGCTGGCAAGCGTCAGGAGGTCGGTTCGTCGTCAGGACGCAGCGTGCGCTGGGGCCTGCTCGTGGCTGCGGGCAGCTTCCGTTCCTCCGGAGCACGGCGGCCGAGCCACTTGCGCAGGCGAGTGATGTTCCACCGGTGCGCCCACCCCCGTCGTGGCCGGCTCGGCTGCGCCGACAGACTCCTGGAGGGGCTGCGCGTGGATGAGTTCCGTCTCGGAGAGTCCGTTCACGGTCATGGTCATGCGGTTCTGGCATGAGTCGCCAACGGCGCCCTCCTCGGGCGCGACCCGGCGGTGCCGACGGCCTCCGAGTGCGCTATATGTCCTGCTCGGGGACGTTGATCGATCGGGAGAAGGGTGGCCGGTTCCCGCACGCGGTGTGTGGACGGTGTTGGTTGCGGCAATGCAGCCACCCGTCCAGCTCACCGCGACGCTCGGCCTCGGACGTGTAGCAGCGGGCGTAGGCCCAGCCATCAGTCTCAGTGCGGTGGAAACGCTCCACCTTCCGTTGGTCTGGGGCCGATACGGGCAGGTGCGCTGGTGTCGGGTCCCCAGCTCGTCGCAGGTGTCGCGCCACAGGTGTGAGCGGCAGGCGCCGCCGGTGTCGGACAGGATCCGTTCGACGGCGACGCCTCGGGCGGTGAACCAGCCGACCGCCCGGACCAGCACGGCGGTGGCGGCGAGAGTCGTTTCGTCGTCGGGGATGTTGCCGAGCTTCTTCGCATCGACGTGGAGCGTGGCGCCGGGGTGGTCGTGTTCGTCACGCCCGACGGGTCGCCGATGGCGCGGGGTGAGCGCAGCGTTCGCGTGACTCACAGGCCGTCCCAGTGTGCAACGCCGGCGATGCCCACGACGGTGCAGCCTCCTTCCGCAACGAGGGCCGAGTCCCACGCCATATCCACGTCGAAGTGACCCACGTCGAGCTGGTCGAGATCGACCCCCACGCCGAGGAGCTGTTCGCGGGCGCGCGCTCGACCCCTGACATGGCGGGATCACCGCGGGTCTTGTCGGACGAATCGCTGCAGTCCCCGCGAATCGCCGCCTGCAGTCCTCGGGTCAGTCGCGGGCATGGACAGCGGCCTGCAGGGTGGTGGATCCGTCCGGGCTGATGATCTGGCGGTACACGCCCCCGCTGGCCAAGCCCCTCTTCTCCAGCTCCGCGTCGATGAGCACCCACGCGTCGGCGACGCTCGACGGCGGCGTCGGGAAGGTCACGGTTGCACCCTGGGGCGCCAGTGGGGCGCTGACCGGCTGGAGACCGGGGGTGGTGGCGCCGTCGGCCGTTGCCGCTGTGACGGTGATCTGGTCGGGGGACGTTCCGTCGAACAGCAGGATCAGGTCGCCCTGGTCGTGCGGAACGAGGTCGCGCAGCCGGGCCACGGCGGAGCCGATGTCGGTCTCGTCCAGGACCGTGGTGCTGGCACCTTGCAGGCTGAGCTCGGGCAGCGGTGTGAGAGACAGGTTCATGCTGATCTCCTGGGCCTTCTTCTGGATGGTGTCCACGCGGTGTTGGACCTGTGCCAGACGAGCTGAGGCCTCGGTGATCCGGTCGCGCAGCCTGTCAGCCTGCTGCATGAGGATGCGTTCCAGGCTGGAGTGGGCGATCTGGGGATCGAGCAGCTGCCTGATCTCGCTCAGGCTGAACCCCAGGTCACGCAGCTCTGCAATGGCGCGGATGCGCCCCAGTTGGGTGGCCTTAAATCGCCGATAGCCCGTCACGGGATCGACGAGGGCAGGTGACAGCAGCCCTTCCTGTTCCCAATGGCGCAGCATCCTCCGGGACACCCCTGTCCTGTGCGCGATTTCACCGATGCTCAACATGTCGATCCCCACACAAACCCATCACACCGTGTGAACGTCAACCACTGCGACCCGGCCCACGAGATCAACGTGTCCAGTCAGCACACCTGGAGAGACGAGGGCCTCCGGCTACTCCCGAGACACCTACTGGCTGGCCCAGTCGCCGTGCTGCACCCGCCCCTGCCGGCCCCGGATCGCGTCGGTGCTCAGCATCGGGTGAACGAGGAGCAGGAGCGACAGCCCCGCGGTGTGAAGTCGGCCGGAGGCGGCCCAGCCCACGGTGCGGCGGCGAAGCATGTCGGTGATGAACGCGACGAAGCGGAACCCGGGCGGGATCCTGACTCAGGTGATGCACGCGACCCGCGGTCGATGCGGTCGCTCGGCCTCGAGGCACCGCCCGACGACGTCTGGGCAGGCAGCCGACTCACCTGTCGGCCGCGGTCGGGGGGGCGGCTGACGGCAGGGCCTGGCGCCTTGCGGGCGGCCGCGAAACGCCCTGTGCTTCGTTCCAAGGCAGGGAGGCAGCCGGTGCTGGGTTCTGGTGGCAGGGTGAACTACCTCCGTCTCGGCGGCAGGGCGTCGTCGAGTGCTTCGGGGAGGCACCGCGTGTTCCGCCAGTGCACCCGGCCCTCGCGGCCCCGCCTCGCCCGCGACTCCACGGTTGCCCGAAGCCGCCTGGCAGGGATGACCTCGGCCTTCTAGGGCGTGTCTGATAATGCTTCGAGGGTTTGGCTAAGACCCTGGATCCATTCTCAAACACGCCCTAGATCGGTTCGCATGCCCGCTTATCCCACGCCCGATAGCGTGGAGATCACCATGAGTGAGCCCACCACGACCGAAGAACCAGAACGCACCGCACGCCAGTCCTGGCCCTACGCGGCGTCCGCATTGTCTTATCTGGTGGTTCCCTTCGCCATCGGGACCGTGGCCGAGCCGGCCACCGCCACCGTCCTGCTGATCATCTGGCTCTTCTTGGCCGCGCTCAGCCTGGGCTTCCTGGACGGCCGGGTGTTCCGCCGCACCTGGGCCTTCCCGGTGATCACCGGAGCGTTGTGCTGGCTCGCCTTGCTGCTCTATTCCAATCCCGGGACCTGGGTCTACGCCGTTGGCGTCGTGCTGATCTGCCGGCTGGGCGGCATGATCGGCGGGGCTCGGACGGAACGGGGCTGAGCAGTGGAGGTGTGGACGCTCCACCATCCCGATCTCGGCGTCATCGAGCTCGAGCAGGGGTGCGATGCCGAGTTCCTCGCACGCGACCCGGAGTGGCCGCTGGAGGACTCCTGGGCAGGTGGCGACGACGGGACGCCCGCCGGCGACCGCGAACGCTCACGCGTCGGCGAGCATGCGGGCCCCGACGCCTCCTTCCGGGAACGGTTCACGCGGTGGCGCCAGAATCCCCCGCAGCGCCTCCAGGTGAGAGTTGACGGTCAAGTGCGTGGCCGGTTCAAGGCCACCACGAACGGGGTGCTGCCGCTGAAGGGAGCGCCGGCCGCACTCAAACTCGCGGACGTCACGGGCTCCGTGGCCCGGGAGAAGCCGCACCTGCGGATCCAGGCGTCCTTGTTCGGGGAGCTGCTGCAGGTCGAGTTCCGGGAAGCGGGTGCTGTCGCGGAGTTCGACCCCCCGGCCGGCTCCCGCGGGGAGAGGCGACATCAGGCCATGGAGTCCAGCTCCGTCAAGCGGGTGGCCTACCCGCTGCTTGGCGGCCTCGGGAAAGCCGGCTGGGCGATCCTCCTGCTGGTGGTGATACCGCTGCTCGGTCGGCTCTTGCCCGACTGGGACGTCGAGCTGCCGGCCTTCCGTCCGCCGCGGATCCACCTGCCCGTACCGGTCTGGCCGCGGATCGAGTTGCCGGTGCCGGTGTACCCCCAGATCCACCTGCCGGTCCTTCATGTGGACCTGCCTGCCCTGCCCGCCTGGCTGATCACGGTGCTGGAGTACGACCAGATCTGGAAGCCCATCCTGTTCGGGCTCGGCGTCGGCCTGGTCTCCCTACGCAACCACCGCAGGTCCGAGGCGGAGAAAGCCCGCTGGGTGCAGACCCTGGCCGACACAAAGATGAAAACGGAAGAGAAGTCCGCCCAAAGTTCCTCCCCTCAGAGCACCAGACCCGCACGCCCCTAGGGCCTCGGCCAACTCGTAGCGGTACGAGATCCAGAGCGAGGCCGCCCTACTGGTGGGTTGACCCTCGACGGGCAATCGAGGTGTAGAGGGTCTGCCGGCTCACCCCGAACGCGCGCGCCACCTCGGCCTTCGGGATCCCCATCTCGATCATCACGCGCGCCTGCTCCACGTCGGTGTCCGAGAGCTTCGGGGCCTGGACGTACTTGCCGCGGGCCTTGGCCAACGCGATGCCCTCGGCCTGACGCTCCTTGATCCGCCGGCGCTCGAACTCAGCGAACGCCGCCAGGATGCCCAGCATGAGCCCATCCTGTGACCTTCGCCGGTAAATGGCGGTGTTCTGTCGATGCTCCGTGGCGGCTTTAGTTGGTGGTACCGATGACAAGCGTGGTCTGGCCGTCCGTGGTCGAGAGTCCTGCCGCCGATGCGAGGGCGGCAGTGTCATCGTCAGCAGCTGAGGTGTCCTCGTCGACGTAGCCAGATCTCCAGGGGAATGGTCGTCAGTGGCGGTACCGCGGCGATGATCGAGAGAGCTGTGACCCGCCATGGCCACCGCAGGGTGATGGCGGTGATGAGCGCTATGGCGAGGTTGATGAGGAACATGCCGCCGTGCAGGGCGCCGAAGATGCTGACACCGACGTCGGTTGTGCCCGTCACGTACTTGAGGAGCATCCCGGCGAGCAGACCAGCTCAGGTGAAGGCTTCGAGAAAGGCCGCGACGATGGAGACTCTTGCAACAAGCGGAAGTCCATAACGCTGCTGGGTGCTTGCGCTCATTGGTTCGCCTCGTTGCTCGGGAGTTCGTCTGCGTCCGCGACGGAGCGGGCGAGGTGCTCTGCCAGCGCGGCGCGCAGCTGGTGGGGTAGTGGGATCGCGCCGACGGATTCGCTGAGCCAAAGACCGTCGGCAGCGAGGTAGGCGACCATCTTCTGCAGTGCCCGAGGGTCGGTCGGGTCGATGCTGGCGGGGTCGGGGACCCAGCGAGTGATGACTCGTTTCCACGGCTTGCTGAGCTCGCTGTCGGTGCTCGCTTCGAGCATAAGCAGTAACTCCGCGCCGGTGGCGCCGCGGGCGCTGACTCGGGCATAGGCGGCGAGTCGCTCATCCTGCGATGCCTCATCCGGGTCCTTGCCCAGTGCGTGGATCATCTCCTCGTCCCAGTGCTGGGCTTGATGTTCGTGCAGCGCGAGCATCATGGCGTCCTTCGAGGGGAAGTGGTAGAGCAGCCCGCCTTTGGTGAGTCCGGAGGCTGCGGCGACGGATTCGTACGTGAGCGCCGTGACGCCGTCGGTCTCGACAACGCTGAGGGCGGCCTTGAGGATCGTGTCCCGTTTACTGGTCCGCATGGGCGATCCTTTCTCGGTCAGTGCTCGGAGTGCAGCTGTGACTGGGTGCCAGGCAGGTACCGGCGCAGAAGCACTCCGGTGATGACTGCGCCCACCGCGAGAACGACTGCGACGACCAGCATCACAACGAGGTAGGCGGAATCGAAAGCCGTCGCCGCCGCCTGGAGGATCTCTGCGTCACCCTGCGCAGCAGCCTGTGCCTCAGCGATGCTGTTGCCAGCCGCGTCCGGGGCGCCGTCGGGTAGAACGACGCGTGCGCCGTAGATAGCCGTGAGCAGGCTCCCGAGCACGGACACTGCAATGAGGCTGCCGAACTCGTAGGAGACTTCTTCGATCGAGGCGGCCATGCCTGCTCGGCGCACCGGCACGTTCCCGATAATCGCGGTGGAGGCGACCGCCAAGGCGGCTCCGATACCAGCTCCGGTCAACAGCAGTCCGAGGATCAGCACGCCGAAGGACGACTGGAATCCGATGACCGTCACCACGACGCCGCCGGTGGCGAAGGCGAGACCGCCGGTGATGAGCGCGAGCAGTCCGGTGCGGTGCAGGAACGCGCCCCCCAGGAGCGCTGTCGGCAACGTGCCCACGGCGATCGCGGCGACCAAGAGCCCAGCTTCCAGCGGGCTGAATCCGGCGACCTGCTGGAATCGCTGCGTAGTGACGAGCTGGATGCCCCCGATCGCGAACATCGCGAACGACGCGGCCAGCACTCCGGCAGTGAACGCCGGGTTGCCGAAGATGGAGAACTCCAACAGAGGTTGCTCCATACCTCGCTGACGGCGCACGAACAGCCAGAACCCGATGGCAGCAACGAGCAGCGCAACAATGATGGTCGTTGCCGAGGGCGGCGCGTGGCCGATCTCTTTGATGGCCATCACCGTTCCGACAAGCCCGATCATCACCAAGATCGAGGAGATGGCATCCCATCGCTTCGAGGGATCCGGGTCGTTGGCCGGGCGGATCAGCCAGGTAGCGACCAGCGCCAGCACCACAACGGGCACGTTGATCAAGAACACCGAGCCCCACCAGAAGAACTCAAGGAGTGTGCCGCCAATAATCGAGCCGAGGGCGAACCCGATGACCGACATACTTCCCCAGACCGCGATGGCGAAATTGCGCTCACGCTCGACCGTGAAAGTGGTGCGGATCAGCGCCAGGGTGGCCGGCATCATCGCTGCCGCACCGACAGCGAGCACAGCACGCGCAGCGATCAGGACCTCGGGTGACGGAGCGAACGCTGCCAGCAGGGAAGCCAGTCCGAAGATCACCAGACCGACAACAAACATCCGCGTGTGGCCGATGCGATCCCCCAGGGTTCCGCTGCCCAGCAACAGCCCCGCCATCACCAGGGGGTAGGCATTGATAATCCAGAGGTTCTGTGTGTTCGAAGCCTGCAGTTCCTCAGTCAGCGTCGGCAGGGCCGTGTAGAGAATCGAGTTATCCATGGTGATCAGCAGCAGACCTGCTCCAACCGTCACCAGCAGCGACCAGCGTCGCCTCTTCGTCATCGCGGACATGCGCGTCTTCCTCTCGTCGTGAACGACATAACTGTACCGGATGGATGGTGTAGTTAAGTCGACGGAGGGAGAGACTCACGGCGCGCGCTGTGCATGGCGCGCGGGCGGCGAAGCTTGGAAGGTTTTAGAGCGAAGGCGCGGCACTTCGATGCAGGCAAAACCGGACGAGCTGGTGCCTCAGTTGGGTACAGTTTTACGAGACATCCGACGGTAGGTGCGACGGGAACCCACGTCCTGCGTGCACGTTCTCTCGGGGCTGTCTTGCGAAGTCGTCTCGACGGAGAATGCCTCACAGGGGTGCGGTCTATGGGCTTGTGAGTCATGCTGAGCGTATGAGGCTTCTGGGATATACGCGGGTGAGCACGGCGACGCAGGATGCGCAGCTGCAAGTCGATGCGCTGGTGGAGGCCGGGGTGCAAGAACGGGACGTGTTCTCCGATGTGACCTCGGGTAGCCGGGTCGCGATCGAGCGGCCGGGGATGAAGCGGCTGCTGGACTACGCCCAGGACGGTGACACGGTGGTGGTCTGGCGCATCGACCGGCTCGGCCGGTCCCTCATCGATGTCCTGAACACGGTCACGCTGCTGCGCGGCCAGGGCATGAAGATCCGATCGGTCTCCGACGGGATCGACCCGGAGACGACGTCGGGCCGGATGATGCTGGGCATGCTCGCCACCCTGGCCGAGTACGAGCGCGAGCTGATCACCGAACGGGTCAATGCCGGGATCGCCGCGGCGAAGCAGAATGGCACCCGCTTTGGCCGGCCTCCGGTCGACCCGGCTGTGATCGCGGAGAAGCTCGAGATCGCGGGCGATGCCCGCGCGAAGGGCCGTACCGCCGAGGATGCCGCTCGACTCGTCGGCTGGTCGCGGGCGACGCTCTATCGCCACCAGCAGGCGGCCCGCGCCCGCGAGGCCGTCGCCGAGCAGGCGTGAAATGGACGGGCCAGCGCGATGGCGCATCCTCCGGCTGCACGTCGAGGACGGTATCCCGCTGAGCGCCCTGGCCCGGGAGACCGGGATCGGGTTGCGCACCTTGGAGCGCTGGCACGCCCGCTACCGTGCCGACGGGTACGCGGGCCTGGAGACAGGACAGCGCTCAGACGCCGGCACCCACCATCTGCCCACGGAGCTCGTGCGGTTGATCGAGGGCCTGGCGCTGAGCAAGCCCCGGCCTGCGATCGCCACGCTCCACCGCAAGGTCACCGGCATCTGCGGTACCCGAGGGTGGCCGGTGCCCTCCTACGGGGTGATCCGCTCGATCGTGGCGGCGCTCGATCCGGGCATGGTCACCCTCGCCCTGGAGGGCGCGGCCTCCTACCGTGACAAGCACGAGCTGGTGCTGCGCCGGCAGGCCGACCGGCCCAACGCGATGTGGCAGAGTGACCACACACTGCTCGACATTCTCGTGGTGGGTACCGACGGCAAGCACGCCCGCCCCTGGCTGACGACGATCCTCGATGACTGCTCCCGCGCGATCTGCGGCTACACCGTCTTCCTCGGTGCGCCGTCCGCGATGAACACCGCCCTGGCGCTGCGGCAGGCGATCTGGCACAAGTCCGACCCGGCCTGGCCGATGTGCGGCCTGCCGGACGTGCTCTACGTCGACCACGGTAGTGACTTCATCAGCCACCACCTCACCCGCACCGCCGTCGACCTGCACATCCGGCTGATCCATTCCACCGTCGCCCGTCCGCAGGGCCGGGGCAAGATCGAACGGTTCTTCGGCACCGTCAACACCGAGCTGCTCGCTGACCTGCCCGGCTACATCACCGAGGGCCACCCCGCTCCGACGCCGAAGCTGTCCCTGGCCGAGCTCGACAGCGCGGTGGAGGAGTTCGTGGCCACCTACAACGACCGGATCCACAGCGAAATCGGCACCTCGCCGCGCATCGCGTGGATCGCCGAGGGCTGGCTGCCGCGCATGCCCGCGAACCTGGAAGACCTCGATGGCCTGCTGCTCACGGTCGCCCAGTCCCGGGTGGTGCGCCGTGATGGCATCCGCTTCCAGGGCCTGCGCTACGTCTCCCCAACGCTGGCCGGCTACGTCGGACGGTCAGTAGTGATCCGCTACGACCCCCGCGACATCACCGAGATCCGCGTGTTCGACCATGACGAGTTCCTCTGCAAGGCAGTCAACCAGGAGCACCACGATCAGAAGATCGGCCTCAAGGAGATTCAGGCTGCCCGCAACGCTCGCCGTCGCGCCCTGCGCCAAGGCATCAATGAACGGATCGCCGTCGTCGCCGCGAACACCACCGAGAAGCCACCGACAGCCGAGCCGCCGGCGCCGCGGCGGAAGTTGAAGGTCTACAAGGAGGACCTGAGGTGAACCAGCGCTTCATCGTCACCAAGGAGCATCGCCGCTTCACCGAGTTCGCCGACGCTGTCCGCCGCGGCCGCACCATCGGTCTGTGCTTCGGACCGGCCGGGGTGGGCAAGACGCTGTCCGCGCGCCGCTACGCCCACTGGGAGAAGGCCTATGACCTGCTGACCTACTGGGGGCCGCGCGCCGACAGCGACGCCAAGGTCTATGCCGCTCTGGCCCGCAGCCGCACCGTGCTCTACACCCCCAGCGTCCTCACCACCCCACGGGTGCTGAAGGACGAGCTCGACCAGGCCCTCGCCCGCACCAGCATCTGCATCGAGCAGCACCTCGAAGCAGTCGGCCAGATCACCCCGGCCCGACGGCACGGCAGGAACTACGTCGAGCTGCTCATCGTCGACGAGTCCGAACGGCTCCGTCCCACCGCGCTGGAGCTGCTGCGCGATCGCTACGACCGCGACAACATCGCGCTGATCCTGATCGGCATGCCCGGGCTGGAGAAGCAGTTCAGCCACTACCCCCAGTTCTACAGCCGTGTCGGCTTCGCCCACCAGTACCGGCCCCTGGGCACGGACGAGCTGCTGTTCGTCCTCCAGCGTCACTGGCGCTCCCTGGGCAAGACCCTCGACTCCGAGGACTTCACCGACGCTCAGGCCATCGCCACCATCACTCGCATCACCCGCGGGAACTTCCGACTGCTAGAGCGGCTCTTCCCGCAGATCGAGCGCGTCATGAGGATCAACGAGCTCGACACCATCACCAACGATGTCATCGAAGCAGCTGCCAGCACTCTCGTCATTGGCACCACCTGAGACCGCCACGGAGCATCGACAGAACCCCGGCATTTACCGGCGAAGGTCACAGTCTCGTGGGCGGGCGGGGTGTGTAAAGGGGTATACCCGACTGGACGGTTTCTCAGGCACACCCTAGAGCGGCATCCCCACCTCGTGGCCTCCTCCCGGCCAGGATGGGCGGCGGGCACCCTCGCGCGACGCATCTCACGAGGCCCGGGTACACGGATCGGTGGGAGTGGGCCGGGCTGGGCGTTATTAGTTCACGAATGCTTCCGCGTGAGCTGCGCGCGCAGGGCTCGGCCAGTGTGGGTCTCCATGGCGGGCAGGTTGGCGGCCGGGCCTTTTGGATGCCGCATGCGACGCATCTGCACGACGCTCACCAGAGGGCGATCTCCGCAAAGGGCAAGGTTAATCAACCAGTGTCACGATGCCGTGGAATGCATACGACCTTGGGGGTCCCGGCGATTCGTCACCATCGTTACCTCATCCTCAGCAAAGAGGCGCATAACTCGAACGAGTACACGAAGCGGGATGAAAGTCAAATGCTGGGTACTGGACCTGTCGGAAGCGACCAGCCATCCAGCCAGTTCGTCCGGGGTGCGCTCGACGCGAGGATCACTCTCGTCTAGGGCCCACCAGTCGCTAAGGGCCAGAGATTCGAGGGTCCATGCGAAGCGCATGATGAGGCTGTGGATGAAGAGGTTACAGACCTCGTTTGCCGTGACCACCACCTCCGCGGGTGCCTCCATGTCGTACATGTCGAGATCTCCAAGGGCATCCCAGACGTCAGGTGCCTTCGCGCCCACCCGCAGGGGGTAACGGACCACTCTTGCCTTTGTCTCCCTTGTTGCTTTGGTGACCTTGGACGGCATCCCGATCAGGCGCCGGACGGCGAAGGCTCCGTTCATGACGTCCCGCTCAACAAGGTAGAGCGCTTCTATCTCCGCCTCATATGAATCCGCGCCATCTAGTTGTGATGTCCAGGGACGTTGTTGCGTGAACAGCTGACAGGCGAAGGCCTGGTCTAGGACCGCAGGGACGCCCAGCCGGGCCCGTTCCAAGCGCTCGGCAGCGTTGGCAAGATCGCGCTTCCACGGCCAAGACTCGTTGAACATGGACACACCATACGAGCCCGCTGGCCGGATTGATCTACCACGGTGGCCCTGTGGGAGGGCGCACTCACGCTGCTGCTAAGGGATCGATCAACGCGTTCGGTCAGTCGACCTGGTGCCCACGAGGCTGTGCCCCCATTTCGACATGGCTGGTGTGCTATAGGGATGGGGTTCACATAAGTGGTCCGTGGAGCTCGGTTACGGTAGAAGCATGGGCGCATGGTGGCAGCTTGAAACAGGGAGCCGGCTGACACCGTTGAACGGCAAGAACACGGTTCCAGATGAGTTGATGCTCCTGGTCACGGACGCGGATCACTTCGTCGATGAGGCCCAAGTTGAAGCGCTGTCCGAGCTCGAGGCCTGCGGACGTGAGGACGGGCCGGTACGAACTGGTACCACCGGGCTCGAGGTAACCATGAGCCTCGAGGTCCGAAGACGCCTTCTGAATCTTGAGGTTGACCCCGTTGGGTGGACATCCTCGCGCGTCCTGACTTTGTTCCCTAACGGTCACTGCGAGTTTCGGCCCATCTGGTGTTTCGGCCATCGTTTGCGGGCAGACCGCGTGAGCGTGCGACGCCTTGGCCACGCCCCGACCCGGCCACCTGGCCGAAATCCCTCGTTAGTGAGCGGACCGAACGACGAGTTTGCGACACTGGGCGCATGAGCGACGGCCCAATCACTCCCCCGCACCCGAAAGTCGGCATGGTGCCCGCGCAGCCTGCGGCCAAGCCCGAGCGCGGCCGGGTGAAACACCCGCGCCTGTGGGGAGTGCTGGGCTGGGCAGCCACCGCCGTGATCCTGGGCCTGATCGTGGCCGCCGTACTCACGATCGTGCTGTGGCTCATGTTCCGAGGCGTATGGCCCTGGGACGACAGCGACAGGCTCAAGGTCAAGGGCATCGACCTGCTGAAGCTCGCCCTGAGCGTCGTGGCCGGCGCAGGCGGTGCGGTCGCGCTGACCATCTCGGTGCTCAAACAGCGCATCCTCGAGCGCGACGCCGAAGGCCAACGGGCCGAGGCTGCGGCCCAAAGAGAGGTCGATGCGGCGTTCCGGTCCCGCTACGGTGAGGCCGCGACTCAGCTCGGCAGTGACCGGGCGGCGGTACAGCTGGCCGGGGTGTACGCGATGGCCAACCTGGCCGACGACTGGCCTGAACAGCGCCAGCAGTGCGTCGACGTGCTGTGCGGGTTTCTCCGCCTCCCCCCACCCGCCGATGAAGGTCTAGGGGCTGCGGACGCGAAGATCCGTACCACCATCGGCGCTGTCCTCCGCGACCATCTACAAGAAGGAGGCGCGTGGTGCGGGCTCGACTTCAACCTCATCGGCGCCTACTTGGTCGACCTGGACCTCATAGGTGCTCGCTTTACCGGCCGGAACACCTGGTTTACCGGGGCGCAGTTCACCGGCGAGCACACCACGTTCGACCTGGCGCGGTTCGCCAGCGAGCACACCTCGTTCGCCGAGGCGCGGTTCACCGGCGAGCACACCTCGTTCGCCGAGGCGCGGTTCACCGGCGAGCACACCACGTTCGCCAAGGCGGAGTTCACCGGCAAAACCACCTCGTTCGGCGAGGCGGAGTTCACCGGCAAAACCACCTCGTTCGGCGGGGCGGAGTTCACCGGCGAGAACACCTGGTTCGCCGGGGCGGAGTTCACCGGCGAGCACACCTGGTTCGCCGGGGCGGAGTTCACCGGCGAGAACACCTGGTTCGGCGGGGCGGAGTTCACCGGCAAAACCACCTCGTTCGCCGGTGCGCAGTTCACCGGCAACCGTGAGCAAGTGTTTAAGGAAGCGGTCGTGCCACAGTATGCCCTAATCGGGGCGCAATTCGCAGTCGAGCCGTAATGGTCGTTTGTGGCGGGCGTCCGGGATGCGACGGGGCGGCGTCGGATGTGCGGCGCGTCGCTCGCCAAATGACTCGCCACAACTGAAGTGCCAGAACTAGGGCGTGTCTGAGAATAGATGCACGAGTCAGCTGAGACCCTGGGGACATGTCCCGGTTCCAGATGCTCTCCGACGCCCAATGGGAGTTGATCGCCCCGATGCTCCCGACCCGGACCGGCCGCGCCGGCAGGCCGTTCGCCGACGCCCGCGCCATGGTGGAGGCGATCATCTACCGGTACCGGTGCGGAATCGCTTGGAGGGATCTGCCCGAGGTCTACGGGCCCTGGCAGACCGTGTGGACCTGGCATCGGCGCCTGGCCGAAAAAGGCACCTGGGACACGGTGCTGGCCACGCTGACCGCCGCCGCTGACGCCGAAGGCCTGATCGATTGGTCGGTCTCGGTGGACTCCACGATCGCCCGCGCCCACCAGCACGCGACGAACATCACCCGCCACACAGGGGGATGGATCGAACTACAAGAATCCGCGTGAGGAGCCGGCCGATCACGGCATCGGGCGCTCCCGTGGCGGGCTGAGCACGAAGATCCATCAGCTCGTCGATGGGACCGGGCTGCCGCTGGTCAGCCTGATCACCCCCCGGCCAGGCAGGGGACTCCCCGATGCTGCTTCCTCTTCTGGAGCAGCTGCGCGTGACCCGGCCAGTAGGGCGGCCCCGGACCCGCCCCGAGGCCGTGCTGGGCGATAAGGCGTACTCCTCCCGGGCGATCCGCACCCACCTACGCGCCCGTGGGATCAAAGCGGTCATCCCCGAACCGGCCGACCAGCAGGGCCACCGCAGACGGCGCGGTGCCCGCGGCGGGCGCCCCGTCAGCCTCGACGCGGACGCCTACAAGGGCCGCAACGTCATCGAGCGTCAGTACGCTCACCTGAAGCAGTGGCGGGGTCTGGCGACCCGGTATGACAAGTACGCGATCATCTACAGGGCCGCTGTGGTCCTGAATGCTGTGCTCGCATGGTCAAAAGGGACTGGTGCACGTGTAGGTGACAGTCGTCTTCACGCCGGGTCTGCGGGCGTGTGGTCCATGATCAACTCGTACTCGACCGGCGTCAATCGGCCCAGGCGCACCTGCCGGCGGCGACGGCGGTAGGTCCGCTCGATCCAGGTGATGATCCCGGCCCGCAGCTCGTCCCGGGTGTCCCAGTCGCGTCGGTCCAGCACGTTCTTCTGCAGCAGCGCGAAGAAGGACTCCATAGCCGCGTTGTCCCCGGCAGCACCGACCTGTCCCATGGACCCGATCAGCCCGTGGGCGGTCAGGGCGTCCTGGAATAGGGCCGAGCGGAATTGCGAGCCGCGGTCCGAGTGCACGATGCACCCGGCCACCACGTCGGTGCCTCCGCGGCGGGCCACGGCCTGCTCGAGCGCGTTCACGGCCAACGAGGCCTGCATCCGGTCGGCCATGGAGTACCCCACGATCCGTCCGGCGTAGAGATCCTTGATCGCGCAGAGGTAGAGCTTGCCCTCACCGGTGGGGTGTTCGGTGATGTCGGTCAACCACAGCCGGTTGGGCTCCTCGGCAGAGAAGTCCCGGCGGACGCGGTCATCGTGCACGGGTGGGCCTGGGCGGGTCCCGTTCTTGCCGCGCTTGGCCCCGAACGCGCAGTGCCACTGGTTCTCGTGGCAGAGCCGCCAGGCGGTACGGGCCGCCATCGGAGCGCCAGCATTCTCGGCCTCGTCGCGCAGCAGCCGGTACCCGAACTCGGGATCGTTCTGGTGGGCGTCGTGGAGGGCGTTGGCCCGATGAGCGGCCTCCACCTCCGCGGTGGTGACAGGGTTCTGGAGCCAGCGGTAGTAGGGCTGGCGGGCGAGCTTGAGGACCCGCAAGGACACCGCGACCGGGATCTGGTCGGCGGCGAGCTCGGACACGAGCGGGTACATCATTTTTTCGGCAGGTTCGCCTGGGAGAGGTAGGCCGCGGCGCGGCGTAGGACTTCGTTCTCCTGCTCGAGGAGCCGGATCCTGCGGCGGGCTGCGCGGAGTTCTTCGGCCTCCGTGGCGGTGGTGCCGGGCTTGTTGCCGGCTTCGATCTCGGCTTGGCGCATCCAATTCGTCAGACAGGAGAAGCTGATCCCGAAGTCCTTCGCGATCTGCTTCAAGTGGGTGCCGGGCTCACGGTTCTGGGCGACGCGGACGACGTCGTCGCGGAACTCTTGGGGGTAGGGGGCGGGCATGGTGCACATCCTTCCCCGCGGTGTGGGAACACCACAGATCGTATGTCACCTACACGCGCATCAGTCCCAAACGATTGTCAGACATGCCCTAGCAGCCGATCGCGCTCTCGGGCGGATCAGTGTCCGAACCGCCGCCCACAGGGCCCGGCTAGTCAGACGTCACGGCAATGGCGAACGCGTCCGAGTGCGCCACGGGAGACATGCCGGCTGCCGCGGCCGACGTGGTGCGTCAGGACCTCCCGGCCACGGCTGGCACCGGCGCGCACGAGGCCGTGTTCCAGTGCGAGCTCACGAGTGCGCGCTCCAGGCCTCGAGGCGGCAATCATGCCGTGCGGAGCGAGGCGTCGACACCACGCACCACGATCATGCTGGAGGGCACGTCGATAATGGACCTGACGCAGTCGAAGCCACCCAGGACCTCACGTGGATGCGGTCAGCGACCTCCAGCTGGTGCGCTGCGGAGCTCGGAGCATGCGTTCGACGCCATCCGGTCTGGTGCGTGGCTGACCCGCGGGACGCGTGGCCACGGGCTTGCGGACACACCTGAGGCCCGCAGGCCGGCGGCGCCCCTGAGGCGGGCGGCCCCCGCCCCTGCCGTTGTGCCAATCGGCCCGAGCCACGACGTGGCGGATCCTCCTCGCCCCGTGGACGGTGTGGTTCTCGGTGTGGATCCGTTGGACCGCCTCCATGACGTTCTCGTCTCGAAGGCCCCGTGCGCACGTGGGAGGCGGCTTCGCGGCGCGGCCACCATGCGACGCCAAGAACACCCATCCCATCCCGTTGAGCCGGCGGCAGCAGGCCTTGACCTGGCACAGATCGCGGGCCTCACCGGTGAACGCGACCATGATGTCGTGGGGCGGTCGAGCTCGCGAGAGACGAATCCCCGCCGACGCCGGCCTGCGGGGCAATGGCCCGGTCCGAGTGCGGTCGCGGGCCCCCTTCGTCGGGGTCCCTTCCGAAGAGCGTTCGCCGAGGGGCCGTGGCGAGCTCTGAGACCCGGCCCGCCACGACCCCTGGCCGGCAGCCGAGGTGGGGCACCGGCCCCTGGAAACACGGAAGGCCCCGCACCACCAGGTGCAGGGCCTCCCCCGGGAATGCAAGAAGGGCCCCGCACCAAAGTGCAGGGCCCTCCCCAAAGAATGTCCGGCGGCGACCTACTCTCCCACAACCTCCCGGTTGCAGTACCATCGGCGCTGTGGGCCTTAGCTTCCGGGTTCGGAATGGAACCGGGCGTTTCCCCCACGCTATGACCGCCGTAACCCTTCATCCCACCCCACACCCGACAAACACCAGGCATGGTGGGAAACCATCACGGGTCACACAACAGTGACACTATTCAACAATACTCAACCACCCCAACAGGGCGACCGGTTGCAATCAGACAACCGCACAGTGGACGCAAGCACCACACCCTCACCACCCGAAGCATGGGCAGCAAAGAAAAAAGTGTGTGTAAGTCATCGGCCTATTAGTACTGGTCAGCTTCACGAGTCTTCAGTCCTCGCTTCCACATCCAGCCTATCAACCCAGTGTTCTAGCTGGGGGCCTCACACCCTCAAAGGGGCAAGGAAATCTCATCTCGAAGCCGGCTTCCCGCTTAGATGCTTTCAGCGGTTATCCATCCCGAACGTAGCTAATCAGCCATGCACCTGGCGGTACAACTGACATACCAGAGGTTCGTCCGTCCCGGTCCTCTCGTACTAAGGACAGACCTTCTCAAACTTCCAACGCGCGCAGAGGATAGGGACCGAACTGTCTCACGACGTTCTGAACCCAGCTCGCGTACCGCTTTAATGGGCGAACAGCCCAACCCTTGGGACCTACTCCAGCCCCAGGATGCGACGAGCCGACATCGAGGTGCCAAACCATGCCGTCGATATGGACTCTTGGGCAAGATCAGCCTGTTATCCCCGAGGTACCTTTTATCCGTTGAGCGACGGCCGTTCCACAACGAGCCGCCGGATCACTAGTCCCGACTTTCGTCCCTGCTCGAGCTGCCACTCTCACAGTCAAGCCCCCTTGTGCACTTGCACTCGACACCTGATTGCCAACCAGGCTGAGGGGACCTTTGGGCGCCTCCGTTACATTTTGGGAGGCAACCGCCCCAGTTAAACTACCCATCAGGCACTGTCCCTGACCCGGATCACGGGCCGAAGTTAGATATCCAGAGTGACCAGAGTGGTATTTCAACGATGACTCCACGAACACTGGCGTGCCCGCTTCACAGTCTCCCACCTATCCTACACAAGCCACACCGAACACCAATACCAAACTATAGTAAAGGTCACGGGGTCTTTCCGTCCTTCTGCGCGTAACGAGCATCTTTACTCGTAATGCAATTTCGCCGAGTTCACGGTTGAGACAGCGGGGAAGTCGTTACTCCATTCGTGCAGGTCGGAACTTACCCGACAAGGAATTTCGCTACCTTAGGATGGTTATAGTTACCACCGCCGTTTACTGGGGCTTAAATTCTCCGCTTCGCCGAAGCTAACGGGTCCTCTTAACCTTCCAGCACCGGGCAGGAGTCAGTCCATATACATCGTCTTACGACTTCGCATGGACCTGTGTTTTTGATAAACAGTCGCTTCCCCCTGGTCTCTGCGGCCCCGATCCCCTCACACCAGCACGTGGTGCTCAAGGTTGGGGCCCCCCTTCTCCCGAAGTTACGGGGGCATTTTGCCGAGTTCCTTAACCATGATTCTCTCGATCGCCTTAGTATTCTCTACCTGACCACCTGTGTCGGTTTAGGGTACGGGCAGTTTGAACCTCGCGCCGATGCTTTTCTTGGCAGCATAGGATCACCGGATCACCCACCACGTGGGCGCCCATCAGGTCTCAAGCACATAGCCGGCGGATTTACCTACCGGCAGCCCTACACCCTTAGACCAGGTCGATTCCATTGCCTGGCCCGGCTACCTTCCTGCGTCACACCTGTTAATGCGCTTGCCTCCCCGGTTCAGGTCCCGCGCTCCCCACCACCGACCCCGTCAAAGACGGGGTTCGGGATGGTTCGGGCGGTTAGTATCACCGGCTCAGCAGGGACGGTTCTTCACTGGTACGGGAATATCAACCCGTTGTCCATCGACTACGCCTGTCGGCCTCGCCTTAGGTCCCGACTTACCCAGGGCAGATTAGCTTGACCCTGGAACCCTTAGTCATCCGGCGGACGGGTTTCTCACCCGTCTTTCGCTACTCATGCCTGCATTCTCACTCGTCCACAATCCACCAGAAGTTACCCGCTGGCTTCACCTCGTGAACGACGCTCCCCTACCCATCCAGCAAAACTGAATGCCACGGTTTCGGCGGTGTACTTGAGCCCCGCTACATTGTCGGCGCGGAATCACTTGACCAGTGAGCTATTACGCACTCTTTCAAGGGTGGCTGCTTCTAAGCCAACCTCCTGGTTGTCTCAGCAACTCCACATCCTTTCCCACTTAGCACACGCTTAGGGGCCTTAACCGGTGGTCTGGGCTGTTTCCCTCTCGACTATGAAGCTTATCCCCCACAGTCTCACTGCCACGCTCTCACTTCCCGGCATTCGGAGTTTGGCTGAAGTCAGTAACCTTGTAGGGCCCATCGTCCATCCAGTAGCTCTACCTCCGGGAAGAAACACGTGACGCTGCACCTAAATGCATTTCGGGGAGAACCAGCTATCACGGAGTTTGATTGGCCTTTCACCCCTACCCACAGCTCATCCCCTCCATTTTCAACTGAAGTGGGTTCGGTCCTCCACGCGCTCTTACACGCGCTTCAACCTGGCCATGGGTAGATCACTCCGCTTCGGGTCTAGGACACGCGACTCAATCGCCCTATTCAGACTCGCTTTCGCTACGGCTTCCCCACACGGGTTAACCTCGCCACGTATCACTAACTCGCAGGCTCATTCTTCAAAAGGCACGCTGTCACCCCAACAAGGAGGCTCCAACGGTTTGTAGGCACATGGTTTCAGGTACTATTTCACTCCCCTCCCGGGGTACTTTTCACCATTCCCTCACGGTACTGATCCGCTATCGGTCAACAGGTAGTATTCAGGCTTACCAGGTGGTCCTGGCAGATTCACACGGGATTCCTCGGGCCCCGTGCTACTCGGGCGACCCTCCAACAGCGGCGGAACACATTTCGACTACGGGACTCTCACCCTCTACGGTCCAGCATCCACACTGGTTCGTCTATATGCCCGCACCTCACTGCGCCATGCCGGCAGACATGACAAGGAGGGGCCCACAACACCGCACATGCAACCCCTGCCGGGTATCACACACATACGGTTTAGCCCCATCCGCGTTCGCTCGCCACTACTAACGGAATCACTTTTGTTTTCTCTTCCTGTGGGTACTGAGATGTTTCACTTCCCCACGTTCCCTCCAACCGGTCTATGTGTTCAACCGGTGGTCACACGACACGTCGTGCGGGGTTTCCCCATTCGGAAATCCTGGTCTCAACGTCCGGTTATCGACTCCACCAGGCTTATCGCAGATTCCCACGTCCTTCTTCGGCTCCTGTTGCCAAGGCATCCACCATGCGCCCTTAGAAACTTCCACACACAATGAAAGTCCTCAAATGAGCAAAAATATAACTAAGATGTCATTCTCGGCGTCACCACACCTCACACACCACCCCAGGGGGAACAGTGCGATCAACGATGCAGCAACAATAAAAATAAGATGCTCGCGTCCACTATGCAGTTCTCAAACAACAACCCACACCCCATCCACTCACCCACAAGGTGCAGCTTCACAAGGCGCGGAGACCAGAAACAACAACCCCACCCCCACGGGCAGGGCGCCTGCTGTTCCAGGACCCAACAGTGTGCCAACACCAGCTCGCAGCCACCAACACCACCCATTCCAACCCAACCCCCAAAGAGGTTCGGCGTACTCGAGCACTGCCGGCGCCACCACTGGCACCATTCATCGATGTTCCACCCATGAGCAACCCGCCATCACACACTCGGTGATGCAACGGGCACTTAATGCTCCTTAGAAAGGAGGTGATCCAGCCGCACCTTCCGGTACGGCTACCTTGTTACGACTTAGTCCCAATCGCTGGTCCCACCTTCGACGGCTCCCCCCACAAGGGTTAGGCCACCGGCTTCGGGTGTTACCGACTTTCGTGACTTGACGGGCGGTGTGTACAAGGCCCGGGAACGTATTCACCGCAGCGTTGCTGATCTGCGATTACTAGCGACTCCGACTTCATGGGGTCGAGTTGCAGACCCCAATCCGAACTGAGACCGGCTTTTTGGGATTAGCTCCACCTCACAGTATCGCAACCCATTGTACCGGCCATTGTAGCATGCGTGAAGCCCAAGACATAAGGGGCATGATGATTTGACGTCGTCCCCACCTTCCTCCGAGTTGACCCCGGCAGTCTCCCATGAGTCCCCACCATTACGTGCTGGCAACATGGAACGAGGGTTGCGCTCGTTGCGGGACTTAACCCAACATCTCACGACACGAGCTGACGACAACCATGCACCACCTGTGATCCCGCCCCAAAGGGGAAACCGTATCTCTACGGCGATCGAGAACATGTCAAGCCTTGGTAAGGTTCTTCGCGTTGCATCGAATTAATCCGCATGCTCCGCCGCTTGTGCGGGCCCCCGTCAATTCCTTTGAGTTTTAGCCTTGCGGCCGTACTCCCCAGGCGGGGCACTTAATGCGTTAGCTGCGGCGCGGAAACCGTGGAATGGTCCCCACACCTAGTGCCCAACGTTTACGGCATGGACTACCAGGGTATCTAATCCTGTTCGCTCCCCATGCTTTCGCTCCTCAGCGTCAGTTACAGCCCAGAGACCTGCCTTCGCCATCGGTGTTCCTCCTGATATCTGCGCATTCCACCGCTACACCAGGAATTCCAGTCTCCCCTACTGCACTCTAGTCTGCCCGTACCCACCGCAGATCCGGGGTTAAGCCCCGGACTTTCACGACAGACGCGACAAACCGCCTACGAGCTCTTTACGCCCAATAATTCCGGATAACGCTCGCACCCTACGTATTACCGCGGCTGCTGGCACGTAGTTAGCCGGTGCTTCTTCTGCAGGTACCGTCACTTTCGCTTCTTCCCTACTGAAAGAGGTTTACAACCCGAAGGCCGTCATCCCTCACGCGGCGTCGCTGCATCAGGCTTTCGCCCATTGTGCAATATTCCCCACTGCTGCCTCCCGTAGGAGTCTGGGCCGTGTCTCAGTCCCAGTGTGGCCGGTCACCCTCTCAGGCCGGCTACCCGTCGTCGCCTTGGTGAGCCATTACCTCACCAACAAGCTGATAGGCCGCGAGTCCATCCATGACCGATAAATCTTTCCAACACCCACCATGCGGTGGACGTTCCTATCCGGTATTAGACCCAGTTTCCCAGGCTTATCCCAGAGTCAAGGGCAGGTTACTCACGTGTTACTCACCCGTTCGCCACTAATCCACCCAGCAAGCTGGGCTTCATCGTTCGACTTGCATGTGTTAAGCACGCCGCCAGCGTTCATCCTGAGCCAGGATCAAACTCTCCGTAAAAAAATTACAGAACAACATCACAGCAGCCGGAAATAACCACCATGACATCAATTCAATACCCGGCAGACCATCACCACACCACGGGGGTGGTGAGCGATGATCAACCAATATGTGTTAAAACAATTGGCATCAACAAACTTGGCACACTATTGAGTTCTCAAACAACAGGCGCTTCCAGCTTCAGCGACCCGCTCCGCGGGCCGTTTCGCTCTGGAGCAACTTCTCCATCCTAGACCATCCGCTGCGACCATGTCAACCCCGTTTTCAAGGTCTTCACTCGCCGTTCACGCGATCAGGCTCGAAAACCTTACCACGTTCCCGGTCGCTGTCAACCCTGCATTCCTGCCGGGCTGCTCCATCGCCGGCTCACGCACGGGACAGGTTCATCAGAACCTCACCGCACAGACACCGGTGACTCGCACCAGATCATCTTCTTCAGGAGTCTCGACCCGCATCACTGCCGGCCGCGTGCCCGGTGAACACCGTCCGCCCTGGACCTGCCATTCTCGGCATGAATCCGCGGATCTCATGTTCCTCACCGCACCTCCCGGTCACCCGGTCGGCGTCGTAAGCACAAGAGAGAACACTACCCGTCCTCGCCCCCGAACGTGAAATCGGGAGTGGTGCATCGACTCCCGTCAAGACCGGGGGTCCTGCTTCCGCAGATTCATGCCGATCTGGGCAGGCAAGAGCCTCGTCCGGCACCGCCTCGGCGCCCCATGGCCGCCTCGTCCCTCGACGTGAGGTCCGCCACGTCCGTCAGCGATCGGTCCCCGCGCCCGGGTGCGGCTGCAGCCACAGGGTGGTCAGCGCCGGCACGTTCACCGTCAGATGGGCCGGCTGCCCCTGCCACTGACCCGGCTCCGCGGTCAGCACCTCGGACTGCCCGGTCTGCTCCCGCCAGCCGTCCCCGTGGAAGTCGGTGGCGTCGGTGTCCAGGACCACGGTCCACTCCCCCGCGCCCGGCACCCCCACCCGCAGCCCCTGCCGGGGCGACCCCGAGAGGTTCGTGATGCACAGCAGCGGGGCGCCCCCCGGCTCGGCGGCGGACACCGCGGCGCCGTCGTCGTCGATGCGGGCCTCCGGCACCACGCGCTCGGCGGGATGCCGCAGGAAGACGAGGGTGTTGCCGTCGGCGTCCCCGCCGTCCACCCACTCGAATCCGGCCGGGCTGTGGTCCTGGGACCACAGGGCCGGCTTGCTGCGATACAGGGCGTTGAGCTCGCGGACCGTCAGCTGCACGCCGCGGTGCGACTCGTCCCAGGAGACCGGCCAGTCCAGGCCCTCCGCTTCGGACCACTCGCTCGGCTGGCCGTACTCGCCGCCCATGAACAGCAGCTGCTTGCCCGGATGCGCCCACATGTAGCCGTAGTAGGCGCGCAGGGTGGCCAGCTGGTGCCGGCGGTCACCGGGGATGCGGGTGAGCAGGGACCCCTTGCCGTGCACCACCTCGTCATGGGACAGCGGCAACACGTAGTTCTCCGAGTAGGCGTAGACCATCGAGAAGGTCCACTGCCCGTGGTGCCAGCGCCGGTTCACCGGGTCCTGCGAGAGGTAGGCCAGCGTGTCGTGCATCCAGCCCATGTTCCACTTCTTGCCGAAGCCGAGACCGCCGGCGTCCACCGGGGCGCTCACGCCGGAGAACGCCGTGGACTCCTCCGCGATCATGTGCACGCCCGGGTGCACCCGGTACACCGTGGCGTTCACCTCGCGCAGGAAGTCGATCGCCTCGAGGTTGTGGTTGCCGCCGTGCACGTTCGGCTCCCACTGACCGTCCTCGCGGGAGTAGTCCAGGTAGAGCATCGAGGCCACGGCGTCCACGCGCAGCCCGTCGATGTGGAACTCCCCCAGCCAGTACAGGGCGTTGGCCACCAGGAAGTTGCGGACCTCGGTGCGGCCGAAGTCGAACACGTAGGTGCCCCAGTCCGGGTGCTCGCCGCGTCGCGGGTCCGCGTGCTCGTACAGGGGCGTGCCGTCGAAGCGGGCCAGCGCCCACTCGTCCTTGGGGAAGTGCGCGGGCACCCAGTCCACGATCACGCCGATCCCTGCCCGGTGCAGCGCGTCCACGAGGTGCTTGAACTCGTCCGGGCTGCCGAACCGGGAGGTCGGCGCGTAGTAGCCGGTCACCTGGTATCCCCAGGACCCGCCGAACGGGTGCTCGGCCACCGGCAGGAACTCCACGTGCGTGAACCCCAGCCACTGCACGTACTCCACCAGCTGCTCCGCGAGCTCCCGGTAGTCCAGGCCGGGCCGCCACGAGCCCAGGTGCACCTCGTAGATGCTCAGCGGCCGCTCGTGCGGGTCCACCGTGCGGCGGCGCTCCATCCAGGTGCGGTCCTCGAACTCGTACTCGGACTCGAGCACGCGCGAGGCCGTGGCGGGCGGCACCTCGGTCCAGCGGGCCATCGGGTCCGCCTTCTGGCGCCACCGCCCGTCCCGGCCCAGGATCTCGAACTTGTAGCGGTGGCCGTGGCCGACGCCCGGCACGAGCAGCTCCCACACGCCCGAGGAGCCGAGGGAGCGCATGGCATGCCCCCGCCCGTCCCAGCCGTTGTGCTCGCCGACCACGCGCACGGCCCGCGCGTTCGGCGCCCACACGGCGAACGCGGTGCCCACGGCCTCGCCGGCCGGGGTGCGCACCACGCGCGCGCCGAGCACCTCCCACAGCCGCTCGTGCCGGCCCTCGCCGATCAGGTGCAGGTCCAGCTCGCCCAGGGTGGGCAGGTGACGGTAGGCGTCGTCCTGCTCCTGCGCCGGGCCCGTCTGACCGTCGGCGGTCTCGTACGCCACCTCGAGCCGGTAGTCGCCGGCGGCCGCCCCGGCCACCCGCGGCATCCGGGCGACACCGGCGAACACGCCGTCGTGCTCGTGGGCCAGCTCCACGCGCTCCCCGTCCCCGGTGCGCACCACGGTGACGGTGCGCGCCAGCGGGCGCAGCACGCGGTAGGTGACCGCCGCGCCGTCGGGGTGGGGGTGGGCCCCCAGCACCGCGTGCGGCTCATGGTGCCGGCCCTGCGCGACGGCGGCCAGCACCTCCGGGTCCACGGCGAGCGGGGCGACGGCGGGGCGGGAGGCGGCGGGCGTGGTCATGGGGGTTCCTGTTCTGGGCGGCGGGGCGGGGGCGGGGCGGCTCAGCCGTGCCGCACCACGCGCAGGACGTGGGCGGGCTCGACGTGCGGGTCCAGGCGGACGTAGGGCGTGCGGCCCCACCGCCAGCGCTGGCCCGTGAGCAGGTCCTCGACCTCGAAGGAACCGGACTCGTCCAGGTCCTCGGGGCGCAGGCGCAGCGCGGACAGGTCGAGGTCCAGGGTGGCCTCGGCGACGTGGTGCGGGTTCACGGTGACCACCGTGATCACGGTGTCCTCGTGCGCGCCGGCGTCGGTGACGGCCTCCGCGTCGCGGTGCTCGCCCTCGGGGCGGGCCGTGCGGGTCTTGGAGAACACGAGCAGGTCCTGGTGGGTGGAGCGGTGCAGCGTCAGGTTCTGCAGGTCCCGCAGCGCCGGGTGGGCGGCGCGGATCTCGTTCAGGCGCGTCAGGTACGGGGCGAGCGAGGCGCCGGCGGCCTCCGCGCCCTCCCAGTCGCGCGGCCGGTACTCGTACTTCTCGTTGTCGATGGACTCCTCCGCGCCGGGGCGGGCCACGTGCTCGAACAGCTCGTAGCCGGCGTAGACGCCCCACAGCGGGTTGGCGAGGGCGGCGACCACCGCGCGGATCCGGAACGCGCCCGGCCCGCCGTGCTGCAGGTACTCCGTGAGGATGTCCGGGGTGTTGACGAAGAAGTTCGGCCGGTAGAAGGCCGGCGTCTCGTGGGAGATCTCCTCCAGGTACTCGGCCAGCTCGGCGGCGGTGTTCCGCCACGTGAAGTACCCGTAGGACTGCTGGAAGCCCACCGTGCCCAGGGCGTGCATCATGGCCGGGCGGGTGAAGGCCTCGGCGAGGAAGACGACGCGCGGCTCCTCGGCGCGCACGCGCGCGATCAGCCACTCCCAGAACCACAGGGGCTTGGTGTGCGGGTTGTCCACGCGGAAGATGTGCACCCCGCGGCCCACCCAGCCCTGCACGACCTCGAGCACGGCCTGCGCCAGGCCCTCCGGGTCGTTGTCGAAGTTCAGCGGGTAGATGTCCTGGTACTTCTTGGGCGGGTTCTCCGCGTAGGCGATGGTGCCGTCCACCCGCGTGGTGAACCACTCCGGGTGCTCGGCCACCCACGGGTGGTCCGGCGAGCACTGCAGCGCCAGGTCCAGCGCCACCTCCAGCCCCTCGTCCGCGGCGGCCGCCACGAAGTCCTCGAAGTCCGCGAGGGTGCCCAGGTCCGGGTGCACCGCGTCGTGGCCGCCCTCGGCCGCGCCGATCGCCCACGGGGAGCCCGGGTCCTGCGGACCGGCCGTCAGCGTGTTGTTGGGGCCCTTGCGGTGCGCCGTGCCGATCGGGTGGATCGGCGGCAGGTAGACCACCTGGAAGCCCATCCGGGCGACTGCCGGCAGCCGACGGGCCGCCGTCGTGAAGGTGCCCGAGGACCACGTGCCCGCGGCCTCGTCGAAGCGCGCGCCCTCGGAGCGCGGGAAGAACTCGTACCAGCCGCCGCGGCCCGCGAGCTCGCGCTGGACGTCCAGGGGCAGCAGCTCGGAGCTCGTGACGTGCTCGCGCAGCGGCCGCGCGCCCAGCACGGCGGCGAGCTCGGCCGACTCGGCCCCGGCCAGGCGCTGGGCCGGGACGAGCCCCTCGTCCGCCAGCACGCGGGCGGTCTCCTCGAACGCGGCGCGGTCCTGCGCAGAGCGCTCCGCGTCCTCGGCCGCCGCGCGGAACAGGGCGGCGCCCTCGGCCAGCATGAGCTCCACGTCGACGCCGGCGGCGAGCTTCACGGTGGCCGCGTGCAGCCAGGTGCCCACCGGGTCGTGCCAGCCCTCCACCACGAAGTGGTGCACGCCGGTCTCGGACGGGCGCAAGGTGGCGAGGAACTCGTCCAGGCCCGGGCGGCCCGGGCGCATGTGGACGCGCTGGACCTCCGCCCCGGACGGGTCGAGCAGGCGGACGGTGGCGCGCACGGCGTCGTGACCCTCGCCGAACACGGTGGCGCGGACGGGGACGTCCTCGCCCACCACGGCCTTGGCCGGGAAGCGCCCGTCCTGCACCACGGGCTGCACGCCCGTCACCGGGATGCGCCCCGTGACGGTCTGGAGGCGGACGTCGGACGCGGGGGTGCTCTGGGCGGCTTGCTTCGAGTTGCTCACGCCTCGACGCTACCCCGCACCCGCCCCGGAATGAACCATCGGGACGCCGCATGGCCACGTCCCTGAGGCGGGCTGGACCCCGTGCGTACATGCCGCGAGGCCCGGCCTGCGCACGGGGCGCGGGCCGGGCCTCGGGACGACGGCGGCCGCCTCCGGAGGGAGGGCGGCCGCCGCCGGCGGCGCGGGTCAGGACAGCATGGTCTTGTCGTCCACCACGGCGCCCTTGATCTTGGCGAACTCTGCGAGCAGGTCCGCCGGGGTCCGCCCGGCCTTCTGCGCCTCGTCCAGCTCCAGGATGATCCGGCCGTCGTGCATCATGATCAGCCGGTTGCCCACCTCGAGGGCCTGGGACATGTTGTGCGTGACCATCAGGGTGGTCAGCCGGTGCTCCGCCACCACCTGCTGGGTGAGGCGGGTGACCAGCTCGGCGCGCGAGGGATCCAGCGCGGCCGTGTGCTCGTCCAGCAGCAGGATCTTCGGGCCGGAGAACGTGGCCATGAGCAGGCTCAGGGCCTGGCGCTGGCCGCCCGAGAGCAGGCCCACCTTCGCGGTGAGGCGGTCCTCGAGGCCGAGCTCGAGCTTCGTGAGCTCCTCGCGGAACAGGCCGCGCCGGGACCGGGAGACGCCGCGGGCCAGGCCGCGCGTGTGCCCACGGCGCCAGGCCAGCGCCATGTTCTCCTCGATGGTCAGGTTCGGGGCCGTGCCTGCCGTCGGGTCCTGGAACACGCGGCCGATCCACGCCGCGCGGCGGTGGTCCGCCATGCGGGTCACGTCCTTGCCGGACACCTTCACGGTGCCCGTGTCCGGCAGCAGCTTGCCGGCGATCGTGTTCAGGATCGTGGACTTGCCGGCGCCGTTCGAGCCGATCACGGTGACGAAGTCGCCCTCGGCCAGGTGCAGGTCGATGCCCTGGAGCGCGCGGCGCTCGTTGACGGTGTTGGGAAAGAAGGTCTTGGAGACCTGCGAGATCTCAAGCACGGGTCTGCTCCTCTGCGGTGGCGGCGGGCGTGGCGGTCGCGGGCGTCTCCGCCTGCGCGGGGGCCGCCGTCGACTTCGACCGCAGGCTGAGCCGCTTGGCGAGGCCGAAGCGGGGCAGCAGCAGCGCGAGGACCACGAGAGCCGCGGAGATCAGCTTCATGTCGTTCGGGCTCAGGCCGGCGTTGAGGGCCGCCTGGATGATCAGGCGGTAGAGCACGGCGCCGACGATCACGGCGAAGGTCGCCCAGAAGACCGTGCGCTGGCCGAAGACGGCCTGGCCCACGATCACCGAGGCGAGGCCCACGAGGATGAGGCCGATGCCCATGGAGATGTCCGCGAAGCCCTGGTACATGGCCAGCAGGGAGCCGCCGAGGGCCACGAGGCCGTTGGAGATCATCAGGCCGAGGATCTTCATGCGGTCCGTGGAGACGCCGTAGGAGCGGATCATCTCCTCGTTGTCGCCGGTGGCCTGCAGGGACAGGCCCAGGTCCGTGTGCAGGAACCAGTCCAGGATCATCTTGAGCACGAACACGCCCAGGAAGAGCACCAGGACCGAGCCCCAGTTGCGGGCCAGGCCCATGTCTCCCAGCCACGAGAACAGGGTGTCCTGGCCCAGCAGTGGGATGTTGGCCTTGTCCATGATCCGCAGGTTGATCGAGTAGAGCGCGATCATCGTGAGGATGCCGGCCAGCAGGCCGTCGATCTTGCCCTTGGTGTGGAGCAGGCCGGTGACCAGGCCCGCGAGGGTGCCGGCCACGAACGCGGCCACCATGGCCAGGGGCACCGGCGTGCCGCCGGTGATGAGCACGGCGGCCGTGGCGGCGCCGGTGGTGAACGAGCCGTCCACCGTGAGGTCGGGGAAGTCGAGGATGCGGAAGGTCAGGTACACGCCGAGCGCGACGACGGCGTAGATCAGACCCAGTTCCACTGCGGTGAGCATGGGGTGCCTTTCGGGCGGGTGCGAGTGCGGGGGACGACGGCGCGGCGCGGGCCGACGGGCCGTCTACGCGCTCCGCGGCGGCCGCGGACCGAAGCGGTCCGGGCCGCCGCGGAGGGCGGGGCGTGCGGGGGTCAGCCCTCGACGAGGCGGTCCGCCTCGTCCGAGAGCTCGGCGGGGATCTCGACGCCGTAGGCCTCGGCGGCCGCCGGGTTCAGCACGAGCTGCAGGTTGGCCGGGTCGGCGAAGCCCACGGCGATCTCGCCCGGGTTCGCGCCGTCCTTGAGGATCTTCACGGCCATCTCGCCGGCCTGCTTGCCGTGCGCCTTGTAGTCGATGCCGTAGGTGCCCAGGGCGCCGCGGTCCACGGAGTCGATGTCCGCGGAGATCACGGGGATGTCGTTCTCCTCGCCGAAGCCCACGACGGTCTCGAGGGCCGAGACCACCGCGTTGTCGGTGGGCACGTAGATGCCGTCCACGTCCGAGAGGGACTGCACGCCCTGCTGGACCTCGGAGGAGTTGGTGACCGTGGCCTCCTTGATCTCGAGGCCCAGCTCCTGGCCGGCCTCCTTGGCCTGCTCCACCTGGACGGCGGAGTTGGCCTCGCCGGAGTTGTAGACGATGCCGACGGTCTTGGCGTCCGGGTTCACGTCCTTGAGCAGCTGCAGCTGCTCCTGCACGGGGTTGCGGTCCGAGACGCCGGTGACGTTGCCGCCGGGGGCCTCCTCGGACGCCACGAGCTCGGCGCCCTTCGGGTCGGTGACGGCCATGAAGACGACCGGCTTGTCCTTGACCGCGGCGGCGGTGCCCTGGGCGGCGGGGGTGGCGATGGCGGCCACGAGGTCCACGTCGCCGTCGTTCGCGAAGGTCGAGGCGATCGAGGTGACGGTCGCCTGCTCGCCCTGGGCGTTCTGCTCCTCGAAGGTCACCTCGAGGCCGGCGTCCGAGAACGCCTCCTTGAAGCCCTCGCGGGCGCCGTCGAGCGCCGGGTGGGAGACGAGCTGGTTGATGCCCACGGTGTACTTCTCGTCGCCGCCGGCGCCGGCGTCGCCGGAGTCCCCGCACGCGGTCAGGCCGAGGGCGGTGACGGCGAGGGCGGCGGTGAGGGTGAGTGAGCGATGCTTCATGAGACGGACCTCGTTCTGATGGTGCGTGGCGGGATGCGCTCGCCGACGGCAGGCCGTCGGACACAGTGGACATACTGTGCGCCGTGACGCGCATCACGTGCAAGCCGTGACGGCGGTCACGGGCCATCCTGTCAGCTGAAAGCCCGGACCGTGGACACTCTGCTCATCTGTGAACCGGCGAGGCCGCCGTCGTCCCCGCGCGCTGCCGCGGCTCACCGCCCCCGGCGCAGACACGAGTCCCGCACAGTCGGGGTCATGCCCGCGGGCAACCCACCACTGTGCGGGACTCGTCTCGCCGGCCCCGCCGAGACCTGCGTGCTCAGCGGCCGCCGGCGCGCTGCACGGAGATCTCGTACAGCGAGATGCCCACGGCCATCGACGCGTTCAGCGACTCCATGTCCGAGTTGATCGGGATGGACACGATCTGCTGGCAGTGCTCCCGCACCATGCGGGACAGCCCCTTGCCCTCGGCGCCTACCACGAGCACCAGCGGCTCCGTGGCCAGGGAGAGCCCGGGCAGGGACACGTCCCCGCCGCCGTCGAGGCCCAGCACGAAGTAGCCGGCCCGGTGCAGCTCCACGAGCGTGGTGTTGAGGTTGCCTGCCTGGGCCACGGGCACGCGCGCCGCGGCGCCGGCCGAGGTGCGCCACGCGGTGGCGGTCACGCCCACGGAGCGGCGCTCGGGCACGATCACGCCGTCCGCGTCGAACGCGGAGCCGGAGCGGATGATCGCGCCGAGGTTGCGCGGGTCCGTGATGCCGTCCAGGGCGATCAGCAGCGGCGGCGTGCGCAGGTGCCCCTTCTCGTGCTTCTCGAGGGCATCCGTGGCCAGCGTCATGGCGTCCGCGTACTCGTACGGCGGGATCTGCAGCACGAGGCCCTGGTGGATGGCCTCGCCGGAGAGGCGGTCCAGCTCCGGCTTCGTGTTCTCCATGACCGGCACGCCCTGCTCCAGGCACAGGCGCAGGGCCTCCTTGACGCGGTCGTCCATCTCGATGCGGACGGCCACGTGCAGGGCCTTGGCCGGGATGCCGGCGCGCAGCGCCTCGACCACGGGGTTGCGGCCGGAGACGGTCTCGTCCGTGAGCTTCGGGCGGGACGGGCGCACCGGGCCGCCCCGCTTGGCCGCGGAGCGCTCGGAGAGCTGCTTGGCGCGGTAGGCCTTGTGGTAGATCCGGTCCTCGGCCTTCGGGGTGGGGCCCTTGCCCTCGAGCGCCTTGCGGCCGTGGCCGCCGGTGCCCTTCATGGGGCCCTTCTTGCCCTTGGGCTTGCGGGAACCGCCGGAGCGGGGTGCGGTGGACATGGCGGGGACTCCTGCGTGCCGGGGACGGGGTCGACGCGCTCGGGCGCGTCGGATCGGCCTCCAGTCTAGGTGTCAGCCCGCGGGACGCACGTGCCGGCCGATCCCCCAGGCGATCAGCGCGACGACGCCGGCCACCCCGGCGAAGCCGAGCGGCACCGCGGAGAGCAGCGGGGTGAGGGCCAGCGGCGCCACGGCGAGCACGGCCGCGTCCGCGCCGCGCACGGCGTCCCGGACCAGCGGGCCCGCCGCGCGCGTGGTCTGGGCCGGCTGCATCACCGCGCCCCAGTCCACCGGATCCGGCGTGGCGGTGCGCACCACGGCGCCGGCCAGGCCCACACCGGCCAGCGCGCCGCACAGCACCACCGGTCCGAGGGAGGGTCCGACGCCGTGCGTCCCCAGGGCCAGTACCAGGCCGAGCCCGGCGCCCCACGGCACGAGCACGAGCGCGGGGGCCACGGTGTGGACGCTCCAGGCCGCGTCCCGGCCGATCGGCAGCAGGCGCTCGAGCTCCGGGCTCCGGCCGACCTCCTCGGCGCCCGCGCCCACCGCCCGGGTCGCCAGGACGGCCGCCACCGCGACGCCGAGGGCCAGGACCAGGGGCAGCCGCCCCGGCTCGGAGAGGACCAGCAGCGACGGCAGGGCCCACGCCGAGGCGAGCCGTCGCCCCACCCCCGGCGTCCGCGCCAGGACCGCCAGGTCGGCCCGCGCCCACGCCCCCGCCGGCGAGGCCCGCCCGACGCGCAGCAGCGGGCTCACGCCGCGGCGCCGACGGCCCGGCCCCTCCTCGAGCGCGAGCGCCGCGCCGGCCTGGCGCACGCTCAGCAGGAACATGGCCGCCCCGAGATGGGCCGCCGCGTCTCCCGCGGACCGCAGGTCGCGGTGCGGGATCCGGTGCAGGCGGGAGCGCGTCGCCGCCAGCAGGGCCGCGGCGCCGAGGCCCGCGACGGCGGCCGCCCCCAGCAGCGTCCCGGCGCCGGCGCCGCCCGCGCCGCGCGCCAGGCCGGCCGCGACGTCCGCGCCCGCCAGGGCCGGCAGGACGGGCAGCAGCGCCGCCACCGGGGACCAGCGCAGCAGGGCGAGCAGGTCCCCACGCCGCCCCGAGGCCTGGACGAGCGCGCAGCCGGCCAGGACGAGCGCCGTCGTCGCCCCGGCGAGGAGCCCGGCCGCGAGCGCGTGGGACCAGGCCTCGCCCGCGGAAATCCCCGCGCCCCCGCCCGCCGTGGTGCGCGCGTAGAGCAGCCCGTGGGCCGTCGCGAGCCCCGCCCCGCCGCCGAGCGCCGCGCCGGCGACGACGCGCAGCAGCAGTGCCCGCCACAGCCAGGGGGCCGTGGGCGCGGGCAGCCGCAGCCACCACTGCGCCTGGGCCCGGTCCACGGCCACCGGGCCCAAGGTCGCGCCCAGCCGGAGGAGCCCGGCCAGGGCCAGCACGGCGGCGGCCGCGGCGAGGGCCGCCCCGCTCACCGGTGCCTCTCCGGGCAGGCGCCCCCACTGGACGGCGGCGCGCTGGAGCTGGGTGGCGGCACCCACGATCCCCGTGAGGAACGCGCCCAGGGTGAGGGCCGCCAGCATCGCGACGTAGACGTCCGTGATGCGCTCCCACCGCCGGGCCCTGGCCCGCGGGCGCTCCTGGCGGGCGACCCACAGGTCTGGCCGGAAGCCTGGACTCACGTGCGCTCGCGGATCCATGCGGCCCCCTCCGCCACGGCGGCCTCCCGCACCCGGCCGTCCACGATGAGGCAGCGCGTGGCGGCCCCGGCCAGGACGTCGGGGTCATGGGTGACCAGCACCAGGGCGGACGCCGGCTCGAGCGCCGCCAGGCGGGCGGTGAGGCGCTCGCGCATGCCGGCGTCCAGGCGCTGCTCGGGCTCGTCGAGGGCGAGCAGGCGGAAGGGGCGCAGCAGGGCCGCGGCCAGCAGCAGGCGGCGCCGCTGCCCGGAGGACAGCCGGGACGGCGGCGCGTCGGCGGCCTCCCGGAGGGCGAAGTACTCGAGCTCCCGGTCGACGACGCGGTCGGGCTCGGGGACGCCGTGGCCCAGGGCGACGAGCGTGAGGTGCTCGGCGACCGTGAGGGTGGGGAAGTAGGCGTCCTCGTCCGTCAGGACGCTCAGGGCCCGCCGATGCGCGGCGGACTCCGGCAGCACCGGCAGCCCCTCCAGGCGCACGCGCCCGGCCACCGGCTCCTGGTCGCCGACGAGGGTGCGCAGCACCGTGGACTTGCCCGCGGCGTTGGCCCCGACCACGCCCACGCGCTCGCCGGGCCGCACCACCAGGTCCAGGCGCCCCGTCACCGGGACCCCGGCGTAGCCGCACTCGAGCGCCTCGGCGTGCAGCAGCGCCGGCTCCGTCACCGCGTCCGCCGTCCCGTCCACGTCAGCCCCGTCCATGTCAGGCCCCCTCCCGATCTCGCCCCGGTCAGTCCGCCAGGCGCCACGTGGCGCCGTCGGCGCCGTCCTCCACCACGACGCCGGCCGCGGCCAGGGCGTCCCGGATGCGGTCCGCCGCGGCCCAGTCCTTCTCGGCGCGCGCCTGGGCGCGGGCCTCGATCTGGGAGCGGACCAGCGAGTCCAGCGCGTCGGCCGCCGGGCCGGTCCCGTCGCCGTCGCCCTCCGGCACGTCGTCCAGGCCGAGGACCGCCGTCATGGCCTCGACCTCGGTCAGGCGGGCGGCCGCGGACTCCAGGTCCTGCGCGGCCAGCGCGGAGTTGCCGGCGCGCACCACCTCGTGCAGGGCCGCGAGCGCCTGGGGGACGTTGAGGTCGTCCTCCATGGCGGCGCGGAACGCGGCGGGCACCCGGTCCGAGAGCGCGCCGTCCACGGCGGGCGGCACGGCCCCGGCGGTGCGGGCGCGGGCAGTGAAGTTCTCGATGCGCTCCACGGCGGCCTCCGCCTCCTCGAGCGCGCCCGGCCGGTAGTCCAGCTGGGAGCGGTAGTGGGCCTGGCCCAGGAAGTAGCGCACGGCCTTGGGACGGGCCATGCCGAGCATCTCCTCGGGGGAGATCGTGTTGCCGACCGACTTGGACATCTTCTCGCCGCCGTAGGCCACGAGCCCGTTGTGCAGCCAGAAGCGGGCGAAGCCGTCCCCGGCGGCCGCGGACTGGGCCAGCTCGTTCTCGTGGTGCGGGAAGCGCAGGTCCAGGCCGCCGCCGTGGATGTCGAACTGCGCGCCGAGGTACTTGGTGGCCATCGCGGAGCACTCGAGGTGCCAGCCCGGCCGGCCGGCGCCCCACGGGGAGGTCCACACGGCGGTCGCCGGCTCGCCCTCCTTGGCGCCCTTCCACAGCGCGAAGTCGCGGGGGTCGCGCTTGCCGCGCGGGTCCGCGTCCGGGGCGTCCTGCATGTCCTCCACCCGCTGGCGGGTCAGCTCGCCGTAGCGCTCCCACGAGCGGACGTCGAAGTACACGTCCCCCGAGCCGTCCTGCGCCGGGTAGGCGTGGCCGCGCTCGACCAGCCGCTGGATGAGCGCGAACATCTCGGGGACGTGCCCGGTGGCGCGGGGCTCGTAGGTGGGGCGGCGCACGCCGAGGGCGAGGTAGGCGGCGTCGAACGCCTTCTCGAAGCGGTAGGCCAGCGCCCACCACGGCTCGCGGGCCGGGTAGAGCGCGGAGGGCTCGAAGCCCTCCTCGTGGGAGGCGGCCGAGCGGTCGAGGATCTTGTCGTCGATGTCCGTCACGTTGCGCACCGAGGTGACGCGCAACCCGGTGGCCTCGAGCCAGCGGATCAGCACGTCGAACACGATCGCGCTGCGCACGTGGCCCACGTGCGGCATGCCCTGCACCGTGGCGCCGCAGTAGTACACCGACGCCTCGCCGGGGACGAGGGGCTCGAAGTCCCTGATCTGCGCGGTGCGGGTGTCGTAGAAGCGCTGGGCCATGGGGCGCGGTCCTTCCGGGAGGGTCAGGGTCCTGACGGGCCCTGCCAGCCTAGTGCGTGCCCCGGACCGGGTTCAGGCCGCCGGCGCCACGAGCGCCGTCGCGATCCCCACGAGGCCCTCCCCGCGGCCGATGAAGCCGAGCCGGTCCGTGGTGGCCGCGGACACGGACACCGGGGCGCCGCCGAGCGCCGCGGACAGCGCCGCCTCCATCTCCGCCCGCCGCGTGCCCACCTTGGGGCGCGGCGCCACCACCTGCACTGCCACGTTCCCGACGGCGAGCCCCGCCTCCGTCAGCAGGCGCAGCACCTCGGCCAGCATGGCCGTGCCGGAGGCGTCCGCCATCTCGGGGCGGTCCACGCCGAACACGGCGCCCAGGTCCCCGAGGCCGGCGGCCGAGAGCAGGGCGTTGCACGCCGCGTGGGCGGCCACGTCCCCGTCCGAGGTGGCGGCCACCCCGCGCTCGCCCGGCCAGTGCACGCCGCCGAGCCACAGCGGACGCGGCGCGTCCTCGGGCGCCCACCGGTGCACGTCCGTGCCGACGCCGACGCGCGGCAGGGCCGCCCCGGGACGGGGGCCTGCGGGGGCGGTGGCGGCGTCGGCCTCGGGGGCGGGGCCGGGGGCGCTGCCGGACTGGTCCATGGCGGGGTCCTCCTCGGGGGTGGGCGCGTCGGCGCGGCGCGCCAGCTCGAGCCGGGCCAGCTCGAGGTCGGCGGGGGCGGTGACCTTGAACGCGGCCGCGTCGCCGGCCACCACGGCCACCGGGTGCCCCGCGGCCTCCATCACCATGGCGTCGTCGGTGAGCGCCGCGGCGTCGAGCGCGGGGTCCGCGCGCACGGCCTCGTGGGCGGCGAGCAGCGCGTCCAGGTCGAAGCCCTGGGGCGTCTGCACGGCGCGCAGGGCGGCGCGGGGCGGCGTCGCCGTGACGACCTCGGCCCCGCCGGGCCCCGGCGCCACCTGCTTCACCGTGTCCGTCAGGGCGATCCCGGGCACCACGGCGACGGCGCCGGCGTCGAGGGCGGCCTCGACGGCCGCGAACACGGCCGGCGGGGTGAGGGCGCGGGCGGCGTCGTGGACGAGGACCCGGCGCGGGCCGGTCGCGGGGCCGAGAGCGTCCAGCGCGTCGGCGGCCGCCGCGAGCCCCGCGCGCACGGAGTCGGCCCGCTCCGCCCCGCCCGGCACGCAGGCGACGGGCGCGCCGAGGCCCGGGCCGGCGTCGACCTCGGCGGCCACGCGGGCGGCGTCCTCCTCCGCCGGCGGGGCGAGGACCACGACGGCGTCCACGGCGGCCCCGGCGGCCCGCGCGGCCGCCACGGAGTCCAGGCAGTGGCGCAGCAAGGCGCGGCCGTCGGCGAGGGGGACGAGAGCCTTCGGCATGCCCGCACCGAGGCGGGTGCCGGCGCCGGCGGCGGCGATCACGAGGGCGGTGGGCATGCGGCCATCCTAGGGAGGGTCCCGTTTCTCACACGAAAGTGCGCGGGAAGGCTCCCGTCTCCCGCACGAAAACGTGGGGGCGGGGAGCGCCGGGCACGGCAGAGGGCCCGCGTCCACGACGCGGGCCCTCTCCTCTGCTGCGGTGCTCATCCGTCCGAGCGCTCGGCCCGGGCGGCGGCTCGGCGGGGTCTCAGCCCTCGAGCACCTGGTCCAGCATGCCCTCGGCCTCCTCCTCGGTGACCTTCTTGGCCAGCGCGAGCTCGGAGACGAGCACCTGGCGCGCCTTGGACAGCATCCGCTTCTCGCCGGCGGACAGGCCGCGGTCCTGGTCGCGGCGCCACAGGTCGCGCACGACCTCGGCGACCTTCTTCACGTCGCCGCTGGCCAGCTTCTCCAGGTTCGCCTTGTAGCGGCGGGACCAGTTGGTGGGCTCCTCCACCTGCTCGGCCTGCAGGACTTCGACGACCTCCTCGAGGCCCTCCGAGTCCACGACGTCACGCACGCCGACCAGGTCGACGTTCTCCGCGGGGACCTCGATGGTCAGGTCGCCCTGCGCCACCTTCAGCTTGAGGTACATCTTCTCCTCCCCCTTGATGGTGCGCATCTTGATCTCCTCGATCCGCGCAGCACCGTGGTGGGGGTAGACGACGGTCTCTCCGACCTCAAAAACCATGTTGTTGTGCCCCTTTCAGACGTCTCATTCTATCATGTGCCCACGTCACGCCGCGAGTGCCGTCGTGCCACGAGCCCCGGGATGTGATAGTGCGGAGCCGTGACACGCGGCGTCTTCCGTGCACGGATGCGGTAGCCTGACCTCGCAGGCCCCCTGCCTCGGGGTCCTGACGTCATCGCACCTGAGGAGACCTCTGTGAAGAACGCATCCCGGCCCGCCCGGCGCCACCTCGCCGCAGGTGCGCTGGCCGCCGTCGCCCTGCTGGGCGCCACCGGCTGCTCCGCCGTGAGCCCCATCGCCACCGCCATCGAGTACGACGCGTCGGACGGCATCAACGGCGAGGAGAAGGACTTCCTCAGCTACCGCAATCTCGCCCTGGTCGGCGACGGCGACTCGGGTCCGGCCCGCCTGATCGGCACCCTCGAGAACCTCTCGGACCAGGCCCAGACCTACACCTTCCAGGCCGAGGGCGGCGGCTCCGCCACCGTCCAGGTCCCCGCCGGCGAGACCTTCAAGCTCGAGGACGACGCCAACCAGACCGTCCTGGAGCGCCAGGACGCCTGGGTGGGCGAGCTCCTGCCCGTCACCGTCTCCGGCAACGGCGGCCAGACCGAGCTCGAGGTCCCGCTGCTCGGCGCCACCCAGGACCACTACCGCGACCTGCTCCCGGAGGGCGTGAGCCCCTCGGACGAGGAGCTCGGCTCCCACCTCGACGAGGAGACGCACGACTACGGCGGGGAGCACTGACCCCTCCCGCACCCCGCACGCCACGGCCCCGGCCCCTCCGCCAGGAGGAGCCGGGGCCGTCGTCGTCCCGGAGGCGCCGCGGGGCTCAGGCCTCGAACTTGTAGCCCAGGCCGCGCACCGTCACCAGGTGGCGCGGGCTCGAGGGGTCCGGCTCGATCTTGGAGCGCAGCCGCTTCACGTGCACGTCGAGGGTCTTCGTGTCCCCCACGTAGTCCGACCCCCAGACGCGGTCGATCAGCTGCCCGCGGGTCAGCACCCGGCCGGCGTTGCGCAGCAGCATCTCGAGCAGCTCGAACTCCTTGAGGGGCAGCGAGACCTGCTCCCCGTCCACGGAGACCACGTGGCGCTCCACGTCCATCCGCACCGGGCCGGCGCCCAGGGTGGCGGAGACCAGCTCCTCCGGCTCCCCCTGCCGGCGCAGCACCGCCCGCACCCGGGCCACGAGCTCCCGCGAGGAGTACGGCTTGGTCACGTAGTCGTCCGCGCCAAGCTCGAGGCCCACGACCTTGTCGATCTCGGAGTCCTTGGCGGTGAGCATGATGACCGGCACGTTGGAGCGCTGGCGCACCTGGCGGCAGACCTCGGTGCCGGACATGCCCGGCAGCATGAGGTCCAGGAGGATCAGGTCCGCGCCGTCGCGCTCGAAGACGCCGAGCGCCTCGTTGCCGTCGGCGGCCACGGCCACCTCGAAGCCCTCCTTCTCCAGGAGGTAGGACAGGGGATCGCTGAACGACTCCTCGTCCTCCACGATCAGAATGCGGCTCATGCGCTGGACTCCTTCCGGGGCGGGGACGCGGCGGACGCGGTCACGCGGTGACCGCGCCGCTCGGTGACGTGGGAGGCGGCCGGGGGGCCGTCGACGGCGGCGCCGTCGTCCTCCCATTCGGGCAGGCGGATGGTGAAGGTCGAACCGCGCCCCGGCTGGGACCACAGGCTGACCTCCCCGCCGTGGTTGATCACGACGTGCTTGACGATGCTCAAGCCCAGCCCCGTGCCGCCCGTCTGGCGGGACCGGGCGGAGTCCACCCGGTAGAAGCGCTCGAACACGCGCTCCTGCTCCTCCGGGGAGATGCCGATCCCCTGGTCCGTGACGGTGACCTGGGCCAGCCCGTCCGCGGAACTCAGGCCGATGCCCACCGTGGTGCCCTCCGGCGAGTACCGCACGGCGTTGTCCACGAGGTTGCGCACCGCGGTCATCAGCTGGTCCGCGTCCCCGTGCACGACGGCGTCCACACGCCCGCCGACGCGCAACGTGATGCCGCGGTCCTCGGCGGTGAGGCGCAGCCGGTCCACGGCGTCGGCCACCACGGCGTTGAGGTCCACGGCCCGCCCGTCCTGGACGACGTCCTTGGCCTGCAGGCGGGAGAACTCGATGATGTCCTGCACGAGGGCCGTGAGCCGGCGGGACTCGATGCCCAGCCGGGAGGCGAAGCGGCGGACGGCCTCCTCGTCCTCCGCGGCGTCCCCGATGGCCTCCGCCAGCAGGGAGATGGCCCCCACGGGGGTCTTCAGCTCGTGGGAGACGTTGACCACGAAGTCGTGGCGCATGGCCTCGGTGCGGGTCACGTCCGTGCGGTCGTCCGCGAGGATCAGGATGTACTCCTCGTCCAGGGGCGCCACGCGCAGCTCCACCACGAGGCTGGACTGGCCGAGCGGGCCGCGGGGCAGCTCCAGGCGGCGCTCCACGATCACGCCCTCGGCGCGCACGGAGCGGGTGAGGTCCTTGACCTGCTGCTGCACGAGGGAGTGGCCGCGCACGAGGCCGAGGGCGTAGGCGGAGGGGTTGGCGCGCACGACGCCGTCGACGTCGTCCACCACGGCGTAGGCCCGGCCCACCACCGCGAGCACCTCCGCCGCCCCGGGGGCGAGCGTGGGCTCGCCCACCGCCAGGTCGACCGTGCGTGAGCGCTCGGACGCCCGGAAGGCCAGCATGGAGGCCACTCCGATGAACAGTCCGACCGCGCCGCAGAGCAGGCCGATGATGACGGGATCCACGGCACCAGACTAGCCTCTGGGGGCCCGGCGACGGTCGGTCGGAACCCGGCCAGACGGCGGTCTCCCGGCGTTCATGGACCGTTCACCTGCCCCTGCCAGCATGGACCGTTCGCCCCGTGGGGAACGGGGGCGGCGGCGCACGGACGTCGCCGCGGAGAGGAGACCATGCGCGAGCTCTACCGCGCCGACCTCGAGCGCCTGGGACGGGACCTGACCGAGATCGCCCGCCTCGTGCATCGGGCCATGATCGACGCCCAGGAGGCGCTCGAGTCCGCCGACGTCCACGGCGCCGAGCGCGTCATCTCCGAGGACGCCCGGATCGACCGCCTGCAGGAGTCCCTGGACGAGCAGGCCGTGCGGATCCTGGCGCTCCAGGCGCCCGTCGCCACGGACCTGCGCACCGTCGTCGCGACCCTGCGCATGAGCTCCTCGCTGGAGCGGATGGGCGACCTCGCCCGCCACGTGGCGCAGCTGACCCGCCTGCGCTACCCCGAGCACGTGATCCCCGCCCCCGTGCGCCCCGTGTTCACCGCCATGTGCGACGCCGCCGTGGACGTGGCCGAGGAGACCGTGCTGCTGCTCGAGACCCAGGACCTCGCCCACGCGGACCGCATCCACGCCGTGAACGAGGACGTGAACGCCCTGCACGCCTCCGTGTTCCGCTTCATCGCCGCCTCCGACTGGACGGCGACGCCGGCCACCACCACCGACGTCACCCTCGCCTCGCGCTACCTCGAGCGGTTCACGGACCACGGCCTCTCCGTGGCCGCCAAGGTCCGCTACCTGGTCACGGGCGAGTGGGCGTACCACCGCGGCTCGGAGACCTCCGGGCCCTGACCCGCCGCGGCCCGCGCCGGGCCGCCGCCCAGCAGATGCACGACGGGCCGGGACGCCTCCCGCAGGAGGGTCCCGGCCCGTCGTGTCCGCCGGATCAGCGGCGGGGCCTCAGGCGCGCGTCAGTGCGCGGAGCCCTGGGCGGCCACCGCGGCGGCGCCGGCGGCGGCGGCCTCCGGGTCCAGGTAGCGGCCGTTCGCCGTGATCGGCTTGAGGTCCTCGTCCAGCTCGTAGACGAGCGGGATGCCGGTGGGGATGTTCAGGCCCGCGATGTCCTCGTCCGAGATGCCGTCCAGGTGCTTGACCAGGGCGCGCAGCGAGTTGCCGTGGGCGGCCACCAGCACGGTCTTGCCGGCCTTGAGGTCCGGCACGATCTCGGCCTCCCAGTAGGGGATCAGGCGGTCGATGACGTTCTTGAGGGCCTCCGTGCGGGGTGCGTCCTCGCCCAGCTCGGCGTAGCGCTCGTCGCCGCTCTGCGAGAACTCGGAGGAGTCGTCCAGGGCGGGCGGCGGGGTGTCGAAGGAACGGCGCCAGACCATGAACTGCTCCTCGCCGAACTCCTCCTTCACCTGGGCCTTGTCCTTGCCCTGGAGGGCGCCGTAGTGGCGCTCGTTCAGGCGCCAGTCGCGCTTGACCGGGATCCACTGGCGGTCCGCCGCCTCGAGGGCCAGGTTCGCCGTGGTGATCGCGCGCTTGAGCAGCGAGGTGTGGAGCACGTCCGGGTGGACGCCCTCCGCCTTCATCAGCTCGCCGCCGCGGGCGGCCTCGGCGCGCCCCTTCTCGGTGAGCGGGACGTCCACCCAGCCGGTGAACAGGTTCTTCTCGTTCCAATCGCTCTGACCGTGCCGCAGCAGGACCAGCGTGTACGTGGTGTTCGCCATGTCACCATCCTAGGCCGCTCGGGGCGCGCGGGCCCGTGTGGGACGATGCACGACGCCGGGCCCCTCCCGGCCCCTGTCCTAGGCTGGCCCCCATGGTGGAGAAGGCCCGGCGGCTGAGCGCGAGCACGACGCCCGGCCGGGTCCGGGGCCCGCAGGGCCACATCACCCGCGGCACCACCGCGGCCCAGCGGATGCGCCGTGTGGACCGCTGGCTCACCGACGTCCACGGCGCCCTGCTGCGCCGCACGGACCGGCCCCTGGCCGTGGACCTGGGGTTCGGGGCGGAGCCGGTGACCGCCGTCGAGATGTTCACCCGGCTGCGGGCGGTGAACCCCGCCCTGGAGCTGACGGGCCTGGAGATCGACCCGGCGCGCGTGGCCCGCGCGCGCGAGCGGGCCGGCGGCGTGCCGGGCCTGAGCTGGGCGGTGGGCGGCTTCGAGCTGCCGGTGCCCCGGCCGCCCACGGTGGTGCGCGCATTCAACGTGCTGCGCCAGTACCGGGAGGAGGACGTGCCCGCGGTGTGGGCGCTGCTGTGCGCCGGGCTGGCCGAGGACGGAGTGCTCGTGGAGGGCACCTGCTCCGAGGACGGGCGGCGGGCGGCGTGGGTGGACCTGCGCCGGGACGGGCCCGCCAGCCTGACGCTCGCCCTGCGGCTGGGCTCCTTCGAGCGCCCCTCGGACGTGGCCGCCCGCCTGCCCAAGGCGCTCATCCACCGGCACGTGCCGGGCGAGCCCGTGCACCGCCTCCTCGCCGAGGCCGACGCCGCGTGGGCCGCGCACGCCCCGCTGGCGGCCTACGGCACGCGGCAGCGGTGGCTGGCGAGCGTCGCCGCGCTGCGGGAGGCCGGCTGGCCCGTGCTGGGCGGGCCGCGCCAGTGGCGGCGCGGGGAGATGAGCGTGCGCTGGGAGGCGGTGGCGCCGTCGTCGTGACGGCGGGGCGGCCCGGCCGACGACGGCGCGGCCCGGCCAGGGGCGCAGGCGCGGGCCGGATCAGCGGCGCGTGGCCGGGCCCATCTCCTGACGGGGGCCGGCGAGGTACACGCACGCCACGCAGGCGGCCAGGAGGCCGAACATGCCCATGCCGCCGCCCGAGAGCACGCCGAGCACGCCCACCGCGGCGGCGACGCCGGTGAGGATCATCCAGAAGCTCTTGTCCCGGCCGCCGATGCGGGCGAAGTCGCCGGGGCTGCGGCGCAGCGCGTCCAGGAAGGCCCAGACCTCGAGCACGAGGCCGACGATCGCCAGGATGCGGAACAGCCAGTCGTCGAACGTCAGGGCGAGGTGCATGGGGGCGCTCATGCCCGCCAGTCTAGGGCGCGGGGGCGGGGCCGTGGGCGCGGTTCCTCCCGCGTCCGCGGCGGCGTCTAGGCTCGAGGGGTGAGCACCGAGACCGAGCATCGCGGGCTGTTCGTCGCCGTCGAGGGGCCGGACGGGTCCGGCAAGTCCACCCAGGCGCGCGCCCTCGTGGCGGCCCTGCGCGCCGCCGGGCGCGAGGCCGTCCTGACCCGCGAGCCCGGGGGCTCCGACCTCGGCGAGACCCTGCGCGGGCTGCTGCTGGACCCCGCGCACGCCCCCGTGGACCCGCGCACCGAGGCGCTGCTGTTCGCCGCGGCCCGCGCCGCCCACGCCGTCCGCACGCTGCGCCCCGCGCTGGCCCGCGGGGCCGTGGTGGTCACGGACCGGTACGTGGACTCCTCCGTGGCCTACCAGGGCGCGGTCCGCGGCCTCGGCGAGGAGTGGATCGCCCGGCTCAACGACTGGGCCACGGACTCGCTGGTGCCGGACCTGACCATGCTGATCGACGTGGACGCCGCCACCGCCGCCGCCCGCCGCACCGGGCGCGACGGGGACGGGGCGGACCGCATGGAGCAGGAGACGGCGGACCAGCACGAGGCGCTGCGCGCCGCCTTCCTCGCCCGCGCGGCCGCCGCGCCGGAGCGCTACCTCGTCCTGGACGGCGCGCTGGACCCCGAGGAGCTCACCGCCCGAGCCCTAGCCCGCGTCACCGCCGAGGCGGACGCCCGATGACCGCCCTCCCCGACGCCGTCCCGGCCGTCTTCGCCGACCTCGCCGGCCAGGGCTCCGCGGTGGAGCAGCTGCGCCGGGCCGCCGCCGAGGACCGGCCCACCCACGCCTGGATGTTCACCGGCCCGCCCGGCTCCGGGCGCTCGACGGCGGCCCGCGCCTTCGCGGCCGCCCTGCAGTGCGAGGCCCCCGACCCGGCCGCGCGCGGCTGCGGGCGGTGCCACGCGTGCCGCACCGTGCTCGCCGGCACCCACCCGGACGTCACGGTGCTGGCCACCGAGGCCGTGAGCTACCGGATCGAGGACGTGCGCTCCCTCGTGGAGGCCGCCCAGTCCACGCCCGCCACGGGCCGGTGGCGGATCTTCCTCATGGAGGACGCGGACCGCATGACGGAGCGGGCCACGAATGTGCTCCTCAAGGCCGTGGAGGAGCCGCCCGCCCGGACCGTGTGGATGCTCTGCACGCCCTCCCCCGCGGACGTGCTGCCCACCGTGCGCTCGCGCTGCCGCCTGGTCACCCTGAGCATCCCCGCCGTGGAGGACGTCGCGGACCTGCTGCACCGCCGGGACGGGCTGGACCGCGAGACCGCACTGACCACCGCCCGCATCTCGCAGTCCCACGTGGGCATGGCCCGCCGCCTCGCCCGGGATCCGGAGGCCCTGGAGCGCCGCGAGCGCATCCTCTCCCTGCCGCTGGAGGCCACCGCGGTCTCCGACGCGATGGCCCTGGCCGCCACCCTGGCGGACGTGTCCAAGGCGGAAGCCGAGTCCTCGGCCGAGGCCCGGGACGCGGAGGAGCTGGAGACCCTGCGCCGCTCCCTCGGCCTGGAGCCCGGCGAGCCCGTGCCGCCCAAACTGCGCCAGCACGTGAAGCGGCTCGAGGAGGACCAGACCCGGCGGCGCCGGCGCTCGGTCCGCGACTCCCTGGACCGGGCCATGATCGACGTGATGGGCCTGTTCCGGGACGTGCTGCGGGTGCAGCTCGGCGCCGAGGGCGAGCTCATCAACGAGCACCGCCGCGCCGAGGTGGAGGCCTACGCGCGCGGCGCCGCCGGGGACTCCGCGGAGGTCCTGGCCCGGATCGACGCCGTCGCCACGGCCCGCGAGCGCATCGCCGCGAACGTGCCCGAGCAGCTGGCGCTCGAGGCCATGATGCTGGCGCTGCTGCCGCGGCGCGTGCGCACCCCGCGCCGGCGCTGAGCGTCACGGCCCGAGCGTCGCGGCCCGAACGATGCCGGCCGGTTCTGCGGGCCGGCCGGTTCTGCGGTCCGGGCGGTTCAGCCGCCCGCGCCCACGAGCGCGGGCACGTCCGCCAGGCCGTCCACCACGTGGTGCGCGCCCGCGGCCAGGAGCGCGGCGTCCGCGTCCCGTCCGGTGCGCACCCCGGCCACCAGGCCGGCCCCCGCCCGGCGCCCCGCCGTCATGTCCTCGGCGGTGTCCCCCACCACGAGCACGCCGCGGACGTCGTCGAGGTCCAGGCCCAGCAGGGCGGTGAGGATCATGTCCGGGAAGGGCACGCCGCGCCCGGCGTCGTCCGGGGACAGGCTCAGGTCCGCCAGACCCATCCAGCCCAGGGACTCCAGGATCATGTTCTGGGTGTGGCGGGCGTACCCCGTGCACAGGCACACGCGCAGGCCGAGCGCCCGCAGGCGCAGCAGCGCCTCCTCCGCGCCGGGGACCGGCTGGGCGCCGTGCTCGGCCAGCAGGGAGTCGAAGGCCTCCTCGAAGGTGCGGGCAGCCGCGGCGGCCGCCGGCCGGTCCGGGAAGACCTGCGCGAACACGGCGGTGCGGGACGTGGCGCGGCGCGCGCGGAAGACGCGCACCGCGTCGGCGTGGGCGGGCGCGTCCGCCGCGAGGCCGTGGATCTCGAGGGCGTGGGCGAACGCGGCGTCCTGCAGCCCCCGCTCCACGATCGAGGTGCCGGACATGTCCACCACCGCCAGGCGCAGCGGCGGGGCCGGCGGCCCGTCGGCGCGCGGGGGCGCGGCCACGGGGCGGGGGGCGTGGTGCAGGCTCATGCGTCTCCCGTCGACGAGGTGTGCGCCCCACGCAACCGCCCCCGTCTGGCCTCGGCGTGGCGGCCGGGTGAACGCGGGACGACGGGGCGGGCCACACTGGGTGCCGCCGTCGCGCCGGCCCGGGGCCCGGTGGAATCGGGCCGGGGAAACCGGTATGCTCGTCAGCCGTGGCCGTTCGCGGCCGCGTGCCTCCTTAGCTCAGCTGGCCAGAGCAGCTCCCTCGTAAAGAGCAGGTCGCCGGTTCGAATCCGGCAGGGGGCTCCCCCGGACCCCGTCGCGTGAGAACGCGGCGGGGTCCTTCTCGTCCCGGGCCTCACAGCCGCGCCGCGAGCTCCTCGGCGCGGTCGAGGTGGGCGAGCGTGCGCTCGGCGTGCCGGCCCACGGAGTCCGAGGAGCCCTGCCCCAGCCGGTGCATGGCCAGGGCCTGCGCGGTGGCGGCGAGCTCGTGGGCGGCGCGGGAGAGCTCCCGGTGCACGTCCGCCGCCTCGGGCGGGATGTGCTCGCCGTCGCCCGCGTGGTCCCGGTGCAGGCGCACGCACAGCGCGCGGACGGCCGGCAGCCGCTCGGCGAGGACGTTGCCGGCGTGCACGACGCCGTTGCGCTGCTCCGCGCTGAGCAGGTCCGGGCCGCGGTCCCCCTCCAGCACCTGCCAGTACCGATCCATGGCCCGGACGAATCGGTCGTGGGCGCGGCGCCACAGCCCCGTGCCGAGCTCGCGGTCGTCGGAGCGGGACTGACGGAAGCGCGCGAACGGGCCCCTCACGTCCGGTCCTCCTGCGGCCACAGCGCGTCGGCGGGGTCGGTGACGAGCAGCACCCGGCCGACCCGGTCCTCCGCCTCGAACCGCCGGTGGGCGGCCGCGGCGTCGTCGAGGGGGAAGCGGGCGCCGACCGCCAGGTCGATGCGCCCGGCGGCCACCAGCGGGGCCACCGCCCGCTCCGTCCCGGCCACGATCCGCGCCTTGTCCACCACGGAGCGGGCGCGCAGCGTGGCCCCCGTGAGCCAGCCGCGCTTGGACACCAGGCGCATCAGGTTGAAGCCGTCCGCCTTGGGTCCGCCCTGCACGGCGATGACCACAATCCGCCCCTCCTCCGCGAGGCAGCGCACGTTCGCGTCCAGGTACGGGCCCCCGACGACGTCGAGCACCACGTCCGCGCCGCGGCCGCCGGTGCGCTCGAGCACCCAGTCCGCGAACCCGCCGGGCTCGCCCGAGCGGTGGTCGAAGACGTCCTCCGCCCCGAGGCCGCGCACGCGCTCGCACTTGGCGGGGCCGCCGGCGGTGGCCAGCACGCGGGCGCCGATCGCCGCCAGGTACTGGACCGCGAACGTGCCGATGCCGCCGGAGCCGCCGTGCACCAGCACGACGTCGCCGGCGCGCACGCCGCCGCGCTCGGACATCGTGGACCACACGGTGCAGGCCACCTCGGGCAGGGCCGCGGCGGTGACGAGGTCCACGCCCGGCGGCACGGCCATCAGCTGCCCGGCCGGGACGACCACGTGCTCGGCGTAGCCGCCGCCGGCCAGCAGGGCGCACACCTCGTCCCCGTGGGCGAACCGGCCCTCGCCGGGCAGGCCCGCCTCCTCGCCGAGGGCCACGACGACGCCGGAGACCTCCAGCCCCGGCACGTCCGAGGCGCCCGGCGGCGGCGGGTACTTCCCCTCCCGCTGCATGACGTCCGCCCGGTTCAGGCCCGCCGCGGCGACCTTCACGAGGACCTCGCCGGGCCCCGGGGTCGGGATCGGCTCCTGCCCGACGGCCAGGGACCCGGCCCCGCCCTCGCCCGTGAACCGGACCGCGCGCATGGCGCCCCGGCCCGTCCCGGGCGTCATCGTCGTCTCGGACATGCTCGGCCCCTCCTCCCGCTCCTGCGGCGCTCGTCTCATGGTGCTCGTCTCGTCGTGCTGGTCTCGTGGTGCTGGTCTCGTGGTGCTCGGGGTCCATCATGGTCCCCGGCCCCGGCCCCCCGCCAACGGCTCGGCCCCCCGCGGGCCGCGCGGCGTCGTCGTGGGCCGAGGGCGCCCGGGGCGCACTCGGTAGAGTGGTGCGGCGGGCCCGAGGGCCCGCCGGGATGGTTGTCCGAGCGGCCGAAGGAGCCGGTCTTGAAAACCGGTGCGCGGTGACCCCGTGCCGAGGGTTCGAATCCCTCACCATCCGCCCCGCCATGAGCCGGGTCGTCGTGCATGCAGCGACGGCCCGGCTCATGGCCTTCTCCGGCGCTCTGTGTCGATGTGCCGGGCGGGGACGCCCAGGCCGGGCGGGGCGGCATCGCCTCCGCGCCTCCCCTCGGCGTGGCGCTGTTCACCCGCACGTCACTCGGGCATGCTCTCCTCAGGTGTGACACGCCGCACCGTCATCGGCGCCGTCCGATCATCACGACCCCACGCACCCCCGGGAGAGCCATGTCCAGCCTGTTCCGCCGCCACGCCGTCGCCACGGCGGCCTGCACCGTCCTCGTCCTCGCCCCCGCCAGCGCCGCCCCGGCCCTGGCGGTGGAGACCGTCGCCGCGGACGAGACCACCATCTCGCTGCTGTCCTTCAACGACTTCCACGGCGCCCTCTCCTCGGACTTCTCCGGCACCCAGTTCGCCGACACCGTGGAGGACTACCGCACGGCCTTCGAGGCCCAGCACGGCGAGGGCTCGGTGCTGCTGACCAGCGCGGGCGACCTGATCGGCGGCTCCGCCTCGGTCTCCAACGTCCAGCAGGACGCCCCCACGATCGACGTGATGAACGCCCTCGGCCTGTCCGCCCTGGCCGCCGGCAACCACGAGTTCGACCGCGGCCTGGACGACCTGCAGGACCGCGTGATCCCCCGCGCCGAGTTCCCGGTGCTCGCCGCCAACTTCGTGGACCCGGACACCCTCGAGCCCATCCTGGCCTCGCACGCGATCTTCGACGTCAACGGCGTGAGCGTCGCCGTCATCGGCGCCGTCCCCAACGAGCTGTACGCCACCACCACCGGCGCCGGCCTGCAGGGCAACACCGTCCTGGACATGGTCGAGGCCGTCAACGGCGTGGCCGCCGAGCTCGAGGCCTCCGGCGCCGCGGACGTGATCGTCGCCTCCTACCACGAGGGCGCCGCGGGCGCGGGCGACCTCGCCGCCGAGCTCGGCAAGCGCGAGGTGTTCCGCTCCATGGTGGAGGACACCCACCCCGCCGTGGACGTGATCTTCAACGGCCACACCCACCAGCTGTACCAGTACGAGACCGCCGGGGACGGCGTCGCCCGCCCCGTGCTCCAGGCCGGCGCCTCCGGCAGCAACCTGGCCGCCGTCGAGCTGACCGTGGACGCCGCCGGCGAGGTCACCGCCGTCGCCTCCCGCCTGCTGGACCGCTCCACCCAGGATCCGGCCGAGGCCGCCGCCGAGTCCGCGGTGACCGCCGAGGTCTACGCGATCGAGCAGGAGGCCGTGGCCGTCTTCGAGGACATGCAGTCCCAGGTCGTCGCCGACCTGGACGGCTCCCTGACCACCGACTACCAGAAGCGCCTCGACGAGGGCGGCACCTGGCGCGCAGGCGGCACCCGCAGCGCCGAGACCACCCTGGGCAACTGGGTGGCCGACGCCACCAAGCAGACCGCCCTCAACGCCGATCCCGAGGTGGACCTCGGCGTGGTGAACCCGGGCGGCCTGCGCTCGGAGATCCTCGTGGACGCCTTCACCGGCGGCGGCACCTTCTCCCCGAAGCCCGCGGACCTGATCGGCAAGCTCACCCTCGGCGAGCTGCTCGACGTCGCCCCGTTCGGCAACTCGATCTCCTACTTCGACATCCCCGGCTCCTCCATCGAGCTGGCCCTCGAGCAGAACTGGCGCGACGACGTGCGCACCTTCACCCTGGGCTGGTCCGAGAACCTGACCTGGACCTACGACGAGTCCCGCCCGCAGGGCGAGAAGGTCACGGGCGTGTGGATCGACGGCGAGCCGCTCGAGCAGGACGCCATGTACACCGTGGCGACCCAGTCCTTCCTCGCCGACGACACCTGGGTGGCCTTGGGCGACCCGACGGCGGCCCCCGACGGCTACACCGCCTTCGCCACCGGCCGCGAGGACTTCGTGGACCTCGGCGTGCTGGACACCCAGGCCATCTCGGACTACGCCCGCCTCCAGGCGTCCGCCGAGGGCGCCGTGGGCCCCGACTTCGCCAAGAAGGGCGTGCCGGTCAGCGGCGCCCCGGAGACCGTGGCGGCCGGCGAGGAGATCGTCCTGACCCTGGGCGACCTCGTGATCGACTCCGACGACGCCCCGGCGGCCGCCGAGGTGGCCGTGGCCTTCGAGGCCGCGGACGGCACCGTCACCGAGCTGGGCGCCGTCACGGTCCCGGCCGGCTCCGAGGAGGTCACCCTCTCCGGCATCGCGGCCCCGGCCGAGGCCGGTGCGGGCGAGCTGCGCATGACCGTGCGCTACGCGGACGGCACCGAGACGATCGTGCGGCACGCCCTCGAGGTGACCGCCTCCGAGGCGCCGGTCGAGCCCACCGAGCCGACCGACCCGTCCGTCCCGACCGACCCGTCGGAGCCTGCCGATCCGACCGACCCCACGGTCCCGGCCGACCCCTCTGAGCCCGCCGATCCGGCCGACCCCTCTGACCCGACCGACCCCGCCGCGCCCGTCGAGGGCGACGACGACGGCGACGACCGGGACGAGGAGCACACGGTGCCCTCCACGGTCGAGACCGGCGACGCCTCCGCCTGGTGGCTGGCCGGCTTCGGCGCCCTCCTGGGCGCCGCGCTGCTGCGCGGCCGCAAGGCCCTGGGCCTGACCGCCTCGTCCGCCCCGGCCGGCCGCTGAGCCGGAGCACTCGGAGAGAGACCATGACCCAGCGCACCTTCCGCCTGTCACGCCCGGCCGTCGCCCTGGCCGCGCTCACCCTGCTGGCCCCGGCCGTCGTCGCCGGCCCCGCCCACGCCGCCCCCACGGGCGACGGCCTCGTGATCAACGAGGTCTACACCAACGGCGGCTCCGCGAACGCCGTCTTCACCCACAAGTTCGTGGAGCTGTACAATCCCACGGACACGCCGATCTCCCTGGACGGCTGGTCCCTGCAGTACCGCTCCGCCACGGGCACCGCCGCCCCCAACGGCGTCGTGGCGCTCAGCGGCACCGTCCCGGCGAAGGGCCACTTCCTGATCCAGGGCGGCTCCAACGGCACCACCGGCGCGGCCCTGCCGACGCCGGACCTGATTGCCGGCGGCGCCTTCAACCCCGCGGGCGCCCGCGGCACCGTGGTCCTCTCGGACCAGGCCGGCGCCCTCACCGCGCTGCCGGTCGGCTCGGTGACCACGGGCCAGGCCGAGGGCGTGGCCGACCTGCTCGGCTACGGCACCTCCAACACCTTCGAGAACGCCGCCGCGGGCGCCCCGTCCTCGAACTCGGACCCGAAGTCCCTCACCCGCACGGACGGGGTGGACACGGACGACAACGCGGCCGACTTCACGGTCACCGCGCAGGTCACCCCCACCTCCTCCACCGGCGAGGCCCCCGTGGACCCGATCCCGGATCCCGAGCCGGATCCGGAGCCCGCGCCGGCCCTGACGATCGCCCAGATCCAGGGCGACGGCGCGGCCACCCCCTACGCCGGCCGGCAGGTCACCACCACCGGCGTGGTCACCGCCGTGTACTCCACGGGCGGCTACGACGGCTACTACATCCAGACCGCGGGCACCGGCGGCTCCGCCGAGGACGCCACCCCCGGCGCCTCGGACGGCCTGTTCGTCTACTCCCCGGACACCGTGGGCTCCGTGGCCCTGGGCGACCACGTCCAGGTGACCGGCGAGGCCGCCGAGCACTACGGCCTCACCCAGGTGCGCGTGGGCGCGGCCGGCGTGACGCCGGTGGCCGAGCCGGCCGCCGTCGCCCCGACCGCCGTCGACTTCCCGCTCTCCGAGGCCGACCGCGAGGCCCTGGAGGGCATGCTCCTGGCGCCGGCCGGCGAGTGGACCGTGACGGACAACTACGACCTGAACCAGTACGGCTCGCTGGGCATCGTGCCCGGCACCGAGCCCCTGCCCAACCCGACCTCGGTGGCCGCCCCCGGCGCCGAGGCCCAGGCCGTGGCCGCGGACAACGCGAGCCGCCTGATCGTCCTCGACGACGGCGCCTCGACCAACTTCATGCGCTCTCCGGGCAACCAGAACCCGCTGCCGTACCTGGACGCGGACCGGCCCGTGCGCGTGGGCGCGGGGCTGGACTTCACCACCGGCGTGATCCTGGACTACCGCTTCGACGCCTGGTCCTTCCAGCCGCTGGGCCACCTCACGGACGCCACCGCGGCGGCCGTGCAGCCGGTGGCCGTCGAAGACACCCGCCCCGAGGAGGCCTCGCCCGAGGCCGTGGGCGGCAACGTGAGCGTGGGCAGCTTCAACGTGCTCAACTACTTCACCGCCCTGGGCCAGGACTTCCCCGGCTGCCGCGCCTACACGGACCGCTTCGGCGAGCCCGTGACCACGAACGGCTGCCTGCCGCGCGGCGCGTACACGCCCGAGGCGTTCGCCCGTCAGCAGGAGAAGATCGCCGCGGCGATCGACGGCCTGGACGCCTCCGTGGTGGCGCTCGAGGAGATCGAGAACTCCGCGAAGTTCGACCTGGACCGCGACCACGCGCTGGCCCACCTCGTGGACGCCCTCAACGCGCAGGCCGGCGAGCAGAAGTGGGCCTACGTGGCCTCCCCCGCCGACCGCCCCGCGCTGGCGGAGGAGGACGTGATCCGCAACGCGTTCGTCTACCAGCCGGCGGAGGTCACCCCGGTGGGCGAATCCGTGATCCTGCGGGACGAGGTCAACTTCGACAACGCCCGCGAGCCGCTGGCGCAGCACTTCCGCGCGGCGGACGGCACTGAGGCCGGCGTGGCGGGCACCGACTTCGTGGCCGTCACCAACCACTTCAAGTCCAAGGGCGGCTCCGGCGCCGCGGGCGACAACGCGGACTCCGGCGACGGCCAGGGCGCCTACAACGGCGACCGCACCCGCCAGGCGCAGGCCCTCGTGGCCTTCGCCGAGCAGGTGGCCGACGACGCCGGCACGGACCGCGTCCTGCTGCTGGGCGACTTCAACGCCTACGAGAAGGAGGACCCGATCCGCGTGCTCGAGGAGGCCGGCTACGTCTCCCAGGGCGCCCTGACGGGCGAGTACTCGTACACCTTCGACGGCGCGGTGGGCAGCCTGGACGGCGTCTACGCCTCCCCGGCCGCGAGCGCCGTGGTGACCGGCCAGGACATCTGGATGATCAACGCCAACGAGTCCGTGGCCCTGGAGTACTCCCGTCACGACTACGTGGCCGAGGACCTCTACGCGCCGGACCAGTGGCGCTCCTCGGACCACAACCCCCTCCTGGTGGGCCTGCGGCTCGACGGCGCGGTCGTCGAGCCCGAGCCCCAGCCCGGCGCCGGCCACCCCGGCAAGGGCAAGGGCCTCGACAAGGGCGCCGGCCACCCCGGCAAGGGCAAGGGCAAGGGCCACGACAAGGGCGAGGGCCACCCCGGCAAGGGCAAGGGCCTCGACAAGGGCGAGGGCCACCCCGGCCACGGCCGCGTCCCGGAGGCCGCGCGTCCCTGACCGCGGGTGAGGGCCCGCGGCCCCACGACGACGGCGGGGCCGTCCGGGATCCGATCCCGGGCGGCCCCGCCGTCGTCCGTGCTCAGCCGGCGAGCACGGCCTGCGCGACGGCGTCGGCGTCGGCGAGGAACAGCGCGCGGCCGGCCGGGTCCGCCCCGGCCTCGGCGGCGATCGCGGTGCCCCACTGCACGCCGGAGAGCTGCAGGCCCAGGACGTACACGTCCTCGTGGACCGCGCCGTCCGCGGCGCGCAGCCGGTGGGGCCGGCCCGTGACGTCGAACCCGGTGGCGGGCACCCGCACGCCCTCCTCGTCCTCCCACGTGCCGGCGGCGGCGACGCCGTCGTCGAGCATCCCCCGGATGAGCGGCGAGGAGGCGGCCTGCACCCGGTTGGGCGGCATCATCGCCTCCACCAGCCACTCCCCCTCTACGACCGCGGGGCCCAGCGAGTCCGCCGCGCCCACCTGCGGGCTGCGCACGGAGAAGGCGCGCTCCTCGGCGTCCACGACGGGCGCGGGGCCCGCCCACGTGAGCAGGCCGGCGCGGTGCACCGCCAGCATCTGCTCCACGCGCCACAGCGGCGGCCCGGAGGCCAGCCCCTCGACGAGCGGCTCGAACCAGCCCTGCACGTCCCGGATCCGGGAGTCCTCGGCGATGCGGCCCTCGGCCACCCACGCCTTGATCCGCAGGCGGCCGGCGTGGAGGGCGCCGACGGCCATCATGAACGGCGACTCCTCCCCGAGCGCGGCCTCCACGCACGCCTGCTCCATGAGGTCGGCGACAGCGCGCTGGTAGTCCTCGTGGGAGGCGAACACGGCGTCCTCGAACGGCGCCGTGTAGGCCAGGATGTCGAGGAAGCGGCGGCCGGGGGCGTAGCGCTGCAGCAGCTCCTCGGCGTGCGCCGAGGTCACCGGGGCGCCGCGGCCGGCCTCCTCGAGCTGGCCCACGAGCTCGTCGAGGAACCGGCGGGCCTCCACGGGGCCGCCGAGGATCTCCGGCTGGGCCCGGACCAGGGTGGCGTAGTAGTGGCGGACCACGTCCCGGTGCAGCAGCGGCCAGAGGTGCTCGGCGAGGTCGAGGGCGCCGTGCCGGGCGGACAGGGCGTCCACGGCCGCGTCGGAGAGGTAGCTCAGCGTGACCCCGCGCGGCACGAACGCGTCCACCTCGGCCTTGGGCAGGTAGGGCACGCCGCGCCGGGACATCAGGTGCACGCGAGGCTCGCGACCCGAGGGTTCGTAGGCGAGGGCCCGGCCGGGGCCGTCCCCGGTGCGCCGGTAGACGCCGCCGCGGCCCTGGGTGAGCTGGGCGAGCAGGTCGAAGGCGTTCAGGCCCATCCCGCGCACGAGCACGCGGGCCCCGGGCTCCACGGTGTCCCAGTCGACGTCCGAGGGGATCTGCGGCCCCTGGTAGTGGAGGTCGTCCCGGCCGCGCGCCGCGGCGGCCATCCGTGCCTGGCCCGGGCTGAGCTCGGCCGGCTGGTGCCCCAGGCACAGCACGACGGCGTCCGCGGCGAGCTCGGAGGCCGCACCGTCGGCGTCGCGCAGCTCCAGGCGCGCTCCGCCGGCCGTCGTCGGGTGCAGGGCCGTGACCTCCGCGCGGTGCTCGACGACGTCGGCGACCTCGGGCCGGGCGCGCAGGCCGGCGACCACGTCCTGGTAGAGGTGGCGCAGGTAGCGACCGTAGACCGCGCGGGCCGGGTACTGGTGGCGCTGCACGCCCAGGCTGGCCTCGGGGTGCACCCGGCGCCACTGGTCGAAGGTCTGCGCCGCCGTGGAGGGGCGCAGCCCGGGGTTGTCCGCGGCGCAGGCCGTGGGGAAGAACGCCGGGGTGTTCATGAGGTAGAGCTCGGACTGGTCCGTCCGCCACACCCGCCCGGGTCCGGGCGGGTAGGGGTCCACGACGTCGATGCGCAGCCGGGCGGGGTGCGCGCCGGGGGCCGATCCCTCCAGCCGGGCGAGGAGCCGCTCGAGCAGCATCACGCCGCGTGGGCCGGCGCCGACCACCGCGAGTCGACGGACTGCCTCCTGGGCGTCGGGCATGGGGCCTCCCCTTCTCGGAATCCATGTTTCCGCGCCCGGTCCGGACGCATTCCACAGAATATCGGGGGACGTCAAGGGATGCTGACCGTTCGGCCCACACTCCCACGTGGCACCCAGGCTGAGCGGGGGGGTACGGGTCGAAAACCGCGGATTTCTGCAGGTCAGAGGCGAAACCTGGGAGCCGCCTGGCAGTTGAAGAAGTCGAGCGTCCGGCGGTTGACGGGGGTCCTCTCGATGCGGAATGGTGAATCAACGTAAGGGAACAAAACACCGATTCAGAAGGAGAATTCCTCATGGACCGCAACATGCTCGACCAGCTTCAGAACGCCAACGTCTTCGACACCGACGGCGACAAGATCGGCTCCGTCGGCCAGGTGTACCTGGACGACGTCACCAACGAGCCCACGTTCGTGACCGTGAAGACCGGCCTCTTCGGCGCCCGCGAGACCTTCGTGCCGCTGCAGCAGGCTCAGACGACGGCCGACGGCATCACCGTGCCGTTCGACAAGGCCTTCGTGAAGGACGCCCCGAACGTGGACGCCGACGGCTCGCTGACGCCCGAGGAGGAGCAGCGCATCTACGAGTACTACTCCATGGAGTACTCGAACGTGGACCACGACCGGGACGTGCGCCACGATGACGGCCTCCGCGCCGACGCCGGCACCGCGGGTGTGGCCGGCACTGCGGGTGTGGCCGGTGTGGCCGACCGCCGTGAGGACACCGTGGTGGACGGCGACCGCCGCGACGTCGTGGACGGCGACCGCCGTGACGACACCGTGGTGGACGGCGACCGCCGCGACCTGGTCGACGCCGACCGCCGCGACGTCGTCGACGGCGACCGCGACTCCATGGTCGTCAAGGACGAGCACCTGCAGGTGGGCACCGAGCGCCAGGCCACCGGCCGCGTCCGTCTGCGCAAGCAGGCCTACACCACCACCGAGACCGTCGAGGTGCCCGTCACCCGCGAGGAGGTCGTGGTGGAGCGCGAGGCCGTCGACCCGAACTCCGCCGAGGCCCGCACCGCCGGTCACGACGGCGACATCGAGGTGACCACCTACGAGGAGACCCCGGTCGTCAACAAGACCGTGGAGGCCGAGAAGGTGTCGCTGGGCAAGCGCCAGGTGCAGGACACCGAGACCGTGTCCGAGGAGCTGCGCCACGAGGACGTCAAGATCGACGGCGACGCCACCGATCCCGACCTGGACGGCCGCACCGACCGCAAGGATCGCATCTGATCTGACCGGCTCGACCGGCTGACGCCGGTCCGCTGACAGACACGACGGGGGGCCCCGGATCCACGGATCCGGGGCCCCTCTCGCGCGTCCCGGCGGTCGCGTGGACCGTGGCGAGGGGACGTGCAGTGCGCGACGCACGGGCAGCCGGCCCGCGCGTCGCGCCCGCGCATCCCCCCGCGCGTCGCGCCCTCCTTTGCCCTGGTCCGAGGGGTCACGCTAAGCTGGACCGGTCTGAGAACGCGCCGCCCTCGTGCGGAGCGGGACCGGATGGAGGAGACGTGCCAGAGCGGCCGAATGGACTTCACTGCTAATGAAGGGCTCGGCGAAAGTCGGGCCGGGGGTTCAAATCCCCCCGTCTCCGCGAGAAGGCCCCGTGACCCCAGTGGTTACGGGGCCTTTCGCATGTCTGCGCGGATTTTGGCGGATCGCGCATGTTCCACGACTACTCAGGAACGGTCACAACGTACCATATAGTTAGTCACCTGGTAGTCAGATCATCACCCGGAGAGAAGATGCCCAAGCCCCAGCGTCTGCCAAGAGGCGTGGACCGCCTACCCGGAGGCGGCTACCGCGCCCGCCTCACCGTGGACGGCTACCAACACACAATCGGCTCGTTTGCGACGCTCGGTGACGCGCGCGCGGCCCTTGACATCGCCCGGGGCGAGAAGGCGCGAGGGACATTCGTTCCGCCCGCCGTCACTCGCGCCCGTCTGAAGGCCGAGAAGGAGGCTCGGCGCGCCCAGGCCGCCGCCGACTCCCGCACCGTCCGCGACATGGCCGAGGCGTGGCTGTCCTGGCAGACCGAACGCGGCCTGAAGCTCGGCAGCGTCTACACCTACCGGCGGCACCTAGAAGCGCACTTCCTGCCCACGTTCGGGGACCGCCCCGTGGGCGAGGTCACCGCCCTCGACCTGAACGCATGGCTGGACGCGCTCGAAGAGTCCAAGGGCCACGCTGGGGCCGCTCAGATTCATCGCGTGGTCGCGGCCCTGTTCAAGTGGGCCACCGGGGACGCCGCCGAGCTGCCCCGCACGTTCACGCCGTGGTTGCTGACCTCGCCCGTCCCTCCCCTGGCCGCCCGTCGTCTGCGCCGCCCGAACCTGCCCCAGCGCAACCGGGAGACGCTGACGGACGCCGAGCTGTCCGCCCTGGCGGACCTGATGCCCGAAGCCGACCGCCTGGCCGTGCTGCTGTCCGGGTGGTGCGCCCTGCGGATCGGTGAAGTCCTCGCCCTGCGCCGCCGCCACATCACCACGGACCCGGATGGGACCACATGGGTCCGCGTCGAATCCCAGGTTCAGGCGCGCGGGTCCGGCGTCCGCGAAGAGTCCCCCAAGTCGGACGCCGGACGGCGCGAGGTACCCGTACCCCCGGTGATCGCGGGCGACCTGGCCGCTCATCTGGACGCGCACGCCGCCCCGGGGCCGGACGGGCTGCTGTTCCCTCGCGTGGGCGGCGGGAACGGCCTGAACAACCCCAACACCATCCGCAAGCGGTTCAACGCCGCATTGAAGGCGCTCAACGCCCATCGGGCCGAGGCTGGGGACGACCCTGTGGAGAACTTCACGTGGCACGGCCTCCGACACACCGCCCTAACCCGTCTAGGCCAGGCTGGAGCCACCACAGCGGAGCTGAAGGCGTACGCCGGCCACTCCGATGGGAAGTCCGTAGAGGTGTACCAGCACGCCGAACGCCGCCGCCTGGCGAGCCTGGCCGCCACCATGTCCAAGGAGGACGCATGACCATCACGACCGCCGCTGACGTGTTCGCCCTGCTGCCGTCCGACCCGAAGGAGCGCCGCGCCCGGGCAGCCGTTGTCTACCGTTGCCAGTCCAAGGGGTGCGTACTCGCCGAGGTGTACCAGGCCCCAGGATTCACGCTGATCCACCAGCCCGAGTACTACGTCTCCCCCAACCTCGACGCCAACACCTCGACCCCTGCCGCGCGCGAAAAGCGGACGGACGGGAAGGGGACGTGGGAGGCCCAGACGTACTACGCATCCGAGGCCGCGAACCCGGTGTTCTACTGCCGTCACGTGTTTCACCTGACCATCCCCCAGGAACGGCTCGAGCGGGATGCTCGACGTGGGGCCGGAGTCGTCCGGCTGTCCAAAGACGATGCCCGCTAAGTGACCCGCTGTAATCCCATGCCCCGCTATGAGTTGTACCGACACCGAATGGCGTATATCCTTTGATCTGAAAGCGCCCGCCGTGCGAATGGCGAACCGGAGTGAATGGCAACCGGAGTCACCCTGAGAAGGGACTCTCTGCCATGCCATCAGGCACCGACACATCCGCCCGCGCTGCCCACCTCGACCGCCAGCTCACGTTGCAGGACGCGGCCGATCTGCTGGGCACCTCTCCCTCAAGCGTCCGCCGCATGATCGCTCGTGGGGACCTCCGCGCCTACCGCTACGGTCCCCGCATCATCCGCATCGACCCCGCCGACCTGCGCGCCATGCGGCAGCCCGTCACCAGCCTGGCCGAGCTGCGAGGCGGTGCCGCATGAGCGCCGCCGCCACTCTCGCCCAGCCTAAGGCTGGAGCCGCCCAAGGGATGACCCTTGCTGAGTTGCAACGCGCCATGCGGGCCGGGGACAAGCGCCACGCCGTCGCCCTGCTCGTGGACAACACGGGCGTGACCCGCGCATGGGCGATGCGCCACGCCACACGTCTCGTGTCCGGCGGTCTGATCGACATGCACAAGGCGCTGGAGGATGCCGCACCGAACTTCCGCCGCCGTCTGCGCACCCTCGATCCCACCGGCGACACCGCCGCCCGCAACGTGGATCGTGAGCGTCTGGGGGCGAACGCCCGATGACGACCCCACACATGGAAGAACGCCGCCCCCACACCCTAGGAACGGCGTCCAATCCAACCGACCCGGCCACCACCAGCGAGCCTGAGTCTGCCCCCATTTTACCGGACGCCGCCGACCTTTTGGAAGGCGTGCACGTGCTCATCGTCGCCATTCAAGAGCCCGAGCGCGTCCGTTACCGGCGTCGATTCATGTACTCCCTGGACGCCGCCGAGAAGGCCATGAATCGCGCCGTGATGCGTGGTCACCGGGCGTCCATTGTCCTCGCCCGCATCAACGAGGCGGAGACGGTCCGGGGGTGGGAGGCATGAGCGCCGCCGAGAGCGTGGCCGAGCGGATCGAAGCGGACCGCGCCCTGTGGGCTGCCGCGTACGCCCAAGGGCACGCGGACGGGCTGGCCGAGGGACTGGCCCAGGGTGCGGCCCATCCTGCCGTGGTGGAGTCCGTCGCCCGCGTGTTCGCTGGGTGGGACGGTGCAGAGGCTGCCCACGCCCGATCCGTGACCCACTTCCACGCCTGGCATGCCCAGGCCCGCGCCGGACGGAAGGAGGCAGCGTGAATCCGCATGATCTCGAAGAACTCGACCCCGCCGCGTACGCCTGGCCCCCGTCAGAGAGCGCCCCACCGGAAGATGAACTCGCAGTCACCGCGAACGAGTACCGCGAACGTCAGATCCACGAACAGGCCGAGCGGCTGCGAATCGCGGACGCCGCCCGGGCATTGGTCGCCGCTGAGCGGGTCGAGCGGATCGACTTCCCCACTCCCGTGGGGCTGGGCGACTTCATCGCCGCGCACGCGCACGAACAGACGGAATGGCTCATCCGTGACCTGTGGCCCCTGGGCGGGCGAGTGATGTTCACGGCCCCGGCAAAGGGTGGCAAGACGACGATGACGGGCAACCTGATTCGAGCCCTGGCAGACGGTGACCCGTTCCTGTCCGCGTTCCCCGTGACCAACGCGCCAACCTCCCCCGGGAGCATCGTCGTGCTCGACACGGAGATGACGGAGGGCACCCTGAGCCGGTGGCTGCAGGCCCTCGACGTGCAACACCACGAGCGTGTGCGCGTGGTCCCACTGCGAGGACGCACGCACACGCTCAACCCGACCGAACCAGCGAACCGGGCCCGATGGGTGCCGATCCTCGCAGGTGCGGACGTGGTGATCCTGGACCCGGTGGGAGCTGTCCTGTCTGCCCTCAACCTGGAGGAGAACAGCTCCACCGATGTGGGCCGGTTCCTGACCGGCTGGGACGCGCTCATGCTGGAAGCCGGTGTGAGCAACAGCCTCATCTCTCATCACCACGGGCATGGCGGGGAGCGGGCGCGCGGATCATCCAAGTTCGCGGACTCGTGCGACGCCCTGTGGACGCTGACCCGGAAGGGCGACGCCGAGGACGCGCCCCGGTTCTTCCGGGCGATGGGACGCGACGTGTCCGTCTCCGAAGGTGCCCTCGAATTCACGCCCTCGACCCGGCTGCTCTCCTACATGGCCGGCAGCCGTGGGCCGTCTGAGTCTGAGGCGCATGACCAGAAGGTGAGCGAGATTGTGGCCGTGATGGACCAGGCCCGCATGTCGGCGGACGTGAGCCGGGTCCAGCTGAGGGAGTTCCTGAAGGAGCGAGGCATGAAGGCCCGCAATGAGGTGCTGGCCGAAGCGATCCGTAAGCGCAAAGAACGGCAGTGAAACCGTCCGTTTGCTGTCCCCGATCCGTGGGGACAGCACGTCCGGGACAGCCGGGGACAGGACACAACGGGGACAGCACAAATCCGCATGTTCATGCGGTAGAACGCACCCCCGATTGTCCCCGGGACAGTCCGGGACAGCCGTGTCCCCGTCCCCACCCCTATAGGTGGGGACACGGGGACAGGGACAAGTCACCCCCCCAACCAATCCGCGGCCCTCGACCACCTCACGGTCGGGGGCCGTCGTCGCCCCCACGGAGGACAAATGAGCACCACCACCACCGCAACCCCCCTGACCGTGCCCGAACTCATCGCGGCCATCCGGTCAATCTCCGACGAGATTCGCGCCATCCAAGCCGACCTCGCCGCCAGCAACGCACAGGAGCGCAACCGATGACCACAACCGAACGCCCCACCGAGGCCGACATGCTGCGCCAGCAACTCCGCTTTCACATGGAGCGCGCCGAGCGCCACCGGCTACGCGCCGAGAAGGCCGAAGCCGAACTCGCCGAACTGAAGAAGGAGCTGACCGCCCGATGAACACCCGCACGAACTACACCGATGCCGAGCTGCGCCGATTCATGGCGCTGGCCCGAGGTGGCCGTGACTCGCACCCTGACCGCCTGGCCGCCATGTCCCGCCACCCTACCGGGTCCGCCCTCAATACGGGGACGCGGATTCTCTCCGGCCCCCGGGCCATCCCGCGTGACCTGCCGCCGCTGATGGACGCGGACGGCGCACCCGCTGACCACCTGCCCACCCTCACCTCGGAGGACTGACCCCGTGACCACCCGCCCCCCGTTCGTGGCCCGCAAACACCACTGGCAGCACAACCGGACCACGGCCAGCACTGCCCATGCGGCCCCGGCCCAGATGACCGACCCCCAGGGCGCACGTCACCCCGGCGTCGCCCTGATCGTCGCCGGGAAGCCCGCGCTCGTCCTCACGGTGGACGAACTCACCCGCGTGTGCGCCGACATGATCGACGCCGCCGAGGTCGCCCGCCAGCGACCACCTGACAACCGAACGTGCGCCCCCGAGCGCACCACCAACCAGCACAACTGACACCCCCACTGAAAGGCACCAAAGTGAATACCACGATCCTTGACACGAACGCGACGATTAACGGCTACCTCACCGCCGCCGAAGCCCTGGAGCTGCCCGCCCTGGAGCTGCCCACCCTGGCACCCCTCACCCCGTCCATGACCGCAACCGAGGCCCACGCCCGAGCCGTAGACCTGCTCGCCGCCGGAGACGACCCCACCAAGGACGCCGCACTGAAGAAGTACGCCACCGAGGCCGCACTGCGCCAGGCCGTCCACCTTGATGCCGCCTGGACCGAAGCCGACACCCGCCGCCGCCTGGACGCAATCGCCGCCCACGGTGAGGCCTACCTGCCCGACCTGCTGGAACGATTCAACGCCGCCGCCCAGGCCCTGGAGGACGCCGCCCGCAACCCCGGCGAACTCGCCACCAAGGACCCCGGAACGTTCACCGTCCTGGATCGGGGCAACGCGGCCACACTCGCCCGCCAGATCGCCCCCGCCCTGGCACTCATGCAGCTCGCCCACGCCCACGCGCCCGCCCTGCTGGACGGGCTGTCCCAGACCGTGCGATCGATCATGGACCCCATGGCCCACACCCAGTGGGCCACCGTCCGCCCCGTCGCCGAACACATCGACACCCTGGGCCACCGGGGCGAGGTGCCCACCGTCACCGGCAACCCCGCATGGGACGCCGCACTCTGCCCCGGCGTCGTGTTCGACCTGGCAACCAGCCCCGACGACCTCGCCGCACGCGAGGCCGAGTTCCAGGCAGCCCGGACCCGAAAGCACATGCGCGACACCATCGCCGAGGAGGAGCGCCGCTATGGCACGCGAGCCTCCCGCCAGGAAGAGGGCCAGGCCATGCTCCGAGCAATGGCAGCGCGCGCCGGAGCCTGACCCGATGTGAGCCCGGCGTCAACGTCACGGCGGGCTGACCATCCGGGTCAGTGCCGAACGAAGGACGCGAGCCTTGCGTTTCGGGCTGAGACCGTCCTGCGCCACGGGGAAAACAACGGCGGGCGAACCGAAAGGTAGCCGCCCTCCTTCCATCACCGTTGCCCGTTCACCGTCGCCGCGTCCGTCACCATCGGCGGGCGCGGCGACTACCTCACCCCACCTACTTATCGAGAGACCCCCATGAGCAAGCCCAGCCGTACCGCCACCACCGTGTGGCGTAGTCTCCGCCGCCAGGCCCTCCAAAGGGCGCACCGCGAACAACTGACTGATTGCCCGCTGTGTGGTGTGCGCCTTGACTACGACCAATCGAGACAGCCCAACAGCGCCGAGGCCGACCACATCATGCCGCACGCACTCGGAGGCGAGGACGTGCTAGGGAACGTCCGCATCATCTGCCGGGCGTGCAACCGCCGACGCGGCCAGGACGTGGCCGCCGAGCTGCGCCGTCGCCAACGGACGCGCACCGTTCCGAGGCTCACGCCACCGACCGCTATGGATTGGTGAGCGCCCCCCTGGGGCCACCCCCTCCCACCCCCCGGTCCGGTCGCCCCCGCCGGTACAGGCTGCACATCCCGGAGGGCTGGATGGTTCGCCCTATCTCAGACGGCCCTCAGCGGCCTCTGGGACGCCCGTTTGTGGCCTGTCTGACCCTCTGTTCGCCGCCGTGCTGTGCGTTGCTCTACGGGCCGCACAGCGGCGCGTCCTGCCGTGTGATTGCGCCGTTCCGGCGCGCTTTGACGGCCCCCGATTTTTGCCGGCCATGCCCGGCCCTGACTTGTTTCAGAAGGAGCACATGACCATGACGACGCACGCTGACGACCACTCCACCCCGCGTGCCCCTCGTGGGCTGAAAGCGGGCGGTAAGCGCCTGTGGAAGGCCGTAACGGAGGAGTTCGAGTTGGGAGAGCACGAGTTATCGGTGTTGTTGCAGGCATCCCGGACCGTGGACGCACTGGACGAGCTGGAGCGCATCGTGATTGCCGAGGGTGTCACCCATGATTCGCCGCAGGGTGTCCGGGCGCATCCGGCGCTCGTGGAGGCCCGCCAGCAGCGCGTGACCCTGGCCAAGCTCGTGGCGTCCCTGCGAATCCCGCTGGACGATGACCAGCAGGCCGGGAGACTGCCACAGCAGCGCGTCGGCATCCGGGCGGTGAAGTGAGATGCGACGACGCCGACAATCTGAGACGCCCGCTCTGGCGACGTACTACCGCACGGGCGAATGGCCGGCCTTTGACCCGTCCGCCTGGCCCGGGGACACGCTCTATGCCCGCTGGGAGGCGTGGTGGGACGCCCAGGAGTTCGTCAACGACCTGGCCCCGGATGACCTGCACGCCTGGACGCAGTACGCCGAGTCCGTGGCCCCGGTGATGGTCGGGGAGGACTGGATACGCGCTATCGGCGTGGACGCCCGCCGAGGTGGGCACCTGGTGAACAACCGCGAGGCGGCCTAACGGCGTCCGCACCGGCTGGCACCCTCTCCGCCGTGTTCGAGACGTTTGACGGCCACCCGTTCACGGCCCCCTCCCAGGTCCAGTCCGCCCCGTATCGGCGCGAGCCGTATGTCCGGGCGACGTTCCCTGATGGGCGGACGGTGGACGGCAAGGTCCGCCGCTGGAGCCCGTCCCATGTCCTCATTCACTGGGAGCCGTCCCCCGGGTCTGCGCCCTCCGAGGCGTGGATACCCGCGTCGTGGGCCGTGCGGATCGACCGCGAGGACTCGGCCTGGCGCGACCCCTACGACCTCCACTGAACAAGGCGGTGCCCCCGGCCTTGAAACGGGATGCGGCTGGGGGCACCTGACGCCGCCGGGCCAGCGGAGGGGGGTGCGGCGGGCGGCGCTGAGGACAACCTAGCGCATGTCGAACGCGCCACCGCCGTTGCGCGGCCTGATTCAACCTGCGCCATAGCGCACACAGCACTGACCCTGAGGAGGTCACCATGAACACGTCCACCAGGCATGCAGCATTTGCAGTGCTGTGCGCCGCTGTTGCTGCCCGTGAGTCGTCACCGCCGTGGCTTGTGGCTCTCGCCCTCGTCGCCCTCGTCGGCAATATGGCCGTTGTCGCCGCCACCAGTCGGCGTGTCATCGTTGGCCCGTGATTCGCGTTCTTGTGTGATCGCGTGGTCGATCATGCGATTCACTTCAGGCTCCGTGAGACCCTGATTCATAAGTGCCGCCAGGATGGTCACAAGTATGGTGAGTAGGGTCAGCGTGTTCGCAGTGCCCGGGGAACTCCACATCTGCGATAGCTTCGTGCCAAACCCAGGTCGAACTCTGTTGAGCGCCTTAGCGGTATCACGAATGACTTGCGTTTCAGACGCCCCATCTTGTAACTGCTCACGTGCACTTAGTAGCAGCCTGTGGGCCTCAGCATATGCCTCCCGCGTCCAGTCCGGGGCAGTCACGATTCGGGCGAATCCGTGGGAGTCAAAGTTGAATGTACCGTCTAGCACCCGGGCCATACGTCCGCACCTAGGGCAGCTCTCACGGTTGCCAATAAGCGTCACGGCGTTCGAATTGGTGATTCTGAACGCCCGTGATGGGAACACGCCGCATAACGGGCACTGGGAGTAGACGGGCACCATGCGTGCAACTTATCAACACGAGACGGCCCCAGCCCTCCCGTCGGGGCCGTCTCGTGTTTCCGGGGCTGGTGTTCGACTGCGAGGAAGTAGGTAGGTGGTTGCCAGGCCCCTACGGGGCTAGCGGAGCCCTACGGGCCCAGGTCTCCCGGTCCCTCACTCCAGACGACCCGCCGCCCTCCGCCCCAGCTCTGCGACATTCGCCCACGGCAACTAGACCCCCCGTGTTTCGGGGCGTCTGGTGCTATAGCCCTGGGATACGCCGTGCACTGGCGTTCCCTCGCCCGGCGGTTCGGGCGATTCGGGAGGGGTGTCACCGCGCCCTCATGATTGGCAGCACAGAGGGCTGTAGACGCTGGAGGCTCACGCTGTGACCTCGTGCCGCCCACCGGTGTTGTGACGGTGGACAGGACGCGGCCCCCGCGTGTGGGGGCCGGTGGATCACATGGGGCCAGTCCAGAGGGAAGGCAGAGACAGCACGACAAAGCCCGCCACCGTGAGCGCTACCGATGTGGCGGCGCGGGTGACGGGCTGGAGGATGCTGGGGAGGGTACGGGTAGGCTGGTTCACGGCGTCACGTCCTAACTCACGTGGTGTCCATGCCCCGGGCGGCTGCAACCGCGCCGGGGCCTTTCTGTCACCAAGTAGTCAGAGGGTGCGCCGACCGTCCAGAATTCGCTAGATCATGCGGGCCGGAGGATATTCCCCCCGTCTCCGCGAGAGAGGGCCGGAATCGTTCAGATTCCGGCCCTCTTCGCATGTCCGGGACGCAGCCCGGCCCCGCGGCGACGCGCCCTGCCCCCGCCTCCCGTTCGGCGTTTGGGGTGAGTTGTCGGGGGTCTGGACGCCCCAGACCTCCGACAGGTCACCCGAAACGGTGGGGCGCGGGGTGAGGCGGGGTGAGGCGAGGCGGGGCGGGTTGCAGCGACAGGCGCGGGTCAGTCCTTGCCGCGGCGCTCGCGCATGCGGCGCAGCAGCTCGTAGGCCTCCGGCACCGAGAGCTGGGAGTGGCTGGAGAGCTGCACGGCGGCAGACTCGAGGTTGCCATCGCGCACCATGGCGGAGAGCTGGTCGCGCAGCCACGGCGGCAGGTCCTGGGAGGACAGCCGGACGGAGTCCATGCCGCGCATGACCTCCACCTCGAACGGGGGCTCCTCCTCGGCCGGCGCGGCCGACCAGTCGGCGGGCACCGTCAGGGCTGTCAGCTCGTCCGCGCGCGCCGGCTCCGACGTGCCCGGCCGGGGCTCGGTGCCGGACGCGGCGCCGTCGTCCACGCGGCCCTCCTCGGCGGAGAGGCCAGACTCGGCCTCGGGGCGCGGCTCGTCGTCCGCGGCGGGGTCGTCCGCCCCCTCCTCGACGACGTCAGCACGCTCGGGGCCCTGTCGCTCGCCGTCCGTGGCCTCGTCGCGCGCGGGCACGGGCGGGGTCGCCCGGGTCCGCGGGTCGCGGACCTCGGCCTCCTCGGGGGCCTCCTGCTCGGTCGCAGGCACCGAGTACACCTGCGGGTGCACGGCGAGGGACTGCACGTCCATGACCGCGTCCTTCAGGCTGCGCCCGGTGTGGGCGCGGTAGTCCCGGACGGCCTCCATCACCCGGCTCTGGGCGATGTGCCCGTAGACCCGGCGGTGCGCGTCCTCGTCCAGCAGCGCGGCCGCCTGGCGGGCGCGCTCGGGTCCGATCTCCAGCGGGCGGCCGGAGGGCGTGCGCGGCTCGGCCGTCTGGCGATCGCGTGCCGCCGACATCCACCGGGAGACGGCGAACGCGAGGGCGCCGATGAGGACCACCGCCAGGACGGGGACGAGGTATTCCATGCCCTCCAGTCTAGGTGCGCCCGCCGACGCCGGGGCGGCCGTCCGGAGCAGCCGGGGACGCCCCCGCCTACGGTTCCGCCGGAGCCGGGTCACAACTGGGTCACAGTCCTTCTCCGGGCGAGGGCCCCCGGCGTTCCTCCCCTAGGGTGGAATCAGACCACCCTGCGCACCCCCGCCGCGGACGCCGTGGACGGGACGGGTCGCGCCTGCCACCTCCCCGAGCCAGGAGTCTGCATGTCACTCCACCGTCAGCCCGCCCCGTTCCGCGCCCGTCGCGTGTGGGGGACCTCCGTCGCCCTGGCCCTCGTGCTGGCCGGCTGCGCCGCCCCGCAGGAGGGCGACGCCCAGGGCGCCGCCTCGGAGACCTCCTCCTCGTCCGCGCCTGCTCCCTCCGCCTCCGCCCCCTCCGACGCCGGCTCGGCGTCGCCGTCCGGTTCCACGGGCACGGACGCCTCCGAGACCGCCGCGGCGCCGTCGTCGAGCGCGTCCGAGGACTCCGCCGGTCCGACCGCGAGCGCCGACCCTGCCACTCCGCTGGCCGCGCGCTCCCACGAGGGCGTGCCCATGCGCGCCTACGCCGCGGACGAGCGGCCCCCGCAGTTCGTCCTCTTCTCCTTCGACGGCGGCCGCCAGGACGCCCGCTGGAAGACCTTCATGGACGCCGCCGAGGACTCCGGCGCCAAGTTCACCGTGTTCCAGACCGGCATCAACCTCATCGAGAGCGCGAACCGGGAGAACTACGCGGCGCCGGGCAACGAGCCGGGCTACGTCGGCACCGAGCTCGGTGGAGACGCCGCGGAGGTGGCCCAGCGCATCGGCAACATCAACGCCGCGCACGCCGCTGGCCACGAGATCGGCACCCACTACAACGGGCACCTCTGCTCCCCCACCCCGCACGGCGGCGACCAGTGGACCACCGCCGAGTGGGAGCAGGAGTACAGCACCTTCGAGGAGATCATCACGGACCCCGGGGCGTTCAACCCCGGCAGCGCCCTCCCGGCCCTGGACATCACGCCCGAGGACATCAAGGGCGGCCGCCTGCCCTGCCTCGACGGCCAGTGGGACCAGCTCGTGCCGATGTGGAAGGACCACGGGCTCGTCTACGACACGTCCCGGTCCGCAAGCGCGACCGGCGTCGCCTGGCCCTACCAGGAGGACGGCATCTGGCAGTTCGAGATGCCGATCGTCTGGTCCCCCGTGCTCGCCGAGCAGGGCAAGCCCAGCCCCCTGGTGATGGCCATGGACTACAACTTCTGGATCTCCGGCAACGGGGGCAAGGATGACCCGGCGGACACCGCCCGCCTCACCGCCTTCCAGCAGCGCACCTACAGCTACATGTTCTCCTCGGCCCACGCGGGCAACCGCGCGCCGCTGGTGTTCGGCAACCACTTCAACGACTGGGGCCTGAACGCGTTCAACCCGGCCGTGGAGCAGACCATGCGGGAGGTGTGCGACGAGCCGGACACCTACTGCGTGACCTACCAGCAGATGGTCGACTGGCTCGAGCTGCAGGACCCCGCGGTCCTCGAGGCCTGGCGCGCCCAGCCCCGCTCGGCCACCGGCGACGACGCGGCCGCCCTCGGCTGATCCGCCGGATCCCCCGGCGCCCCGCGCCCCTGACGGCCCCGGCTCACCGAGCCGGGGCCGTCCCGCGTCCGCGGAGCACGACGACGGCGATCGCCAGGGCGGTCAGGGCCAGCGCCACCACCATGAGCACGGTGCCCGTCCAGCCGTGGGACTCGTGGAACACCCCGCCCAGCCAGCCGAACAGGCTCGACCCGGCGTAGTAGGCCAGGTTGTACAGGGAGGTGGACTGCGCGCGACCGTGCGGCGCCGCCGTCCCGGACCACGCGGAGGCCACGGAGTGGGCGGCGAAGAACGCGCCCGTGGTCAGCACGAGGGCGCCCACCAGCACCGCCGGGTGCGGGACCAGGGTGAGGGCGGCGCCCGCCGCCATGGCCGCCGTCGCCCCGGTCAGCACCGGGAGCCGCCCGAATCGCGCGGCCAGGCGCCCGGCGCGCGGGGACGACCACGTGCCGGCGAGGTAGGCGAGGAAGACGAGCCCGGCCGCCGTCGGCGCCCAGGAGAACGGCGGGCCCAGCAGCCGGTAGCCCACGAAGTTGTAGAGGGCCACGAACCCGCCCATCAGCAGCGCGGCCTGCAGGTACACCGCCACCAGCTCTGCGGACCCGAGGTGCCCGCGCACGATCCGCACGAGCCGGCCCACGGACGTGGGCGAGGGCGTGAACCGGCGGGCCTGCGGCGTGACCGCCAGGAACGCCGCCGTGCACGCCACCCCCACCACGGTGACGGCCAGCATGCCGGCCCGCCACGTGAACGCCTCGGCCACGGGCAGCGCGATGAGCCGGCCCGAGAGCCCGCCGATGGTGGTGCCGGCGATGTAGGTGCCGGCCGCCGTCGCCACGGCGCGCGGGGCCACCTCCTCCGCCAGCAGCGCCACCGCGAGCCCGGCCACCCCGCCGTGGGCCATGCCCTCGAGCAGGCGCAGGCCGAGCATCGCTTCGAAGGTGGGCGCCAGCACGCCGGCGAGCGCGAACAGGCTCGCGGAGACCATGGAGACCACCATCGCCCGACGCCGACCCCAGCGGTCCCCGGCCATCGACCACGGGACCACGGACAGCGCGAGCCCCAGCGTGCCGGCGGACACCAGCAGCGCGGCGCGGTGCGCGCCCACGCCCAGGTCCGCGCTCACCAGCGGCAGCAGGCCCTGCGGGGAGTACAGCTGTGCGAACGTGGCCACCCCCGCCAGGAACAGGCCGATCAGCAGGCGCCGGTAGGCCGGGTCGCCGGGCGCCAGGGGCGCAGGGCCCGACGGCGGCACGCGCGGCGGGCCCGCGGGAGGGGGCTGAGGGGGCACAGGCACGCCGCCACTGTATCCAGGCGGTCCACTAAGATCGGGCGGGTGACTACCTCGACCTCCTCCCTCGACCTGCACGAGTCCTTCAAGGCGTACGACGTCCGCGGCATCGTGGGCGAGACCATCACGGCGGACAGCGTCCGCGCGGTGGGCGCCGCCTTCGTGGACGTGCTGGGCCTCGCCGGCGAGACCGTCCTGGTGGGCGGGGACATGCGCCCCTCCTCCCCCGCGTTCATGGCCGCCTTCGCCGAGGGCGCCACGCGTCGCGGGGCGGACGTGGTGGACCTGGGCCTGATCTCCACCGACATGCTCTACTACGCGGCCGGCGTGAAGCAGGCGGCGGGCGTGGTGTTCACGGCCTCGCACAACCCCGCCGAGTACAACGGCATGAAGATGGCCAAGGCCGGGGCCGTGCCCGTCTCCTCGGACACGGGCCTCTACGAGATCCGCGACGCCGCGCAGGCCCTCCTCGACGACGGGGAGATCCCCGCCGCGGAGGCCGTCGGCACCGTCACGCAGCAGGACATCCTGCCCGCCTACGCCGAGTACCTGCGCTCCCTCGTGGACCTGAGCGGCGTGCGCCCGCTGACCGTGGTGGTGGACGCTGGCAACGGCATGGCCGGCAAGACCACCCCCGCCGTCCTCGGCGACGCCGCGCTGGACGCCCTGCCCCTGCGGATCGAGCCGCTCTACTTCGAGCTGGACGGCACCTTCCCGAACCACCCGGCCAACCCGCTGGAGCCGGAGAACCTGCGCGACCTGCAGGCCGCCGTCGTGGAGCACGGCGCGGACATCGGCCTGGCCTTCGACGGCGACGCGGACCGCTGCTTCGTGGTGGACGAGAAGGGCGCCCCGGTGTCCCCCTCGGCGATCACCGCGCTGGTGGCCCGCCGCGAGATCGCCCGCGCGAAGGCGGAGGGCGAGGAGACCCCCGTGATCATCCACAACCTGATCACCTCCCGCGCCGTCCCCGAGCTCGTGGCGGCCGACGGCGGCCGCGCCGTGGTGACCCGCGTGGGCCACTCCTTCATCAAGTCCGTGATGGCCGAGGAGTCCGCCGTGTTCGGCGGCGAGCACTCCGCCCACTACTACTTCCGCGACTTCTTCAACGCGGACACCGGCATGCTCGCCGCGATGCACGTGCTGGCCGCCCTGGGCGAGCAGGACCAGCCGCTGTCCGAGCTGGCCGAGGAGTACGAGCCGTACGTGGCCTCCGGCGAGATCAACTCGCAGGTGGCGGACAAGGACGCCGCCGTGGCCGCCGTGGTGGCGCAGTTCGCCCCGACCGTGGGCGCGGGGGCCGGCGAGGGCCAGGCTGTGCACGAGGACTTCGCCGGCGTGGACACCACGGTCACCCGCATGGACGGCACCACCGTGGCCGCCCAGGACGGCACCTGGTGGTTCAACCTGCGCCCGTCCAACACCGAGCCGTTCCTGCGCTACAACGGCGAGGCCCGCACCGCGGCCACCATGGAGGCCATCCGCGACGCCGTGCTGGCGATCGTCCGCGCCGAGCGCTGACCCGGCCGGCTCAGCCGGCCTGCGCGAGGACCAGCGGCAGGACCCCCTGCGCGCCGGCCTCGCGCAGCACGCGCGAGGCCTCGGCGAGGGACCACCGGGAGTCCACGAGGTCGTCCACGAGCAGCACGGGGCCGTGGCGGCCCGCGTCCGGGGCGGTGCGCAGCAGGTGCGCCATGGCCTCGGGCACCGCGAAGCGCCCGTGCACGGAGCCGAGCCGGTAGGCGCTGTTGCCGCCGGGCCCGGCCGTGGGCCCGCCGCGGGCGTGCTCGAGGGAGCCCAGGAACGGCAGCCGCCCGATCCGCGCGATCCCCTCGGCGAAGGAGCCGACGAGCTGCGGCCGGGTGCGCGAGGGCATCGCGACGACGGCGATCGGCCGCGTCTGCCAGCCCCAGCCGGCCAGCACCCCGACCGCCCCTTGGAGGACGTCCTCCGGGACGGGCGCGTCCTCCTTGTCCAGCAGCTCGCGCAGGACGGTGCCCCAACCTAGGTCCGTCAGGCGGGCGAGGGCCCGGCCCTCCTCGGCCTGGATCTCCGGGGCCATCCGCCCCTTCACGGGCACGCCGAGGCGGTCCATGCCGGAGGGCCACATGCGCCGCGGCTCGATGGGCACCCCGGTGCGCCGCAGGGCGGCCTCGGCCCGCTCGCGCGCGGACGTGTCCGAGCCGGTGGGGTACCAGGGGCCGGCGCAGACGTCGCACCGCCCGCAGGGCGCCGCCGTGGGGTCGTCCAGCGTGCGGGCCAGGAACTCCATGCGGCACGTGTCCGTGGTCTGGTAGTCGAGCATGAGCCGCTCCTCGGCGCGGCGGGCCTCGGCCACGCGGGCGTACCGCTGCGCGTCGTAGACCCACTCCCGGCCGGTGGCGCGCCAGCCGCCGCCCACGCGCTCCACCGCCCCGTCCACGGCGAGGACCTTGAGCAGCAGCTCCAGGGCGGTGCGCTTGATCCGCACCGCCGGCTCCAGTGCGGCCACGGACAGCGCGCCCCCGTGCTGCGTGAGCGCCTGGAGGACGGCCCGCGCCTGCTCCTCGTCCGGCATGGAGGCGGTGGCGAAGTACTCCCAGATCCGCCGGTCCTCGGGGCCGGGCAGCAGCAGCACGTCCGCGTGGTCCGTACCGCGGCCGGCGCGGCCCACCTGCTGGTAGTACGCCACCGGGGAGCTGGGCGCCCCGAAGTGCACCACGAACGTCAGGTCCGGCTTGTCGAAGCCCATGCCCAGGGCGGAGGTGGCCACCACGGCCTTCACCCGGTTGGCCTTGAGATCCTCCTCGATCTCGGCGCGGCGCTCCGGGTCCGTGCGGCCCGTGTAGGCGACTGCCTCGTGCCCCGCCTCGCGCAGCGCCCGCGCGGTGTCCTCCGCGGCGGAGACAGTGAGGGCGTAGACGATGCCGGAGCCCGGCAGGTCCTCGAGGTGGTCCAGCAGCCAGGCGAGGCGGGCGGCCGGGCTCGGCATGCGCAGCACGCCCAGGCGCAGCGACGCCCGGGCCAGGGACCCGCGCAGGACGAACACGTCCTGGGCGGAGTCCACGCCGAGCTGCTCCACCACGTCCCCCACCACGCGGGCGTTGGCCGTGGCGGTGGTGGCGAGCACGGGCACGGCCCGGGGCCCCGTGGACGGCAGCAGCCCGATCAGGTCCCGGATGCGGCGGTAGTCCGGCCGGAAGTCGTGGCCCCAGTCCGAGATGCAGTGCGCCTCGTCCACCACCAGCAGGCCCATGCGGGCCACCAGGTCCGGCAGCTGCTCCTCCCGGAAGCGGGGGTTGGTGAGGCGCTCGGGCGAGATCAGCAGCACGTCCACCTCGTCCGCGGCGAGCCGGGCGCGCACCTCGTCCCACTGCGTGGCGTTGGCGGAGCTGACGGACACCGCGCGCACGCCGGCCCGGGCGGCGGCCGCCACCTGGTCCCGCATCAGGGCCAGCAGCGGGGAGACGATCAGCGTGGGCCCTGCGCCCCGGGCGCGCAGCAGCAGCGAGGCCACGAAGTACACGGCGGACTTGCCCCAGCCGGTCCGCTGCACCACGAGGGCGCGCCGGCGGTGGGCCACGAGCGCCTCGATCGCCTCGAACTGCCCGTCCTTGAACTGCGCGTCCGGCCGGTCCACGAGCCGGCGCAGCACGGCCAGGGCCTCCGCGTGCAGCTCCGGCTCCCGGGCCGCGGCCGCCCCCGGCGCGGCGGCGCCGGACCCGGACGGCCCGATCGGCGCCGTGCTCTCGGAGGGGAGGGGGCCGGCGTCGGGGTGCTGGGTGGCGTCCATGGCGCCAGTATGCCAACCGGCCCGGACGCCGTGGCCGCCGCGCGGCCGGCCGTGGACCCCGGGGACGACGACGGCGCCTGTGCAGGAGCGGCGGCGCGGCGGGGGCGCCGCTCGCCTCCGGCGGAACCCCGCCCTCGCTGCGGAGGCCGGTGGGATGATGAGGGCATGAAGCTGAACGCCTACACCGACGTCTGCCTCCGCGTCCTCATGACGCTGGCCGGCGACGAGGGCGAGCGGCTGACCAGCCAGCAGATCGCCGACCGAGTCCAGGTCCCCTACAACCACGTGATCAAGGCGGTCGCGGAGCTGCGCCGCCGCGGCGCCATCGACGTGGCGCGCGGCCGCCTGGGCGGGGCGACCATCGCCGAGGCGGGGCTCGAGCTGCGCGTGGGCGCGCTCGTGCGCGACCTCGCCGGGCGGGACGAGGTGATCGACTGCACCGGGCGCGAGTCCGGCGTCGCCTGCCCCCTCGCCGGCGACTGCCGCCTGCGCGGAGCCCTCCACCGCGCCCGCGAGGCCTTCCTCGCCGAGCTGGACGCCGTGCGCGTGCGCGACCTCGTGGCCGCCGGGCCGGCCGCCGGCCCCGTGCTCCTCGGCCTGCCCGAGATCCCCCTCCCCCGCTGACCCCCGTCCGCGACGACGGACTTGCCCCGCAGGCGCATGCGTGTAATCTTGCACATGCACCGCAAGATTCAACGCCGACCCGAGGGAGCCCCCGTGCTGTCCGAGAAGTCCCGCCCCGTCATCGAGGCCACCGCCGCCGTCGTGGCCGAGCACATGCCCGAGATCACGCCCAAGTTCTACGCCCACATGTTCGAGGCCCACCCCGAGCTGCTGGACGGCGTCTTCTCCCGGGCGAACCAGCGCAGCGGCGAGCAGGCCCAGGCCCTGGCCGGGTCCATCGTGAAGTTCGCCGTGCACCTGCTCGAGCACCCGGACACCCTCCCCGAGGCCGTGCTGGCCCGCATCGCCCACAAGCACACGGCGCTGGGCATCGTGCCCGAGCAGTACCAGATCGTCTACGAGAACCTCTTCTGGGCCATCGCCGACGTCCTCGGCGAGGCCGTGACCCCCGAGGTCGCCGAGGCCTGGACCGAGGTCTACTGGCTCATGGCGGACGCCCTCATCAAGATCGAGGAGGGCCTCTACGCGCAGCAGGCCAACACGAAGATGTGGACGGACTGGAAGGTCGTGGCCAAGGAGCCCACCGGCAACGCCGCCGTCACCTTCCGCTTCGCCCCCGCGGACGACACCCCGCAGACCCCCGGCAGGCCCGGCGGCTACCTCTCCGTGCGCCTCAAGGTGGAGGACGGCCTGCGCCAGTGCCGCCAGTACTCCCTCTCGGACCACGCCGAGTCCGCCGACGAGCGCGTCATCACCGTGAAGCTGGACGAGGGCGGCGAGGTCTCCCCCGTGCTCATCCAGAACGTGGAGGTGGGCGACGTCATCGAGCTGTCCAACCCCTACGGCGACATCACCCTGCGGGACGACGCCGAGACCCCCCTCGTGCTCGCCACCGCCGGCATCGGCATCACCCCCGCCGCCGCCATCCTCGACACCCTCGCCTCCCGCGGCTCGCAGCGCGAGGTGCACCTCTTCCACGGCGACGCCTCGTGGGACTCCGTGGCCCTGCGCGAGCAGGTGGCCGAGTCCCTGCAGGCCCTCGAGAACGGCACCGGCCGCCTGTGGCTCGGCGTGCCCCCGCAGGAGTCGCCCGCCGCCTTCACCACGACCGAGGGCCTCATGGAGTTCGACGACGTCGAGCTGCCCGCCGACGCCTCCTACCTGCTGTGCGGCCCGCTGGCCTTCATGCAGGCCACCCGCTCGAAGCTCATCGACGCCGGCGTCCCCGCCACGTCCATCCGCTACGAGATCTTCGGCCCGGACCTCTGGCTCGCCGCCTGAGCCACGGACGCGGAACGGCCCGCACCCCCGACGGGGTGCGGGCCGTTCGCGATCACGCGGGATCAGGCGCGGGCGAAGCGCTCCTTCTGGGCCTCGAAGCGCTCGCGCACCATGGCCGGCAGGGACTCGCCGAAGCGGCCGAGCCACTCCTCGATGAGCTCGTTCTCCTTGGCCCACTCCTCGGCGTCCACCTTGAGGGCGTCCTCGAGGTCCTCCGCCGGCACGTCGATGCCGGTGAGGTCCAGGGCCTCCGGGGAGGGCACGTGGCCGATGGGGGTCTCCACGGCGTCGGCGCGGCCCTCGAGGCGCTCCACGACCCACTTCAGGACGCGGGAGTTCTCGCCGAAGCCCGGCCAGGCGAAGCCGCCGTCGCGGTTGCGGCGGAACCAGTTCACCAGGTAGATGCGGGGCAGCTTCTCCGGGTCGGCCTTGCCGGACTCCTCGACCCAGTGGGCCAGGTAGTCGCCGGCGTCGTAGCCGAGGAACGGCAGCATGGCCATCGGGTCGCGGCGCACCACGCCCACGGCGCCGGCGGCGGCCGCGGTGGTCTCCGAGGAGAGGGTGGCGGCCTTGAGGATGCCGTCCTCCCAGTCGAAGGACTCGGTCACCAGCGGGATGGTGGTCTTGCGGCGGCCGCCGAAGAGGATGGCGTCCAGCTTCACGCCCTTCGGGTCGTGGTACTCGTCCGCCAGCATGTCCGTCTGCTCGATCGGGGTGCAGAAGCGGGAGTTCGGGTGCGCCGCCGGGGTCTCGGAGGCCGGCGTCCAGTCGTTGCCGCGCCAGTCGGTGAGGTGCTCGGGGACCTCGTCCGTCATGCCCTCCCACCACACGCCGCCGTCGTCCGTGAGGGCGACGTTGGTGAAGATGGAGTTGCCCTTGGTGATCGCGCGCATGGCGTTCGGGTTGGTGGACCAGCCGGTGCCCGGGGCCACGCCGAAGTAGCCGGTCTCCGGGTTGATCACCCGGAACTCGCCGTCCTTGCCGGCACGGATCCAGGTGATGTCGTCACCCAGGGTCTCGGCCTTCCAGCCCTCGATCGTGGGGTCGATCAGGGCGAGGTTGGTCTTGCCGCAGGCCGACGGGAAGGCGCCGGTGATGTGGTACGACCGGCCCTCGGGGCTGGTGAGCTTGAGGATCAGCATGTGCTCGGCCAGCCAGGCCTCGTCCCGGGCCATCACGGAGGCGATGCGCAGGGCGTAGCACTTCTTGCCGAGCAGGGCGTTGCCGCCGTAGCCGGAGCCGAAGGACCAGATGGAGCGCTCCTCGGGGAAGTGCACGATCCACTTGGTGGAGTTGCACGGCCACGGCACGTCCTCCTGGCCCGGCTCGAGCGGGGCGCCCACGGAGTGCACGGCCGGCACGTAGAAGGCCTGCTCGCGGGACATCTTGTCCAGCACGTCCTGGCCGATGCGGGCCATGATGCGCATGGACAGGACCACGTAGGCGGAGTCGGTGAGCTCCACGCCGTACTTGGGGTCCTCGGCGTCCAGGTGGCCCATGACGAACGGGATCACGTACATGGTGCGGCCGCGCATGGAGCCGGCGAAGGCGTCGTCGAGGATGCCGTGCATCTTCTCCGGGTCCATCCAGTTGTTGGTGAAGCCGGCGTCCTCCTCCTTCTCGGAGCAGATGAACGTGCGGTCCTCCACGCGGGCGACGTCCGCCGGGTCGGAGAACGCGGCGAAGGAGTTGGGGAACTTGTCCTCGGCCAGGCGGGTCAGGGTGCCGGCCGCCACGAGCTCGTCCGCCAGGCGCGCATACTCCTCCTCAGAGCCATCCACCCACTGGACCGCGTCCGGCTGCGTCAGCTCGGCGACCTGGGCGACCCACTCGCGGAGCTGGGCGTAGTCCGTGGGGGCGTCCTGGAGGGCGCGATCCGCGAACGAAGTGGTGGCGTTGTCAGCCATGGTGGGGAGTCCTCCCATTGGGGTCCGGGGCCGTTCCGTCCCGTCCACTTCGATGCGCGCACAGATATAACAGGGCGCACCACATCGTTGTGGCCGCACGGTCCTGTCATGATACCCGAGCCGACCTGCGCGGACCGTGCCCGGCGTCACCCTCGGGGCGTCACAGAGGGCGTGCGAGACCGGGGAGGAGCCCGATTTGCACACCGCCGAGGACCTGCTGTAGTGTTCTACGAGTTCGAGCCGCTCCGGTGGCACGGATGATGCGCCCATAGCTCAGCTGGATAGAGCGTCTGTCTACGGAACAGAAGGTCAGGGGTTCGAATCCCTTTGGGCGCACAGAAAGAAGGCCCCGCTCCTGCAGGAGCGGGGCCTTCGTCGTCGTGGGGCGCGGTCGGGCTGCGGCTGGGGCCGGGCGGCCGGTGAGGACGCCCGGTCGGCGGACCCGGCCGGCAGACCCAGCCGGCGTCGCAGCCGACGACCGGGCCCCGGCCCGGGCTCAGCGGCCGGGCACCACGAAGTGGGTGAGGGCGGCATCGCGACCGTCGAGCTCCGCCCACGGCTTCTCCACGCGGAACACCTGCATCCCCAGGGTCGGGTAGTGCTCGCTCATGCGCAGCGCCGCGTCCTGGTCCGAGTCCAGGCTCATCAGCCGCATGCCCAGATTCTGCACCCACGGCATGTGGCCCACCACGAGCAGCGAGCGCGTGGTCTCCTCGGTCTCGTTGACGATCGCCAGGGCCTTCGCGGCGTCCGCGTGGTACAGCCGGGGGTCGAGGTACGGGGTGGGGGCGAGCTCGCCGAGCCGCTCGCACACCCACACGCACGTCTGACGGGTGCGCAGCGCGTCCGAGCAGACGATCGCGTCCGGCACGAGCCCGTTCTCGCGCAGCCAGTCGCCGGCGGCGGGGGCCTGCGCGTGGCCGCGCTCGGCGAGGGGCCGGGCATGGTCGTCGGCCGAGTCGGGCCAGCCGGCCTTGGCGTGGCGCAGGACGATCAGGGTCTTGGCGTCGGCGGTGCTCATGCGGCCAGGCTACGACGACGCGCCCCGGCCGGGCAGGCCGAGGCGCGTCGTCGTGGTCCGAGGCGGGCGGGGTCTCAGATGCTGTACTCCGGGGCCGCCCACACGACGACCTCGGGGTGGCGGTAGAAGCGGTAGCCCTGACCGCGCACGGTGCGCACGGTGTTGGCCAGGCGGCCGAGCTTCGCGCGCAGACGGCGGATGTGGACGTCGATGGTGCGCTCGTTCGGCACCTCGTCCGCGCTGTGCCACAGCGCCTCGAGCAGCTCCTCGCGGCCCACGGTGCGCTCCCCGTTCTCCACGAGGTAGTTGAGGAGCTCGAACTCCTTGTAGGTGAGGTTCAGGGACTCGCCGTCCAGCTGCACCTCGCGACGGGAGAGGTCGATCAGGACGCCGGGCTCGCGGGTGGACACCGGGGCCGGGGCCTGGGCGAGGTCCGAGCGGGCGCCGCCCTGGACGGTCGGGTCGCCGAGCACCTGGCGGACGACCTCGAGGTCGCGGCCCTCCGCGCCGGAGGGGGCCAGGGCGACGGCGGCGTGGGACTCCGAGCCGGGCACGAGGGACTCCACGTAGTGGCGCAGCTCGTTGGCGAGGCGGGTGAGGGAGGTGCCGGCGGCCGAGGCGGCCAGCTCGTCCATGCCCACGTAGATCACGAACCCGCGGGCCTCGTTCTCGCGGGCGACGGCCTGGGGGCCGGGGATGCCGTTGGGGGCGAGCACCGGAGTGGGGGCCGTCTGGGCGGCCGGGGCGTCCGTGCCGCCGGCGAGTCGGAGGTCGGCGCGGGCCTGACCTCGGCGGGACATGCCGTCGGCTCGACGCTGCGCGTTGCGGACCGAGATGTGCACGTATCCGGCGGACTGACCCATGACCATCACTCCTTGTGGTTCGGGTCCCGGTGTGCGGCCTTGGGGTGCCGCGTCCGGGACGTCATGTGACAAGAATGTGACGCCCGGGACCGAACTGGCAAGTAACGTTCACGCTTCTGTCTCACTATACGAACGGAATCGGGTCAAATGTGACTAAGATCATTATTCGGCGGCTCGAATGGCTCCGAGTGGAGCTTCCCGGCCCTGACCCCGTGATTCCGTGGAACGGCACCGCGCTGCCGCCGCCCGCATTCCCCAGTATTCGGAATAACTATGCAGTGAAGCTGGGAACTCCCGGGATGACGCGCGTATGACGGGTCGGCCGTGCCCGAGGTGTCCACTTCTTGGACGACACATTCACGGCTCCGCTTGACGTCCCCGTCGGAGACGCTCCCGTGAGACGACCACGGCCCCCGCCTGGTGGGGCGGGGGCCGTGGTCGTCTCGTGGCGGACGCGCAGGTCCGATCAGGTCACTCCGCCAGACCGTAGAGCCGGTCGCCGGCGTCGCCGAGGCCGGGGACGATGTAGGACCGCTCGTCCAGGCGCTCGTCGACGGCGGCCAGGTACAGGTCCACCTCGACGTCGCCCAGCGAGGCCTCCAACCGCTTGATGCCCTCCGGGGCGCCGAGCAGGCAGATGCAGGTGACGCGGGCGGCGCCGCGCTCGTAGAGGAAGCGGATCGACTCGATCAGGGTGCCGCCGGTGGCGAGCATCGGGTCGAGCACGAACACGTGGCGGCCCGTGAGGTCGGCCGGCAGGCGCTCGGCGTAGGTGACGATGTCCAGCGTCTCCTCGTTGCGGGCCATGCCCAGGAAGCCGACCTCGGCGGAGGGTGCCATCTTGGTCATGCCCTCGAGCATGCCCAGGCCCGCCCGGAGGATCGGCACCACGAGCGGGCGGGGCCGGGCCAGGCGCAGGCCGGTGGTGGTGGCCACCGGGGTCTGGATCTCGACCTCCTCCATGGCGACGTCCCGCGTGGCCTCGTAGGCCAGCAGCATCACGAGCTCCTCCGTGAGCTGGCGGAAGATCATGGACGGGGTCTTCTTGTCCCGCAGGACGCTGAGCTTGTGGGCCACGAGCGGGTGGTCGACGAGGTGGACGCGCATGGGCTCCACGCTACCGCCCGCGGACCGTCCGCGCGCAGGGACGCCCCGGCGGCGCGGCTACGCTGGGCCCGTGTCCGCCCGCCTGCCCTCCCCCGCGCCCTCGGCCGATCAGGAGCACGCGTGGATGGGGCTGGCCCTGGACGCCGCCCGCGCGGCCGGCGAGGCCGGGGACGTGCCGATCGGCGCCGTGCTGGTGGCCGGGGACGGGACCGTGCTGGCCGCCGTCGGGAACGAGCGCGAGCAGCACCACGACCCCACCGCCCACGCCGAGGTCCTCGCCCTGCGCCGCGGTGCCCGCGCGCTGGCCGAGGCGGGTGAGGCGGACGGCTGGCGCCTGTCCGACTGCACCCTCGTGGTGACCCTCGAGCCCTGCCCCATGTGCGCCGGCGCGCTGCTGCTGGCGCGGATCCCGCGCGTCGTGTTCGGGGCCTGGGACCCGAAGGCCGGGGCGTGCGGCTCCGTGCTGGACGTGGTGCGAGACCCGCGGTTCAACCACGCCGTGCAGGTGCGCGCGGGCGTGCGCGCGGAGGAGTCGGCGGCGCTGCTGCGCCGATTCTTCGCCGCCCAGCGCGGCTGAGCCGTCCCCCGGCACGACGGCGGCGCCCGCCCGGTTTGGGCGCGTCGGCGCGGCTCGGGTAGGGTGTCCTGGTCTGGTGACGTGTCCGAGCGGCCGAAGGTGCAGCACTCGAAATGCTGTGTACGGTAACCCCGTACCGTGGGTTCAAATCCCACCGTCACCGCCAGATGTGAAGCCCGGGAGCCTCGTGCTCCCGGGCTTTCGCCATGCCGGGCCGGGTCCGACTACATTCTTCCCGTATTAGTGAGTTTCGACGGAAGTCGGTTGCCTTCAGACCCGCCCCTGTTCCCTCGTGACCCACAGCGGCTAGGCTTGACGACAGCCATCTACGACGGGATGAAGATGAAAAGCTTTGATTCGCGGGTCTACAGCGTGGGAGATTACAGAGAGTGGAGTGAGTCTGGTCAGCTCGTCCTGTCTCCGCGCTTCCAGCGTCGCGAGGTATGGACCGAGACTGCACGATCATACCTAATGGACACGATTATCAGGGGCCTCCCGATTCCCAAAGTGTTTATTCGGCAGATCATTGATCCTTCGAGTGGCAAGAGCGTCAGAGAAGTCGTGGATGGGCAGCAACGACTTAGGACGATACTCTCGTACGTGAATGACGGGTTCGTTATACGCCGCGGTCACAACCGAGAGCATGGTGGCCTGTTCTTCAGTCAGCTCCCTGAGGATAAGAAGCTGGAGTTGCTGGGATATGAGATCTCAACCGATCTCCTCGTGAACCTCGCGGATAGCCAAATCTTAGATATTTTTAGCCGCCTGAATTCGCATGCCGTCGTATTGAACGAGCAGGAGAAGATCAACGCCTCACACTTCAGTGAATTCAAGAAGCTCGCTGATGCGATGGCCCACGAGTTTTACGAGTACTGGATCAAAAACAGAATACTTCGGGAACCTCAGGTGATGAGAATGGCGGACGTCTCTCTTTCTGCTGATCTACTCATCGCTATGTGCGATGGTGTTCAGTCAAAAAAGCAGATTCGATCGTATTACACGCAGTTCGAGAAGGACTTCCCTTACGACTCAGATAAATTGGCTGAGCAGTTTCGACAGACGATCTATATGATCTCTAGGATTTTCCCCGACGGCGTCCAGAACAGCGAGTTCAGGCGTATTCACATCTACTACAGTCTCTTCACCGCAGTGTTCCATGAACTATACGGACTGAGAGGATCTGACCTACCCCGCGGCGACCTGCTTTCAGCGAATCTCGACCAGGTTCGCAGTCGTCTCGATCATGTTGACGAAGTCTTCGGCGATCCTGACTCGCCGGGCCTGAAGGACTCGGACCGCCAGTTCCTGAACGACAGTCGTCGCGCCACGACTGATGCTTCCGTTCGCCAGCGCCGAACCGAATACTTGCTTAAGCTTATTCAAGGCTCGTGAAGAAGATATTAGATTCGAGCACACGTCGTATCTCGGAGACTGGGGCCCATCTCCAAGCGGTGCACAGGCTAGCACCCGACGGACAATATGAGCGCTCGGTCTCGGAGCGTGCTCTGGTCACTGAAGCTTGCTTCCTCAAGCTCTTCATAACCCTAGAGGAGTTCCTTGAAGAGAGTTTCGCCCACTACCTAGTAGGCAAGATGAGCACGGCGCGATGGAGGCCATCGAAGTACGCGAAGCCTCAAACCAAGGACCATGCACTGAAGATGCTCAAAGGATCTCAGCGGTTCGTTGACTGGTCGACGTCCGACACTGTCGTGACTTTTGCCAATCTGTATTTCGTTGACGGCGAGCCATTCAGGGCGCCTCTTACGAGTGCGAAGCAGAACCTTCAGGACATGAAGACAGTTCGGAACTCTACGGCTCATCTCTCTGCAACGACACAGGCATCCCTCGAAAGCCTGTACGTAAGGTGGACTGGAAACCCGAAGCCCGGTGTCACCGCGTACGAAATGCTCATGGCATCGAAAGCAGGACATGTGAACACCTTCTACGGTGAAAGCGAACAGATCGTGTCGGCGATCATCGCTCAGGTGGCAAACAAGAGCTGAACAGTGCTCGGCGCTGTTCGACGGCTCATCGAAGACGTGTATCTGGCGCGGGCGTGTCCTAATGGGGGCGTGACGGGCCCAGAGGTTCTCCGACGTGGGGTTGCGCGCCCGTAGGCAGTGGGCCGAGAGCCCGATAGGCCGGGCTGAGTGGAGGGTCGAGAGGCGGTACTTCGAGTCCATCTGCGATCTGAGAAGAATACTGGCAGCATCCTCGAACTCGGCGACTGACCCAGCACCGAAAGATCAAAGAACCGGCACGCAGGAACTTGACCCGGCGTCATTGACATCGTCGCCTTCAGAGGCCCTGATGCACCCGGCTGCTCAGGTACTTCGAGTTTGCACCGACTGCGCACCACTCCCAGCGATGATCGCTCATGTGCGGGTCTTCATGCCTCGTCGAGGCACATGGTTAGTGCACACGTCCCCGGCGCATGACCCCGTCTCCGTCGTTGAGATCGTCGCGCGGCTACGCACCACCGAGGAGGAGGACTACCTATATCTGTGGAAAGCAGCGCACGAGACCACGTAATGGCGTTCTGCTGGTGGCTAGGTATCCCTGAGATGTCGCTGGCCGAGGCCGAATTGCGCGACCTCTCCGCCCAACACGATGCCATGCAGGCGGAGATCGCGATGCACGCCAATGCAGTAACGACCTACGAAGAAGTCTCGTGGACGCTGTTCGCTGACGCGTCAAGCCTAACCCCCACTGCAGCGCGACGCCGTTACGGCCAATGAGGGGTGGCGGACTCCTTGATCGCGACCCGCCAGTAACGCAACCCCAACCACGCGGAGCGCATCGGTCAAGGCGTCGATAGAGTCAAGGGTCAGGTTCCGCCGCCGAGCTATTCGACGACGGCCTCGACGATGTGGCGACCGCGCTCGCTAAGCATGACGCGAGGCGGTCAGCGGGGGCAGAAACCGACTACCTTCCGATTACAGACTTATCAGGAGCACTTGCGAACTGCCGTAGCAACCGGGGGCAACGGCGGCGGGATCATGCGGATTCCGGGGGCGGCTCCATGTCTTTTGGGGGCCGATAGGGTTCAAATCCCACCGTCACCGCCAGATGTGAAGCCCGGGAGCCTCGTGCTCCCGGGCTTCTGTCTTCCCCGGAGGCGGCCGGCGGCCCGAGACCGGCCCCGTCAGCCCGGCAGCACGGTGTCCAGGAACGCGGCGACCGCAGCCCAGGAGATGGTGGCGTGGACGGCGCTGAGGGGGACGCCGCTGCGCAGCACCTCGGCCGAGCCCCAGCCGCCGCCCATCATGCCGAGGTCGTGGCCGGCGTCGGCCACGGAGTAGAAGGCGGCGCGCACGCCCGCGGCCTCCGCGGCCTCGTACAGCTCGAGGCTCTGCCGCCAGGGCACGGTGGGGTCCTTGAGCCCGTGCACGATCATCATCGGCGGGGAGTCCGGGCGCACGTGGGCGATCGGCGAGGCCAGGCGGGTGAGCCCGTACGAGGCGAGCACGGGCACGCCGAGCATCGCGGACTTGGTGCTGTGGTCGTCCAGGTGGCAGTGCTCGAGCCGCCGCTGGCGGTTGTAGTCCGCGCAGGCGCCCGGCGACATCTGGGCGTTCATCGCGAGGAAGTCCGTGGGCGCGAAGAAGTCCAGGATGGCCTGGACCCGGTCCTCCTCGGGGATCGCGTGGCCCCCGGGCGGCACCTCGCGTCCGGGCGGGGGCACGTGCGCGCGGTCCAGGTCGCGGCCGCCGGTGAGCCCGGCCATGAGAGCGTTCCAGCCGCCGGAGGACGTGCCGGCCACGGTCAGGCGGGAGGCGTCCAGGTCCAGCTCCACGGCATGGGCGCGCACCCAGCGGACGGCCGCCGTCGCGTCCTCCACCTGCGCGGGGAAGCGGCCCTGCTTCGAGCTGCGCACCGAGAAGGCCGCCACGGCGTAGCCGTGCGGGACGAGGCCGCGGGCCACGGCCTGGCCGTCGTGGTAGCCGCGGTCGTCCCGCCAGCCGGAGCCGGCGTTCCACACCACCACGGGGAACGGGCCGGGGCCCTGCGGCCGGTACACGTCCACCCGGCCGGCGCGGCCGGGCAGGTCCGCGTACCGGTGGCCGGTACTGCTGCGCATGCCGAAGAGGGCGTTGACGTCCGGGCCGACCGGGGCCGGCGGCACGCCGGCCAGGTTCGCGACGGCGGCCCCTCCCCCCAGCGCCAGGGCGCCGGCGCCCAGCCCCAGGACGGCACGACGGGTCAGCCGTCCGCGCCGTCCCGACGTCGCCATGACCGCCCCCTCCTGTGCGTGGGCCCAGCGCCCGCCAGGCGAGCGTAGCGGAGGCTCCGGGGCCGCCGTCGTGGTGACCCGTATCGTGTCCGGGCCCGGTGCGATCATGGACCCATGTCTGTACGGGTGCTGGCCATCGGCAAGAAGCATGAGGCGTGGGTCTCCGAGGGGATCGACCGCTACGAGCGGCGCCTGAAGAAGCCCTACGACCTCACCTGGCGCCTGCTGCCGCACTCCGCCCGCCAGGAGGAGGCCGCGCGCACGGAGGAGTCGGACCGGATCCTGGGCGCCGTGGGCGCGGACGAGCACCTCATCCTCCTGGACGAGCGGGGGACGGCGTTCGACTCGCCGGGTCTGGCGCGGCACCTGCAGAGCCGGTTCGACGTCGGCGCCCCGGTCACGGTGGTGATCGGCGGGGCCTACGGGGTGGACGCGCGGGTCCACGCCCGCGCGGACCGCGTCTGGTCCCTGTCCCCGCTCGTCTTCCCGCACCAGCTCGTGCGGCTGATCCTGGCGGAGCAGGTCTACCGAGCCCAGGAGATCTCCGCCGGCCGACCGTACCACCACGCATGAGCGGGCCCGCGGAGACCGCAGCGGGCGCGCCCACGCCCGCGGCCGACGTCGTCCTGGGCCGGTTCACCGAACCCACGCGCGCCTGGTTCACGGGCGCGTTCGAGGCGCCCACGCCCGCGCAGCTGGGCGCGTGGGACGCCATCTCCTCCGGCCGGCACGCCCTGGTGATCGCCCCCACCGGCTCCGGCAAGACCCTCTCCTCCTTCCTCTGGGCCCTCGACTCGTTCGTGCGCGAGCCCGCGGCCGAGGGGACTGCGGCCACGCGCGTGCTCTACGTCTCCCCGCTCAAGGCCCTCGGCGTGGACGTGGAGCGGAACCTGCGGGCTCCCCTCGTGGGCATCACGCAGACCGCCGCCGGCCTGGGCCGCCCCGTGCCGCGTGTGCGGGTGGGCGTGCGCTCCGGGGACACCCCGGCCGCCGAGCGCCGGCGCCTGCAGCAGGACCCCCCGGACATCCTCATCACCACCCCCGAGTCCCTCTACCTCATGCTCACCTCCCAGGCCCGCTCGGCGCTGGCCGGGGTCCGCACGGTGATCGTGGACGAGGTGCACGCCGTGGCCGGGACCAAGCGCGGCGCCCACCTGGCCGTCTCCCTCGAGCGGCTCGACTCCCTGCTCGAGACGCCCGTGCAGCGGATCGGCCTGTCCGCCACGGTCGAGCCGGCCTCGGAGGTGGCCCGGTTCCTCGGCGGCACCCAGCCGGTCACCGTGGTGCGCCCCGCCTCGGCCAAACGGTGGGACCTCACGGTCACGGTGCCGGTGCCGGACCTCACCGACCTGTCCTCCCCCTCGGCCGCGCACGACCTGGGGCCCGGCTCCTCTCCCGGCGGCCCCGGCGCGGAGGGCGGCCCCGGGGGCGCCGTGACGGGCGGGTCGATCTGGCCGCACGTGGAGGAGCGGATCGTGGACCTCGTCGCCGAGCGCCGCTCCACGCTCGTGTTCGCCAACTCCCGCCGCCTGGCCGAGCGGCTCACCGGCCGCCTCAACGAGATCTGGGAGGCCCGGCTCGAGGCCGCCGCCGCGGTCGAAGACCCCGACGCCGTCCCCGGCTTCCGCACGCCCGGTGCGGGGGCGGGGGCCTCGTCCTCGACGCCCGCCACGCCGTCGTCGTCGTCGTATCCGGCGCAGGTGGCGGGGCAGACCGGCACCGGCTCGGGGACCGTCTCCGACTTCGCCCGCGCCCACCACGGCTCCGTGTCCAAGGAGCAGCGGGCGATCGTGGAGGAGGCCCTGAAGACCGGGCGGATCCGCTGCGTGGTGGCCACGAGCTCGCTGGAGCTGGGCATCGACATGGGCGCGGTGGACCAGGTGATCCAGGTGGAGTCGCCGCCGTCCGTGGCCTCGGGGCTGCAGCGCGTGGGCCGCGCCGGCCACCAGGTGGGCGAGGTCTCCCGCGGCGTGTTCTTCCCCAAGCACCGCGGGGACCTCGTGGACACCGCCGTGGTGGCCGAGCGCATGACCGCCGGGCGGATCGAGGCGCTGCGCATCCCCGCCAACCCGCTCGACATCCTCGCCCAGCAGACCGTGGCCGCCGTCGCCGTCGCGGACCTGGACGCGCAGGAGTGGTTCGACCTCGTGCGCCGCTCCGCGCCGTTCGCCACCCTGCCGCTCTCCGCCTACGAGTCCGTGCTGGACCTGCTGGCCGGGCGCTACCCCTCGGACGAGTTCGCCGAGCTGCGCCCGCGCATCCTGTGGGACCGGGAGAACGGCACGCTGGCCGCCCGGCCGGGTGCCCAGCGGCTGGCCGTCACCTCGGGCGGCACCATCCCGGACCGCGGCCTGTTCGGCGTGTTCCTGGCCTCCGACGGCGGCCCGGACGGGGCGCCGGGCGGTGCGGCGGCCGGGGACACGGCCGAGTCCGCGGGCACCGCGTCCGCGGGCTCGGCCCGCTCCGGCGGGCGCCGCGTGGGCGAGCTGGACGAGGAGATGGTCTACGAGTCCCGCGTGGGGGACGTGATCCTGCTCGGCGCCACGAGCTGGCGGATCGTGGACATCACGGCGGACCGCGTCCTCGTGCTGCCCGCCTACGGGCAGCCGGGCAAGCTCCCGTTCTGGCGGGGCGACGCCGCGGGCCGGCCGGCGGAGCTGGGCGACGCCGTCGGGCGCTTCCGCCGCGAGCTGGACGCGGACCCGGCCGCGGGCCGCGAGCGCCTGGCCGCCGCGGGCCTGGACGTGTGGGCGCAGGACAACCTGCTGGCCTACCTGAAGGACCAGCGCGAGGCCACCGGCGTGCTGCCCACCGAGCAGACGCTCGTGGTGGAGCGGTTCACGGACGAGCTCGGCGACTGGCGCGTGGTGCTGCACTCCCCCTACGGCATGGCCGTGCACGCCCCGTGGGCGCTCGCGGTGGGCGCCCGGCTGGCGCAGCGGTACGGGCTGGAGACCGGCTCGGGCGCGGCGATGGCGGCCGACGACGGGATCGTGCTGCGCATCCCCCTCATGGACGCCGAGCCCCCGGGCGCCGAGCTGTTCGAGTTCACCGCCGAGGAGCTGGAGGAGATCGTCACCGCGGAGGTGGGCGGGTCGGCCCTGTTCGCCGCCCGGTTCCGCGAGAACGCGGCCCGCTCCCTGCTGCTGCCGCGGCGCGACCCCGGCCGGCGCACCCCGCTGTGGCAGCAGCGCCAGCGCTCGGCGCAGCTGCTGGACGTCGCCCGCAAGCACCCCCGGTTCCCCGTGATCCTGGAGACCGTCCGCGAGGTGCTGCAGGACGTCTACGACCTGCCCGCGCTCAAGGACCTCGCCGGGAGGGTGGCGTCCCGGGCCGTGCGGCTCGTGGAGGTCACCACCCCCGCGCCCTCCCCGTTCAGCCAGTCCATCCTGTTCGGCTACGTGGCCCAGTTCATCTACGAGGGCGACTCCCCGCTCGCCGAGCGCCGGGCCGCCGCCCTGTCCCTGGACCCGACCCTGCTGGCCGAGCTGCTCGGCACCGAGGAGCTGCGCGAGCTGCTCGACGCCGGGATCATCGCCGAGGTGGAGGCCCAGCTGCAGCGCCTCGCCCCGGACCGGCGGGCGCGCGGGGTCGAGGGCGTGGCGGACCTGCTGCGCCTGCTCGGCCCGCTCTCCGCGGCCGAGGCCGCCCGGCGGGTGCGGCCCGAGGCCGGTGATCCGGCCGGGGCGGACGACGACGGCGGGGCGGGGCCGGCGCACGTGGCGGCCGTCGGGGAGATGCTGGCCGGGCTGGAGCGCGCCGGTCGCGCGTTCCGGCTGCGCCAGGACGGCGTCGAGCGGTTCGCGGCCGTGGAGGACGCGGCCCGCCTGCGGGACACCCTCGGCACCCCGATCCCCCACGGCGTACCCGCCGCGTTCCTCGAGCCCGCTGACGACCCCCTCGGCGACCTCGTCTCCCGCTACGCCCGCACCCACGGCCCCTTCACCGCCGCCGAGGCGGGCGCCGCGCTGGGACTGGGCGGCGCCGTCGTCCTGCCGGTGCTGCAGCGCCTGGCCACCGAGCGGCGCGTGAGCACCGGCGCCTTCCGCCCGGACGGCCCCCCCGGGGCCACGGGCCTGGACGCCGAATGGTGCGACGCCGAGGTGCTGCGGCGCATCCGCCTGCGCTCGCTCGCCGCGCTGCGCGCCGAGGTGGAGCCGGTGGACCAGTCCGCGTACGCGCGGTTCCTCGCCGACTGGCAGCACCTGCGCCCGCGCGTCGGCCGGGACGGGGCGTGGCGCCCGCCGGCCACCCTCGAGGGCGTGGACGGGGTGGCCACCGTGCTGGACCAGCTGGCCGGCACGCCCCTGCCCGCGAGCGCGTGGGAGTCGCTCGTCCTGCCCACGCGGGTGCGGGACTACGCCCCCGCCCTGCTGGACGAACTGCTGGCCACGGGCGAGTACGTGTGGTCCGGCGTGGCCGAGGCCGCCGGCAACGACGGCTGGGTGGCCCTGCACCCCGCCGACGCCGTGGACCTCACCCTGCGCCTGCCCGAGCGGGCCGACGGCACGGGCCCGGACGCGGCCGCGCCGCGGGACGCCGCCCTGCGCGCTGACGTGCGCGAGGTGCTCGCCGGAGGCGGCGCGTGGTTCTTCCCGCAGCTCGTGGAGCGGGTGCGGGCCGCCCAGTCCGCCCGGCTGGGCACGGGCGGGCCGGACGGGCACGGGGCCGGGGCCGACCTGGCGCGCGGGCCCGCCGTGCTCGAGGCGCTGTGGGGGCTGGTGTGGGCCGGGGAGGTCGGCAACGACACCTTCGCCCCCGTGCGCGGCCTGCTCTCCCTCGGCAAGACCGCCCACCGCACGGGCAGGCAGACCCCGCGGGCCCGCACCGCGCGCACGGGCGGGGCCGGGGCGGGCACGGCCGGTCGCGGCCTCGGCGGGCGGCTGGCCGGGGTGCGCGGCCGCGGCCGGTACGCCGGGCTCGCCTCCCCCGACGGCGGCGCCCGCGGGACGGCCGGACCGGCCGCCGGGATGGCCGGGCTGTCCGCGGCGGAGCAGGCCCGCGCGGCCGGCCGCTGGTCGCTGCTGCCGGCGGCCGAGCGGGACCCCACCATCCGGGCCCACGCCACCGCCGAGTTGCTGCTGGACCGGTACGGCGTGATCACGCGCGGGTCCGTGGTGGCCGAGGAGGTGCCCGGCGGCTTCGCCGGCCAGTACCGGCTGCTCACCCGCATGGAGGACGCCGGGCAGGTCCGCCGCGGCCACTTCGTGGCGGGCCTGGGCGGCGCCCAGTTCTCCACGGGCGCCGTGGTGGACCGGCTGCGCGGCTTCCAGGACGAGGACGGCGCCGACGCGCCCGCCGCGCCGCGCCTGGACGCGTTCGGCCTGCCCCTGCCCGCCGCCCCCGCCGAGCAGCGGACCCCGGCCGCCCTCGCCCTCGCCGCCACGGACCCCGCGAACCCCTACGGGGCGGCCCTGGACTGGCCCGCCGTGCCGGCCGGACCGGACGGCGTCGTGCCCACGGGCCACCGGCCGGGCCGGAAGGCGGGCGCCGTCGTCGTGCTGATCCGCGGCGAGCTCGCCCTCTACATGGAGCGCGGCGGCAAGACGCTGCTGTGCTTCACGCAGGGTGCCGTCGAGCTGAAGGCCGCGGCCGAGGCGCTCGTGTGGGCGCTGCGGACCGGGAGGACCGAGCGTCTGAGCCTCGAGAAGGTCAACGGCGGGCCCGTGCTCGGCACGCCGTTGGCCGAGGCGATGCTCGCGGCGGGGTTCTACTCGAGCCCGAGCGGGCTGCGGTATCGGAGCTGAGGGGGAGGGCACGACGGCGGCGTGGACCGCGGCACCGGGGCGGAGCGCGGGTCGGGAGGGGCGGACACGCGGGGGGCCGGCGAGTAGGTTCGCGGGCATGAGCGAGACCACCACCGATCCCGGCCTGCCGGACGACGTCGGCGTCGACGCGGGCGCCGACCCCACGGGCACCGCCCCGGCCCCCGAGGCCCTCGAGGAGTCCATGCCGCACCCCTCGGACCCCTCGGTCACCCCGTTCCTCATGTTCGAGGGCGATGCCGGCGCGGCCATGGACGCCTATCTCAGCGTGTTCGTCGAGCACCTGCCCGTCACGGAGGTCCGCCGCGACCTCTTCGACGACTCCTCGCCCCGCGGCGCCGAGTGGGCCGGCAAGGTGCTGCACGGCGAGCTCGAGGTCGCCGGCCAGCGGCTGCGCTTCTTCGACTCCTTCACCTCGCACGGGTTCACGTTCACCCCGGCGATCAGCTTGTTCGTCGAGCTCCCGGACCCCACGGCCGTGGACGCGGTCCACGACGCCCTGATCGCCGGTGGCGGCCAGGACTACATGCCGCCCGGCGACTACGGCTTCTCCCGGCGCTTCGCCTGGGTCGGGGACCGGTTCGGCGTGACCTGGCAGCTCAACGCGGCATGACCGCCCGTGCCTGAGGGCGACTCCCTCGTCCGCCTCGCCCATCGGCTGCGCCCGGTGCTCGCGGGCCGCATGCTGACCGGCGCGGACCTGCGCGTGCCGCAGCACGCCACGGCGGACCTGACCGGCTGGACCGTGGTCGAGGTGGAGCCGCGCGGCAAGCACCTGCTGATGCGGCTGACGCCCCCGGCCGGGCGCCCCGCCGCCCGACCGCTCACCCTCGTCTCGCACCTGAAGATGGAGGGCCGCTGGCTCGTCTCCGCCCTCGACGCGCGGTGGGGCCCCCCCGCCTGGCAGGTGCGGGCGGTCCTGGAGACGGTCGATCACCGCGTCCTCGGCGCCCAGCTGGGGATGCTCACGCTCGTCCCCACGGACCGGGAGGACACCGTCCTCGGCCACCTCGGCCCGGACCTGCTGGACCCCGCGTGGGACGGCTCCGAGGAGGCCGCGGCGGCGCTGCTCGCCGAGGGGACGCGGCGGCTGACCGCCCGACCCGAGCGCCCCGTGGGCCTGGCGCTGCTGGACCAGCGCACCACGTGCGGGATCGGCAACATCTACCGCTGCGAGTCCCTGCTGCTGGCCGGGATCGACCCGCACCGGCCCGTCGGGCAGGTGCCGGACGTGCCCGGGCTGCTCCAGATCGCCCGCGACCTGCTGCGCGCCAACGTCCCCCCGGCCGCCCCGTTCCTCGGCTGGCCGCGCACCACCACGGGGGTGCGAGCGAACCCGGACCGGCCCTACGGGATCGAGGTGGTCGTGGCGGACCGCGGCTTCCCGCCGGGGCTGCCCGCCGCCGTCGGGAGCGGGACCGCAGCGGACCCCGCGGCGGACCCCGGAGCCGACCGGACGGCGTCCGGCCCCGCCCTCGGCCGCCCGCGCGCCCGGCCGCCCGCCGGCCCCCGGGGCCGCGGGACGCCGTCGTACTGGGTGTACGGGCACGACCGCGCCCCCTGCCTGCGCTGCGGCGGGCGCGTGCGCCAGGAGGACTTCGGCTCCGCCGAGGACGACGCGCGGCAGCTGTGGTGGTGCCCGACCTGCCAGCGGTGAGCCGCGCCCGAACCGTGGCGCCGGCGGCGGCGCCGGCCCTACGCTGAACGGCGCCCGTCGCCGCAGGAGCGCTCGGCGCGGCCCCCGACCCCACAGGAGGACCCGCATGGCCGACCCGTTCCCCGACGACCCCCGCAGCGCCGTCGTCGCGCTGATCCTGGCCGGCGGCCGCGGCAGCCGCCTCGCCCCGCTCACGGACGCCCGCTCGAAGCCGGCCGTGCCGTTCGCGGGCCAGTACCGGCTCATCGACGTCGCGCTGACCACGGTCGCCCACTCGGGCCTGCAGGACGCGTGGATCGTGGAGCAGTACCGGCCGTTCACCCTCAACCAGCACGTGGCCGGCGGCCGCCCGTGGGACCTCGACGGCACCCGCCACGGCCTGCGCGTGCTGCCCCCGGCCCAGGGCCGCGACGAGGAGGGCTTCGCCCAGGGCAACGGGCACGCCATCCACCAGCAGCTCGCCCCGCTGCGCCGCTTCGGCGCCAAGACGGTGGTCATCATGAGCGCCGACCACCTGTACCGCATGGACCTGCGCCCCGTGCTCGAGCGGCACCGCGAGCGCGACGCCGAGCTCACCGTGGTCACCACGCAGGTGGCCGAGGACGCCTCGCGCTTCGGCGTGGTGAGCTCGGACGCGGACGGCCGCGTCACCGCCTACGACTACAAGCCGGACGAGCCCGCCACGGACGTGGTGGCCACCGAGGTGTTCGTGGCGGACGTGGACGCGCTCACCGAGGTGATCGAGTCGCTGCTGGACTCCGCCTCGGAGGAGCAGGTCGACGACGACGACCCCGCCGGCGCCCAGCTCGGCGACTACGGGGAGACGATCATCCCCGCCCTCGTGGAGCGCGGCCGCGTGCACGAGTTCCGGCACGAGGGCTACTGGAAGGACGTCGGCACGATCGACGCATACTTCCAGGCCCACATGGCCCTGCTGCGCGGGGACGGCCTGGACCTGGACGACCCGCGCTGGCCGCTGATCTCCAACTTCCACCCGCGCCCGCCGGCGTTCGTCCACCCGGAGGCCGAGGTCAACGGCTCGATGCTCTGCCCCGGCAGCCGCGTCCGCGGCACCGTGACGGAGTCCGTGATCGGCCCCGGCGTGGTCGTGGAGGCCGGCGCCACGGTCCACCGCTCCGTGCTGCTCGGCTCCGCCACGGTGCCCGCGGGCGCCCGCCTGGACGCGGTGATCGCCGACGTCGGCGCGCGGATCCCCGAGGGCGCCACGGGGCAGACCAAGCCCGGCCCCGGCAACATCACGGTGCTCACCCCCGACGACCGCTCCACCGCCGAGGGCGACGAGACCACCGGGCAGGCCTGACCCCAGGCGGCGGGCGGGGCGGCGGGGTGCCGCCCCGCCCGCCGCCGTCGGCCGCGCGGGCCTGGGATGATGGGTCCGTGGCCGTCCCCTCCCCCCTCCCTGCCCGCAACGGCGTGAACGCCACGCGCCTGCGCCTGCCCGCCTCCGGCTGGGACACTGCGCAGGACTACGTGCTGCACCGGTTCGGCCACGTGGACCCGGACGGCATCCGGGCGCGCTTCGCGGCGGGCGAGGTGGTGGCCGCCGACGGCACCGCCCTCACCCCGACGACGCCCCTGGGCGTCCACGACGACCTCTGGTACTACCGGGACGTCCCCCACGAGGACCCTCTGCCCGTCGCGCACACGCTGCTGCACCGGGACGAGCACCTCGTGGTGATCCACAAGCCGCACTTCCTGCCCACCACCCCGGGCGGCCGCTTCGTGCAGGAGACCGCGCTGGTGCGGCTGCGCAACGAGCTCGGTGTGGACGACCTCGTGCCCCTGCACCGGCTGGACCGGGCGACCGCCGGCGTCGTGATGTTCTCCGTGGACCCCGCCACCCGCGGCGCCTACCACCTGCTCTTCGAGCGCCGGGCCGTGGCCAAGACCTACGAGGCCGTGAGCCCCCTGCCGCCGGACGCCGACGACGACGGCCCGGTCCTGGGGCGCTTCCCGCTGACGGTGCGCAGCCGGATCCGCAAGGACAAGGGCGTCCTGCGCTCGGTGGTGGAGGAGGTCCCGGCGGCCGCCTCGGGACGGCGCGCGGGCGCGCCGGTGCGCACCCGCCGGTCCAACGCGGCCCACGCCGGGGCGAACGCGGAGTCCCGGGTGGAGGTGCTCGGGGTCGGGGAGTCGGCGGGGACGCTGGCCGGGCGGCGCGTGGCGCACCTGCGGCTCACCCCGCGCACCGGCCGCACCCACCAGCTGCGCATCCACCTGGCCGCCCTCGGCCTGGGGATCGCCTTCGACCCGTTCTACCCGGACCTGCTCGACGCCGCCCCGGACGACTTCTCCCGCCCGCTGCAGCTGCTCTCCCGGTCCCTGCGGTTCACGGATCCGCTCACGGGCCGCGAGCGGGAGTTCGTCTCCCCGGCGCAGCTGCAGGAGCGTCCCCGGTGACGGTGCTGACACCGGCCTGGTTCGCCGCGGCCGGCGGCGTCTCGACGATGGGGGCGGGCGCCGCGGCGGCCGGCGGCGCCGGCGCGTGGGACCCGTCCGCGCTGCTCGACTCCCTCGGGGCGTGGTTCCACCCGCTGACCGCCCTGCTCGTGGCCCTGGACGCCCCGATCCCGCCGGTGCCCTCGGAGGTGTTCGTGATCGGCTCCGGCGCGCTCGCGGCCGAGGGCCGGGTGGGCCTGGCCGCCGCGGTGCTCACGGCGTGGCTGGGCTGCTGGGCCGGGGACGTGGGGCTGTACGCCCTGTTCCGGCACGGGCTCGCCGACCGCCTGGACCGCTGGGCCTGGTGGCGCCGGGTGCACCGGGGGATCCGGGCACTGCTGGTGCGGGTGGGCCCCGCGGGCAGCCTCGCGGGGCTGTCCGTGCTGCGGTTCGTCTCGGGCGGGCGCACGGCCTCGATGGCCGCCGCGGGGATCGGCGGGATCCGCTGGCCCGTGTTCCTGTGGCTCTCCGGGGCGGGCTCGCTCGCGTGGTCCGGCTGGATGGTCGGGCTGGGCTGGCTGACCGGCCGGACCACCGGCCTGCCGTGGTGGGCGTCGGCCGTGGTGGGGATGGTGTTCGGTACCCTTGCAGGGTTGATCATCGCGGGGGTCGTGGCCCGCCGCCGCCGGGCTCGGAAGGGGTGAGCATGCAGGACCCGTCCTCGGAGTCGCACGCCGCGCTCGAGCGCCTCCGCGGCGCCCCGAAGCCCGTCCCGGCCCCCGAGGAGGCCGCCGCCGCGCCCCGCACTCCGGACCAGGACGACGACGGCGCCGCGGCCGCCGAGGACCCCGTCCCGTCCGCCGCCCGGACCCCGGCGGACGACCCTGCCCCGGCCCCGAGCCCCGCCCCGCCGCAGGACGCCGAGACCGCCCCCGCCCCGGACGCCTCCCCCGCGTCCGACGCCGACGCCCCGGCTGACGTCGAGGCCGACGTCGAGGCCCCCGCCCCGCGCGTCGCGCGACCCCGCCGCGCCCTCGCCGCCCCCGGCCAGATCTCCCGCCGCGACCTGCGCCGCCACGAGCGCGCCCTGCGCACCGGCCGACCCGAGACGGCCGATGCGCGGCGCGTGCGCGAGGGCCGCCGCACGGACGTCCACCAGGCGATGGAGCGGCTGCGCACCCCCGGCGCCCCCGCGGAGCAGCGCCCCCGCCGCGACCTCAGCGACATCCTGGACCGCCTCGGCAGCCCGGACCTGGCCCGCTTCACGGCGCCGCTGGTCGGCACGGTCGAGCGGATCCTGCCCGCCCCGAGCGCCGATCCTCAGAAGGCGGCCCAGGCCGCGCGTCGCCGCGAGGAGGCCGAGGCGCGCCGCCGCGCGCGGCTGCAGTCCGGGCGCGAGCGCGCCGCCGAGAGCGCCCGCCGCCGCGCCGCGGAGCACGACCGCCTGGCCGCCGAGGCCGCCGAGCGCGAGGCCGCCCTGCGCGACGACGACGCCCGCAGCGAGGCCCGCCGCGCCGACGAGGAGGCCGCCGCCGCGAAGGAGGCCCGCCGCCAGGAGCGCCTGCGCGAGCGGCGCACCGCCCGCCGGGCCGCCGCCGAGGAGCGGGCCCGCCTCGCCGCCGAGGCCGTCGAGGCCGACCGGGAGCGGGAGCGCCGCGAGGCCGAGGAGGCCGCCGCCGCGGCCGCCCGCGAGGAGGCCGCCCTGCAGGCCCGGCTCCAGGAGGAGGCCCGGGCCCGCCAAGAGCGCGCCGAACAGGAGGAGCGTCGCGCCCAGGAGCGGGCCGCCGAGGAGGCCCGCCTCGAGCAGGCCGCGCGCATCGCCCGCCGACGCCGCGAGGAGGAGCGCGAGCGACAGCGCCGCGAGGCCGAGCGCCGCCGTCGCCTCGCCCAGGAAGCGAAGGCCCGCGCCGCCGCCGACCAGGAGGAGCGCCGGCAGCAGGAGCAGGAGCGGCGCCGTCGCGAGGCGAAGGTCGCCGAGGAGCGCGCCCGCGTCCAGGCCGAGCGCCGCGCCCGCGAGGAGGCCGAGCTGGCCGAGCGCGAGCGCCGGCGCCTCGAGGCCGAGGCCGAGGCCGAGCGACGCCGGCAGGCCGCGGAGGCCGAGCGCCGTCGTCGGGAGGCCGAGAGGGCCGAGGCCGAGCGCCGGGCCCGCGCGGAGGAGGCCGAGCGTCGCCGTCAGGAGGCCGAGCGTCGCCGTCGGGAGGCCGAGGAGGCCGCACGCCGCGCCGCCGAGGCCCGCCGCCTCCACGCCGAGCGGACCCGCGCGCACACCGTGCTGCACGCCGAGCGCGCCCTCGCCCAGGCCCGCCTCCTCGAGGACCGGGCCCGGGACGCCGAGCGCCGCGCCGCCGAGGAGGAGGCCCGCCGGCTGCGCGAGCACCAGGACCGCGAGTCCCGCGCCCTGTACCGGGCCGCGCGCGAGCTCGAGGGCCCCGAGGTCATCCCCGCCGCCTCGCAGCGGCCGCTGCTCGCCCGCCCCGAGGAGGGGCTCACGGACGAGGAGCTGGTCGCCCGCGCCCGCCAGGCCCTGCCCGAGTGGCGGCACCGGCAGCGCCTGGCCACGAAGGCGCGGGCCGTCGGGGCGGAGACCGCCGCCGGCCGGTCCGCGGGCCCGTCCACCGGCCCCGTGCCGCTGATCCCGGGCTACACCCCGGCGGCGCCGGAGGAGCCGGCCGGCCCGGCCACCGTGCGGGACCGGCGCGGGCAGCTCGTGCTCACCCTGGTGTGGGCGGCGTTCGTGCTCGCCGGCGTCTGGGGGCTGGGTCTGTTCCGGTTCGTGCCGGGCCTGGACGCCCTCGACGCCGGCCCCTACCCCGCCGCGGGCGACGGCCGGCACGGCTCCGGGGCCACCGTCTTCTCGCTCTTCCCGCTGCACCCCGTGATCTGGCCGGTGCTGTGGCTGCTCACCGGGCTCCACGTGGCCCGGCAGTGGGGTCCGGGCCAGGGCGCCGCGCCCCGGCACCGACGCACCCGCGGGCCGATGGCCGGGGCCCTGCTCGCCCTGGCCCTGTGGTTCCCGCTGACCGTCCTCGTGCCCTGGGGGCTGGAGTCCGCGCTGTGGCTCGTCGCCCTCTCCCTCATGCTGGGCGCGGTGCGACGCCTCGGCGCCCGCCCGGCCGCCGGACGCCTGGCGCGGCTGGCCGAGGACGGGGCGCCCGGCGTCCTGCTGGGCACCCTCCTGGCCGGCGCCCCCACGGCGCTGGCCGCCACGCTCCACCCGTGGGGCGTGCACGTGGGCTGGTTCCCCACCGAGCTCGTCGCCGCCCTCGTCCTGCTCGCCCTGCTGCCCGGGGCGGTGCGCCTGGTGCTGGGCGGACGCGGCCGCATGGGCGTGGCCGTGGGCATGGCCTGGACCCTGCTCTGCCTCGCCCTGCCCCGCCTGCTGCCCAGCCCGCTCGGGGCGCAGCAGAGCGCGTGGGTGGGCTTCGCGGCCGCCTTCGGGGCGCTGCTGCTGCTCACCGCCGCGGCCGTGCGCCGCTCCTGGGTCCGCCAGATCGAGCGCGACGCCGCCCGCCGGCCGCTCCCGGCCGTCGCCTGAGCCCGGCCCCGTTCAGCGCCCGGGCCCAGCGGGCACCGGGACCCACCGGCCGCCGTCGCGCCGCAGCACGTCCAGGCCGCCCGTCACGGCGACGCCGGACACCGCCTCCGCCATCCGCCGCGCCACCTCGGCGGCCTCGGCGTCCTCCCCCGCCCGGTGCGAGCCGGGCACCGTGAAGCGCAGCACGATCCGCGGGACGCGCGCGACGACCTCGATGTCCTTGGCCGCGAGCACGTGCGTGGCCTGGACGGCCGCCTCGGCCAGGTCCATGACCTCTTCGGGCCGGTGGCCGGGCAGGAGGTCGCCGATCTGCAGGCGGGCGCGGTAGGAGGGCATGGGCCCAGGGTAGGGGTGGACGCAGCGACGGTGACGACTTCTCTCGTCGCACGGGCCGGCCCACCCTTCCGCCCGCGGCGGACGCGTGCCCTCCCGTGTCCGGACCCGCTCGTAGGGTGGGGTGCATGACTCAGACCGACGCCCCCGCCGTGCCCGCGATCTTCGAACCGATCGAGATCAACGGCGTGCGCGTGCGCAACCGCCTGATCCTGCCGCCGATGTGCCAGTACTCGTGCGAGGCGCGCGACGGCGTCCCGCACGGTTGGCAGTTCCAGCACCTGGGCGCCCGCGCGGCCGGCGGTTTCGGGATCGTGGTGACCGAGGCCACCGCCGTCACGCCCGAGGGGCGCATCTCCCCGTGGGACACCGGCCTGTGGAACGACGAGCAGCGGGACGCGTGGGCGCCGATCGCCGAGTTCATCGCCTCTGAGGGTGCCCTGCCCGCCATCCAGCTCGGCCACGCCGGCGCCAAGGCCTCCACCGTCCCCATGCACCCGGGCGCGCCCGCCGGGCAGCCGATCCTCGAGGGCCCCGACTCCTGGGAGACCCTCTCCCCCTCCGGCGTGGCCACCAACTCCATGGAGATCCGCACCCACGCGATGCGGGTGGACGAGATCCGGGAGACCGTCCAGGCCTTCGCCGACGCCGCCGAGCGCGCCGACCGTGCCGGCTTCGGCGCCGTGCAGCTGCACGCCGCCCACGGCTACCTCATCCACCAGTTCCTCTCACCGCTGACCAACACCCGGACCGACGAGTACGGCGGGGACTTCGAGGGCCGCACCCGCTTCCTCAAGGAGGTCGTGGCGGCCGTGCGCGAGGTGTGGCCCGCAGACAAGGTCCTCGGCATCCGCATCTCCGGCTCGGACTGGGTCGAGGGTGGCTGGAGCATCGAGGAGACCGTCCGCCTGGCGCAGGAGCTGCAGGGACAGGTGCACTGGTTCGATCTGTCCTCCGCGGGCATCGGGGACACCTACGAGGGCCCCCAGGGCCCGGGCTATCAGGTGCCGCTGGCCACCGCCGTGAAGGAGGGCACCGAGGGGATCGTGGTGTCCGCCGTCGGCTCGCTGACCGGCGCCGAGGAGGTCGCAGCCGTGGTGGACGAGGACCGCGCCGACGCCGTCTGCGTGGGCCGCGCCGCCCTGGCGAACCCGAACTGGCCGACCGCGGCCGCCCTCGCGCTCGACGTCCCCTCGGAGCAGGTGCCGATGGCCCGGCAGTACTTCCGCGCCAAGTGGTGAGCGGAACACGCGGGACCCGGTGTGCCCCCGGCGCGGAACTCCGGTAGAACAGAACCATGAGCGTGCGCACCCCCGACCCGAATCCGGGCTGGCTGTCCGACGAGGACCTCTACGAGGCCCGGCGTCGGCTGCCCATGGTGTATGTGGAGGCCATCCCGGTGCGGCTGGACTCCCTCGGCTACGTCACCGAGATCGGCCTGCTCTACGTGGCGGACGAGACCGGCACGTTCCAGCGGACGTTTGTCTCCGGCCGCGTCCAGTACCGGGAGACCATCCGCGCCGCGCTGATGCGCCACCTGGAGAAGGACCTCGGCCCGCTCGCCTTCCCGCAGCTGCCGCCGTCGGTGGTCCCCTGCACCGTCGCCGAGTACTTCCCGGCGCCGTCCGAGACCGGGCTGACGGACGACCGCCAGCACGCCGTGGCCCTGGTCTACGTGGTGCCGGTGACGGGTGAGTGCCAGCCGCGCCAGAACGCGCTCGAGCTGACCTGGCTCACCCCCGAGGAGGCCCTCGGCCAGGACATCCAGGCCGAGTTCATCGGCGGCCGCGGGGACCTGGTGCGCCAGGCCCTCGCCCACGTGGGATGGGGGCGCTGAGCATGGCCCCGATCGCCGGCGGTTACCTCCGCCATCTGAAGTCCCAGGACGTGCAGCCCGGGGACAGCTTCCTGACCCGCCGCGGCGAGCCCGCCCCGCCCGTGGCGTCGACCCGGGTGATGCGGGACGACTTCGGCACCCCCGCGCTCGTGATCGCCACCCTCGAGGGCGGCCGCGAGGTCAAGATCGCGCACGGCTCCGTGATCCGGGTCCGCACGGACCGCCCGGAGGAGCGCAGGGCCGTCCCGGACACCACCTTCTCCCCCGTGGACGCAGGCTCCCCCGAGGAGCGGATCGTCGCCGTCGGCAAGCGCCACCTCGAGGACACCGAGCTGACCGCCACCGCGGCCCGGCTCTCGCACGGGTTGAACCTGCGCTCCGGCTCCCAGCTGGAGGACCTGTTCGGCATGGCCGAGCGCCTCTACCTGCTGCACGAGGACACCGAGGGCACGCTCGCGGCCCTGGGCCTGCTGACCAACCTGCCGTGGGACGGCGCCGTGGGACGCTGGAAGTCCATCCAGGCCGGCCTGGCCCTGGCCTCGCAGATCCTGCGGGACGAGGGCGAGCACATCGTGGCCGCGAACCTGGGGAAGCGGCTGCACGAGGCGGACGAGGTCCCCTCCGAGCCCGGCCGCGCCGCGCGCGTGCTCGAGGTTCGCCAGCGCCAGCTCAACGAGCCGCAGCTCTACGACCGCGAGATCTCCCGCGCCCTGCAGGCCCGCGACGCCGAGGCCGAGTACCGCTGGCGGCGCGCCCGGTTCGCTCAGCTGCTCTACCTGCGCGGCCGCGGCGGCTCCGAGACGCTCACGGACGCGGACCTGGACTCGCGGATCGCCCGCGAGCTCGGCACACTGCGCGGCCTCGCCCGCGACCTCGACGCGAAGACCGCCGCGCGCTCCTGACCCGGTGCGGCCCGGCGCCCCCGGGGCCCCGGCGCTCCCCCTGCCCCAGCGCTTCCCCTGACCCCAGCGCTTTCGTCCGGGAAACGGGAGCCTGCCGGGGCGCTTTCGTGCGGGAAACGGGAGCCTGCCGGCCCTAGACTCGGCCCTCGGGCCATCCCGTCCCCTCGGACGTCCGCCCCACGAGCACCCTCCCGCATGCCCGCGCCGGCTCGATCCCACGCGCCGCGGAAGGCCTACCCATGACCCAGCAGCCCGAGCCCCGCCTCGACGGCACCGCCGACCACGACCGCGACCCGGAGGGCAACCTCGTGGAGCGCAAGGACGACCGGCGCGCGTTCCTCACGTGGACGCTGATCTCGGCAGTCGGGCTTGCGCTCGTCATCGCCTCCTTCGCGTGGCCGGCCTGGCTCGTGGTCCCCGGCGCGCTGCTCGCCCTCGTGGGCGTCAGCCAGTCCCACGAGTACCGCGGCTATTCGCACTGGTTCGGACTGCTCGTCGCGGCCGTGGCGATCGGCGGCGGGCCGTTCCACCTGCTGAGCCTGGCCGGCGACCTCGGCTCGTTCCTGAGCCGCTGACGCCTCGGCGCCAGGCGGACGACGGCGGCGCCCCGGGCACCCCGCACCCCTCGGCGGGCGCCTGCTCAGCTCCCAGGCCCGCGGACCACGGGGATCGCGCGCGTCGGGTCCGGGGAGCCCCAGACCCAGCGGCGCCACGCCCACGGGAAGAGCACGCACACGATGCCCACGGCAGCGCCGATCACGGTCTCCACGCCGCGGTCGGCCAGGTGCTGCAGTCCTTCGGCGGCCATGAGCGAGCCGGCCCCGCCCGCGGTCACGCCCACGAGCATCGTGGACAGCAGCGCGAGCGGCGTCACCACGGTCTGCGCGATCACGTCCTGCCGCGCGATGTACAGCTCCGCCGCCACCTGCAGCACCGCGATGATCAGCACCAGCACGATCACGGGCGGGTCCAGCAGGATGATGCCCGCGGTGAGCACCAGCCCCAGGAACGTGCCGATCACGCGCTGCAGGCCGCGGCTCACCCGGTACCGGGTCGAGTGGCCCACGAGGGGCACGACGGCGGCCACCATCGCCCAGTCGTTGTGGTGCACCCCCGCCGGGGCCGCGAGCAGGGTGGCCACCACGCCGGCCACGCCGGCGGCGACCACGTACCAGGCCGCCTCCCACAGGATCAGGCGGCCGGCGGCTTCACCGGGACCGAGGCGACGGCGCCGAACGCGAAGATGTGGAAGAGGGAGCCGGCCGGGCGCAGACCCCACCACCCGGTCACGAACGCGCAGACGCCGGCCAGCACGGTGGTCCACAGCACCAGGCCCCAGGGGTCGACCTGCTCGGAGACGCCCAGCCGGCCGGCGAGCGTGGCCGCGGCGAGCACCGCGAGCATGAGGCCGCCGCCGCGCAGCTGGGCCTGCAGTCGGGGACCGTGCCGCAGGTTGCGCCCGTAGATGCCGGTGAACGCGCCGAACACGGCGTACACCGCGAGGTCCATGCGGTGCGTGGCGAGCAGGACCAGCAGCGGCACGAGCACCGGGACGCCCACGCGGAGGCCGCCCTCGTGGTCGCGGTCCGCGGGCGCGATGGTGAACAGGCCGGGGATCGGGTTGACCGCGGCCAGGCGCACGCGGCGGCTCCCTTCGGCGGGTCTCGGGGTCTCGGGGGTGGGTGTCGGGGACAGATGGCGGGGTGGCGGCGGACGGTCCGGTCCCGGGAGGGGACCGGCGACGGCGGCCGGTCCGATGTCCGTGGCGGGGGTGTGATCGGGCGCGGGGGCGGGTGGCGGACGCCATGCGGCTCCCGGCCGGCGGGCGGTTGGGCGGGGTGCCTCCCGTTTCCCGCACGAAAGGGTCGGGAGAGGCTCCCGTTTCCCGCACGAAGGCGGTGAGGGCGGAGGGAGGGGAGCGGAAGGGGTGGCGTGGCTCACATTCCGGGCCCCGCGGCGACTATGCTCCCGGCATGACCGGCACCGCTCGCGCCCAGCTCCGACCCCTGCACTCCGACGACGCCGACGCCGTCCTCGAGGGCTTCCGCTCCGATCCCGTGGGCATGGCCCGCCAGGGCGACGTCTCGGACGAGGCCTCCGCGCGCGCCTACGTGGACCGGATGCTGGAGTCCGAGGCGACGGACGCCGTCGCCGTGGTGGACCCGGCCACGGACCGGCTGATCGGCCTGGTCACCGTGGTCCGGGACGAGGAGAACCGCTCCGGGTGGTTCTCGTACTGGCTGAACTCGGCCTGGCGCGGGGACGCGATCATGGCGCGCGCCGCCGCCACGGTCGCGGACGCGGAGCTCGCCGAGGGCGGCCTCGAGCGCCTCGAGCTGGGGCACCGCGCGAACAACCCGACGTCCGGGTCCGTCGCGCGGGCGGCCGGCTTCCTGCACGAGGGCACGCAGCGCGGGCACTTCCTCATCGACGGGCGGCGGCAGGACGTCCACCTCTACGGCCGGCTCCCCTCCGACCCCCAGCCGGCGGAGAAGGTCCGGCCGTTGCCGTGGGCCTCGGACGAGCGGCCCTGGTCTGGCCGCTGACGCCGTGGCAAGGCTCCCGTTTCCCGCACGAAAGCACCGATCACTTTCGTGTGGGAAATGGGAACGGGTGTGGCAAGGCTCCCGTTTCCCGCACGAAAACGTGGGGGCGGTGCCACGGGGCGTCGTCCCGGCGCTCCCGGGCCCGCGCGCCGCTAGTCTGCGAGGATGAGCACCCCGTCCGCCCCACAGCCCGCCCGGTCCACTGACGTGCCGCCGTCCGGAGGGCCGTTCCTGCTCATCCAGACCCGCCCCGAGGACGAGGCCGCGCGCGCCGAGGAGGAGGCCGTCCGCCGCCTCGGCGGCTTCGCCGAGCACCAGCTGGCCGCCCTGCGCCTGGACCGCGCCCTCGACGCCGACCCCGACGCCCGCCAGGACTGGGCCTCGCTCGTGGCCGGGCACGCCGGCGTGATCCTGTCCGGGAGCCCCTACACCTCCTCGGTGCCGCAGGAGACGAAGGACGAGCTGCAGGTGGCGGTCGAGCTCGAGCTGGGACGCATGCTGGACGCCGTCCTCGACGCCGACGCCCCGTTCCTGGGCTGCTGCTACGGCGTGGGCACGCTCGGCGCGCACGCCGGCGGCACCGTGGACGGCACCCACGCCGAGCCCGCCGGACCCACCGACGTCACCCTCACCGAGGCCGGCGCCGCGGATCCGCTGCTGGAGGGCCTGCCGCCGCGCTTCACCGCCTACGTGGGGCACAAGGAGGGGCTGACGGTCCCGCCTCCGGGCGCCGTCGTGCTGGCCACCGGTGAGGCCTGCCCCACCCAGATGTTCCGCCTGGGACGGCGCCAGTACGCCACCCAGTTCCACCCCGAGCTGGACCAGGCCGGGCTCGTGGAGCGGCTGCGCATCTACCTGCACCACGGGTACGTGGACCCGGAGGACGCCGAGGACACCTTCGCCCGCATCGAGTCGACGCCGGCCCTCGAGCCGCCGCGGATCCTGGAGAACTTCCGCCGCGTGTTCGGCTGAGGGGTCCGGGCCGCCCAGCCCGGCCTCACACCCAGCCGCGGCGGGCCGCCTGCACGCCCAGCTGGAACCGGCCTTCCGCGCCCACCCGGCGGGCGAGCTCGGCCAGGCGCCGCTGCACGGTGCGGTGCGAGAGGCCGACGGCGCGGGCCATCGCCTCGTCCGTCATCCCGGAGCTGAGCATCGCCAGGAGGCGCCGCTCCTGCTCGGTAAGGGCCGCGTCGTCGTCGTCCGGCCCCGCGACGTCGGCGATCGGCACCGCCATCTCCCACTGCAGCTCGAAGAGCCGTACGAGCGCGTCCACCAGCAGGGATCCGCGCACCACGAGCCCCTCCCCCTGCCCGGCGGCGCCGGCGAGGCCGACCAGCGCGACAGCATCGTCGGCGATCAGCAGCTTGAACGGCAGCCGCGGCAGGATCCGGCCGGTCTCTCCGGGTGTGGAGCCGAGCAGCTCCCAGCGCTCGGGCGGCTCGGACTGCAGGGACCTGCCCTCGAAGATCACGTGCCAGTGGACCCCGCGCTCCCAGGAGCGGGACTGCGCGGCCTCCGGCAGCGCCTCGGCATGGAAGTAGGGGCCGCGGTCGAAGCCGCGCACGATCCGCCGGGCCTGGCGGGTCAACTGCACGGCGGCCCCCACGATCTCCGTGCCGCCGACCACCACCTCGATCGCCTCCCGGCCCGCCCCGGGACTACGGCGGAACTCGCCCCGCAGGACCTCGGCGGCCTCGCGGAGGGCGTCGGCACGGGCCTGGGCTCGATGCGCCTCGGCGAGCAGGGGCCGGTGCGGCGGCATCACCGCGAGGGACCCGTCCTCGCCCCGGCGCACCAGGCCGAGCTCGGCGAGGCGGGCCACGGCGTCGTCGTCGAGCTCCTCGGCAGGTGTCTCGGGGCGCGCCAGGAGGGCGCGGAAGGCGGCGACGTCGGCCGGGTCCAGCCCGGCGGATCCCGTGGAGGTCACGGCCCCTCCCTTCTTCCGAGGTCGACGACGGCCCATCCGGCGTCGGTCGGACGAGCCCGGAGGGACCTCCGGACCGACGCGCGAGACGGTGGCGGGATCCCGCCATGACGTGTTCACGCTAGCCCAGAACCACGTGTGACATCCGTCATGGTGCTGTGATGGGTGGCACGGCTTCGCGGGCCGCCCCGCACCGCATCCTGCACCTTTCACCGCAGCACCCAGCAGGGCGCCGCACCTCCGGTGCGGCCCGCGATCCCGACGTCATCCCACTCAGGAAGGGCCCCTCCATGACTCCCCCGCTCTCACGCCGCCACCGCGCGCTGGGCATGACCTCGGCGCTTGCGCTGGTGCTCACCGGCGCCTCGGCCGCCGGCGCCACATCCGGGACCGGCGCCCCCGCGCCCGCCGAGGCCGACGCCGTCACCGCCGTGACCGGCGCGGCCGGCACCGCCGACCAGGGGCCGCGCACCGCCCCCGAGGTCTTCGAGGACGGCGGCTACATCGTCCTCATGGCCGAGGCCCCGGTCGCCTCGTACGACGGCGGCACCCCGGGCTATGCGCCCACCAAGCCCGGCAAGGGGCTCGGCCGGGACAAGGGGTTCAACCCGAAGAGCGCGAACGCGAAGAAGTACGCCGCGCACCTGGAGCGCGGCCAGGACCGGGCGCTCGAGCGCGCCGGCGCCGAGGCCGCCCCGCACACCCGCTACACCACCAGCCTCAACGGCTTCGCGGGCGAGCTCACCGCCCAGGAGGCCGCCGCGCTCGCCTCCGACCCGGCCGTGCTCGCCGTGGTGCCGGACGAGATCCGGCAGCCGGACACCGTCTCCTCCCCGGACTTCCTCGGCCTCACCGGCAAGAAGGGCCTGTGGGCGCAGGTGGTGGGCAAGAAGGCCCCCGCCACGGACGCGGGGCGCGGCGTCGTCGTGGGCGTGGTGGACTCCGGCATCCGCCCGGAGGCCGCCTCCTTCCAGGACCGGGGCCACCCGGCGGCCCCGGCCGACTGGGCCGGCGGCTGTGAGACCGGCGACGAGGAGGCCTTCCCGGCCGACTCCTGCAACGACAAGCTGGTCGGCGCCAAGTACTTCGTGCAGGGCTTCGGCGCCGGGCGCCTGGCCCCCGTGGAGACCCTCTCCCCGCTGGACGCGGGCGGCCACGGCACCCACACCGCCTCCACCGCCGCCGGCAACGCGGGCGTGCCCGCCGTCGTCGACGGCACCCCGCGCGGCGAGATCTCCGGCATGGCCCCGGGCGCACACGTCGCCGCCTACAAGGCCTGTTGGGAGGGCGTGCCGAGCGGCGGCTGCGCCACCTCGGACACGGTGGCCGCGATCAACGCCGCCGTCGAGGACGGGGTGGACGTGCTCAACTACTCCATCTCCGGCACCACCTCCAACGTGGTGGACCCGGTGGAGGTGGCGTTCATGCACGCCGCCGCGGCCGGCGTGTTCGTGGCCGCGTCCTCCGGCAACTCCGGCCCCACCGTCTCGACGACGGCGCACCCCTCCCCGTGGATCACCACCGTGGCCGCGTCCACCCACGCGGTCTACGAGCAGACCCTCGTCACCGGGGACGGCCAGCGCTTCATCGGCTCGTCCATCACCGCGCCCCTCGAGGCGGAGACCCCCATGGTCCACGCCGCCGACCTCGCCGCGGACGGGGTCGACGCCGCGCGGGCCGCGCTCTGCCTGCCCGGCACCCTCGACGCCGCGGCGGCCGCCGACATGCTCGTGGTCTGCGACCGCGGCGAGAACGCCCGCGCCGAGAAGTCCCAGGTGGTGGCCGACGCCGGCGGCGCGGGCATGGTGCTCGTGAACGTCTCCGACTCCGGCCTCAACGCGGACCTGCACGCCCTGCCCGCCGTGCACCTGCCCCACACCGAGCGCGACCGCCTGCTGGCCTACGTGGACACCGAGGAGCCCACCGGCCGCATCCTGCCCACCAACGAGGGCACCACCACCCGCGTCCCCGAGGTCGCCGGGTTCTCCTCGCGGGGCCCGTCCCTGGCCGCCGCCTCCGACCTGCTCAAGCCGGACGTCTCCGCGCCCGGCGTGGACGTGCTCGCCGCCTACTCCCCGGACGAGGCCGGCGAGGACTTCGCCTACTCCTCCGGCACCTCCATGTCCTCCCCGCACGTCGCCGGCCTGGCCGCGCTCGTGAAGCAGGGCCGCCCGGACCTCGGTCCCATGGAGATCAAGTCCTCCCTGATGACGACGGCGGGCGACCACGCCTCGGCCACCTCCCCGTTCGCCGAGGGCGCCGGCTTCGTGGACCCCACGAAGATCCTCGACCCGGGCCTCGTCTTCGACACCGACCAGGGCGACTGGTACGACTACCTCGCAGGCCAGGGCATCGAGTTCTCCGGCAGCGGCGAGCCCGTCTCCGAGACCCCGATCGACGCCTCGGACCTCAACGTCCCCTCCATCGCCGTCGGCGAGCTCTACGGCTCGCAGACCGTGACCCGCACCCTGAAGAACGTGGGCGGCAACAACGGCGAGTGGACCGCCCGCGTGGAGGGCATGGAGGGCATGGACGTGTCCGTGTCCCCGCAGGTGATCAAGCCGCGGCGCGGCCAGGAGCAGGACGTGGAGATCACCCTGACCGCCGCCGGCGCCCCCGCCGGCCAGTGGGCCACCGGGCACGTCGTGTGGTCCGGCCCCGCGGGCAAGGAGGTGCGCATCCCCGTGGTCGCGCGCCCCGGCGTCGCCGACGCCCCCGCCTCCGTGACCGTGGACCGGGACGCCGACGGGCTGGAGCTGCCCGTGCTCTCCGGCGTGGACGGCACCTTCACCACCCGCGTCAACGGCCTCACCGCCGGCACGGAGCACATCGGCACCACCGTGCGCCGCATGTTCTTCGACTCCACCGACCCGGCCCTGACCGGGCACGACTTCGCCTACCCGCGCGGCTACCCCACCGTGCGGATCGAGGCGGAGACCTCGGCGGAGGACGTGGACCTGGACGTCTACGTCACCGGCTCGTGGACGTCCTACCCGGTGGCCCGCTCCGTCACGCGCGGCACCGGCATGGAGGTGTTCCAGGGCCCGATCTACAGCTCGGCCCCGCAGCACCGGATCTTCGTGGTGGCCAAGACCGGCGCCGACGGCGTGGAGCACGACGAGCCGATCGACTACACCCTGCGCGTGTTCTTTCCGCAGGCCGGCGGCGGCGACAACGGCGTGCTGAGCTTCGACCCGGCCTCGGCCGCGGTGAAGCCCGGCCAGACCCACGTCTTCCACGGCACGCTGGACACCGACGGCACCAGCATCTACAACGGCACCGTGGACATCCTCCACGAGGGGAAGGTCGTGGACACCACGCAGATCCGCGTGCAGTGACGCGGCGGCGGTGGCGGCGCGCCCAGCGCGCTCCGTCGCCGCACGCCCGTCGCCACGGCGACGGCAGGGGCGGCCTCCCTCGGGGGCCGCCCCTGCCGTCGTCCCGCCCCACTACCCTGGAACCCATGCCTGACACGTCCCCCGGCCCCGCGCCGTCGTCGTCCTCCTCCGGGGCCCCCGCGCACCCCTCGCACTTCGGCTTCGAGGTGACCCACCGGCTCGAGGCGGGCGGCGTGGACGGCGCCCCGCTCGGCCGCACCGGCGTGATCAGCACGCCGCACGGGCAGATCCAGACCCCCGCGTTCATCCCCGTGGCCACGCAGGCCACCGTCAAGGCCGTGCTGCCGGAGTCCATGGCCGAGCTCGGCGCGCAGGCGCTGCTGGCCAACGCCTACCACCTGTACCTGCAGCCCGGCGACGACCTGCTCGACGAGGCCGGCGGCCTCGGCGCCTTCATGAACTGGCCCGGCCCCACCTTCACCGACTCCGGCGGCTTCCAGGTGATGTCCCTGGGCTCCGGGTTCAAGAAGGTCATCGACATGAAGGGCCCCTCCGCCCCGGACGGGCAGGGCGCCGACGACGCCGTCGCCCCCGGCAAGGAGCGCCTCGCCAACGTGGACGACGACGGCGTGTGGTTCAAGTCCCACCTCACCGGCGACCGCCACCGCTTCACCCCCGAGGTCTCCGTGGGGATCCAGCACCGCCTCGGCGCCGACGTGATGTTCGCGTTCGACGAGCTGACCACCCTGCACAACTCCCGCGGCTACCAGGAGGAGGCGCTCGAGCGGACCCGCCGCTGGGCGCAGCGCTGCCTCGCCGAGCACGCCCGCCTGACCCGCGAGCGCGCCGACCGCCCCTACCAGGCGCTGTTCGGCGTGATCCAGGGCGCCCAGTACGAGGACCTGCGCCGCAAGGCCTGCCGGGACCTCGCGGGGATGCGCACGGAGTTCGCCGGCGGCGGCGACGTCGACGGCGTGAGCACCGGCTTCGACGGCTACGGCGTGGGCGGGGCCCTGGAGAAGGAGAACCTCGGGACCATCGTGGGCTGGTGCGCCCAGGAGCTGCCCGAGGACAGGCCGCGCCACCTGCTCGGCATCTCCGAGCCGGACGACCTGTTCACCGCCGTCGAGAACGGCGCGGACACCTTCGACTGCGTCTCCCCCACCCGCGTGGCCCGCACCGGTGCGTTCTACACCCGCGACGGCCGCTACAACCTGCCCGGTGCGAAGTACAAGCGCGACTTCGGTCCGCTGGACCCCGAGTGCGACTGCTACACGTGCGCCCACTACTCGCGCGCCTACATCCGCCACCTGTTCAAGGCGAAGGAGATGGTGGCGCACACCCTCATCTCCATCCACAACGAGCGGTTCACGGTGTCCCTGGTGGACCGCATCCGCGCATCGATGCAGGACGGCACGTTCGCCGACCTCAAGGCCGAGACCCTCGGGCGGTACTACGCGCCGAAGGGCTGAGGCGGGGGGCTCCGGAGTCAGGCGGGGCCGCGAGGCCGGGGCTCACGCGGGGCCGCGGGGCCCGGCGGGGCCGCGGGGCGCCGTCGTCGTCAGGCGAAGGCGCCGATCCCCGTGATGTCGCGGCCGATGATCAGCCCCTGGACCGTCTCGGTGCCCTCGTAGGTGTGCATGGCCTCGATGTCCGCGAAGTGGCGGGCCACCTCGTTCTGGATGAGGATGCCGTTGCCGCCGAGCATGTCGCGGGCGTTGGCGGCGATCGAGCGGGCCGCGCGCGTGGCGGAGTACTTGGCCAGGGAGGCCATGGGCCCGGTGAGGCGGCCCTCGTCCTCCAGGCGCGTGGCGCGCAGCACGAGCAGCTGCACCTGCGTCAGCTGGGAGAGCATCTCCGCGAGACGGGTCTGCACGGTCTGGGCGGCGGCCAGCGGCCGGCCGAACTGGATCCGCTGCCCGGCGTACTGGACGGCGGCCTCGTAGCAGCCCACGGCCTGCCCGAGCGCGGACCACGCCACGCCCACGCGGGTGGCGAAGAGGACGCGCGAGGTGTCCTTGAACGAGCGGGCCTCGGGCAGGACGTCGGCGTCGGGGACGAACACGCCGTCGAGGGTGATGTGGGCCTGGTCGATGGCGCGCAGGGCCACCTTGCCCTTGATGACCTCGGCCGTGTAGCCCTCGGACTCCTGGCGGACGATGAACCCGCGGACCTGCTCGTCCTCGGCGCTGCGCGCCCAGACCACGGAGACGCCGCCGGCGGCGCCGTTGCCGATCCACTTCTTGTGCCCGCGCAGCCGCCAGCCGCCGTCCACCCGCTCGGCGCGGGTCTCGAGGGAGACGGAGTCGGAGCCGTGGGTGGGCTCGGTCAGGGCGAAGGCGCCGTAGAGCTCGCCGCGGGACATGGCGGGCAGGAGCTCGGCGCGCTGCTCGTCGCTGCCGCAGAGCTGGATGGAGCGCATGGCCAGGCCGCCCTGCACGCCGGCGACCGTGGCGATCGAGCCGTCCAGGCGGGACAGCTCCATCATGGCCAGGCCCGCGGCCACGCGGGAGACCTCGGGCAGCCCGTCCACGGGCACGCCGTCGCGCAGCAGGTCGACCGCGCCCAGGCGGGCGACGAGGTCGAGCGGGTACTCGTGGCGGTCCCAGGCTTCGCGGATCCGGGGCAGCACGTCCGGCTCGAGGGCGAAGGCGCGGGCGCGGCGCCAGACCTCCTTCTCGTCGTCGGAGACGTCCCCGAGCGCGAGGTAGAAGTCGGTGTCGAGCGGCGCGGCGACGTCGTACTCGGGCTCGGCGGTGGGCAGGTTCTCGGTCATGGCGGGGCCTCCGGGGCTGGGGCGGGTGTCTGGCGTCACCCTACACGGAGTGACACGGAATCTCACTGGGTCAGACGGAGTCTCACCAGAGTGTCCACACATGGCACGATGGCCCGCATGTCGACGCCCGCCGAGGACACCCTCACCGCCCTCATCCACCTCCTGGACCGCGAGGGCTACGACGCCGTCACCGTGGACCAGCTCGCCCGCGAGGCCGGCATGAGCCGCGCCAGCTTCTTCCGGAACCTGGGCGGCAAGGAGGAGGTGGTCTTCGCCGACCACGCGGCGCTGCTCGCCCACCTCGAGGAGTTCCTGCGGGGCACCGCGCTCGGGGTGCGCGAGGCCCTCGACGAGGCCGTCCTCCAGGTTTTCCGCCACCACACGCGCGACCCCGAGCGGGCCCAGGCACGCGCACGCCTGCTGCGCGGCTCGCAGGCGCTGCGCACGCGCGAGCTGCTCACCTCGCACCGCTACGAGGAGCTGTTCTCGGCCTGGCTCGCGGACGCCCTGCCGGACACGCCCGCCCGGGGCGGGGTCGCCGTCGGGCTCGCGGCGGCCGTGGTGGCGGTCCACAACCGCGCGCTGCGCGCCTGGCTGCACTCCCCCGACGACGACGCCGAGGCCGGCCTGCGCGCGGACCTCGCCGAGGTCGTCGCGCGGCTCACGGCCGAGCCCTCCGCCGCCGAGCGGACACTGGAGGCGGTGCGGCGGCTCCTCGGCTGACGCGCGCGGGCGGCGCCGCCGCTCAGGCGCGGCCGGCCACCTGCGCGTTCTCCGCGCCGAAGGCCGGCGGGTAGCGGAACTCGCCGGAGGGCACCTCGGCGTCGTCCTGGAGCGTCAGCACCTGCAGGGCCTCGGGCTGGTCGGCGAACGCGGCGGTGACCCCGTGCTCGGCGCCGGGGCGGAAGCCGAACTTCGCGTAGTACTCGGGCCAGCCGTAGACCACCACGACCTTCTCGCCGTCGGCCTGGGCCTTCTGCAGCAGGGCGTTGACGATCGCGGTGCCCGCGCCCTCGCCCTGGTGCTCGGGAAGGACGCCGTGCGGCGCGAGGGCGAGCACCTCGGCCTCGCCCACGTGGGCGCGCACGAGGGTGCCGTAGCCCATGGGGTCGGACTGCAGGTCGGTGCCGGGGATGGAGGCGGTCATGGCCACGAGGGAGTACTGCGGCAGCCAGCCCTCGCCGCCGCCGGCCAGCTCCTCCACGAGGTCGGCCTCGGCGGAGGACTCGAACGTGAGCTCGGCGATCTGGCGGATGGCGCGACGGTCCGCCGGGTCCTCATGGTCGGCAACGCGGGTGGACCAGCGGTGGCCCAGGTCCTGCCCGGCGGGGACGTGCGCGGCCCGGTAGGCGGGGGTCTGGGTGCTGTTCTGCTCGGTGCTCATGCCCCCACCGTAGCCCCGGTGTGATGCGGAACACAGGGGCGGCGCCTCCCCCTGCGCTCCCGGACCCCGGACGGGCCCGGCCGCGGGTCAGTCGATCTGCAGCTCGCCCATGGGGCCGAAGCCCTCGGCGTCCACGTGCTCGGAGATGATCTGCGGGGTGCTCGCCAGCAGGGGGCGCATGGCGTCGATGCCCTCCTGGAAGTGCGGCGACTCCACGTGGGCCTTCGCGCCCTCGTCGGTGAACCCCTCGATCAGGAGGTACTCGTTGGGGCCGCCCTCCACCGGGCGGTACCACTCGAAGAACAGGTTGCCGGGCTCGGAACGCACGTCCGCGGTGTACTTCGCGACGGCGTCCATCCACTCGTCGGCACGCTCGGGCTGGACGGTGAACTTCAGGTTGATGAGGATCATGCGGTCCATTCTGACCCACCCGGGGCGGCATCGGCCCGGCCTCGCGTCCGCCGAGCGCGGAACCGCCGGGCCAGCAGCCACAGGCCCACGACGACGGCGACCACCAGCACGGCGACCAGCACCGGCAGGAACAGCGCGGCCGCGACGAGGCCCACGGCGGAGACGTCCTCGGCGGCGGAGAGGACGGGCGCGGCGGTCCCGACGGTGACGGTGTTCGCGCCCACGCGCGTGCCCGCCTTCGCCAGGTGCACCGCGAGCGCGATGCCCGCGCCGATCAGCACCGGGACCCAGCCGGACCCGCCGAACAGGGTGCCGGGGTCGTGGACCGCCGTCGTCTCCGTGCCGACGCCCGAGGCGAACACGATGCCGCCGGCCGCGGGGCGCACGACGGTCTGGACGGCGTCGTTGACCGCGTCGACGCCAGGGAACTTGTCCGCCACGACCTCGAGCAGGAGCAGGACGCCGAGGATCCAGAGGGAGGCGTCGGCGGAGAGCCAGGTCCAGCCCGCAGGTAGGTCCACGAGGCCCGTGAACCGGTCCAGCAGGCCCAGTGCCAGCATGGGGATGTAGGCGTTGAGCCCGGCCGACGTGGCCAGGCCCGTGCCGGTGAGGAACTCGAGCACGCGCGCCCCCTCCTTCGCGGGCCCCTCGGGGCGCCCGGGCGGGCGCGGATGTGCCGAGGGCCCTGCGCACAGTGAACACCATCGGCACGCTCAGGCTTCCCGTCCGGCGTCCCCGCGGGCGGGACGCGCGCCGCCGTGCGGGCCCTACGATGGCCGCATGTCGCAGACCGCCCCCGCCTCCCAGAACCATGACGCCGTCCCCGCCCTCGCCCTGGCCATCGCCGGGTCCGAGGCCACCGGCGGTGCCGGCGCCCAGGCCGACCTCAAGACGTTCCAGGAGCTGGGCGTCTTCGGCATCGTCGCCCTGACCTGCATCGTCTCCTTCGACCCGAAGGACGACTGGAACCACCGCTTCTTCCCCGTGCCCACCGAGGTGCTCGAGCACCAGCTCGAGGCCGTCCAGCAGGACTACCCGGAGCTGCTGCGCACCGTGAAGCTGGGCATGCAGGGCTCCCCGGAGGTCATCCGCACCTCGGCCGCGGCCCTGCGCCGTCAGGAGTGGGACCACGTGGTGCTGGACCCGGTCCTCATCTGCAAGGGCCAGGAGCCGGGCCACGCGCTGGACACGGACCAGGCGCTGAAGGCGGAGCTGCTGCCCCTGGCCACCTTCACCACCCCGAACCACTTCGAGACCGAGCAGCTCTCCGGCATGACCGTGCGCTCCGTGGACGACCTCGTGGCCGCCGCGCGGCGCATCCACGAGGTCTCCGGCGCGGCCGTCCTGGCCAAGGGCGGCATGCACCTGCCCGGCCCGGACGCCGTGGACGTGTTCGTGGACGCGGACACCGTGGAGGTGCTCTCCGCCCCGAAGATCGGCGAGGCCGGCGTCTCCGGCGCGGGCTGCTCGCTGGCCGCCGCGGTGACCGCGGAGCTGGCCAAGGGCGCGACGCCGCTCGAGGCCGCCCGCCGCGCGAAGGAGTTCGTGCGGGCCGGCATCGAGCAGGCCGTGGCGGGGCGCACCCCGTTCGCCGCCCTGTGGCAGGGCGGGCTGCGGGACCGCTGAGCGCGGCCCGCCCGCACCCCGCGGACCGCGCCGGCGGACCATGACGACGACGCCGCTCACCGGGCTGCTGGCCTACGTGGGCCGCTGACGGGACGGTGGGGCAGACTGAGGGCATGCGCCAGACTCCGCCCGCCCCCGGCTCCCTCCCCGCCCGCTACGTCGACGACCCCGCCGCCGCCTTCCCGGCCCTGCGCCAGCGCGCCCTGGCCCCGGGCGGGCGGCCGTACGGCCTGCTCGCGGCGGCCGTCGTGGGCGCCCTGACCCTCGTGGACCCGCACCGCATGGGCGCCGCCGAGCGCCGCGGCCTGGCCCGCACGGAGGCCGCCGCCTCCGGAGCGTTCGTGGCCGCCGAGGTCGCCTCGTCCCTGCGGCTCGCGGGCCTGCCCGGGCGGGTGGGCCCCGCCGCCGGCGGCCTCGCGGCGGGGGCGGCGACGGCGGCGCTCGCCCTGTCCACCGTCCCCCTGAACGACCGGATCGACGGCGCCCTCGTGCGTCTGCTGGAGCGCACGGGCACCTCCGCGCCGCGGGCCGTGCTGGCCGGGGCCGCCGCCCTCGCGGTGCTCGCCGACAACGAGTCCGTCCGCCGCGAGCGGCGGAACGCGCTCAAGGAGGCCGCATCGCCCGCCTGGGACGACCTCTCCGAGGAGGAGCAGAGCGAGCCCACCGCGCCGCTGCCGGTCGAGGTCCGCGTGCTGCTGGTGACCCTGCTGGACCCGGCCCTCGCCGAGGGGCGGGAGCTGCCCGGCGCCGCCGCGCTGCGCGCCCAGCTGCCGCACGTGCGCACCGTCGCCTCCATGGCCGAGGCGATCCGGGACGAGGGCGAGGTGCCGGACTGGACGCCGCTCGTCGTCGAGACGGACGGCCCCGTGGACCGCGCCGTCCCCCACGACCACGTGTGGCCCGTGCGCGGGCGCTTCGCCGTGGGCGAGGACGGCCACGAGGTGGAGCTGCGCCTGCAGGTGATCGACGGCGAGCTCGGCGCGCTGGTCATCACGCTGCCGGCCGACGAGGACGCGGACCCGGACGCGTGGGACGCGTTCCAGGAGCTCGAGGCGTTCCCGGGCGTCGAGGACCTGACCTTCCAGGTGGACGGCGAGCGGCGGGACTGAGCGCCCGCGGTGCCCCTCGCCGGGCCTGACCGGCGGGACGGGCGCAGCCGCTCGCCGGGGCCGTCCAGGTGCGGCCACTACAGTGGGGACTCGCCCGCCGTCGTCGACCCCGCCCCGGAGTGTGCCCCGCCATGACCACCCCCGCCCCGGTCAAGTCCACCGCCCGTGCCCGCCGCCGGGCGGCGCGCACCGGCCCCCGTCCGCAGCTGCGGATGGGGCTGAACGGCTTCCTGGTGGCCTGGCTGCTGCCGAACCTGGTGATGGCGGCCCTCGTGGCGGTGCTGGCCGTGCTCCCGGGGCTGCAGGCCTTCGGGAGCCTGACCCCGCTGCTCACCGTGGTGGGGATCGCCGGGCTGGTGGTGGGCCTGCCGCTGTGCCTGGTGGTCAACTTCGCGTTCCGCCACGTGCTCAACCAGTGGGTGCACGTGCTGGCCTACGCGCTGATCGGCATGCTCTACGGGCTGGTGGTGCTCACGCAGGGCGCCGCGGGCATCCTGCCCATGCTCATCCCCGTGATCGGCTTCCCCGCCGCCGTGCTCATGGCCCTGGGCCGCATGGCGGCGCGTCCGCTCGTGCAGGTGGTCACGCCCGGCCAGGAGGCCGAGGCCGGCTCCGCCGCGCAGACCGCATCCCCCGCGGACCCCGAGCCCTCGGAGCGCGCAGCGCGAGGGGCGTGAGCGCCAGTCCCAGCAGGGAGGCGACCTGCACGATGCCCATGAGCACGCCGACGTCCACGAGGGACATCCCCAGGTCCGCCTGGACCTGGTCCATCACGCCGGGCAGCTTCCAGATGTGCATCGCGGCGACGACGCCGGCGGCCACGATCGGCGCCCACGGGGCCACCGCGGACCTCGGCGGGGCGGCGACGTCGGTCATGGGCAGGATCCCAGACGGGGCGTCGAGCCGGTCCCGCCGGACAAAGAGAAAGGACGACGGTCCGTAGACCATCGTCCTTCTCGTGAACCGCGTCCGGGGCCCGCATCCCCTCAGGCATGTATCCCGGCTCGTGGTTCGCACTGTGCACCGTCTCAATGGGGCATGTACCACTCTATGAGCGAGGGCGCGGACCGGCACAGTGGCCGAAGGTGCCGACTTTTGTCCCGTGATGTGACCGGCGTCACACTCAGACGCCCTCGGGCGCCCGCGGGATCGCGGCCCGCACGAGCCAGCCCCGCCCGCCCGGCCCGGCCTCCAGCGTCCCGCCGAACGTGGCCACGCGGTCCCGCATGGACTGCAGTCCCACCCCCGAGGAGTTCCAGCGCATCGACCGCTGCGGCGCCGCCACGGTGTTCTCCACCTCCAGCACCACGTCCCGCCCCTGCTCGGCGACCATGATCCGCACCTCCGCGCCGGCGCCGGCGTGCTTGGCGGCGTTCGTGGTGGCCTCCTGCAGCACGCGGTGCAGGGCGGAGCGCACGGACATGGGCACGGCCTCCGGGTCGAACCGCAGGTCCTGCTCCACGCTCATGCCGAGGCTGCGCAGCTCGGCGGCCATGCGGCCCGCGGTGAGGGCCAGGTCCGCCGAGGTGGCGCCGTCCGCGCCGCCGGCGGCCCCGGGCTCGCCGGCCGGGTCCACGATGCCGTCCTCCTGGAGGATCGCGAGCATGCGCCGCAGGTCCACGAGGGCGTCCTTGGCGGAGTCCCCCACCACCGCCAGCACGCTCTGCGCCGCCTCCGGCGTGCCGAGGTACTGGGCCGTCCGGGCCTGCATGGAGATGATCGTGAGGTTGTGCGCGACGACGTCGTGCAGGTCGCGCGCGAGGGAGCGCCTTTCCCGCTCGGCGGCCAGGCGGGCCCGCTCCTCGGCCTCCTGGATGCGCCGCCGGTCCCGCTCTCGGCGGGCCACGCTCTCGCGGATGAAGAGGCCGACGCCCAGGCCGGCGGTCATCAGGGCCAGGACGAACCAGGCCTCGCTGGGCCGACCGCTCGCCACCGGCCGCACCACGCCCCACGCGAGGGCCAGGGTCGCGGCGGCGACTACGAACGCCCAGGAGCGGGCCGTGACCGTCACGGCGGCGAGCATCGCGGCCGTGACCAGGGTGACGAGGGCCTCCGTGCCCCCCGCGATGGTCGCCGCGCCCGCGGGCACCAGGAGGGTGAACCCCACGGTGCTGCGCCACCACTGCGCCAGGAAGGCCGCCGTAGTGGAGACGATCACGGCGACGTCGAGGGGTGCGGTCGCGAAGGCTTCCCCGCCGATCAGCCCGAGATCGGAGGCGGCAGAGACCAGCAGGAGGACCGAGCCGGCCACGAGGTAGACGCGGCTCAGGGGCCCCGCCGCCCAGAAGGCGCGCCACCGCCCCGCCAGGCCGAGGGACTCCTCGTCCGGGGACGACGAGGAGCGGCGCGCCCGTCGGGGCGCGCCGCTCAGCAGCCGGGGTCGGACCGCGGTCGGCTCAGGCATCCGCCGGAGACCGCCGCGGGATCAGTCGCACCAGACGCCGAAGTTCCGGCAGGCCCACTCCTTGGCGCCCTTGTTCAGTCCGTCCGTGCCCGACTGGTCGCCGGTCGGGGCGGCGACGGCCGGGCCGGTGGGCGGCGCGGCGGGGGTCGAGGTGGCGGTGGCGGCGGGGGCGCCGACGAGGACGGAGGCGAGGAGCAGCGTGGACGCGGCGAGTGAGCGGAGCTTCATGGAAGTCAGTATGCATGACGCACGTCACACTGACTACAGTGCGGCGCACATCGCGCGCACAGCGGGTGGCACAGCGGCCTCCGGCGCCGTGTCGGCCGGTCCGGGCGGACGCCGGCCGGGCACCGACGACGCCGGCCGGAGCCGGGGCAGCCGCTACGCTGACCGCGTGAGCGAAGACCTGCGCATCCTGATCGCCGACGACCAGCCCCTCATGAGCGGCGCCCTGCGCGTGCTCGTCAGCTCCGCGCCGGGCATGACCTGCGTGGGGGTGGTGGCCAACGGGGCCGAGGCCGTGGAGGCGTGCGCCGCAGTCGAGCCGGACGTGGTGCTCATGGACATGCAGATGCCCCTGATGGACGGCGTGGAGGCCACCAGCCGCATCAAGGAGGCCCACCCGGGGATCCGGATCCTGGCCATCACCACGTTCACGTCCGAGGACTACCTCGTGCCCGCGCTGCGCGCCGGCGCCGGCGGCTACCTGCTCAAGGACGCGGAGCCCCCGGCCATCCTGGGCGCCATCCACGCGGTGCACCGCGGCGAGTCCGTGCTCTCCCCCGCCGTGGCGTCCAAGCTGCTCGCCTCGATCGAGCGCGACCACCCCGTGGTGGGGCCGGCCCAGGCCCGCCCCGGCGACCCGGACGGCTCCGACCTCACGGACCGCGAGCGGGACGTGCTGCGCCTGCTCGCGCGCGGCCAGTCGAACCCGGAGATCGCCGCGAACCTGCACGTCTCCGAGTCCACCATCAAGTCCAACCTCACCCGCATCATGGACAAGCTCGAGGTGCGCGACCGCGTCCAGGTGATCATCCGCGCGGCCCAGCTGGGCCTCGTGACCCTGTCCCTGGACTGACCGGCCGGCCGCGCCGCCCGGCGCGCGTCCCGCCGGGGGCGCGGGGCGCCGTCGTTCGGGGACGCGGCTCAGCCGCGGGCCGCGATCTCGTTGCGGCGGGCGTTGAGGTCCCGCAGGACCTGCAGCCCCTCCTCGACCACCGGGTCCGCCTCCGCGAGGAGGGACTCCCGGGCCGGACTGTAGGCGAGGTCAGCGAACGTGCCGTTCTCCGGGTCCAGCGCCTGGACCTCCTGCTGGATGAGGCGCACCTGGTCCAGCCCGGCGGCGTACTCCACGGAGCGCTCGTCGATCCGGCGGATGGAGTCCTCGGCGTCCTTCGGGATCTGGTCGAGGGCGAACTGCGCCTCGTAGAGGCGGTTCTGGTAGGTGCAGGGCTCCTCGACGTCGTACAGGCCCACGCCGCGGCCCACGGCCACGCGGTTGGCGGCGGCGATCTCCTCGGCCATGTCGTCGTCCACCCCGATGCCCGTGGGGGCAGTCATGCCGGCCTCGGCCATGTCCACGTTGATGGTCTTGCCGCCGATCTTCACGAGGGCGGACTCCATGCCCTCGGGCGCGCCCTCCCGGGACGTGTCCACACTCGCCACGGCGCCCTGGGGCAGGCGGTCGCGCAGCCACGCGTAGGACTGCTCGCCCATGCAGAACTCGGGGCCCACCTTGAGGCCCTCCGGGTTGCGGCCGGCGCTCGTGACGCCCGCCAGCACGAGGGTGCGCTGGGTGCCGCCCTGGTTGACCACCACGGTGTTGCCGTCCACCACGGAGACGATGTTGACGCGGGCGGCGTCGGCGGCGATCCCCCGGACCACGGTGAGGGCGCCCAGCAGCAGCAGCACCGCGGCCACCACGAGGAACACGAGCAGACCCTTCTTGGGGACCCTGGCACGGGCGGCGACGTGAGTCATGCGGACTTCCTGCAGGTGGGCGACGGGAGGGGTGCGGCCGATCAGCGCGGACCGGCTGCGCCCCGCGGGACGCGGGGACGGTCCCGGAGCCCGAGTCTAGCGAAGGGCTCCGGGACCGCCGCGCGCCGGTCCGCTCGGCGGACGGCGAGGCTCAGCGCTCCCGGCGGTAGAACGGCGTGGCCACCACGGTGAACGGCTCGCCGCGGCCGCGCAGGTCCACCTGCAGGGAGGTGCCCTCGGCGGCGACGTCGCGGCGCACCCGGGCCAGCGCGACCGGGTGGCCGAGCGTGGGGCTGGGGGCGCCCGAGGTCACCTCGCCGACGCGCTCGCCGGACTCGTCCAGCACGGCGTAGCCGTGGCGGGCGGCGCGGCGGCCCTCGCCGCGCAGGCCCACGAGGACCTCCTCGGCGTCGTCCTTGCCGACCAGCGCCGCCTTGCCCACGAAGTCGGCCTCCTTCGAGGCCGGGACCGCGAAGCCCACGCCGGAGGCGTGCGGCTGGTGGCCGGTGTCCAGCTCGTTGCCGTACAGCGGCATGCCGGCCTCGAGGCGCAGCGAGTCGCGGGAGGCGAGGCCGCAGAGGGTGAGCTCCACGTCCGCGGCCTGCGCCGCCTTCAGCACGGCGTTCCACACGGCCGAGCCGCGGTCCCCGGCCTCCTGCGTGGAGGACGCGGGCAGGAACAGCTCGAAGCCGTCCTCGCCGGTGTAGCCGGTGCGGGCGACGACGGCGGTGACGTCCCCGGCCTCGGTCGGCACGGTGAGGGTCAGGTGGCCGTAGTACTTCAGCGCCGCCAGCTGCTCGGCCGCCTCGGGCATGGCCTGGGCGAGGATCGCCTCGGCCTTCGGGCCCTGCACGGCCACGAGAGACGTCGTCGAGGACTGGTCCTCCACAGCCGCGTCCCAGCCGGAGGCGCGCTGGTTGAGGGCCGTGTGCACGGCGGCGATGTTGCCCGCGTTGGGCACCACCATGAAGTCGGTCTCGGAGCCGTCCTCGCCGTCGTCCATGCGGTAGACGATCGTGTCGTCCAGGATGGTGCCGGCGTCCGTGAGGCACAGGGCGTACTTGGCGCGGCCCGGCTTCAGGGTGGACAGCACGCTGGAGAGGGCGTGGTCCAGCATGGCGCCGGCCTCCGGGCCGGTGACCCGGACCTCGCCCATGTGGGAGAGGTCGAACAGGCCCGCCGCGGTGCGGACGGCCTTGTGCTCGGCCAGCTCGGAGCCGTACTTCAGGGGCATGTTCCAGCCGCCGAAGTCGGTGAACGTGGCGCCCGCGGCCTCATGGACCGGGTGCAGCGGGGAGTTGCGCGTCGAATCGCTCATGGGGTGATCCTCTCAGTGGCTGGTGGACGCGGTGTCGGCGGCGGAGACCGGCGTGTCCGGGGTGGTGCCGGCGGCCTCCGCCGATGCCTCCTCGAAGGCCTCCGGCGGCGGGCAGGAGCACACCAGGTTGCGGTCGCCGTACGCGCCGTCGATGCGGCCCACGGGCGGCAGGTACTTGTCCATGCGCAGGCTCGGCACCGGGGTGCCGGCCTGGGCGCGGGAGTACGAGCGGTCCCAGGAGTCGGCCATGAGCACGTCCAGGGTGTGGGGCGCACGGCGCAGGACCGAGTCCTCGACCGTCTCCGGGGTGGTCGCGACGATCTCGGCGTGGATGGACTCCATCGCCTCGATGAAGCGCTCGATCTCCTCGAGGTCCTCGGACTCGGTGGGCTCCACCATGAGGGTGCCGGCCACGGGGAACGCCAGGGTCGGCGCGTGGAAGCCGTAGTCGATGAGGCGCTTGCAGACGTCCTCCGCGGTGACGCCGCTGCGGGCGGTCAGCTCGCGCAGGTCCAGGATGCACTCGTGCGCCACGAGGCCCTCGTTGCCCGTGTAGAGCGTGGGGTAGAGGTTCGCCAGGCGACGCGAGATGTAGTTCGCGCCGAGCAGCGCGTGCTCGGTGGCCGAGCGCAGGCCCTCCGCGCCCATCAGGTGGATGTACGCCCAGGAGATGGGCAGCACGCCCGCCGAGCCGTGCGGGGCGGCGGTGAGCAGGTTCTCGCGCGAGGGCAGGTACGGCACCAGGTGCTCGCCCACGGCCACCGGGCCCACGCCCGGGCCGCCGCCGCCGTGCGGGATGCAGAAGGTCTTGTGCAGGTTCAGGTGGGAGACGTCGCCGCCGAACTCGCCCGGCTGGGCCAGGCCCACGAGCGCGTTGAGGTTGGCGCCGTCGATGTACACCTGGCCGCCCGCGGCGTGCACCTTCGAGCAGACCTCCTTGACGTCGGCGTCGTACACGCCGTGCGTGGAGGGGTAGGTGATCATGATGGCCGCGATGCGGCCCTCGTGGGCCGCGATCTTCGCGTCCAGGTCGGCGGCGTCGATCGTGCCGTCCTCGGCGGTGGCGACGACGACGACCTTCAGCCCCGCCAGCACCGCGGAGGCGGCGTTGGTGCCGTGCGCGGAGGCGGGGATCAGGCAGACGTCCCGCTCGCCGTCGCCCTGGGCCAGGTGGTACTGGCGGATGGCCCACAGGCCCGCGAACTCGCCCTGCGAGCCGGCGTTCGGCGCCACGGAGACGCCCGCGTAGCCGGTGATCTCGGCGAGCTTGGCCTCGAGGTCCGAGATCAGGAAGCGCCAGCCCTCGGTCTGGTGGTCCGGGGCGAAAGGGTGGATCGAGCAGAACTCGGGCCAGGAGATGGCCTCCATCTCCGCCGTGGCGTTGAGCTTCATGGTGCACGAGCCCAGCGGGATCATGGTGCGGTCCAGCGCCAGGTCGTAGCCGGAGAGGCGGCGCAGGTAGCGCAGCATCCGCGTCTCGGAGTGGTGCGTGTTGAACACCGGGTGCGTCATGAACGCGGAGGAGCGGCGGCGGCCCTCGGGCACGGCCGGGGTGGCCACGGCGCCCTCGTGCGCGGCGGCCGGCAGCGAGTCCGCCGCCAGGCCGAAGGCCTCCAGGACGGCCGTGAGGTCGGCGTCCACGGTGGTCTCATCCGCGGCGATGCGCAGGGTGTCCGCGTCCACCAGGCGCAGGTTCACGCCGTTCTCCTCGGCGGCCGTCAGGACCTCCTCGGCGCGGCCGGGCACCCGCACGGTCAGGGTGTCGAAGAAGTGCTCCGCGGCCACCTCGACGCCGCCGGCGCGCAGCGCCTCCGCCAGGCGGACGGCTTGGGCGTGGGCGTGGCGGGCGATCCGGGTGATGCCCTGCGGGCCGTGGTAGACGGCGTACATGGAGGCCACGATCGCCAGCAGTGCCTGGGCGGTGCAGATGTTGGAGGTGGCCTTCTCGCGGCGGATGTGCTGCTCGCGGGTCTGCAGGGCGAGGCGGTAGGCGGGCTTGCCGGCGTCGTCGTGGGAGACGCCCACGAGGCGGCCGGGCAGGCTGCGCTGCAGGCCGTCCTTGACCGCCATGTAGGCGGCGTGCGGGCCGCCGAAGAACAGCGGCACGCCGAAGCGCTGGGTCGAGCCGACGGCGATGTCCGCGCCCTGCTCCCCGGGCGGGGTGATCAGGGCCAGGGACAGGATGTCCGCGGCCACGGTCACGAGGGCGCCGGCCTCCTTGGCGGCGGCGATCGCGGCGTCGTGGTCGTGGATGCGGCCGGAGTCGCCGGGCTGCTGCAGCAGGATGCCGCACAGGCCCTTCTCCCCCACCTCGGCCAGCACGTCCTCGGGGATGCCGGCGGACAGGTCCGCCACGCGCACGTCCAGGCCCACGGCCTCGGCGCGCATGCGCACCACGGAGAGGGTCTGCGGGAACAGGTCCGCGTCCAGGAGGGTGACGCCGTCGGACTTCTTCCGGTTGGCGCGGTGCATGAGCAGCACGGCCTCGGCGGCGGCGGAGGCCTCGTCCAGGAGGGAGGCGTTGGCGATGTCCAGGCCGGTGAGGTCCTGGACCATGGTCTGGTAGTTCAGCAACGCCTCGAGGCGGCCCTGGGAGATCTCCGGCTGGTACGGGGTGTAGGCCGTGTACCAGGCCGGGTTCTCGAGGACCTTGCGCAGGATGACGCCGGGGGTGACGGTGTCCGAGAAGCCCTGGCCGATCATCTGGGTCTTCATGACGTTGCGGCCGGCGATCTCGCGCAGCTGCTCCAGGACGGCGGCCTCGGTGAGCGGGGCGGGCAGCTCCAGCGGCTTCGGCTGGCGGATGCCGGCGGGGACGGCGGTGTCCACGAGTGCCTGCAGCGAGTCGTAGCCGAGGGTGTCCAGCATGTGCCGGACGTCCTCGGGGCGCGGGCCGATGTGGCGGGCCACGAAGGGCGCCGACGCGGTGTCCCTGGGCTCGACGCGCTCGTGCGGCAGCGTCGTCGCGCTCTCGGTGGTCTGGGGGCTGGTCACGGGGTACCTCCGGGGGATCCGGCCGCGGTCACGGCGTGGGTCTGCTCCTCCCCGCTCTGTCATGGACCTGAGAGATTCCGCCGCCCGGGGGCGGCTTGCACCGTCGGTGGTCACGGTCCGCCGCGCGGGTGCGCGAGGAGCGGGACTCTTTCCAGAGCGCCTGACCCCACGCGGTACGGATGCCTGAGAGATTCCCGGGGAGGGTCTTGCTCCTTCGGCGGCCTGCACACGCGGCCGGCCCGGAGGCTGGACGCGCGCCGACGCTCTCCCGCGCGGGGCATGCGGCGTGCCGTCAGTATCCCACACGGGTAGGCCGCGTCACAGTGGCCGTCGCGCCCCGCCCCGCCGCCCCGCTTTCGTGCGGGAGACGGGAGCCTTCCGGGGCGCTTTCGTGCGGGAAACGGGAGCATCTTGCCGACGCCGCCGTCGGTGCAACAGGAGCCTTCGACCTGGGCGCACTACTGCCGAGTAGATCCACAAGTACTTGGCGGTAGTGCGCCCAGCAGCACGATGCCGGCGCGCAGCACCGGCATCGTGCTGCTGGGCCTGCAGCTGCTGCTCTCGGACGTGCTCGCGCTCGGGCCGGGCGTGATCGCGCTGGTGGTCGGCGTCGTCGGCGTCACGTTCGCGGCGACCCTGGCGATCGGGCGGGCGTTGCGGCTGCCGTGGGACCTCACCGCGGTCGTGGCCTCGGGCTTCTCGATCTGCGGGGCGGCCGCCGTCGCCGCGGCCGACTCCGTGGTGCGCGCGGCGCGAGATGGCCGCCACCGCGATCGGCCTCGTGGTGCTCTTCGGCACCCTGATGATCCCGCTCATGCCCCTGCTCACCGGCGCGCTCGGCCTCGACGAGCGGACCGCCGGACTGTGGATCGGCGCGTCCACGCACGAGGTGGCGCAGGTGGTGGCCGCCGGCGGCCTCGTGGGCGGCGCGGCGCTGTCACCGTCAAGCTCGCCCGCGTGGTGATGCTCGCCCCCGTGATGACCGCCTTGGCGTGGCGGCAGCGGCGCCGGGACGCGGCGCAGGCGGCCCTCGGGCCCGGATCCGGGACGGCGACGACGGCGCCCCCGCGACCCGTGCGCCCCTGGTGCCGTGGTTCGTGGTCGGCTTCCTCGCGGCCGTGCTGGTGCGGGCGACGGGCTGGCTGCCGGAGCCGGTGCTCGACGTCGCGGCGGTGGTGCAGCAGCTGCTGCTGGCCACCGCGATGGCGGCCCTGGGGCTGGGCGTGCGGCTGCGCTCGATCGCCGCCGTGGGCCCCGGCCGCTCGTGCTGGGCGCGGCGAGCACTGCCGTCGCCGTGGCCGTGGGCGGCGCGGGCGCGCCGCTGCTCCCCTGACCCGGCGCTTTCGTGCGGGAAACGGGGCCTTCGCCGAAGTTACGTGCGGGAGACGGGAGCCTCCCCGGCGCTTTCGTGCGGGAAACGGGAGCCTTCGAGAGGTTGAGGCGCGCCCCGGCCCCTGCCTACCTTGACGGGGATGGGCGGGATCGAGTTCCCCGCCCCGACGCCGACCGAGGGAAGGACCTCGCCCATGCACACCCGCAGCAGGAACGACGTCGAGAAGGTCCAGTGGGGCGGTGGCACGTCCGAGCGCATCGTGACCGCCCAGGACGGGATGGGCTTCGCCGTGGCCCACACGATCGTGGAGGCCGGCAGCTCGTCGCGGTTGCAGTACCGCAACCACCAGGAGGCCTGCTACTGCATCGCCGGCAACGGCTCCGTGGTGGAGCCGGACGGCACGGTCCATGAGATCACGCCCGGCACGGTCTACCTCCTGCCGGACCATGAGAAGCACGACCTGCGCGGCGGCACCGAGGACATGCACCTGATCTCGGTGTTCAACCCGCCGATCACCGGGGACGAGAAGCACACGCTCAGCGCGGACGGCTACTCCAGCTACTGACGGACGTGCGCGCCGCCGTCGGGCAGTCAGCACGACGACGGCGCCGCGCCTCACGCGGGGCGCCCGCGGGCCGCGCGGGCGGGGGCGAGGCTCCCGTTTCCCGCACGAAAGTGCGGCGGAAGGCTCCCGTTTCCCGCACGAAAGCGGGGGCGGCTCAGACGAAGGCCGAGACGCCCGTGATCGCGCGGCCCACGATCAGCGTGTTCATCCCGTAGGAGCCCTCGTAGCTGTAGATGGCCTCGACGTCGCCCATCATCTTGGAGACCTCGTACTCGGTGAGCAGGCCGTTGCCGCCGAGCGCGTCCCGGGCCAGCGCCGCCGAGGCGCGGGCCAGGCGGGTGGAGGTGGCCTTGGCCATGGCCGCATGCATCATCTCCATCCGCCCCTCCTGCCGCAGGGCGTCGACCTGGAGCATCATCCCGGAGGTCGCGGCCAGGTTGCCGGCCACCTCCGCGATCGCGGACTGGATCAGCTGGAACTTCGCCAGCGGCCGGCCGAACTGCTCGCGCTCGAGCGCGTAGGAGCGCAGGGAGTCGAGCAGGCCCATCTGCGCGCCGAACCCCTGCCAGCCGACCCACATGCGGGAGTCGCGCAGCAGGTCGCGGGCGGCGTCGAAGCTGGCCGCGCCGGGCAGCTGCGCGTCGGCGGGCAGGCGGACGTCCAGGGTGATGTCCGCGTTCTGCATGATCCGCAGGCCCATCTTGCCGGTGATCTTCGTGGCCTCGTACCCGGGGGTGTCGGTGGGCACCACGAAGCCCTTGATCTCGCCGTCGGCGGCGTCGCGCGCCCAGACGAGGGCGACGTCGGCGATCGTGCCGGCCCCGATCCAGCGCTTGGCGCCGCGGATGACCCACTCGTCGCCGTCGAGGGTGGCCGTGGTGGCCAGGCCGCCGGCGACGTCGGAGCCGTGCTCGGGCTCGGTGAGGCAGAAGGCCCCGAGGGACTCGAAGGACTCGAGGCGCGCCTGCCAGCGGTCGCGGTGCGCGTCGGAGCCGAGGTGGGCGATCATCCCCAGGTTGAGCTCGTTGTGGATGCCCACGAGGGCGGAGAGGGAGAGGTCCACGCGGGCGATCTCGGCGTGGACGAGCTGCTGGAAGAGGGAGGAGGAGCCGTCGAGGACGAGCCGGCCCAGGCCCAGCCCGGCCAGGCCGGGGAGCAGGTCGAAGGCGAACTCCTCCGCGTCCCAGTACGGGGCGAGGCGGGGGCGCACGGCGGTCTGCAGGTGCTCCTCGATCTCCTCGAGGCGGGTTCGCTCGGCGGGGTCGAGGCGGTCGCGCAGGCGGAGCAGGTCGACGTGGGGCAGGTCGGCGTGGGGGGTCATCGTCGTCTCCTTCGGGGCGGGGCGTCCGACGGCGGCGGCCGGTTCGCGATGAATCCGACTGTAGGACTTCCAACTATCGGAGTCTGCGAGTAGTGTTCCAGATCACAGGCCTCCGGCCAAGGACCCGTTCAGCGCCCATCCCGAGGAGGGACCCATGACCGTCCAGGACCGCACTCCCGCCGACGCCGCGTCTCCGACGGAGGTGTTCCGCGCGGCCCGCGACCTGCTGGTCGAGTGCCAGACCGACTACGAGCGCGCCCGCGCCGAGTTCGAGTGGCCCCGGTTCGAGCACTTCAACTTCGGCTTCGACTGGTTCGACCGCCTCGCCCAGGACCCGGCCCGCCAGGACGTGCCGGCGCTGATCATCGCCGAGGACGACGGCCGCAGCACCGAGCGGACCTTCGCCGAGCTCTCGGCCGCCTCCAACCGCGCCGCCAACTGGCTCGCCGAGCAGGGCCTGCGCCGCGGCGACCGCCTGATCCTCATGCTGAACAACCAGGTGGAGCTGTGGGAGTTCATGCTCGCCTGCATCAAGCTGCGCGTGGTCATGGTCCCCACCACCACCCAGATGACCTCCGCCGACCTCGAGGACCGCGTGAGCCGCGCGGACGCCGCCTGGGCCGTGGCCGGCGCCGAGGACCTGGCCAAGTTCGCCGGCGTCGGCGAGGGCCTGCGACTGGTCCACGTACCCGGCGTCTTCGCCGAGGGCGAGGCCCGCCGCGCCCCCGAGGTCCCCGAGGTCCCCGGCCACAGCGTGCTCTCCTACGACGACGCCGCCGGCGCCTCCGCCGAGCTGTCCCCCGCCGAGCCCACGCCGGCGGACGAGACGCTCCTCTTCTACTTCACCTCGGGCACCACCTCGAAGCCGAAGCTCGTGGAGCACACCCACACCTCGTACCCGGTGGGCCACCTCACCACCCTCTACTGGATCGGCCTGCAGCCGGGCGACGTGCACCTCAACGTGGCCTCCCCCGGCTGGGCCAAGCACGCGTGGTCCAACTTCTTCGCCCCGTGGATCGCCGAGGCCACGATCTTCGTGCACAACGCCCGCAAGTTCGACCCGGCCGCCCTCATGGCCAACATGGACCGCTACGGCGTCACCAGCTTCTGCGCCCCGCCCACCGTGTGGCGCATGCTCATCAAGGCGGACCTCGCGCAGCTGAAGACCCCGCCCACCAAGACCATCTCCGCGGGCGAGCCGCTCAACGCCGAGGTGATCGACCAGGTCCAGAAGGCCTGGGGCGCCACCATCCGCGACGGCTTCGGCATGACCGAGACCACCCTGCAGGTGGCCAACACCCCGGGCCAGAAGGTCGTCATCGGCTCGATGGGCCGCCCGCTGCCGGGCATGGACGTGGTGCTGATCGACCCGCTCACCGGCCAGGAGGCCGTCGAGGGCGAGATCTGCCTGCGCCTGGACCCGCGCCCGGTGGGCCTGCTGAAGTCCTACTTCGGCAACCAGGAGAAGACGGACGAGGTGTTCCGGGACGGCGTGTTCCACACCGGGGACATCGCCAGCCGGGACGAGAACGGCGTCCTCACCTACGTGGGCCGCGCGGACGACGTCTTCAAGTCCTCGGACTACAAGGTGTCCCCGTTCGAGCTGGAGTCCGTGCTGGTCAAGCACCCGGCCGTGATGGAGGGGGCCATCGTCCCCACCCCGGACGAGCTGCGCCTGGCCGTGCCTAAGGCGTTCGTCACCCTGGCCCCCGGGCACGAGCCCACCGCGGAGACCGCGCAGTCGATCCTGCAGTTCACGCTCACCCAGCTGCCCCCGTACAAACGCATCCGCCGCATCGAGTTCCTCGAGCTGCCCAAGACCATCTCCGGCAAGATCCGCCGCGTGGAGCTGCGCAAGGCCGAGGTGGAGCGCTCCGAGACCGGCACCGCCCCGAGCGGCTACGGCACCGAGTTCCGTGAGGAGGACCTGGACCTCACGCGCTGACGCCGACCCGCCCCGCCGCCCCACCGGCGGCGGGGCGCCCCCGGCCCGGCGCTAGTCTGGACCGCCATGAAGAACACACCCCTCCCCCAGGACCCCATCCGGGAGGCCGCCCGGAACTGGGAGCGCCACGGATGGGGCGACGTCGCCCGGCCCATGGCCGCGGTCACCTCCATCATGCGCGCCCAGCAGATCCTGCTCGGCCGCACCCAGGCGGCCCTCAAGCCGTTCGGGCTCACCTTCGCCCGCTACGAGCTGCTCGCGCTGCTGAACTTCTCCCGCGAGAAGCGCATGCGCATGTCCAAGGCCTCCGCGCTGCTGCAGGTCCACCCCACCTCGGTGACCAACGCGGTGGACCGGCTCGAGTCCGCGGGCCTCGTGGAGCGCACGCCCCACGAGTCCGACCGCCGGGCGCTCGTGCTCGCCCTCACGGACGAGGGCCGGCGGGTGGCCGTCGCCGCCACGGAGACCCTCAACGAGGAGGTCTTCAGCTGCACCGGCTTCGACGAGGCGGACGTGGACGCGCTCATCGACATCTTCGGCCGCTTCCGCGCCGGCGCCGGCGACTTCGAGGCCGACGGCGCCGACACGACGGCGGAGCGCCCCTCCGCCTGAGCGTGCCCCTCAGCTCACTTGGGCTCGAGGCGCACGGCGCCGTCGAGGCGGATGACCTCGCCGTTGAGGAACGGGTTCGCCACGATCTGCTCCACGAGCAGCGCGTAGTCCTCGGGGCGGCCCAGGCGGGCGGGGTGCGGGGTCTTCGTGGCCAGCGCCTCGCGGGCGGCCTCGGGCAGGCCCGCCATCATGGGGGTCTCCATGAGGCCCGGCGCGATGGTGACCACGCGGATCTGGGACGCCGCGAGCTCCCGGGCGGCGGGCAGGGTCAGGGACACCACGGCGCCCTTGGAGGCGGCGTAGGCGATCTGGCCGATCTGGCCGTCGTAGGCGGCCACGGAGGCGGTGTTGACGATCACGCCGCGGTCCTCGCCCTGCGGCTCCTGCCCCTGCATGGCGGCGGCGGCGCGGGACATGAAGTTCACGGTGCCCACGGTGTTGATGGCCAGCACGCGGGTGAGCACCTCGGCGGAGAGCGGCCCGCCGCGGCCCACGAGCTTGCCGGGGGTGGCGACGCCGGCGCAGTTGACGAGCACGCGCAGCGGCCCGGCCTCGAGGGCGGCGGCCACGGCCTCCTCGGCGGTGGCCTCGGCGGTGACGTCGCCGGTGACGAGGCGGGCGCGCGGGCCCAGGGTGGCGACGGCGTCCGCCCGGAGGGTCTCGCCTTCGCGGTCCGGCAGGTCCACCACCACGACGGCGGCGCCCGCCTCCGCGAGGCGGCGCGCGGTGGCGTGGCCGAGGCCGGAGGCCCCTCCGGTGACGATCGCGCTCTGGTTCGACAGGTCCATGGAGGGACCCTCCCTTCATCCGAGGATATTTCCCAGGTTGGATAGTTGCATGTCCTACGTTCTCACCCTAGATTAGCGGATGAGTAACCCAGATCACACCGCGCGACCGAGCCTGCCACGCTCGGCCGCGGGCGGCCACCGCCCGGTGCCCGCCCCATCGCCTGGACCCGCGAGGAGCCCCCATGTCCGAGAAGACCGCGACCACGACCACCGCCCCCGCGATCCCCCACTTCGTGCACGGCGAGCGCGTCGACGGCTCCTCCGGCCGCCACAGCGACGTCTACCACCCCGCCACGGGCCAGGTGGAGGGCCGCGTGCCGCTGGCCTCCGTCGAGGAGATCGACGCGGCCCTCGCCTCCTCCGAGAAGGGCTTCGCCGCCTGGTCCGCGCTGAACCCCCAGCGCCGCGGCCGCATCCTGCTCAAGTGGGTGGACCTGATCAACGAGAACGTGGACGAGCTGGCCACCCTGCTCTCCCAGGAGCACGGCAAGACCTTCCCGGACGCCAAGGGCGACATCCAGCGCGGCGTCGAGGTCGTGGAGTTCGCCGCCGGCGCCCCGCACCTGCTCAAGGGCGAGTTCTCCTCCAACGCCGGCTCCGGCATCGACGTGCACTCCATCCGCCAGCCCCTCGGCATCGCCGTGGGCATCACCCCCTTCAACTTCCCGGCGATGATCCCGCTGTGGAAGGCCGGCATCGCCCTGGCCGCCGGCAACGCCTTCGTCCTCAAGCCCTCCGAGCGGGACCCCTCCGTGCCCGTGCGCCTGGCCGAGCTGGCCTTCGAGGCGGGCATGCCCGCCGGCGCCCTCAACGTGGTGCACGGCGACAAGACCGCCGTGGACGCGCTCATCGAGGACCCCCGCGTGAAGGCCGTCGGCTTCGTGGGCTCCACCCCGATCGCGCAGTCCATCTACGCCCACGCCGGCCGCATGGGCAAGCGCGCGCAGTGCTTCGGCGGCGCCAAGAACCACGCCGTGATCATGCCGGACGCGGACCTCGAGATGGCCGCCGACGCCCTGGTCGGCGCCGCCTTCGGCTCCGCCGGCGAGCGCTGCATGGCCATCTCCGTGGCCGTGCCGGTGGGCGAGGAGACCGCCGACCGCCTGGTCGCCCTGCTCAGCGAGCGCATCCGCCGCCTCAAGGTCGGCCCGTCCCTGGACGAGTCCTCCGACTTCGGCCCCGTCGTCTCGAAGGACGCGAAGGAGCGCATCGAGGGCTACATCGCCGCCGGCGCCGAGGCCGGCGCCGACCTGGTCGAGGACGGCCGCGGCGTCGTCGTCGAGGGCCACGAGGGCGGCTTCTACGTGGGCGCCACCCTCTTCGACCGCGTCACCGCGGACATGAGCATCTACCGCGAGGAGATCTTCGGCCCGGTGCTCTCCGTGGTCCGCGCCGCGGACTACGAGGAGGCGCTCACCCTCGTCAACGAGCACGAGTTCGGCAACGGCGTGGCCATCTTCACCCGCGACGGCGACGCCGCCCGCGACTTCGCCACCCGCGTGGAGACCGGCATGGTGGGCGTCAACGTGCCGATCCCCGTCCCGATCGCCTACTACACCTTCGGCGGCTGGAAGGCCTCCGGCTTCGGCGACCTGAACCAGCACGGCACCGACGGCCTGAAGTTCTACACCAAGACCAAGACCATCACCACGCGCTGGCCCTCGGGCGTGCGCGAGGGCGCCAGCTTCGTGATGCCCGCCGGCTCCTGACCGCCGCCCACCCGCTCCCCCAGGAGGATCCCATGACCACCGTCCTGTTCCTCGGCCTCGGCCACATGGGCGGCCCCATGGCCGCCAACCTCGCCGCCGCGGGCCACCGCGTGCTCGGCTTCGACCTCGTGCCCGAGGCGCTCGAGAAGGCCCGCGCGGCCGGCATCGAGACGGTCACGGACACCGCCGCGGCGGCCGCGGAGGCCGACGTCGTGCTCACCATGCTCCCCAACGGGCGCCTGGTGCTGGACGTCTACCGGGGCCGCGAGGGCGCCCCCGGGCTGCTCGATGCGGCCCGCCCGGGCACCGTGTTCCTGGACTGCTCCACGATCGACGTCGCCGAGGCCCGCGAGGCCGCGCAGGCGGCCGAGGCCGCGGGGATGCGCGCCGCCGACGCCCCGGTCTCCGGCGGCCAGGTGGGCGCCGAGGCCGGCACCCTCGCCTTCATGGTGGGTGCCGCGGACGAGGTGTACGCCGAGGTGCTGCCGCTGCTCGAGGTCATGGGCGGGCGGATCGTGCACTGCGGCGGCTCCGGCCTCGGCCAGGCCGCGAAGATCTGCAACAACATGGTGCTGGGCGTCACGCAGATCGCCGTCGCCGAGGCCTTCGTCCTGGGCGAGCGCCTCGGCCTCGAGCACCAGGCGCTCTACGACGTGATGAGCAAGGCCTCGGGCCAGTGCTGGTCCCTGACCACCAACTGCCCGGTGCCCGGCCCCGTCCCCGGCTCCCCCGCGAACCGGGACTTCCAGCCCGGCTTCGCCGGCGCCCTGATGGCCAAGGACCTCGGGCTCGCGCTCGCGGCCCTGGACGAGCAGGGCGTGGCGGCCGACCTGGGCCGCCTCGCGCAGGCCAAGTACGCCGAGTACGCCGCCGGAGAAGGCGCCGCCCGCGACTTTTCCGGCATCATCGAGGACATCCGAGCATCACACACGGACAGGAGCGAGGCATGAGCGAGCAGACCACCCCGGACGGCGCCGAGTCGCCGATCATCGTCGAGCGGCAGGGCCGGGTCGGCCACATCCGCCTGAACCGGCCGAAGGCCCTGAACGCGCTGAACGAGGCGACGATGCGCGCCGTCGTCGCGGCGGTGCAGGAGCTGGACGCCGACTCGGAGGTGGGCGCGATCCTGCTCTCCGGCTCCCCCAAGGCGTTCGCCGCCGGCGCGGACATCAAGGAGATGGCCGCCAAGGAGTTCTCCGAGATGTACGCCGCCGACTGGTTCGCCGGCTGGGACGCGCTGACCCGCGCCCGCACCCCGATCGTGGCGTGCGTGACCGGCTACGCCCTCGGCGGCGGCTGCGAGCTGGCCATGATGGCCGACGTGCTCGTGGCCGGCGAGGGCGCGAAGTTCGGCCAGCCCGAGATCAACCTCGGCGTCATCCCCGGCATGGGCGGCTCCCAGCGCCTGACCCGCGCCGTGGGCAAGGCCAAGGCGATGGACATGATCCTCACCGGCCGCATGGTGGGCGCCGACGAGGCCGAGCGGATCGGCCTCGTCTCCCGCGTGGTCCCGGACGAGACGGCCCTCGAGGAGGCGAAGGAGGTGGCCGCCGCGATCGCCTCCAAGTCCAAGCCCGCCGCGTGGATGGCCAAGGAGACCGTCAACGCCGCGTTCGAGACCACCCTCGCCCAGGGCATCGCCTTCGAGCGCCGCGTGTTCCACTCCGCGTTCGCCACGGCGGACCAGAAGGAGGGCATGGACGCCTTCGCGAACAAGCGCGAGGCGGGGTGGCAGCACCGATGAGCCGGACCCCCACCACGACGACGGCGGGCGCGGCCGGGCAGGACGCCCCGGCGGACGACCTGCTCCTCGAGGTCCGCGACGGCCTCGGCCGCATCACCCTCAACCGGCCCCGCGCCCTCAACGCGCTGACCCACCCGATGGTGCAGCAGATCGACGAGGCCCTCGTGGCCTGGGCCGCCGACCCGGCCGTGCGCGGCGTCCTGATCCGCGGCGCCGGCGAGAAGGGGCTGTGCGCGGGTGGCGACGTCGTCTCCCTGCACGCGTCCATCACCGGCGGACGATTCGAGGAGGCCGCGCAGTTCTTCCGGGACGAGTACCGGATGAACCACCGCATCTCCGGCTACCCGAAGCCGTACGTGGCGTTCATGGACGGGATCGTGCTGGGCGGCGGCATGGGCGTGTCCGTGCACGGCTCCCACCGCGTGGCCACCGAGCGCACCCGCGCCGGCATGCCGGAGACGGCGATCGGGTTCACCCCGGACGTCGGCGGCTCGTTCCACCTGGCCCGGGCCCCGTTCCACGCCGGCCGGCACCTCGCGGCCACCTCCGCGCACGCTTCCGGCGCCGACGCCGTGGCCCTGGGCCTGGCCGACGCGTTCGTGGACTCCGCGCGGCTCGACGAGCTCGAGCAGGCGCTCGCCGAGGCTCTCGGCGGGCTCGGGGACGCCCCGGAGGGCGACGGCGCCCGCGACGAGGCCGCCTTCGCGGCCGCGGACGAGGTGCTCGCCCGGTTCGCCGTGGCCGAGGCCGACCGCCCCGCCTCGGCCCTCGTGTCCGGGCGGGAGTGGATCGAGGACGCGTACGGGCGCGAGAGCGCCGCGGACGTCCTCGCCGCCCTGGACGAGCGCGCCGCCGGCGACGGCGAGCACGCCGACGCCGCCCGGGCCGCCGCCGAGGCGATCCGCGCCAAGTCCCCCACCGCCGTCACCGTGGCCCACGAGGCCCAGGCACGCCTGGCCGCCCACGGCGAGGACCTGACCGTGGCCGAGGCGCTGCGCCAGGAGTTCACGGTCGGCGCGCACCTGATGCGCGCCTCGGACATGCCCGAGGGCATCCGCGCGCTGCTCGTGGACAAGGACAAGGACCCGAAGTGGTCCCCCGCCCGCCTCGAGGACGTGACCGCGGACGCCGTGGCCGCGCACTTCGAGCCCGTCCCCGGTGTGGCCCCGCTCGAGCTGAGCTGAGGCCGGCCCACCGCTCCGCGGTCATCTCCTGACGCATCCGCCCGTGGGATCCGTCAGGGAGTGACCGCGGAGTTCTCTTCGGCACGACAGGACGACGACGGCCCCTCGGCCCGGTGGGAGACCGGGCGGAGGGGCCGTCCGCGTGGGTGAGAGGGGTCAGCCGCCGATCAGGCCACGGCCCACGATCATGCGCATGATCTCGTTGGAGCCCTCGAGGATCCGGTGCACGCGCAGGTCGCGGACCAGCTTCTCCACGCCGTACTCGTGGAGATAGCCGTAGCCGCCGTGGAGCTGCAGGGCGGCGTCGGCGGCCTCGTAGCCGGACTCGGTGGCCACGAGCTTGGCCATGGCGCACAGGCGGACGGTGTCCGGGTCGTTGCGGTCCAGGGCGTCCGCGGCGCGCATGAGCAGGGTGTGCGCGGTCTCGAGCTTCACGGCCATGTCCGCCAGCTCGAAGACGAGGGCCTGCTTGGTGGTGAGCGGCTCGCCGAAGGCGCTGCGCTCCTTGAGGTAGCGGGTGGCCTTGTCCAGGGCGGCCAGGCCGCCGCCGATCGAGCAGGCGCCGATGTTCAGGCGTCCGCCGTTCAGGCCCTTCATGGCGATGCGGAAGCCGTCGCCCTCCTCGCCGAGGCGGTTGGCCACGGGGACGCGGACGTCCTCGAAGATCACCTGGCGGGTGGGCTGGGTGTGCCAGCCCATCTTCTTCTCGTTGGGGCCGAAGGACAGGCCTGGGGTGTCCTTGTGGACCACGACGGCGGAGATCCCCTTGGCGCCGGTGTCCGCGGTGCGGCACATCACCACGTAGTAGTCCGAGGAGCCGGCGCCGGAGATGAACTGCTTGACGCCGTTGAGGACGTAGTCGTCGCCGTCGCGGACGGCGCGGGTCTTGAGCGCGGCGGCGTCGGAGCCGGCGCCGGGCTCGGTGAGGCAGTAGCTGGCCAGGTGCTCCATGCTCATGAGCTCGGGGATCCACGTGGCGCGCTGCTCGTCGTTGCCGTAGGAGTCGATCATCCAGGCCACCATGTTGTGGATGGAGATGTAGGCGGCGAAGGCCGGGTCGGCCTTGGAGAGCTCCTCGAAGATCAGGATGGCGTCCTTGCGCTCGAGGCCGGTGCCGCCGTGCTCCTCCCCCACGTAGATGCCGCCCAGGCCGAGCTCGCCGGCCTCGGCCAGGACGTCCACGGGGAAGCGCTTCTCGGCGTCCCACTCGAGGGCGTGCGGGGCGACGCGCTGCTGGGCGAAGTCGCGGACGGCGTCGACCAGGGCCTCCTGGTCGTCGGTGATGGGGAACATGCGGGCGTACTCCTGGCGTTCGGCGGGCCACGGCGGGCGGCCCATGCGGTGGCATGGCGACCGGGCGGCGGCATCGGGTGTGACTGCCCTCACCAATATACTAGGACATCCAATAATCTGCGATGCGGCGGCCCGCGGCCGGTCCGCTAGCGTTCTGACCGTGCAGAACTCCCTCCGCCCCGCCGCCGACTCCCCCACCGGCCCCCGCGCCCACGCCTCGGGCCGCACCGAGCAGCTCTTCGGCATCCGCCGCCACGCCGCCATGCCCGAGCGCGACGGCGCCCTCAACCCCGCCGCGTTCGAGGCGGGCCCCTGGTGCCTCGACCTGGACGGGCGCCCCACGGGCGCGGCCGCCACCGTGATCATGGACAACGCCACCGCCGTGGCCGTGCACCACGCCGCGCCCGGCGTGGAGACCGTGGTCACCACGGAGCTGCAGATCAACGTCCTCGCCCCGCTGCCGGCCTTCGACGCCGCCGCGATCACCGAGGGTCGGACCGAGGGCCCGCTGCTCGAGTGCTGGACCCGTCCCCTGTCCTGGGACGCCGGCGGCGGCGTGGGCCGCGCCTGGCTGGAGGACGCCGAGGGCCGCCGCATCGTGGAGGCGACCGGCTGGTTCCAGGCCGTGCCCACGGGCGCCCCGGAGAACCGGGCCGCGTTCACCGCGGCCGCGGCCCTGCCGCGCGGCCCCGAGACCCGCGTGCCCATGCCGGGGCTGCTCGCCGCGCGCCCGGAGACGCTGCCCCCGGCGGACCGCGCGGTCCGCCCGGCCGTCACCGCCGCCGTCGCCCCCGGCGCCCGGTTCGCGCCGAAGCCGGAGCTGGCCAACCCCTCCGGCGCCGTGCACGGCGGCGCCATGACGCTGCGCGCCGTCGTGGCGGCCCAGGCGGCCATGCCGGACCGCGAGCTCTACGACGTCCAGGCCGTCCGCGTGGTGTTCACCCGGCCCGGCCACGGCGAGATGGTCGCCCTGACCCGCGTGCGCCACGCCGGCCGCTCCCTGCGCCTCGTGGACGTGGACCTCGTGCCCGTGGGCGAGGACGGCGCCCCGGTCGCCGAGAAGCCGATGGTCCAGGTGCAGGTCACCTTCCGCGCCGCCCGCTGACCCCGGGTCGCCGGCCCCGGACGCGACGGCGCCCCCTGCCCCCGTGCGATCCACGGGAGGCGGGGGCGCCGTCGTCGGCGGCGGCTCGGGTCAGAGAGCGTCGGCCTTGGGGCGCGGGGCGACAGTGCGCGTCACCTTGCCGCCCACGGCGTCGATGGAGCCGGTGACCGGCACATCCTCGTGGCCGAGCAGGTCCGTGGGCCGCAGCATGGCGACGCCCACCAGGGCGATGGCCGCGGTCAGGAGGAAGAAGTACATCGGGGAGGCGACGTCGCCGGTCTCGTTGATCAGCCAGCTGGCGATGAACGGGGCGGAGCCGCCGAACACGGCCACCGGGACGTTGTAGCCCAGGGCGATGCCGGTGGAGCGGACGTGTGCCGGCATCAGCTCGGTCATGGTGGCGTAGGGGACGCCGCAGTACAGGCCGGTGGTGATGCCCAGCGCCAGCAGCGAGGGCACGAGCGGCAGGCCGCCGTCCGTCCCGGGGGCGGTGAGGAAGAACCAGACCACGGCTCCGGCCACCAGCACGGCGCCGATCGCCAGCATGGGGCGGCGGTCGCCCATGCGGTCCGAGATCGCGCCGCCGACGGGCATGAAGGCCGCCGCGGCGGCGCCGGTGAGCAGCACGAGCCAGAAGATGGCCCCCGGGGTGAGCTCCAGGATGGTGCGCATGTAGGTGGTCAGGTAGGTCAGCACCAGGTAGAAGGTGGAGCCGAGCAGGGTGATGAGGGCGCCCATCAAGAAGAGCTGGCGCTGGTAGCGCAGAGTCTCGCGCAGCGGGGTCTTGGAGGTCTTGCCCTCGGAGTGCAGGCGGCGGAACTCGGGGCTGTCCTCGAGCTTCATGCGGATGAACACGGCGACCACGCCGAGGACGCCGGCGAGGAGGAACGGCAGGCGCCAGCCCCACTCGGCCATGGCCTCGGTGCCGATGATCGCGCCCAGGCCGTTGGCGACGACGCCGCCCAGCAGCAGGCCGGAGGCGGCGGTGACCATGAGGAAGGAGGTGGCGAAGCCGCGGCGGCCCTTGACGGCGTACTCGGCCACGAAGGCGGAGATGGTGGAGACCTCGCCGCCGGCGGAGAAGCCCTGCACCAGGCGCATGAGCACCAGCAGGATCGGGGCGGCGACACCGATGGTGGCATAGGTGGGCAGCATGCCGATCACGGCGGTGGCGCCGCACATCAGGCCCAGGACGATCATGAGGGTCTTGCGGCGGCCGATCTTGTCCGCGAGGGGGCCGAAGAACAGGCCGCCGAGCGGCCGGACGAAGAAGCTGAGGGCGAAGACGGCGAAGGCGGCCAGGATGCCGACCATCGGGTTCTCGCTCTTGAAGAAGTTGGCGGCCACGTACACCGCGAGGAAGCCGTAGACGCCGTAGTCGTACCACTCGATGAGGTGGCCGGCGATGGCTCCCACGAACGCCTTGCGGCGCTGGGCGGGGCTGACGTGGGTGTCGGACTCGGCGGGGTGTGCGGTCGGCGCAGCGGAGAACTCGGCCAAGGTGACGCTCCTAGGGTGCGGGGGACACGTCGGCGGGCGGCTTCGACGTGTTGCAGATCACACTAGGGGTCGACTGTTGGACATCAAACATTTTTTCTCCGCGTTCCATCAGGTGGACACCGGGAGGGGTGGAGTGGACGGCGGGGCGCGCTACCCCCGAACGACGGCGCCCCCTCCCGATCCGGGAGGGGGCGCCGTCGTGATGCGGGGCGAGGGACGTGCTCAGCGGCCCACGGTGCCGAACTTCGAGGCCGCCGGGGCCGTGAAGGAGGGCCGCAGCAGGAACCAGGCGGCGGCGGTGACCGCCACGCTGACCAGGAACACCACGAGGCCCCACGCGTCGGTGGCGTCGCCGCGCGAGGTGTACATGTGGTTGAGGTTCTTCAGGGCACCCGTGAAGAACACGAGGAACACGTGCGTCAGGATGAACAGGACGAAGAACAGCATCACCGGGAAGTGCACCTTGCGGGCGGCCTCCATGGGGAACGCCCTGTTCAGGCCCTTCGCCTCCGTGGGGAACCAGGAGGACATGCGCCAGCCGGTGAGCGCGGCGAGCGGGGCGGCCACGAACACCACGAGCGTGTACGAGAGCATCTGCAACGCGTTGTAGTGCACCCAGCCGTTCTCCGTGGGCCAGTCCAGGGACAGGTACTGGATCCCGGCGGAGAGGGCGTGGTGGAACACGTACGGGTCCGTCGGCACGATCCGCGCCCACTGGCCCGTGACGAACAGCAGCACCACGAACACCACGCCGTTGAGCAGCCACAGGGCGTCGAGGGCCTGGTGCGTCCAGATCGTCAGCGAGAACTTCTTCGGGGTGTTGCCGCGCGCGGAGAACGCGCCGTCCTTCTTCGGCGTGAAGTTCGCCGGGGGCCGGGTCTCGTTGCGGATCTGCAGGCCCGTGCGGATGATCAGCACCATCAGGAACATGTTCAGGAAGTGCTGCCAGCCCAGCCACGGCGGCATGCCCACGGGCGTGCCCTCGGCCAGGGCCGGGTGTCCGTCGTAGGCGGCGATGAAGTCCGCCACCGGGTCCAGGGTCCGCAGCCAGCGGGCCGCCAGCACGGCCACCAGCGCCAGCACGACGACGCCGGCCACCAGCGGCAGCGCCTTCCGCAGCCGGGACGGGGCCGGGGCCTCCTCGGCCGCGTCGGTCTTCTTGGTCGCCCGGGCCGGGCGGCCGGAGGCGGCGGCCGGCTCGGCGCGCGGCGGCTGGGCCGCCGAGGCCGGCGGCGCGGAGCGGGTGTCCGGCGCCGTGGGCGCGACGGCAGCGGCCGCCGGCTGAGCCGGTGCGGCGGGGGCCTGCGCGGCCGCGGTCGTCGCCGGGGCGGTAGCACCGGCGATGGCAGTCGTTGCGGTCGGTGCGGCGGGCTCGGTCACGGCGGGCTCGGCCGCGGGGGCGGCGTCGTCGTGGGCGGCCTCGAGCACGGTGGGCTCCGCCGTCTCGCCGGCGGGCGCGGCGTCCGCGGCGGCCAGCTCGGCGAACCACTCGCCCTCGCGGGCCAGGGGCACGTAGCCGCCCATGCGGCGGCGCTGCCCCAGCGGCACGAGGTCGGACTCGACGGCCACGGGGGCGGCGGCCGCGGGGCGGGCCGCGGCGACGTCCTGCTCGGCGAGCCGGGGCTGCGCGGCGGCGGGCTCGGCCGGGCGCGGGGACTGCGTCGGTGACGCGGAGGCGGCGATCGGCGCGGGGGCCGCGGCCGGGGCACCCGCGGGGGTGCCCGAGACCGGAGCGGCCGCCGGGGCGGCGGCGCCGCCGAGCCACTCCGCCTCACGGGCGAGCGGGACGTAGCCGGCCATGCGCTGGCGCGAGGCCAGGGGCGTCAGGTCGGATGCCGGCACCGGCGCGGGCGCGGCGGGGGCCTCGGCGGCCGGGACCGCCGCGGGGGCATCGACCACGGGGACGTCGGACGCCGGGACGCGGGGCGCCGCCACGTCGGACACGGGGGCCGGGACGGCCGCGGTCGCCGCGCCCGCCGCGGGGGCGGCCGGGGCGGGCGCCGTCGTCGTCGCCGGCGCGGGCTCGGTCTCGGCGGGGGCGCCCTTGAGGGGGACGTAGCCGGCCATTCGCTGGGGGGACATGCTTCTCCTCGTCCGAGGGGCGCGGTCCGGGGTGGACCGCGCCCGCAGCGGTTCAGCCGCGTCGGGCGCGCAGCTGCTCGATGACCTGCGGGACCACCTTGAAGATGTCCCCGACCACGCCGAAGTCGGCGTGCTCGAAGATCTCGGCGTCCTCGTTCTTGTCGATCGCCACGATGGTCTTCGCCGTCTTCATGCCGGCCAGGTGCTGGATGGCGCCGGAGATGCCGAGGGCGATGTACAGGTTCGGGGACACGATGACGCCGGTCTGGCCCACCTGGCGGTCCGCCGTGGTGTAGCCGGCGTCGACGGCGGCGCGGGAGGCGCCCACGGCCGCGCCGAGCGCGTCGGCGAGTTCCTCCACGATCGCGAAGCCCTCCTCGGAGCCCACGCCGCGGCCGCCGGAGACGACCGTCTTGGCCCCGCGCAGGGCGGGACGGTCGGCCTGCTGGACGCGCGGCGTCGTCTCGAGCACGCGGGCGCCGGCGGTGACGGCACCGAGCTCGGCGGCGGCCACCTCCACGACCTCGGGCGAGGCCACGGCCGGGGCGCGGTCCGAGACGGCGCCGGGGCGCATCGTGATGATCCGCGGGCCGCCCTCGCCGGTGGACTCGCTGAGGAAGTCGCCGCCGAACACGGAGTGGCGGGCGATCACCTCGTCGTCGGCCCAGCGCAGCGCCACGGCGTCCGCGCACACGGGGCCGCGGGCACGGACGGACAGGCGTCCGGCCACGGCGCGGGACTCCGGGCTGCCGGAGAGCAGCACGGCCACGGGGGCGGTGCGGGCGGTCACCGCGGCGAGGGCCTGCACGGCCGCGTCGCCCAGGGTGCCGGCGGCGTCCTCGGCCACGAGCACGTGCACGCGGGCGGCGCCGAGCTCGCCCAGGCGGGCGACGGCGGCGTCCTGGGACGCGGCGCCCGTCACCAGGACGGCCTCGGGCACGCCCACGGTGGCCGCGGCGCCGAGCAGCTCGGCCACGACGGGGCGCAGGGCGCCGTCCGCGCCGAGCTCGGCGTGCACCAGCACGGTGCGGCCGCTGGTCACGGCGTCGTTCTGCATGGTCATCTCGGTCTCCTCCACGTTCGCGCTCACACCAGCCCCCGCCCGGCGAGGAAGTCCACCAGCTGCTGGGCGGCGGTGCCGTCGTCGGACACCTTCTCGCCAGCCGCGCGCTCGGGGCGCGTGTCCGCCGAGACCATCACGGAGCGGTAGGCGGCCTCGGCCGGGCCCGCGGCGATGCCCAGGTCGGCCAGGGACAGCACGGTCAGCGGCTTCTTCTTGGCCGCCATGATGTTCTTGAAGTTCGGGAACCGCGGCTCGGCGGTCTTCTCGGTCAGGCCGGCCACGGCGGGCAGGGCGACGGCGGCGCGCACGTCCGCGTCCGAGGTCGCCACGGTGCCGGTCAGCTCGCCGTCGGCGAGCTGGGGGGCCTCGGCGTGCGGCAGGTAGGGGCGGTCGAGGAGCTCGGCCACCATGGCCGGAACGACGCCGGTGCCGCCGTCGGTGGACACGGTGCCGGCGAGCACGAGGTCGGCGCCCTCGCGCTCGACCGCGGCGGCGATCACGCGGGCCGTCTCCACGGCGTCGGAGCCGACGAGCGCGTCGTCCGTGACCTGCACGGCGGCGTCCGCGCCCATGGCGAGCATCTTGCGCAGCGTCTTCGAGGAGTCCTCCGGGCCCACGGTCAGGGCCACGATCTCCGCGTCCGTCCCGGCGTCCCGCCAGCCGAGGGCGACCTCCATGACCCGCTCGCTGATCTCGTCCGGCACGGGCTCCGCGGCGCCGTCGCGCACCACCCAGCCCGTGTCCAGGCTCAGCTCACGCTCCTGCCACGTGTCCGGCACCTGCTTGGCCAGCACCAGGATCTTCACGGCGTCTCCTCCTCGCGTCGCGTTCTCGCCCCGGGGCCTCACACCCCGGGCACAGTGACCTACGCTACAGAATAGGGGCCGGCCCACGGCGCGGCCGAACCGCCATCCACCGAAGATCAGGGGAGCCTCCGTGAGCCCTGCCGCACCCTCCGCCGACCCCGCCGACGGCCCCGCCGACGGAGATCGGCCCGACGTCCCGGCCGTCCCCGCCTCCTCCCTGATGCTGGTGCGCCCGGAGCAGGACGGGGACACCTCCGTGTTCGCGCTGCGCCGCGCCGGGAGCATGGCCTTCAGCGCCCACGCCACAGCCTTCCCCGGCGGCCGGGTGGACCCCGCCGACGACCTGCCGGACGCGCTGTGGGAGGGCACCGACCTGGTCGCCTGGGGCCGCCGACTGGGCCTGCCCCACGAGCCGGTGGACGCCCTGGGCACCCTGGCCGCGCTCGACCCCGCCGAGGGCGCCGGCCGCGTGCTCGCCGCCGCCGTGCGCGAGACCTTCGAGGAGACCGGCGTGCTCCTGGCCCGGGACGCCGCCACGGGCGCCCCCGTGGACCCGGACCGCGTGGCGGCCCTGCCCGATGACCTGCGCGACGCCGTCGAGCGGCACGAGGTGGACTTCGGCGACCTGCTGCGCGACGAGGGGCTGCGCCCGGACGCCGGCGCGCTCGTGCCGTGGTCCCGGTGGATCACCCCGCACGGCGGCCCGCGCCGCTACGACACGTTCTTCTTCGCCGTGCACCTGCCCGCGGGCCAGAGCCCCGAGCGGATGTCCTCGGAGGCCGCCGAGCACGGCTGGGCCTCCCCCGCCGAGCTGCTGCGCCGCTTCCGCGCCGGCGAGGTCAACCTCATGGCCCCCACGTGGTGGCAGCTGCGCACCCTCGCCGACGCCGGCGAGGACGTCCACGCCGGGCGCTCCCGGTTCGAGCCGCTCGAGGGCGTCATGCTCGTGGCCGGGCAGGGGCCTGCGTTCAGCCACGCGGACGAGTACCTGCGGGACCTGGCCGCGTTCCGGGCGGCCGCCCAGGTGGAGGAGTCGAAGGACAACATCCTCTGAGTCGCGCCCTCCGATCACTCCCTGCTGGGCGCACTACTGCCACGTAGACGTCGGCCTACCTGGCAGTAGCGCGCCCGGCTCCATGGCCCCGGACCCCGCCTGCCCCTAGGGTGGGGGTGCGCCGGGACGACCCGGCCGCGCGTCGTCTGCCACCACCCCCGGCCGCCGCGCCCTCCGTCCCCACCCCAAGGAGCCTGAGCATGGCGCTGAGCGTCCTCGACCTGTTCTCGATCGGCATCGGCCCGTCCTCGTCCCACACGGTGGGTCCGATGCGCGCCGCCCGCCGCTTCACCCAGAGCATGGACCAGCACGGCGTCCTGCAGCGCACCGCGCGCGTGGAGGCGGAGCTGTTCGGCTCCCTCGCCGCCACGGGCATCGGCCACGGCTCGGACACCGCCGTGCTCCTCGGCCTGGCCGGCCAGGACCCGGAGACCATCGACCCGGACGCCTGCGTGGGCCTCGTGGACGAGATCCTCCAGGGCGGCCACATGCCCCTGGACGGCCGCCACGAGATCGCCTTCGACCGGCAGAAGGACATGACACTGCACATGCGCCGCACGCTGCCCGGGCACCCCAACGGCATGCGCCTGACAGCCTTCGACGCCGACGGCGAGCAGCTGCACACGCGCGACTACTACTCCGTGGGCGGCGGCTTCGTGGTCACCTCGGACGAGCTCGAGGCCGAGCTGGACGAGAGCCGGGACGTCAGCCGCCACGACGACGGCGAGGGCGGCGAGCCCTACCCGTTCGCCACGGGCGCCGAGCTCGCCGGCCGCTGCCGCACCAACGGGCTGAGCATCGCCGAGCTCATGCTCGCCAACGAGGCCACCCGCCACGACCCGGGCGAGCTGCGCACCCAGCTGCTGGCCATCTGGGACGTCATGCAGGAGTGCGTGCACAACGGCGTCACCCGGACCGAGCCGATCCTGCCCGGCGGACTCAAGGTCCGCCGTCGTGCCCCCGCCCTGCGGGCCCACCTGCTGGAGACCACCGACCGCACCGACCCCATGTGGGCCATGGAGTGGGTCAACCTGTTCGCCCTGGCCGTGAACGAGGAGAACGCCTCCGGCGGGCGCATCGTCACCGCCCCCACCAACGGCGCGGCCGGCATCATCCCGGCCGTGCTGCACTACTACATGCGGTTCGTGCTGCCCCAGGACGCCACCCAGCAGGAGCGGGACGACAAGGTGGTGGAGTTCCTGCTCACCGCCGCCGCGATCGGCATCCTGTACAAGCGCAACGCCTCCATCTCCGGCGCCGAGGTCGGCTGCCAGGGCGAGGTCGGCTCGGCCTGCTCCATGGCCGCCGGCGCCCTCTGCGCGGTGCTCGGCGGCACCGTGGACCAGGTGGAGAACGCCGCGGAGATCGGCATCGAGCACAACCTCGGCCTCACCTGCGACCCCGTGGGCGGCCTCGTGCAGGTGCCGTGCATCGAGCGCAACGCCATCGCCTCCGTGAAGGCCATCAACGCGGCCCGCCTGGCCCTGCTCGGCGACGGCTCCCACCGCGTCACCCTCGACCAGGCCATCAAGACCATGCGCGACACCGGCGCGGACATGAAGTCCAAGTACAAGGAGACCTCGCGCGGCGGCCTCGCCGTGAACGTCATCGAGTGCTGACGCCGCGGCCGGGGGCGGCCGGCTCGCGCCGTCGTCGTGGTCCCGGACACGTGTACTGACGACGACGGAGCGCGGCTCCACCCGGGGCGTGAGGCGGGGACGTGGGCTAGGGTGGGGCAGAATTCCTCCTTCCCCAGACGCGAGAGGACACCCCCGTGGCCATTCATCCTGTGGACGCGACCCTGCAGGCCGCGACGATCGACCCCGACGAGCGCACCGAGAAGCTCCAGGGTGTCAAGCTGGACGGCGGCGGCTGGAAGTACGCTCTGACCCGCGCCGTCAAGGAGTTCGGCAACGACGGCGGCACCGACCTGGCCGCCAAGCTCACCTACTACATGGTGCTCTCGTTGGCGCCGGCCCTGCTCGCGGTCTTCTCCATCCTCACGCTCGTGCTGGCCTCCAACCGCTCGGCCGTGGACGACCTCGTGCAGCAGCTGGCGGGGATGGTGCCCCCGGACTACGAGACCGTGGTGTCCGACGTCGTGAACAACCTGATGGGCCAGGCCGGCGGCGGCATCATCGCCCTGATCGTCGGCATCCTGACGGCCGTGTGGTCCGCCTCGGCCTATGTGAAGGCGTTCAACCGCGCCTCGAACCAGGTCTACAACTACTCGGAGGGCCGCGGCTTCGTGAAGCTGACGCTGACCAACCTGCTGACCACCATGATCATGTTGGCGGGCATCGTGCTGACGCTCATCTCCCTGGCTCTGAACCGCTCCTTGGTGGAAGGCCTGATCGCGCCCATCGCCCAGCCCCTGGGCATGACCTCCGCGGTGAACTTCCTCTCGGACACCTTCCTGCCGATCTGGGCCTGGGTGAAGTGGCCGGTCGTTATCATCCTGCTCCTGGTGCTGATCGCCACCCTGTACTACATGACCCCCAACGTGAAGAAGCCCAGCTTCCGCATGTTCGGCCCGGGCAACATCTTCGCGCTGGTCGGCATGGTGCTGGCCGCCGTGGGCCTGTACTTCTACTTCACCACGCTCGCCGGCTACTCTGCATACGGCGCCATCGGCGGCGTCATGGCCCTGCTCTTCGCCCTGTGGATCTTCAACATCGTGCTGCTGCTCGGCCTGGAGATCGACACCGAGGTGGAGCGCGCCAAGCAGCTCACCGCGGGCATGCCCGCCGAGGACGCCGTGAAGCTGCCCCCGAAGGACGTCTCCGCCCTCGAGAAGAAGGTCGAGAAGCAGGAGCAGCTCGAGGAGAAGGGCTACGAGCTCCGCGCCACCCACGAGGACCGCTGACCGGTCCCCGACGTGCCCGACGACGGCCGCTCACCTCGCGGAGGTGGGCGGCCGTCGTCGTCCGCGGGGCAGGGCCGGGCACTTTCGTGCGGGAAACGGGAGCCTGGCGGGGCGCTTTCGTGCGGGAGACGGGAGCCGGCGCGGGCTCAGCGCTTCGCGGCGCGGTACCCGTCCGCCTCGGCCGCGGCGGCGGAGGCGTAGCAGTTGCGGGCGTTAGTCCGGCCATAGTGCTGCTGGCCGGGCACGTGGTAGATGAAGGAGTTGTCGTTGCCCTTGACCGGGAAGTCGTCCGGGCACACGAAGTCCGCACCGGGCACAGGGCCGGAGCCCGCGGCCAGGGCGGGGACGGGGGCGGGCTCGGCGACGGCGGCCGGCGCCTCGTCCTCCACGGGCTCGGGCGCCTCCTCCACGGCGCACTCACCGGAGAACAGCCCGACGCCGTCCGCGCGGGCCTGCTCCCACGCCGCCTCGACCTCGGGAAGGAACCGGACGTTGCCGTCGAAGACCACGGGCTCGCCCAGGCCGAGGCGGGCCATCTCGGCGTTGACGAGGACCCCGTCCACGAAGACGCCGGCCAGCAGGCGGTCGTGGCGGTCCAGGAGAACGTCGTCGTACTGGAGGACCACGGTGTCCCCGGGGCCGATCATCGACTTCAGGGCGGCCGTGGCCTCCGGGCCCTGGCACTGCACCGGCTTCGAGGGATGGCGGGTCTCCGGCGTGTCGATGTTCAGTAGGCGCACCGGCGTGGAGACCCCGTCCAGGGAGACCCGCAGGGTGTCGCCGTCCGCCACGGACTGCACGACGGCCACGTCTCCCTCGACCCCGGCCGTGCCGCCCCACGCAGCGTCCTCGGCGCTCCCGGCCGCGTCGAGGTCCTCCTCCTCGGCCGCCGCGGCGGCCGCCGCACGGGACTCCTCCGCCCGGCGGGAGCGCTCCGCCTCGCGGGAGTCCTCGGCGGCTCGGGACTCCTCCGCACGGCGCGCCTCGGCAGCCCGGGACTCCTCTGCACGTCGGGACTGCTCGGCCTCGCTGGCCTGTGCCGCCGCGCGTGAGGACTCCGCCGCCCGGGATCGGTCGGCGGCCTCAGCCGACGCCGTCGACGAGACGGCAGGCGCGGTGGTCGTCGCGGCGGCACCGCTGGACGGGGCGCCCGCCGAGGCGGGGGCCGCGACGTCGTCGCCGGAGGCCGCGGGGGTGCAGCCGGTGAGGACCAGGGAGAGGGCCGCCGCGGCGACGAGGCCGGCGCGGGGGAACAGGCGAGGGGTCAAGGCAGCTCCTGGCGAGAGGTGGGGAGGGCATGAGGAAGGGCCCCGCCGTCCGGCAGGGCCCTCGGTGTGGCCTCATCCTGGCACAGGGAACGTCCAGGTGACGCCATGGTGACGCCCGGGGAGGCTCCCGTTTCCCGCACGAAAGCACCCGGAAGGCTCCCGTTTCCCACACGAAAGCGGCGGGGCTGACGGTGGGGGAAGCAGCCCGCCAGGGTCAGCGGCGGCCGTCGACGGGGTCGTCGCCGCCGTCGAGGGCGTCCAGGACGAGGTCGCGGGCCTCGCCCGTGGCCGAGCGGCGGGAGAGCAGCAGCGCGGCGACCCAGCACAGCAGCACGATCGCGGCGCCGCCCCACGCCAGCACGGCGAGGCTGCCCGAGAGCAGGCCCGAGCCGTCCGCGCGGCCGACGCCGATCCACACCAGGCCCCAGGCGAGGGCGAACGCCGGGGCGGGGCGGCCGCCGTCGTACACCGCGGTGAATGCGCCCACGAGCACGGCCACCACGATCATGATCTTCGCCCACGTGGTCGGCTGGAACGGGTCGCCGGTCCAGCCGGTCGAGGCCAGCCACGCGGCCACGTTCGCCACGGTCGCGATCGAGACCCAGCCCAGGTGCAGGCCCTGCACGCCGTCCAGCAGGATGCGCTCGCCCCAGCTGTGGGCGCGGGCGGACTCGAGGAGCATGAGGATGCGGCACAGGCTCGCCAGCAGCAGGACGATCACCACCACGCTCAGCCCGAGCAGGCCCAGCTGCACCGTCCAGATCCAGGCGGCGTTGAGCAGCACGGAGACGAGGATCCAGGGGCGCAGGCGGTCGTGCCGCGCGGACTGGGCGGACGGCAGGAACTGCCACACGGCGTACGCCAGCAGGCCCGCGTAGATCACGGACCAGATGGAGAACGCGGGGCTCGCCGGGGCCACCCAGGTGGCGTCCGGGCCGAGCCAGCCGCCCGAGGCCTCGGCCACGGGGGCGAACCCGGCCACCACGCCGGCGCCGAGGAACGCGGCCACCAGGGCCGCCAGCACCACGAGGAGCATGGCGACGCGGCCGCCCGGGGAGGCCAGGCCCGTCCCGGAGCTGGGGACGCGGCCCGCGGCGTCGGGACCGAAGGTGCTGCGGTGCGAACCGAGGTCGGCGGCGGTGCTCATGGGTGCTCCCGTGGGTGTGGGTCGGTCGGGGTGTCGGGGGTGCGCCCCGGCGGGGCGCGCGTCAGGGTCAGCGTAGCCGCCGGGCCGCCCGGGGGCACGGGTCGGGGGTGGGGCCCTCCTGCACGACGCCGCAGGCCCGGCCCGCCTCGAGGGCGGACCGGGCCTGCGTGGAGTCCGGCGCGGGGCCGGGTCGGGCGATCAGGCGCCCGGGACGGTCTCCGGGGTCTTCTCGGACACCGGGTCGAGCACGAAGTCGTACTCCACGTCCACGCCCTCGCCGGCGGGCTTCGGGTCGAGGATCAGCTCGGGCTTCACGGCCGAGGCGATGTCGTCGTCGTTGTGCTCGTCGCCGGGGAAGTACAGCTGGGCGGTGAGCAGCTCGTGGCCGGGGGCCGACACCTTCAGGTGCAGGTGGGCCGGGCGCCAGGCATGCCAGCCGGCGGCGGCGATCAGCTGGCCGCACGCGCCGTCGGTCGGGATCTGGTACGGCGCGGGCTGCACGGTGTTGATGGAGTAGTTGCCCTCGGCGTCCACGGGGAAGGAGCCGCGCAGGTTCCACTCGGGCAGGTTCGGGGCGAACTGCGAGTAGAAGCCGTCGTTGTCGGCGTGCCACAGCTCGACCTTGGCGTCCTTGAGCGGGGTGCCGTCGGTGGAGCGGACCTGGCCGTGGAACACCATGGCGGTGCCGCCCTCGTCCTCACGCATCGGGATGGTGTGGCCGTCGGCGGGGACCGGGGCGTCCGGCACGTAGTACGGGCCCTCGATGGAGCCCTTGTTGCCCTCGCGGTGCTCGGTGGCGACGTCCTCCACGGAGTGCTCGAGCCACACGTCGAGGAAGAGGGGCCACTCGCCGTCGTCGCCGACCCTGATCAGCCACGCCTTGAGGGCGTTGTACTCCTCGTAGGTGACCTTCTTCTCGAGGACGATGTCGTTGGCGGCCTTGATCAGGGCGCCGGCGAGCTCGCTGACGCGGGCCTGGTCGACCTGGGCGGCGCCGGTCTTGCCGGCGCGGCGGAAGTTGTCGGTGGCGGCGTTGCCGGCGGCGGCGGCGGACTCGTCGCCGGTGAACTCGTTGGGAACCATGGTGAGGCGTCCTTTCGCGGGGACGTGCGGGGTGCGGCGGTGGTGACACAGCGTGATCGGCGTCACCATCGAGATCAGGCTAGGACGTCTTCTCAGCCGAGGGAAAGACGCAATCGGGCATGATTGAGAGCCTGGTGCTCTCAATCACGTCAGAGGGCGGCGCGGTCCTCGGCGGTGGTGAAGAAGTCCTCGGCGATGGCGTTCGGGTGCGTCGCCAGGGGGGTCACGCGCACCTTCATGTACGGGAACATCGGGAAGCCGGAGAGGATCGCGTGCAGCTCGTCGTGGGAGTCCACGTCGAACACGGAGTGGTTGGCGTACTCGCCGACGATCCGCCAGATCCCCTTCATCACGCCGCGGCGCTGCAGGTCCCCGGAGTACTCCTTCTCCCGGGCCTGGAAGCCGGCCTTCGTCTCGTCGCTCATGGTCTCCGGGAACGTCACGTCCATCCGGGCGAGGAACAGCATGGGGGTCTCCTTGCGTCGTCTTCGGGGGTGGGCGACGCCGGCCCGGTGCGGGCCGGCGTCGGGCGCGGTGGGCGCCGGGGTCAGCGGTCGGTGCGGTATCGGGTGAGCTTGTCCTCGTCGATCGCGGCGCCCACGCCGGGGACGTGGCGCACGGCGATGCGGCCGTCGCGGATCTGCAGGGGCTCGGCGAGCAGGTCGTCGGCCATGTCCAGGAAGTTGGACAGCTCGCCGGCGCGGCGGGAGGTGGCCTCGAAGGCGGCGCCGAAGGTGACGGTGGCCAGGGAGCCGACCTGGGTGTCGATCTGGTTGCCCATGGTCACGTCCACACCCAGGCCGGTGCACAGGCCGAGGATCTCCTGCGCCTCGGTGAAGCCGGAGCGGGCGGTCTTGATGCAGATGGCGTTGCAGCCGCCGGAGAGCAGCTCGCGGGAGGCGTCGCCGGCCGTGGGCACGGACTCGTCCCCGACCACGGGGATGGGGGACTTCTCCACCAGGCGACGGCGGCTCATCGCCTCCTTCGCGTCGCACGGCTCCTCGAGCAGGCTCAGGCCCAGGCCCTCGGTGCGGCGCAGCACCTCCATGGCCTCGTTCGCGGTCCAGCCGCGGTTGGCGTCCAGGTAGAGATCGACGTCGTCGCCGAGCCCCTCGCGCAGGACGTGGCAGGCCTCGATGTCCAGGGAGAGCGGCCGGCGGCCGGTCTTGAGCTTGAAGGTGGTGATCCCGTACTCCTCGCCGAAGTGGCGCGCCTCGTCCAAGAGCTCCTGGGCGGGCTTGAAGCCGAGCATGTGGCTCACGCGCATCGAGTCGGTCCACCCGCCGAGCAGCGTCGTGACGGGGGTCTTCAGGGCCTTGCCCATGGCGTCCCAGAGTGCGATGTCCAGGGCGCCCTTGGCCACCTGGTTGTGGATGGTGCGGCGCATCACCGCGTGGATCTGCGAGCGGTCGAACACGCTCAGGCCCACCACGTGGGGCGCGAAGACCTCCTCGAGCACGTTCTTGATGGACACCTGGGTCTCGCCGTAGGTGTATGGGCGCGGCGGGGCGTCGGCCTCGCCCACGATCCCGTCCTCCGTGTGCACGCGCACCAGCACGTGGTCGGCGGTCTGGACCTCGCCGGAGGCGAACTTCAGGGGGTGGGTGTACGGGATGGCGTACGGGATGGCCTCGATGCGGGTGATCTTCACTCACGTCTCCTGGGCGGGGCGGTCGGGGTCGGAGGTGGGGTCCTCGCCCGCCTCCGCGAGCGCGGCCGCGGTGCGGCGCGCGAGCTCCACGAAAGCGGGGACGAGGGGGCTGCGGGCGTCGGCCTTGGCGGCCACGGCGAGCTCGACGTCGGGCATGTCCGACAGGGGGCGGAAGGCGACGCCGGAGACGGCGCCCGGGCGGCGGACGTCGTCGGGGACGACGGCGACGCCGAGTCCGGCGGCCACGAAGGCCATCACGGTGGAGGTCTCCCCCGCGCGCTGGACCAGCCGGGGGCGGAAGCCGACCCGGCGGGCGGCCTCCTGGACGATCGCGGTGAGCGCGGAGTCCTGAGGGTAGGAGACGAACTCCTCGTCCACGAGGTCGGCCAGGGCGACGGGGCCGTCCTCGGCGGCGAGCCGGTGGCCCGCGGGCACGGCCAGGAGGAGGCGGCCGGCCTCGACGGGGGTGAGCGTCAGTTCGGCGGCCCGCACGGGCGGGCGGAGCACGGCCACGTCGAGGCGGTTCTCCAGGAGGGCGTCCTCGAGGGCGGGGGTGATCGTCTCGCCGGTGATCTGCAGGCGCACGCCCGGCATGGCGTCGCGGGCGGCCCGGACGATCGCGGGCATGAGCCGGTAGGTGGCCGAGCCGACGAAGCCGACCCGCAGGATGCCGGCGGCGCCGCGGCCGACCTCGCGGACGTCGTGCTCGAGGGAGGCGAGGTCGGTCAGCAGCTGCCGCGAGCGGTCCAGCATGAGCCGGCCGGCGTCGGTGAGGTCCACGCGGCGGGTGGTGCGCTCCAGGAGGGTGACGCCGAGGGCGGCCTCGAGCTGCTTGATCTGCTGGGAGAGCGGGGGCTGCGCGATGTGGAGCCGCTCGGCCGCGCGGCCGAAGTGCCGCTCCTCGGCGACGGCCACGAACGAGCGCAGGTGTCGGATCTCCACGCGGCTCACAGTAGTGACGCGCCACACGGCGGGGGAAAGACCAGGCGAGGACAGATTGAGAGGCTCCACCTCTCAATCCTTTCGCACTCTGTCCTCCTGATCCATGAAAGGCCTCCCTAGAGTGAGCCGGAGCACTCCGCTCCCCGTCTCCTCCCCTGAGGTCATCCATGTCCTCCTCCCTCGCCTTCGAGGGCCGCGCCGTGGCCGCGCCGCCCTCTGGATGGCCGTGTGGTGGATGACGGAGGCCGTGCCGATCCCCGTCACCTCGCTGCTGCCGATCGTCCCGTTCCCGCTGTTCGGGATGGGCACCATGGCCGAGGTGGCCTCCCCCTACGCCAACTCCGTGGTGTTCCTCGTGATGGGCGGCGTCATCCTGGGCCTGGCCACCGAGAAGGCCTACCTGCTGGAGAACCACGACTACGACATGCAGTTCGGCCGGTGGATGCTCGTGGGCGTGCCGTGGGCGATCGTCATGTTGCTCATCGCCTGGGTGGTGCTCACCAAGCTCGTGTTCCGCGCAGAGGTGGACCGGGTCCCCGGCGGCGCCGAGATGATCCGCGGCGAGCTCGCCAAGCTCGGCCCCATGACCACGCCGGAGCGCCGCATCGCCCTGATCTTCGCGACCGCGATCTTCTTCTGGGTGGCCGTCCCCTTCATCGCGGACATCCCGGCCGTGGCCGACGTCGCCCCGTGGCTGGGCACCATCGACGACACCCAGGTGGCCATCGCCGCCGCCATCGCCTGCTTCATCGTCCCGGCCCGGCGACGCGGCGAGGACGCCTCGCAGACCGCCCTGCTGCAGTGGTCCGCCGCCAAGGAGATCCCGTGGGGCCTGCTGCTGCTGTTCGGCGGCGGCCTGTCCCTGTCCGCCATGTTCACCAACACCGGCTTCAGCCAGTGGCTCGGCGGCCAGGTGGGCGGCCTCAGCGGCGTGCCGGCCTGGGTGGTGCTGCTGATCGTCGTCGTGGTGGGCCTGGCGCTCACCGAGCTGATCTCCAACACCGCGACGGCGGCCGCCTTCTTCCCGATCTTCGGCGCCGTGGCCCTGGGCCTGGGCATGGACCCGATCTTCATGACGATCGCCGTGACCCTGGCCGTGTGCTCCGCCTACATGCTCCCCGTGGCCACGCCGTCGAACGCCGTGGCGTTCGGCTCCGGCGAGGTGAGCATCAAGCAGATGGTGCGCGCCGGCGTCGGGCTCAACGTCGTGTCCATCGGCCTGATCATGCTCGTGATGTACACGCTCGTGCCGGCCGTCTTCGGCTGACCGGACGGCGGAGGGGCCCCTACCCTGTGCCCATGAGCGACGCGCCCGACGCCGTGGTCCTGGCCCTGCCGTACCGGCGGCCGTTCGCGTTCGACCACCTGCTGCGCTTCCACGCCGCCCGCGCCGTCCCCGGCGTGGAGCACGTGGACGAGGCCGCGTACACGCGCGTCCTCGCGCTCCCCCGCGGGCCCGCCGTCGCCGTGGTGTCCGACGACGACGGCGCGGTCCGCCTCGAGCTGCGGCACGCGCACCCCGACGACGTCGCGGCGGCGGCCGGGCTCGTGCGGCGGATGCTCGACCTGGACGCCGATCCCCAGGCCGTGGACGCGGCCCTGCGTGAGGATCCGGCCGCGGCCCGGTCCGTCACGCGGTTCCCGGGGCTGCGCGTGCCCGGGAGCCCGGACCCCCACGAGAGCCTGTTCCGCGCGATCGTCGGCCAGCAGATCACCGTGGCACGGGCCACCGCCCTGCTCGCGGACATGGCCGCCCGCATGCCCTCCCTCGGATTCGACGGCCCGGTGGATCGGCTCTTCCCGACCGCCGAGCGGATGGCCGAGGGACTGCACGCCCTCTACCGCGGCCCCGCCGCCCGCCGCGAGGCGCTTCGGGGCGCCGCCGAGGCGCTGGTCGAGGACCCCGACCTGCTGGAGCGGACCCGGGACCCGGAGGCGCTGAGCGAGACGCTCGTGGGCCTGCGCGGCGTCGGTCCGTGGACGGCGGCGTACGTGAGCATGCGGGTGCTCAATGCGCCGGACGTCCCCCTGCCCGGGGACGCGGCGGTGGCCACGGGCGCCCGGCTCCTCGGCGTCGACGACGCGGCCGCCGCCTACGAGCGGGTCCGCCCGTTCCGCTCCTCGTTCACGATCCACGCGTGGAACGCGGCTGCGGGCGGCTGAGACGCGCCCTGCCCCCAGCGCACCGGTCGTGACGGGGTGCCCTGCCTCGCCTCGCCTACGCTGGCCTCATGAGCACCCCCTCCCCCGTCGGACTGCTGTTGGACGTGGACGGCCCCGTGGCCTCCACGCAGACCCGGACCGTCCCGGACGGGATCGTCGCCACCCTGGTGCGCCTGGCCGGCCGCGGCGTCCCGGTGGGCTTCAACACCGGCCGCTCGGCGGACTTCCTGCTGCACAGCGTGATCGGCCCGCTGCGCGCCACCGGCCTGCCCGCCGACGCCCCGTTCTTCGCCGTCTGCGAGAAGGGCGCCGTGTGGTTCCCGTTCTCCGCGGTCCCCGCCGGAACCCTGCCGGAGGTCACCGTGGACGCGCCGGCGCCCGCCTGGGTCCGCACGGATCCGGCGATGGCCCTGGACCCCGGCCTGCGCGAGCGCATCTGGGAGCTGAGCCGCGAGCGCGCCGGGGACCTGCAGTTCGTGGACCGCACCAAGCTCGCCATGGTCTCGCTCGAGATGCGGGTGGGCGCGGACCAGGCCGCGTACGAGGCGGTGCGCGACGACGTCGCCGCGGGGGTCGAGGAAATGCTCGCCGAGCGCGGGCTCGCGGACGAGGTGCGCGTGGACCCCACCGTGATCTCGGTGGACGTGGAGCACCGCTCCTCCGGCAAGGACCTGGGCGTGGACCGCTGCCGGGCCCTGATGGCCGAGGCGGGCGTCCCCGTGCCCGGCCGGTGGTTCACCGCCGGGGACTCGCGGACGGACTACGCCATGGCGGACCGGCTGCACGCGATCGGTCTCGCGGTGGAGCACCTGGACGTGCGGCCGGCCGACGGGATCCCCGCCACCCCCTACCCGGTGCTGACCGCCGCGGACCTGGCCGGCCGCGGCGTCGGGAACGCGGAGGACGTGCACGAGCGGGCGGGCGAGTCGCTGCTGCGCTGGGTGGAGCGCGACCTGCTGGACTGATCGCGGGGCACTATAGGCGCCCGCCCGGCGCCCAGCACCAGTGTGACGCTGGCACGTCACGCGACGTCACGCAGGGCCCGCCGGCGTCACGCGAACTGGCGGCGGGGCCCCGGCCGACGCTGGACTGCCCCCCATGACCGCGCAGACCCCCGCCACCGCCCCGGCCGACGACGCCCCGCTCGAGGTGCCCGTCCTCGACCTGTCCGGGATGCGCCGCCCCGATGGCTCCTTCGACCCGGACTTCCTCGCACGGCTGCGCCACGCGGCCCACCACGTGGGCTTCTTCCAGATCGTGGACTACGGGGCCGCGCCCGGCCAGGTGGACGACCTCTTCCGCGTCACCGCGGAGTTCTTCGCGCGGCCCGAGGCCGAGAAGCTCGCCCTGCACAACCAGGACTCGCCCCACTGGCGCGGCTACTCCGCCGTCGCCGCCGAGCGCACCCAGGGCCGCCCCGACTCGCGCGAGCAGCTGGACTTCTCCCCGGACCGCGCCCCCGTGCCCGCCGAGCGCATCGGCGAGGGCGAGGAGTACTGGCACCTGCAGGGCCCGAACCGGTGGCCGGCGGACATGCCCGAGCTGGAGCGCTCGGCCATGGCCTGGACCGCCCTCATGGACCGTGTGGGCGAGGACCTGCTGAAGGCACTGTGCGTGGCGATCGGCCTGGAGGAGGACCACTTCGCGGAGGCCTTCGACGGCGACCGCGCCTGGATGGCCAAGCTCGCCCACTACGTGGGCGGCGTGGCCGAGGCCGGGACGCAGGGCGTGGGGCTGCACGCCGACTACGGCTTCATCACGCTGCTGCTGCAGGACGAGGTGGGCGGCCTCGAGGTCCGCCCGCACGGCCAGGACGCGTGGCTGCCCGTGGAGCCGATCCCGGGCGCGCTCGTGGTGAACCTCGGGGAGATGCTCGAGGTGGCCACGGACGGCTACCTGATGGCCACCATCCACCGCGTGCAGTCCCCGCCCGAGGGCGTGGGCCGCTACTCGGTGCCCTTCTTCTACTCGCCGCGCCTGGACGCCGTGATCGAGCAGGTGGAGCTGTCCGCCGAGCTCGCGGCGGACGCCCGCGGCGCCTCGGACGACCCGGTCAACCCCATGCTGGCCTCGTTCGGCTCGAACATGCTCAAGGGCTTCGTGCGCGCCCATCCGAAGGTGACCGAGCGGTTCCACCCGGAGCTGCTCGGCCGCTGAGCCGGCCGTGACCGTCCCGAGTCGAGACCGTGACCGTCTCGTCTCACGACCGTGACCGGACCGTGCTTCTCCCCGCTCGACGGGGCCACTAGATTCTTGCTCGGCAACACGGCAGGGGGGCATCGTCCCAGGCCAGGCGCCCGGGGCGAGGACTCCCTCCTCCCGTACCGCAGGACCTGACTCCTCGAGGAGAACCATGCGCACCACCGCTCGCACCCGTCCCGCCCGCCTCGCCGCGGCCGCCCTCGGCGCCGGCATCCTGCTCACCGGCATCGGCGCCGCCCCGGCCCTCGCCCAGGAGACGGCTCCTGCCGCCTCCACGTCCACCGCCGCCGCCTGGGCCGCCGAACACGGGATGCCCGTGGGCCACGTGACCCCGATCTGGGAGGCGGACGGCCCCACCACCCAGAGCCGCCTCGATGCCTACTGGAACGTCGATGCTTCCGACCTGAAGATCGAGCTCTTCTCGACCGCCGACCCGTCCGTCCGCGTGGAGGTGCCCTTCACCTTCGACGCGGAGCTCAGCGAGGGCCGCCTGGACATGGCGGCGACCCGCCCGATGCTCGGGGCAGCGGCCAGCAACCCCGTGACGTACGTGCTCTCCGTGAAGGGCGAGGAGGTCGCCACCCTGCAGCTCGGCGCGGACGCCCAGCCTGGCGACGACCAGCTGGCCGAGATCACCGGTGGCGGAGGCGCGCAGGTGCTCGGATTCGACATGCTGCCCGAGTCCTTCACCACAACGAAGCTCACCACCGCAGACGAGCCGTACGCCCGGGTCGGTCCCATGTGGCCGGAGGGCAGCCCGAAGGGCGTGCTGGTGCAGGAGCCGCGGCACGGCGACCTCGTTCCGGTGATGGCGTCGTGGGACCCGAGCGTCGTCGACCGGTACCTCTACGTGGCCGACGCCGGCTTCACGGGCAAGGACACCGTGGTGTTCGAGTACTCGGACGGCTCCCGGACCAGCACGGAGACCGTCGTGGTGTCCGTGGGCGACCCGCGCGTGGCCGAGTACGGCCCCTCCCTCGACCCGGCCTACGGCGACTACGAGGAGTCGATGGCCGCCATCCAGGACTTCCTCGCGCAGCGCGACGGCATGGGCACCCCCGCCCCGGACGGCGAGCACACCGTCCCGGAGAAGGTCGAGACCGGCTCCGCCACCGCCTGGTGGCTCGCCGCCGCCGGCGCCCTCGGCGCCGGGGCGCTGCTCCGCCTCCGCCCCGCACGCCGCGGGGCCTGACGGAGTCGGGGCCCGTCGTCGTCGGACCGGGGAGGCCGACGACGACGGGCGGCCGACCCTCCCCGGGCCTGGACCTCGACCCCTAGCGTGGAAGGGAGTGCCGCGCCCCCGCCGAACCGGCCCGGGCGCCTCCCGACCAGAGAGAGGTTCCACCGTGGCCACCGTCGCCCAGAACATCGTCGAGACCCTCCACGCCTCGGGCGTGCGCCGCATGTACGGCGTCCCGGGCGACTCGCTCAACGGCCTCACGGAGGCGCTGCGCACGCACGGCGGCATCGAGTGGGTGCACACCCGGCACGAGGAGGCCGCCGCGTTCGCCGCCTCGGCCGAGTCCCAGCTCACGGATGAGCTCGCGGTCTGCGTGGGCTCGTGCGGTCCGGGCAACCTCCACCTGATCAACGGCCTGTTCGACGCCCAGCGCTCCCGCACCCCGGTGCTCGCGATCGCCGCGCACATCCCGTCGGAGGAGATCGGCTCGGGCTACTTCCAGGAGACCCACCCGCAGGACCTGTTCCGCGAGTGCTCCGTCTACGTGGAGCACGTCTCCTCGGCGGACCAGATGCCCCGCATGCTGCGCACCGCGATGCGGGCCGCGGTCGAGCAGCGGGGCGTGGCCGTGCTCGTGATCCCGGGCGACGTGGCCCTCACCGAGCTCTCCGCGAAGCCCGAGGTGATCCGTCACACGCCGTCCCGCGTCATCCCGGCGGACTCCGTGCTGCGCGAGGCCGCCGAGGCCCTGGACTCGTCCAAGCGGATCACCATCCTGGCCGGCGCGGGCGCGGCCGGCGCTCACGACGAGGTCGTGGCCCTGGCGGAACGGCTGCAGGCCCCGATCGTCCACGCTCTGCGCGGCAAGGATCGGATCGAGTATGACAACCCGTATGACGTCGGCTTGACCGGCCTGCTCGGCTTCTCCTCCGGCTACCACGCGCTCAAGGACGCCGAGACCCTGCTGATCCTGGGCTCGTCCCTGCCGTACCGGCAGTTCTACCCGGAGGACGCGACCGTCATCCAGGTGGACGTGCGCGGGGACCAGATCGGCCGACGGGTGGCCGTGGACGTCCCGCTCGTGGGCGGCGTGAAGGAGACGGCCCAGGCCCTGCTGCCGCTGCTGCGCGGGAACTCGTCGTCGTCCTTCCTGAAGAAGGCCCGCAGGCACTACGCCAAGACGCGCAAGGACCTGGACGAGCTGGCGGCCCCGGACCGGCGCACCGTGCACCCGCAGTACGTGGCCCGCGTCCTGGACGAGGCGGCGTCCGAGGACGCCGTCTTCCTTCCCGACGTCGGCTCCCCGGTGGTCTGGGCGGCCCGCTACCTGACCATGAACGGGCGGCGCCGGATCATCGGCTCCATGACGCACGGCTCGATGGCGAACGCGGTCACCCAGGCGATCGGCGCGCAGGCCGTGGACCGCACCCGGCAGGTGGTGGCCATGGCCGGCGACGGCGGGCTGGCGATGATGCTCGGCGAGCTGCTGACCTTCGTGCAGAACGGCCTGCCCGTGAAGACCCTCGTGTTCGACAACGACTCGCTGAACTTCGTGGAGCTGGAGATGAAGGCCGCCGGCCTGGTCCCCTACGCCACGGACCTGCAGAACCCGGACTTCGCCGCCGTGGCCGAGGCCATGGGCCTCAAGGGCTTCCGCGTGGAGCGCTCGAAGGACCTGCCGGCGGTGATGGCGGAGTTCCTCGCGCACGAGGGGCCGGCCCTGCTGGTGGTGAAGACGGAGCGCCAGGAGCTGACCATCCCGCCGAGCATCGAGTTCGAGCAGGCCAAGGGCTTCGCCCTCTACGCGCTGCGCACCGTCCTGGACGGCAAGGGCACCCAGCTGGTGGACCTGGCGAGGGCGAACCTGCGCCAGCTGTTCTGAGCGGGCGGGAGATCCGCAGCGCACACGCGAAGGCCCCCGACGACGGCGGCCCGGACGCGTGACGCGTCCGGGCCGCCGTCGTGCGGGGGCAGGATGCCGGCAGGGAGCCGCCGGGCCCTCGCCGGTCAGGCGCGGTGCGAGCCGCCGTCGGCGTCGACCACCGGCGTCGGGGCGGTGCCGGCCACGCCCGGGGTGATGCGGCCGTCGGCCCGCTCCTCCCAGAAGGTGGCGTTGTGGATGCCCAGCGGGCGCGGATCGAACTGCGGGTCCAGGCCCTGGCGCTTCTGGGCGCGGTAGTCCTTGAGCGCCTTCAGGGCCGGGCCCTGCAGGAGGAGGATGCCGATGATGTTCAGCCAGGCCATGGATCCCACGCCGATGTCGCCCAGGCCCCAGGCGGCGCCCGTGGTGGCCACCGCGCCGTAGGCCACGGACACGAGGATCAGGCCCTGGAGGGCGCGCAGCGCCACCCGGCGGAACAGCGGGTTGGAGAAGTTCCGGGTGATGAACACCAGGTTGACCTCGGCCATGTAGTAGTAGGCCACGATCGTGGTGAACGCGAAGAACGCGAGCGCCACGGCCACGAAGGTCGGGCCGAAGCCGGAGAACATGGCGTCGAAGCCGGACTGCACGTAGGCCGGGCCCACAGAGGCGGTGGCCGGGAGGCTGCCGCCCTCGAAGATCACCGCGCCGGCCTCGGACTCGCCCTCGTACACGCGGTACGCGCCGGTGGAGATGATGATGAACGCGGTGGCCGAGCAGACGAACAGGGTGTCGATGTACACGGCGAACGCCTGCACGAAGCCCTGCTTGGCCGGGTGGGAGACCTCGGCCGCGGCGGCGGCGTGCGGGCCGGTGCCCTGGCCGGCCTCGTTGGAGTACACGCCGCGGCGCACGCCCCACTGGATGGCCAGGCCCACGATGGCGCCGAACACGGCGTCCATGCCGAACGCGCTGGAGAAGATGCTGCCGAAGACCACGGGGATCTGGTCCGCGTTCAGGAAGAAGATGATCAGCGCGAACACGATGTAGAGCACGGCCATCACGGGCACGATGTACACGGCGAAGGTGGCGATGCGCTTCACGCCGCCGACCACGATGAACGCCAGGAGGATGACCATGGCGACGGCCACGATCCACGGCTCCACGTTCCACGCCTGTTCCACCGCGGCGGCCACGCCGTTGGCCTGCACGCCGGGCAGGAAGTAGCTGGTGGCGAAGATCGTCACGATCGCGAAGAGGACGCCGTAGACCACGAGGGCCTTGCCCCACGGCTTGTGGCTGTACGCCTTGGTGAAGTAGTACGCGGGGCCGCCGCGGTACTCGCCGGTGTCCCGGTCGCGCTCCTTGTAGATCTGGCCGAGCGTGGACTCGATGAAGGACGTGGCGGCGCCGAGCAGCGCCATCGCCCACATCCAGAACACGGCGCCGGGGCCGCCGAAGGCGATGGCCGTGGCCACGCCGCCGATGTTGCCCATGCCGACGCGGCCGGCAAGGGACATCATGAGGGACTGCAGCGAGGACGTGCCGTCCTTCGAGTCCTTGCCCTCTCGGAGCTGCCGGATCATGTCCGGGATGTTGACGAACTGCAGGAACATCGTGCGGACGGTGAAGTACAGGCCGACGGCCAGGCAGAGGTAGATGAGCGGCAACGACCAGATGACGTCGTTGAGCGTGCCGATGAGGTCTTCGAAGGTCATGGGAACTCCCGGTGCGAGGGGGATGACGAGCCCGGGCCGGAGAAGCCAGCGACGGTGGTGGGGATCACACCCGGGTGGGAGAAGCGTACACGCCGCCGAGACCCGCACGGCGTGGCGGCGGTTCCGCGACGGCGTCGCGGGCTGCGCCCCCACCCGTCCTCCCGCCTCGCCCGCCCCGCGGGATCGACGGAAACGGCCCGGATCGACGGCCGTTCCGTCGATCCGGGCCGTTTCCGTCGATTGGACGGGTCTCGGGTCCGGGCGAACCATGGGGCTTCGGGCGAGGCCGCGCAGGGAGGGGCCGCTGCGGCACGAGCCCACGCACAGGGTCCCGGGCCGGCCACCCGCCGGAAATCGGTCCAGACATGCGAAAACCCCGGGACCAGATGGTCCCGGGGCTTCCGGTGTTCCGCGGAGGATGGGGGATTTGAACCCCCGAGGGCTGTTAACCCAACACGCGTTCCAGGCGTGCGCCATAGGCCGCTAGGCGAATCCTCCTTGGCGTGCCCCGTTCGCGGCGAACCGCTCAAGGGCAGGCTCCATCATAACCAGACCCGCGGGCGGGGCGCCAATCCCGCCTCGGGACCCGCCCGGCCGAGGTGCGCTCCGGCGGGGCCACTGCTAGACTCTCGGACGGCCCCTCACGTGGTGTCATCTCGCTGAACTCCCCCAGGACCGGAAGGTAGCAAGGGTAGGTGGGCTCTGGCAGGTGCGTGGGGGGTCTTCGCTTTCCCCAGGAGGTCCCATGCCCGCCGGCCGCTACGCCCCCTCTCCCACGGGCGCCCTGCACCTGGGCAACCTGCGCACCGCGATCGTCGCCTGGCTGGCGGCGCGCGCGACGGACCGCACGTTCCTGCTGCGGGTGGAGGACCTGGACCGGGTGCGCGCCGGCGCCGAGGCCGCGCAGCTGGCCGAGCTGGCCGCCGTCGGGCTGGACTGGGACGCCGAGCCGGTGCGCCAGTCCGAGCGGACCGGCCTGTACGACGACGCCGTGGCCGCCCTGCGCGCCGCGCACGGTGCGGACGCGGTCTACGAGTGCTTCTGCTCCCGCAAGGACATCGCGGAGGCGACCTCGGCCCCGCACCCGGCCCCGGCCGACGACGAAGGCGCCCCCGGCCCCGCCGGCGCGGCGCCGCTGCGTCCGCCCGGCTTCTACCCCGGCACCTGCCGCGGCCTCACCGAGGCGCAGCGGGCCGAGCGTCGTCGGGTGCGTCCGGCCGCCCTGCGGATCGACGCGGCCCGGGTGGCGGGGCTGCCGGAGGGCGAGATCCCGCGGGCCGAGGCCGTGGACCTGCTGCACGGCGAGGTGACCGGCCTGGTGGACGACCTGGTGCTGCGCCGCAACGACGGGGCGTACGCGTACAACCTGGCCGTCGTCGTGGACGACCTGGCCCAGGGCGTGGACCAGGTGGTGCGCGGGGACGACCTGCTGGACTCGGCCCCGCGGCAGCGGTGGCTGGCCGCGGCGCTGTGCGCGGCGCGCGGGGAGGCGCTGCCGCAGACCTCCTACCTGCACGTCCCGCTCGTGCTCAACGCCGAGGGGCGGCGGCTGGCCAAGCGCGACGGCGCCGTGACCCTCGAGGACCTGGCCGCCGCGGACCCGTCCTGGACCCCGGAGCGGGTGCGGGACCGGCTGCTGTCGTCCCTGGGCCTGCCGCCGGGGCCGCCGGCGGACGCGGTGCCCGCCTTCGCGCGGATGCTGGAGGACGGGTCCCTGCCGCGGGAGCCGTGGGTGTTCGACCCGGCCGAGTTCGCCGGCGCCTGACCGGGCCTGACCGGGGCCTCACCGGCGGCTGACGCAGACCCGGGCGGGGACCGGCCGACGCCGCCCGGACGCCCGGGCGCCCGGCCCGCCCACCGGACCCCCTTGTCGTGTCCGCCGGGCGGATAGGGTGAGGCGGGTGAGCACCGCCCTGTATCGCCGCTATCGCCCGGACCGGTTCGAAGAGGTCATCGGGCAGGACCACGTCACGGTCCCGCTGCGCACCGCGCTGGCGAAGGACCGGGTGAACCACGCCTACCTCTTCTCCGGCCCGCGCGGCTGCGGCAAGACCACCTCCGCCCGCATCCTCGCCCGCTGCCTCAACTGCGCGCAGGGCCCCACGCCCACGCCGTGCGGGGAGTGCGACTCGTGCCGGGACCTGGCCACGGGCGGGCCGGGCTCGCTGGACGTGCTGGAGATCGACGCCGCCTCGCACGGCGGCGTGGAGGACGCGCGCGGGCTGCGCGAGCGTGCCACGTTCGCGCCGGTGCGGGACCGCTACAAGATCCTCATCATCGACGAGGCCCACATGGTCACGGCGGCGGGCTTCAACGCGCTGCTGAAGATCGTGGAGGAGCCGCCGGAGCACCTCAAGTTCATCTTCGCCACCACGGAGCCGGAGAAGGTCATCGGGACCATCCGCTCCCGCACGCACCACTACCCGTTCCGCCTCGTGCCGCCGGAGCCGCTGATCGCCCACCTCGAGCAGCTCTGCGCCGAGGAGGGCGTGTCCGTGGAGAAGGGCGTGCTGCCGCTGGTGGTGCGCGCGGGCACGGGCTCGGTGCGTGACACGCTCTCCGTGCTGGACCAGCTGATCGCCGGCGCGCAGGACGGCGGGGTCTCGTACGAGCTGGCCGTGAGCCTGCTCGGCTTCACCCCGGAGGCCCTGCTGGACGACGTGATCGACGCCGTCGCCGCGGACGACACCCCCACGGTGTTCCGCGTGGTGGACCGCGTGGTGCAGTCCGGCCAGGACCCGCGCCGCTTCGTCGAGGACCTGCTGGACCGCTTCCGCGACCTCGTGATCGCCCGCGCCCTGCCGGAGGAGGCCGGCGCGATCCTCCACGGCATGCCGGAGGACCAGGTGCGCCGCCTCTCCGCGCAGGCCGCGCAGCTCTCCCGGGCGGAGCTCTCCCGCCTCGCGGACGTCACCAACCTCGCGCTCACGGACATGGTGGGCGCCACCAGCCCGCGCCTGCACCTCGAGCTGCTGATGGCGCGGCTGCTGCTGCCCGCCTCGGACGACACGCACCGCGGCCTGGCCGCTCGCCTCGAGGCGCTCGAGCGTCGCCTCGAGCTCGGCGGCGTGCCCGTGGCGTCCGCGGAGGAGTCGGCCGGGGGCACGACGACGTCGGCCCGGCCCGGTGCGCCCGCCGCGGCCGCCGGGGGGTCGGCCGGCTCGGGTGGCGCGGGAGGCGGCGAGCCGCTGACGGGCGCCGCGCTGGCCCGCGCCGCGATGCGCCGGCCGGAGGCGCAGGAGGCGCCCACGCCGCCGGCGCAGGAGACGGCGCAGTCGGAGAAGGCGCCGGCGCAGCCGGAGCCGTCGTCGAAGCCGTCCCCGGTCGGGCAGGCCGCTCCGCCGGCTCAACCCGCGCAGTCGGAGCATCCCCGCCCCGAGCGCTGGGCGCCGCCCGCCGCGGCGTCGTCCCCGGAGGCCGACGCCCCGGCCCAGCGGCCCGATGCGGCCCGGCCCGAGCAGCCCGCGCAGCAGGACCGGCCGCAGCGACAGCAGCAGACCCCTCCCCCGGCCCCGGCGGGGCAGCCAGAGCAGCGGCAGCAGCAGACGGCGCAGGCCGACCGGCCGACAACCGCCGAGCGGTCCTCGGAGCGCCCCGCCGCGGGCGCCCCGGAGGCGACCCCGACGTCGACCCGTCCCCAGGCGGCCGAGCGACCTGCGGAGCGCCCGCAGGCTGAGGCGGACGCCGCGGGCTCCGCGGCGCCGTCGAGCGCGGCCCCCGCGCCGGCCCCGAGCCAGGTGGAGAAGGTCCGCCGGGCCTGGCCGGACATCCTCGCGGCCCTCGAGGACGCCTCGCGCCTGATGTGGATGATCGTGAAGGACAACGCGAGCGTGGCCGGCTACGACGGCTCCCTCCTCACCATCGGCTTCCAGCAGGACGGCCCCCGCCAGATGCTGCTGGGCCGCGGCGGCGACCGCGTGCTCGCCGAGGCCGTCCACCAGGTGCTCGGCATCCGTCCCCAGCTCGACCTGATCCTGGGCGGAGACGCCCCGCAGGGCGGCTCCCGCCCCGCCGCGGACGCCCGTCCCCAGGCCGGCGGTCGCCCCGCCGCAGGGCCTGCGGCATCCCCGGCCGCCGCGGCACCCGCCGAGCGCCCGCAGGGGCGCCCGCAGCAGGGCCAGGCGCCGGGCCAGGAGGAGACCCCGTCGGCGCCGCGCGCCGAGTCCCGTGCGGACGCACCGACGTCGCGCCCCGACGCCGGGGAGGCCGCCCCCACGCGGCAAGACCCCCGCCCCGGTGCCGACTCCCGGCAGGACCGCCCGCAGCAGCAGGGCGGGGAGGCGGACCGCGGGCAGGACCGCGGGCAGCAGCAGGGTCGCGGGCAGGCCTCCGACCGCGGCCCCGCGCAGGGCGGATCGCCCTCCGGACGGCCCACCGGCCATGCCGCCGTCCCGACCCCCGGCCGGGGTCCGTCGTCGCCGGCGCCCGCGCAGCGGCCGACGGCCCCGCAGGCCGCGTCGACCACGCCCCCGGGAGCCCCGCCGTCGGACGGCTGGGGCCGCGCGGACGAGGAGCCGCCCGCCTGGGACGACGCTCCCCCGCCCGAGGAGGACCCTTGGGACTCCCTGCCCGAGTTCGACCCGAACGCGGACATGGACGACTCGGACGGCCCCGAGGGCTGGACTCCCCCGGCGGCCGGCCAGGACGACGCCCCCGTGGGCGCCGCCGGCTGGGACGGGCCCGTGCCCGCCACCGAGGACTGGGGAGCCCCGCCGCAGGGCGGCGCCCCCGCGCCCGGCGGCCGCCGGGACGAGCGCCCGGCCGCGGCTCATGGCTCCGCCGCCCCGTCGGAGCGGCCCGCCCCGCAGGGCTCCGCCGACGCCGGCCCGGCCGCCGAGACCGGCGCCGAGCCCAGCGCCGAGGAGGTCCGCCGCGCCTACGACCCGGGTCCCCTCGTGCGCGAGGAGGAGCACACGATCCCCGTGTTCGCCCGCCCCGAGGCCGAGCTGCGCGCCGAGTTCGCCCAGCGCTTCGGCGCCACCCGCCCCGCCGGCTTCGACGACGGTGCGGGCGCCGGAGCCGTCGCCGAGTCCACGCGGGCAGCCGCCCCCTCGCCGGGCCCCGACGACCTGCCTCCCGGCCAGGGCGACGACCCCGACGCCACCGCACGTCGCGACGCCCACCCCGCGGCCTCCGCGTCCGGTCCGTCCTCCGCGGCGGACCACGGGTCCTCCGGCGAGCCCACGGCGGACGGCACCCCGGACCCCGGTGTGCCCGCCGAGGACCACGAGCACGCCTCCGCCTCGGACTCCGCCGACGACGGCTCTCCGGAGCACGCGGCCGGGTCCGGCCACCCGGCGAGCATGTTCCCGCGCCTCATGGAGCGCGTGCGCGCCGGCGGCCCCCTCGAGCCTCCGGTCAACGCGGCGCCCCCGGGCGGCGCGACGCCCCCAGGCGGCGGGCCGGGCGGCGGCGCCGGGCCCTCGGGCCCCGGCTCCGCACCCGGCTCGGATCAGGGACCCCGCCCCGGCGGTGCCCCGTGTGACGCTCAGGGCCCCGGCGCGCCGGGCCCCGATGCGCCCCGCGGCGGCCGGCCCAGCGCCGCCGCCCTCGGCGCCCGGCCCGGAGGCGAGACCGGCTCGCCCGCCGGCGCCTCCGCGCCCCCCTCGCTCGACGCCCGGGCCGCGGCCATCCGCGCCGCCCGCGAGGCCGCGCAGGGTCGCGGCCCGGCCCGGACCGCCGGCACCGGCCCGGCCGCGCCGTCCGCCCCTGCGGTGGGGTGGGAGGACGAGGTCGCCAGCGACGACGACGTCGCCCTCGAGGACTCGGGCCTGGTGGGGCGCGCCGTCGTGGAGCGGGTCCTCGGCGCCCGACTCCTGGAGGAGCGCGCGAACTCCGCCTGAGGCGGACGGGGCTTCCGATGTCCGGGGGCCCGGGCATGATGGACGGGTCGCCGGCACCGGCGGCCGCGCCCGGGCACCGGCCCCGGCGCAGGGACGGGGAGACGAAGGAGACGGATGTACCAGGGCGCGGTCCAGGACCTGATCGACGAGCTCGGCCGCCTGCCGGGCATCGGGCCGAAGTCCGCCCAGCGCATCGCCTTCCACATGCTGGAGGCGGACCGGGAGGACATGCTGCGCCTCGCGGACGCGATCCGCACCGTCAAGGACAAGGTGCGGCTCTGCTCGGTGTGCTTCAACGTGTCCGAGGACGAGGTGTGCTCCCTGTGCCGGGACGAGCGCCGGGACGCCTCCCAGATCTGCGTGGTCGAGGAGTCCCAGGACGTCATGGCCATGGAGCGCACGCGCGCCTTCCAGGGCCGGTACCACGTGCTCGGCGGCGCCATCAATCCGATCGCCGGCATCGGCCCGGAGCAGCTGCACGTGCGCGAGCTGCTCACCCGCCTGCAGGACGAGGCCGTGCAGGAGGTCATCCTCGCCACGGACCCCAACCTGGAGGGCGAGGCCACGGCCACCTACCTCGGGCGGCTGCTCGGCGCCACCGGCATCCGCGTCACCCGCCTCGCCTCCGGCCTGCCCGTGGGCGGGGACCTCGAGTACGCGGACGAGGTGACCCTCGGCCGCGCCTTCGAGGGACGCCGCCTCATCAGCGGCTGACGCCCTCGGACCACGACGACGCCGCCTGCCCCCGGCGAGGGGCGGGCGGCGTCGTCGTCCCCGGGCCTGGTCGCGGGCCTGGTCCCGACCTGACCCGCACCGGCCGGGCCTGGTCCCGACCTGACCCGCACCGGCCGGGCCTGCCGGGCGCGGCTCAGGCCACGCGGGTGCCCGCGGGCAGGCGGCCCGCCGGGGTGTCCAGGCGGCGGTGGCCCCACCACAGCAGGCCGCCGGTGAGCGCCGCCTGCATGGCCAGGCCGAGCGGCCAGACGGGCCAGGTGCCCTCGCGGTCCGGCACGGAGGTCGTGTCGATGCGGCGCAGCTGCCCGTCGAGGCACTCGGTGGTCTCGGCCGGGTCCTGCTGGGTCAGGCGCAGCGCGGCGGACATCATGTTCAGGGGCCCGGTGTCCGGGGTGAACTGCATGGACGCGCCCGTGGGCTCCCACGGCGAAGCGTCCGCGAGCACGGCGTACGGGTTCGCCGCCAGCAGCCAGCCGACGCGGCGAGGGTCCGGCACGGACTGGACCCCGACCGGGCCCACGCAGGCGTCGGCGATCCCGTCGTAGGCGTCCGGGTTCTGCCGCTCCCACTCGGCCCAGGCCGCGTCGATCTCCGCCTGGGTCATGTTCTCCACGTCCTGCCCCTCGAGGGGGTCGGCCATCGTCATGCCGTCGTGCTCCGGCATGTTGGCGCGCACGTCCGTCTGCAGGAACTGCAGCGAGAGCACGAACGCCACCATGGTGCCGATGCTCAGCGCGGCCACGATCAGGTAGGTCACCACGACGGCGAACAGCGTGCGCCCGGCGATCGCCGAGACCGCCACGCCGATGCCGGTGATGACGCCGAACTCCACGAGGATCATCAGCAGGCCCACGAGCACGAACAGCGGCGAGACCCGCCCCACCACGGCCGCCACGGCGAGCCAGGGCAGCGCCGCCACGAGGAACGCGGCCGACGCGATCCAGGCCGCGATCCACTTGCCGGCCATCAGCTGGCCGGTGCGCAGCAGCGTCACCTGGGTGATCGCGAGCGTGCCGCCGGCCCGGTCGCCCGAGATCGCGTTGGCGGCGAGGACCGGGGAGACGAGCAGGGACAGGGTCAGCACGAACAGCAGGACGCCGTCGAAGAGCCACTGCCCGGCGGAGCGCATCTGCACCTCGGCGGCGGCCGGGTCCATGCCCTGGCTCTGCAGGTCGCCGAGGGTGGTGGCGCGCAGCCCGAGCGCGCCGAGGGTCACGGCGCCCACCACGAGGAAGAACACGCCCAGCAGGACGTACCAGCCGCGCGAGCGCAGCCGCTGGCGCAGCTCCATGCCCACCACGGTGCGCACGGCGGAGGCGGTGCTGAGGCGTCCGCCCCCCGGCGGGCGCAGCGGCGGCGGGCCCTGACGGGTCGGGTCGGCGACGACGGTGCTCACGGGCGGTCTCCTTTGGCGGTGTCCCGGTCCAGGTGCAGGCCCAGGTAGGCGTTCTCGAGGCGCGATCCCTCGGGGGCGAAGTGGCTGACCGGCACGCCCTCGCGCACCAGGTCCGCCAGCAGCTCGGCGGCGGCGGTCTCCCCGCGCAGCCCCACCACGACGCCGGCGCGCGGCTGGCCGTGGGCGGCGGCGGGCTCGACGGCGAGGCCGCGGGCCTCGAGGGCCCGCACGAGCACGTCCGGGCGGGCCGAGGCGGGCCCGGCGATGCGGTAGGGGCGGGTCTGCGCCGCGTCCTCCCGGAACTCCTGCGTGGACAGCGTGGCGCCCTCGCGGACGAACACGGCGCGGTCGGACATCTCCTCGAGCTCGGCGAGCACGTGGGAGGAGACGAGGATGGCGGTGCCCTCGGCGGCCATGGCGCGCACGTCGTCCCGCAGGCGGATGCGCGCCGCGGGGTCCAGCCCGTTGGCGGGCTCGTCCAGCAGGAGCACGCCGGGGCGGTGCACCGTGGCGCGGGCCAGGGACAGGCGCTGCTGCTGGCCGCGGGAGAGGACGCGCGCGGGGCGGTCCGCGAACTCGGTGAGGGACACGCGCTCGAGCTGCTCCCCGGCGCGGGCCGCGGCCTCGGCGGCGCCCATGCCGTAGAGCCGGCCGAGGCTCGTGAGGATGTCCCGGCAGGTCAGGGACTCCCACACGCCGAGCGTGTCCGGCATCCAGCCCAGCCGACGGCGGGCCTCCTGGGGCTCGCGGACGGCGTCCACGCCGCCGATGGTCACGGCTCCGGCGTCCGGGCGCAGCAGGGTGGCCAGCAGGAGCATGAGGGTGGTCTTGCCCGAGCCGTTGGGGCCCACGAGGGCGGTCACGGACCCGGACGGGACGGTCAGGGACACGTCCCGCACGGCGTGGACGTCTCCGAACGAGCGGGCCAGGCCGTGGGCCACGACCCCGTCGTGGGGGGCCGCGCCCGTGGCGGGGGCGGCGGGAGGGGGAGCTGTCGCGGTCATGGCCCCATCGTGCGCGCCGGCCCGGGCCGGGCGGATCCACCCAGGGGATGATCCGGGCCCCGCCGGGGCCGGACCGCGGTCGCATGCCGGGCCGGATGCCGTCGTCGTGGCGCGGAGTGCGCGCCATCCCACCATGCGAACGCCGCGTTCACAGAGCGGACCGGCGGGCCGGGGCGGTCCTAGACTTACCCCGAACCGACCCCTGACCGTCCGGAGGGACCCATGAGTCTCATCGTCCAGAAGTTCGGCGGCTCCTCCGTGGCCGACGCCGCCGGCATCCAGCGGGTGGCGCGGCGCGTGGCGGACACCGTGCGCGCCGGCCACCGGGTGTGCGTCGTGGTCTCGGCCATGGGCGACACCACCGACGAGCTGCTCGACCTCGCCGCCGAGCTCACCCAGGACGCCCCCGCCCGCGAGATGGACATCCTCCTCTCCGCCGGCGAGCGCATCTCCATGTCCCTGCTGGCCATGGCCATCCACGCCGAGGGCGTCGAGGCCCGCTCCTACACGGGATCCCAGGCCGGCATGATGACGGACACCTCCTACGGCCGCGCCCGGATCGTGAAGGTCAACCCGCACCGCGTGCAGGAGGCCCTCGACGCCGGCGGCGTGGCGATCGTGGCCGGATTCCAGGGCGTCAGCCCCGAGTCCAAGGACATCACCACCATGGGCCGCGGCGGCTCGGACACCACCGCCGTCGCCCTGGCGGCCGCGCTCGGCGCGGACGTGTGCGAGATCTACACGGACGTGGACGGCGTGTACTCCGCGGACCCGCGCGTCGTGCCCTCCGCCCGCAAGCTCACCGAGCTCTCCTCCGAGGAGACCCTCGAGATGGCCGCGTCCGGCTCCAAGGTGCTGCACCTGCGCTCCGTGGAGTACGCGCGCCGCTTCGGCGTGCCGATCCACGTGCGCTCCTCCTTCTCCGACCACGAGGGCACCTGGATCATGCCCGACCCGAACGACACCATCACCCTGAAGGAAGGCGCTCCCATGGAACAGCCCATCGTCTCCGGCGTCGCCCACGACCGCTCCGAGGGCAAGGTCACGATCGTCGGCGTCCCGGACGTGCCCGGCAAGGCCGCCGAGATCTTCCGCGTGATCGCCGAGTCCAACGTGAACATCGACATGATCGTGCAGAACGTCTCCCGCGAGGGCTCCGGCACCACGGACATCTCCTTCACCCTGCCCATCGTGGAGGGCAAGGACGCGATGGACGCGCTGCGCGCCGCTCAGGAGCGGATCGGGTTCCAGGACATCGTCTCGGACAAGGAGATCGGCAAGCTCTCCCTGGTCGGCGCCGGCATGCGCTCGAACCCGGGCGTCTCCGCCACGTTCTTCAAGGCCCTCTCGGACGCCGGCGTGAACGTGGACCTGATCTCCACCTCGGAGATCCGCATCTCCGTGGTCACCGCGGAGGACAAGCTGGACGACGCCGTGCGCGCCGTGCACACCGCCTTCGGCCTGGACGCCGAGGAGGAGGCCACCGTCTACGGCGGCACCGGCCGCTGAGCGGGTCCCCCCGCCCACCACGACGCCGGCCCCGCACCTTCAGCGTGAAGGTGCGGGGCCGGCGTCGTTCGTCAGGAGACTTTCGTTCGGGATTCCGTCGCTTCCATCCCGGCATTCCGGGATGGAAGCGACGATTCCCCGAGCGAAAGCGGGGGGCCGGGCAGGGGGAAGGCCCCCGGACCTCGCGGTCCGGGGGCCCTCCTGGTGGGTCAGGATCGACTCACGCCTGGCGGCGTCAGCCCTCCTGCATCATGGCGTCGACGCGCTCCATGATGACGGCCACCTCACCTCGGGTGATGGGCTTGGCCACTCCGAAGCTGCCGTCCTGGTAGCCCTTGAGCAGGCCCTCGGACTCCATCCAGGTGATGGCCTGGTAGTGGGTCTGGCCCGGCATCAGGTCGGTGAACGGGGACTCGGCCGGAACCTGGAAGTCCTCGTCGCCCACGGCGCGGAACACGAACGCGGCGAACTCCGCACGGGTCACGTCCTGGTACTGCTTGAACGTGTTGTCCGAGTAGCCCTTGGTCACGCCGGTGGCGGCGGCCCAGGTGATCGCCTCGTAGAACGTGCTGCCGACCTCGACGTCACGGAAGGGCGACGTGGCGGGAGCCGTGAACTCGGGATCCAGGTAGCGGTGCATGAACGCGAGGGACTGGCCGCGCGAGATGTCCGCGTGCTTGCGGTAGGTGCCGTCCGCGAAGCCGGTGGTGATGCCCTCGCACTGCATCCAGCGCACGGCGCTGTAGTACTGCGAGCCCTCCGGGTTGTCGCGGAAGTCGACGACGTCACAGGTCTCCGGCGTCGGGTCCACCGGACCGCCGCCGGCGCCCACGGTGACGGTCACCGTGGTGGTCACGCCCGGGGCCCAGGTCACGACACCGCGCCAGACGCCCTCGGTCAGACCGGACCAGGCCAGCTCGGCCTCGGTCTCGAGGCCGCTGGTCACCGGCACGGGGTTCGGGGTCACCGTCAGGTTGCCGGCGTCGCCGGTGAGCTGCAGGGACTCGAAGGTGGCGGTGTCGGGGCCGCCGTCAGCGGTGCTGTAGAGGTAGCCGATGACGAGGTAGCGGCCCGGAGCCGGGTTGTTGATCGTCAGCGACTCGGACGCCGCCGCGGTGGCCGCCGAGATCTGGCGACCGGCGGGGGTGATCACGTACAGGTCCCAGTCCGCGGACGAGGCGCCCGCGGTGATGGACAGGTTGAGGGCCTCGACGCCCTCGCCCACGGTGACCTCACGGACCATGCTCGAGGCGTTCTCGACCGTGGAGGCGTTGGCGCCCGGGACCTTGGTGGTCTCGGAGGTCTCCGCCTTGGCCAGGCCGACGATCGACGGGGTCATCTCACCGGTGAAGCCGGGGGTGATCTCCACGGTGGTCGAGCCCGAGGGGCCCTGGCCCTCCACATGGGAGGTGACGTCGGCGGCCATGGCGCGCAGGGTCACGGGAGACGTGACGGACTGGGCGGCCGGACGCACCCACGACATGGAGCCGTGGACCCACTGGTTGAGCTCGGCGTCGGTGCGGGTGACGGTCAGGGTGACCTCGGCCGACTCGCCCTCGGCGAGCGAGACGGTGGACGGGGACGCCGTGATCTCGAAGCCCGGGACGTCCGCGTCGAACGCCCAGGTGCCCGCCTGGGTGGCGGTGACGGTGCGGGTCACGGTCGCGTCGTTGACGAGGTCCGGGATCACCACGGAGGGGACGTTGACGTCACGGCCGGCGATCTCGCCGAGCAGGAGCCCGTCCCACTGGCGGGCGTCCGACTCGTAGACCAGGCCCGGGCGGGCGGCGGCCTTCGGGTCGGCGGAGCCGGCGCCGGTGGCGAAGTTGTCCGCGTTGACGGAGCCGTCGGCGTTGTACACGTCGCCGGCGGTGGTCATCAGGGCGGACTTCACGGCCATCGGCGACCAGTCGGTCTCCTTGCCGACCAGGAGCGCGGCCATGCCGGCCAGGTTCGGCGACGCCATGGACGTGCCGGACATCAGGCCGAACTCGTTGCCGTTGTAGTCGGGATCCAGCGGCGAGACGCCGGCGATGACGTTCACGCCGGGGGCGGCGACGTCAGGCTTCAGGAACTCCTGGTTCACGGCGTTGGACGGGCCGCGGGAGGAGAAGCCGGCGATCTGCGGCAGCGGGTCCTGGGGCAGGCCCGTGGTGTCGCCGCGGACGATCGTGGCGGTGAGGTCGTTGGCCTTCACCTTCTCGATCACGCCGTCGGTGTCGTTGATGTGGACGGTGGGCACGGAGTGCACGTCCGCGTCGAGGGAGCCGGTCGGGGTGTTGACCAGGATCATGCCGATGCCGCCGGCCTCGGCCACGACCTCGGACTTCTCGACGCGCGCGTTCTGGCCGCGCTCGCAGAGCACGATCTTGTCCGCGGCCTCGGCGGTCAGCGAGCCGGGCAGGCAGAGGCGCGCGGCCTCGGCGTCGCCGGAGGCCACCTCGGAGGCGTGGATGACCTCGGCCGGGCCCACGCCCGTGCCGGCGGAGGAGGCGCCGCGGTACTTGGTGCCGTCCTCGAACTCCACGGTGGCGGTGAGCTCGTTGGAGAAGGTCTCCGCGGCCACGGTGGTGAGCCACGGCGAGGAGTGGTTGACCGTGTTGGCCGTGGGACCGGAGTTGCCGCCGGAGGCGGCCACGAAGATGCCGGCCTCGGCCGCGGCGCGGAACGCCAGGGCGACCGGGTCCACGATCGTGGTGTTGCTGCCCGAGATGGAGTAGTTCAGCACGTCCACGTTGTTCTCGATGGCCTGCTCGACGGCGGCCACGGAGGCGGAGCCGTAGCAGCCGCCGGTGTTCGGGTCGTTGTCCTCCCAGCAGACCTTGTAGGAGATCAGGTTCGCGGCCGGGGCGACGCCGTTGCCGACGCCGAACGAGGTGCCGTCGATGACCTGCTCCACGTCGGTGTTGCCCAGGATCGTGGTGGCTACGTGGGTGCCGTGCGAGAACACGCCCAGCGGGGAGATGCGCTCCTCCGGGTGCCGCTGGTTCACCGGCACGAACTGCTCGAAGTCGTCGGAGAACGCGTAGGCGCCGATGAGCTTGTCGGTGCAGGACTCGGCCGGGAAGCCCGGGCCGGTCTCGCAGTCCGCGAAGGCCGTGGAGCCGTCCGCCTTGAGCACGGCCGCGCGGCCGTCCTGCGTGAGGTACGGCTCGCCCACCACGGGGCTGCCGGAGAGGGGCTGGAGGGGCTGGCCCTCGATGAAGGGGTTGTCCGGGTGGATGCCGGTGTCGATGACGCCGACCACGACGCCCTTGCCCGCGTTCTCCGCACCCCCGTAGGTGGAGTTCCAGGTGCCGTCCGGGCCGGGCAGGCCGAGGAACTCGGAGGAGCTGTAGTCCGGAGCCTGCTGCTCGTCCTTGACGACGGCGAGCACGCGCTCGTCCTTCTCCAGGGAGCGCGCCTGGTCCGCGGTCAGCTCGGCGACGAAGGCGTTGAGGGCGCGGCTGAACTGCATGCCGACCTCGGCGCCGGCGACGGACGCCACGGCCTCCTGCTCGACGCGCAGGTGCTGCTCGTACTTGGCGACCTCGGGGCGGTCCACGACGAACTTCTCACCCTCGGCGGCGGTGGGCGCGAAGCCCTCCACGCCGCCGGAGTAGGTCACGGACGGCTGGCCCTTCAGGACCACGAAGTACCGGCCGTCCTCGAAGGACTCCGTCACCTTCGCCTCGCCCTGGGCGGAGCTGACCTGCAGCTCCTGGGCCGGGGCGGCGAAGGCCGGCGCCGCGAGCGGCGCCGCGATCAGGCCGACGCCGGAGACGGCGGCGGCCAGTGCCCGGAATCTGCGGGCACGATGGGGGTGCTGGATCACGACCACACCTTTCCTCCTGGGGGTCCGTTCACGCCGGACGGCGCGGAACGGGCGAGCGAACGGCACGCAGAGCCGCCTGGGACACAGGGGTGCGTGACAGTGCTCACAAGTGATGTCAGCACGCTACCTGGGCGGACCCTGGGAGTCCACCCGTTCACCTGAACATCTCCTGAACGCGTCGCGGAGTCCTCCCACGTCAGCCGGACGCGGCCCGGCCGGCCGCGGTGGGGGAGAATGGGGCGGACATGCCTGGACGCCCCTCCCCCTCCCCCGCCGTCCCCCGCACCGCCCCGACGGACGCGACGGACCCGACCGCCGTCGTCGTGCTCCGCCCCGAGGAGTGGCTCGCCCGCTCCGCCGCCCACCGCGAGCGCATCGAGGCCCGCACGGCGCCGCTTCTCGAGCTCCACGGGCGCGGCGAGCGCCATCCGGTGCAGGACTTCCTGTTCGGCTACTACACGCACTCCCCCGCCGCGCTGGCGCGCTGGCATCCGGGGGCCGGCGTCGTGCTGGCCGATCCCGACGGCGCCGCCGCGGCCGCCGAGGCCGAGCGGGACGGCGCCCCACACCGCGGCGGATGGCGGCACCTGCGGACCACGGAAGCCGGCGAGATCCCCGGCGCGGAGCCGGACGGGCGCCCGACGGTCGGCTGGACCGTGGACGCGGACGCCTTCACGGCGGACCGGGCCACGGGGATCGCCTTCACGGCCGAGCTGCTGGAGCGCACCGCCGCCCGGCCGGCCCGGCTGGGCTGCTTCGGCCTGCACGAGTGGGCGATGGCCTACCGCTCGGACCTGCACGGGGTGCGACACTCCCGCCTGCCGCTGCGCCTGGGCGCCGAGGGGACCGACGCGGTGGTGGAGTCCCAGCGGATCCGGTGCACCCACTTCGACGCGTTCCGGTTCTTCGCGCCCGAGGCGCGCGGTCTCAACGAGGGCGCGGACGGGGTCCTGCCCACCCGCGCCGGCATGCGGGACATGGAGCAGCCGGGCTGCCTGCACGCGGGGATGGACCTCTACAAGTGGGCGTACAAGCTGCTGCCGTGGGTGTCCTCGGACCTGGTGGCCGACTGCTTCGACCTGGCCTGGGACATCCGCGCCCTGGACATGCGCGCCTCCCCGTACGACCTGCGCGGCGTCACCGACCTGGCCGGCGGCGACTACCCGCCGGTGCGGATCGAGACGCCGGAGGGTCGGGCCGAGTACGTGCGCGCCCAGCGCGGGTTCGCCGACCGGGGGCAGGCGCTGCGGGCCCGGCTGCTCGCGGCGCTCGCGCCGCTGCTCGGGGACGACGCGCGGGACTGACGGGGCGGGGTCGCAGGGTCGCGGCCACGCGCGCAAGGGCCGCGCGCGAGGGCCGCGCAGGCGCCTCTCCGGGGCGCGCCCGGGCCCCGGCTGGACGTCCAGGCGGCGTGCATGGCTAGCATGGACGGCGTACAGGATGTGAGGTCGGTCACGCGCTGCGCGCGGGCGGCCCCGCCCGTGCTGACACCCGCACCGAGAGGCTCGAGGATCGACGTGACCAGAACCGCACCCACCCGCCGCCGCACCACCCTGGCCGCCGCCGTCGCGGCCGCCGCCGCCCTGACCATCAGCGCCGCCGCCCCCGCGCTCTCCGCGCCCGGCAACGGCAACGGCAACGGCAACGGCCAGTCCTCCGCATCGCAGGGCCAGGCCCGCTCGAACGACCTCTCCACCACCCGGGGTAACCAGGTCAACGACGCCGCCGCCCTCGCCCCGCACCTGCTGGACCAGGAGCTGGCCTGGGAGGCCTGCGACTTCGGCAGCCCCGCGCTGAACACCCGCTTCGGGGCGATCCCCGGCACCGCGTGCGCCGACGTCACCGTGCCGCGCGACTGGAAGGACCCGCAGGACGGGCACACCATCACCGTGCGCGTGGCCAAGACCGAGACCTCGAAGGGCAACCCGGACCGCCAGGGCATCGCCCTCGTGAACCCCGGCGGCCCCGGCGGCTCCGGCCTGCCGTGGGGCCCGGCCATGGCCGAGCGCGCCCCCGAGCTCGCCGAGCAGTACGACTTCATCGGCTTCGACCCCCGCGGCGTGGGCCAGTCCACCGCCCTGGAGTGCACCTACACGCCGAACCCCGAGCACGACATCTGGCAGGACACCAAGGCCCAGGTGGACGCGTGCCTCGAGAACGAGCTCACCCCGTACATCACCACCGAGCAGACCGTGTACGACATGGACTTCATCCGCGCCGTCCTGGGCGAGGAGAAGACCTCCTACATCGGCTACTCGTACGGCACCTGGCTGGGCAGCTGGTACCAGCGCGTCTTCCCGCAGCACGCGCACCGGTTCCTGCTGGACTCCGCCGTGGACGTCTCCCGTGACGGCCTCCAGACCACCTGGGACCTGCAGCCGCGCTCCCGCGACCGTCAGTTCCAGGACGCGATGCTCCCCTACGTGGCCCGGCATGATGAGCTCTACTTCCTCGGCGACGACCCGATGCAGATCCGGCAGCGCTGGGAGGACGGCGGCGGCACCCGCACGCAGCTCGGCATGATCGTCGCCGGCTCGTTCCTGCTGCCGGCCATGTACGACACCTCCCAGTACATGAGCGCCGGGGCGGTCATCGCCGCCTACATCCGCATCATGGAGTCCGAGACCGCGGCCACGGACCCCGCGGGGCAGCGCGCCCAGATCGAGCGCATCCTGGCCGAGGCCCGTGCGTCGCTGCCGGCCGAGGAGCGCGACTCCTTCGACCGCTTCGCCGCACGCGGCCTGGAGACCGTGGGCGAGCGCGAGCAGCTCGTCGCCGCCACCCAGGCCGGAGACGCCGTCACCTTCGAGGGCGCGTTCTCGGCGATCCGCTGCCAGGACGGCCAGTGGAACACCTCGCAGGGCTACTGGACCTCGTGGGTGAACGACCTCGGCCGCAAGGCCCCGTGGATCGCCGCCTTCATGGGCCCGTCCGAGTGCATGTACTGGCCGGCCCAGACCTCCATGCCCTCCCAGCCGGGCGGCAAGGACACCCCGAGCGCCGTGATCGTGCAGTCCGAGCTGGACGCCGCCACCCCGTACGAGGGCGGCCACCGTGCCGCCGGCGTGCTGCGCAACACCTCCCTGATCTCGGTGGACAACGAGGGCACGCACGGCCTGTTCCCGTACGGCACCGCGTGCGTGGACGCCCCGATCCGCGACTACTTCCTGACCGGTGAGATGCCGGCCGAGAAGTCCCTCTGCGAGGCGCACCCGCTGCCGGGCGAGACGCAGACCCACCAGGTCGCCGGCACTCCGACGCACAAGGGCGACATCAAGATCTCGATGCGCACGGACGCCGTCCGTGAGGCCAACCGGATCACCCTGGACGCCATCGAGCGCCAGCTGCTGGACTCCCGCGCCGTGACCCCGGACGTGGAGGCCTTCCTGGAGCGCTGATCCCCAGCGGTCCACGACGACGCCGCCCCGGTCCGCCGCCTCCCTGGAGGCGGGCCGGGGCGGCGTCGTCGTGCGGAAGAGGCTCAGGCGTAGAAGAAGCGGACCAGGTGGAAGAACACCGGCGCGGCGAACACCAGCGAGTCGATCCGGTCCATGATCCCGCCGTGGCCGGGGATGAGGGAGCCGAAGTCCTTGATGCCGCGGTCGCGCTTGATCGCGGACATCACCAGGCCGCCGCCGAAGCCGAGCAGGCAGGAGACAAACGCGAACAGGGCCGCCACCCACCAGGGGAACGGGGTGAGGAAGGACAGCGCCGCCCCCAGCGCGGTGGCCGTGAGGACCCCGCCCACGAAGCCCTCCCAGGTCTTGTTCGGGGACACGGACGGGGCGATCGGCCGGCGGCCCAGGGTCTTGCCCCACACGTACTGGAACACGTCCGAGCCCTGCACCACCAGCAGCAGGAACAGCAGCAGCAGGGCGCCGGCCTCGCCGCCGGACCCGGGGGCGCTGCCCTCGGCCACGTGCCGGCCGTGCTCCATGGCCACCGGCAGCTGCAGCACCGCCGGGATGTGCGAGACCGCGTACACGCACACCATGGCCGCCCACTGCACGGCCGCGGCCCGCCGCAGGAACCCCTCCGTGCGGCCGGCCAGCGCCGCGCGCACGGGCAGGAACAGGAACGCGTACACGGGGATGAACACGGAGAACATCCCGTACCAGTGCTCCCACACGAACCAGTAGTGCAACGGGGTGACCACGAAGAACAGCCACACCAGGGTGCGGTGGTCCGCCCGCCCGGTGGGGCTGATGGTGAGGAACTCGCGCAGGGACAGCCAGGTCAGCACGAGGAACAGCAGCAGCGTGGCCGTCTCCCCCAGCGCCAGCACGGCGGCCAGCACCGCCACCATCGCCCACCACGCGCCGATCCGCTGCACGAGGTTGCCGATCAGCTCCGGATTCCGCGCGCCCATCCGCGCCCTGAGCACCGCGGCGATCACGCTGGCGGCCGCCAGCACCCCCACCACGCCCAGCAGCAGCCCTCCGGCCGTCGCCCCGAGCAGTCCCACCATCGCGTCCTCCTTGGTCTTCTCAGCCCCGCAGCGAGGCGGACAGGTCCTGCTCCAGCACGGCCCGCGCCCGCTCGAGCCAGGCCGTGCGGGCCGCCTCGTCCTCCCCGCGGCCCGGCTCCGGCGCGTCGGTCGCGGCCGTTCCCGACGCCGGCGCGCCCGGTCCCGGCGGGCGGGCCGGCTCCGGCGGGTCCAGGGGCGGGTGAAACCTCACGGTGGACAGGTGCGGCACCGGGATCGGCTCGCCCTTGGGCAGGATCCGGCCGAGGTTCACGAGGGACACCGGCACCACCGGGACCTGCGGGAACGCCGCGGCGAGCGCGTGCAGGCCCCGCTGGAACCGCGCGACGTCCTCGCCGGAGCCGCGGGTGCCCTCGGGGAAGATGATCAGCGAGTCGCCGCCGGCCAGGATCTCCAGCATGCCCTCGAGCTGGCTCCCGCCGTCGGGGCTCACCCCGGAGCCCGAGGCGGCGCCCGGCCCCCGTCGGCGCGTCTTGCCGCGCTCCACCAGGTAGGCGTGGAACAGGCCCTCGGCCACCCGGCGCCGCAGCCCGGAGCCCCAGTAGTCCGCGGCGGCCACCGGCCGCACCCGCCGCTGCAGCGCGGGCGGCAGCACCGCCCAGAGGGTCACGAAGTCCAGGTGCGAGGTGTGGTTCGCGTAGAACACCGCCTGCCGGGGCAGCAGCGCGGCCAGGCGCTCCCGGGTGATCTCGGCCTCCTCGGCCCCGTCCGGGCCGGGCGCGTGGATCCGGGCGCCCGCGACGGCCAGCACCGCGTGCGCCAGCCCGGCGCGCGCCCGTGCGGCGAGGGCGCTCACGCCCGCTCGCCGCCGTCGGTCGGCAGGCCCGCGGTCCGCTCGCCGGCGGGACGGGCCGGGGCAGCGTCGGCCCGCTCGCGCAGCGCCGCGGCGATCAGCCGCAGCCGCCGGGCCACGGTGAGGACGGACCCCGCCGCGATCACCGCGAGCGCGAGCGCGAGGACCGTGCCGCGCGGCACGGGCAGCAGCGGCTCGAGCAGGCTCAGCAGGCACGCGGCGGCCAGCACCCACATGCGGTGCGGCTTGGGCAGCACGCCCTCGAAGAAGTTCCCCACGCCGTTGGCCGCGCCCAGCGAGCGCACGTAGGCGGTGAGCACCGCCGCGGCCGCCGCGGTCCACCCCAGGAGGACGCCGACGTCGAGCCCGGGGCCCCAGCCCGGCACCAGCCACGCCCCGGCGGCGGCGTAGCCCGCGCCCGCCAGCAGGAGCACGTCCGCCACCCGGTCCGGGACCTCGTTGAACAGGTCGCCCGTGGGGCTGTGCAGTCCCTTCTCCACCGCGAGCATGCCGTCCAGCATGTTCAGCAGCAGCCGCAGCGGGATGCAGGCGGCGGCCAGCACGAGCCAGCCGGCCCGCGCGCCGTCCCCCGTGGCGGCGTGCCCGGCGGCCACGAGGGCGGCCGCGCCGACGGCGGCGAACAGCACCGAGCCCACCGAGACCCGGTTGGGGGTCAGCCCGGCGGCGTGCATGAGGTCGGCCAGGCGGGCGGCCCACCGGGTGGATCGCTGCGGGATGGCTCGGCGGTCGGTGCCCTGGGGGCCGGGCATGGCGGGCTCCTCGGTCCCTCGACGACGGCGGACCTGCTCAGCGTAGACACAGAGGCGCGCGGCGGGGTACCTGTGGGGGATGCCCCGCCGCCAGCCCGCCGCCGACCGGTCGGCCCTCCTCGACCACGCCGTGGCCGCCGCCGCGGGCTTCGCCGAGGCCACGTTCTTCGTGGTCGTCCCGGACGTCTGGACCTCCCGCGTGGCGTTCGAGCGCCCCCAGCGGGGCCTGGCGACCGCCGCGTCCGCCCTGGCCGGGGCCCTGGCCGGCGGGGCCGTCACCCACGCGGTGTCCCGGCGGGCCGGGGCGGCGCGCACCCGCTCCTGGCTGACGGCGCTGCCCGGCATCACCGACGGGATGGTGGACACGGTGGAGGCCCGCGTGGGCGCCGGCGGCCACCTCGCGCTGATCACCGGGCCCAGCCGCGGGATCCCCTACAAGGTGTTCGCCCGGTGCTACGGGGTGGACGCCGCGCGCCCCGGCCGGGGCCTGGGCGCCCTGCTGCTGGCCTCCGTGCCCGCCCGGCTGCCGCGGTTCCTGCTGGTCACCGGCGGGGTGGGACTGCTCGGTGCCCGGCTGCGGCGCCGTGCGCCCGGCCTGGGGCGCCGGGGTCGCGGCGTGCTGTTCTGGACCGGGTGGGGCGCCTTCTACGCCTGGTACCTCCCCGCGGTGACCCGCGCCTACCGGCGCTGAGCCGCCGGGGCGGGCGCCGCCGTCGTCGTGGGCCGGAGCTGCGCGGGCGCGCGGCCGCGGAGACGCCCGTGAGAGGCTGGGGGGATGGACCGGTCGAACGAGATCCCCCCGGAGCTGCAGGGCGTGGACTGGGGCGAGGACGACGCCCCGCGCCGCCCCCGCCCCCTCATCACGCTCGTGGCGTGGCTGTGCATCATCGGCCTCGTGCTCGGCGTGGCCGCCGGGCTGTTCTCCATCCTCTGACGCCTCGCTCGACGCCGGCCGGGCGGGCCGGGTGGGCCGGCCGCGCCGGGTGGGCCGGTCAGGCCGGGGGATCGGGCGAGAAGAGGTCCTCGATCCGCGTGCCGAACGTCTCGGCGAGCCGGAAGGCGAGCGCGAGCGAGGGGTCGTGGCGGCCCTTCTCGAGGGAGATGACCGTCTGACGGGAGACGCCGAGCTCGTCGGCCAGCCGCTGCTGCGACCAGCCCAGGCGGGCGCGCTCGGCCGGGAGGCTGTTCTCCACGGTCAGCCCCGACGCTTCTGCACGCGGTAGCGGATCGCCACGTCCGCCATCATGAACAGCACCAGCCCGGCCCCGACCAGGGACAGCTCCGCCGTCCAGCCGGTCATCGAGACCACGAACGTGCCCAGGCCGAGCACCACGAGCAGGTCGTGGAAGGCCCCGCCGGCCGCGGCGTCGTACCAGCGGGACTCGATCGACTCCTCCGGGTCGCGGACGGCCCCCTTGATGGTCGCGCGGTCCACCAGCAGCATCCACACGGTGCCGGCCAGGACGGGGAGCGCGCCGGAGGCGACCACGAGGCCGAGGACCCACGGCCGGCGGGGGTCCGCCGGATCCGCGGTGCCGGCCAGGCCGTAGGCGATCACGCCCAGCATTGCCGCGAGCAGCACGCCGAACACCAGGCTCACGACGACGAGCCGTCCGGTGCCGCCGCCGAGCCGGGCCGAGCGGCCCCAGGCGGACGGAGCGGCGGAGCCCGCGGGCGTGGCGGCCGCAGAGGTGGAGGCGGCGCGCTCGGGTCCGGAGGCGGACCGGGAGCGCGGGTCGGCGGTGGTGTTCATGGGATCCCCCTGGGTGCGTCCGCGGGAGCGGAGTGGTCGGCGCGGCGGATGCCTGCGCTGGAACCAGGGTGGCAGTCAAGGATCCTTGACGTCAAGAGGTCTTGACGAAAAGTTCTCTTGACGTCTCAGTCGACGTTGCCGTCCACGTAGAGCCAGGCCCCGTCCTCGCGCCGGAAGCGGCTGCGCTCCCGCAGCCGGAAGCGGCCCTCCTCGCCGTGGCCGAGGGCCGTGAACTCCACGATCCCCCGGTCCTGGAACGGTCCGCCGTCCCGCACGTCCGTGACCGCCAGGCGCGTGAAGCGCGGGGCGCGCTCGCCCGCCTCCGGCAGCAGGTCCTCGACGGCGGGCCGGTGCTCCGGCGCCCACGTGGCGGCGAGGTACGCGGCCATCGCCCGGGCGCGGTCGGGGCCCGCGTGGCCGGCGCCCGTGCCGCCCGGACCGGACGCGCCGTCCGTGCCCTGCGTGCCGTCGTCGTCCGCCCCGGCCTCACCGAGGAGGGCGAACGCGGCGTACCGCGAGCACATGAGCGCCTCGGCGGTCGGGGCGGTGAGGGCGCCGTCCGCGGCGAAGCGCGCGTGGAGGCGCCCGCAGCACTCGGCCAGGGGCAGGCCGGCGCCGCAGGGGCAGGGGTCGGTCATCGTCCGGCGCGACGGTCGGCCGCGACGCGGGCGGCGGCCTCCTCGCGGCGGCGGGAACGGGCGCGCATGCGGCGCACGCCCGCCAGCACGACGCCGGCTGCGGCCGCCAGCAGGGCCGGGCCGAGGGGGCTGACGGGGCGGCGGCCGCCGCTGATCGGGGAGATGCGGGTCTGCTTCGTGCTCATGGCGTCAGGGTACGCGCCGGCCCAGCGACGGGCCCCGGAAGAGCCCCCGCCGCACCCCCGCACGGGCCCGCACCCGCCCCGGGTGGGCGAGGCGGCCGACGTCGTGCCAGGATCGACTCCTCCCCTGCCCGCCCCGTCCCGAGGTGCCCCGTGTCCGCCCTTCGCCGCTGGAGCGCACTGGCCGTGCTCGTCCTGCCCGTGCTGCTGATCTCCATCGACATGTCCGTGCTCGGCATCGCCGTGCCCGCCCTCTCCGCGGACCTGGACCCCACCTCGGGCCAGCTGCTGTGGATCATCGACCTCTACTCGTTCCTGCTCGCGGGCCTGCTGATCTTCATGGGCTCCCTCGGCGACCGGATCGGGCGCCGGCGGATCCTGCTGATCGGCGCGCCGCTCTTCGGGGCCGCGTCCCTCGCGGCGGCCTTCGCCTCCTCGGCGGAGATGCTCATCGCCGCCCGCGCGCTGCTCGGCGTGGGCGGGGCCACCCTGATGCCCTCCACGCTGGGGCTGATCCGCACGATCTTCCCGGACCGCGCAGAGCGCCGCACGGCCATCGCGGTGTGGGCCATGGCGTTCTCGGGCGGCGCGGCCCTGGGCCCCGTGGTGGGCGGGATCCTGCTCGAGCGGTTCTGGTGGGGCTCGGTGTTCCTGATGAACGTGCCCGTCATGGCGGTCTTCCTGCTGGTCGCCCCGTTCCTGCTCCCCGAGTCCCGGGACCCGTCGCCCGGCCCGTTCGACCCGCTCTCCTCCGTGCTGTCCATCGCGGGCATCGTGGGGCTGGTCTACGCGCTGAAGACCGCCGCGAAGTCCCCGGACTGGACGGCCCTGGCCGGGCTCGTGGTCGGCGCCGCGGCCGTGGCCTGGTTCATCGCCCGCCAGCGGCGGCTGGCCCACCCGATGATCGACGTCGCCCTGTTCCGCAACGTCGCCTTCACGTCCGCCGTGTCCGTCAACGTGATCTCCGTGTTCGCGTTCATGGGCCTGATGTTCTTCCTGCCGCAGTTCCTCATGCTGGTCCAGGGCATGGGCCCGGCCGAGGCGGGCCTCTGGATGCTGCCGCTGGCGGCCGCCGCCGTCGTCGGGACGCTGCTGGCCCCGCTGCTGGCGCGCGTGGTGGCGGTGCGCACGGTGATCCTGACGGGCCTGGCCCTGGTGATCGCCGGGTTCGCGGTGGGCACGCGGCTCGACGGCGCCGCCCCCCTCGTCGCGTTCGTGCTGCTCTCGTGCCTGTTCGGCGTGGGCGTGGGCCTGGCCGAGACCCTCACCAACGACGTGATCCTCACCGCCGCCCCGCCCGAGCGGGCCGGCGCGGCCGCCGCGATCTCGGAGACCGGCTACGAGTTCGGCGGGGCGATGGGCACCGCCGTCCTCGGCACCGCCGGCATGGCCGTCTACGCCGCCCGCGTGCAGGAGGCGGCCGGGCTGCCGGGCTTGGGTCCGGCCGACGCCGAGGCCGCCGCGCAGACGCTCGCCGCCGCCCACCGGATCGGGGAGGGCCTGCCCGACGGCGGCGCACGGCTGGTCGAGGTCGCGAACGGCGCGTTCACGGCCGGCATGGACCTCGTGGCCGGGATCGGCATCGGCGTGGCCGCCGTGACGCTCCTCCTCGCGTGGCGCGGGCTGCGCTCCGAGGCCCGGGTGGAGCGCCCGGTGGAGGACTGACGGGGGGCGCCGTCGTCGTCGCACCCCAGACCGCCGGATCGACGGTTTCGGTCCGGATCGACGGGCGTTCCGTCGGTCTGAGCCGAAACCGTCGATCCTGCCGGACGCGGCGGCAGGGCGGGGGCGCCGGCGGAGGGCCGTCGCACGGTTGTCCACAGCCTCCGCCTCGGCGCCGCCGCCCGGGCCACGCTGAGGACATGGACGACGCCCCGGACCCCCGCCTCGCACCCCTCCGCCACGACGGGCACCTGCTGCCCGGGCACGGCCCGCTCCTGCGCGCCGCGCCCGGAGCGCCGACCCGCGCGAGGAAGGCGCTGGCCCGGCTGTGGGCGCAGGGGGTCCTCGTCCGGCTGGGCGCGGGCCTGTACGTCCCGCTCGCGCACTGGTGCGCGCTGGCCCCGTGGGACCGGTACACCCTGGCCTGCGCCGGCTACGCGCTGCTCCACCCCACCGCTCGCTTCACGGGCACGGCGGCGGCCCACCTGCACGGTCTGCCGCTGGCGCAGACGCCCCCGGAGATCCGGCTCCGCTCCCCCGCCCCGGGGCACCGGGCCCGTCGACCGTTGGCGGCCTCCGCGTTCTCGGACCTCGCCGACACCCGGGGGCGCCGGCTCCCGGCCCCGCCCGCCGTGCGGTGGACCTGGAACGGCGTGCAGGCGCCGGCCGACGACGGCGGCGAGCTGCGACGTCGTCGCCTCGCCTCCGGCGGGCCCGAGGGTGAGGCGCCGCCGCCGGGACCGCTGCCGCCCGTCACGGTCGAGGCGGCGCTGAGCGACGGCACGCTCCTGGGCCCCGTCACCGTGGACGCGCTGCCCACGGTGCAGCTCGCCCTCGGATCCGGACCCGTGTTCCGGGAGGCCGTGGTCCCGCTGGACGGGCTGCGTCGGCGGCTCCCCGGGCCGTCCGCCGCGTGGGCCGAGCGGCACGCGGACCGGCTCCCCACGCGGGCCGCCCGGGAGCGGTTCGAGCGGGCGTGGGGCTTCTCGGACCCCCGGGCGGAGTCGGCCGGCGAGTCCCTCTCGCGCGCGCTCATCCACGAGCTCGGCTTCGCCGCGCCGCACCTGCAGCGCACGGTGTTCGGCCGGGACGGGCGGGCGATCGGCCGGACGGACTTCTGGTGGGAGGAGGTGGACGTGGTGGGCGAGTTCGACGGGATCGGCAAGTACGACGTGGACCTCCACGCCTCCGCGGCCGAGCGGCGGCAGGCGATCACTCGGGAGAAGGAGCGGGAGGTCGCCCTGCGGCGGGTCTGCCGCGACGTCGCCCGCTGGACATGGGCCGACCTGCGGGAGCCGGCCGGGCTCGAGGCCGAGCTGGTGCGCGCCGGGGTGCCGAGGCGGAGCTGAGCGGCCGACGTCGGCCCTCGCCTCCGGCGTCCGCGCCCGCCGCATCCTCACGGGATCGACGGTTTCGGCCCGGATCGACGGGCGTTCCGTCGATCCCAGCCGAAACCGTCGATCCTGCAGGAAGGGGACAGGCGGGAGGACACCAGCGCGCCCCGAGTAGACTGGACCGGCAAGCACGCGGAGCGCCCCGGACCGGGGCGTGAGACGGCACCGGCCCCGTCATGCTCCGCGGCATCGTCCCGCACTCAGGAGCGCGTTCATGCCCATCATCGTCGTCGACGTCATGCCCAAGCCCGAGATCCTGGACCCCCAGGGCAAGGCGATCAACGGGGCCCTGCCCCGCCTCGGCTTCACCGAGTTCAGCCAGGTCCGCCAGGGCAAGCGCTTCGAGCTCACCGTGGAGGGCGAGGTCACCGACGCCGTCCTCGACCAGGCCCGCCGGGCCGCCGAGGAGCTGCTGTCCAACCCCGTCATCGAGGACGTCGTGAACGTGGCCGTCCTGGACGAGGCCGAGGGCGCCCGATGACCACGGACCTCCCCCTGATCGGCGACTACTCGACGCCGACCACCCCGCTCAACGGCGCCCGCATCGGCGTCATCACCTTCCCGGGCACCCTGGACGACGTGGACGCGCTGCGCGCCGTCCGCCTCACCGGCGCCGAGCCCGTCTCCCTGTGGCACGCGGACGAGGACCCGCAGCGCACGCTCGCGGGCGTGGACGCCGTCGTGATCCCCGGCGGCTTCTCCTACGGCGACTACCTGCGCGCCGGCGCGATCTCCCGCTTCGCCCCCATGATGGACGCCGTGGCGACGGCGGCCGGCGGCCCCGAGGGCGCCGCGGACGGCCTGCCCGTGCTCGGCATCTGCAACGGCTTCCAGATCCTCACCGAGTCCCACCTGCTGCCGGGTTCGATGATCAAGAACGACCACCTGCACTTCATTTGCCGGGACCAGGAGCTGACCGTGGAGAACACGGACACCGCCTGGACCCGCGACTACGAGCGCGGCCAGACGATCACCGTGCCCCTGAAGAACCAGGACGGCCAGTACGTGGCCGACGACGCCACGCTCGACGCCCTCGAGGCCGAGGGCCGCGTGGTGTTCCGCTACCGCGGCTGGAACCCGAACGGCTCGCGCCGGGACATCGCCGGCATCGCCAACGCGGCGGGCAACGTCGTCGGCCTGATGCCGCACCCCGAGCACGCCGTGGAGCCGGGCTTCGGCCCGGACACCGCCGACGGCCCCCGCACGGGCACCGACGGCCTCGGCTTCTTCACCTCCGTCCTCACCACCCTCGCCAGCCGTGGAGGCCATGCATGAGCCAGCAGTTCAGCATCGAGACCGTGGCGGACGCCGCGGCGAACCCGGACATCGAGCAGCCGTGGGCCGAGCTCGGCCTCAAGGAGAACGAGTACGCGCAGATCCGCGAGATCCTCGGCCGCCGCCCCACCGCCGCCGAGCTGGCCATGTACTCCGTGATGTGGTCCGAGCACTGCTCCTACAAGTCCTCGAAGGTGCACCTGCGCCAGTTCGGCGAGAAGCTCACCGACGAGATGAAGCAGCACATGATGGTGGGCATCGGCGAGAACGCCGGCGTCACCGACCTGGGCGACGGCTGGGCCGTGACCTTCAAGGTGGAGTCCCACAACTCGCCGTCCTACGTGGAGCCCTACCAGGGCGCGGCCACGGGCATCGGCGGCATCGTGCGCGACATCATCTCCATGGGCGCCCGCCCCGTGGCCGTGATGGACCCGCTGCGCTTCGGCGCGATCGACCACCCGGACACCGCCCGCGTGTTCCACGGCGTGGTGGCCGGCATCGGCGGCTACGGCAACTCCCTGGGCCTGCCGAACATCGGCGGCGAGACCCGCTTCGACCCGATCTACCAGGGCAACCCCCTGGTCAACGCCCTCGCGGTGGGCGTCCTCAAGCACGAGGACCTGCGTCTGGCGAACGCCTCGGGCCTGGGCAACAAGGTGGTGCTCTTCGGCGCCCGCACCGGCGGCGACGGCATCGGCGGCGCCTCCGTGCTGGCCTCCGAGTCCTTCGACGGCGACGGCAAGCCCGCCAAGCGCCCCTCGGTGCAGGTGGGCGACCCGTTCTCCGAGAAGGTGCTCATCGAGTGCTGCCTCGAGCTGTTCGCCGGCTCCCTCGTGGAGGGCATCCAGGACCTGGGCGCCGCCGGCATCTCCTGCGCCACCTCCGAGCTCGCCTCCAACGGCGAGGGCGGCATGCGCGTGGAGCTCACCGACGTGCTGCTGCGCGACTCCACACTGACCCCGGGCGAGATCCTCATGTCCGAGTCGCAGGAGCGCATGATGGCCGTGGTGACCCCGGACAACGTGGCCGCGTTCGAGGCCGTCATGGCCAAGTGGGACGTCGAGTACTCCTGGCTGGGCGAGGTCACGGGCGACGGCCGCCTCGTCATCACCTGGGACGGCGAGGTCATCGTCGACGTCGACCCGCGCACCGTGGCCCACGACGGCCCGGTCTACGAGCGCCCGTACGCCCGCCCCGGGTGGCAGGACCGCGTCCAGGCGGACACGTTCCGCGCCTCCGAGGCCGGGGCCGACCTGCCGGCCACGGGCGAGGAGCTGCGCGCCGCCGTCGTGGAGCTGATGAGCTCCCCGAACCTCGCGGACACGTCCTGGATCACCCGCCAGTACGACCGCTACGTGCGCGGCAACACCGCCATGGCCGCCCCGGACGACGCCGGCGTGGTGCGCGTGGACGAGGAGACCGGCATGGGCGTGGCCCTGGCCACGGACTGCAACGACCGGTTCACCTACCTGGACCCATACACGGGCGCCCAGGCCTCCCTGGCCGAGGCGTACCGCAACGTGACCACCGCGGGTGCCGTGCCGCTGGCCGTCTCCGACTGCCTGAACTTCGGCTCCCCCGAGAACCCGGACGTGATGTGGCAGTTCGCCGAGGCCGTGCGCGGCCTGGCCGACGGCTGCCAGGTCCTGGGCATCCCGGTGACCGGCGGCAACGTGTCCCTGTACAACCAGACCGGCGCCACCCCGATCCACCCCACCCCCACGGTGGCGGTGCTGGGCCAGCTGGACGACGTGCTGCGCCGCACCCCCTCCGGCTTCGCCCCGGACGCGGACGGCCAGGCGATCTACCTGCTGGGCGAGACCGCGGACGAGCTGGACGGCTCCGAGTTCGCGCGTCTGCGCGGCCACCTCGGCGGCGTGCCCCCGAAGGTGGACCTGGCCAAGGAGCGCCTGCTCGGCGAGCTGCTGGTGAACATGTCCCGCGACGGCATGATCGACGCCGCGCACGACGTCTCGGGCGGCGGCCTCGCGGCCACCCTGTCCGAGATGGTGCTGCGCCACGGCGTGGGCGCCCGCGTGGTGCTGGACGAGGTGCTGCGCCGCGACGGCGTGGACCTGTTCACCGCCCTGTTCTCGGAGACGCAGGCCCGCGCCGTCGTGGCCGTGCCGCGCACCGAGGAGGTCCGCTTCACGGACATGACCACGGCCCGCGGCTACACCGTCACGCGGATCGGCGTGGTGGACGCGGACTCCGCGGCGCTCGAGGTCCAGGACGCCTTCACCCTGCCGATCGCGGAGCTGCGCGAGGGCTGGGAGGCCACCCTGCCGAAGCACTTCGGCTGAGCCGGGGGCGCGGGGCAGCAGTACGGCGGCCCGCGCCCCTGGATGCGCGACGTCGGCCCGTCCGGTCTTCCGGGCGGGCCGGCTTCGTGCTGGGACGAAGCGGCGAGAATTCCCTCGCATCGAGTGCAACCTTTCGAACGTGACGCCGGTAGTACAGGTGTGAGCACGAAGGATGCCCACGCCCCACGGCCCATCCGGGCACTCTGAAAGGACGACACCATGCGCAAGGCCCTCCCCACCGCCGTCACCGCCGCCATCGGCCTGGCCCTCGTGGCCCCGCTCGCCGCCGCCGCCCAGGAGGGCGACACGGCAGCGCTGTCCGTCCTCCACGGGGTCCCGGACCTGACCGTGGACGTGTATGTGGACGGCGAGCTCACCCTCGACGACTTCACCCCGGGCTCCCTGGCCGGCCCGCTCGAGCTGCCCGCGGGTGATTACGAGGTGGCCATCACCGCCGGTGATGCCGAGGACGACTCCGCGCCCGTGCTCGGCCCGGTGGACCTCACCCTGGCCGGCGGCGGCGACTACACGGCCGCCGCCCATCTCGACGCCCAGGGCAACCCCACCGTGACCGCGTTCGAGAACGACACCACTCCGGTCGCCGCGGGGGAGGGCCGTCTCACCGTGCGTCACATCGCCGCCGCCCCGGCCGTGGACGTGTGGGCCGACGGCGCCGTGGCCGTCCCCGGCCTGGCGAACCCGGACGAGGCGGCCCTGGAGCTGCCCGCCGCCACCCTCGAGGCCGCCGTCTCGGTGGCCGGGACGACCGACCCGGTCATCGGCCCCGCCGACGTCGAGGTAGCCGAGGGCGTCAACACGGTCGTGTACGCCTGGGGCTCCGCCACCGACGAGACGCTGGCCCTGGCCACGCAGACCGTGGAGGGCCTGCAGTCCGCTCCGGAGAACGTGAATGCGGGCATGGCTCCGGCCGCCCAGGACGACACCGCGCTGTACGCCGGGGCCGGCGTCGCCGCCCTGGCGCTCCTGGCGGGCGGGGCGATGGCCGTCCGTCGCAAGGCCGCCGTCCGTGCCTGATCGGCTCTCCGCCGCCACCCGGCGTACCACGGCCAGGGCAACGGCCGCCGTCGCCCTGGCCGTGGGCCTCGCCGCGGTGACGACGGGCTGCACCGCCCCCGGCGCCGCCATCTCGGCCGAGTCGGCCGGTCCGTCCGCCACCTCCCGCCCGTCCGACGGCGCCACCGCGGTCTCGGACGAGGGGGAGGTCGGGGCGCGCGACGTCTCAGGGCGGAGACCGGTGCCCGTCCGCCAGGCCACGCCGCGCCCCGTCCAGGCGCCGATTCCTCCCACGCGCCTGAACTACCCCGCTCTCGGCGTGGACATGGCCGTGGAGTCTGTGGGCATGGCCGACGGCGGAGAGATGCAGATCCCCGACGACGCCGACGTGGCCGGGTGGTACCGGTTCGGGTCCGTCCCGGACCGCGGCGTCGGCAGCACCCTGCTGGCCGCCCACGTCAACACGGTCCACCAGGACCGCGGCGCCCTGTACTACCTGGACGAGGCCCGCATCGGCGACGAGCTGCAGGTGGTAGACGCCGCCGGGACAGCGCACCCCTACCGCGTGGCGCGGGTGGAGCACCTGCAGAAGGCCACCCTCGACTGGCTGCCGTACGTGACCCGCCAGGGGCCCGAGCAGCTGGTGCTCGTCACCTGCGGCGGCGAGTGGATCGAGGAGCTCGGCGCCTACGACGAAAACGTCGTCGTGGTGGCCCTGCCCGCGGACTGACCGCTACTGTGGTCCGCACGGCACACCGGAGGAGGACGATGTGAGCACCGACCTCTCCGAACTGGCGCACCGGTTCGCCGCCGGCCACGCCGACGCGATGGCGGACGTCTACGCCGAGCACGCCCGCATGGTGTTCTCCCTGTGCATGGTGGGCCTGCGCCACCGTGAGGATGCGGAGGACGCGGCCCAGCAGGTGTTCACGCGGGCGTGGCGCTCCCGTGACACCTACGACCCGCGCCGACCCCTGGGCGCCTGGCTGACGGGGATCACCCGGCGCGTCCTCGCCGACGAGCACGCCGCCCGCGGGCGAGAACGGGACCGCGCGGCCGCCGAGGCGGTCCGTGGTGGCGGAGTCCGCGCGGCGTTGACCCCGGTGAGCGACGAGGTCGTGGACAGGATCGTCGTCCACGACGCCCTGGACCGGCTCGGTCCACCCCAGGACGAGATCCTCCGGCTGGCCTTCCACAAAGACCTGCCGCAGAAGGAGATCGCGGAGCGGCTGCAGATGCCGCTCGGCACGGTGAAGTCACACATCCATCGAGGCCTCGCTGCGCTGCGGGCCACGATGACCCGGACCGAGGAGGTGCACGATGCCTGACATGGACTCCACGCGCGGCGCGCTCTCCGACGACGCCTTCGACGCTCTGGTGTCCGCGCTCGCCGAGGGCGGTGTGCGCCCCGAGGATCTGGACGAGGCCCTGCACGCCCGCGGGGTCACCTCCCTCACACCGCGCGAGCGCGCCGACCTGCGGGACACGCTGCGGGTGATCGAGGCCCTGCGCGCCGACCCGCTGCTGGTGGAGCCTCCGCACGGACTGTGGGAGAAGGTGGCCGCCGCGATCGAGGCGGAGGGGGATCTTGCCGCCACGCCTGCGACCGTCGCCGACCTCGACGCCCACCGGAGCCGTCGCCGGGGCGGAGCCGGAGCCCGGTGGTGGGTGCCGGCCGCCGCGGCGGTCGCGGGCCTGCTGGTGGGCGGTGGCGCCGTCTGGCTGAACCTCCAGCCCTCCGAGGCGCCTGAGACGGGACCGGTCGCTGAACCCCAGGTAATCGGCGACGCCGAGATGGACCCCGTCGCCGCCACGGGCACCACGGCCAGCGCCAAGATGACCCGCGAGCCGGACGGCTCCCTCGAGCTCACGGTGGACGTGCCGGAGGTGCCGGACGCGGCGGCAGGCTACTACGAAGTGTGGCTGCGCGACGCCGACGCCAGCCGGCTCATCTCCCTGGGCACGATCTCATCCACCTCCACGACGCTGCGCGTCCCCGAGGGCATCGACTTCTCCCGCTACCCGGTGGTGGACGTCTCCCACGAGCACTTCGACGGTGACCCCACCCACTCCGGCACCACACTGTGGGCCGGTGCCATGACCGAGCGCTCCTGACGGGCCGGGGTCGCCGGAAGCGCCCCGGCCCGTGCCCGGTCAACGCCGACCGCCGCCCGGAACGACCCGGTCGCGCACCTCGCACGTTGACTCGGCGCCCGTCGGTGACGAAAGTGTCTCGAGAACAGCGCGAACGCGCGCCGCCCGGCCCGTCCAAAAGGGCCGGCGCGGTCCCGACACACGAAGGAGACCACCCATGCGCCTCATCACCCTGGGCCTCGGCGCCGCACTCGGCTACCTCCTCGGCTCCGCCGAGGGCCGCCGCAACCTCGAGAAGATGTCCCAGAACGCCCAGAAGTTCTGGAACGACCCGAAGACCCAGCAGAAGGTCGGCAACCTGCAGGAGACCGCGCAGCAGAAGTTCGCTGACGTGAAGAACTCCGAGCAGGTCCAGAAGGCCACGGCGAAGGTGGAGGACACCATGAACAAGAACGGCTCCAAGGACCAGGTCCGCGACGACCGCGTGACCGAGTCCAACAACGAGAACACCACCACCGCCTCCGCGCACGGCGCCGACCCGGACATCGTGTCGGACCCGTCCACCCCCCTGGGCGACGAGGGCCCGCAGACCCGCTGACCCTCCCCGCACGCACGGCGGCCCGCCTCCCCTTCACCGGGGAGGCGGGCCGCCGTCGTCGTGGGGGGGGCTCAGCCGTCGGTCGGCGGGACCGGCTCGGCCGGGGTGCCGCCCGGGGCGGTGCCGTCCTGCGGGGCGCCGCCCGGAGGCACGGCGCCCGGGGCGCCCTGGCCCTGCTGCTGCGGGAGCACCTCGTCGGACGGCGGGGCCTGCAGCGGCTCCACATCGCCCATCTCGGAGACCGTCACCACGGCCTTCGTGCCCGCGGACTCGGTCTCCACGGTGAGCAGCCGGCCGTCCTCCTCGGACACGGTGAACGCGGTCATCGCGACGCCGTCGTCCGCCACGGAGAGCGGCTCGTCCAGGACGTAGCGGACCGCGTCCTGGCCGCTGCGGCGGATGCCGTCCGCGTCCACGGCCACGTCCTCCAGGCCGCCCGACTCGGGCAGCGAGCCCAGCAGGGAGGACACCATGGCGCCCATGCCCGTGGCCCGCGGGTCGCCCGTGTGCGGGGCGGCGGTCCAGCGCTCCACGTAGGCGGGGCGGTCCTCGCCGCTCGCGCCGCGGCGCTCCACCGTGAACCGCGAGTACGCGGTGCCGTCCACCACGCGGGACTCGTCCCGGGTGATGAGATCCCCGTCCTCGTACGTGCTCACGTACCGCATGGACGAGCCGTCCACGGGGCCGGAGAGGTCCACGGACTCGGGCGTGCGGTTGCCGGCCTGCGGGGCGTCGGAGCGCAGCTCGGTGACCATGCGCACCGAGTCCGTCTCCTCGAGCTGGGTGCGGGCGCGGTCCCACGCGGCCGACGCGTCCTCGCCGGAGGCCCCGCAGCCGGTGAGCACCAGCGCGGCGGCGGCGCCGAGGGCGGCCAGGGGCAGGCCGCGGCGGGCGCGGCCGGTCGGGTTCTGGCGGGGCATCACTCGGCCACCTCCTCCGGCGCCTCGGCCGGGTCGATCTCGTTCCAGTTGCTCAGGGCGTACTGGCGCAGGGAGCGTCCGTCGTCCACGGTGAGGGCCAGCAGGCCGCCGTCGTCGTCCACCGTGAAGGAGTGCAGCAGCGTGGAGTCGCCCTGGCCCATCGCGGCCGCGGCCACCTCCTGGGGCACCGCGTAGCGGTGGGCGGTCTCGCCGGCCCAGCCGACCTCCTCGGCGCGGACCTCGGCGCCCTCGAGGGCGTCGGCGGACGGCAGGCCGATCTGCTCCAGCAGCTCCTTCAGGGGCCGCTCCTGCTCCTGCCCGGCGGGCGTGCGGCGCCACTGCGGATCCGCGTACGCCAGCTGGACGTCGTCCGCGAAGTCGGCGCCGTCGATGCTGACCCGCACGTAGGAGTCCTCCCCCACGGTGCGGGTCTCCATGGTCATGTGGGACTCGTGACCCGCCTGGATCACGCCCTTCGCGTCGCCGTTGGAGCCGTCGAGCCGGCCCGCGATGTCCCAGCGGACGGTGTTCGGGCCCTGACGGCCGGTGGTGTGGGCGGTCTCGAGGCGCACGGTCTGGGCCTCGTCCAGCTGGGTGCGGGCCTGCTGCCAGGCCTCGCCCGCGGACTGCGGCTCCGCGGCGCACCCGGCCAGGGCCAGGACGCCCGCGACGCCGAGCCCGACCGCGCGGACGGCACGTCTGCGCTGCATGTTCTCCTCCTGGGGCTGCCGGCCGCGGCAGGACGCCGCGGCCACTGCCGGTCACCTTACCGAGCCGAGCTGGGCATGCCCGACCGCGGGCCGCCGTCGTCAGCCCCGGCGGCGCAGGGCGAAGGACGCGCCGTGGTGGCCCTCCGGCAGGTGGTCGCCGCGGCCGAAGAGCTTGTGGCGCAGAGTGCCGTCCGTGTACGCGGTCTTGTAGCGACCGAGCTTCTGCAGCTCCGGGACCACGAACTCCACGACGTCCTCGAAGGTGCCCGGGGTGATGTGGTAGGCGAGGTTGTAGCCGTCCACGTCGGTCTCGTCGGCCCACTCGACGAGCTGGCGGGCCGCGGACTCGCCGCCGCCCACGATCACGGGGCCGAAGCCGCCGATGCCCACCCACTCGGCGAGCTTGCGCACGGTCCACTCCTCGTCCGTGCCGGAGGCCTTCTGGAAGGTCTCCACGGCGGACTGGATGGCGTTCGACTTCACGTCCCCGATCGGCTCGTCCAGGTCGTACTGGGACAGGTCGATGCCCATCCAGCCGGACATGAGCACGAGGCCGCCCAGCGGGTCCACGTACTGCGCCAGGTCGTCGTACTTGGCCCGCGCGTCCTCGTCGGTGGCCCCGGTGACGATCGTCTGCATCGCGAAGATCTTGACGTCGTACGGGTCACGGCCGGCGTCCACCAGGGCCTGGCGGATCTTCTTCACGGTGGCGGCCGTCAGCTCCTTCGTGGGGGAGTTGATGAACACGGCCTCGGCGTGCTTGCCGGCGAAGGCGCGGCCGCGCGTCGAGGCGCCGGCCTGGTAGATCACGGGGGTGCGCTGCGGGGACGGCTCGGTGACGGCGGCGCCGGGGACCTTGAAGTACCGGCCCTCGTGGCGGATGTCATGGACCTTCGCCGGGTCCGCGAAGACGCCGGTCTCCTTGTCGTAGCGGACGGCGTCGTCCTCCCACGAGCCCTCGAGCAGCTTGTAGACGACGTCGAGGTACTCGTCCGCGTGCTCGTAGCGCTCGTCGTGCTCCATCTGGTCGTCCTGGCCCATGTTCTGCGCGGCCGAGGGCAGGTAGCCGGTCACCACATTCCAGCCGACGCGGCCGCCCGTGAGGTGGTCGAGCGTGGCCAGGCGGCGGGCGAACGGGTACGGGTGCTCGTATGCGGTGCCGGCCGTGACGCCGAAGCCCAGGTGCCCGGTGACGGCGGCCATCGCGGAGACCAGGAGGAACGGGTCGTTGACCGGGGTCTGGGCGCCCGAGCGGATCGCCGCCTCCGCGGTGCCGCCGTAGACCGAGTAGGGGCCGAGGACGTCGGCGATGAACAGTCCGTCGAACAGGCCCTTCTCGAGCGTCTGCGCCAGGTGCGTCCAGTAGCCGAGGGTGTTGTAGTCCCGGGCGCGGTCCTCCGGGTGGCGCCACAGGCCCGGCGACTGGTGGGCCACGCAGTTCATGTCGAACGCGTTGAACAGCAGCTCGTGGCCCGCGCGGGAGGCGGGGGCGGCGGCGGACGTGGAGGTGGTGGCGTCCTGCTCGGGGCGGGCGGCGGGGTGCTCTGCCATGGGTGGCTCCTGACGTTCGAGGGGAAGGGTCCTGGCCCCCAGTCCATCCCCGCGGCCGGACGCGGGCCGAATCCCCGACCGGGTGCGTCCTCGGCGACGTCACACCCGGCCGAGCCGGCACCGCCGGGGGCGACCGGCCGCCGTCGTGTGACGCCGTGTTGACGGCCCGGCTGCGGGGACGCGTTTCGGGTGAGTTCTCGGGGGTCAGAGGGCTCAGGACCTCCGACAAGTCACCCGAAACGCAAGGGGGTGGGTGGGGTGGGTGGGGTGGGTGGGGTGGGTGGGCGGGGGGCGGGTGGGGCTGGACGGCGACGGCGGCCGGTCAGATCTCGAGGGCGGCGATCGCCTCCTGGGGGTCGTCCCCCCACGCCTCGGTGCCGAGGGCGCCGTCGAGGTAGTCCGCGTACCAGCGGCGCACCTCCTCCGACTGGAAGGCCTCGCGCAGGGCCCGGCCGGCTTCGGTGTCGCGGAAGCCCTCGCGGGTGGCCACCACCACGCGGAACGGCACGGCGTCCTCGGCCGTCTCGAACAGCAGCGACTCGGAGATCGGCAGCCCGATCTTGGCCGACTGCCGGGCGAACAGGAAACCGGCGTCCGCGTCCTCGATGGTCAGCGCGAGCGACTGCTGGTCCACCTCCACGAACTCGTAGCCGTGCGGGTTGGCGGTGATGTCGTGCTGGGACAGCCGGATCACGGACACCCCCTCCCGCACCGTGATCCGCCCGGCCTGGGCCAGCAGGCGCAGCGCGCGCCCGTTGTTGGACGGGTCCACGGGCACGCTGATGCGGGCGCCGTCCGGCAGCTCCTCGAGCGAGGAGTACCGGGTGGAGAACAGCCCCGCCGGCGAGGTGTACACGTTGAACGCGGGCACCACGGAGGTGCCGTTGTCCGCGTTGAACTGCTTGAGATGCGCGATGTGCTGGAAGAAGTTCGCGTCGAACTCGCCGCGGTCCACGGCGATGTTCGGCTGGATGATGTCCGTGACGAACGTGGTCTTCAGCTCCCAGCCGCGCTCGGCCAGCAGGCGCTCGGCGATCCGCACCGGCTCCTGGTAGGGGGCGTCCTCCGTGGCGCACAGGGTGATGGTCCGGGAGGCGCCGCCACCGCCGGCGGCCGTGCCGGTGCGCAGGCCGCAGCCGGTGAGCAGGGCCGCGGAGCCGACGCCGGCCAGGCCCGCGAGGAGGGCGCGGCGGGAGGGGCGGGAGGTCAGGGACGAACGGGGGGTCATGGGGGGCTCCTTCTCGGGGCTCGGGCAGGGGAGGTCAGAGATGCGGCGGGTGCGGACGCCCCGACCCGGGCGAGGCGGCCGCCGGGGGCGGGCCGCCGTCGTCGGGAACGGGCGGGGTGGGCGGGCTCAGCCCGCCGGGGCGAGCGCCCGCCGACGGGGACGACGCGCGGTGCGGGGCCGGCGGTGGTCCAGCCGCTGGGAGAGGCGGGTGCCGGCGAACTGCAGGAGCGCCACGAGCCCGATCATCAGGAGGATCGCGACCACCATGAGCGGGGTCTCGTACCGGTAGTAGCCGTAGCGGATGGCGAAGTCGCCGATGCCGCCGCCGCCCACCAGCCCGGCCATCGCCGAGTAGGAGATGAAGCTGACGCTCATGATGGTCAGCGAGCCCACGAGCGCCGGCCGGGCGTCCACGAGGAGCACGTCCCGCACGATCTGGCCGCGCGTGGCGCCCATCGCGCGGGCCGCCTCCACCGGTCCCGGGCCCAGCTGAGCCAGATTCTGCTCCACGAAGCGGGCGAAGTACGGGATGGCGTTGACCGTGAGGGGGACGATTACCGCGGCCGTGCCGATCGTGGTGCCCACGATCAGGCGGGTCACCGGGATGATCGCGATCAGCAGGATCAGGAACGGGAACGAGCGCAGCATGCTCACGGCCGCGTCCACCGCACGGTGCAGCCGCGGCGACGGCGAGAGCCCGCCCGGCGCGTGCGTGAACAGCCAGATGCCCAGCGGCGTGCCGAGCAGCACCGCGAGCGGGATGGTCACGGCCAGCATGGTGAGCGTCTGGCCCAGGGCCACGACGATCTCGGGCCAGACCTGGAGGATGCGGGAGAGGGCCTCAGACACCGGCGACCACCGCCTCACGCACGTCGCCGGGGGTGGATGTGGTGCCGGGGGCGTTGCCGGGCGTGGTCCCGGAGTCGGCGCGGTCGCCGTCGGGAGCGCCGGCCGCGCCGCGCAGGGGCGGGCGCTCCAGCGCGATCTCGTCCTCGAGGAGGTATCGGCCGATGCCCGTGCGCGGGGCGAAGTCCGCCCGCTCCAGGTCCGCGAGCGCGAACCGCTCCACCACGCTGCCGTCCTCCATGACGGCGACGTCGTCCGCGACGGCGCGGATCACGTTCATCTCGTGGGTGACGATCACCGTGGTGATCCCGAGGTCCCGGTTGATGTCCACGAGGTGCTGCAGGACGGTGGCGGTGGTGCGGGGGTCGACGGCGGAGGTCGGCTCGTCGCACAGCAGCACCGAGGGGCGGGTGGACAGGGCGCGGGCGATGGCCACCCGCTGGGCCTGGCCGCCGGAGAGCTCGGCGGGGTAGCGCCCGGCGTGGTCGGCCAGGCCGACGATCTCGAGGGCCTCGAGGGCCCGGGCCTGGCGCGCGCGACGGTCCACGCCGGCGAACTTCAGGGCCAGCGCCACGTTCTGCGCGGCCGTGAGGTTGTGGACGAGGTTGAAGTGCTGGAACACCATGCCGATGCCGCGGCGGGCCTCGCGCAGCCCGTTCGGGGAGAGGGCGGTGAGGTCCGTGCCGTCCACGACGACGCGGCCCGCGCTGGGGCGCAGGAGCAGGTTGACGTTGCGCAGGAGCGTGGACTTGCCGGCGCCTGAGAACCCGATGATGCCCTGGATGGATCCGGTGGGGATCTCCAGGCTGACGTCGTCCACCGCGCGGTGCTCGCCGAACGCGGTGGAGACGTTCTGGATGCTGATCATGACGTCTCCTCTCGTAGGGGGGTCGTGACCTCCGCACGGCCCGCCGCGACCGGGCCGCGCAGGGCGGGGTCCGGGGAGCGAAGACGCGTCCATCGGTCCTGGCGGGAGCACCCTGGCCCTCGTCCGGGTCCGCGGGGGCGGGCCGGGGAGGCGGGTTGCTGCGGCGTCGTCGAGCCAGATCTCTCGGCCGCTCTGGATGGGTGGGATCAGCACACCACGGGGGCGGCGCCGCGCCGAACGGCGACGACGTCGAGCGACACGGCAGGCCCGCCGGAGCCTGCGCGGGCTCCGGCGGGGGCTCGTGTGACCCGGTCTCGCGCGTTTCGGGCGAGTTGTCGGAGGTGAAAAGCCCCAGGACCCCCGACAGGTCACCCCAAACGCGAGAAGACGGGGGAGGCGGGGGCAGGGTTCGTTTCGGGCGAGTTGTCGGAGGTGAAAAGCCCCAGCACCCCCGACTAGTCACCCCAAACGCGAGGGGGTCAGTCGTCGTCGACGACGCCGGCCGACGTGTAGGCCGTCGGGGGCGTGCCGTTGACCAGGTGGTCGCCGGCCATGCGGACCTTGAACGCGGCGGGGTCGTGCGTGGCGAGGGTGCGGGCGTTGCGCCAGTGGCGGTCCAACTGGAGGGAGGCGGAGGTCGCGGACGCCCCGAGCGTGTCGAAGATGCCGGTGCACACGCCCAGCACGGCGTCGGGCACCACGGCCTGCGCCCGGTACGCGGCCACCATGGCCTCCTCCATGAGGCGGGCCGCGCCATCGTCGTCGCCGGCGGCGCCCTGCGCCTCGGCCTCGTCCATGAGTCCGCCGACCTGCCGCATGAGCGCCTCGGCGGCGGCGAGCTGCCCGGAGAGGCGGCCCATGATCTCGAGCAGCTGCGGGTCCTGCGCCGGCAGCGCCTCGGTGCCGGTGTTGAAGGTCCGCCGCCGCGCGCGCAACAGTTCCACGCCCTCGGCCAGCGCGGCCCGGCCCACGCCCACCTGCAGGGCCAGCAGCGAGGCCTCCTGCAGCACGGGCACGGGGCCCTCGCGTCGCGGCACCTCGAGCAGGGCCTCGGCGGCCGCCCCGTCGAGGACCACGGACCCGGTGGCGGTGAGGCGCTGGCCGAAGCCGTCCCAGTCGTCCTTCACGCGCACCCGCGGCTGGCGCACGCGGACCACGGCGACGGCGCGTCCCGGCTCGCGGACGACGCCGCCGGCCCGCTTGGAGTTGCGGCGGGAGACGAGCGCGTCCCCGTCCACGCCGACGGTGGCGATGGTCCACGTGGCGAACGCGGAGCCCGTGGCGTAGTACTTCTCCCCCGTGACCACCCAGGTCCCGCCCTCGTCGCGCTCGGCCATGGTGGCGGCGCGTCCGGGGGCCGCGGTGCCGCGCTCGGCGAGGGCGGAGCCGGCCCAGTCCCCGGCGACAACGCGCGCCAGCCACGTCTTCGCCGCGGCCGGGACCTGATCCAGGACGGTGGCCACGAACACGAGGTGGGAGCGCCACAGGTGGGCGGTGTTCACGTCCCGTGCGGCGAGGTCCATGAGCAGGCGCAGGGCGGTCTCGTGGGAGGCCCCGTCCCCGCCCGCGGCCTCGGGCACGCTGACCCGCCCGAACCCGGCCTCCTGCAGGCCCCGCTGCACGGCGAAGGGCAGGTGCCGGCCGGCCTCGCGGGCGCGTTCACCGTGGCCCACGGCGTCGAAGGCGTCGGCGAAGCGGGCGGCGAGGTCGGCGTAGCTGGTCATGGACCCACTCTGGCAGAGGCGTCCGGGGAGGGGATCCGGCCGGTCCCGTGTGACCGCGAGTTGCGCGGGCGCGGGCGGCGCGGGTGGAGTCGGCGCGGGCGGCACGGGTTGCCCGGCGAGTTGCCCGACGGCGCGGCGGCCGCGGGGCGTGCCCGGCAGCCGCGGCACGCCCCGCGCCCGCGTCCGCTCAGCCGGTGAGGCCCTGCAGCGCGGCCATGTCGAAGATCTGGTCCTCGGCCGGGCGCTCCGGGGCCTGCACGGCGTCCCACTCGGAGAAGGTGGCCGTGGTGTCCGCCTCGGCGTCCTCGCCGCCGGTGCCCTCGAGCCGGTGCAGGGTCTCGTCCTCCGGGTGCACGTACATGGTCCGGGCGAAGTCGTGGAACTCCTCGGGCAGCGCGTACTTCAGGTACTCCTGGCCGTCGAGCTCCACCTTCTCGGCCTTGAGGTCCTTGCCGTCGAACGCCTCAGCCGCGGGCATGTCCGCCTCGAGGTCGTCCATGATCTCCTTCAGGGAGATGCCGGCCATGCTCTCCGCATCGTCCGCGGGCATGAGCATCCAGCGATCTCCGACGAGCTGCTCGAACATGGCCATCTCGGCCGGCACGCCGTCCCCGTCCGCGGCCATCTTGAGGAACACCTCCTCCCCCAGGCGCAGGATCTCCATGTCCAGCGAGTCGGCGCCCATGTCCATGTCCATGGTGCCCTTGAGGTGGGAGTCGTCCGTGGCCCCGGACAGGTCGGCCGCCGCCGCGGTGATCTCGGAGTCCTGGCCCGACCCCTCGGCGTCCAGGGCGGCCTCGCCGTCCATCTGCAGGCGCAGGCTCTGCGCGTCCACGACCTTCTGGCGGATCTCGGGCCAGCTCTCGTCCAGGGTCGGGTCGGCGGCGCAGCCGGTGAGCAGCAGGCCCGCGGCGGCGAGTACCGCGGCGGCACGGGGCAGGCCGGTGGCGGTGAGCAGGGAGGACTTCATCGGGGGCTCCTTCGCAGGGCGGCAGCCCGAGGCGTGCCGCGGCGGCTGTGCTGACCCTGTGATCGTCGCACTGCGCCACGACACCGTCACGACCCGGCCGCCCCGTGTGACCGCGGGTTGCGTCCGGCGCCGGGCTCCCTGCCTAGGCTGGTGCCCGACCCCATCCAGAGCGGCCGAGAGACCCGGCTCGTCGACGCCGCAGCAACCGGGGCGCCGCCGTCGTCCGTCCGCGGGCGCACGGCCCGCGCCGCAGGTGCTCCCGCCGGGACCGATGGACAAGGCAGGTGCCCCCGCATGACCCCCTCCCCTCTCGACGCCGCCACGCGCGCCCGCAGCTCCGCCCCGGCCGCCCCCGACGCGCCCGTCCGCCGCCCCAACGACGGCGTGCCCGCCGAGGCCCTCGCCACGCTCCCCGGCCCGCTCCCGCAGGCCGTGGTGGACGCCGCCGACCCGGACGTCCACCCCGGCCGCGCCGAGGATCTCGCGCACGGGGGCCGCGGCGACGGCTGCCCCGTCGCCGAGGAGGACCGTCTCGCGTTCTGGGCCGCCGCCGGGCGCCGGCTCACGTGGGACCGCGAGTTCACGCGCGTTAGCACCGGCACGCCCGCGGACCCCGCCGCCGAGCGCGGCCCCGCGCTGCGCTGGTACGAGGACGGCCGGCTCAACGTGGCCGTGAACTGCGTGGACCGCCACGTGGCCGCCGGCCGCGGCGAGAAGGTGGCCCTGTACTTCGAGGGCGAGCCCGGGGACCGGGAGGCCGTCACCTACGCGGACCTGCAGCGGCGCGTGGCCCAGGCCGCCCACGGGCTCGAGGACCTGGGGATCGGCCCCGGGGACCGCGTCGTCGTCTACCTGCCGGTGCTCGTGGAGACGATCGTCATCGCCCTGGCCTGCGCGCGGATCGGCGCCGTGCACTCGCTCGTGTTCGGCGGCTTCTCCGCGGACGCCCTGCGATTCCGCGTGGAGGACACCGGCGCGAAGCTGCTCGTCACCACGGACGGCCAGCACCGCCGCGGCCAGGTGGTCCCGGTCAAGGAGAACGCGGACGCCGCCGTCGCCGGGGACAACGCGATCGAACACGTCCTGGTGATCGCCCGCTGCGGCCTCACCGGCGCCGGCGAGATCCCGTGGACCGAGGGCCGCGACCTGTGGTGGCACGACGTCGTCGAGACGAAGCCCACCGAGCACGCCCCGGCGTCCTTCGACGCCGAGCACCCCCTGTTCGTGATGTACACCTCCGGCACCACGGGCCGCCCCAAGGGCCTCGTGCACACGTCCGCCGGCTACCTCGCCGCCGCCTCGTGGACCCACGACTTCCTCTTCTCCCACCCGGACCCGGCGCGCCGGCACGAGGACGTGCACTGGTGCACCGCGGACCTCGCCTGGGTCACCGCGCACACCTACGAGATGTACGGCCCGCTCTCCAACGGCGTCACCCAGGTGATCTACGAGGGCGTGCCCAACGCCCCGCACCCGGGCCGGCACTTCGAGGTGATCGACCGCTACCGCGTCACCTCCTACTACACCGCCCCCACGCTGATCCGCTCGCTGATGGGCTGGCACCCGGACGGCATCCCCGCCGAGCACTCGCTCGAGTCGATCCGCCTGATCGGCACCGTGGGCGAGGCCGTGAACCCCGAGGCGTGGACGTGGGCGCGCACGCAGATCGGCCGCGCCGCGCTCGCGCGCACGGGCGAGCCGGTGCCCATGGTGGACACGTGGTGGCAGTCCGAGACCGGCTCCACCGTGCTCTCCCCGCGTCCGACGGACCGCACGTTCAAGCCCGGCTGCGGCTCGCGGCCGCTGCCGGGGGTGGAGGTGGCCGTGGTGGACGACGACGGCGCCCCGGTGCCCGCGCAGACGCAGGGCAAGATCGTGGTCACCCGGACCTCGCCCTCGATGGCGCGCACCGTGTGGGGCGATCCGGCCCGGTACTTCCACTCCTACTGGGAGGACTACGCGGAGCAGGGCTGGTTCCTCGCCGGGGACGGCGCCAAGACCGACGAGGACGGGGACGTGTGGATCCTCGGCCGGATCGACGACGTCATCAACATCTCGGGGCACCGCCTCTCCACGATCGAGATCGAGTCCGCCCTCGTGGCGCACCCGCACGTGGTGGAGGCCGGGGTCTGCCCCGTGCCCGACGCGCGGACCGGGCACGCCGCCGTCGCCTTCGTGGTGCCGGGCCGGGAGTGGGCGCCGGGCCCCGAGGGCGACGAGGCCGCCGCCGCGCTGACGGCCGAGCGCGCCGAGGAGCTGCGCCGGCACGTCGGCACCGTGATCGGCCCCGTGGCCAAGCCGGCCGAGGTGGTGTTCGTCCCGGACGTGCCCAAGACCCGCTCCGGCAAGATCATGCGACGCCTACTCACGCAGCTGCACACCGGCACCGCCCTGGGCGACACCACGAGCCTGCAGAACGAGGTGTGCGTGGGGCAGATCGCGCAGGTGCTGGCGGACCGCCCGGGCCGCTGACCCCGGCCCCGCTTTCGCGCGCGAGACGGAAGTCCGCCGGGCCGTAGACTGGACCGCCCTCCCCCGCGCCCCCGGCCCCCGGCCGGCCCCGAAAGGTCCTCCGTGCCCGCATCCCCCGACGACGCCGCCCGGCCTGACGTCGACGCGCAGCCCCGCGCCGACGTCGCCGTCCGTCCCGACGACGACGCCCTCGCCCCCGGCACCGGCCGGCTCATCGCCCTGCTGGTCTCCGCGGCGTTCGTGGTGATCCTGAACGAGACCATCATGTCCGTGGCGCTGCCGCGGCTCATGGCGGAGTTCACCGTCACCGCCGCCACCGCGCAGTGGCTGACCACCGGGTTCATGCTCACCATGGCCGTGGTCATCCCGTTCACGGGCTGGCTGCTGAACCGCATGTCCCTGCGCGCGGTGTTCATCCTGGCCATGGGGACGTTCACGGCCGGCACCGCGATCGCCGGCCTCGCCCCCACGTTCGGCCTGCTGCTGACCGGACGCGTGGTGCAGGCCGTGGGCACGGCGATCATGATGCCGCTGCTGATGACCACCGTGCTCAACGTGGTCCCGCTGTCCCGGCGCGGCCGCGTGATGGGGCTGATCTCCATCGTGATCTCCGTGGCGCCGGCGTCCGGCCCCGCGGTGGGCGGCGTGATCCTCGAGCACCTCTCCTGGCGCTGGCTGTTCTTCACCGTCCTGCCGATCGCCGCGATCGCCCTGGCCGCGGGCGCCGCCTGGGTCCGCAACGTCACCGAGCCGCGCCCCGTCCGCCTGGACGTGCTCTCGGGCGTGCTCTCCGCCGTCGGCTTCGCGAGCCTGATCTTCGGCCTGTCCAGCATCGGCGAGGCCGCCGCCGGCAACGCGGCGATGCCGCCGTGGATCCCCGTGGCCGTGGGCGTGCTCGCCCTGGCCCTGTTCGCGGTGCGGCAGCTGCGGCTCAAGGACGACGCCCTGCTGGACCTGCGCACGCTGTCCCGGCCGACCTTCACGGTGGCGCTGGCCGTAATGCTCACCTCGATGCTCGCCCTCTTCGGGACCATCGTGCTGCTGCCCATCTACCTGCAGGAGGTCCTGGGCTGGACCACCCAGCAGTCGGGCCTCGCCCTGCTGCCGGGCGGCATGGTGATGGCGCTGCTCGGGTACGTGGTGGGCCACCTCTACGACCGCGTGGGCGCCCGCCCGCTGATCGTGCCCGGCGCCGTCCTCGGCGCCGCGGGTCTCTGGGGCTACACGTTCCTCAGCGAGGACTCGAGCGCGTTCATGGTGGTGGGGCTGCACGTGCTGATCTCCACGGGCCTGTCCATGCTGTTCTCCCCCCTGATGACGACGGCGCTCAGCGCCCTGCCCCGCAGCCTGTACGCGCACGGCTCCGCCCTGGTGTCGACGCTGCAGCAGGTGGCCGGCGCGGCGGGCACCGCCCTGTTCATCACGCTGCTCACGGTGGGGACGGCGTCGTCCGTGGCCGGCGGCCTCGGCGAGGTGGCGTCCCTCATGGACGGCGTGCACCTGGCGTTCCTCTCCGGCGCGCTGGTCTTCACCGTGAACGTGGTGGCGGTGTGGTTCGTGAAGCGCCCCGCCCCGAACCCCCTCTGAGCCCACGCCCCCACGCTTTCGTGCGGGAAACGGGAGGCTCCCCCCACGCTTTCGTGCGGGAAACGGGAGGCTGAGCCTCCCGGCCGAGCACTGACCCCGGGCCCCGCCGGACACGACCCCCTACTCGATCCCCTCCGCGGGGTTCGCGGCCACGCGCGCGAGCAGGCGGGCCAGCTCGGCGCGGTCCGCCGGCGCCAGGACGGCGAAGAAGTCCGCGGCCTCGGTGCGGCGCGCCTCGTGCACGCGCCGCAGCAGGCCGCGGCCGGCGTCGGTCAGGCGGATGCGCACCGCCCGGCGGTCGGCCGGGTCCGCCGCCCGCTCCACCAGGCCTCGGGACTCGAGCTGGTCCACCACGTCCGTGGCCGAGCGCGGGGCGATCCGCAGCCGCTCGGCGAGGTCCCTCAGCCGCACCCCGCCGTCGTCGTCCGCGACCGGCCCCGACACCGGCCGCGACGCCGCGCGCGCCTCCGCGCCGGACCCGATCCCGCCCCCGGCCCCCTCGGCGACCCCGCGCAGCGCCCGCACCTGGTGCGGGGTCACGCCGAGGGGCTCGAGCTGCGCCGACCACCGCCGTCGCAGCCGGCGGAACACCACGTGCATCAGGTCGCCCAGGTCGGCGCCGTCGTCGTGGGGGCGGGCGGCGTCAGCGGAGGCGGAGTCCATGCCCCCAACTCTACCGACTTGAGAGCCAGGCACATTGTGAGGTAACCTCTGCATATCACCGGGCCGCCCGGTCGGCACCCCGCCCCTGCATCCCGCAGTCGAGCGAGCCGACCCGCCCGCGGCGGCCCCGGCGCCCGAACGGAAGGAGCGCCCCATGACCACTCCCCTCCCCGCCTCCGCCCCCCGCACCCGCACACCGCGCGGCCACGCCGACTCCCTCCCCGCCCCCGACGGCGGCGGCGGCCGCGGCATGGCCCCGGCTCGGCTGGACCCCGCCGACCGCACGCAGCTGCGCCGCCACCCGGTGTCCCTGCGGCGCATCGCGCGCCTGTTCGCCCCACACCGCGGCACCATCGCGCTCGTCGTCGTGCTGATCTCGGCGGCCTCCGTCATCAACCTCGCCCAGCCCTTCCTGGTCCGCGCGGTGATCGACGACGCCCTGCCGAACCAGGACGTGCCCCTGCTGATCCGGCTGACCGCCGCGATGGTGGGCGTCGCCGCGCTGACGGCCGTGATCGGCGTCGTGCAGACCTGGCGCGCCACGGCCATGGGCCAGCACGTCATGCACAGCCTGCGCGTGCGGCTGTTCACCCACCTGCAGGCGCAGCCGCTGGCCTTCTTCACCCGCACCCGCGGCGGCGAGGTCCAGTCCCGGCTGACCCACGACATCGCCGGCATGCAGTCCGTGGTCACCTCCACGGCCACCGGCGTGGCCTCGAACCTCACCGCCGTCGTCGCGACGGCGGCCGCCATGGTCGCGCTGTCCCCGCGGCTGAGCCTGATCTCGCTCGTGGTGCTGCCGCCGGCCGTGTGGCTCTCGCGCCGCGTGGCCCAGCTGCGCCGCACCGTCACGGACGAGCGCCAGGCGGCCCTCGCGCAGATGCACACCCAGGTGGAGGAGGGCCTGTCCGTCTCGGGCGCGCGCCTCGCCAAGACCCTGGGCACCACCGGCCACGACGCCGAGCGGTTCACCGGCCGCTCCCACGAGCTGATCGGCCTCGAGCTGCGCAGCCAGCTGGCCGGCCGCTGGCGCATGGCCACCATGTCGATCGTGTTCGCCGCCATCCCCGCGGTGATCTACCTGGCCGCGGGCCTGCCGGCCACGTCGGGAGGGATGACCATCGGCACCCTCGTGGCGTTCACCGCCCTGCAGGGCCAGGTGTTCCGCCCCCTCATGGGCCTGCTGAACATCGGCGTGCAGTGGGTCACCGCCCTGGCGTTCTTCTCGCGGATCTTCGAGTACCTCGACCTGGACCCGGCCATCAAGCCGCCGGCGGATCCCGTGCCGGTGAACCCGGCCCGCGTGCGCGGCACCGTCCGCTTCGAGGGGGTCGACTTCGCCTACGACGACGGCGCCCCGGCCCTGTCCGGCATCGAGCTTACCGTCCCGGCCGGCACCACGACGGCGGTGGTCGGCTCCACCGGCTCCGGCAAGTCCACGCTGGCCTCGCTCGTCCCCCGGCTCCACGACCCGACCGCGGGCCGGGTGAGCATCGACGGGATCGACGTCGCCCGCCTGGACCCGGCCGACCTCGCGGCGATCGTCGGCGTGGTCTCGCAGGAGACCTACCTGATCCACGCCTCGGTGCGGGACAACCTGCGCCTGGCCGACCCCGAGGCCACGGACGAGCGGCTGTGGGCGGCGCTGGAGACGGCGTCGCTGGCCGGGACCGTCGCGGCCCTGCCCGAGGGGCTGGACACCCTCGTGGGCGCCCGCGGCCACCGGTTCTCCGGCGGCGAGCAGCAGCGCCTGGCCATCGCCCGCACGGTGCTGCGCAACCCGCCCGTGCTCGTGCTGGACGAGGCGACCTCCGCCCTGGACAACACCACCGAGGCCCGCGTGCAGACGGCCCTCGACGAGCTCGCCGAGCACCGCACCACCCTGATGGTGGCCCACCGCCTGTCCACCGTGATGGGCGCGGACCAGGTGGCCGTGCTCGAGGGCGGGCGGATCGTGGAGCTCGGGGCGCCGGCCGAACTGCTGCGCGCCGGCGGCCCGTTCGCGGCCCTCGCCGCCCGGGGGGACGCCGTCGTGCCCGGCGCCGCGCCGGCGGAGCCGGCCCTCGCCCGCTGACCGCACCCCCGCCGCTGACCGCACCCCCCGCTTTCGTGTGGGAAACGGGAGGCTCAGGGACCGCTTTCGTGTGGGAAACGGGACCAGGCTCCCGTTTCCCGCACGAAAGCGCTGGGGGAGGCTCCCGTTTCCCGCACGAAAGTGCTGGGGGCTCAGCCGCCGGTGGTGCCGTCGGGGAAGATCTGGCCCAGCGGGGTCTGCTTCTCGGCCTGGAACGTCTCCTCGGCGCGGCCGAACGCCCAGTAGGCGCTGACGGAGAGGTCGCGACGGTCCACGCCGCGCTCGTCGGCGAGGTACGCCCGGGCCGCCTTCACCTGCTCGCGCTCGCCGTGCACGAACGCGTGGACCCGGCCCTCGCGCCACGGCTCGTCCCGCAGCGCCGCCGCCCAGCGCGTGCTCTGCGGGGTGAACTCGGCGCCGCGGTGCAGCCAGCGCACCTCGACCCCGGCCGGGGCCGTCACCGGCTGCTCGTCCTCGGGCCCCTCGACCTCGATCAGCGCGGTCCCGACGGCGTCCGGTGCCGTCGTCGCCAGGTCCTCCAGTCCGGCGGCGATCGCCGGCAGGGCCGCCTCGTCGCCGGCGAACAGGTGCCAGTCGGCGGCGGGGTCCGGGCGGTAGTTGCCGCCGGGACCGCCGAAGCACACCTGCTCCCCCACCTGGACGGACGCGGCCCACGGGCCGGCCAGGCCGTCGTCGCCGTGGACCACGAAGTCCACGTCCACCGTGCCGGCCGCCACGTCCACGGCGCGCACCGAGTAGGTGCGGCGCACGGGCATCTGCTCGGGGGCGAGACGCTTGCGCAGGGCGTCCATGTCATAGGGCGGGGTGAGGCCGAGCGCCGGGTCCGCGAAGAGCAGCTTGATGTACTGGTCCGTGGCGCCCTTCTCCGCCCAGCGGGCGTGGAACGCCGCGAACTCCTCCCCGCCCAGGCTCACCCGCACCATGTGCGGGGTGAGGCGCTCGGTGCGCACCACGGTGAGCACGGTCTGCGGCCGCGCGGGACGGCCGGGGGTCGCGGGGCGGGTCATGGGGTCTCCTCGGGTGAGGCGGGCGGGGATCGGCCCCCACTCTCCCACGCCCGGCCCGCACGGGTCAGGGGCGGGCGTCACAGGGGGTGCCCCGACGCCCTGCCCCGCCCCGCCCCGCCCCCTCTGCGCGTTTGGGGTGACTTGTCGGGGGTCAGGAGCCGGATCACCTCCGACAAGTCACCCGAAACGCGTGGTGGCGGGGGGGGGGGGGGATGCGTGGCGGCGGTCCGTGATGCTCAGCCGGCGGTCCGGAACGCGTGGCCGCGGTGGTCCGCGGGCAAGGCCGGACCGGCGCCGGAGAGGTTCTCGCGCAGGGTCCGCCCGGGCTCGGGCTCGCGCAGCACCCCGCGGCGGCGCAGCTCGGGGCTCACGAGCGCGGCGAACCGCTCGAGGTCGGCCGGGCGCACCGCGGCGGAGACGTTGAACCCGTCCACGCCGGTCTCGGCCTGCCAGCGCTGCAGCTCGTCGGCCACGGTCTCCGGCGAGCCCACGATCACGGGCCCGCGCCCGCCGATCGCCACGAACTCCGCCACGTCCCGCAGCGTCCACGTCCGCCCGCTCGGATCCTCGGTGAAGGCCGCGAGCGCGGAGCGGTTCGCGTCCGTCACCACGTGCTCCAGCGGCGCGTCCGGGTCCAGCCCGGCGACGTCCACGCCCGTCCAGCCGCCCCACAGCGCGAGCGCGCCGGCCACGTCCACGTGCTCGGCGTACCCGGCCAGCCGCTGCGCGGCGGCCTCGTCCGTCTCGGCGACGACGACGGTCACCATCGCCAGCACGCGGATCGCGTCCGCGGAGCGGCCGGCCTCCGTGAGCCCGGCGCGGGTCTGGTCCACGAACCGGCGCACGTGGGCCGGCGTCGGGCCGATGGCGAACACGGCCTCGGCGTGGTCGAGGGCGAACCTGCGCCCCCGCGCGGAGGCGCCCGCCTGGAACAGGTACGGGGTGCCCTGCGGGCCGGGATGGGTGAGCGCGGCGTCCGGGACGCGCACGTGCGCGCCGGCCACGGCGGCCGGGTGCACGCGGTCCGGGTCGGCCACGACGCCGGCCGCCCGGTCGAACCTCACGGCGCCGGGCTCCACGGAGCCCTCCCACAGCCGGTAGAGCGCGTGGAGGGCCTCGTCGGCGAGGTCGTACCGCGCGTCGTGCGGGATCTGCCGGTCCAGGCCGAGGTTGCGGGCCGCGGAGTCCTGGTAGCTCGTGACGATGTTCCAGGCCACGCGGCCGCCGGTGAAGTGGTCCAGCGTGGCGAGGGTGCGGGCCAGCAGGTACGGCCGCTCGTACGTGACGGACGCCGTCACCCCGAATCCGATCCGCTCGGTGGCGGCGGCCATGGCCGGCACCGCGACCGCCGGGTCCAGCACGGGCCACTGCACGCCGCCGCGCACGGTGGCCTCGATGCCGCCGCCGTACACGTCGTAGAGGCCGAGCACGTCGGCGAGGAACAGGGCGCTGAAGCCGCCGTCCTCCACGGTGCGGGCCAGCCGCGTCCAGTAGGCGAGCCGGTCGAACTCCGCGATCCGCGACTCGGGATGCCGCCACAGTCCCGGGGACTGGTGGACGGGCGTCATCATCTCGAAGGCGCTGAGCAGGAAGGGGGTCGAGGCGCCGTCGGGTGCAGGGGCGACGTCGGGGGCGGCAGCGCCGTCGGGGGCGGTCATCGGGCGCCCGCCTCGGCGGGCTCCGGGGCCGGCTGCGCGGCGTCCACGGCCGACGACGACGGCGCGGCGGGCGCGTCCCCGATCGCGTTCAGGCCCTCGGGGAGGGTGCCGTTGATCCAGTAGTCGCCGACGGCGCGGGCGCGGAACGCGATGGGGTTGTGCGTGGCGACGGTCTGGGCGTTGCGCCAGTGCCGGTCCAGGCCCTTGGCCACGCTCGTGTCGGAGGCGCCGCCGGTGAGGAACAGCTCCTGGGCGGCGCCGAGGGCCAGCTCGGGGACGGTGATCTGCGCGTGCTCCACGGCCAGCTCGGCCTCGGCGAACGCCGGCGGGACGGGTCCGGTGAAGCCCCAGCGGTCGGCCCCCGTGGCCGCTCCGGCGGCGAGCGAGGCGTCCAGGGCGTCGGCAGCCGCGAGGACCACCGCCTCGGCCGCGGAGGCCTTCGCCGCGATGCGGCCCACGGCCTCCTGGATCAGCGGGTCCTCGCGGAAGGGCACGCCCAGGCCGGTGTTGAAGGTGCGCACGCGCGCGGCCACCCGCGCGGCGGCGTCGTCCCGGGCGGCGCGGGCGATCCCGGCCAGCACGGCGAGCAGGATCAGCTGGAACCACGCCGCCTCGTGCACGGCCTCGGGCGAGCCGGGGATCCGCTCGAGCACGTCCTGCGGGTCCACGGCGACGTCCTCGAACACCGCGGTGCCGGTGCCGGTCAGGCGCTGGCCGAAGCCGTCCCAGTCGTCCTCGAGGCTCACGCCCGGGGCGTCCACCGGCACGACGGCGAAGCCCCGGCCCGGCGCGAGGGACCCGTCGGCGCGCACCACCGCGGCGGAGACCCGCGTGTGCGAGGAGAAGATCGAGCCGGTGGCGTAGTACTTCGTGCCGGTGAGGGTCCAGGCGGCGCCGGGCTCGCCGTCGTCGTCCCCGTCCGCGGGCGCCGTGAGGCGCGTGTTCAGCGTGCCCAGGGCGTTGCCGCCGCGCTCCGTGGAGGCGTTGCCCACGGTGGCGCCGGCCAGCACGAGGGCGTGCCAGCGGTCCCGCACGGGCTGCGGCTGGAAGCGCAGGGCGTCCAGGAAGCCCAGGTGCGAGCGGTACAGGTGGGCGACGTTGGAGTCCGCGGCCGCGAGGTCCACGAGCAGCGCCGTCACGGTGCGCACGTCGACGCCGGGGCCGCCGGCCTCCTGCGGCACGCGCAGCACCGAGAAGCCGGCGCGGCCGAGCGCGCGGACGGCCTCGAAGGGCAGCAGGCGGGCGCGGTCCCGCTCGAGGGCGCCGCGGGCGATCTCCTCGAAGACGGGGCGGAAGTGGGCGCGCAGGCCGGGCAGGTCGCGGGGCAGGGAGGCGGGGTCGACGGCGGGCGGGATCAGGCGGGAGGCGGTCATGCGGGGCTCCTGGGGTGGGGGCGGGCGGGGTGCCGGACCGGGCGGGGTGGAGAAGGGGCGGTGGTGACGGGGCGGTGGGACGGGGCGGTGGGATGTCCGTGCCGCCACGCTAGGAGCCCGGGCGGGGCGCGGCCGAGCCGGCGGTGCGCCGCCGGGCCGCACGGGGTCACGCGACGCGCGCCGCCGTCGTCGAGCCCCTCCGGCCCCACGGATGTGACCCGACGCCCCCGCCTCGCCCCCACCCGCAGATCGCCCACCCGCACACCACCCACCCGCACACCGCCCACCCGTAACCCACCGTTTCGGGTGACTTGTTGGAGGTCGCGGGTCGGTTCACCTCCGAGAAGTCACCCGAAAAGCAGGGGGTTGGCGGGTCGTTGCGTCCGTCCCGCCGGGCCCTCGACGACGGCGGCGCCGCACGCCAGCACCCGGCCGTAGTCTGACCCGGTGCGCCTGATCCCGCTGGTCCTCCTCTCCCTGCTGTGCCAGCAGCTGGGCGCCTCCGTGGCGGGGCTGATGTTCGGGACCACGGGCCCGGCCGGGATGGTCGCCCTGCGCCTGGCCTTCTCGGCGCTGGTGCTGCTGGTCCTCACCCGGCCCCGGATGCGCACGCTGGCCGGGCTGTCGCGGCGGGGGTGGGTCGCCGTCGTGATGCTGGGGGTGACCATGGCGGGGATGAACCTGCTGATCTACGCGGCGTTCGACCGGATCCCGCAAGGCGTGGCCGTGACCTTCGAGGTGCTGGGCCCGCTCGCGCTGTCCGTGCTGGCGAACCGGCGGTGGCTGTCCGTGGTGTGGGCCGCGCTGGCGTTCGCGGGCATCGCGCTGCTCGGCCGGGACGGGTTCTCCGCGGGGATGGACGGGGCGGGGCTGGACCCGCTGGGCGTGGCGTTCGCCCTCGCGGCGGCCGCCTGCTGGGCCGGGTTCATCCTGGCCAACCGGCACGCGGGCACGCACCTGCCCGGCATGCAGGGCCTCGCGCTGGCGATGGTGGTGGGCTCGGCGGTGGCGGTGCCCGTGGGAGCGGCCGACGCCGGCCCCGTGCTGCTCGAGCCCTGGGTGCTGGCGGTGGGCCTGGGGGTGGCGCTGCTGAGCTCCTCGATCCCCTACGGCATCGAGATGCAGGTGCTGCGGACGATGCCCACGGGCCTGTTCTCCCTCATCACGTGCCTGTCCCCCGTGGTCGCCGCCCTCACGGCGTGGGCGGTGCGGGGGCAGCGGCTGGCCGTCCTGGACCTCGTCGGCATGGGGCTCGTGGTCCTGGCGTGCGCGGCGGCCGTGTGGGCGGCGGAGCGGGCGGCGCGGCCGTCCCGGCGTGCGCCCCGCGCGTCGTAAGCGGGCTTGCGCCCCGCGCGTCGTGAGCACCCGCACGCCCCGCGCGTCGTGAGCGTTTGGGGTGACTTGTCGGGGGTGTGAAGGCCCCGCACCCCCGACAAGTCACCCGAATCTCCGGGAGGAGGGGTCCGCGCCGAGACCCGCGGCCCCGGCCTAGCCTGGGCGCATGACCCCCGGCTCCCCCGACGACGACGGCGCCCCGGCCGTCCGCCGCCGCGTCCTCGTGCTGCTCAACCCCCACGCCGGGCGGCGTCGCAGCCTCACCCGCGCCCAGGCCCGACTGCGCACCCACCCGGGGCTCGCCCTCGACCTCGTGGTCCCCGACCCCGCCGACCACACCGCCCAGCTCGCCGCCGCCCGCACGGCGCTCGCGGACGGCGTGGACGCGGTGGTGGTGCGCGGCGGGGACGGGATGGTCGCGGCCGGGGTCGGGCTCGTCTGCGACCACGCGGAGGCCACGGGTCGCCTGGTGCCGCTGGGGATCGTCCCGGCGGGCACCGGCAACGACCTCGCCCGGGCCGCGGGCCTGCATCGCAGCGATCCGGGCGCCGCCCTCGAGGCGGTGCTACGGGCCCTCGAAAACCCCGCCGCGCCCGTCCGCCGCATCGACGCGCTGCGGCTGACGGTGACCCGGGCCGGCGCCGTCGTGGAGCGCCGATGGGCCGCGAACTCGGTGAACATCGGCTTCGACGCGCGGGTGAACGCGCGCGCCAACGCCCTCGGCGTGGTGCCCGGACCGCTGCGCTACCTCGCCGCGCTCGGCCTGGAGGCGCGCGCCTTCGCGGCGGTGGAGATGGGCCTCGGGCTCGACGACGGCCCCGTGCGCCTCGAGCGCGTCGCCCTCGTGTCCGTCCAGAACGGCCCGACGATCGGCGGCGGCATCCCCCTGGCCCCCGGCGCCCGCCTCGACGACGGACGGGCGGAGGCGACCGTCGTCGGGCCCCTGCCGACCGCCGGCCTGGCCCTGCTCTTCCCCCTGGTCTACGTGCGCGCCCACCGGCTGCTGCGGCCGCTGCGCACCGAGCGGGCCCGGCGGGTGCGCGTGGCCGTGCCGGACGGGGTGCCCGTGTACGCGGACGGGGACGAGGTGCTGCCCGCCTCGCACGGCGGAGCCTCGGTGGAGGTCGAGGCGGTGCCGGGCGCCGTCGCGCTGCTGGGCTGATGGCGCGGACGTCGGCGTCGCCGTCCTCAAGCCACCCCCGGACCCGCACCCACCCCCGCGCCGGCCCCACCCCCACGCGTTTCGGGTGAGTTGTCGGAGGTGTGAGCCGCCTTCACCTCCGACAACTCGCCCGAATCGCCGGCCCGGCCCGACGGCGGCCGGCGCGCCCGTCCCTGTGGATACGCTGGGCGGATGGCCCGCTACGTCCCCGTCCCCGAGCCCGAGCCCGTCCCCGCCGCCGAGGAGGCCGCGCTGCGACGGGGCCGCGCCCGGCCGTGGTGGCCGTACCTGCTGACCGCCGCGGTGAGCGTCGCGCTGCTGGTGTGGACCGTCGTCGCGTACCCGGGGCTGCCGGAGCAGGTGCCGGTGCACTGGGGGATCGACGGCCGTCCCGACCGCTGGGAGGACACCACCTTCGGGACGGTCGCGTTCGCGCCGATCTTCGGGCTCGGGATGACGGCGTTCCTCGCCCTGATCGCCGCGATGATCCCGGCCATGACCGGCGTGCACGGGGCCACCAGCGCCTGGCGGCGGGTCCGCCAGGAGGGGGTGAACCGCGGGGTCCGCGAGGGGCTGGGCTGGATCGCCCTGCTCAGCCTGCTCATGACCGCCCCGACGACGGCCGAGGTCCTCTCCGCCGGCGCCTGGCGGATGCCCTGGTGGCTGATGCCGCTGCTCCTGACGGCGCTGATGGTCGGCGTGTTCGGGGCGCTGCGCGCGACCCTGGGCCGGTGGACCCGCTGGGCGGACGGCGTCGCCGCGGACCTGGGCCACCGGCCCACCCCGGAGGAGCTCGCCGAGGACGAGACGTGGACCCCGCTGGGCATGAAGGACGACCCCGAGGACCCCACCGTGTTCCCCGCCAAGCGCCCGGGCTACGGCGTGGGGACCACGATCAACATCGGCACGCGGGCCGGCCGCCTCCTCGTCTACGGCTTTGTGGCCGTGTTCATGGTGGCGCTGCCCGTGGCCACGTGGATCGGGGCGTACCTGGCGCGATGACCACCGAGACCCGCCTGCTCCTCCTCGCCGACACCCACATCCCGCCCCGGGCCCGCGCCATGCCCGCCCAGGTGTGGGACGAGGTGGCGCGCGCCGACGTCGTGCTCCACGCCGGCGACTGGGTCGAGGAGGCCGTCCTGGACGAGCTCGAGGCGCGCTCGCGGCGGCTCGTGGGCGTGTGGGGCAACAACGACGACGGCGCCCTGCGCGCCCGCCTGCCCGAGGTGGCGCGCGTCGAGATCGGCGGGGTGAGGATCGCCATGGTCCACGAGACCGGCGCCGCCCGCGGCCGCGAGCGCCGGATGGCCGAGGCGTTCCCGGACGCGGACGTGCTGGTGTTCGGGCACAGCCACATCCCGTGGGACACGGTCGCCGGGCCGGACACCGCGAACCCGGGCCTGCGGCTACTCAACCCCGGCTCCTGCACGGACCGGCGGCGGCAGCCGGTGTGCACGCTGATGCGGGCCGTGGTGCGGGACGGCGGGCTGGCCGACGTCGAGCTGGTCCCGGTGGACCGCACGCCGTGACCGACGGGCCGGCCTCTCGCCCGCACGGCGTGCCCCCACAGCCGTGCCACGCCATGGACCGGCCAGCGACGCGACGCGACGGTGTGGATGACGCATCGCATGACACGTCTATGATTTGCGTGGGTCGCATCACATCCGAGTGACAGCTCCGCACTCCGACGCCTGAGACCCCGGGCCCCATGGTCCGGGGTGGACGCGACGCCATCCCCGGCGTGCCGGACGGCGGCCCAGCACGAGCACTTCGACAAGGAGAGAAACATGAGACGTGCCCAACGATGGGTGGCCGGCGTCGCGACGGCCGCGCTCCTCACCACGATGTCAGCCTCCCCTGCCGCCGCTGGCACCGACGCCCCGCGCGCCGACTCCCCCCTCGCCCAATCGGCATCGGAGGGTGCGTACCGGACCGCAGCCCACGACCGCGTGGCGGCGGAGCTGGACGCGGCGGTCCCGGCCGCGGCACAGGAAAAGATCTTCGACTCCGCTGGTGTCGACATGGACGGGGAGGTCCTGGCCGCCTACGACACCCTGTGGTCCGACGCGGCCCATGACCGCGACCTGTCGTCGTCGGTCGTCCCGCTCACCGCCACGGACGGCGGGGGCATCGGCTTCGCGGACGTCGCCTCCGGCCGCGAGATGTCCCTCGCCCTCGCGGGCGCGGACGAGCAGGCCACGGACGCCGGGGTGACCGTTGCACGGGACGCGGACCGGGGCGTCTCGGCCGTGTCCCACGTGTCGGAGGCCGGCGCCGGCCAGGTCATCGCCGTCGCGGACGCCTCCGCTGGGTACGTGGACTACTCCTTCTCCCTGCCCGAGGGCAGCTCCCTCGAGGCCCGCGCGGACGGGTCGCTGGCCATCGTGGACGCCGCGGGCGCCACCGAGGGTCGGATCGCGGCACCGTGGGCGTTCGACCAGAACGGGGTCACACTCGAGACCCGCTACGACGTGCGGTCGGACGGCACGCTCCGGCAGCACTTCACCCCCGTGGCCGGCTCGTCCCGCGTGGTCCTCGACCCCTCGGCGTGGTGGTGGGCGGCCACGGGCGCCAAGTGCGCGGCGGAGCTCGCGATCACCTTCACACCCGTGAAGCTGGCCAAGGTCACCAAGAGCATCGTCTCGGTCGCCCAGCGGTCTGCGACCGTCCGGCGAGCCGTGGACCGGCTCGGCGGCGCCTACAATGCCGCCGTGAAGACTGTCCAGTACCAGGCCAATGAGCTGAAGCGGAAGGCCAACGGCGCGTCCTGGGCCAAGGTCATCCCTTCGTTCCGGATGACCGCCCAGCAGAAGCAGGACGCCGCCCGCATCTCCGGGTTCCTCGGGGGCAATGTCTGGACGCTGCTCGGCTTCGGCTCGTGCGCCGAGCTCGTGATGGAGCTCCGCCGATGAACGCGCTCCTTCTCGCCCTCCTGGCCCTCGTCGCGGTCAGCGCCTTCGTCCTCGCCTGGACCTTCACCTCCGCCCGCCGCCGCGGCGAGCAGTCCGTGCCCGTGAGCTCCGGCATCGCCGCCGTGGTGACGTTCGTGGCCGCCGTCGTCTACAGCATCCAGTCCGCCGACGGCGGCTGGGGCGTGCGCCTCGCGGGCGTCGGCGTGCTCGTCGTCGCCCTGGTCCTCGGGGCCTGGGCGGGCCGACGCGGCCCCGCACAGGCCTGACCCTCACGCACCCACGCCCCGCCCCCGGACCTCCGGGGGCGGGGCGTCCGTGCCTCCGGGGTGCGGCCGGCCCCGCGTGACGCTCTGCGACGTGCCCACCCTGCCCCCGGCGCACCTCGCCCGGGACAATGGGACGGACTGCCCCGAAGCCTCCACCGAAAGGACCCCCGTGGCTGACCACGAGTTCGGCTTCCGCACCAAGGCGCTGCACGCCGGCGCCGTCCCGGACGCCGTCCACGGCTCCCGCGCCGTGCCGATCCACCAGACCAGCTCTTTCGTGTTCGAGTCCGCGGACGACGCCGCCAACCTCTTCGCCCTGCAGAAGTACGGCAACATCTACTCGCGCATCGGCAACCCCACGGTCGCGGCGTTCGAGGAGCGGATCGCCACGCTCGAGGGCGGCATCGGCGCGGTGGCGACGGCGTCCGGCATGGCCGCCGAGTTCGTCACCTTCGCGGCGCTCGCCGGGGCCGGGGACCACATCGTGGCGTCTTCGAAGCTCTACGGCGGCACGATCACCCAGCTGGACGTCTCCCTGCGCCGGTTCGGCGTCGAGACCACGTTCGTGGACTCCGCCGAGGCCGCGGACTTCGAGGCCGCCCTCCAGCCCAACACCAAGGCCGTCTACACCGAGATCGTCGCCAACCCCTCCGGCGACATCGTGGACCTGCCGGGCCTGGCCGACGTCGCCCACCGGCACGGCGTGCCGCTCGTCGTGGACGCCACCCTCACCCCGCCGTACCTGATCCGCCCGATCGAGCACGGCGCGGACATCGTGATCCACTCGGCCACGAAGTTCCTCGGCGGCCACGGCACCACGCTGGGCGGCGTCGTCGTGGAGGCGGGCACGTTCCCGTGGGACAACGGGAAGTTCCCGCTGATGACCGAGCCGGTCCCCTCCTACGGGGACGTGTCCTGGTGGGGAAACTTCGGCGAGTACGGCTTCCTCACCAAGCTGCGTTCCGAGCAGCTGCGCGACTTCGGCCCCTCGCTGGCCCCGCAGTCGGCGTTCCAGCTGATGATCGGCGTCGAGACCCTGGCCCAGCGCATGGACGCCCACCTGGCCAACGCGCAGGCCGTGGCGCAGTGGCTCCACGAGGACCCTCGCATCGCCTGGGTGGCCTACGCGGGCCTGCCCGGCCACCCGCACCACGAGCGCGGCCGGCAGCTGCTGCCGAAGGGCGTCGGCTCGGTGTTCAGCTTCGGCGTGGCCGGCGGCCGCGAGACCGGGGCGACGTTCATCTCCGCCCTGCAGCTGGCCAGCCACCTGGCCAACATCGGCGACGCCAAGACCCTCGTGCTGCACCCGGCCTCCACCACGCACCAGCAGCTCACCGCCGAGCAGATGGTGGCCGGCGGCGTGCCGGAGGACCTCATCCGCATCTCGGTGGGCATCGAGGACGTCGAGGACATCCTGTGGGACCTGGACCAGGCCCTCACCGCGGCCACGGGCCGCACCCGCGACGACGAGGAGGCCTGAGCCATGAGCACCGCCAACCCCGAGCGCACCTGGACGGGCCCCACCGCGCCGGAGCGCCTGGCGATCCTGCGCCGCACCCGCTCCATCGCGATCGTGGGCGCCTCGGACAAGCCTGCCCGCGCGTCGTACTTCGTGGCGACGTACCTGCTCAGCTCCACCACGTTCGACGTGTACTTCGTGAACCCCGTGCTCGCCGACGCGGGCAAGCAGATCCTGGGCCACCGGGTGTACGCCTCGCTCGCCGACCTGCCCGTGGTCCCGGACATGGTGGAGGTCTTCCGCAAGTCCTCCGACGCCCCCGCGGTGGTGGCCGAGGCCCACACCGCGGGCGCGAAGACCGTGTGGCTGCAGCTGGGCGTGTGGAACGAGGACGCCGCCCGCCAGGCCGAGGAGCTGGGCCTGGAGATCGTCATGGACCGCTGCGTGAAGATCGAGCATGCCCGCTTCCACGGCGGCCTCAACCTGGCCGGCTTCAACACGGGCGTCATCAGCTCGCGCCGACAGGCGATCGACCGCTGAGGGCGGGGCGGGGATTCGCGTCACCCTTGCCCTCCCACGGAGCAGACAGTTGCGCTCACGACGTGCCGCGGGTGAAAAACTCACACGGCGAGTCGTGAGCACAACGCAAGCGTCCCCGCCCCGCAGCCGGTCCGGTCTCGCGCCCGCCCCTCAGGGGGTCCGCCGTCGCATCGTCGCGGCGGCCAGCAGCAGCGCGGCCACGGCGACGGCGGCCAGCAGCCCGATCCGCAGCCACGAGTCCCCGGAGACGTCCGGCGCGGTGAGGAGTTCGCGCACCACGTCCACGGCCCATGTCATGGGCAGCACGCCGGCGACGGCGTCGAGGATGCCCGGCATCTGGTCCCTCGGGACCAGCAGGCCGCACAGGAAGATCTGCGGACCCACGAACGCGGGCGTGAACTGCACCGCCTGGAACTCGGTGCGCGCGAACGCGGAGGCGAGCAGTCCGAAGGCCACGCCCACCACCGCGTCCAGCGCCGCCACGAGGAGGAGCATCCCCCACGGCCCCTGCAGCGCCACGCCGAACGGGCCGAGGGGCAGCGCGGCCAGGATCCCGGCCTGCAGGAGGGCGAACACGCCGAACACCGCCGCGTAGGACGTCACGAGGTTCGCCCGGCTCAGCGGCGTGGCGAGCACCCGCTCGAGCGTGCCGGACGTGCGCTCGCGCAGCATCACCACCGAGGTGACGATGAACATGAGCAGCAGCGGCAGCACGGCGAGCATGATCGGGCCGACCGTCGCGAACGGCCCCTCCCGGCCCGGGGGCACCGGGACCTCACGGAAAACGAAGTACAGCAAGGTGAGCAGCAGCGCGGGCACCACGAGGATCAGGGCGATCGTCCGCGGGTCGTTGCGTAGCTGCGCGGCGATCCGGCGGACCGTGGCCACGGGCGCGGACCGGCGGGCGCTCATGCGGACTCCTTGACGAGCGCGAGGAACGCGTCCTCGGGGGTGGCGGTGCCCGTGGCCGCCTGGAGGCGGGCGACGGGCTCGTGGGCGAGGATGCGGCCCTCGCGCATGAACAGGACGGTGTCGCAGCGGGTCGCCTCGTCCATCACGTGGGAGGAGATCAGCAGGGTGACGCCGCGCCCCGCGAGGTCGCGGAAGAGCTCCCACAGGCCCTCGCGGGTGACCGGGTCGAGGCCGACGGTGGGCTCGTCGAGGACGAGCACGGCGGGGTCGCCCACGAGGGCGCAGGCCAGCGACGCGCGGTGGGCCTGGCCGCCGGAGAGGCGGTCGACGCGGTGGTGGGCGTGCTCGGCGAGCCCGACGACGGCGACGAGGCGGTCGGCCTCTGCGGCGTCCACCCCGTGAAGGCCGGCGAAGTAGCGGACGTTGTCCCGCACCGAGATGTCCGGGTAGATGCTCAGCCCCTGGCTCGTGTACCCGATCTCGCGGCGCAGACGGGCGTCGCCGACGGGGGCGCCGTCCACCGTGAGGGTGCCCGCGGCGATGGCCTGGGCGCCGACGACGGCCCGCATCAGCGTCGTCTTTCCGCAGCCCGAGGGTCCCATCAGGCCGGTGATCGACCCGGCCGGGACGTCGAAGGTGAGGCCGTGCAGCACCGCCGTCCGGCCCCGCGTGACGACGAGGCCCTCGGCCCGGATCATCGGCGGGCCGGAGGGTTGGTCCGGCAGTGCATCCGACGGGGGGACGGGGTCCCTGCGATGTCGTGGAGGGGAGTCCCTGCGCGAAGTCGAGGACCGCGGCCTCAGACCGGGTCCGCGACCAGCACGGCCCCCGCGATCGCCATCAGCAGATCCTCTGGCGGCGGCGGAGTGAACGGCCCCACGGTGCCGTCGCTGGCGGCCCGCCCGGGGACGGGGTCGAGGACGAGGTAGCCCGATTCCCGCAGCCGGCGGACGTTGTCCTGGTGGATGCGCCGCCCGGCGAAGCCCGGGGACGGCCCCGGGGCGAGCACGACGGGGCACTCGGCGTCTTGCACCGTCGCCAGGGCCAGGCAGTCGCCGATGCCGGCCGCCAGCTTGGCGGTGGTGTTCCCGGAGGCCGGATACACCAGCACGACGTCGGCCCAGGCCGCCAGCTCCCGGTGCGGCACAGCGTGGTCGTGGCCGTCCGTCCACCCGGGGCCCACGACGGGCTGCCGCGAGGCCACGCGCAGGAGCGTGGGCGTCACGAACCGCTGAGCGGCCTCCGTCACGAGCACTCGCACCGTCACGTCCGGATACCAGGCGCGGACGGCCTCCACGAGGTCCGGGGCCGAGCGGGCGGCCAGCGCGCCGGTCACCACGAGCAACAGGTGTCCGCGCGCCAGGCCGAGCCGGCGCGGTCGCAGGCGGGCCATCAGGCCGTCTCCCGCAGCGCGTCGAGCGGCTCGAGGCGTGCGGCCCGAGCGGCCGGGATGAGCGCGGCGAGCACCGCCGCCAGGACGACGCCGGCGACCACCAGGGCCACGGCCAGCGGGTCGAACCGGAAGAGCGTGAACCCGGGGAGGTCGAGACCGATTGCCGTCGGCAGCCACGGGCCCACGACAACGCCGATCAGGAGGGCGAGGGCGACCGCCACCACGGCTCCGAGCAGGCCGAGCACCCCGGCCTCGAGGGCGACCGACGCGAACACCGTGCGCCGCGGCATGCCGAGCGCACGCATCATGCCGATCAGCCGAGTCCGTTCCTGCACCGACATGAGCAGGGTGTTCACGATCCCGAACATCGCCGCGAGGATGGCGACGCCGGCCAGCACGTTGAGGATGAGCAGCACGGCCGCCACGATGGACCGGAAGTCGCCCACTATGTCCTCCGGGGTGGAGACCGCGAAGCCACTCCCCCGCACGGAGTCGGCGACGGCCGCGACGTCGGGCCCGGTGACGAACAGGTGGGTGGCGACGGGCTGCGCGTCCTGAGGTGTGCCCACGGCGCTCAGCCTCTCGAGCTCGTCGCCGAAGGCCTGGTTGCCGAAGGGGAGGTTGCCGCCGATGAGGGAGCGCACCTGGACGCCGGCCACCTCGGCCTCGAGCTCGCGCACCTGCCCGTCCACACCGAGCACGCCCACCGCGACGGTGCGGCCCACGGCCTGCTCCGGCGATCCCAGGCCGAGGGGCCCGACCGCGTACTCCGGGATGATCAGCTGAGGAGTGCGCGACTGCGCCGCGAGCTGCTCGCCGGTCGCGAGGACGGCGGTCTTCCCCGGCCAGTTGCCGTTGTAGATGAAGCGGTAACGCTGGCCGCCGTCGTAGTGGAAGTACAGGGGCGTGGTGGGTGCGGACGCAACCACCTCGGCGTCCGCCCCGACGGCGTCCCGCACCCGCTGGACGTCGTCGGCGGTGAGGACGCCCTGCTGCTGGTCGACGCCCGCACCGGCCATGGACGGGTCGTACTCCTCCATGCCCTCGCTGAGGAACGCGGTGGGAGCCGTCTTGGTCACCTGCACGGTGTCCGTGGCGCCGACGGAGGCCGTCTGGGAGTCGATGTACTGGTTCACCCCGGCGCCCAATGCGCTGGTGATGGCGAACGTGAACGCGCCGATGCCGATCGCGATCAGCGTGAGCAGTGCCCGTGCCGGTCGGCGCAGCGCGGTCCGGGCGGAGCGGCGGAAGAGGTCGGAGACGCGCATCAGGCCACCGCCGTCCGGAGCGGCCGGGTGAGGGCGCCGTCGACGATCCGGAACTGCTGGGAGCAGCGCTCGGCGAGGTCGTTCGCGTGGGTGACGATCACGAGGGTGATCCCTTCTGTCAGGTTGAGGTCGAACATCAGGTCCGTGACCGTGTGACCGGTGGCCTGGTCCAGCGCGCCCGTCGGCTCGTCGGCGAACACCACGCGGGGCCGGTTGACGATCGCACGGGCCAACGCGACCCGCTGCTTCTGGCCGCCGGAGAGGACGCCGGCCCGCTCATCGATGCGTTCCTCGAGGCCGAGACGCGTGAGCGCGCAGGCGACGCGGGCCCGCCTCTCATCCGGGGCCATGCCGGCGATGGTCAGCGGCATGGCCACGTTCTCCAGCACGCTGGCCGCCTCGTCGAGGTGGAAGTGCTGGAACACGAAGCCGAACTCCGTGTTCCGGATGCGGTCGAGTTCGCTCGGGCTGGCGGCCGAGAGGGGACGGCCCCGGTACTCGACGGCTCCGGCGGTGGGGACGTCGAGTCCGGCGAGCAGGTGCATGAGCGTGGACTTGCCGGAGCCGCTCGGGCCGACGATCGCCGTCGTGTCACCCTCCTGGATGTCGAGGCTCACCCCCTGGAGCGCCTCGAACGCCGCCTGGCCCTTGCCGAATGTCTTGCGCAGGCCGCGGGCCTGCAGCAGTGGTCCCGTCATGGGTGTCCTCCTGTGGTGGTCGGTGCGGGCCGGTCATCCCCGGTCCGCCTGAGATGGTCGACGACGGCGCGCAGGAGCTCGTCGTCGTAGGCGTCGCCGGCCAGGGGATCGGCGGGGACGTGCACGTGGGGCGTGACGCCGTGGTTCTCGATCGCGTCCCTCTCCCACCCGCCCAGCCGGTATTGGGGAAGGCAGAGCCGCAGTCCTGGTCCCAGCGTGCGCACTCGATGAAAGCCAGTCCCGGCTCCCGCTGTACGCCGGCCGAGGAGGTTCACCCCCGGCAGTGACCGCAGGATCGCGGCGAGGTGCTCGCCGCCGGATCCCGTGGTCTCCGCGATGAGGACCAGGACCTGCGAGGGGCCGGGGAGCAGCCGCCGGGACCCCCCGGCCGCGCGCGCCGTGGCGGAGCGGAAGATGAAACCGGTGAGGACGGCGCCGAGGGCGTCCGCGAACTGACCTCCCTCGTTGAAACGCAGGTCCAGGACCAGCGGCCGGTGGCCGCGCCAGCCGCGCACGAGGTCACGCACGGTGCGCCACCCGGCGACGGAGACGTCGGTCAGCGCGACGTGACGGGCGTGATCCTCCAGCACCGAGGCTGCTCGTCGGAGCAGGACGTCGGACCGGCTGACGGCCGGTGGTTCCTCGCGGAGGAGGACGGCGTGGGAGGCGCCGAGCGTGCCGACAGCGTGGTCGAGGAGGTCCGCCAGGTCCGTGCGGGTGCGGGCCCTGGCGGCGGCATCGCGGAACGCGGCGAGCACGGTGTCCGACGCGTCGACGTCGGCAGAGTCGTCGTGGATCACGCCGACCTGTCCGGCCGCATGCCGAATGAGGCGGAGCGCTTCCTCGAGGACCTCCCCGGGGGCGGGGTCCACGTCGGTCGACGACGACGGTGGTGTGGTCGGCGCGGACTCGCCCGCCGCAGTCGTGGTCGGGCTCTCGCTCACCGACGCCCATCGGCCACCCGCACCGAGCGCGTGAACGACGCCGTTCCACAGCCGCAGCTCATGGACCTGCCCCGGTTCGCCGGGGAGGACGTCGAGGTCGGCCCCGCGGGCCGTTCCGGCTCGCACCGGCTGCGCCAGCCGCAGAACGCGGCCTGGCTGCATCGGGGCGGCGGTGCCGCCCAGTTCGGACACCGGCCGGGCGGTGAGGAACAGGCTGCCGTCCGGGGCGAAGACCGGGCTCGACACGTGGAATCCGGACACGGTGACTCGGCCGTCTTCCCCGGTGGCCAGATCATGCAGACGGAGCTCTCCGCCCTGCAGGTCGTCCTCCCGGGTCCAGGCCACCACGCGGCCGTCGGGGGACACGGCGGGGCGCGAGCGCCGGTGGGCGTCCTGACCGTCGAGGACGCGGACGTCGCCAGAGCCGACGACGGCGAACACGCCGGCGGCGTCTCCGGAGACCGCGCTCACACCGCCGCCGTGGACGATGCGGTCGAGCGCGACCGCGCCCGGACCGGTGGCCACGACGGTCTCCCTGCGCCCGTCGGAAGCGTGACGGACGACGACGGCGGCACGGTCACGGTGCTCCAGCACGAAGAGGTCACCCCCCTCGCCCGGGGCGGTGTCCACCGTCCAGCCACCGGTCGTCGCCACGTGTCCGTCGGCGGAGCGGTCCTGCTCCCCCGGAGCACGAGGAGCGGGCACCGGGACGTCGACGGGCTCCCACCGGGCCGCGTCCGCGTCGTCGGGACGAAGCGTGAAGACTCGACCGAGCGCACCGGCCACGAGTCGGTCACCGGCGCGCCGCAGGCTGGTGACGCCGACGGGGCCGAGGCTCGGCCAGGCATACGGCACGTCGCCGGGGCGGTCCGGGTCGGCGGAGTACACCTGAGGGGTGCCGTCGAGGTCGTCGATCCAGTGCACGCGACCGCCCAGCAGGACTGCGTCTGCCGCGTTGCCCGTGCCGTCGAGCATCCGGCGGTGCCCCTCCGGCTCCACGAGCAGCACCCGTCCGGCACCGCCGCCACGGTGGCCGTTCCACGTCAGCGGATGGGGGCCGGAGGTGGTCAGGACCCTGCGGCCGTCCGCTGCGTGGTCAACGGACGCGACCGCGACGAGGTTCGGCCCGTCCAAGCGGCGCCCGTCACAGGCGAGGGTCAGGACCTCCGCCGAGCCCGGCATGGCGCGTGGCTCGCGCGCCAGGGCGAGGACGTCTTCGTCCCACCAGCCGAGGAGCCGCAGCGGTCCGGCACAGCGATGCAGCACCGGCCCGGCCTGCGGGTCCTCGAGCGGCGCGAGTCGGACGCGGACGCCCGGCGCAGGCGCGTCGGGATCCTCCTCCACGACCGCCACGATCGGGCGGGTGGGGTGGCCGATCGCGTCGTCCACCCGGTGGGTGGCGGCGGGGCCGTCCATGTGCTCCAGCCACAGGGAGTCGGCCACGACGGCGACGAGTCCGTCCGCGGTGGCGGACGGCCGGTGTGCATAGGACGTGCTCATGGATGCCTTTTCCTCTCTGGTCTTCGTGGCGTTCGCTGGGGCCCGGATGGCAGGCCGGCGGTGCTGCGCGCGGCTCCAGGCCGTCGACTCGCCACGTCCACTCTGGTGCGGAATGCGCCGCATGGACATGGACTTCGGTACAAGACTGCGGTGGCCTACGGAACGGGCGACGGGCCGGACCCTTGGGGGTCCGGCCCGTCGGTGCGGTGTCCGCGGCTCAGCAATAGCTGGACGTGAAGGACGCGACGGTCTCGTCGCCTGCCACCTCGATGACCTCGATCTGGTCCATCTGCTCGATGTTCATGTCCCCTCCTCTCCTGTCTCGATGCGTGCGCTGACGCCGATGGTCGGCGTTCAGCAGTGATCCGAACGGAACGACGCGACGGTCTCGTCGCCGGCGACCTCGACGACCTCGATCTGGTCCATCTGCTCGATGTTCATGATTCCCTCCCTTCGGTGAATCTCTTGTCTATGGGAAGCTTTTATCCTCTCGGATTCCTTTTCTCCCCGGCTGGACATCTCCATCATTTCTCCGATCTCACCGATCTCAAATCAACTTTGGTACATCGTCGAGTTGGTCGATGGGACCGTCCGGCTCACGCCGTCGCCGCCTCCACGGCCTGCCCCCACGACGTGGTCACGCGGGAGGAGCCGAGGACCTGGTTCAGCGCACGATGAGCCCTCTTTAGGTCCACGTCGTCCACGCAGCGCTCTCCGGGCAGCATGCGGCCGTCGGCGAGCAGCTGGCGGTACTCGTGCTCGAGCATGCTGGCCACAACCGTGGACTCGTACCTGCCGTCCACGAAGATCGTGTCCCGATGCACGCCCTCCAGCGTCATGAACCCGGCCTTGAGCATCCCCATGACATGGCGGTTGTAGGCCGCGGCGCGCAGCTCCACGCGATGCGCCCGCATCTGGTCGAACAGCAGGCCGATGCCGAGCTCCACCACCATGGCCCCGTATCCCGAGCCGACGCGCCCCGGGGGCACCACGATGCCGATGAAGAAGCTTCCGGTGCCGGGGGTCTCGATCCAGTTGAACACTCCCACGACGCCCTCGCCCGGGACGACGCCGACGCGCACGCCGCGGTGGCGCGCCGGATCCGGGCGGAGCTGGTCTGCCGTGATCCCCTCCTGCATCCCGTGGGCCAGCCTGCCCACCTCGCCGTCGAACCATCCGAGGATCTCCGGGATGTCGGTCTCTTCCAGCTCACGCAGGTACAGGGTCGCCTGGCTCATGATGTGGTCTCCTTCTGTGTGTGGTGCTCGGTGTCAGGGGTGGTCTCGGAGTCGCCGGCGGCGCTCCGGGGTCGAGTGGTCCGGGCGTCGAGCCCGGGCAGCAGCGGCAGGGTCGGGTCGGACAGCGACTCCAGGACCCTTACGGCGCCGGCGAGGCCGTCTCCGAACGAGTGGGAGAACCGCAGCTGCAACCGGCCGGGCATCAGGAGCTCACCCTCACGCCGCACGAGGTAGTGACGCAGTCGGCCCAGGCCGCCTCGCAGCAGCCCCTCCTCCTCCGCTGTCCTGTCCTGTCCGCGCTCCGCAAGGAACGCGATCGCTCCGAGCCGTCCGCGGAACAGGCCCTGGGTGGCCCACGAGCCGTCCAGACAGGTGCGGCCGGCCGCCGCCAGCACCTGCTCGAGCGCCGGGTCGGGTCGAACGGTGCTGAGGCGACCGGCCGCGAGGGCCACGCCGAGCGATCCTCCGGCCAGGTCCGGCTGGTGCTTCAGGTTCCCGCGGTCCAGCAGCACCGTCCCGTCTCGGCGGTGGACCAGGTGGACCAGGTCACGTTCGAGGGCCTCCCGCGCCGCGTCCAGCCAGTGCTCAGCACCGGTGACCTCAGCGAGGCGGACCGCGAGAAGGGCGAAGCCGCTGGGTCCGTCGAAGAGGCCGCGGCCGGACGCCCCCTCCTTCAATGCGCGTCGGGCCCGGCCGGCGATCTCCACCGCCTGGTCTACTCGTCCCGCGGACAACGCGGCCCACGCCACACCGGACAGACCGGACTCGAGCCCGGGCGCCGTCACATGTCGCGCCTCGCCGAGGGCACGGTCAAGGACGGCCCCGGCCGCTTCGTGGCGTCCGTGGGCGCCGAGGACCTGGGCGACACCGGCGCGTCCCGAGAAGAGCCCCGGGAGAACCCTCGGGGACCTCGCGACCTCGTCCTCGAGCCGGTCGAGGGCGACCTCGACGTGGGAGTCCCGGACGCGCTCCAAGGACCACAGGATCCCGGCCATGCCACCGCCCAGCGCCCATGCGGCACCTGCACCGCCGTCCACCGGAGCGTGTCCCGTACCGCGCCCCCAGGCGCCCACGGCCGCCACCAGGGTCCGGCGGGCCTCCGTCAGCAGACCGGGCAGGTCGTCCTCGTCATCGACTGGTCGGACGGCACCCCAGCGGGCGTCGGCGAAGCCCTCGCGCGCCGCTTGCCGCAGCCGGTCACGCGCGGCTGCCGGGAGCAGATGCCTCACCCCCTCCACGCGATGAGCCAGCACTTGGTCGGAGAACTCCCAGAAGGCGCTGTCCGGGTCGAGGAGCCACAAGTGGATCAGGTCGATCCGCCGCAGGTCCCCCGCACGGGCGTCCATCGGGGGCAGCCGGAAACCCGGTGCCACGGTGAAGCGGTCACCCGCCGCGGACGGATCGTCCGAGGCCGTCTCGAAGTCGATGAGCGCGACCGAGTCGTCGTCCCGGATCAGCACGTTCCCCGGGTGCAGGTCGCCGAAGCTCCAGCCCCGGCGGTGCATCGCCGCCACGGCGGCGCGCAGGTTCGCCACGATCCGTCCCGCCCGCTCGGCGTAGGAACGCCACCGTTCCGCGTCGGCCCCGGCGACCATGTCCGGGTGGTGCCGAGCGACGAACTCGATGCCGCGTGCGCCGTCCAGGTGCTCCATGACGAGGTAGGTCCGGTCGCCGAGGTCGTGCTCGGCCACGTGCTCCGGGATGCCCGGGATCCCCGCGAGCGCACGCAGGGCCCTTGCCTCGTCCGCCAGGGAGTCCGCCGCATCACGGCCGTCGAGGCCGAGACCCGTGTGCCGCCGGCCCTCCTTCACGACGACGCGGCGATCCTCAGGGGTGAGGGCGTCGTAGACCCCTCCCCCGTTGGACCGGTGGAGCGCCCGCGTGATCCGGTACGGCAGCACCTGCTCGGCGCGTGCCCGGCGATGCGCCTCGAGCGCCTCGACGGCCCGGACGGGCGCGGCGACGCCGTCCGGGAGCTCGGCCCCCGCGGTCCGCCGATCCCGGTGCAACGTGCCGTCGGCCGCTTCGTAGGCGAGCGCGTCCAGCCCGTTCGCAAGGCCCGTCCAGTGCTCCACGAAGGACCCGTGCCGGACGCCGTATGGCCGCCCCGCCACGGGCACGTCCGTCAGGGCCACGGCGGCCTCGCGACCCGCCAGGAGCGGGTCCAGCCGCTCCAGAAGCCGATCCGCCGCATCGGCGGCACCGGCGTAGACGGTGATGAACTTGCCGGAGCTGGTCCGCGGGGCGTACTTGCGCTCCATCAGGTGGAGGATGTCCGCGGAGGGCATGTACTTGAAGGAGAGCCCCAGTTCCAGGCAAAGCTCCCCCACGGTGTCGAGGGTCTCGTCCGCGTCCTCCAGGCGGGCGGCCACGTGGACCTTCCACCCCGCGGCGGGCAGCGGGTCCGGTGAGCTCACCGCGGACCACGGGGTGCGGCCGGCGGGACGCCTCATCCACCCGGCAGGCAGGGGCGCGAGGTCGAACCGGAACCGCCGCGCCGGGTCGGGGACGAAGTCCGCGGGCTCGTGGAACAGCGACCCGGGCCGGAGGAACACCTCGGTGCTCATGCCTCCTCCTCGCCACGCAACTGGGGTGCGATGTCCGAGGGCTCCACGGGAACCCACAGCAGGGTCGGGCGGCCTCCCAGTGCGCGCTCGACCGCCAAGGCCACGGCGCGTCCGGAGAGGCGAGGGTCGTCTGCGCTGACCACGTGTGCCCCGCCAAGGCGGCGGAGCAGGTGCGGCTCGCCGAGGAAGTCGCTGGTGAGGCCCGCGGCGCGCGCCTCACGGTCGAGCCAGCCCATGCCGCCGTCGTCGAACACGACGTACAGCAGCGGCAGCGGCTGGTCCAGGACGTCATGCAGGTCGGGGAGGAACGTGCTCAGAGCCGTGTCACCGGCGAGGCAGACCGTCAGGGGCGCACCGGCGCGCGCCGCACCGGCGGCAGCGGCGACGGAGCCGCCCAGGGTGGTCTGCTCGGACAGGGCCAGGGTCCGTCCAGCCGGAGGGAGCTGCAGATGGGGGAAGGAGTAGGACCAGATGTCATGCAGCCCGTTCTCGTGCACGGTGACCGTGCCTGCGGGGAGGGCGTCGCTCAGGTGTGCGAGCACCTGGGCGGTGCGTGACCCGACGTCGCCGTGCGCCGCGGAGAAGGCCGCGGACCGCGCCGCCGCGAGGTCACGGGCCCACGCGGTGTCCGCCCGGGAGACGGGTCGACGCGCTGCCACCGCGGCCGCGTCGGCCACGACCGTCACACCGCCGAGCCGCGTCACCAGGTGCTCCGGGGCGAGGTTCGCCTGAACCCAGCGCGTGTCCGGCCCCGTGGGCATGCCCTCGAGTGCGGTCTCCTCCAGGCGGCTGCCCAGAACAAGTACGACGTCGGCGCGTCGGGCGACCTCGGCGGCCTGGGGCATCAAGTAGAGCCCGGCGACGCCGAGGAAGGACGGGTGGTCTTCCGGGAAGCAACCCCGCCCCGAGGCCGTCACCACCACGCCGGCACCGAGGTCGTCGGCCAGCCTGATGAGCTGGCCTCCATCGCAGGCTCGGGCCCCAGACCCCAGCATCAGGAGCGGTCGATGGGACTCGGCGAGGACGTCCGCCAGCCCGTCCAGGTCCGTGCGCACCGCCGGCGGCACCGCCTGGGCATGCGGGAGGGACTCCGCCGCAGCGGGCTCGGGGTCGGGGAGCTCCAGGTAGACCGGGCCGGCCGGAGCGCTCGCGGCGAGCTCCACGGCGGCGGCCACCGCGCGCGCCGCGTCGGCGGGGTCGGCCAGGCGGGACGCGTGCTTGGTCACGGCCGAGACCATCTCCAGGGTCGGCGCATCCTGGAAGGCCCCCGTGCCCCGACGGGACGCGGCGGTTCCGGAGGCGAGCACCACGACCGGCCGCCCCGCCTCGAACGCCTCGAACAGCCCCGGTACGGCGGCCGCGACGGCCGGACCGCGCCCGATGACGCACGCCCCCACGATCCCGGTGAGCGCGGCATGGCCGGCCGCCATGTGCACGGCGGACGACTGGCGCACCGCCCGGTGCAGGCGGAGCCCGACGCAGTCCAGGGCGGACTGGGCGCGCATGTCGTCGTCGGGCAGACCGAAGACCTCCGTCACCCCCGCGTCGACGAGCGCGCCCACGGCGGCGGACCAGCCGGCGTCGGCGACGGCGTCGGCCGGGGCGGACAGATCCGGTGCCGCGGGCATGAGCACGGCCGCGCTCATGCCGCACGCTCCAGGACGACGCTCGCGTTGTGCCCGCCGAAGCCGAAGGAGTTGGACAGCGCCGTCGAGACGTCCACGGCACGGGCGTGGTGCGGCACCAGGTCGAACCCCGGGAACTCGGGGTCGTCCAGGTTGATGGTGGGCGGAACGGTTCCGTCCCGCATCGCCTGGACGCAGAACATGGCCTCCACCACCCCCGCTGCGCCGATCATGTGCCCCGTCATGGACTTGGTGGAACTGATGGGGACTCGTCGCGCGTGCTCGCCGAGCACATGGTCGATCGCGGCGAGCTCGGACTCGTCGTTGTAGCGCGTGCTCGTGCCGTGGGCGTTGATGTAGTCCACCGCGTCCGCCTCGACGCCGGCGTCGGCGAGTGCCTGCGCCATGGCGCGCCGGGCGCCGAGGCCCTCCGGGTGGGGAGCGGTGGCGTGATGGGCGTCCGAGGTCACGCCGTAGCCCGTCAGAACGGCGGAGTAATCGGCCCCCCGTGTCCGCGCCGACTCCTCGGACTCGAGGAGGATCGCCGCGGCCCCGGCGGACATCACGAAGCCCGAGCGTCCCCGGTCGAACGGCCGCGAGGCTCGATGGGGCTGATCGTTGAAGGTGCTGGCCAGGGCCCGCATGTTGGCGGTCGACGCCATGTCCTGGGGGGTCACGGCGTCCTCGGAGCCGATCACCAGCACGGCGTCGGCGTAGCCATGCCGGATCAGGCGCATCCCCTCGCCCAGCCCGACCGTGCCGCTGGCGCAGGCCGCAGACACGCCCTGGTTGGCACCCCGGGTGCCCCACTCGACGCTCAGGTACGAACTCACGGCGTCCGTGGCGCCGAAGATGGACAGATAGGGAGAGACGGCCCGCGGACCCCGGGTGTCCAGGGCACGCGTGCCCTCATGGAGGATCTCCGTGGGGCCGTAGCCAGAGGCGGAGAGGATCACGAAGCGGTCCAGGTCGATCGGCCACGGCTCACCCGGCTTCAGCCCCGCCGCCGACACTGCCTCCCGTCCCGCCAGCACGCCGTACTGGGAGGACCGGCTCAGCCGCCTGCGCTCGGTGTGTCCGAGCAACGCGTCCACACGGGCGTCGTCGATGAGTCCGCCGATCCGCACCGTGTGATCGGCGTACTCGTCCGGCAGGGCACGGATGCCGCTGCGACCGGCCGTGACGGCCTCCCAGGTCTCCTCCGCGCCGACCCCCAACGGGGTCACGGCGCCCAGCCCGGTCACCACGACCCGGTGCTCGTTGCGATGTGTGTTCATGCCTGGTCTCCTGCCTTGAGCGAGGCGCCGAAACGGACGGCGGCCTGCGTGATGTTGATGGGTCCGAGGGTCCGGCGCCCTCGGTGATGGATGAACCCGGACTCCACCCCGTTGCCGCCGAACGGCTCGAACGGGGGGATCGCCGCCACGAGGGACTGACCCCAGGCCACGAGCCCGATGTCCGTCATGGCGCGGGCGAAGGACTCTGTCCCGCCGTACACGGCGGTGCCGAAGCCGTTTTCGCGGTAGTGCTCGCTGTGCAGCAGGCCGAGGACCTCGTCCGTGTCGGCGAAGGTCGCGGTGGACAGGATCGGAGCGAAGTGCTCGTGGGGGCGGCTCCGGGCCTGCCCCGTCACTCGCACGACGGCGGGGTCGAAGGTCCGGTGCTCGAAGCGCAGCCCTCCCCCGCTCACCAGTCCGCCGGCGTGCGCGGTGAGGTAGGCCACTGCGCCGAGCAGGTCGGAGTCCTTGGCGAGGGGGGCGAGCCGTCCGCCGTTGGCGGTGACGTATTCGGCGGCGTCGCGGGTGAGCAGGGCTTCCAGCTCCTCGGCGACGTCCTCGTGCACCAGGACGATGTCCGGCGCCAGGCAGTCCTGACCGCCGTTGTAGAGGCGGGAGTACACGATCTCCTTGCTGGCCCGCTCCAGCCCGGCGTCCGGGAAGACGACCACGGGGTTGACCCCCCGGCCGAAGTACAGGAACACGTGGCGGCCGGTGAGCTGGGCGAGCACGTCCTCGGCGTTGGACCGATGTCCCGTGAACAAGACGACGGACGGCTCGGCTGCGACGCGGCGGACGAAGTCCTGCTGGGGCTCGCGATGGAACGCCAGCGGCGCCGGGCACCCATCCTGCAGCAGCTCGACGAGTCGCTCCACGACCTTCTCCGTGCCGGTGGCCGGCCGCACCCGGATGCGTCGCGCCCAGAGGGACGGGACGAGGCAGTAGATCGCGAAGGACTCGAGGATCGCGTTGCGGGCCATGAACACGTCCACGGGGATGCTCTCCGGCGTGGTGTGGAGGCTGAGCTCGCCCTCGGCCATGTCGAGGACGTTGAGCATGGCGCGGAAGTCGTGCTGCGCCGTGGGCAGGTCGCTGAGCTCCTGGATCAGGTGCATCAACTCCTGCCGGTGCGCCAGGACGGTGGAGCGCAGCCGTCCGAGCGCGCTCATCCGGTCCCGGCGCTGGCGGCCTCGGCCGCTCTGGAGGCCGGCGGCCAGCGCCTGCAGGCGCCGGCGGCTCACCTTCCCGCTCTCGTCCACCGGGACCTGGCCCACCACCTGCACGACGTCGGGTTGCAGCTCCGGATCGATCAGCGGCAGGATCCTGGCCTGCCAGTGGTCTCGGCTCCGGTGGAGGGGATCGTGGACCATCAGCCAGATGCGGGTGCTGGTCGCTCCTGCGGCCGCGACCGCGTACGCCTCGATGCCGGCCCTCGCCAGGGTCGCCTCGATCCACGCGAAGGGGATCACGGTGCCGTTGCGCATGGCCATGCCGGTGCGGCCGGCCACCACGAGGCCGCCGCTGTCGCCGTGGCCCACGTCCCCGGTGTCGAACCACAGGTCGTCACCGACGACCGGCGTCCGGTCGGTGCGGCCCACCAGGATGCGTCCCGGGACGCCGTCCAGCACGGGGACGCCCTCGTCGTCGACCACGGAGACCTGGAAGGTGTCCACTGGGCGCAGGACCCGTTGCACAGGCAGGGGGTCCGTCGGGGCGCCGGGCACGGCCGGCTCCGCGAACGCGACGTTGCCGAGTTGGGTCAGCCCGTAGCCGTCGACGAGGCCGCGACCGGTCTCCGCGTGGAAGTCGCGCAGCAGCAGCTCCGACACCCCTTCGCCGCCGACGCCGAAGAGGCGCACTCCACTCAGCGCTTCAGCCGTTCCGGGCCGGCGGCGCAGCTCATCGATCATCGCGCGATAGACCAGCGGTGGGGCGTCCACGGCGGTGACGGCACAGCGCTGGATCATGCGCAGGGCCTCGCCCGGACGGTGACGGCGACTGGTGACGAGGCCGGCTCCGAGGACCCAGGCGATCAGCACGCAGCTGGATCCGTACTGTCCGGAGAGGGGCAGCAGGGGCAACAGGACGTCGTCACCCGAGTAGTCCAAGGACCGGGCGGTGGCCAGGGCGTTCTCGGCCAGGTCCGCCCCGCTCTTCCAGACGAGGGTCGGCTGCCCGGTGGTGGTGCCGGAACTGAAGACGCCCAAGGCGCGCGGGGACCTGAACCAGGTCTCCCACTGGGGCACGGCGACCGGGGACTGCGGGTGGCGTCCACGCTCGACGGCGGTGAGCACGGCCCGCAGGTCCAGAGGGGCTGGGGAGCCGGTCTCCTGGCCGGCTTCCTGGGCGTCGACGGCGCGCAGGACGATGGCCGAGGCAGCGGCGAACCGGGCGGTGGATCCGTCGAAGGCCCGGTCGAGCCGGTCCACCAGCACCACCGAGCAGCGTAGGCCGGCGAGGGCGAGCAGTGCGAGGACCGTCCTGCCGGAGTCGTCCGACTCCAGGACCACGGTGGAGTCCGGCGTGACGCCCCGACCGACAAGGTCGTCCATCACGTGGGCGGCGGCGGTCTCGACCGCGTCGCCCTCGAGTCGGGTGCCCTGCCATGCGAGGGATCCGAGGCGAAAGCGTGCCGTGGGGGCCGCCGTGCCGAACCGGGCCGGGGTGCCGGAGGGAGCGGGCGTCCGGCCTCTGAAGGCGACGGAGGCGGGGGGTGGAGTGGTGAGGGTCATGGGGGTTCTCCCAACTCGATCGGGCGGTCAGAGGAGGCCGGGGGCGAGGGATGTCACGGGTGCGGCGGCGAGCACCTCGTGGACGAAGCGGACGTTGTGGACCATCAGCACGACGCCGACGATCCCGAGCAGCCACGCCGTGGTGGAGGTGCCGTGGTCCACGAACCACCGGTCCAGGCGGCGCAGCAGCGGTGTGAGGGCGTCACGGAACAGCACACGGAACACCGCCAACAGGAGGGCGGGGGCGATCATGACGAGGCAGTAGCCGGCGAGGGCCGCGATCTGGCCCGCCAGCGGAAGGGGCGATGCGCTCAGGACGCCTACGGCTCCGAGGTAGGGGACCATGGTGACGACTTCGAGGACGCCTGCCGCGAGCGCCAGGCCGATCACGGGGCCGAGGGACCCCACGCGGCCGTCATCGTCCGGAGCGCCCAGGGCGCGGTCCCGCCAGCGGGACAGGCGGCCGGCCCCGCTGCGCGAACGCCCGCGTCGACGGCCGCCTCCCGGGTCGATCACGAAGCTGGCCACGAGCAGGGCGGCTCCTGCTGCGAACAGGCCGGCGCGGAAGACCGGGGACTCGGTGTCCACCAGGTCCATGGCCGCCACGGCGGAGACGCCGAGCAGCAGGGCGATCCCCACCAGGACGTAGAACCCCGCGAGGGTGCCGAGGTAGAGGAGCACGCGTCCCGTCCGCAGCCGGCCGGGGGCGGCCAGCAGCCATACCGGCACGGCGAGGGCTCCGAGGCTGAGCGCGTCCACGAGGGCGAGCGCCGTGAGCACGGGCGCCAGAGCGAGGAGGGCGTCGAGGTCCGCTGTCATGCCGCCCAGTCTTCCGAGCGGCCGCGGGCCGGTCAGCGGACGAAAGTACAGGCGGCGGGTGTCCTATCGTCGACGGCCGGCGGCCCGCCGGGACGGGGGTCAGGCGCGGCGCGATCCCGGGAGACGAACGAGTCCCAGGTCCAGGGCGGTGATCAGGATCTGTACGCGGTCCCGCACGCCGAGCTTGGCCATGACCTTCACGAACCGGGCCTTGACCGTGGACTCGGTGATGAACAGGGCGGCCGCGATCTCCTTGTTGCTCTTGCCCTGGGCGAGCAGGTCGATCACTTCGAGCTCGCGTTCGGTGAGGGAGTTGAGGAGGTCCTCGTCCACGTCGGGGACGGCCGGCACGGACTCGGCCACGCCGTGGACGACGTGGCGGGTGACCTGCGGAGAGAGCACCGACTCACCCGTCGCGACGGCGCGGACGGCGGCGACCATCTCCTCCGGCAGGGCGTCCTTGACGAGGTAGCCCGACGCGCCCGCGCGCAGCAGGGGCACCACGTAGCGGTCCGTGGAGAAGGTGCTCAGCCCGAGGATCCCGATCTCAGGATGCTCCTCGTGGATGAGCCGGGTGGCCTCCACCCCGTCCATCTTCGGCATCTGCATGTCCATGAGGATCACGTCCGGCGCCAGACCGCGGGCCTGCACGACGGCGGCGCGCCCGTCCGAGGCCTCCCCCACGATCTCGATGTCGGGGTCGGCGGACATGTAGTCGCGCAGGGTCTCCCGCGTGAGTCCCTCGTCGTCGACGAGCAGCAGACGGATCGTGGTCATGTCGGCCCTCCCTCGGGAGCCGGCCCACCCGTCCCCCTCGATTCCACCCTAACCCGCAGCAGCGAGATCAGGATGGGAAGGGGATCCAGATGCGCGTGGCCCACTCGTCTGCGGCCGTGACGCCCATGGAGATGCGCCCGTCGTAGACCTCGACACGCGTCTTCAGCGCCTCAACGCCCGTGCCGGACGACATCACCGGAGCCGTGGCGCCGATCCGATTGCGCGTGCGCACCGTCACCTCGCCGTCGCCGACCTCGAGGCTCATCGTCACCGGAGAATCCGGGTCGCCGTGCTTGAGGATGTTGGTGCCGAGTTCGCGGAGGACTCGACGCAGGGACTGGCGGATCACGGTGGGGACCTCCGTCATGTCGCCGGTGACCTGCAGGGAGATCTCCATGCCGGCACGGCGCAGCGCCTCTCCGACCCCCTCGAGCGTGTCGGCGAGACCCACGGCGCTCAGGGTGGCGGACTCCTCCGTGGAGCCCATCACGTCCAGGACCGCGTCTCGATCCTGGGCGTGGGTCGGTGCCTCCACGTCCTCGGTGCGGCGCAGGACCAGCAGCATGCGCCGCAGGTCCTCGAGGGTCGACTGGCCGGCGTCGCCGATCGTCTCGAGGATCTCCTGCCGTTTCGCATCGTCGACGAACCGGGCCCGGCGCGCCTGCATGACGATCGCCGTGATGTCGTGGGCGACGATGTCGTGCAGCTCGTGGGCGATCGCCGTGCGCTCCTCCGCCCGCACCTCCTTCTGGACCCGATTCAGGGCCTCCACCCGTTCGGCGGCGTGCACCCAACGCGCCCGATAGCGAGAGAGGAACACGCCCGTCACCGTGGTGAGAGCCAGCAGAGTGAGGAGCACGAGCATGGCCGAGGCGCCGCCGCCCGAGGTGACAGCATGCACCACGACGTAGAGGCCGGAAAGAGCCGTGAAGACCCTCCACTCACGGGTCTCCAGGGTGAAGGTGATGACGACATTGAGAACGACCGCCACCAAGCCCACGGCCACCAGCTGGGCGACCTCGCCAGGAAGAACGAGGATGCCGGCCACGGCCTCGAGCATCCACAACAAGGCCGCGGCGCGGACGGAGACGGCGAGGGCGAGGACCGGCAGGTAGACGGCGGCCGCGACCCATGCGGCCGCCTGCCCCTCGACGCCCCCGAGATAGGTGAGGTCACCCATGGTGAACGCCACCGCGAGAGCGGCAACCACGATCCGGACCGGGGCCCCCCCGGGGACGGGAGGGGCGCCGATCCACCGGAGCGCGCGGCGCACCCGTCCCCCGGCCACCGGCTCGGACGTCGGACGGCCGGGACGGCCGACTCCACCGCGCGATGCAATGCCCACCCGTGCAGTGTAGAGCGGGTCATCACGGGGTGCGGCCAAGGGTCAGCAGGGCATGAACGTGCACCACAGCCCCCGGAAGCCGGTCCCCTGCTCGACGTGGTCGACCGCCTCATGCACCACAGCGCCGGCAGCCTGTGAGACCGACACGTGGGACGAGGCGGGGCCGGAGGCCGGGAGGGCCAGGCTCGCGGCGATCAGGGCGGACGCTGCGAGGGTGGAGAGCTTCTTCATGACGGAGGTGTCCTCTCGATGTGCGGTGGACCCGATGACCTCCGCGTGACATCTCCATCTTGCAAACCCTGCGCCCCTGCTTCGTTAGACGGAAGTACCGAATCGGCGGGAACATTCGGACACCACGGGTCCGCGTCGGCCAGCTCGTCACGCCCGCCGGGAGATCGCCGAGAGCGTGACCACCAGGCCGGCCACGCACCAGACCGCGAGCACCACGAGCGAGCCTCCGGAGACGCTGTAGGAGTCCGCGAGCAGTCCCGCCCGGATCGCGTCCGCGGAGGCCTGGACGGGCAGGAGGGCGTGGAGGGCCTGGAACCACTCCGGCAGTCGCTCCGGTGGGAAGGTCACCGGCGAGAACAGCATGATGAAGAAGAGCACCACCTGCGTGGTCACCTGGGCCAACAGGGGCGGGAGCAGCACGGCGATCGCATAGCCGGTGGCGGAGGCCGTCAGCACGGTCAGCGCGGCGGTGCCCAGGAGCAGCGGCCAGTCCACTCTGAGCTCGAAGCCGTACCAGAGCGCCCCGATGCCCACGGCCACCACGATCGACGGCAGCGCCACCAGCCCCCACATGGTCAGGTCGGCCGCCAGGAGTAGGAGCCGGGGCACGGGCAGGGAGCGCTGGAAGGTGTAGGACCCCCGGAGACGGGCCGTGGACACCGCCTGCGGCACCATCACGAGACCCACCGTCAGAATGAGGACGGTCGGGGCGCCCGTCGCGAGGTAGGCGGCGGTGGGCAGGTCCAGGTCAGGGATCAGCAGACCGAACCCCACGACCACCCCGAAGGCGAGCACCGCTTGGACCACCACGACGACGGGGAGCAGCGCGCCGGTCTGCGCGAGGGACCAGCGGAGCAGCTCAAGGTAGACCACATCGAGGCGGGCCGGGGCGGGCACCGGTCGTGGTGTCGGTGCGGCCGGGGGCTGAGCGGCGGTGACCGCCGGAGTGACGGAGGGCCGGGGCGCCGGGCGAAGGCCGGCGAAGGCGGTGACGTCAGACATGAGCGGGCTCCTTCTCGGCGGAGGCGGTCGCGGAGCGGGTGGTTGCCGGACCAGCCGGAGAGGGCCCGGTCAGGGCGAGATAGACGTCCTCGAGGCTCATCGGCGTGAGGGAGAACTGCTCCACGGCGCCCCGCTGGTGCAGGGACGATGCCCAGGCCACCGCATGTTCGGCGGACTCGCGGGGGATGGAGAGCAGCGTGCGGCGCCCGGTCCTGACGCTCCGGCTCACTGGGAACGGCGGCGCGACGTCGTCGGGAGCCGACCACAGCTCGAGGCGCAGCCCCGTTCCGATCGGGCCGCGCAGGTCCTGGGGAGTGCCGGCGGCCACCACCGCGCCGCCGTCGAGCACGGCGAGTCGGTCCACCACGGACTCCGCCTCCGCGACGTTGTGCGTGACCAGGAGGACTCCGGCGCCGTCATCGGCGAGGCGGCGTACGTGGGCCCACAGCAGACGACGGCGAGCCGCGTCGACGTCGTTGGTCGGTTCGTCCAGCACCACCAGCGGCACGGGGGCGGCAGCGGCCATGGCGAAGGCGGTGAGCCGCCGGACGCCGCCGGACAGGCCCGCCCCCTCGGCCCCGGCACGCTGACGTGCCCACCGGCCGATGTCGAGGCGATCCACGAGGTCGGCGGCGGCCGCAGCGGCGTCACGGCGGCTCAGCCCGCGCAGCCGGGCGGCCAGGCGGATGGCCGACGTCGGACTGAGCCCGTCCAGAGGCACCTGGGACTGAGGCTGGAGCGCCAGCGCACGGCGGGCGACGGCCGGCTGGGCGAGTACGTCGACGCCGGCCACGTGGAGCGTGCCGACGTCCGGGCGCACGAGGCCGGCGGCCTGCGAGACGAGGGTGGTCTTGCCGGCGCCGTTGTGCCCGAGCAGCCCCACCACCTCACCGGGGCGCACTGTCAGGTCCACCTCGTCGTTGGCCCGGGTGGTGCCGTAGGTCTTGGTGAGCCGCCGGGCGGCCAGCACGTGTTGCATCTCGTCCTCTCGGAGGGGTCCGCGCCGGTGGGTGCGGCGCTGGTCCCTGCCACCCTGGCGGCCCGGTCCAGGTGGCGGGAGTCTCGAAAGTGCACTCTTGCGGACGACACGCCGTCGGCCGGGCCTGCACGACCCGCCCGGCTTGCCTCACGGCACGGCCTGGCGTGGGATGGTGCCATGACCGCCGACCGCGCCCCTCAGCCCGCCTCCTCGCAGCCCGCAGCCCTCTCCCCCGCTTGGACGGGCCGCACGGACGGCGACGGCCCCGCGCACCGTCGCTGGCACGAGTCGGTGCGCCCCACCGTGCGTCCCGCGGACGGGAACCCCGCGGCCGGGAGCGCCGCGGACGGGCGCAGCTCCGGCGCCGGCGCGCCATCGTCGGGAACGCACTCCACAGCGCTGATCGGGTTCGCCTCGGACGAGGGCGTGCGCCGGAACCACGGCCGCGTGGGCGCCGAGGACGGCCCGGAGGCGCTGCGCGGCGCGCTCGCCTCGCTCGCGTACCTCGAGGGCACGGGCGCGCTCGTGGACGCGGGCGACGTGTCCGTGGACCGCGGCGACGACGACGCCCCCGGCGAGCTCGAGGCGGGCCAGGCCGAGCTGGGCACGGTGGTGAGCGGGCTGCTGAACGCCCACGACCTGGCCGTGGTGCTCGGCGGCGGGCACGAGACCGCCTACGCCTCGATCACGGGCCTGACCGGCTCCACGCGCGTGGATGCGGGCACACGCGTGGGCATCCTCAACCTGGACGCGCACTTCGACCTGCGCGAGGCGCCGCGGCCCAGCTCCGGCACCCCGTTCCTGCAGGCGCTGCGCGACGCCGAGGGGGCGGAGCATCAGCTCTCCTACGCGGTGGTGGGCATCAGCGAGGCCAACAACACCCGAGCCCTGTTCGACACCGCGCGCGAACGCGGGGTCACGTGGGTGACCGACGAGCAGGCCCAGACCGCCGACGTCACTGGCGTGCGCCGCTGGGTGCGCTCGTTCATCACCGCCGTGGACGTGCTCTACCTGACGATCGACCTGGACGTGCTGCCGGCCGCCGTCGCCCCGGGGGTGAGCGCACCGGCCGGCTTCGGCGTGCCGTACGAGGTGATCCACGCGTGCACGCTGGAGGCCACCCAGTCCGGGAAGCTCGCCCTGGCCGACGTCGTGGAACTCAACCCGTCCCTGGACGTGGACGGCCGCACGGCGAAGGCCGCGGCGCGGCTCATCCACACGATCGTCAGCCGCCACCGGACGACGACGGCGCTGCTCGCCTGAGGCGGGCCGGGGGTCCATTCAGGCGCGGGGCCGCGCGCGTCAGCGTCCCGCCGCCCACGGGGCCGGGGGCTCGGCGCTGCCGTGGGCCGCGCGTCGGGCGGCGTAGTCCAGCGCTGAGCGTGCCAGGAAGTCGTGCAGGGCCAGCACCCCGGCCCGGGCTCCTGCCGAGTCCCTCCGGGTCACCGCCTCCAGCGCCGGGACGTAGGACGCCCGGCCGCGTTCGACCTCGTCGGGCAGGCCCTTCGTGGTGGCGAGCCAGAACCGCCGGGAGAGACCCTGGAGCGGGACCAGGGAATCGGCGAGATAGCGGTTGTTCGCGATGGTGCGCAGGAGTTCGTGCGAGCGCCCGACGGCGGCGACGTACGCCGGCAGGTCCTCCACCGTGCGCAGGTGTCGCACGTGGGCCGCGACGGCGGCCAGCTGCTCCTCGTCCGCCCGCGCGCAGGCCAGTCCCACGGCCAGCGCCTCGAGTGACCGCCGCACCTCCAGCCTCTCCAGCTGGTCGTCCACGGAGATCGCGGGGACCTGCAGGCCACGTCCGCCCCCGACCAGGAGCCAGTGGTCTCGGATGAGGCGCTGCACGGCCTCGCGCAGGGGTGTGCGCCCCGTCTCGGCGGCGTCGATGAGGGCCGCCTCGCTGAGGACGGCGCCCGGTGGCAGTTCCCCGGTCTCGATCTTCTGCGTCAGGCGGGCGTAGGCCTCCTCCGACTTGTTCATGGGCCCAGCCTAGGCAGTCATCTTCCCGCACCCCCTTGATATATCCAGAATATGCGGCGTAGCGTGGCCCGCATCCTGTTACCGGCATCACGTGGAGGACCCATGAAGTACCGCCCGCAGCACGAGGCCAACCCCCTGCCCTTCTCCCCCTTCAAGAGCTCCACCGTGCCGCGGCCCATCGGCTGGCTGTCCTCCGTGAGCACGGACGGAAAGGAGAACATCGCCCCCTACAGCCAGTGGCAGAACCTCACCTTCGACCCGCCCATGGTGATGTTCTCCGCGAACCAGTACCCGGACGGACGCCGCAAGGACACCGTCCTCAACGCGGAGCAGACCGGCTGGTTCGTGTGGAACATGGCCACCTACGACCTGCGCGAGGCCGTCAACGTCTCCGCCATGGCCCTGGAGCCGGGCGAGAGCGAGTGGGACCGCATCGCCGAGCACGGCGTCACCAAGGTCTACGCGGACAACCACCCCATCCCGATGGTCGCCGAGTCCCCCGTGCGCTTCGAGTGCCGCTACCACTCGACGCACCGCATCAAGGGCCACTCGAACGTCGGCACCATCGACGTGGTCTTCGCCCACGTGGACACCATCCACATCGACGACGACGTCATCACCGCCGACGGCCGCATCGACATCCCGCGCATCCAGCCGATCGCCCGCCTGGGCTACTTCGACTACACCGTGGTCCGGGAGACCTTCGAGATGCGGGTGCCCGGCGCCGACGGCGATGCCCAGGCCGGCCTCGAGGGGCGAGCATGAGCACCGCGGCCACCGGTGCGGCCCGGCCCGCTCCCGTGCCCGGGGCCCGCCCCCGGAGCCTGAAGGACATGCTGGCCGTGAACTTCGGCAACGCGCTGGAGTGGTACGACTGGAACGTCTACACGATCTTCGCCCCGGTCTTCGCGGCGCAGATCTTCCACGCGGACAACCCCACCTCCGAGCTGCTCGCCACCCTGGCCGTCTTCGCGGTGGGCTTCGTCGCCCGCCCCATCGGCGGCTACGTGTTCGGCGCCTACGCGGACCGGGTGGGCCGCAAGCGCAGCCTCTTCGCGGCGATGATGATCACCGCGCTCGGCAGCCTGATCATCGCCTTCACCCCCACCTACGGCACGGTGGGCGTCCTCGCCTCGGTGATCCTCGTCATTGCCCGCCTGCTGCAGGGCCTGGCGCACGGAGGCGAGATGGGCACCTCCGTGACCTACCTCGTGGAGCGGGCGCCGCAGGGCCGGCGCGGGCTGTTCGGGGCGACGTCGTGGGTGTCCGTGGTGGTGGGCACGATGCTGGCCACGCTCGTGGGCCTGGCCGTCAACACGCTGCTCTCCCACGAGCAGGTGGCGTCCTGGGGCTGGCGCGTGGCGTTCGGCATCGGCGGCGTGTTGGGCCTGTATGCGCTGTACCTGCGACGGAGCCTGACGGAGTCGGAGCACTTCACGGCGGCGCAGCAGGTGGTGCCCACCGCCGACGACGCTCCCCGCCGGGAGCCGGGTGCGGTGTGGCGCGGCCTGCTGACGATCTTCCTGGTCTCCGCGGGCGGCTCCCTGATGTTCTACACGTGGCTGATCTACCTGCCCACTCACGCGCAGGTGGCCCATCAGATGGACAAGTCCACCACCCTCTCGGCCTCGCTCGTGGCCCAGGTGATCTTCCTGGTCGCCATCCTCGGGGCGGGCCTGCTGGGCGACCGGGTCGGCCGCCGCCCGCTGGTCATCGCCTTCGGCCTGCTCTTCGTGGTGCTGCCGTTCCCGCTGTTCGGCATGCTGGACGGCACCTTCGCCTCGTTCCTGCTCGTGCAGACCATCGCCCTGCTGGCCGTGGCGCTGCTGTTCGGCGTCAACGGCGCCGTCTGGTCCGAGGCGCTGCCCACGGCGGTGCGCGCCAAGGGCGTGGCCACCATGCTCTCGCTGGCCACCGCGATCTTCGGCGGCACAGCGCCGTACCTGATCACGTGGCTGACGGCACAGGGCTGGACCAGCGCGTTCCCGATCTACCTCATGGTGATCGGCGGCCTCACCGGGTTGACCGGCCTGGTCATGAAGGAGACGAAGGACGTGGACCTGGCGGCCTGAGCCGGGACCGACCACACACAGAAGTGCTCACGACTCGCCGCGCGCCCGAATGGCAGACGGCGAGTCGTGAGCACAAAGCGAGAGACGGGGCTTTCTGCCCCCTCAGTGCCCCTCGGCCTCGGCGCCCTCGGACTCCTCGGCCAGGTCCTGCGGCTCGGCGTCGGCGGACACGCCCGCGAGCGCCTCCGCCACGGCGGCCAGCACGGACCCGTCGCGCAGGGCCTGCTCGGCGGCGGCCAGCTGCGGGGCCATGTACTGGTCCGGGCCGGGGCCGGGGACGCCGGCCTCGCGGATCACGCGGACGGCGGCACCGGTCGCGGCGGAGGGCTGCAGCGGGGCGCGCAGCTCGATCGCCCGGGCGGCGGCCACGAGCTCGACGGCGAGCACGCGGCGGAAGTTCTCCACGGCCGAGCGCAGCTTGCGGGCGGCGTGCCAGCCCATGGAGACGTGGTCCTCCTGCATCGCGGAGGACGGGATGGAGTCCACGGACGCGGGCACGGCCAGACGCTTCATGTCCGAGACGAGCCCGGCCTGCGTGTACTGGGCGATCATCATGCCGGAGTCCACGCCCGGGTCGTCCACGAGGAACGCGGGCAGCCCGTGCGAGCGGGCCGGGTCCAGCATGCGGTCGGTGCGGCGCTCGGACATGCTGGCGACGTCGGCCACCGGGATGGCCAGGAAGTCCAGCACGTACGCCACGGGCGCCCCGTGGAAGTTGCCGTTCGAGCTCACCCGGCCGTCGTCGAGCACCACCGGGTTGTCCACGGTGGCGGCGAGCTCGCGCTCGGCCACGGTGCGCACATACGCGAGGGTGTCGCGCAGGCCGCCGGCCACCTGCGGGGCGCAGCGCAGCGAGTAGGCGTCCTGCACGCGGGAGTCGCCCTCCTTGTGGCTGGCCACGATCGGCGAGCCCACCAGGATCTTCAGCATCCGGTCGGCGGAGGTCGCCTGGCCCGGGTGGGGGCGCAGCGGCAGGTGCAGCTCCGGCACGAACACGCGGTCGGTGCCGAGCAGTGCCTCCACGGACATGGCGGCGGTGAGGTCCACGGTGTCGGCGAGCTCCTCGAGGTCGGCCAGCGCCATGATCAGCATGCCGAGCATGCCCTCGGTGCCGTTGACGAGGGCCAGGCCCTCCTTCTCACGCAGCTCGACCGGGTCGATCCCGGCCTCGGCGAGCGCCTCGCCGGCCGGACGCAGCGCGCCGTCCGTCCCGACGACGTCGCCCTCGCCCATCAGCGCCAGGGCCACGTGGGAGAGCGGGGCGAGGTCGCCGGAGCAGCCCAGGGAGCCGAACTCGCGCACAGCGGGGGTGATGCCCGCGTTGAGCATGGCCACGAAGGTCTCGACCACCACGGGGCGCACGCCCGTGCGGCCGGAGGCCAGCGTGGTGGCGCGCAGGAACATGAGGGCGCGGACGACCTCGCGCTCCACCACGGGGCCCATGCCGGCGGCGTGGGAGCGGATCAGCGACTTCTGCAGCTGCGCGCGGGACTCGAGCGGGATGTGCTTGTCCGCGAGCGCGCCGAAGCCGGTGGACACACCGTAGGTGGGCGTCTCGGCCTCGGCCAGCGCCTCGACGTGGCGGCGCACCGCGCCGACGGTCTCGAGCACGTCGTCGGCGAGCACCACGCGGGCGTCGTGGCGGGCCACGGCGACGACGTCGTCCAGGGTGGCCCCGGACGTGCCGAGCGTGACGGTGGCGGGAGGGGTGGTCATGGTGATGCGTTCTCCTTGCTGTCGGTCGATCAGACGGCCCGGCGGCCGGCACGCCAGACCGCGTGGGTCAGCGGCATGCCGGGGCGGTAGGCCAGGTGGATGGCGGCGGGGGCGTCGAGCACGTGCAGGTCGGCGCGCTTGCCGACCTCGAGGCTGCCGACGCGGTCCTGCGCCCGCAGGCCGAGGGCCCCACCGAGGGTGGCGGCGCGCACGGCCTCGGCGAGGGTCAGGTGCATCTGCAGCACGGCGGTGCCCACGTTGAAGTTCATGGACGTGGTGTAGCTGGTGCCCGGGTTGCAGTTCGAGGCCAGGGAGACCTCGATGCCGGCGTCGAGCAGGCGACGCGCGGGCGCCAGCGGGGCGCGGGTGGACAGGTCGCACGCGGGCAGGCAGCCGGCCACGGTGCCGGGCGTGCCGGTGGCCGAGGCGCGGTCCCAGCCGGTCCAGGTGCCGGCCAGGGCCTCGACGTCCGCGTCGGAGAGGTGGTTAACGTGGTCCACGGAGGCGGCGTCGAACTCCACGGCCACGCCCACGCCCGGGCCCTGCTCGATCTGGTTGCCGTGCAGGCGCACACCCAGGCCCGCCGCCACGCCGGCGGCGAGCACGCGGCGGGTCTGCTCGGCGTCGAAGGCGCCGGTGTCGCAGAACACGTCCACCCAGCCCGCGTGCTCCCGCACGGCCTCGAGCATCGGTCCGACGACGTCGTCGAGGTAGCCCTCCGCGTCCCGGCCCGGGGGCACGAGGTGGGCGCCGAGGAAGGTCACCTCGTCCACGAGGCCCTCCTCGCGCAGCCCGGCCAGCAGGCGCGCGTGGCGCGCCTCCTCCTCCACGGTGAGCCCGTAGCCGGTCTTGGTCTCGAGGTAGGTGGTGCCGCCGGCCACCGCGTCGGCCACCCGGCCGCGGACCAGCTCGGCCAGGCGGTCGTCCGAGGCGGCGCGGGTGGCGGAGGTGGTCACGCCGATGCCGCCGGCCGCGTAGGACTCGCCGGCCATGCGGGCCTCGAACTCGGCGGAGCGGTCCCCGTCGAACACGAGGTGCGTGTGGGAGTCCACCCAGCCGGGCAGCACGGCGCGGCCCTCGACGGACACCCGGTCGTCCGCGTCCGGGGCGTCCGCGGCGGGGCCGATCCAGGCGATGCGCTCGTCCTCGACGACGACGGCCGCGTCCGTGAGCACCCGCCCTTCGGGGTCGACGGTGGTCAGCTCGGCGATGTCGGTGATGAGCGTGGAGCGCATGGGGGCCTCTCTGCGGGACGGACGGGGGTGGGGCGGTGGGGCGGGCCTCAGGTGAGCGCGGCCACCAGGTGGGCCAGCGGCGTGGCCAGCACGATGGTGAGCGCCACGCGCTCGACCCAGATCACCAGGAGGTGCCACATCTTCACGGGGATGTCCGTGGCCAGGATGGCAGGAACCACCGCGGAGAAGAAGATGATCGCGGAGACGCAGACGACGCCGATCACGAACCGGGCGACGAGGTCCTCGTGACCGGCCACCATCGTGGCCGGGATGAACATCTCGGCGATCGAGGTGGCGGAGGCCGAGGCCAGCAGGCCGGGGTCGGAGTAGCCGAGCGCCCAGAACAGCGGGTAGAAGATCACGCCGATCCACTCGAACACGGGCGTGTAGGTGGCCAGGACCAGGGCGATCAGGCCCACGGACATGATGGAGGGCAGGATCTGGAGCACCATCACGAGGCCGTCCCGGAAGTTGACCCAGATGTTCTTCGGCAGGGACGGGGCCTCGGCGAGGGTCTGCTCGGCGGCGCGCAGGGCCACGCGGAAGCGGTCTCGGGTGACGGCCTGCTCGGGCGAGTGCACCGCGCCGGGGTACACCTCGTCCGGGATGCGGCTCAGCGGCGGGATGCGCACGGTGATGGCCGTGACCACGAACGTCACCACGAGGGTGCCGAAGAAGTACCAGAGCCAGATGTCCATCAGGCCCAGCGTCTTGGCGACGATCACCATGAAGGTCGCGGACACCGTGGAGAAGCCGACGGCGATGATCGCCGCCTCGCGGGCCGTGTAGCGGCCGCCGGTGTACATGCGGTTCGTCAGCAGCAGGCCCAGGGCGTAGGAGCCCACGAAGGAGGCGACGGCGTCGACGGCGGCGCGACCGGGCACGTGCCAGATCGGCCGCATGGCCGGGCGCAGGTAGACGCCCACGAACTCCATGAGGCCGTAGCCGATCACGAGGGCCAGGAAGACGCCGCCGATGGGGACGATCAGGCCCACGGGCACCACGAGCTTGTCCATCAGGAACGGGCCGATGCTCTCGTCCAGGATCCAGCTCGGGCCCACGCCGAACACGACCATCGCCGAGGCGACCAGGCCGAGCACGGCGAGGAGGGCGAAGACCGTCCGCGTGGTGCTGGTCCGCCAGCGGCCCGAGGCGAACGGGTACACGGCGCCGGCGGCGATGATGGCCAGGCCCACCCAGCGGTCGGCCGGGCCGAGCAGCCCGCGCACCCAGGTCACCAGGTGGTCCAGGGGGATGGAGCTCGCCCCGTTGATCGTGACGGGCACGAAGAACATGACGATGCCGATCGCCGAGTAGACGATCATGCGCCAGCGCGCCGGCGGGCGGGGCGCGTCGGCCTCGATCGCGGCCATCGCGGTGGTGTCGGCGTGCAGCTCGTGGTCTGCGGGGCGGGACGAGTCCATCGTGGTGTCCTTTCGATCGCGAGCCGGACGGGCGGGCGCCCGTCCGGCTCGCGGCGGTGAAGTCGTCGGACGGCGACGGCGCGGCGGCACCGTCGTCCGACGACGTGACCGGGGTCAGTCCCGGATCGTGGCCTCCATGGGCACACGGACGCCGCGCTCGGCGGCGACCTCGGCGGCGCGGGAGTAGCCGGCGTCGACGTGGCGGATGACGCCCATGCCCGGGTCGTTGGTGAGCAGCGCCTCGAGCTTGGCCGCGGCCAGCTCGGTGCCGTCGGCCAGGCCGACCTGGCCGGCGTGGATGGAGCGGCCGATGCCGACGCCGCCACCGTGGTGGATCGACACCCAGGTGGCGCCGGAGGAGGTGGCGGTCAGCGCGTTGAGCAGCGGCCAGTCGGCGATCGCGTCGGAGCCGTCCAGCATGGACTCGGTCTCGCGGTACGGGGAGGCCACGGAGCCGGAGTCGAGGTGGTCGCGGCCGATCACGATCGGCGCCTTGACCTTGCCCTCGGCCACGAGCTGGTTGAAGAGCAGGCCGGCCTTGTGGCGCTCGCCGTAGCCCAGCCAGCAGATGCGGGCCGGCAGCCCCTCGAACTCCACGAACTCGGCGGCGCCGTCGAGCCAGCGGTGCAGGTGCTCGTTCTCGGGGAACAGCTCCTTCAGGGCCTCGTCGGTCACGCGGATGTCCTCCGGGTCGCCGGAGAGCGCGGCCCAGCGGAACGGGCCGAGGCCCTCGCAGAACAGCGGGCGGATGTAGGCCGGGACGAAGCCCGGGAACTCGAACGCGCGGGAGTAGCCGGCCTTGCGGGCCTCATCGCGGATGGAGTTGCCGTAGTCGAACACCTCGGCGCCGATGTCCTGGAAGCCGACCATGGCCTCGACCTGACGGGCCATGGACTCCTGGGCCTTCTTGGTAAAGGTCTCCGGGTCGCCCTCGGCCTCGGCCTGCCAGTCGGCCTCGGCGATCTCTATCGGCAGGTAGGACAGCGGGTCGTGCGCGGAGGTCTGGTCCGTGACGATGTCGATCTCGATCTCGCCGCGCTTCTGGCGCTCGAGCAGCTCGGGGAAGACCTCGGCGGCGTTGCCCACGAGACCCACGGAGACGGCCTCGCCGTCGCGCTTGGCCTGCATGACGCGCTCGACGGCCTTGTCGATGTCCGTCTCCACCTCGTCCAGGTAGCGCTTGCCCATGCGGCGGCGCAGGCGGCCCTCCGAGACGTCCACGATCAGGCAGACGCCGCCGTTGAGGGTGACGGCCAGGGGCTGGGCGCCGCCCATGCCGCCGCAGCCGCCGGTGAGGGTGAGGGTGCCCTTGAGGGAGCCGTCGTAGCGCTTGCGGCCGATCGCGGCGAAGGTCTCGTAGGTGCCCTGCAGGATGCCCTGGGTGGCGATGTAGATCCAGGAGCCGGCGGTCATCTGGCCGTACATCATGAGGCCCTCGGCCTCGAGCTTGCGGAACTCCGGCCACGTGGCCCAGTCGCCCACGAGGTTGGAGTTGGCGATCAGCACGCGCGGGGCCCACTTGTTGGTGCGGAACACGCCCACCGGCTTGCCGGACTGCACCAGGAGGGTCTCGTCCTCCTCGAGGTCCTTGAGGGTGGCGACGATGGCGTCGTAGGCCTCCCAGGAGCGGGCCGCGCGGCCGGTGCCGCCGTAGACGACGAGGTCCTCGGGACGCTCGGCGACCTCGGGGTCCAGGTTGTTCATGAGCATCCGCAGCGGGGCCTCGGTCTGCCAGGACTTGGCGGAGAGCTCGGTGCCGCGCGGGGCGCGGATGGTGCGGGACGGGTCGTGCTGGGTGAAGCCCACGGCCATGGCAGTTCCTCTCGACGGGGTGCGTGCGCCGCCGGGACGGGTGGCCCCGGTGATTTCACGGATCGGCATGCACTTTCCGAACATTGAAACAGTGACTCGGCTCACGCGCAAGCCTGATCCGCGTGTCCCGCACCCGCTACGCTCCCTGTCATGACCACCACCCCCACCGCCTCGACGCGCACCGTGGATCGGGCCCTGGACCTGCTCGCCGCCGTCACCGAGCAGCCCCGGCTGAGCCTGACCGAGGCCGCCCGCGCCACGGAGCTGCCGGCGTCCACGGCGCTGCGCCTGCTGCGCAGCCTCGAGGGATCCGGCTTCGTGGCCCGCGACGACGACGGCGCCTACCGCCCCGGCGTGCGCCTCATCCAGCTCGGGGCGCGGGCCTTCTCCCGGGACTCGCTCGTGCAGCTGGCCCGCGGGCCGATGGACCACGTCGTGGCCGCCACGGGAGAATCCGTCTACCTCTCGGTGACGACCCCTCCGGCCTCCGCCGTCTACCTGGCGATCGTGGAGGGCACGCACTCGGTCCGCCACACGAACTGGGTCGGACGCACCGTCCCCCTGGCGGGCACGGCCGTGGGCGACGCCCTGCGCGGCAGCGTGGCCGCGGGGGACTACACGCTGCGCACCCGTTCCGTGGAGAAGGACGTCACCTCGCTGTCCGCCCCCATCAGCGTGGCGGGCACGGTGGTCGGTGCGCTCAGTACGCTCGTGCCGGCCTACCGCTGCACGGACGAGCTGGCGGACCGGTGCGGGGCAGCCCTCGTCGCCGCCACCGACGAACTGGCACACCTGCTCGGGGCGGCCGACACTCCCAGGGAACGCCCAGCCGACTCCCCTGGAAAGCCCAAGGCGAGTTCGTAGGCTGAAGCCACCTCATCGAAGGTGCGAGTGATGACGGAGAAGGCCCCGGGCCCGGCGAGAGCCGGAACCGGGGCCTTTCTCTGTGCCCGGCGCCCGAGACGCCGGTTGCGGGGATCAGCGGCGGGAGGAGACGACGCCCGCCCAGAGGCCGCCGAGCAGGCCGGCCACCGGCAGCATCCAGTACAGGTGCAGGCCCGAGCCGTAGAGGGCGGTGTTGGAGAACACCGCGAACACGCCCACGGCGCCGAGGAAGCCGCCGACCACGCCACCGACCACGTAGCGCACGACGGAGCGGGCGGCCCCGCCCATCAGCAGCACGATCAGGTAGCCGGCCGCGCCCGCCAGGGCGCCGCCCACCAGGCCGAACATGAACGACTGCACCAGCACGACCCAGCCGCGGCCGGTCTCGCCCAGCGCCACGGAGCCGTTGGGATCACCCAGGCCGCCGGTGAGCACACGCACGACGTCGCCGATGATCACGACGAGCACCGAGACGAGCATGACGCGGTTGGTGAAGCCCCAGCCGTCCACCGGGCGCAGCGGCTCGAGCACCTCCTCCTCCACCACGGCGTGGCGCACGGGGCGGGCCGGGGCGGTGTGGGCGTTCGCGCTGTGGGGCTGGACGGCGTGGCTGCCGTCGGCGTTGATGGTCATCTCTGATCTCCCGTCCCGCCCCGGGCGGGGCGCGTTCCGGGCGCCAGGGCGCCCGTCTGGTTGCACGTCTGGTTGCACGTCTGACGTGATTTTAGGCTTTTCCCAGCCCGAGGGGGTAATGGTGACCCGTCCGCCGGGCGGGGGCGGCTCAGAGGACGTCGGTGCGGCGGTTGGCGAGCGAGGGGAGGAACTCCCGGACCTCGTCGATCCGCTCGCGGGTGACCTCCGCGGTCACCACGGCCTCCCGCTCGTCGGCGAGCTCGGCGACGGGCAGCGCCAGCGGGTCCACGATCATCGAGTGGCCCACGGTGCCGTCCGAGCACGTGTCCGCCGCGGCCACCCACACCGTGTTCTCCACCGCGCGGGCCTTGAGCAGGGTGCGCCAGTGCTCCACCTTGTGCTCGCCGGAGAACCACGCCGCGGGGATCACGAGCACGTCCGCGCCCTCCACCGCGAGACGCCGGGACAGCTCGGGGAAGCGCAGGTCGTAGCAGGTGAGCAGGCCCAGGCGGAGCCCGCCGAGCTCGATCGCCGCGACGCCGCCGTCGCCGGGGCTGATCCGGTCCGATTCGCGATGCGCGAACGCGTCGTAGAGGTGGAGCTTGCGGTACGCGCCCAGCCGGGCGCCATCCGCGCCCACCGCCAGCAGCGTGTTGTAGGGACGCCGGTCCGGTCCGGGCTCGTAGCCGCCCGCGACGACGGCGATCCCGTGCTCACGCGCCAGCGCGGCCAGGCCCGCGGCGAACGGCTCCCAGGCCGCGGCGACGGCGTCGGGGAACTCCTCCCCCACCTCGCGGGCCCCGAGCATGGCCTCCTCGGGCAGCACCAGGAGTTCCGCCCCCTCGCCCGCGGCGCGGGCGGCGAGGCGGGCCATCACGGCCAGGTTCGCCTCGACGTCGCCCACGGGCCCGAACTGTCCGACGCTGATCCTCATGCCCCCAGCCTAGCCACGCCCCCACCCCGGGCACTTTCGTGCCGCCCGGACGGCCATCACCCCTGGTCAGAGCCTGGTCGAGGCCCCACGCTGAGGGGACAGCACCGTCCCGGCCGCGGCCGGCCCGATGCTGCGTCCCCAGCACGTCGCGCGCGAACGCGCGCGGCGCCGTCGAGCACAAGGAGCACGACATGACCACCCAGCAGCCCGACATCCCCGGCACCCCGGGCCCCCGCACCCCCGACCTTGAGGAGCGGACCGCGCCGACGTCGTCGGACGACGCCGCCATGCCGGCCCCGGACCAGCGCGGCCCGGCCTCGGTCTCGCCCACCGGCCAGGACACCGGGGCCGACCCCGCCACGGCGGCCCAGGGCTGCCCGTACCTGACCACCGCCCACGGCACGCGCCTGCAGGACTCGGACCACTCCCTCAAGGCCGGCCGCCGCGGCCCCACCCTGTTGCAGGACCACCACCTGCGCGAGAAGATCAGCCACTTCGACCACGAGCGCATCCCCGAGCGCGTCGTCCACGCGCGCGGCGCCGGCGCCCACGGCGTGTTCCGCGGCTACGGCACCGCCGCGAAGATCACCCGGGCCGGCGTGTTCGCCAAGGACAAGGAGACGCCCGTCTTCGTGCGCTTCTCCACCGTGGCCGGCTCGCGCGGCTCGTTCGACCTGGCCCGCGACACCCGCGGCTTCGCCACGAAGTTCTACACGGACGAGGGCACGTGGGACCTGGTGGGCAACAACATGCCCGTGTTCTTCGTCCAGGACGCCATGAAGTTCCCGGACGTGGTGCACTCCGTGAAGCCGCACCCGGACCGCGAGATCCCGCAGGCCCAGTCGGCGCACGACACGTTCTGGGACTTCGTCTCCCTGCACACCGAGGCGCAGCACCACACCATCTGGAACATGTCCGACCGCGGCATCCCGCGCTCGTACCGCATGATGGAGGGCTTCGGCGTCCACACGTACCGGTTCATCGCGGCGGACGGCACGACGTCGCTGGTCAAGTTCCACTGGAAGCCGAAGCTGGGCGCCCACTCGGTGACGTGGGAGGAGGCGCTCGTGACGAATGGCGCCGACCCCGACTTCCACCGCCGCGACCTCGCCGACGCGATCGAGGCCGGCGCCTTCCCGGAGTGGGAGCTCGGCGTGCAGGTGTTCGAGGACACCGAGGACCAGACGGTCGAGGGCATCGACCTGCTGGACCCCACCAAGCTGGTGCCGGAGGAGCTGGTTCCGGTGCAGCCGATCGGTCTGATGACCCTGAACGCGAACCCCACGAACTACTTCGCGGAGACCGAGCAGGTGGCGTTCAACCCGGCCAACCTGGTGCCCGGCATCGACGTCACGAACGACCCGCTCCTGCAGGGCCGTCTCTTCTCCTACCTGGACACCCAGATCACGCGCCTCGGCGGGCCCAACTGGACCCAGCTGCCCATCAACCGCCCGCACGCCCAGGTCAACGACATGCTGCGCGACGGCATGCACCAGTCCGCCGTGCACCGCGGCGTGGCCCCCTACCGGCCGAACTCCCTCGATGGCGGCATGCCGTTCGAGGCCCCCGCCGACGAGCGCGCGTTCATCGACCATCCGGAGCCGCTGCCGGCGTCGGTCAAGGAGCGCGCCCACGCGGCCTCCTTCGACGACCACTTCTCCCAGGCCCGCCTCTTCTTCCTCTCCCTGAGCGAAGTGGAGCGCGAGCACGTGGCGCAGGCGTACACGTTCGAGCTCGGCAAGTGCTTCGAGGAGACGGTGCGGGTGCGGCAGCTGCGCGCCCTGGCCGCGATCGACGCGCGCCTGGCTGAGACCGTGGCCGCCGGCCTCGGCCGGGAGGTGCCGGAGCCGGCCGAGTCGCCGGCGGACGTCACGCCCTCGCCGGCCCTCTCCCAGGTGGGCGGCCAGTGGCCGCTCGACGGCCGGCAGGTGGGCCTCGTGGTGGGACCGGAGGCGGACGCCGGGGAGCTCGGCACCGCCGTGCAGGGCATCCACGACGCGGGCATGGTCCCGCTCGTGATCGCTCCGCGAGGCGGGCCGGTGGCTGACGGGATCGTGGCGCAGCGGACCTACCTGACCGCGGCGTCGGTCGAGCTCGACGCCGTCGTCGTGATGGGGGCGACCCCGCCCGCGGCCGACGCGCAGCACGGGCTGGACGCGAAGTCCGCTGCGGACGCGCCCGAGGGCGTGGACCCGCGCGTCGCCAAGCTGGTGCAGGAGGCGTGGCGGCAGGCCAAGGCCGTCCTCGGCGTGGGCGAGGGCGCGGCCGTGCTGGACGCGCTGAAGATCACCGGGACGCTGGGCGTGGAGTCGGTGGAGGGCGGCGCGGCCGCCGTGGCGAAGCTCCGGGAGCTCATGCCCGCGCACCGCGTGTGGGAGCGCTTCGGCACCACGGGCCGCTTCGCCGACTGACCCGGCCCACCCCGGCACGGGCGGCACCTTCGTGTGGGAAACGGGAGCCCCGTTTCCCACACGAAGGTGCCGGCGGCTCCCGTCTCCCGCACGAAAGCGACGAACGGACGACGACGGCGGCGCCTCAACCTCCCGTCTCCCGCACGAAAGCGGGGGCGGGCGCTGAGGCGCGCGCCGTCGTCGCCCGCGCGGGTCAGCCGTCGATGAGGTCGCGGACCTGGACCACCTGGTCGCGGCCCGGACCCACGCCGATCGCGGAGATCCGGCAGCCCGAGAGCTTCTCGAGGGCCTCCACGTAGCGCTGGGCGTTCAGCGGCAGGTCGGTGAACTCGCGCGCGCCGGAGATGTCCTCGGTCCAGCCGTCGAAGTGCTCGAAGATCGGCTTGGCGTGGTGGAACTCGGTCTGCGTCATGGGCATGCGGTCGTGCCGGACGCCGTCGACGTCGTACGCCACGCACACCGGGATGGACGCGATGCCGGTCAGCACGTCCAGCTTCGTGAGGAAGTAGTCCGTGAAGCCGTTGATGCGGGCCGCGTAGTGGGCCATCACGGCGTCGTACCAGCCGGTGCGGCGGGGGCGGCCGGTGTTCACGCCGAACTCGCCGCCGGTGGCGCGCAGCTGCTCGCCCATCTCGTCGAAGAGCTCGGTGGGGAACGGGCCGGCGCCCACGCGGGTGGTGTAGGCCTTCACGATGCCGATGGTGCGGGAGAACCGGGTGGGGCCGATGCCCGCGCCCACGGACGCGCCGCCGGCGGTCGGGTTGGAGGAGGTGACGAACGGGTAGGTGCCGTGGTCCACGTCCAGGTAGGTGGCCTGGCCGCCCTCCATGAGCACCACCTTGCCCTCGTCCAGGGCGTCGTTGAGCAGGTTGACGGAGTCCACGACCATGGGGCGCAGGCGCTCGGCGTAGCCGAGGAAGTACTCGGCGACCTCGTCCACGGTGACGGCCCGGCGGTTGTAGAGCTTGACCAGCAGCTCGTTCTTCTGCCGCAGGGCGCCCTCGATCTTCTGGCGCAGGATGGACTCGTCGAAGATGTCCTGCACGCGGATGCCGAGGCGGGCCACCTTGTCCATGTAGGTGGGGCCGATGCCGCGGCCGGTGGTGCCGATGGCGCGCTTGCCGAGGAACCGCTCGGTGACCTTGTCCATGGTTTGGTGGTACGGCGCCACCAGGTGGGCGTTGGCGGAGATCTTCAGGTGGGCGCAGGAGTGGCCGCGGGACTCGAGCCCGTCGATCTCCTCGAACAGCGCCTCCAGGTTCACCACCACGCCGTTGCCGATCACGGGGGTCGCGTTGGGCGAGAGGATGCCGGCGGGCAGGAGCTTGAGCTCGAACTTCTCGCCGTTGACGACGACGGTGTGGCCGGCGTTGTTGCCGCCGTTCGGCTTGACGACGTAGTCCACCCGCCCGCCCAGCAGGTCGGTGGCCTTGCCCTTGCCCTCGTCGCCCCACTGGGCTCCGACGATCGCGATCGCTGGCATCTGCATCTCTCCTCAGGGCCGCGGGTCGCCCCGTTCGGGCCCATACATGGAAGACGCCTCCTTGCAGTGCGCACGGAGGCCGTACCCCCGAATCCTACCAGCGTGACGGATGCCACCCTCTGGCTACGCTGGCTCCATGAGCACCGCAGCGCCCCACACACAGCACTCGGGCGTCACCGCCCCGGCCCCCACCCGCAAGGGCCCGAGCGTGGGCACGTGGCGCCCCTGGGCCGTGCTGCCGTGGGCGCTGGCCCTCCTCGCCTTGCCCTTGATCGCGCTCGCCCTACGCTCCAACTTCGGCGCGAACGGCTGGATGACGGTCGTCTACATGCTCTTCGGCGCCCTGCCCCACGAGCTCTTCCTCATGCTCATGGTGGGGAGCCTGTTCCTCCTGCCCCGCGTGAACCCGCTGGACGAGCAGCGGGGCGGCATCCGGCTGGGCCGCCTGCTGCACACGCTGCTGGGCGTCTGCTGGGGGTCCTTCGCGCTGGCCGCGATCCTCTTCCCCGACGCCGGCGACCACCCGGACTCCGCCGCCACGACCCCGGTGCTCATGGACCTGCTCGGCAAGAGCACCGCGATGGACGTCGGCTCCGTGGCAGGCCTCGCCCTCGCGGCCGTCAGCGCGCTCACCGGTCTCGCGGTGATCGTGGTGTGCGTGGTGCGGCGGATCCGCGTCGTTCGCTGAGCATGCTCCCGACGACGGCGGTCAGCGAGTTCCCGTTCCTCACCGTGAACCAGGCCCGCGTGATCGACTACTTCGCCGAGTACGCCGAGCGCGGCCCGGCCCGGATCACCCCGGACTTCGGCTACGAGTTCCTCGAGCTGGAGGTCCAGGAGGGCGAGGAGCACCCCGTGCAGGTCCGCCTCCGCGACCCGCAGGGGCAGGAGCGCACGGTGCGCGCCACGTACGTGGTGGGCTGCGACGGCTCGCGCAGCCGGGTCCGCGACTGCACGGGCATCGAGGTCGTGCGCGACCCCTCGGCCCATGCCTGGTCCGTCATGGACGTCCTGCTCGAGACCGACTTCCCGGACATCCGCCAGAAGTGCGGCATCCAGTCGGACAAGGACGGCACGATCCTGCTGATCCCCCGCGAGGGCGGCTTCCTCGCGCGCTTCTCCGTGTCCCTGGGCAGCATCGACGACGCCCCCCGGCCGAGGTCGGGCGGCGGAATCCGCGCGTGTTCATCGCCGGCGACGCCTGCCACACCCACTCCGCCCAGGCCGGCCAGGGCATGAACGTGTCCATGCAGGACGGCTGGAACCTGACCTGGAAGCTCGGCCAGGTCCTCGAGGGCCGCGGTGCGCCGCGTGGCGGACACGTCCCCGCGCCAGCTGGGGCACCTGTTCGAGGCGGACGGCCGGTGGCGGCTCTACGCCTTCGCGGACGAGGACCGGACCGCGGTGCGGGAGCTGGCGGACTGGCTCGCGGACTCCCCCGACTCCCCGGTGCGCCGCTTCACCCCCGAGGGCGCGGACCTCAACTCCGTGTTCGACGCGAAGGTGGTCTACCAGCAGCCCTACCAGGAGGTGGAGCTGGCCGACGTGCCGGCGCTGTTCCTGCCCAAGATGGGCCCGTACCAGCTCACGGACAAGGAGGAGGTGTTCGCGGCGGACCCGGCCGACGACATCTTCGAGGCGCGCGGCATCGACCGCGGCGGCGCGGTTCCGTCTGTCCTCCTGTCCGTCCGTCCGGGGGTTCAGGCGCGGGTGCGGCGGGCCCGGCGGGCGGCGGCCTGCTCGACGGCGTCCAGGTAGGCGATGCCCTTCGCGCAGCAGCCGCCGAGGCAGCAGTCCTCGTCGAGGTCGAAGTCGGCGGGGTCCACCTCGTCGATCGGCCCGCCGTCCGCGGCGCGGTGCTCGGCGCTGATGCGGTCGGCGATGACGCGCCAGGACGGGACGCCGGCGCGTCCGTCCACGGCGTCCTGCTCGTCGGTCATGACGGTCCTCCTGCGCGGGGCGCGGCTGGGGCGGGGCGGTGTCGGGCGCCCCCACGCTAGCCGATCCTGCGGCCGGCTCCGGAGTCGGCCGGCTCAGGCGTTGGCCGGCTCGGCCGTGCCCGCGCCGCGGCGGCGCGGCGCCGGTGACGGCGAGGGCGACGTGCCGCCCCGCGTCGAGGCGTCCTCGACGCCGCCCTCCCCGCACCCACCCCCGCCGCAACAGCCGCCGTCCGGGGCGCCGTCGTCGTCCGCGGGCGCGGCCGCGGCCCCCAGCACGGTGAAGCCGGCGTCGGCGATCATGCGCAGGTCCGCCTCGGCGTCCTGGCCCTCGGAGGTGAGGTAGTCGCCGAGGAAGATCGAGTTGGCCACCTGCAGGCCCACGGCCTGCAGCGAGCGCAGGTGCATCTCGCGCCCTCCGGCGATTCGCAGCTCCTTGTCCGGGCAGGCCAGGCGGACCACGGCGAGGATGCGCAGGCACTCGAGCGGGGTCAGCTGGACGTGCCCGGCGAGCGGGGTGCCGTCGAAGGGCATGAGGAAGTTGACGGGGATGGAGTCGGAGTCGAGCTCGCGCAGGGCGAGGACGGCCTCCGCCAGCTGCGCGTGGGTCTCCCCCATGCCCGCGATGAGGCCGGAGCAGGAGGACAGGCCGGCGGCGGTGGCGCGCTCCACCGTGTCCACGCGGTCGGCGTAGGTGTGGGAGGTGCAGATGGACTCGTAGTGGGACTCGGCGGTGTTGAGGTTGTGGTTGTAGGCGTCCACGCCGGCGGCCTTGAGGCGCTCGGCCTGGCCGTCCTTGAGCTTGCCCAGGCAGGCGCAGACCTCGACCTGGGGGTGCTCGTCCTTGAGCCGGCCGATCATCTCGGTCACGCGGTCCACGTCCCGGTCCGTGGGGCCGGTGCCGGAGGCCACCATGCACACGCGGGAGGCGCCGCCGGCGATGCCCAGGCCCGCCTGGCGCACGGCCTCGTCCGGCTTGAGCCACGTGTACTTGAGGATCTGGGCCTCGGTGCCGAGCCGCTGGGAGCAGTAGGTGCAGTCCTCGGGGCACAGGCCGGTCTTGAGGCTGACGAGGTAGTTGACCTTCACGGTGCGGCCGAAGTGACGCTCGCGCAGGCGGGACGCCGCGGCGACGAGCCGGAAGGTCTCGGCGTCCGGGGCGTCGAGCACGGCGACGGCCTCGGCGGCGGTGAGCCGGTGTCCGGCCTCGATGCGGTCCACGAGCTCCTCGGGGTCGAGGGCGGGAGCGACGACGGCGGCGTCCTGGGCTGCGGTCATGGGAGGGCCTCTCCGGTGGGCGGGGCTCGGCCCCGGGTGGGTCTGACCCGAGGGACTCTAACAGTGTTCATTGAACAGCGTTCAGGGGCGCGGGACCATGACCCCGACGTCAGCGAGTGCGCCGGTCCAGAGGGGCCGGTGTCGAGTCGCAGCGAAGATTTCACAAACGCACGAATATGTTTCATACCGCGACACGCCTCTAGTGTCGAGATGCAGCGAAGATTTCACAAACGCGCAAATATGTTTCATACCCGATTGGGCACCTGATCCGTTGACGCCAAGGCGGATCCCCACATCAGTGACATCGGGGCAAGGCACCCCCAGAGGGGAACCACGGTCAGCCCCTCCGCGCCAAGGCACCCGCACCGGCACCGACCGCGGTGCACATCGGCCGGCCGGCGGCCGAGGCGCTGGACGAGCGGCTGATGTCGGGGGCGCATGCTGAGGATGACCTCACCGTGATGCTGGCTGGCTTCGGGAGGCGGTGGGGGTCCACGGGGCCCGCTTCCCCGCCCGCATGAGGCGCGGCCCGGTCCCACCGGGACCCCTTGCTAGGGTTCAGCCATAGTGTGCGTGCCCAGGCTGCTGCAACCAATTCTCGACGCCGTTGACGCTCGAGGACTGGCCGAGTTCGACCGCCAGCTCTTGAGGTTGCGTTACCGCGAGGGTGACGAGCCCACCAGCGGCGAGGCGGACAAAGCCGATTGGCTCGTGCTCCTGGACGAGCATGGCCGGCGGGTGATCGCGTTCCAGCAGACGGAGCAGCTCAGGTCCACGACGTGGGCCTCCCCCAAGGTGCCCATGCAGGCGCATGTGGACTTCACGGTGCCGGACCGGGAGTCCCTCACTGCCGCCCATGTCCGGGCGTTGGACCTTGGCGCCCGGCTCATCAACGACGAGTCCGACGACCCCGATGAGCCCCTCTATGGCTACGCGGACCCGACTGGTCACCCGTTCTGCATCTTCTTTGGCTAGGTGTTCCGCCCGGGGGCATGGACAGCTTTTAAACCGGGTCAATTAGCCAAATATGCGGCGCTCGGCCGCTTCTCCTCCTCCCCCCATAGAGCGAGAATGAAAACGAACGAACGATCTGCATGCCGAAAATAGGAGAACAATGGCCCAATCGAACATGCTCCAACCGGGGGCTCCTCGGCTCGGCTGGCTCCACTCGGCAAATACGTCGACGCCTCCCGTGATCGTGCTACTCCAGGACACCGGAAGCGCGATCGAGCTCACCTTGCCCCTGGGGCAATTTGGCCGCCCCGGCCCGTACGGCCCATGGTTCGAGAGCCTCGGACCGGCACGCGTCAGCAACCCGGCTGGGAGAGTCCCATCCGTTCTATTGTTCGAGGACGTCGACGGCCCGATAGCACTGGTGGGCTGCACTGCCAAGTCTCACCGGTACTCGTTATCGACTGGCCAAGGGCGTCTTCGAGCCGATTTCGCCGTCTTGGGAGCACGAAATGAGAAGTACGCGAAGATCAATGGCGTCCGCGCATCCATGCCGATACTGTCTGCCTGGACGCAACTCAAGAGTGTGCAGTTCGATGTTTCCTACGACTCACGCGGTCGTGCTGAGAACGCCTTGATCCACTTGGACTCCCTAGAGCAGATACGGCTTGACCGCGGCGTCAATCTGGGGTTGCGTCCAACGTGGGCTACCTCAACGGACGAGAAGGCTGGCTCCTTCACTGCCCATGATGTGGTCCAGTTAATGACGGCCTCCAAACGCCCGCGCGCTTGGCAAGACCACCTGGATCCGATCATGGCGATCCGCGAGCTCACAATGCTCTCAGCCTGGCACCCTTTCGGTTTCACTGAGGTGCGAGTCAATAGGGGCGATGACCCCGAGAAGGTGCTCAGCGGAGACGCCATCGGAGACAAGTGGGCAAGCGTCGCCTCTTACCGACTCCCCGAGCACAATTCTTGGGGTAAGGATCCCCGCTTCTTGTTCTCCTTCCCAGACATCGGGGTAGCCGGGGTGCGCCGATGGCTACGCATTCGCAAGACGTTCACCCGAACATTCGGGCCCCTGGTCTCTCTCCTCGACCAAGGCAACTCGTACGCCGAGACCAAGTTGCTGCAATCAGGGCTCGCCATTGAAGCGCTCGGCCATCAATTGCTGCTTGAGAAGGGCAAGGTCAAGGAGGGCAAGAGGAACAGCGCCTCCTACTGGGACGCGACCGAGGCGATTCTCGAGGACACGCCATTCAAACCCGTACAGGACCCCTCTGAGTGGAAGACGCGCAGCGCAGTTACGTACCGTGGGGTGAAACACGCGGACAATGAGAAGCCTGAGCAGCTCGACATTCTCAACGCCCACAGGGAGAACGTACTGATGATGCGGTTCTGGTTGGCAAGCCGTCTCGGTACGTCTCGCGCAGTACTGGAGGCTCGTCTGCAGCTGGACCCGCTATACCCACCGTACGAATTGGCTTGACCGTCCCGTTGGGGCCAACACATCACACGATCACGTCGACATCAGCATCAACGGGGCCGCGCCGTGCGTCTGTCATGTGCCCCGGCGAGCGAACCACGTGATCCAGTCCCGATCGATTACGGAGGAGCTTCGCCAATAAGATATTGGTGGCGACGCCAACTTTTGGCACAGGCCGCGTGAAACCTGGTTCTGAAAATAATTTGCCGCATGTCGTGCGAAATCTCCGCTGCATCTCGACACCCACCTCGTGCGAGCGGGCGCCCTAGATGCTGCTGGGCGGATCGTTCCTGCCCCGGTGACGCCAGTGGATCGCCCGCGCAGCCGCAGCCCTGGCCCTGCTGGGTGCCGCGACCGCCGCGGCCCTCGCCATGGCCGGACCCGCGCAGAGCGCCTTCAGCGGCACCTTCACCGTGGACACCGCCACCGGTGCCGCCCGGGTGATCGCCGCCTTGACCACCCTGCTGGTGCTGGGGGTGGCCTCCGGGGAGATCGCCGGGTCCCCGCGGGAGTCGGACACGTACGCGCTGCTGCTCCTGGCCACCACCGGGGTAATGGTCCTGGCCGGGTCCACCGACCTGCTCGTGCTGATCGTGGGGTTCCTGCTGGCCAGCATCCCCCTGTACGGGATCGTCGGCCTCACCGGCGGCCGCGCCGGGGCCGAGGCCGCCATGAAGACCTATCTCATGGGGGCGCTGTCCGGGATCCTGCTCATGCTCGGGGTCACCGTGCTCTACGCCCTGGCCGGCGGCACCGACTACGCCCTGCTCCAGGAGGAGCTGCCCGCCGCCCCGGCCGCGGCCGTGGGCGCGGGCGTGCTGGGCGTGCTCGCCGGGCTGCTCTTCACGGCCGGTGGGGTGCCCTTCCACTTCTGGGTTCCCGACGCCGCCCAGGGCACCGGGGCCACCGCCGCCACGTTCCTCACCACCGTGCCCAAGGTGGGGGCGCTGGTGGCCGTGTACCGGCTCGTGGCCACGGTCTCCGCCGGGGACGGCTCCTGGCTGCTCGTCGCGGCGCTGCTGGCCACCGCCTCGATGGTCCTGGGCAACCTCGCGGCCTACTGGCAGACCGACCCCCGCCGGCTGCTGGGGTGGTCGACGGTGGCCCAGGTCGGGTTCCTGCTCGTGCCCGTGGCCGCGGCCGGGCGCAGCGACCTGACCCTGCCCTCGCTGCTGTTCTACCTCGCCGCCTACGCCGTCACCAACGTCGCCGCCTTCGCCGTCACCGCCGCACTGCCCGAGCACCGGGAGCTGGCCGACTACCGGGGCCTTGCACGGGCCCGTGCCGGGCTGGGGCTGGCCCTGCTGGTGGCGCTGCTGGGGCTGGTGGGCACCCCGCCGCTGGCCGTGTTCGTCGGCAAGCTCACCACCGCCACCGCCGCCTGGGACGGTGGGCACGGTTGGCTGGTGCTGGTGGTGATGCTCAGCAGCGTGCTCAGCCTCTTCTACTGCCTGCGCTGGTTCGCCCCCGTCTTCGCCCGCCCGGACCAGCACACGGCGGGGTTCCCCGGTCGCGGCGGGGCGGCCGCCTGGCCGGCCGTCACCGCCGGGGTCGCCGCGGTCGCGAGCCTGGTGCTGGGTGTCCTGGCCGGTGTCCTGTGGGCTGCCCTCGAGGGCCCCGTGGTCATGTAGGTGCGGCGACCTCCGCGCCCCGGACCGCCCGTGTGCAACGCCGAGGGGGGCGAACTCAGGCCCGGGTGGTCTGGCCGTGCTCGGCCGCATAGGCGGCGAAGACCTCACCGGGGTGCTCCCCGGTGCCCACGAAGTCGTCCTTGATCTCGGACCCGAGCTGGTTCAGGGCCGAGGACAGCCGCTGGGCGCTCAGCCGCACCGCCGGTTCGGACCGGGCCATGGCCGCATCACGGAGCCGCAGCGCATACGGCAGCTGGCGGGCCAGGGACAGGTCGGGGTTGCTCTCCTGGAAGTAGAAGCCCTCGGTGTGCTGGGTGAAGTCCACGGAGATCTTCGTGAGATCCGCCTGCAGGGAATCCAGGACCCGGGAGGCGATGGCCGGCTCGACCTCCCCGATCGTCTCGGCATAGTCGGCGTCGGCCAGGCCCTTGATTTCCAGGGCCAGCGCCCGGCGCCGCATCAGGGGAGGATAGATCTGCGTGAACCACGTCAGCGCCGCGGTCAACAGAGCGAACCCGGTCAAGGCCTCGAACGGGGAAGCGACCCGGATCCACGGGTCGGTGGCCACCACGTCCCCGTAGCCCAGCGTCGACAGCGTCACCATGGAGACGTAGACGGCCTCGACCGCGTCCGGGTAGGCGGCCGCGTCGATGCCGGAGGAGTACATGAACCCGCCCGGGACGTGCGGGTAGTAGATCAGCGCCCACCCCGCTGCTTGCAGCACCACCCAGAGGAGCACCACGGCCACCATCGCCGCCGGCCCCACCGCGGAGCCGGCCCGGTGACCGGTGACCTTCGAGACCCTCCACACCGTGGAGAGCACCAGCCGGCTCAGACGTCCCTGACCGCTGGGGTGCAACAGGGTGTGGAACATGTCCATCAGCCCGGCCACGATGACCACGATCCCCAGAACTGTCAGCAGTACGTCCATGATCGACCTCCGTCGTTGGTTCTTGTTCTTCCGGTCCCCGGGTTCCGGGGCGGCTCACCGGTCCTCAGTGCTGTTCGTGCTCGCCCTGCCGCGCGTCCTCGTCGGAGCGGTGCCGCACGGTGAACCACTGCGCCACGACGATGACCAGGGCCACCACGGCGGTGATCACCAGGGTGAACGGGTCCGACTGGGATTTCAGCAGCACGAACGGCACGAGCACCGCGACGTCGAGGGCGATCGCGACCCAGGGGATCCACGGTTTGGCCCCGACGTCGTCCTTGAGGTGGCGGAGGATGCCGAGGTGGATGGCGATGTCCATGGCCAGGTACAGGATGGCGCCGAGGGAGGCGATCTGGGACAGGTCGAAGAAGGCCGCCATGACGATGGCCAGTCCCGCCGTGATGTAGAGGGACTGGTGGCCCTCCTTCCGCGGCAGCCCGGGGGCCTGGCCCATGTCGCGGAGCATGTCGTAGAGCTTCGAGACCGAGAACAGGCTCGCGATGAGCCCCGACAGGGTCGCGACCACGGCGATCACCACGGTCAGCGTCACGCCCCAGGCGCCGAACATCGGCTCGGCCGCCTCGGCCAGGGCGTAGTCCCGGGCCTCGACGATCTGCGGCACGGTCAGGCTGCCGGTCACCGCGACGGTGATCAGCAGGTAGAGCACGGTGCACAGGGCGAGGGAGATCATGATGGAGCGGCCGATGTTGCGCTCCGGCTGCTCCAGGTCGGCGCCCTGGTTGGTGATCGTGGTGAAGCCCTTGTACGCCAGGATGCACAGGGTGGTCCCGGCCAGGAAGCCCAGCCATCCCGTCTCCGGCGGGGTGCGGTCGGCGGCGGTGAACAGCCGGCCCAGGGAGGACACCCCGGCGGCGAGGATGCCGGCGATCGCCAGCACGGCGATCCCGACGATCTTGAGCGCCGCGGTCACCGTGGCGGAGCGCTCCACCCATCGGTTGCCCGCCAGGTTGACCAGGGCGGCGGCCACGATCGCCACCACCGCCAGTACCGTCACCCACACCTCGGAGCCCTGCAGGCCGAAGGGGCGCAGCAGGTAGGAGGCGAAGGTGCGGCCCAGCAGGGACTCGGCCAGGATCATCGACACGTACATGAACAGGGAGAAGGACCCGGCGAGAACCCCCGGGCCGTAGGCGGCCTTGAGCAGCATCGCGATCCCGCCGGAGGACGGGTTGGTGGCCGAGTAGCGGATGTAGGAGTAGGAGCTGAACGCCACGACCACGGCGCCGGCGAGGAACGCCCAGGGCACCCAGCCGCCGGCCAGTTCGGCGACCTGCCCCACGAGGGCGAAGATGCCCGCGCCGATCATCACCCCTGTCCCGACGGCGACGGAACCGGTCAGGGAGAGTTTCTGCTGCGTCTGCGTGTCGTGGTCCATGAGGAGGTGCACGTCCTTCCTGCCGGGCAGCGAACGCCCCCAGCGGTGGGGTGGTTCGGACAGGGTCGGTGGGCCGAGCCCACGGTGCTCAGCGGGCCGCCACGGTGCCCATCATGCCGAGGTCCTCGTGGTCGAGGATGTGGCAATGGTAGACGGTGCGGCCGCCGAAGTCCTCGAAGGCCACCCGGACCGTGACCTCCCCGAAGGCGGGGATGTTGACCACGTCCTGCCACCGCGGTCCGGGGACGTCGCGGCCTGCCTCGGACACGACCTGCATCGGCCACACGTGCAGGTGCATCGGGTGGTCCATGGGGCTGGAGTTGACCAGGGTCCACTCCTCCACGGTGCCCACCCGGACCCGCTGGTCGGTGCGCTCGGCGTCGAACTGCTGCCCGTCGATCGTGAAGGACATCATCTGCCCGGGCCCGCGCATGCTGCCCATCATCCCGCCCATCCCTCCCATGCCCATGGCGAAGTCCAGGGTGCGCCGGGCCTCGACCGGCTCCTCGCGCAGATCCCGCAGGGACGGGCCGGCGGGCACGGGCCCGGCGTCCCCGGCCCGGTCCCCGGCGACCTCGAGGGTGAGCAGCTCGATCGGCTCGTCGTTGCCGGGGCCGTCCCCGGGCATGGCCCCGCCCATCATCCCGTCCATGCTGCCGCGGTCCACCGGGGCGGCCCCCAGGGTGGAGGTGCCCTCACGGGTGTCCACCAGCAGCTCCACCCGGTTGCCCGGCGCCAGGGTCACCTCGGTGAGCTCGACCGGCTCGGGCAGCCGGCCGAGGTCGCGGCCGGACAGCCGCAGGGTCTGGCCGTCGAGGGTCAGGCGCAGGTACCGGGATGGGCAGGCGTTGACGACCCGCCACAGCTCCCGCTCCCCGGGTGCGGCGGTGGCCTCGGGACGGACCTGACCATTGACCAGCACGGTCTCGCCCTCCCGGCCCATCATCTGCTGCGGCGGGGAGACCTCGGCGAGGTTCCCGGAGGCGTCCAGGGTGATGTCGGAGACGACCAGGACCCGCTCCCGGGCCACCGGGACGGGGTCGGGGTCCTCGACGACGATGGCCCCGTAGAGCCCGGCGGCGAGCTGGTCGGCCACGTGGCCGTGGTGGTGCGGGTGGTACCAGTAGGTGCCCGGCGGGTGGTCGCCCGGCAGGACGTACTCGTAGTCGAAGGTCTCCCCGGGGGCGATGCTCACGAAGGGGTTGTCCCCGTTGTCCTGCGGGGAGACGTGCAGGCCGTGCACGTGCAGGTTCGTCGGGTCGTCCAGGCCGTTGGTCATCGCCACCCGGAGCGTGTCGCCGGGGCGGACCCGCAGGGTGGGCCCGGGCAGGGAGCCGTTGAACGCCTGCACGTGCGCGGTGCGCGCCCCGATCCGCACCCGGGCGGGGGCTGCCTCCAGGGCCAGGTCCAGGGCCCCGTCGCGGCTGGACAGCACCTCGGGCTGCACCAGCTCCCGGCCGCCGCCGAGGGCCTGGCCGCCGCCGCCGGTCCACCACAGCCCGGCCCCGCCCGCGGCCGCGGCGCCGGCCCCGGCCGCGCCCAGGGCCAGCAGCTGCCGGCGCGTCAGCGGGCTCACCGGTCGCCCTCGTCCAGGGTCCGCAGCCGCTCGCGGTACTCCTCGGCGCTGATCTCCCCGCGCGCGTAGCGCTCCTCGAGGATCTCCCGGGACCGGCGCGGGCCGGCACCCGTCGGTGGCGGGGCGCTCCCGCCCTGCCGGGTCCCGCCGCCCGAGTTCCCGGTGAACGCCTTCACGAGCACGAAGATCAGCACCACCGTGCCCAGGATCAGCAGGAGCCAGAAGATCCACATCCAGCCCATGCCTCCTCCCATGCCGTCGCCCCACATCATCGCGGTCCTCCTTCATCGATCGGTTCGTTGCTTCCTACAGAGCGCCGCCCGTGGGCGGCGACGCCGGTCACCGGGGCGGTCAGGAACCGTCCGGCAGCTCCTGGAGCATCTGCTCCATCTCGGTGATCTCCGCCTCCTGGTCCTCGACCACCTGGCGGGCGAGCTCGACGGCCTGGGGGTTCTGCCCCTGCTCGACCTGGTCCCGGGCCATCTCGACCGCGCCCTCGTGGTGGACGGTCATCTGCTCCAGGTACAGCCGGGCCGCGTCCGTCCCCTGCGCATCGTTGAGCATGCCCATGTCCTCCTCGCTCATCATCCCGCCGGCCCCGTGGCCCATGGACGTGGAGTCCTCGCCGGGCATCGGCGCTTCCCAGGTCCGCAGCATCTGGTTCATGCGCTCGATCTCCGGTCCCTGGGCATCGACGACCTTCTGGGCGAAGGCCCGGACATCGGCGGGGACGTCGTCCTTGGCCAGCAGGATCTCGCTCATGTCCACGGCCTACTCGTGGTGCGGGATCATCATCTGCGCGAACATCACGTCGTCGTCGTTGTGCTCTTCAGCGATCGGTTCCCCTGAGGTAGCGCCCGACGGGGTGCTCGAGGCGCTGCCGGCCCCGGTGGCGGCAGCTGTGGAGCTGGGGGTCTCGGAGGCCGCGTCAGTGTTCTCTCCGCCTCCGGTGCCTCAGCCGGCCAGGGCCAGGGCAGACGCGAGGGCCACGGCGGTGAGGGAAGAGGCTCGGTTCATGGGGATGTCCTTACGTGGGGTAGTCGGGTGGTGGTGGCCCCAGGCAGGGCCTGGAGACCGGGAGCCGGGTCGGGCCGTGGGGGATCCGGTCCCGGCACGCTCAGGAAGAGGTGACCGCATATCCTGCACGCGCCACTGCGGCGCGCACGGATTCCTCTGCGACAGGGGTGGTGCTGGTCACGGTAACGGCCGAAGCTTCGCCGGCTACGAGGTCGATCTGCACGTCAAGGACCCCCTCCAACGCCGTGAGGGCCTCGGTGACCCGGCCGGCGCAGTGGCCGCAGGTCATGCCCTCCACCTGGTAGGTCGTGGCGGTGCCGTCCGAGGACGGCGACTGCGCCTCGACGGCAGTCCCCGCTTCCTCGGGGACAGAGGTGGGAGCGCAGCAGGCGCAACCGGTGGCGGCCATCGGCAGGGGGTGGCGGGGCGAGCTGGTCATGGTGGGCTCCTTCGGATCGTGAGGGAACGGGGAACGCCCCTCGCCTCTCAGGTATATACCCTGGGGGGGTATAGTGCAAGGATGTCAGTGAGCCTCCCGAGCGGGAGGCAGATCGGCCAGTTGGGGGGGGCGGCAACTGGATGGTGAACACCGCGCCGTGTCTGGGGCCGGGGGAGGCGGCGGTCAGGGTGCCGCCGTGGGCTTCGACCAGTAGCTTTGGAGATGGCCAGCCCGATCCCCGAGCCGCCGTGGTCTCGGTCCCGGGCGGTGTCCCCGCGCCAGAAGCGCTCGAACACCTGAGGCAGTTGCTCGGCACTGATGCCCTCACCGGTGTCGCTGATGCAGAGGACCACTTGGCCGGACATCTGATGGGTGGCACTGACGGTGACCGTCCCACCCGCTGGGGTGTGGCGCAGGGCGTTGGTGAGCAGATTGCCCAGCACCTGCCCCATCCGCTGCCGGTCCACCTCCAGGACCCCGGTCTCATCGTCGACGTCCACGTCGAGGGCCACGCCCTTGGCCGCGTAGGACTCCCTGTGGGCCTCGGCGGCGGTGTGCAGCAGTTCGAGCACGGGCTGTTCTGGGCGGTCCAGGTCGATGCGCCCCTCCTCGGCGCGGGAGACATCGGTGATGTCCTCGACCAGCCGGGTGAGGCGTCCCAGCTGGTCGGTCATGATCTCGCTGGTGGTTTCGTCCCAGTGGATGACCCCGTCCTGGAGGCCTTCGCAGTGCACGGTGAGCACCGAGATCGGGGTGCGCATCTCATGGGCCAGGTCCGAGAGCATCCGCCGGCGGGTGCCTTCGGTACTTTGCAGACGAGCCGCCATGGTGTTGAACGCGGTGGCCACCCCGTCCACCTCCGCTCCGGCACCCAGGGCCGGTACCCGGGTGTCGTAGCGGCCGCGGGACATGCCTTTGGCGGCTTCGGCCAGCTTCCCGAGAGAACCCTGGATGCGACGGGATAACCAGAGGCTGGCGACCAGGGCGCAGATCAGGGCCGTGGCCAAGGCCACGGCCACGGCCACGGTGATGAGGTTGGTGTCGCGGTAGGCCTGCTCCACGTGCAGCAACTCCGGGGAGTTCTCCGCATGCCCGGCCATGATCAAGTGATTGTGGAAGATCGCCGGGCCCATCAGGGAGGCCACCACGACTGCCGCCGCCAGGGAGGCTGCGACCACCAGCACCTGGACGGTGAAGAACCGGGTAGCCAGGCTCCGCTCGCGCCGGGGACTCACGGTGTCACCATCCGGTAGTCGACCCCACGGACCGTGTCGATGAAGCCGATCGGGTCTTCCCCGAGCTTCCGGCGCAGGTGCCCGATGTGCACGTCCACGATCCGCTCGTCCCCGACCCAGGATGGATCCCAGACGGTGTCGATGAGCTTGCGGCGGGTGAGCGCCTGGTGCGGGCGGGCCGAAAGGGCCCCCAGTAGGTCGAACTCGGTGCGGGTCAGGCCCACCGGCCGCCCGCCCACCCGTGCCTCGTGGGCCGCGAGGTCGACGGTCAGCTCCCCGAACTCCCGGGCGGGCTCGACCGGGGCCACGGTGGTCCGGGGCCGGCGCAGCACCGCGGCCACCCGGGCGACGAGCTCGCGAACACTGAAGGGCTTCGTGATGTAGTCGTCGGCCCCGGCCGCCAGCCCGGCCAGCTTGTCCTCCTCGTCCCCGCGGGCCGTGAGCATCAGCACGTAGCACTCGGAGAAGCCCCGGATCCTGCGGCACACCTCGATGCCGTCCAGCCCCGGCAGACCCAGGTCCAGCACCACCACGTCCAGGCTCCGGTCGCGGGCGGCCTCCAGGGCGTCGGGGCCGGTGTGCGCCAGGTCCACCGCGTAGCCGGCGCGGGCCAGGTTGAATCGCTCCGGGTCTGGTGGAGGCTCTGATCCAACGGAAGGATGCAGAGCATGCCCGCACCACGGAAGTACCCCGACGAGCTCCGCGAACGCGCCACGCGGATGACGCTGGAAGCCCGTCAAGACCCCGCCACGAGGACCGGAGCATTCCGCCGCGTAGGAGAACAGCTCGGGATCAATCCCGAGACGCTGCGCAACTGGGTCCGCCAAGCCGAGATCGACCACGGCCACCGCCCCGCAATTACGACCAGCGAAGCCGCCCGGGTGGCCGAGCTGGAGAAGGAGAACCGTGAACTACGGCGGGCGAACGCGATCCTGCGCTCGGCGTCGGCTTTCTTCGCGGCGGATGCTCGAGACGCCCACAGCGCTGATCGTGGACTACATCGACGAACACAAGCACGAGTTCGGTGTCGAGCCGATCTGCGCCACGCTGTCCGCGGCAGGCACACAGATCGCACCGAGCACGTACTACGCGGCCAAGACGCGCCCTCCTTCAGTGCGTAGCCTGCGCGATGAGCAGGTGCTCGTGGAAATCCGGCGGGTGCATGAGGCCAACTACGGGGTCTACGGGGCCCGGAAGGTCCACGCGCAACTGCGGAGGGAGGGCCTGCAGGTGGCCAGGTGCACGGTGGAGCGGCTCATGCGAGCCGCAGGCCTGCGCGGGATCAGCCGCGCGAAGGGACCGAGGACCACGGTCCCAGGCCCCGGCCCGGATGAGCGTCAAGACCTGGTCCAGCGAGACTTCACCGCGGCGGCTCCGAACCAGCTGTGGGTCGCTGACATCACCTACTGCCGCACTTTCAGCGGATGGGTGTACGCCGCGTTCATCATCGATGTGTTCTCCCGACGGGTGCTGGGCTGGCAGCTGTCGAAGTCGCTGCGCACGGACCTGGCCCTGGACGCGTTGGAGATGGCGTTCTGGACGCGTCAGCGCGCAGGCCAAGACGTGGCCGGGCTACGGCATCACAGCGATAAAGGAGTCCAGTACGTCGCCGTGCGATACACCCAGCGGCTCGCCCAGGCCGGCGCAGTCGCCTCAGTCGGTTCGACGGGGGACTCGTATGACAATGCCCTCGCGGAGGCGTTCAACTCGCTGTTCAAGGCGGAGCTGATCCGGAACAAGGGGCCATTCAAGTCCATCGAGGACCTGGAGATCGCGGTCGCGGAGTACATCGACTGGTTCAACCATCGTCGTGTGCACGGCGAGATCAGGCTGGTCCCTCCGGTCGAGTTCGAGGACGTCTACCATCATGAGAACCCCGTGCCGGCGCCCGCCGGGACGGCACTTACGAGCCTCTAACAAACCCGGGGCGATTCACGTGTTGTCACCTGGTGAGAATGCCTTCACGGAGGACCGACGCCGCCACCCTCCACCCCATGCCGAGGACGGCCCCCTTTCAGCTCACCCGCCGCGGCCCACGTCCTGCCCACGTCCTGCCCACGTCCTGCCCACGACGATCGACCGCCTAGGGCGATCCACATCACTCTCGCCCTGGACAGGAGCCTCGTGTCCGCCACGTCCACACGTCCGCCCACACCCGGGCCCTCGAGCCGCGCCGTCCGTGAGGGCACGTTCTTCAGTCGCGCCATGCGCCCGCTGAACACGACGATGGAGCGGTTCATCCCGTCCTCACTCGTGTTCACCATCGTGCTCACGTTCGCGGTGGCGGCCCTGTGCCTGCTGCTCACTCCGGCCGGGCCGGCCGACGTCGTCGTGGGCTGGGGTGACGGCCTGTCCGGACTGCTGGCGTTCATTACACAGACGGCGCTCGTGCTCATGCTCGGCCACATCCTGGCGAACACCGGTCCGGTGCGCCGCGACGGCTACCCTGGCAGGAGGACGCTTCCGCCACCCTCCGAGAGGACCCCCGTGAAGGACACCACCGGCCTCAGCATCGGCTACCGCCTCATCTGGCGCCTGCAGTACATCGCCCTGTTCTTCCTCGGCCCGGCCCAGCGCCCTGCCCACCAGGACCCCCGCCGACAGCTGCGCAAGGAGCGCGCCCAGAAGGTGCTCGACGCGCACGCCGCCCGCGGCACGGAGGCCGACCAGACCGTGCACGACGAGGCGGCCGGCCGCTTCTGAGCGATCGCCTGACCGGCACCGGGCACCACCCGAAGACAGACGAAGGGCCCCGGGTTCACCGGGGCCCTTCGCCCGTCATCACTCGCACCTTGATGAGGTGCTTTCAGCGTAGGAGCCGGACATGAACGACGGCGGAACGCGGCCTGCCAGTTCCCTGGGAGCAGGCGGCGGGGCGTCGTCGGCCGGCTGCGGCGTCGTCGTCGGGGATCAGCCCAGCCGGCCGCCGGACTCGGCGAGGTAGCAGGAGCCGCAGAGGCTCTCGTAGGTGACTTCGACGCCGTCGATGGCCACCTGGTCCCCCTCGAACACGAAGTGCTCGGCACCGGACGCGGCGTCCACCACCTTGCGGGTGTTGAACACCGCCTTGCGCCCGCACCGGCAGATGGTCTTGAGCTCCTCGAGGGAGTGGGCCAGCTCGAGCAGGCGGGCGGAGCCCGGGAAGCAGCGGGTGCGGAAGTCGGTGCGTAGGCCGTAGGCGATCACGGGGACGCCGTCGAGCACGGCGATGCGCAGCAGGTCGTCCACCTGCGCCGGCTCGAGGAACTGCGCCTCGTCCACGAGCAGGCAGGCCACCGGCGGGGCGTCCACGTGGTCCACGAGGGCGTCCGGGTCGTCCCCGGAGGCGTGGCGGCGGAACAGCCCCCGCACGTCCGCCCCGGCGGGCACCAGGAAGTCCACGGTCCGGGTGACGCCGAGGCGGGAGACCACCTCGTCCTCGCCCTTGACGTCCACCTCCGGCTTGGCCAGCAGGACCCGCTGCCCGCGCTCCTCGTAGTTGAACGCGGCCTGCAGCAGCCCGGTGGACTTGCCGGAGTTCATGGCCCCGTACCGGAAGTAGAGCTTGGCCACGGCCCCGCTCAGATCCCGGAGCGGCCCTGGGCGGCCTCGATCTTCTCCGCGGCCGTGGGGTCCGAGTCCTTCAGGAAGGTGCGGATGCGCTCGACCTCCTCGGACTCCCCGATCCCGGCGGCGGCACGGCCCAGGCTGTAGAGGGCGCGCAGGAAGCCGCGGTTGGGCTCGTGGTCGTACGGCACCGGCCCGGCGCCGCGCCAGCCGGCCTTGCGCAGGGCGTCGAGGCCGCGGTGGTAGCCGACGCGCGCGTACGCGTAGGAGTCCACGGTGCGGCCCTCGGACCAGGCGTCCTCCGCCATGAGCGCCCACACCAGCGAGGACTCGGGCGCCACGGGCACCACGTCCTCCGGCAGGTCGCCGGCCTCGAGGCGCGCGAGCACCTCCGGCTCCTCCGGCAGGCGCGTGGCCGGCGGCTCCATCAGGTTCTTGCCGATCAGGGACTCGGACATGCGATGCCTCTTCTCCTCGTCAGGGCGGGTGGGTCGCGGCCGAGTCTATCGACGCCCCCGGACGCCGCACCGGCCGCCGTCGTCGTCCGCCCCCGCCCCCGCCCGACGACGGCGCCGCGTCCAGGCCCGTCCGGTACCGTAGCCCCAGCGTCTGTCCGGCGCGCCCCGTGGGCGCGCCCGGCCGTCGATGCCGTCGAAGGAGCACTCCGCATGTCCCATCCCACGCCCGCACGCCGCCGCCTCCCCCTGGTCGCCGGCGTCGCCGCCCTCGCCCTGGTCCTGGCCGGCTGCGCCGACGGCGGCCAGCCCGGCGAGCCCGCCTCGACGGCGGTCCCCGCCCCCAGCGCATCCGCCGGCTCCCCCGCCGCGGGCTCCGCCCCCGCGACCCCCACGGACCCGGCCTCGATCGCCGCCTCCCGCGTGCGCGAGGCACGCGAGTCGGCCTCCGCCGAGGGCACGCCCCGCGCCCAGCCGCGCCAGGCCCTGGAGACGCTCGGCCCCGGCATCCGGGACGGCGCCGCCACCACCGCCTGGGAGAACACCGCCGCCGTGCGCAACGACACGGTCTCCGTGATGGACTGCACCCGCGACGTCCTGGACCAGCGCACCCTGGACGCCGTGGCCACCCACATCCCGGACGGCTCCAACATCGAGATCGTCCAGCTCTTCGCCTCCCAGGACGAGACGCACGAGTTCCTCACCTGCGTGTACAACGGCTACTTCGAGTACAGCCCCGGCATGCCGCTGGCCCAGGTGCAATACCAGCACAACCTCGACAGCACCCGCCTGGACTGGTGCGAGGACGAGCCGGCCACCGTGGCGGACGAGTACACCTTCGACCCGGAGACCGGGAAGGGCCTGCTCGCCCTCCTGCGCCCCGGCATGATCGGCGGCCAGGACGGCGCCCCCCTCATGCCGCAGCGCACCGCCTGGGCCTGCAGCGAGGACGGCACCGAGCTGGTCTCCGTGACCATGGGCTCCATGGAGGGCTACGGCGACGCCAACGGCGGCCTCACCCAGGTGGAGAACTCGCCCGTGGCGGGGAGCACCACGCTCGTCACCCAGGCGCGCGACCACCTCGCGGACACCGTGCTCAAGGACGCCTCCCGCTTCCACGAGGTCATCAAGCTCAGCTCCCCGTTCTTCCTGGACGCCTCGATGGACGAGGAGTCCCTCGCCAAGGCCCGCGAGATCCCCACGGGCCGCGTGCCGGACGAGCTGCTGAACAACCAGTCCACGATCGACCGCCCCGAGGGCGCCCCCGGCCCCGTGGCCCCGGGCCAGCCCCCGCGCCCCTTCCAGGGCGCCGCCCGCGAGGCCGCCGAGTCCCAGCGCGCCGCCGAGGCCTCGGCCTCCGCCGCGGAGGCCTCCGCCTCCCGCGCCGCCTCCGGCTCGGGCACGCCGTCGCCGAGCTCCACGCCGGCCTCGCGCACCCCCTCGCCCTCGGGCACCGGCGGCTGACGGACACGGCCCCGGACACGACGACGCCCGGTCACCTCGCGGAGGTGACCGGGCGTCGTCGTCGGGACCGGGCCGTCGTCGTGCGGCCTCAGGCGCGCTCGGCCGAGAAGTGCCGGCGGTAGGCCCCGAGCGTGAGGAACGCGGGGTACTCCGGCGGCAGCGCGGACTCGCAGAACACGCGGCGCGCGTCCTCGAACCGGTGGCCCTCCGGCAGCGGGCCGGCGAGGATGCGGGCGTGCTCCTCGCGGACGAGCTGCTCCATCCACTCGCGCGAGGCGGTGCGGGTGCCGCCGTCCTCCAGGGCGACCGCGGTGCGGTTGTGCGCCCACTGCCAGACCTGCGAGCGGGAGATCTCGGCCGTGGCGGCGTCCTCCATGAGCCCGTGGATGGCCGCGGCCCCCTGGCCGCGCAGCCAGGACTCGATGTACCGCATGCCCACCTCGATGTTGCGGCGCACCCCGGCCTCGGTGACCGAGCCCGTGGTGGCGGCGACGTCGAGCAGGCCCGCCTCGTCCGGCTCCACGTCCTCGCGGCGGCGCGTGCGGATCTGGTTCGGGGCCTCGCCGAGGACCTCGTCGAACACCTCGCGGGCCACGGGCACGAGGTCCGGGTGGGCCACCCAGGAGCCGTCGAAGCCATCGCGGGCCTCGCGGGTCTTGTCCTCGCGGACCTTCGCGAACGCGACCTCGTTGGCCGCCTGGTCCCGGCGGTCCGGGATCACGGCGGACATCCCGCCGATCGCGGAGGCGCCGCGGCGGTGGCAGGCCCGCACGAGCTGCTCGGTGTAGGAGCGCATCATCGGCTGGGTCATAGTGACCTCCGCGCGGTCCGGCAGCACGTAGGCCGGGCCGCGGTCCCGGTAGTTCTTGATGAGGGAGAAGATGTAGTCCCACCGGCCCGCGTTGAGCCCGGCGGCGTGGTTGCGCAGCTGGTAGAGGATCTCCTCCATCTGGAACGCGGCCGTGATGGTCTCGATCAGCACCGTGGCGCGGATCGTACCCTGGGGGATGCCGAGGGCGTCCTGAGCCGCCACGAACACGCAGTTCCACAGGCGGGCCTCGAGGTGGGACTCGAGCTTGGGCAGGTAGAAGTACGGGCCGTGGCCGCGGCGGACCAGCTCCGCGGCGTTGTGGAAGAAGTACAGGCCGAAGTCCACGAGGCCGCCGGCCATGGGCTCGCCGTCCACACGGAGGTGGTCGTCCGTGAGGTGCCAGCCGCGGGGGCGGACGATGATCGTCGGCCGGTCCGTGAGCTCGGCCCCGCGCAGTCGGTACTCCTTGCCCTCCGGGCTCGTGAAGTCGATCTGGCCGCGGATCGCGTCGTACAGGTTCACCTGCCCGTCCAGCATCCTCTCCCACGAGGGCGTGGAGGAGTCCTCGAAGTCCGCGAGCCAGCCGGAGGCGCCCGAGTTCAGGGCGTTGACGGTCATCTTGCGGTCCACGGGGCCGGTGATCTCCACGCGGCGGTCCTTCAGGCCCGGGGCGAGCGGGGCCACGCGCCACGAGTCGTCCTCGCGGACCCGCTTCGTGGCCCGCAGGAAGTGCGGGTCCCAGCCCTCGGTGATGCGCTGCCGGGTGAACTCGCGCTCCTCCAGCAGCCGCCGGCGGCGGTCCTCCGCCACCCGGTGCAGGCGACCGAGGAAGGCGAGCGCGTCCTCGGTGAGGATCTCCGCCTGGCGGTCGGTCACGGGGCCGTGGACGGTGACCACGGGGGCGGCGCCGGCGGGGGCGACGACGGGCAGCGCCTGGGTGCTGACGTCGTGCGGCAGCGGCGTGTGGGCGGCGGTGTCGACGGGCTCGTCGGTGTGGTGCAGGGCGGGGGCGGCGTGGTGCCGCCCGGAGGTGAGGGTCGTGGTGGTCATGGTGACTGCCTCCTGGGCATGGGGAGCGGGCGGGTCGGCCGACGGCGGGATGGCGGACCGGGCTCAGTGGAACTGGCCGGACTCCGTGGAGCCCGCCAGGGCCACCGTGGAGCTGTCCGGGTTGATGGCGGTGGACACAGCGTCGAAGTAGCCGGTGCCGACCTCGCGCTGGTGCTTGGTCGCGGTGTAGCCGCGGGCCTCGTCGGCGAACTCGCGCTCCTGCAGCTCGACGTACGCGGACATCTGGCGCTCGTGGTAGCCCTTGGCCAGGTCGAACATGGAGTGGTTCAGGGCGTGGAAGCCGGCCAGCGTGATGAACTGGAAGGTGTAGCCCATGGCACCCAGCTCGCGCTGGAACTTGGCGATGGTGTCGTCGTCGAGGTTCTTCTTCCAGTTGAAGGACGGCGAGCAGTTGTAGGAAAGCATCTGGTCCGGGAACTCGGCCTTGACAGCCTCGGCGAACTTCCGGGCCAGCTCGAGGTCCGGGGTGCCGGTCTCCATCCAGATCAGGTCCGCGTGCGGGGCGTAGGCCTTGGCGCGGGCGATGCAGGGCTCGACGCCGTTGCGGACCTTGTAGAAGCCCTCCGCGGTGCGCTCACCGGTGATGAACTCGGCGTCGCGCTCGTCCACGTCCGAGGTGATCAGCGTGGCCGCCTCGGCGTCGGTGCGGGCGATGATCACGCTGGGCACGTCGGCGACGTCGGCGGCCAGGCGGGCGGCGTTGAGCGTGCGGATGTGCTGGCCGGTGGGGATGAGCACCTTGCCGCCGAGGTGGCCGCACTTCTTCTCCGAGGCCAGCTGGTCCTCCCAGTGCACGCCGGAGGCGCCGGCGGTGATCATCGACTTCATGAGCTCGTAGGCGTTGAGCGGGCCGCCGAAGCCGGCCTCGGCATCGGCCACGATCGGCACGAGCCAGTCCTCGACGCTGCTGACGCCCTCGGCGTGCTCGATCTGGTCCGCGCGCAGCAGGGCGTTGTTGATGCGGCGCACCACCTGCGGCACGGAGTTGGCCGGGTACAGGGACTGGTCCGGGTACGTGTGGCCGGAGAGGTTGGCGTCCGCGGCCACCTGCCAGCCGGAGAGGTAGATGGCGCGCAGCCCGGCCTTGACCTGCTGGACCGCCTGGTTGCCGGTGAGGGCGCCGAGGGCGTTGGTGAAATCACCGCGGGCGTTCTCGTCCTTCAGCTGGGTCCACAGCTTCTCGGCGCCGCGGCGGGCCAGCGTGTGCTCCTCCTGGATCCGGCCGCGGAGACGGACGACGTCGTCCGGGGAGTAGGTGCGCTCGATGCCGGCCCAGCGGGGGTTGTGGTCCCAGTCGTGCTGGAGCTGCTCGGCGGAGGCGGGAGTGGAGTGGTGGGGCTGGGTGGTCATGACGTCCTCCTGAGGATCGGTCCGGTTCGGTGAGGGGTTCGGTGCGACGTGTCCGTCGCTGCCGTTGACATCCACATTGGCCCCGGGCAAGGCCCTCTGGAGCACAAAATCGGTGGAAACTCCGGTCGTTCCTGCCACTGGGTCAGAACGTGACGGTTCTTGCACCCCGGTATGGCCTGGATCACTCCAGCGGCCCTCCGCTTGTCAAAAATGTGACTTTCTTTCGGTCACACGTGATCTCCTCCCCGGTTCCGTCTACAGTTCCGCGCATGATGACCCGCCCGCTTCTCGAGGACAGCGCGACCGTGGACGCCGTCGCACTGGGCCGCCGCGTCCGGCACCTGCGCAAGCAGGCCGGACTCACCCTGGACCAGCTCGCGGACCGCACGGGCGTGAGCGGCTCGCACCTGTCCCTCGTGGAGAACGCCCGCCGCGAGCCGCGGCTCTCGCTGGTCCAGCGGATCGCGGAGGTCCTGGGCGTGCCGGTCGAGGACCTGCTCACCGGCCGGGCCCCCACCCGTCGGGCCGAACTGGAGATCGAGGTCGAACGGTTCGCGCGCTCGGAGCACTACGCCTCCCTCGGCCTGCCTCCGCTGCGCATCGGGCCCCGCACCCCCACCGAGGTCCTCGAGGTGATCGCGGGGCTGGAGGCCGAGCTGCGCCGTCGCCTGGAGGAGCAGGCCGCCACCCCCGAGGAGGCGCGCCGCGCCAACGCCCAGCTGCGCGCCCGGATGCGCGCGGTGGACAACCACTACCCCGACCTCGAGGCCGAGGCGCAGCGGCTGCTCGACGCGATCGGCCACACGGGCGGGCCGCTGGGCCTGCACGCCGTGTCCAGTCTCGCCGAGCACCTGGGCTTCACCCTGAGCTTCGTGGCCAACCTGCCGCACTCCACGCGCTCGGTCACGGACCTGAAGCACGGCCGTATCCACGTCAGCGGGGGCCGCGCCAGCGACCACGACCGGCGCACTGTGGTGCTGCAGGCGCTCGCGGCCGCCGTCCTGGGCCACGGCGAGCCGCGGGACTACGAGGACTTCCTCTCCCAGCGGGTGGCCGTGAACTACCTCGCCGGCGCCCTGCTGATGCCGCAGCGGCCCGCGAGCGCCCTGCTGCGCGCCGCCCAGAAGCGCCGGGACCTGTCCGTGGACGACCTGAAGGACGCGTTCGGCGTCTCCTACGAGGCGGCCGCCCACCGCTTCACCAACCTGGCCACCGTGGACCTGGGCATCCGCTGCCACTTCCAGAAGGTCCACGAGACGGGGGTGATCCACAAGGCCTACGAGAACGACGGGCTCGTGTTCCCGGCGGACCACACGGGCGCCATCGAGGGCCAGGCCGCCTGCCGGCGATGGGGGGCCCGGCAGGCGTTCGGGCGCAGCGACCGGTTCCGCGCGCACACCCAGTACACGGACGCCCCGAACGGCACCTACTGGTGCACCTCGATGGTGGAGCACGGCCCGGACGGGCTGTTCGCCCTCTCCGTGGGCACGGCGTTCGAGCACGCTCGGCACTTCCGCGGAGCCGACACGCGGCACCGGATCACCTCCACGTGCCCGGACCCGCGCTGCTGCCGCCTGCCGGACCCGGCCCTAGAGGCGGAGTGGGGCGGGCACGTGTGGCCGGCGGCCCGCATGCACGCCCACCTGTTGGCGGCCATGCCCACCCAGGCGTTCCCCGGGGTGGACGAGGTGGAGGTCTTCGAGTTCCTCGAGTCCCAGCGGGACCGCACCCCGGGCGCGCCCGGGGCCGACGCCCCCGACGGCGCCGGGGGCGTCACGCCGTGACGCCGACGGCCCCGCACCTGCCGTGGCGCAGGTGCGGGGCCGTCGTCGTGCCGGCAGGGCGCGCCCTGCCCGGCGCGGGCGGGTCAGCCGAGCTCGCCGGCCCGGCGGTCCCAGTCGTCGTGCTCGCGGTCGCGCGCCTCGCGGCGGTCCGCGCGGGCCTCGAGGCGCTCGAGGCGACGCTCGAGGTCGGAGCCCTCGGCGTCGGCCCGGGCAGGAAGCTCACCGGCCGGGCGGCGCCCCTCGATCGCGTCGAGGCGCGTGCGCAGCTCCTCGACCTCCTTCTTCATCTCCTCGCCGGGCAGGGCGCGGCCGGTGGCGAGCTGGACCACCTGCAGGGTGCCCCACACCAGGATGGCGACGATGGCGATCCAAGCGAACCAGGGGAGTCCTCCCAACATGACGTCTCCCGTCAGCCGATGCTGGTGCCGGCCGAGTTGAGCTCCTGGCACGCCTGCACGATGCGGGCGGCCATGGCCTCCTCGGCCTTGGCGCCCCACACGCGGGGGTCGTACATCTTCTTGTCGCCGACCTCGCCGTCCACCTTCAGCACGCCGGCGTAGTTCTCGAACATGTGGCCGGCCACGGGGCGGGAGAACGCGTACTGGGTGTCCGTGTCCACGTTCATCTTCACGACGCCGTAGCTCACCGAGTCCGCGATCTCCTGGGCGGCGGAGCCGGAGCCGCCGTGGAACACGAGGTCGAACGGGCGCTCCTTGCCGTACTTCTCGCCCACGGCCTTCTGGATGTCCTCGAGGATCTGCGGGCGCAGCTTCACGTTGCCCGGCTTGTAGACGCCGTGCACGTTGCCGAAGGTCAGGGCGGTCATGTAACGGCCCTGCTCGCCGAGGCCGAGGGCCTCGATGGTGGCGATGCCGTCCTCCACGGTGGTGTAGAGCTTGTCGTTGATCTCGTGGGCGACGCCGTCCTCCTCGCCGCCGACGACGCCGATCTCCACCTCGAGGATCTGCTTGTTGGCGTGGGTGCGGGCCAGCAGCTCCTTGCCGATGCGCAGGTTCTCCTCGAGGGTCTCGGCGGAGCCGTCCCACATGTGGGAGTTGAAGATCGGGTCGCGCCCGGCCTTCACCTCGGCCTCGGAGGCGTCCAGCAGGGGCATGACGAACTCGTCGAGCTTGTCCTTGGGGCAGTGGTCCGTGTGCAGGGCGATGTTCACGGAGTAGTTCTTGGCGACCTCGCGGGCGAAGGCGGCCATGGCCAGGGAGCCGGTGACCATGTCCTTCACGGAGGCGCCGGAGAAGTAGGCGGCGCCGCCGGTGGAGACCTGGATGATGCCGTCCGAGCCGGCCTCGGCGAAGCCGCGGATGGCGGCATTCAGGGTCTGGGAGCTGGTGACGTTGATCGCCGGGTAGGCGAAGGCGCCGTTCTTGGCGGCGTCGATCATCTCGGCGTACTTGTCCGGGGATGCGATGGGCATGCTGCAACTCCTAGGCGTCGTCGACTCAGGCGGGCTCGGGGCGCGCGACGGCGCGGCACCCTCGCCGTCATCCTATCCGCGCGGGGCCGCGGACCCCAGGGCCCGGCGACGCACGACGGCGGCGCGGCAGGCGACCACGACGGCGCGCCCCGGGGACGCCCGGCCGACCGGTGACGGGGACGCCCGGCCGAGCGGTGACGGGGACGCCGCAGGAGCCTAGAGTGGCGTGAGTCACATTCCCCGCCCACGGGAGGCCCCATGTCACGCCGTCGCCGCGTCCGTCCGCTCTCCACCGCCGCCGCCCTCGCCGTCGTCGCCGGCCTCTGCGCCCCCGGCGCCCTCGCCCAGGACCCGGTCCCCGCCCCGGACGCGCCCGAGGTGCGCGCCGCCGTCGAGGACCTGTCCCGGCCCGCGAGCCCCGCCGAGGAGCGCAGCTGGGACGCGGCCCGCGCCGAGCACGCCGAGGCCACCGCCGGCGACGCCTTCTACCGGCCGCCCGCCACGATCCCCGCGCGGCCGGGCACGCTGATCCGCAGCGAGCCCAGCGCGTTCTACCTGGACCCGGTGAAGCTGATCCGGGTGCCGGCCCGGGCCACGCGCATCCTCTACTCCTCCGTGGACGCGCAGGGCCGCCCCATGGCGGTCTCCGGCACGGTCCTGACCCCCACGGCGCCGTGGACCCGCGGCGGCGAGCGTCCGGTGATCGGCTACGCCGTGGGCACGCAGGGCGCCGCCGACCGCTGTGCCCCCTCGCGCACCCTCTCCACCGGCGAGCAGTACGAGGGCGTGGGCATCACGTCCCTGCTGGACCGCGGCCACACCGTGGTGGTCACCGACTACGAGGGCCTCGGCACCCCCGGAACGCACACGTACATGGTCCGCGAGTCCCAGGCGCACGCCGTGCTGGACTCCGTGCGCGCGGCCGCCCAGGTGGACGGCGCGGAGGTCACCGCGAGCTCCCCCGTGGCGCTGGCCGGCTACTCGCAGGGCGGCGGGGCCTCCGCCGCCGCGGCCGAGCTGGCCCCCTCCTACGCCCCCGAACTGGACCTCAAGGGCGCCTACGCGGGCGCCCCGCCCGCCGACCTCGTGCAGGTCGCGGACCGGATCGACGGCGGCTCGTACTCCGCCTTCCTGCTGTACGCGATGAGCGGGCAGCTGGCGGCCTACGACGTCGACCCGGCGGTCCACCTGAACGAGCACGGCAGGCAGGTGCTCGCCGACGCCGTGGAGACCTGCGTGACGGACAGCGGGGAGCACGGCTCCCTGGACTCCTCCGCCCTGACGCACACCGGGCAGTCCTTCCCGCAGCTGGTGCGCACCGACCCGCAGCTGGCCGGGATCCTCGCCGAGCAGAAGCTCGGGGCGGAGGGGCGCCACCCGGAGGTGCCCGTGATGATCGCCCACTCCCTCACGGACGACGTCATCCCGTACCGCACCGGCCGGGAGCTGGGGCTGCGCTGGTGCGCCGAGGGCGCCCGCGTTCGCTTCGACCCGGTCCTCACCCCCACCCACATGGGCGGCTACGTGGCCGCGCTGCCGCGGATGCACTCGTTCCTCGACGCGGCGCTGGCCGACCGGTGGACCCCGAACTCCTGCGGCTGGTTCTGAGCGTTCGGTAGCGTGCGGGGCGGGTGCGGCGGACGCCGGGCCCGCCCCGCCGTCGTCGAACCCGAGCACAGGAGCACCGCATGCGCGCCGAACAGGTCACCGATCCCATCGCCTATCACGGCGAGGGCCCCGTCTGGGCCGAGCACTGGGGCACCGCCGCGTCCGGCCTGGCCGCCGGCGGGGGCCTGCGCTGGGTGGACATGCTCGCCGGGGACGTGCTGTCCCTGCGCGCGGACGGTGCCGTGGAACGCACCCACGTGGGCGACGTGGCCGCCGTCGTGCGTCCCCGCGCCGGCGGCGGCGCCGTGCTCGCCGTGGAGCGCGGCTTCGCGCTGATGAGCCCCGAGGGCGAGCTCACCACGCTGCCCGAGCTGTGGGGCCCCGAGGCCGGGCTGCGCATGAACGAGGGCGGCTGCGACCCGGACGGCCGCTTCCACGCCGGCTCCATGGCGTACGCGAAGACGCCGGGCGCGGCGAGCCTGCACCGCCTCTCCCCCGGGCCGGACGGCGGCGCCGGCGAGGTGGACGTGGTGCTCACCGGCGCGACGACGTCCAACGGCCTGGAGTGGTCCCCGGGCGGGTCGCTGGCGTACTACAACGACACCCCGACGCGGCAGGTCGCAGTGTTCGACTACTCCCGCGAGGAGGGGCTGACCAACCGGCGCGTGCTCGTGGACGTGCTGGACGGCGAGGGCAAGCCCGACGGGCTGACCGTGGACGCCGAGGGCGGCATCTGGGTGGCCGTGATCAGCCACGGGCAGATCCACCGCTACACGCCCGAGGGGACGCTGGACGAGGTGGTGGAGGTGCCCGTGCAGAAGACCACCGCGTGCACCTTCGGCGGCGAGGCTCTGGGCACCCTCTACATCACGACGTCCTGGGAGAACATGGAGCGCGGCGAGGATCCGCTGGCCGGCGCGCTCTTCGCGGTGCGCCCGGGCGTGACGGGCCTGCCGGCCCGCCCCTTCGCCGGCTGAGCCTTCCCCGCCGCCCCCGCTTTCGTGCGGGAAACGGGAACCTTCCGGGCGTTTTCGTGTGGGAAACGGGAGCCTCCCCGGTACTTTCGTGCGGGAAACGGGAGCCTTCCGGGCGTTTTCGTGTGGGAAACGGGAAGCATCCCCGTCGCACCCAGGTGGCCCGCGCCGTCGTCGTTCCTCAGGACGACGACGTCGGCGCGCCCCCGTGCTGCCGCACCCAGGCGTGCATCGCGATCCCGGCGGCCACCCCGGCGTTGATCGAGCGCGTGGACCCGTACTGCGCGATCGACAGCACCGCCGCGCTCGCCGCCCGCACCTCCTCGGACAGCCCCGGCCCCTCCTGGCCGAACACCAGCACGCACTCCCGCGGGAGCTCGAACGACTCGAGCGGCACGGACTCGGGGAACAGGTCCACGCCGAGCACGGGCAGCCCCTCGGCCGCGGCCCAGGCCGTGAACTCCTCCACCGTGGCGTGGTGCCGCACGTGCAGGTACCGGTCCGTGACCATGGCGCCGCGGCGGTTCCAGCGCCGCCGCCCGATCACGTGCACGCCCGCCGCATTGAAGGCATTGGCGGTGCGCACCACGGTGCCGATGTTCAGGTCGTGCTGCCAGTTCTCGATGGCCACGTGGAAGGGGTGCCGCCGCGCGTCGAGGTCCGCGACGATCGCCTCGAGCGTCCAGTACCGGTACCCGTCGACGACGTTGCGCCGGTCGCCGTCGCGCAGCAACTCTGGGTCGTAGCGCGGGTCCTCGGGCCAGGGCCCCTCCCACGGGCCGACGCCGACCTCCCGCTCCTCCCGGCCCTCCCGCTCCTCCCGCTTTTCCCGCGTTTCGGGTGAGTTCTCGGAAGTCCCGGGCCCCACGACCCCCGACAAGTCGCCCGAATCTCCAGGGAGGGGGTGGGTGGGCTGGGGCGTGCTCAGCGTGCGCCCTCGCGGTCGACGGCGGCCCACGCGGCCCCGGCGGACACCGCGGCCACGGACAGCACGGCCGGCCACGCGCCGATCTTCTTGGCGAGTGGGTGGGAGGCCCCGAAGCCGCCCAGGTACAGCGCCGTGAGGCCTCCGGCAACGGCGGGGCCGCGCTTGGCCAGCCACGTGCGGCCGGCGTAGGCGCCGGCGGCCGCCAGCACCACGCCGCCGAGCGGCCGGATGCCGGTCTCGCGGGCGGTGAGGTAGCCGCCGATCAGGCCGAACGCGGCGATCGGGGCGGTGGTCACGGCGTGGGCGGGGAGCAGGGTCCTGCCGTCGCGGACGACGGGGGCGGCGTGGCGCGGAGAGTTCATGCCGCCACGGTAGCGCGGCGCCCCGGGCCCCGTCCGTGACCCGACGACGGCACGCGAACCGGGGTGCCGCCGTCGGGAAGAATGGGCGGGTGACGATGATCGACAACGCCGTGTACGTGGACGGCCGCCGGGTCCACGCCCCCTCCACCCTGGAGGACACGTGGCAGGCCGCGGAGGCGTCGGGCGGCATGGCCTGGCTGGGGCTCTACCGGCCGGACACCGACGAGCTGCGCGCCGTCGCCGACGAGCTGCACCTGCACCCGCTGGCCGTGGAGGACGCCCTCGAGGGCGGCGAGCGGGCCAAGCTGGACCGGTACGGCGAGGACTGGTTCATGGTGCTGCACCCGGCGCGCTACGTGGACAGCACGGAGACCGTGGAGTTCGGGGAGATCGGCATCTTCACGGGCGATCGCTACGTGGTCACCGTGCGCCACGCCGAGGAGCCGGACCTGGCCGCCGTGCGGCGCGCGCTGGAGACGGAGGGCCGCGAGCGCCTGGCCCTCGGACCGTGGCAGGTGACGTTCGAGATCCTGGACAAGGTGGTGGACGACTACGTGCCCGTGGCCGACGGGCTGGAGCAGGACATCGAGGAGATCGAGGACCAGATCTTCTCCGGGGCCGGCCACGTCTCCCGCCGGATCTACGAGCTCTCCCGCGAGGTGCTGCACTTCCAGCACGCCATCCGCGCCCTGCCGGTGATCGTGGAGCAGCTGCAGGAGGGCGCCCGCGCACGCCTGCGCGAGGAGGAGCACCGCCGGGAGGTCGGCGCCCCGCGGACCGGGGACGTGCACGAGTGGGACCAGGACGAGCTCAGCGAGGAGGGCGCGTTCGAGGTCGAGAACCTGCGTCGGCTGCGCGACGTCCACGACCACGCCGTGCAGATCAACGAGCGCGTGACGGCCATGCGGCAGATGCTCGCGAACGCCCTGGAGCTGGACTCCACGCTCGCGTCCAAGCGGCTGGCGGAGCAGTCGATCGAGCAGAACGAGCAGGTCAAGCGGATCTCGTCCTGGGCGGCGATCATCTTCGCGCCGCAGCTGGTGGGCTCGATCTACGGCATGAACTTCACGCACATGCCGGAGCTGCACTGGGTGTGGGGCTACCCGTTCGCGCTGGCGCTGATGCTGTCCGTGGGCGTGGTGCTGTTCGTGCTGTTCAAGCGCAACGACTGGCTGTAGGCCCGCCCGGACCTCAGTCCAGCCCGAGCTCGTCCTTGCCGAACGCGTACAGGTAGGGCACGCCGGCCTCCTCGGCCACGCGCTCGGCGGCGCCGGTGGCGCGGTCCACGATCACGGCCACGGCCTGCACGCGCCCGCCGGCCCTGCGCACGCCCTCCACGGCGGTCAGTGCGGAGCCGCCGGTGGTGGAGGTGTCCTCCAGCACGACGACGTCGCGCCCGTCCACGCCGGGGCCCTCGACCTGGCGGCCCATCCCGTAGGACTTCTGGGCCTTGCGCACCACGAAGGCGTCCAGGGCGCGGCCCTGCGCGCCGGCCTGGTGCATCATCGCGGTGGCGACGGGGTCGGCGCCCATGGTGAGGCCGCCCATGGTCTCGAACTGCACGCCGTTGTCCTCGAGCAGGCGCAGCATGACGCGGCCGATCAGCGGGGCCGCCTCGTGGTGCAGCGTCACCCGGCGCAGGTCCACGTAGTAGTCGGCCTCCTTGCCGGAGGAGAGGGTCACCCGGCCGTGCACCACGGCGAGCTCCTTGATGAGCTCCTTGAGGCGCTCGCGGTCCTGCTCGGGCGTGGGGGCGGCGGTGGCGGTCGGCGCGGTCATGGGCCCCATGCTAGTGCGGTCCGCGCCCACCCCTGCCGTTGTCGCGCGTGCGTGGCTAGGCTCGGTCCATGAGCGAGATCCCGCACGACGACGCCGTCCAGCACCCCTCCGGCCTGCCCCTGGCGCACTGGCTCACCCTCACCGAGGGCCTGCTCGCCGCCCGGGTGGCCGAGAGCCTCGAGGAGCACGGCCTGACCCGCTCGCAGTGGCAGCTGCTGAACACCCTCACGGTGGCCCCGCAGTCGGGCGCCGAGCTGGAGGCCGGGTTCGAGGAGGAGCACCGCGCGGCGGTGGCCGGGCAGGTCGCGGAGCTCATCGAGTCCCGGTGGGTCACGGTGGAGGGCGACCTCTACACGCTCACCCCCACCGGCCGCACCGCCGGCGCGCGCGTGGGCGAGGCGGTCGAGGCGCTGCGGGCCGAGGCGACGGCGGACGTCCCGCGGGATCAGATCGACGACGCCGTGCGCGTCCTGCGCCGCATCGCCCGCAACCTGGGGCACCCCGACGCCTGAGCCGGCGTCGTGCCCCGCGTCTGTTCCGGCGTCCGCGGCGGCCCCTAGGCTGGCCCGCATGCGTGAACTCCAGCAGCAGATCATCGCCGAGCAGGGCGTCCGGCCGCAGATCGACCCCGCCCAGGAGATCGAGCGGCGGGTCGAGTTCCTCGTGGACTACCTCGAGGCCACCGGGGCGGCCGGGTTCGTCCTGGGCATCTCCGGCGGCGTGGACTCCACGGTGGGCGGCCGGCTGGCCCAGCTCGCCGTCGAGCGCCGCCGCGCCCGTCTCGGGGCGCCCGACGCCGTCGCGCTCGGCGGTCCGGAGGCCCCCCGCGGGGCCCCCGCCGCGGACGAGGCCCCGTCCCCGCAACGCCCGCAGTTCACGGCCGTGCGCCTGCCGTACCGGCAGCAGAAGGACGAGGCCGACGCGCGGGCGGCCATGGACTTCGTGGACGCGGACCGGGAGGTCACCCTGGACATCGCGGCGGGCGTGGAGGGCATCGCGAGCGCGTTCGCCGAGGCGACCGGCGAGGAGATCGCGGACTTCGACAAGGGCAACGTCAAGGCGCGCATGCGCATGGTGGCGCAGTACGCGCTGGCCGGGGCGAACCGTCAGCTGGTGATCGGCACGGACCACGCCGCCGAGGCGGTCACGGGCTTCTACACGAAGTTCGGCGACGGCGGCGCGGACGTCCTGCCGCTGTCCGGACTGAACAAGCGCCAGGTGCGGGCGCTGGGCCGCGAGCTCGGCGCCCCCGAGCACCTGTGGAACAAGGTGCCCACCGCGGACCTGCTGGACGGGAACCCCGGCCGCACGGACGAGGACGAGCTCGGCATGACCTACGAGCACATCGACGACTACCTCGAGGGCGGGGACATCCCCGAGGAGGCCGCGGAGAAGCTCGAGGGCATCTGGCTGCGCAGCCGGCACAAGCGGACCATGCCGGTGACGGTCCACGACGACTGGTGGCGCTGAGCCGGGCCTGGCTCGTCCGCCCCCTCCACTAGCCTGGACGGGTGAAGATCGCCACCTGGAACGTCAACTCCCTCCGTGCCCGCGCCGACCGCGTCGAGGCCTTCCTCGAGCGCCATGACATCGACGTCCTGGCCATCCAGGAGACCAAGTGCCGGGACGAGAACTTCCCGTGGGAGCTCTTCGAGCGCGCCGGCTACGAGGTGGCCCACCACGGCATCTCGCAGTGGAACGGCGTGGCCATCGCCTCGCGCGTGGGCCTCACGGACGTGCAGCGCGGCTTCCCCGGCCAGCCGCACTTCGGCAAGGGCGGCGTCGACCCGCAGGAGGAGTCCCGCGCGCTCGGCGCCACGGTGGGCACCGAGGCGGGCGACGGCGTCGCCCCGGTCCGCCTGTGGAGCCTGTACGTGCCCAACGGGCGCGCCCTGGACAACGAGCACATGCCGTACAAGCTCGAGTGGCTGCGCGTGCTGCGCGAGCACGCGGCCGCTCGCCTCGCCGAGGACCCGGACACCCGGCTCGCCCTGACCGGCGACTGGAACATCGCTCCGCAGGACGAGGACGTGTGGGACATCGAGCTGTTCCAGCGCGAGGGCTATACGCACGTCTCCCCGGCCGAGCGCGCGGCGTTCCACGCGTTCGAGGAGACCGGGCTGGTGGACGTGGTGCGCCCGCGCCACCCCGGCCCCGGCGTGTACACGTACTGGGACTACACGGGCCTGGCCTTCCCCAAGAAGAAGGGCATGCGCATCGACTTCCAGCTGCACTCCCCCGCCCTCGCACGGACGGTCACGGACGCCTGGATCGACCGTGAGGAGCGCAAGGGCAAGGGCGCCTCGGACCACGCGCCCGTGGTCGTCGAGCTGGGCTGAGCCGGACCGTGGTGCACGACGACGGCGCGGACGGCCCGGCGCCCGGGGGCGGCCGGGTGCCGGGCGGCGCCCCGCCCCCGGGGATCGCGCACGGCACCGCGCATCTGCGCGTCTTCCAGCCGCTGGCCGCGTACCCGGACGCGGTGCAGGCCCGGCTGATCGCCGGCGCGCACCGCACGCGCGCCGAGGTGGAGGCCGAGGCGGCCGAGCGTGCCCGTCGTCGTCTGGCGCGGCCCGTGACGGACCCGTTCCCCGAGCCCGGCGAGGACGACCTCGTGCGTGTGCTGCAGGACGAGCAGGGGTCCGCGTTCTACTGCCCGGACGAGTTCGGGCTGCGCGCCGAGATGGCGGCCGCCCAGCTCGAGGAGACCATGCTGCCGCTGGCCTACGAGGCCGCCGTCCCCACGGCGGCGCGGGCCATGAACCGCGGCCGCGTGCTCGTGGCGCTCGAGGAGGAGTGGGGGCTCTCCCCCGACCCGGACGCGGACCGCGCACATCCGGACGAGGAGGACGGGCCCGGGCGGGACGAGGACGGGCCCTCCGGCCGCCACCGGGTGCAGACGCGCACCGCCACGTGGGGCGTGCCCCACGGCTGGCTGGCCGTGTTCGACCCGGAGGAGCCGGTGCGCCGGCTCGTGGACGGGGAGCGCACGGCCTACCGACGCGCCCCGGCGCTGGCGGCACTGGAGCGGGCCGGGCACGCGGCGGCGGCGCTCTCCCGCCACGCCCCGGACGCGGAGCTGATCGCGGAGCTCACGGTGATGGTGGAGTGGCTGGGCGCCTTCCACCCGGACTCCCACGTGGAGCTGGACTACGGCGGGCTCACGCGGCACGTGTGGCCGGACGACTCCGTCTTCGACCTGTGGACGCTCATCGACGCCCTGGAGGAGGGTGACGAGGCGACCGCCGGCGTCGCCCAGGGGCGGCTGAACCGGCGGTGGGCCGCCGTCGGGATGCTGGCCCGGCTGACCTGAGCCGGCCGCTCAGCCCTGCGGCATGCGGCCCAGGAAGGGGGCCGGGTCCAGGGCGGGTTTCTTCGAGGCCTCGAGACGGGCCCGGAAGGCTGGGTCCACATCCCCCACGTAGAGCCAGCCCAGCAGCCGCTCGTGGTCGCCGAGCCCGTGGGCCGCGCGCACGGCGGGGGCGTCCGTGTACAGGCCGGAGCGCCACATCACGCCCCAGCCGGCCTGCCACAGCGCGAGTTCGAGCAGGTGCGCGGCGCCCGCGGCGGTGGCGTCCTGTTCCCAGCCCGGCACGCCGGGGTGGGGCCGGTGCGAGGCGACGACGGCGATCAGCAGCTCCGCCCGGAACGGCTTGGGGTTGACCTCGCCCCGCTCCCGCTCGGTGCCGGCCGCCGCGTCGAGGGCCTCGCCGAGGCGACGGCGGTCCTCACCGCGCAGCAGGATGAGCCGCCAGGGGCGCAGCGCCTTGTGGTCGGCCACGGGGGTGACGGCCGCGAGCAGACCCGCGAGCTCCTTGTCCGTGGGGGTGGACGGGCCCACCTGGGACACGGAGCGGCGCGAGGCCATGGCCTGCAGGACGGGATCGTCGAAGTGCCTCATCCCGCCATTGTGGCCGACCGCGCCGGACGCCTGAGGCGCACACCACGCTGCCGACGCCGCCCACGCGGGGTGCGCGCTCCGGCGTCGGGCCTAGGCTGGAACCCATGACCACACACCGCCTGAGCACCCCGCCCTCGGAAGCCCGGAACCGGCCCGTCACCCCGTGGTGGGTGGACGCCGTGATCTACCAGGTGTACCCGCGCTCCTTCGCGGACGCGGACGGGGACGGCATGGGCGACCTGCGCGGCGTCACCTCGCGCCTCGACTACCTGGCCCAGCTCGGCGTGGACGCGATCTGGCTCTCGCCCTTCTACCTCTCCCCGCAGCACGACGCCGGCTACGACGTCGCGGACTACCGCGCCGTGGACCCGCGGTTCGGCACGCTCGAGGACGCGGACGAGATGATCGCCGCCGCGCACGAGGCCGGCATCCGCGTGGTCGTGGACCTCGTGCCGAACCACACCTCGTCCGAGCACGCGTGGTTCCAGGCCGCCCTGGCCGCCGGCCCCGACTCCCCCGAGCGCGCCCGCTACCACTTCGCCGAGGGCCGCGGCGAGCACGGCGAGCTGCCCCCCAACAACTGGGAGTCCACGTTCGGCGGCGGGGCCTGGACCCGCGTGACCGAGGCGGACGGCACCCCGGGTCAGTGGTACCTGCACCTGTTCGACACCTCGCAGCCGGACCTGAACTGGGAGAACGAGGAGGTGCGCGAGGAGTTCCGCTCCATCCTGCGGTTCTGGCTGGACCGCGGCGTGGACGGCTTCCGGGTGGATGTGGCCCACGGGCTCATCAAGCAGCCCGGCTACCCGGACGCCGACCACTCCCGCATGGGCATGGTCACGGACGCGGGCGAGGACGCCGACCCCACGTTCGACCCGGACACCTTCGAGCCGCTCACCCCGTTCTTGGACCAGGACCGCGTCCACGAGGTCTACCGGGACTGGCGGCGGGTCCTGGACTCCTACGGCCACGAGCCGATGATGGTGGCCGAGGCGTGGGTGGCCCCGCTCTCGCGCATGTTCCGGTACGTCCGCCCCGGCGAGATGCACCAGACCTTCAACTTCACCTACCTCATGGCCGGCTGGGACGCCGCGTCGCTGACCCACGCGATCGACCGGTCCTTCGAGCAGGCCGGACGGGTCGGCGCCCCGAACACCTGGGTGCTCTCGAACCACGACACGGTGCGCCACGCCTCCCGCTACGGCCTCGCGGACCCGAGCTCCTACCCCGCCGGCATCACGGCCGAGGACGAGCAGCCGGACGAGGCGGTCGGTCGCCGTCGGGCCCGCGCCGCCGCGATGGTGGAGCTGGGCCTGCCCGGCTCCGCGTACATCTACCAGGGCGACGAGCTGGGACTGCCCGAGCACACCACCCTGGCCGCCGAGCACCGCCAGGACCCGTACTTCTTCCGCACGGACGGCAAGGAGCCCGGCCGCGACGGCTGTCGCATCCCTCTGCCGTGGGCCGCGGACGAGCCGTCCTACGGCTTCTCGACCCCCGCGGACGACGACGGCCCCGCGTCCGCCGCCGAGGGCGTCGCCGCGCCGTGGCTGCCCCAGCCCGCGTCCTTCCGGGCGCTGGCGGCGGACCGGCAGGTCGGCGTCGAGGGCTCCGTGTTCGAGCTGTACCGGCGTCTGCTGCAGATCCGCGGCGAGCTCGACCTGGGCACGGGCACGTTCGCGTGGTCCGAGCACCACGACCCCGCACGCGGCGTGCTGGCGTTCACGGTCACCTCGGGCGGTGGCCGGCACCTGGGCTCGGGCGAGCCGATCCCGGCGCGCACCGTGCTCGTGATGGCGAACCTGTCGACCGATCCCGTCGACCTGCCCACGGGCCATTCCCGGGCCCTGTTCTCCCTCGAGGAGGCGGAGGCCGTCCAGGACGGGCGGCTCGCGCACGACGCCGCTGCGTGGCTGCTCATGGACTGAGCCGGACGCACCCCGGGACCCGCCGGAGCGCCACAGACCTTCCGCGGGGAATCGGCGGTGGCTGAAGTCACATCGTCCGGCCCGGCCGGACGAACGCGGCGTAACGTCCATGATGACTCGCATCACACCGGACAAAGTGGCATGAACCCTGTGTCACGAGTCACCATGGCGTGTCCCGATCCACCCCCTTCGAGCGGAGACTTCGCACGTGAGCACCTCCCCCTCCGGCTCCCGCGTCGCCGAGCCCGGCGCGGCCACCGCGGACCGCGGGCAGCTGCACCGCGGCCTGAGCCAGCGGCACATCATGTTCATCGCCCTGGGCACGGCAGTCGGCACCGGCCTCTTCTACGGCTCGGCCGGCGGCATCCAGGCCGCCGGGCCGGGCGTGATCCTGTCCTTCCTCATCGCCGGCGCCGCCGTGTTCCTCGTGATGCGCGCCCTCGGCGAGATGACGCTCCGTGAGCCCGTCTCCGGGTCCTTCGCCGCCTACGCCTCCCGTTATCTCGGCCCCTTCGCCGGCTACGTGACCGGCTGGACCTTCGTCTTCGAGCTGGCCGTCGTGATCGTCGCGGACACCGCCGCCATCACCGCGTACATGGCGTTCTGGTTCCCGGAGGTCCCGGCCTGGGCCTGGGTCGCGGCCACGATCCTCGTGGTCGGCCTGATCAACTTCACGCACGTCGGCAACTTCGGAGAGGCCGAGTTCTGGCTGACGCTTGTGAAGGTCGGGGCCATCGTGGCGATGATCTTCGGCGGTGTGATCCTGCTCTTCACCGGCGCCTCCACCGCGGACGGCACCCAGGCCGGCCTGGCGAACCTCGTGGACCATGGCGGATTCCTGCCGCACGGCATCCTGGGCGTGCTGACCGCGCTCACCATCGTGACCTTCTCCTTCGGCGGCATCGAGACCCTCGGCGTGGCCGCGGGCGAGGCCAAGAACCCGGAGAAGGTGCTGCCCAAGGCCATCAACACGGTGCCGATCCGCATCCTGTTGTTCTACGTGCTGACGATGGCGGTCATCATGGCCCTCGTCCCCTGGAACCAGGTGGACGGCAAGGCCAGCCCGTTCGTGCAGATCTTCGAGGGCCTCGGCGTCCCCTTCGCCCCGCACCTGCTGAACTTCGTAGTGCTCACGGCCGCCGTCTCCGCGATCAACGCCTGCATCTACGCGTCCGGTCGCCTGCTCTACGCGATGGCCCACGACGGCCAGGCGCCCCGGGCCTTCACCCACACCAACCGCGGCGGCGTGCCGTGGCTGTCCGTGGCCGTGATGCTGGGCGTGATGGTGCTCGGCGCGGTGCTGATCACCGTGGACCCGAACGCCTTCAGCCTGGTGGCCGGCGTCGCCTCGTTCGCCGTGGTGCTGACCTGGGCCATGATCTTCCTGTCCCACCGCGCCATGCGCAGGCGCGTCGCGGAGCAGGGCGCGGAGCCGTCCCCCTTCCCCATGCCGCTGGGCGGCGTCGGCACCTACCTGGGCCTGGCGTTCGTGGCCACCGTGGTGATCACCATGGCCACCATCCCGGATTCGCGCCAGGCGCTCATCATCGGTCTCGTGTGGGTCGCGGTCCTGACCCTCGCCTGGTTCGTCACCGGCGTGCGCAAGGCCGCCGCGGTCCATGACCGCACCGGCACGCTGCCCGTGGCCTCGGGCGAGGAGGCCGCCGCGTCGCACCGCTGACCCGCACGACCGGCGCCTGACGCACGACGACGCCGCCCGCCCCCGGGACGGGGACGGGCGGCGTCGTGGTCTCCGGCGGGAGGCCGGCCGCGGTCAGCGCCGCGCGTCGGGCGACCCGGCAGGCTCCTCGGCCGAGGAGCCGGCGAGCCGGATCTCGTCGTCGGGCCCGGCAGAGGCCGCCTGCGCGATGGTGCGCTGACGGTCCCGGCTGAGCGAGGCCCACCACTGCGAGGCGGCGACGGGGCCGCCGTCGACCACCTCGTCGTCGTCGGTGTCCAGGCCGAACCGGTCCTTGATGGAGGCCAGCATGGCCTGGCGGCGCACCGCCTCCACCCGCGCCACGGAATAGCCGAGCGAGCGGAAGGTGGCCAGGCACATCACGAGCATCAGCACCGAGAACGGCAGGCCGATGGTGATGGCCAGCGTCTGGATGGCGCTGAGGCCGCCGGCGGCCAGCAGGGCCGCCGACATGAGGGCGGTGGCGATCGCGAAGAAGATCTTCACGGGGACCTTGGGGTTCACGTCTCCGCCCGTGGCGAGCATGCCCATCACGAGCGCGCCGGAGTCCGCCGAGGTCACGAAGAAGATCGCGGAGAGCATGATCGCGCCGATCACCAGCAGGGCGCCGGCGGGCAGCTGCTCCACCACCTGGAACAGGGCGGTGTTGGAGTCGATGCTGCCGTCCGCGCCCACCACGGAGGTGTAGCCGTCCGGGCGGACGGTCTCCAGGTAGATGGCGGTGCCGCCCAGGACGCCGAACCACACGACGCCGATCAGGGTGGGCACCAGCAGCACGCCGGCGAGGAACTGGCGCACGGTGCGCCCGCGGGAGATGCGGGCGATGAAGATGCCCACGAACGGGGTCCAGGACATCCACCAGCCCCAGTAGTAGGCGCTCCAGCCGGCCTGCCAGGCGTCGCCCTCGGCGCCCTGGAACGCGGAGACGTTCAGGGACGCGCCGAAGAAGGTCTGCAGGTAGGCGCCGAAGGACTGCACCATCTCCTTGAACAGGAAGGCGGTGGGGCCGACGATCGCGATGAACAGCAGCAGGCCGGCGGCCAGCACGAGGTTCACGTTCGAGAGCCACTTCATGCCGCGCTCCACGCCGGAGACCACGGTGTAGAGCACCACGAGGGTGACGAGGCCGATCATCGCGTACTCGACCCACGCGCTCTCCTCGGGGACCACGCCGAGCGAGCGCAGGCCCGCGGACATCTGGGTCACGCCCAGGCCGAGGGAGGTGGCCACGCCGAACACGGTGCCGATCAGGGCGATGTTGTCGATCAGGTGGCCCCAGCCGCCGCGCACGCGGCGCTCGCCGAGCAGCGGCTCGAATGCCCAGCGCAGGGCCAGCGGGCGTCCGCGACGGTGGATGGCCAGGCCGACGGCGACGCCCACCACGGCGTAGATGGCCCAGGGCTGCAGGCCCCAGTGCAGGAACGTGGTGGCCAGCGCGGCCTGGGCGGCCTGCGCCGGGTTCGGGTCCGTGGCGGCCAGGTCAGGGCGCGGGCTGACGAAGTGCATGAGCGGCTCGGTCATGCCGAAGAACACGAGGCCGATGCCCATGCCCGCCGCGAAGAGCAGCGCGAACCAGGACAGGGTGGAGAACTCGGGCTTCTCGTCGGGCTTGCCGAGCGTGATGGCGCCCTTGCGGGAGAACGCGAGGTACCCGCAGAAGAGCACGAAGAACAGGGCCACGAGGGCGTACCACCACGAGAAGTTCGTGATGATGGCCTGCTGGACCGTGCCGATGGCGGCGGTCATGGGCTCCGGGAAGAGCAGGGTGGCGCCCACGAAGAGGAGCACCACGATCGTGGACGGCCAGAACACCCACGGCAGCAGGACGCGGGCGCCGGTCGCGGCGTCCGAGGAGGCCGGGGCGACGGCGGCGCTCGCCTCACGGGCGTCGGCGGCGCCCGCGGCGGGGGCGGCGGGATGCGCGCCGGCGGGGCCGGGCGGGGCGGACGGATGGGAGGGCGGGATCGACTCGCTCATTCTCAACACACTACGGGGCGTGCCTGATAGAGGGGGCCCGGGGCCCCGGCCGGCGTGGAGGGACTCACCCCGTCCCGTGAGGGGACTCACCCTGTCCGGCCCGCATTCCTGGCCGCGGCCGGGGGCGCGTCACTACCGTGGGGGCACCCCGCGCCCCCGCACACGCGAGGGGGCGCCCGCCCCGCCCGGGGCGGAGGAGACCACGAAGGGACGCCACCATGACCAGCACCCCGTACGAGGACGGCATCGACCAGCGCGAGCTGCAGGAGGACCTGCTGGCGGAGCCGGACTCCGCCACGGATCCGGGGCCCCAGGACGGCCGCGACGGCCAGCCGGTGCGCGGCAGCTCCGACGACCCGCAGCACTGGGCGGGCGACGGCCGCGCCGAGGACTCCCTGCGCAACGCGGAGTCGGAGGCCATGCACATCCAGCAGGACGCCGAGGACCGCACGCGCGCGGACGAGGGCGACGTCGAGATCCTCTGACGCCTGAGATGCCCTGACGGCCGGGATCCTCTGACGGCCGGGCGGCCGGCCGGGCGCGGCCTCGCCCGTGCCCGGCGCACCGCGCGCCCGCCCCTCAGCCCTGGTCCGGCACGAGGCCCGTGCGCAGCAGGGCGAGCGCGTCCTCCCGCCCCAGGAGCGGCTGGCGCATCTCGTCGCGCAGGAACTCGAGCATCGCGGCCGAGAGCCGCGGGTCCTCCGAGGCGATCGCGTCCACCGCCGTGGCAGCGTGGAAGTCGCGGGCGAAGGCGTCCGTGGCGGTCTGGAACACGCAGCTGTGGGTGGAGACGCCGCAGAGCAGCAGCCGGCCCACGCCGCGCCGCCGCAGCTGCGCGTCCAGGTCGGTGCGGTGGAAGGCCGAGTCGCGGGTCTTCACCACCTCCACGGCGCCGCGGGCCGCGCGCGCCACCTCGTCCAGCACGGCCGCCTGGCGCGTGCCGGGGAACGCGAAGCCCTCGCCGTCCTCGAGCATGTTCAGGGTCCACGTGGAGCGGTCCCGCTCGTGCTCCGTGCGCACCAGCACCACGGGCCGGCCCGCCTCCACGGCGGTCCGCACCAGCTCGACGACGGCCTCCGTGAGCTCCGCCTGACGGGCGGCCAGGTCGGGATGCTCGAAGTAGGAGTACTGCATGTCGACCACCACGAGGGCGGTCTCGCCGCCGGAAGGGCGCTCTCCGGCGATCGGCTCGGGGGCGGGTGCGGAGTCGGGCATCGTCCCAGTTTGGGCGCCGCCCCGCGCCCTGTCAGCCGTGCATCGCCCGGAGCCGAGCAGGCCCCCGGCACGACCGAGCCGCCCCGGGCACGACGAAGGCCCCCCGCGTCTGCGGGGGGCCTTCTCGAAGCGGTGGCTCCGACCGGCGTCGATCCGGTGACCTTACGATTTTCAGTCGTACGCTCTACCAACTGAGCTACAGAGCCCGGCGACCTTCGTCACCAGGATCATGCGTCACCGGACTCCGTTGCCGAATGCCGGTGATCGGATGATCCGAGCGACCCTGACGGGACTTGAACCCGCGACCTCCGCCGTGACAGGGCGGCGCGCTAACCAACTGCGCTACAGGGCCTTGTTCTGTTGTTCTCGCTGCTTTCGCAACGAGTGGAGACTCTACCAGAGCTTCCGCGCCTCGTGCAAACCGGCTTCGCCGCTCTGCACTCCGGCCGCCGAGGGCGGCGGTTCTGCGTACCCCCAACGGGATTCGAACCCGTGTCGCCGCCGTGAAAGGGCGGTGTCCTAGGCCTCTAGACGATAGGGGCAGGTCCGGTTCGAGATTCCCGAGGTGGACCCTGGGAGTCTATGGTGGCCGCACGCCCCCGGGCAAGTTCCTCCCCGGGGCCGCCCGCCGTCGTCGTGCCCCGCCGTCAGGAGCCCCCGTGAGCCACCCGCCCTCCCCCGGGACCCCCGCCTCCGCCTGGATGAGCGAGCAGGAGTTCGACGACGCCGTCTCCGCCGCCCTCACCCGCATCCCGGACGAGCTGGCGCGCCTGCTGACGAACGTCGTCGTGGTGGTGGAGGACGAGTACGAGCCGCAGCGCTGGGAGGACCCGGACACCGAGCTGTTCGGCCTCTACGAGGGCGTCCCGCTGACCGAGCGCGCCGAGATGCCGTGGCAGATGCCGGACCGGATCGTGGTGTTCCGCGGCCCGCTCACCCGCCACTGCACCTCCCGCGCCGAGCTGGAGCACGAGATCACCGTGACCGTGATGCACGAGGTGGGGCACTTCTTCGGGATCGACGAGGAGCGCCTGCACGAGCTCGGCTGGGGCTGAGCGGCGCCCGCGCCTGACCGCGGGCACGACGACGGCGGGCGGCCTCGCGTGCCGCCCGCCGTCGTCGTCGGGTGAGGTCAGTCCTGGTCGGCGACCGGACCGAACTTCGTCCGGGTGCCCAGGCGGGCGTCCTTGCGGAAGGGCACGACCATCACGGGGCCCTTCGCGTGGTCCGTGACGCCGCGGCTGGTGGAGCCCACGAGCGCGCCCGTGAACCCGCCCAGGCCGCGCGTGCCCACCACGGTGAGGCGCGCCGTCGCGGTCTGCTCGCGCATGACGTCCACGGGCGTGCCGTCCACGAGCTCCGTGACGACCTCCAGGCCGGGGAACTCGGAGGCGATCCACGCGGCGCCGGCGTCCAGGCGCTCGCGCAGCTCCTGCTCGCGGGCGGCTTCGTCCAGGGTCACGCCCAGCCATGCGGCGTTGCTGCCCACCGGGGGCAGCGCGCACACCAGCTTCAGCGGGGCCTGGCGGATGCGGGCCTCCTCCGCGGCCACGAGGGCGGCGGCGCGGCCCTGCTCGGAGCCGTCCACGCCCGCGACCACGGCGGCGCCGTCGGCGGCACGGCTGGCCTCGACGCCGGCGGGGATGATGGCCACCGGGCAGTGCGCGTGACCGGGCAGGGCGGAGGCCACGGAGCCGAGCAGCCGGCCGATGAACCCGCCGCGGCCGCGGCCGCCGGAGACCAGCAGCGAGGCGGCCTTCGAGAGGTCCACGAGCACGCCGGCCGCGTCGCCGACCTCCACGCGCAGCTCCGGGCGCACGCCGTCGGCGTCGAGCTTGGCGGCCACCTCGTCCAGGAGGACCTGCACGCCCTCGCGCAGGCGGGAGTCGTCCAGCACGGTGCCGCCGGCGTCCGCGTCGTAGCCCCAGTAGGCGGGGATCGAGTAGGCGGTCACGAGGGTCAGCGGCTCGCCGCGCAGGCCGGCCTCGCGCTGGGCCCAGCGGGCGGCGGAGACGGACTGCTCGGAGCCGTCCACGCCCACCAAGACGCCGAGCGGCGCGTCCTCACGGGGGGCGGCGGGCTGAGTCTGGGCGGACATGGCGGACCTCCTCGAGTCGGTCTCGACGCGGCCCCGGGCGGGCCGGGTCGATGCCGCCAGTCTACTGCGCGGGGCCCGGAGAGGCCTGGGTCGAGGCGCCCTCGGAGGTGCCGTCGGAGGCCTGGACGAGGGGCGTGGGGTCCGGGGCGAGGCCGCCGGCGAAGCGGGCGACGTCGTCGACCAGCTGGGCCGGCAGCGCGTCCGAGCGCAGGGCGCGGGCGAGGGCGGCGCGGCCGCCGAGCTCCTCCGCCGCCAGCGGGGCCGAGGAGGCCGCGGCGATCACGTTGCCGCGGCGGCGGCCCTTGAGCATGGCCGGGTCCGCCATGACCTCCACGTGGGCGAAGGCGGTGCGCAGGGCGGCGACCTCGCGGCGCACCGAGGCCAGGTCCGGGCCGCCGCCGATGTTCAGCACGTACACGCCGCCGGGCACGAGGACGCGGGCGGCGTGGGCGGCGGCGTCGGCCCCCGTGAGGTGCGCGGGGGTGACGTGCGGGGAGTCCGGGGCGAGGGAGAGCGGGTCCGCGGGGGCGAACACATCCCGGAACACGACCTCGCGGGTGGCCTCGCGGAGGCCGGCGAGGACCTGCCCGGCTTCGCCCACGCGGATCTTCAGCTGCGGGGAGCGGGGCAGGTCGAAGTGCGTGCGGGCCAGCTCGGCGAGGCCGGCGTCGAGCTCGACGGCGAGCTGGTGCGCCTGCGGCCACGTGTGCGTGACCCAGCGGGCGAACGTGCAGCCGGCGCCGCCGAGGTGCAGCACGCGCAGGCGCTCGGCGTCCGAGGCGAAGCGGTGGGCGAGGACCGCCGCGGCCCAGCGCATGTACTCGAAGCCGAGGGTCTCGGGGCGGTCCGGGTTGAGCTGGGAGGACTCCACGCCGTTGACCTTGAGCAGGTAGACGCCGTCCGTCCAGGGGTCGGGCAGGATCTCGGCGGTGCCGGAGCTGATGGCGAAGACGCCGGGGGTGATCACGGCCCGATTCTCCCCCAGCGCCCTTTCGTGCGGGAACCGGGAGCCTTCCCGGGCGCTTTCGTGCGGGAGACGCGAGCCTCAGCCCCGGCGCACCATCCGCTGCTCATGGAGCCCCGCCCACGCGCCGTCCATGGGTGCGGGCGCACCGTGGTCCTCGAAGCCGTGCTTGGCGTAGAAGGCCCGCGCCCGCGGATTCTCCGCGAGCACGACCAGCACCGCGGGCCCGTCCCCGACGACGGCGTCCAGCAGTCGCGCTCCCACGCCCGTGCCGTAGGCCTCGGCCAGGACGTACAGGACCATCAGCTGCTGCGGGGGAAGGCCCTCGTCCTCGATGAGCGACGGCCCGGCGAGGGCGACCCCGACGAGCCGGCCGCCGTCGTCGTCCTCGGCGACCCACAGGTCCCGGTCCGAGCCGACCAGCGCGGCCCACGCCGGCGCGTCCTGGGGCACGCGGGCGTCCGCCCGGTCGAAGACCTCGGCCGGCAGGTGCGCGCCGTAGGCCTCGCGCCAGGACTGCGCCTTCACGCGCAGCAGGGCCTCGGCGTCCTCACGACGCGCGGGGCGGATCACGACGGCCACGGCGGGGTCAGGAGACGTCGTCGGAGGCGAGGGCCGCCTCGAGCCGGGCGAGCTTGCCGTCCAGCTCGCCGGTGTGCCCGGGGCGGATGTCCGCCTTGAGCACGAGCGAGACGCGGGAGCCGTACGGGGCCACGGCGTCCACCGCACCCCGCACCACGTCCATCACCTCGTCCCAGTCCCCCTCGATCTCGGTGAACATCGAGGACGTGCGGTGCGGCAGGCCGGACTCCCGGACCACGGCGACGGCGGCCGCCACCGCCCGGTGGACGGAGGCGGAGTCCTCGTCCCCGGGCTGGTGGGCGGCGTCGGCGGGCGTGCCGGACGGGGCGACGGAGAAGGCGACGATCATGCGCACCAGTGTGCCGCGCCGTCGTCGTCCGGGACACCCGCGCCGCGCCCCGTCCCCGGGGTCAGCCCCCGAGCACCGGCTGCAGCGCCTTGATGAGCTCGTTCACGCCGATCGCCACGAACACGGCGGCGGTCAGGGCGAGCAGGATGTTGCGGATCCAGCCGTTGCGGTGCTGGACCGGCACGTCCTTGCGGTTGTTCAGGAACAGCAGCGTCACGGCCAGGAACGGCATGAACAGGGCGCCGAGCGTGCCGTAGAGCAGGATCAGGAAGATCGGGCGGTCCAGGAACAGCAGGGACATCGGCAGGATGGACAGCCACAGCAGGTAGAAGCGGGCCGGCTTGGAGGCGAGCGAGGGGGCGTCGTCCTGGTCCAGCTCGTCGGCCGGGCGGCGGAAGTTCGTCCAGAAGTCGGCGAACATCAGGGACACGCCGTGCCACACGCCCAGCAGCGAGGAGAAGGACGCGGCGAAGAAGCCGATCAGGAAGACGTAGGACCACACCTGGCCGTAGCGCTCGGCGAGGACGTTGCCGACGTCGACCAGGCCCTTGTCGCCCGAGGAGATGGCCAGGCCGGCCGAGTGCAGCAGCTCGACGCCCATGATCATGGTGGCGATCACGAAGATGCCGGTGAGGACGTACGACGTCGCGTTGTCGAACTTCATCACCTTCATGTACTTCGGGACGTTCCAGCCCTTCTCACGCAGCCAGTAGGCGTACGCGCCGAGGGTGATGGTGCCGCCCACGCCGCCGGCGAGGCCGAGCACGTAGAACATGACCTGCGGGTCGCCCGAGGGGATGCGCGGGACCAGGCCGGAGAGGATCTCGCCCACGTTCGGGGCGGTCAGCGCCGCGGAGATCAGCACGGTGACGAACATGACGCCGATCAGCGCCGTCATCAGCTTCTCGATCAGGCCGTACTTGTTCAGCCACACCAGGGCCAGGCCGATCAGGCCGGCCGCGATCGCGAACACCTTGGAGTCCACGGCAGGGAAGAGCGCCGCGAGCGGGATGGCGGTGGAGCTCATCGCCGTCGCGCCGTACACGAAGCCCCAGATCAGGATGTAGGGGCCGAAGTACCAGCTGGTCCAGGAGCCGAGCTGGCGCCAGCCTTGGAAGATCGTCTTGCCGGTGGACAGGTACCAGCGGCCCACGCCCTCCACGAGAACGATCTTGAAGATCACGCCGAGGACCACGGCCCACAGCAGCATGTAGCCGTAGCGGGAGCCGGCGGTGAGGGTGGCCACCAGGTCGGCGGCGCCCACGCCGGTGGCGGCGGCGACGATGCCGGGGCCGAGGGAGTTCCAGCGGGGCTTGATCGGGGTCTCGTTCAGCTCGGCCTCCGTGAACCCGACGATGTCCGGGTTGTGCACGGGGTGACCGCGGTCTGCTGTGTGGGCCATGGGGGGTCCTCATCGGTCGGGCGCCCGGTGGCCACGGAGGACGACGACGACGCGGGGCCGGCGGCGTGCACCGCGTCCGGGGATGCTGGGGCGGGGGTGCGAGTGATGTCACTCCTATCACGTGGGAGCGAGACACGCCTCACCCATGACGGTGCGGGGGCTCCCGTTTCCCACACGAAGGCACCGATCGTTTTCGTGCGGGAAACGGGAACGAGGGTGCGGAGGCTCCCCCGAGAAGGCTCCCGTTTCCCGCACGAAACCGGCGTGGGAGGCTCCCGTTTCCCGCACGAGAAGGGCTGGTGAGGAGGGAGGCGGCGGAGGCGGGCCGTCGTCGGGAGGCCGTGGGTACTGTAAGGAGCGTCCGTGCCCCGCGCACCCGCCTCCGCCCACTCGTCTCCCCCGCCCCCGCTCCCCCGCCTTTGGAAGGTCCGCGATGCCCCAGGGAATCTTCGTCTCCACCACCTCGACCGGCGCCGGCAAGTCCCTCGTCAGCCTCGGGCTGGCGGACTCCCTCTACCGGCGCTCCGGCACGGTGGGCTACTTCCGCCCCGTGGTGCCCGGGGAGGACGTGGAGGCCGACCCCATGGTCCTGCTCATGCGCGAGCAGTTCGGCCTCACCGCCGAGCAGGCCCGCGGCGGGCTCACCGCCGCCGAGGCCCGCACCCTCATGGCCGAGGGCCGCGGCGACGAGGTCCAACAGCGCTGCGTGGAGCAGTACGACGCGATGCGGGCCGCGTGCGGCGTCGTCGTGGTGGAGGGCACCGACCTGATCAGCCCGGACCCGGCCGCCGACCTCGACCTCAACGCCCAGCTGGCCCGCAACCTCGGCACCCCGGTGGTCGCCGTGGTCTCCGGCGCCGAGATGACGCCGGAGCATGCCGCCGACGTCGTGGACCTGGCCCGGCGCACCCTCGACGACGCCGGCGTGGAGCTGCTGGCCGTCATGGTCAACCGCGCGGACCCGCGGCAGCTGGACGCCGTGGGCGCCGCCGTGCGCCCCGGCCGGCACGCCTGGCCCGTCTACGTGCTCCCCGAGCTGCCCGAGCTCGCCCACCCGTCGGTGGCCGAGGTGGCCACGGCCCTGCGCCTGGAGCAGGTGGCGGGCCAGGAGACGCTGGACCGCGACGTCGCCGAGGTCAAGGCCGTCTCCATGGAGGGCGGCAACTTCCTCGAGGTGCTGCGGGACGGCGCCCTCGTGATCGCCTCCGGCGACCGCTCGGACGCGATCCTGGCCACCGTGGCCTCCTCGCTGACCCCGGACTTCCCCACCCCCTCCGGCATGATCCTCACCAACGGGATCCTGCCCAACCGCCAGCTGCAGCGGCTCTACCTGGACGCCGCCTTCCCCGTGTTCGCCACGCACGACGACACGTTCACCACCGCCGCCAAGGTCTCCCGCGTGCGCTCCGAGCTCTCCAGCGCGCAGCCCCGCAAGACCGCCGCCGCCCTCGGCACCTGGCACCAGCGCGTCGACGGGGACGAGCTGCTGGGCCGGTTCGACCTGCCGCGCACCGACGTCGTCACCCCGCTGCGCTTCCTGCACGAGCTGATCACCCGCGCCCGCGCGGACCGCCGCCGGATCGTGCTGCCCGAGGGCGAGGACGCCCGCGTGCTGCGCGCCGCCGAGATCCTGCAACGCCGGGACGTGTGCGACCTCGTGGTGCTCGGGCCCGAGCCCGCCGTGAAGGAGCTCGCCTCCCGCGAGGGCGTGGACCTGGCCGGGATCGACCTCGTGGACCCGGCCGACTCCCCGGACCTGGAGCGCTACGCGCAGGAGTACGCCCGCCTGCGCGCGCACAGGGGCGTGGACCTCGAGCGCGCCCGCGAGGTCATGCAGGAGGGCGCCTACTTCGGCACGATGATGGTCCACCTCGGCGACGCGGACGGCATGGTCTCCGGCGCCGCGCACACCACCGCCAACACCATCCGCCCGGCCCTGGAGTTCGTGAAGACCCGGCCCGGGGCATCCATCGTGTCCTCGGTGTTTTTCATGCTCCTGCCGGACCGGGCCCTCGTCTACGGCGACTGCGCCGTGAACCCGGACCCGGACGCGGAGCAGCTCGCGGACATCGCCGTGGCCTCCGCCGCCACCGCCGCGCAGTTCGGCGTGGACCCGCGCGTCGCCATGCTCTCCTACTCCACGGGCGTCTCCGGCTCCGGCGAGGCCGTGGACAAGGTCCGCGCCGCCACCGAGCTGGTCCGCGAGCGCGCCCCGGAGCTGAAGGTGGAGGGCCCGCTGCAGTACGACGCCGCGGTGAACGCCTCCGTGGCCGCCTCCAAGATGCCGGACTCCGAGGTGGCGGGGCAGGCCACCGTGTTCGTGTTCCCGGACCTGAACACCGGCAACAACACGTACAAGGCGGTGCAGCAGTCCTCGGGCGCCGTCGCCGTCGGGCCGGTCCTGCAGGGACTGAACAAGCCCGTGAATGACCTCTCGCGCGGCACCACCGTGGAGGACATCGTCAACACCGTGGCCATCACCGCCATCCAGGCCCAGGACCAGGGCTGACGCCCGGGAAGGACTCCGCCGTGCTCGTCCTCGTCATCAACTCCGGCTCCTCGTCCCTGAAGTACCAGCTCCGCGAGCTGGCCGACGACGGCGCGGACGGCCCGCGGCCCGTCCTCGCCAAGGGCCTGGTGGAGCGCATCGGCGTGCCCGGCTCGGACGTGCCCGACCACGCCGCGGCCCTCGAGCGGGTGGAGGCGGAGGTGTCCCGGGTGATCGGGGACCGCCCGATCGACGCCGCCGGCCATCGCGTGGTGCACGGCGGCGAGCGGTTCACCGCGCCGGCGCTCGTGACCAACGAGGTGATCCGGGCGATCGAGCGGCTCGCGCCCCTGGCCCCCCTGCACAACCCGGCCGCCGCGCAGGGCCTGCGCGCCATGACCGAGCGCTACCCGGACATGCCGCAGGTGGTCGTGTTCGACACCTCCTTCCACCAGACCATGCCGCGCGAGGCCTGGCAGTACGCCCTGCCGGAGAGCGTCTACCGCGAGCACGGCATCCGCCGGTACGGCTTCCACGGCACGAGCCACGACCTCGTGGCGGGCCTGGCCGCGCGGCACCTCGGCGTGGCCCGGGAGAAGTTCTCCGGGATCGTGCTGCACCTGGGCAACGGGGCCTCCGCGACCGCGATCCGCGACGGCGCCTCCGTGGACACCTCGATGGGCTTCACCCCGCTGGCCGGCCTCGTGATGGGCACGCGCACGGGCGACCTGGACCCCTCCGTGGTGACCCACCTGATGCGCACGCAGGGGCACTCCGCGGAGGAGATGGACACCCTGATGAACAAGGAGTCCGGCCTGCTGGGCCTGGCCGGGCACGCGGACATGCGCCAGGTGGTCGAGGCCGCGGACGCCGGGGACCGCCGCGCCCGCACCGCCCTGGACGTGGCGAGCTACCGGCTGGCCAAGTACGTGGGCGGGTACCACGTGGCCGTGGGCGGGGCGCAGGCGATCGTGTTCACCGCGGGCATCGGCGAGAACTCGGCGCCGTTCCGGGCCCGTGTGGTGGAGCGCCTGGGCGCCCTGGGGGTGGAGCTGGACGCGGCGGCGAACGAGGCCGGGCTGTCCGCGGCGGGGGACGACGGCGTCGCCGTGATCTCCGCCCCGGGCTCGGCGATCCCCGTGCTCGTGATCCCCACGGACGAGGAGCAGGCGATCGCCCGGCTCACGTGGGAGCTGACCCGCGGCTGAGCGCAGAGCTCCCCTGCTCCCGCCCCTGCGCCCGGTCCCCCCGCCCCTTCCGCCGAAAGACCGACGCCCAGCGACATCGCCGCCGGGCAGAACGGCGGTGATGTCGCTGGGCGTCGGTCGGAGCGCGCGCCGGCTCAGACGTGCTCGCCGTCGGCCTCCACGGCGATCCCGAGCTCGTTCCCCGGGATCGAGGCCAGCAGCCGCCGCGTGTACGGGTGCCGCGGGTTGGTGAAGACCTCCTCGGAGGACGCGGCCTCCACGACCTCGCCGTCCTTCATCACGCACACGTAGTCCGAGATGAGCCGCACCACCGCGAGGTCGTGCGAGATGAACAGGTAGCTCAGCCCCAGCTCGTCCTGCAGGCGGCGCAGCAGGGTGAGGATCTGGTCCTGCACCAGCACGTCGAGCGCGGAGACGGGCTCGTCGCACACGATCAGCTCCGGGTTCAGCGCGAGCGCGCGGGCGATCGCCACGCGCTGGCGCTGGCCGCCGGAGAGCTCGGCCGGATACCGGCGGTGGAAGTGCGAGGGCAGGGCCACCTGCTCCATGAGCTCGAGCACGCGGGCCCGCCGCTCCTTCGCGTTGCCGCGCTTGTACGTCTGCAGCGGCTCCTCGATGATCCGCCCCACGGTGAACGAGGGGTTCAGCGAGGAGAACGGGTCCTGGAACACGGCCTGCACGCGCTGGCGGAAGTCCTTGAGGTCCTCCCCCTTCATCCCGAGCACGTCCTTGCCCTCGAACGTGATCTCACCCGACGTCGGCTCGATCAGCTTCAGGAGCATGCGCGCCGTCGTCGTCTTGCCGGAGCCGGACTCGCCCACGATCGAGACGGTCTTGCCCCGCGGGATCTTCAGGGACACGTCCTTGGCGGCGGTGAAGTCGTCGTGCCCACGCACCGGGTAGACCTTCGTCAGGTCACGGATCTCCACGAGCGGCGTGAGGTCCTTCTTGGCCAGGGCCACGGTGGACAGCGCCGCGGCGTCGTCCTCCTTCAGCGCGCTCAGCGCCGGGTCGAACGCCTCCGGCAGCAGGCGGGCGGCCGCCACGGACGGCGCCGCCGCCACGAGGGAGCGGGTGTAGGCGTGCTGCGGGTCCTCGAGGATGGCCCGGGCGTCGCCGGACTCCACCACGCGGCCGCGGTGCATCACCACGAGCTGCTGGGCGCGCTCGGCGGCGAGGCCGAGGTCGTGCGTGATCAGCAGCACCGAGCTGCCGAGCTCGCGGGTCATCTCGTCGATCTGGTCGAGGATCACCTGCTGCACGGTCACGTCCAGCGCCGAGGTGGGCTCGTCCGCGATCAGCAGCTGCGGACGGCACGCCAGGCCGATCGCGATCAGCACGCGCTGGCGCAGGCCGCCGGAGAGCTCGTGCGGGTACTGCTTGGCCCGGCGCGCCGGCTCGGGGATGCCCGCGCGCTCCATGACCTCCACGACCTTGGCGCCCACGTCCTTCTTCGTGGCCAGCCCGTGGGTCAGCAGGGTCTCGCCGATCTGCTGGCCCACGCGGGTCACGGGGTTCAGGTTGGACATGGGGTCCTGGGGCACCAGGCCGATGCGCCGGCCGCGGATGCGCCGCATCTTCGCGTCGGACAGGCCCACGAGCTCCTCGCCCGCGAACTTCACGGAGCCGCCCGTCACCCGGCCGTTGCCGGGCAGCAGGCCGATCGCGGCCATCGCGGTGGTGGACTTGCCCGAGCCGGACTCGCCCACGATCGCCAGCGTGCCGCCGGCCGGCAGCGTCAGGGACGCCCCCTCGACGGCCTTCACGGTGCCCTGCTGGGTGCGGAACTCCACGTCCAGGTCGCGGATCTCCAGCAGCGGCGCGCCGGGGGCAGGCATCTCCGCGCTCCCGACGCCGGCCGGGTCGGTCCCGGCGGTGGGCGCGGCCTCGGGGGCCGCGGCGTGCGAGCCGGCGCCGAGGGCGCCGTCGTCGTGCTTCGGGTCCATGGTCAGCGCCTCCGGGAGGTGGGGTCGAGGGCCTCGCGCAGGGACTCGCCCAGCAGGGTGAAGCCCAGCGCCGTGATGGCGATGCACAGGCCCGGCAGGAACGCGAGCCACGGGTTGATGCCCAGCTCGGCCTGCGCGTAGGTGAGCATGCGGCCCCACTCGGCGGTCTCCGGACGGCCGCCGCCCAGGCCCAGGAAGGACAGGGCCGCGGCGTCGATCACGGCGGTGGCCAGGGTGAGGGTGGCCTGCACGATCACGGGGCCCAGCGAGTTCGGCAGCACGTGGGACATGGTGATCCGTCCGCGGGACAGGCCGAGGGTCTGCGCCGCCAGCACGTAGTCCGAGCCCTTCTGCGTGAGCATCGAGGAGCGCAGCAGGCGCGCGAAGATCGGTACCTGCGCCACGCCGATCGCGATCATCACCGCGAACGGGGTCTGGCCGAGGATCGCCGCGATGGAGACCGCGAGCAGCAGGTTCGGCACGGAGAGCAGGATGTCCACGGTGCGCATGACCACGGAGTCCACCCAGCCGCCGAACGTGCCGGCCAGCAGGCCCAGCAGCATGCCGCCGACCAGGCCGAACGCCGTGGAGACGACGCCGATGATCAGCGAGGCCTGCGCGCCCCAGATCAGCTTGGAGAGCACGTCGCCGCCGAAGCGGTCCAGGCCCAGCGGGTAGCCGTCCACCTCGCCCGGGCCGGGCACGTGGGTGGGTCGGATCTCGCGCATGCCGGGGGTGTCCGTGCCGGCGTACGGCGCCAGCACGGGGGCCAGCACCGCCACGAGGACGAACAGCGCGACGATGACGGCGCCGGCGATGGCCGCCGGGTTGCGGCGCAGCCGCTGGAACGCGGCGCCCCACACGGACGTGCCGCGCGCGTCGGCGGCCGCCTCGGTGGTCTCCTGGGTGGCGCCCGCCTCGACGGGCGCCAGCGCGTGGTCGACGTCGCCCTCGGCGGGCCCGCCGCCCGGGCTCGGTGGCAGGTTCACGCTCATGAGACACGCACCCTCGGGTCGATGAGGCCGTAGGAGACGTCCACGACCAGGTTGATCAGCGAGTAGATCAGGGCGATGAAGATGATGAAGCCCTGCAGCACCGGGAAGTCCAGCTGGAAGATCGCCTGTGCCAGGAATCTGCCGATCCCGTTGAAGGCGAACACCGTCTCGGTGAGCACCGCCCCCGAGATCAGCAGGCCCAGCTGCAGGCCCAGCGTGGTGCTCACCGGCAGCAGCGCATTGCGCATGATGAACCGGTCGCGGATCAGGCGCGGGGCCAGGCCCTTGGCGCGGGCCGTGCGCACGAAGTCCGCGTTCTGCACGTCCAGCACGGAGGCGCGCGTGATGCGGGCGATGATCGCCAGCGGGATGGTGCCCAGCGCGATGCCGGGCAGCACCAGGTGGGTCAGCGCGTTCAGGGCCGCGTCCCACTCGCCGGTGCTGATGCCGTCCCACACGTAGAAGTTCGTGTAGTGCGTGGCGTCCAGGCGCGGGTCCTGCCGGCCGTCCGTGGGCAGCCAGCCGAGCTTCACGGCGAACACCCACTTCAGGATGAAGGCCAGGAAGAACACGGGCACCACGACGCCGATCAGGGACAGGACGACGGCGATGTTGTCCTGCCACCGGCCCACGTGGCGGGCGGCCCAGTAGCCGAGCGGGATGCCGATGGCCACCGCGAACACGATCGCGAACAGCGAGAGCTCGAGGGTGGCCGGGAACCGGTCCGCGAACTCCTCGAGCACCGGCCGGTTGGTCATGGTCGAGGTGCCGAAGTCGCCCCGCAGCAGCCGCCCCATGTAGGTCGTGTACTGCTCCAGCAGGGGCTTGTCGAAGCCGTAGGCCGCGTTCACGCGGGCCACGGCCTCCGGGGTGGCGCGGTCGCCGAGCAGGGCGGTGGCGGGGCCGCCGGGCAGGCTGCGGACCCACAGGAACAGCAGGACGGAGAGTCCGAAGAGTGTGGGGATCAGCAGCAGCAGGCGCTTGCCGATGAGTCTGAGCACGAGTGCCTCCATGCCGGCGCGGGGCCGGGCCGGTCGGTGCGAGGGACGGGCGGCGGGGGTCCGGGCGGCGACGACGGAGCCGGGGGTCCGGCTCCGTCGTCGCCATCGGGGCGGTCAGCCCCGGTGAGCCCGGATCACTCGGTCAGGTCGATCTCGGTGAAGACCTCGTCGTTGACCGGGCTGGCCGGGTAGGAGGCCACGCGCTCGTCGAACGCCAGCGAGGGCGCCGGGTGCGCGAGCGGGATCGCCGGGACGAAGTCGGAGATCTGCTTGTTGATCTCCTCGTACATCGGGGTCTGCTCCTCGAGGGTCGGCACGCCGCGGGCCTCCTCCAGGGCGGAGAAGAGCTCCGGGTTGTCGAAGCCGAACTCCGGCTTCTCCTGGCCGAAGAACACGCCCACGAAGTTGTCCGTGTCGTTGTAGTCGCCGGTCCAGCCCAGCAGGTGCAGGCCGTGGTCGGCGGTGCCCTGGACCTGGTTCAGGTAGTCCGGGCTCCACTTGGCCGGCTTGGCCTCGACCTGGATGCCCACCTGGGAGAGCTGGTTGGAGAGGTTCGAGAACACCTGCTCCGGGGTCGGCATGTACGGACGCGAGACGCCCGTGGGGTAGTTGAAGTCGATCGTGAAGCCGTCGGCGTAGCCGGCCTCGGCCAGCAGCTGCTTGGCCTTCTCCGGGTCGTACTCGTACTTCGTCACGTCCTCGGAGAAGCCGTTCACGGACTTCGGGATGAACTGCGTGGCCGGCTCGGTGCCCTCGGGGAGGGTCTGGCCGATCAGGGCCTCCTTGTCGATCGCGTGGGCGATCGCCTGGCGCACCTTCACGTCCTTCAGCTCCTCCTGCTGCTGGTTCAGGCCCAGGTAGAGGATGGTGAAGGGATCGCGGGCCACCACGTTGAAGCCGGCGTCGGACAGGGCCTGGGTGTCGGCGGGGGCCACGAGGTCGTAGCCGTCGATGTCGCCGGCCTCGAGGGCCTGGCGGCGGGCCACCGGGTCGTCGATCACGCGGAAGGTGATGTCCGTGACGTCGCCGCCCTCGCCCCAGTAGTCCTCGTAGGCGGAGAGCTTGATGTCCTCGCCCACGCTCCAGGAGTCGAACTTGTACGGGCCGGTGCCGGTCGGATGCGCGCGGGCGTACTCGGACATCTGCGGCGACTCTGCGGAGCCGCCCATCTCGTCGGCCTTGTACTCCTCGAGCGCCTTCGGGGACTGCATGGCGAACGCCGGCAGGGACAGGGAGGCGATGAAGCCGGCGAACGGCTGGGCCAGGGTGACCGTGGCCTCGGCGTCCCCGTTGGCCTCGCAGCTCTCGTAGACCGCGTTCTCCGGGTCGTCCGCGAAGCCGCGGAACAGCTTGCCGTAGTAGTAGGAGACGGTCTCGGCCTGCTGGATGCCGGTGAAGTTGTACCAGCGGTCGAAGTTGGCGCACACGGCCTCGCCGTTGAAGGGCTCGCCGTCGTGGAACGTCACGCCCTCCTTGAGCTTGAAGGTGTGGGTGAGGCCGTCCTCGGAGGACTCCCAGGACTCGGCGAGCAGCGGCGCGGGGTCCGCGGTGCCGGGCTCGGTGCCCACGAGGCCCTCGAAGATCTGGCGGGAGACGCGGAAGGACTCGCCGTCGGAGGCGAAGGCCGGGTCCAGGGTCTTGGGGTCGGAGGAGGCGGCGAAGATGAACGAGCCGTCCACCTGAGCGGCGTCGCCGTTGGAGCCGCTGCCGCCGGCGGAGCCGCCGGAGTCGCGCTGGCTCTCGGCGCAGCCGGTGATGAGCAGGGCGCCGGCCGCGGTGAGCGCGGCGGCGGACAGGAGTCGTTGACGCAGACGGGTGGCCATGGGGGGCTCCTCCGGGGATGAGGTCTCATCCGAGACGCGGGTGCGAGGCGGCCACGCCCCTGGAATGTGGTCCGGAACACGGCCGTGGTGTGACTATAGCCACTCGCACACCCCCCGGTACAACGCAGGGGTGCCCGGCTCAGGCGCGCACGGGGCCGCGGGAGGCTCCCGTTTCCCGCACGAAAGCGCGGGGCTCGGCTCAGGCGCGCACGGGGCCGCGGGAGGCTCCCGTTTCCCGCACGAAAGCGCGGGGCTCGGCTCAGGCGCGCACGGGCGCCGGTTCCCGAGGCGCGGCGGCGTGCTCCCGGACCCAGTCCAGCACCTCGGCGGGGCGGTTCGTGGTGATCTCCTGCACCCCGTGGGCCAGCAGGAAGTCCACGTCTTCGCGGGCGTCCGCGGTCCACACGCGCAGCCGCCGACCCGCCGCGAGCCAGGCCTTCACGTCCGCCAGGTGCTCCCGCACGTACGCCACGGACGGCCCGGCCATCCCGGCGCGGCCGCCCCAGACCATGGCCTCGGACCCGGCGAGCGAGCCCCGCACCGCCGAGCGGACCGCAGCCCGACCCAGCGGACCCCGCGCCAGCCGGCTGGGCACGTCCCGGGGCACGAGGTCCAGCAGCGGGCAGAGGGGGTCGGTGCCGGCCAGCGGCGCCACGTGCCGCAGCGCATCCGGATGGAAGCTCATCAGCGAGACCCGGACCTGGCCGACCCGGCCCGTCTCCGGGTCCCACCCGGCCCGCAGCAGCTCCCGCAGCACCCGCTCCTCGAGCTCGTGCCCGAACGGCGAGGGGTGCTTGAGCTCCACGGCCAGGCGCACCGGCCGGCCGGCCGCCGTCGCGATCCCGAGCAGCTCCGCCAGGGTGAGCACCTGCTCCCCCGCGCCGCCGTACGCGGCGGGGAGCGCCGTCGTCGTGCGTTCCGTGGGGCCCGTGCCGCGCGCGGGCGCCGCGAGGACGTCCAGGGTGCGCAGCCGAGCGAGGGTGTGGTCGGCGACGGCGCCGCACCCGTCCGAGGTGCGCTCCACCGTGGGGTCGTGCCAGCAGACGACCTCGCGGTCGCGGGTGAGCTGCACGTCGCACTCGAGGCCGTCGGCGCCCGCCTCGAGGGCGTGCAGCATCGCGGCGCGGGTGTGCTCGGGGAAGGCGGCGGAGGCGCCGCGATGGGCGATCACGAGGGCGGGCACGCCGCCAGGCTAGGGACGGCGGGTGCCGGGGGCGTCACCGTCCGGTGCCCGGCTGGTTAACTGGTGGGGACCATTCGGTGCGCGCGATCAGGAGCCTCCCGTGTCCCTCTCCCCGGACCCCGCCCGGCAGCTGCTCAGCGCCGGCACGCTCGAGCGCGAGCGGGGCCTGCGCCGCATGAAGGCCGTGGCCCTGGGCCTGCTCGTGGCGCTGGCCGTGGTGTTCGCCGTCGCCTTCCCGCTGCAGGACGTGCACCCCGTGTGGGGCTACGTGCGCGCCGCCGCGGAGGGCGGCATGGTGGGCGCCCTCGCCGACTGGTTCGCCGTGACGGCCCTGTTCCGCCACCCCATGGGGATCCCCGTGCCGCACACCGCGCTCATCCCCCGCAAGAAGGACCAGCTCGGCGCCGCGCTCACCGAGTTCGTGCAGGAGAACTTCCTGGACTCGGACGTGGCCCGGGAGAAGGTCGAGGGCCTCGAGGTGGCCGCGGCCGCCGGCGGCTGGCTGCGCCGCCCGGAGAACGCGGAGCGGGCCGCGCGCGAGGTGGCGACGGCGGCCCGGGGCGCCATGGCGGCCGCCGACGACGACGCCGTCCAGGAGCTGCTGCGCCAGCTCATGCAGCGGCACATGGTGGAGCCCGAGTGGTCCCCCACGCTCGCGGGCGTGCTCCAGGACGTGGTGTCCGGCCGGCACCACGAGCGGGTGGTGGACCTCGTGGTGGAGCACACCGGGGACTGGGTGGCCGACCACCCGGAGATGTTCGTGGAGACCGTGCGCCGCCGCTCCCCCGAGTGGAGCCCCGACCTCGTGGACCGGCTGCTCGCCGAGCGCCTGCACGCCGAGGCCCTCAAGTACCTCGCCGGGATCCGCGACGACCGTGGCCACGAGGCCCGCCGCGCCGTCGATGACTGGCTCACCCGCCTGTCCGCCGAGATGCGCGACGACCCGCACACCCGGGCCTCCGTGGAGCGGTTCAAGCACAGCCTGTTCGCGGACGAGCGGCTGCGTGCCTGGGCCGGCCGGGCGTGGACGTCCCTGCGGGACTCGCTGCTGGACGCCCTCGAGGACCCGGCCTCGGACCTGCACCGCGCCCTCGTGGCCGCGCTGCGCGACCTCGGCGCCCGCCTGCAGGAGGACCCCGTGCTCCGCGACCGCGTGGACGGGCACGCCCGCGCCGCCGCCGCGTACGCGCTGAGCACCTACGGCCCGGCGGTGACCGGGGTGATCGAGGAGACCGTGGCCCGCTGGGACGGGGACCAGACCGCGCGCACCCTCGAGCTGTTCGTGGGCAGGGACCTGCAGTACATCCGGATCAACGGCTCGATCGTCGGCGCCCTCGCGGGCCTGACGATCCACGCCGTCGCGACGCTGTTCCTCTGAAGCCGACCCGCCGGGCAACCCCACGCCACGCCCCACGCCCCCCAGGACGCGTTTCGGGTGAGTTGTCGGAGGTGAAAGCACCTCAGACCTCCGACAACCCACCCGAATTTCCCGGGACCCTCGGGCCGCCGTCGTACGCGCCGTCGGCCCCCCCGTCTCCTCACATGCAGATTCGGGTGAGTTGTCGGGGGTGGAAGGGCCCCACACCTCCGACAACCCACCCGAATCTCCTGAAGGTGGTCAGGCTGCGGCCGGGTCAGGCCGTGGGACGGGTCAGGCCTTGGCCGCGTCCTTCTTGTCGTCCCCGCCGGGCAGGGCACGGCGGATCGCGGTGAACACGCCGCCCTCGCCGTCGTCCTCCTGGGCCTGCCGCGCGGCGCCCTCGCGGATCTCGCCCGGGATCACGGTGGGCAGGGGGCCGAAGAGCTCCTGTGCGTTCTCCATCACGGCCTTGCCCATGGCCCGGTTGCCGACGCCGCCGATCACCGCGCCGACGCCGAACGGCACGGCGCGGCCCAGGAAGCCGGCGCCCTGGCGCACGAGCATCTTCTTCATGAAGGTCCGCTTGAGGCGGTCCATCACGAACGCGCTGATGCCGGCGCCGCCGCCGGTGCCCGCGGCCGAGCCCGCGAGCGCGTTGAGGCTCGCGTTGGGGTCGAAGGGCCGGCCGGCCTTGGCGGCGGCCTCGCGGAGGAGCTCCTTGGCGTCGTCGCCGAGCATGAGGGCCATCACCAGGGCCTCGGCGCGCTGGGGATCCTCCATGGTGATGCCGTGCAGCTCGGCGAGGGACTGGGCGTAGAGGGCGGTGGCCTCCATGAAGCCCACCGTGGCCGCCGCGGACAGGCCCAGGGCCGCCACGGTGCCGATGCCGGGGACGATCGCCGTGCCGCCCACGGCCGCGCCGGCGCCCGTCACGGCGTTGAGGTACTGCTGCCCCAGCCGCTCCGCGATCTGCTCGGCAGTGAGCTCCGGATTCTTCGCGGCCACGTTCTGGATGTGCTTCAGGACCAGCGGGCGCTGGATGTCCAGCACCTTGGACACGACCTTCTCGAAGCCCTCCGTGGGCTCCCCGTTCTCATCGAGTGCCGACTTCAGAGCGAAGTCCTTCACCTTCCCGGACGTGTACCGACCGATCATCGAGTTCTTTGCCATGCCGGTCAGGGTATCGGCAGGCCCGCGCCGCGGTCAGGAGTCGGGCGTCGCCGCGCGCAGGGAATGCTCGAGGAAGATGCGCACGTCACGGACCTCCTCCGGGCCGATGCCGTGCAGCACGCCGGGGTAGGTGCGCACGGTCAGGAGGGTGTGCTCCTCGGCCCACGCGCGGGTGTGGGCGACGGCGTCCGGATGGATCACAGGGTCCTCGACGTCCCGGCCCCAGAAGAAGGGCCGGGGGCCGGGCCCCTCGGGCGGGGAGTCGAGGACGGCGAGCAGCTCGTTGTCGACGGCGAAGCCGCTCAGCCCCACGCCGCACGCGAAGGCCTCGGGGCGCAGGCGGATGAGCGTGGTGGCCATGGCCATGCCCTGGGAGAAGCCGAGCACGGACACGGTGCGGAACCGCGCCTGCGCCACCTCCTCGGAGGCCAGCACGTCGAACACCCGGTGGGCGGCGGCCACCACCTGGGCGAAGTCGGACTGGAGCATCAGGTCGAGCAGGAACCAGCCGTGGGCGCCGGGGTCTCCGGGGCCCTCCGTGGCGGCGGCGTCGATCTCGAAGCCCCCGCGCACGGCCAGGCCGGTGCAGCGCTCGGGGAGCATGGGGAAGAACCGGTTCGCGGCCCTGACCTCGTTGGACCCGTAGCCGTGGAGCACCAGGACGAGGTCCGTGCCCGGGCGCTCCGCCGCGGGCCGGGACCACACCACCGGATGACCGGAACGGAGCGTCTCGATGGATGTCGTGGGCGGGGTCGGCATGGTTCCATCCTAGATATGCCCCGCCCCGCCCGCCCCGTGGCGCCGCCCTACGAGCGGTACGCGGACGCGCTCGCCGCGCTGCCCGCCGCGGACCGCTCCCGGTCGCTCGGCGTGTTGGACCTGGACGCGTTCCGGGCGAACGCCGCCGTCATGGCCGCCCGGGCGGCGGGCGTGCCGGTGCGTGTGGCCTCCAAGTCCCTGCGGATCCGCCGCGCCGTCGTCGAGGCCCTGGAGCAGCCCGGCTTCCGCGGGGTGATGGCGTACGCGCTGGCCGAGGCGCTGTGGTGGGCCGAGTCCGGGCAGCCGGACGTGCTCGTGGCCTACCCCACCGCGGACGAGGCCGCCCTGGACGCGCTGCTGCGCTCGCCGCGGGCCCGCGCGGCGGTGGTGCTCACGGTGGACTCGGCGGAGCACCTGCGCTGGATCGAGGACCGCGTCCGCGCCGCGGGCGTGCACCCCGGCCAGGGGGCCGCGGACCTGCCGCCGCTGCGGCTGTGCCTGGACGTGGACACGGCGTGGCGCCCGCTCGCCCGGCTGCGCGTGGGTGCCCTGCGCTCCCCCGTGCGCACCCCGGACCAGGCCCGGGAGCTCGCGGACCGGATCCTGCGGACGCCCGGGGTCCGGCTGAGCGGCGTGCTGGCCTACGAGGCCCAGGTGGCCGGGCTCCCCGACGCCTCCGGTCCGCGCGCCGCGGCCGTGCGCGTGGTGAAGTCCGGCTCGCGGCGGGACCTCGCCCGGCGGCGGCCGGCGATCGTGACGGCGGTGCGGCAGGCGGTCCGCGCGGCGGGTGCGGAGCTGGACTTCGTCAACGGCGGCGGCACCGGCTCGCTGGCCGAGACGGCGGCCGAGGGCGTGGTGACCGAGCTCGGCGCCGGCTCCGGCCTGCTGGCGCCCGCGAGCTTCGACGGCTTCCACGGCCTGGATCTGCGCCCGGCGGCGTCCTACGTTCGCCCCGTGGTGCGCCGGCCCGCACCGGACGTGGTCACGGTGGCCGGCGGCGGCTGGATCGCCTCGGGCGCGCCGGGCGCGGACCGGTGGCCCACGGTGGCCTGGCCCGCGGGGCTGCGGCTCACGCGGCAGGAGGGTGCCGGCGAGGTGCAGACGCCGCTGCACGGGCCGGGCGCCGCACGTCTCGCCCTCGGCGACCCGGTGTTCTTCCGCCATGCCAAGGGCGGCGAGCCGGCCGAGCACCTGGACGCCGTCGCCGTGTACAGCGCGCAGGCCGACGCGATCGTGGACCTCTGGCCCACGTACCGGGGCGAGGGGAGGATGTTCACGTGACCGCCTCGCCCTCCCCCGCCTCGCCGTCCCGCCGCGCCCTCGGGGCCCTGCGCGGCGCGGTCCCGCCGCCCCGCCTGGTGCGGCTGCCCCGCGCGGCCCGTGAGGGCGGTGCGGGGCGCGAGGGCGGCGCGGTCCGCGGCCACGACGACGGCGCCCCCGGCCCCGGCGCGGGCCGCCGGACCACCTGGTCCGGCTCGGCGTCCTGGGCCCCCGCCGAGACGGCCCGGCCGGGCTCCGTGGCGGAGGTGGCCGACGTCGTCAGGAGGGCCGCGGCGGCGGGACGGCGCGTGAAGCCGATCGGCGCCGGGCACTCGTTCAGCCCGATCGCCGTCACGGACGGCGTGCAGCTGGAGCTCGACGCCCTCAGCGGCCTCACGGGCGTGGACCGGGCCACCGGTCGGGTGCGCGTACTCGCGGGCACGCCCCTGCACCGGCTCGGCCCGCTGCTGGGGGCGCACGGGCTCGCGCTGGCGAACATGGGGGACATCGACCGGCAGAGCCTGGCCGGGGCGCTGAGCACCTCGACGCACGGCACCGGGCTGGGCTTCACCGGCTACGGCGGGATGGTCACGGGGCTGCGGCTCGTCACCGCGGACGGCGCGGTCCGATGGCTGGACGTGCGGACCGAGCCGGAGCTGTTCCAGGCCGCCCGGGTGGGCCTCGGCGCGCTCGGCGTGGTCGTGGAGGCCGAGATCCAGGCCGTGCCGGCGTTCCTGCTGCGGGCCGAGGAGCGGTCGGAGCCGCTGGAGGACGTCGTCGCCTCCTTCGTGGAGCGCTCCCGGGCCGCGGACCACCTCGAGTTCTACTGGTTCCCGGGCACGTCCGTGGCCCTCACCAAGGAGAACACCCGGCTGCCGCTGGGCTCGGGCCTGGACCCCGTGCCGCCGCTGCGCGCCGCCGTGATGGACCGGATCCTCGCCAACGGCCTCTACGAGGCGACGTGCCGCCTGGGCGCCCGCATGCCGCGGCTCGTGCCGGCGCTCAACGCGGCGGCCGCGCGCGGCGTGGACCGCCGCACCTACACGGACGTCTCCCACCGGGTGTTCGTGGCGGACCGCGCGGTGCGCTTCCGGGAGATGGAGTACGCGCTGCCACTCGAGCGCTTCACGGAGGCGTTCACCTGCCTGCGCGCGCTCCTGGCCGACCGCGCCCGCGGCGGGGACCCGGTCTCCTTCCCCGTGGAGGTCCGCACCGCGGCCGCCGACGACGTGTGGCTCTCCACCGCGCACGGCCGCGAGTCCGTGTACCTGGCCGTGCACCGCTACCACCGCGAGGACCCCACCGACTGCTTCCGCGCGGTCGAGGAGCTGTTCCTGGGCCTAGACGGGCGCCCGCACTGGGGCAAGGAGCACACCCGCGACGCCGCGTGGGCCGCCGAGGCCTACCCCCGGTTCGGGGACTTCCTGGCCCAGCGCGACGCCGTCGACCCGGGCCGGGTCTTCGCCAACGACCACCTGAACCGCGTGCTGGGAGCCTGAGGGGCGCCCCGCCGCGGGACGACGACGGCCCCCGGCCCGGCGTCATGCCGAGTCAGGGGCCGTTCGCTGTGGGCCCTGCGGGGATCGAACCCGCGACCGGCGGAGTCTAGGGTCTAGGTTCTGGGGCGCCCCACCGGCCCTGTTGTCCGCATGATTCCGCCGATTCTGGGCGGCCCGAGCCGCCTTCCCATCCGGGCCAATCCGCCTGTTTCTGAACGTTTCCGCTGGGTAGACGCTGGGCCGTTCGCGGGTCTACGGCGGTCGATGCGTCAGACATGCCAAGCCCCCGCCCCCGGTCACTCCTCCAGTCGGGATAGTAGGAGCTCCTCGTTCTGGAACAGAACTCCCTTGAAACCCAGCTGCTCCAACCGCTCCAATCGCCCTCTACACACCTCTAAAAGTCCGCCGAGGTCACTGTCCAGGCTTTCCAAGGAGGGGCCCTCCGTCCCGGCGGAGGGAATTCCATTCACATAGAGGGCCGCCACCTTTAAACTCGATATCGAGGTCTCAGCAAGCCTCTTAATTCCCCTCTTCGTCTCGGGGTTCATCTTGGAAAGTTCCTCGGGGCTGATTGAACGGTAGGTTAGAACCACCTCGAGAACAGTCATCACTATTTTGATTGCATGACTCACCGCCCGCGATCCAGCAGTACCCGCTCCTGCCAGGGATCGAGCCGCGCTGAGTGACCCCACAGCCTCACCAACCAGCTCGCCAAACTCCTCGCTAGCGCGACCCTTGCGAGGAGGACCCTGGAGAGCGTCAGCGAGAGCCTGCATGGCAGAAGCGGCCGGGGTAAGCAGTTCATACATCTTCACTCGATAGGACCGCTCACTCTCCTGGAGGGCGATGTCCTTTGCTTCGACAGCGATTGCATTGGCTTTTCGAGCTTCATTCCGAGCATCCCCGGCGATTGAGTTTGCATCCACCTGCCTTCTATTAGAAAGGCGCAATGCCACTATTGAAAGAATGAGAGCTAAGAAAGACACAACTACGGCAGCACCCTCCCAAATGGAGGATATTGCAGATGCTTCAGGCGCCGCCTGACCTATAAAAACTACCAAGATTTAGCCCCTTGACCCCGGATGGGCATTCCAGGCCCCACCCTGCCCGGCAACCATGCTCGGCCGCCTATATCTTCTGGACGCCCATGATGCCGCAGACATCTACGGCTGTGCGCTGGATAGGTGGACCTGCGGAAGCCATACCGGGGGAAGGACGCCCCGCTCCCGGGCCGCAGGCGATCCTCTCCCGACCTCCCGTGGGCACGACGACGCCCCGCCTCCCGGGAAGGGAAACGGGGCGTGCGTGGGGCCGTCAGGGGTCAGGGCTCCCGGCAGAGCTGGGCCAGGACGCGGCGGTCCTCAGCTGAGAGCTTGGGCGGGGGCGCGGACGCCAGGAGGGCCGCCTCCCGGGCGTCAGCCTCAGCGAGCATCGCGGCTATGTTGAGGTCCAGGCTGTCGGACACGCGCGCGGCGCTGGAGGCCCAGCGGAAAACCGCGGAGGTGCTGGTGGCAGCCCGGGAGGGCACGGTGCCGGCGAACGCGCGGCGTCATCGCCAGGTGCTGGGCTGCGTGGCTGATATTCCTGGGTACAGCATTGGCGCTCATCGTCAGCCTGGCGGCCTTCCTCAAATGAGGCGATAACGTCGGCAGCCGTAGTCACTCCGCCGGGTCTCCGCTTGCAGGTCCCCGCTGGGTAGGAGGCGTTCGCGGATAACCAGACGGCCCCCGGCTCGGAATATTCCCGAGTCAGGGGCCGTTCCCGGTGGGCCCTGCGGGGATCGAACCCGCGACCGGCGGATTAAAAGTCCGATGCTCTGCCAGCTGAGCTAAAGGCCCTCGCCCGCGGCCGACGACGGCGGCGCTCGGCCCCGGCGGCGACCCTCACGGGCACCCTTCGATGGTAGCCGACCCGGCGGGGGCACTACCGTGGACCGGGCCGTCCGCCGTCGCCGTCGGCCCCCGCCCCGCCGAGCCCCCGAGAGGAGCCGTCCGCCCATGGCCCGACACCGCCAGACCACCGGCCGCGGCGCCAGCTCGAGCGCCTCCGGCCTGGTGCGCCCGCACCGGCCGCGCCTGTCCGAGCCGGACGAGCTCGCGCGCTTCGCCGGCGGCGAGGACCCGCAGGAGGTGGCCGCGGCCGCTTCCCGGCTCGCCCACGCCCTCGTGGCAGGCGGCCGCGCCGAGGAGGACCCCGAGGTGGTGGAGCGGCTCGTGGGGCTCGTCCGCGAGCTGGGCGTGGAGACCCTCGCCGAGCTGTGGGCGGACGCCCCGCCCGTGTCCCTCGCCGGCGCCCTCTGGCGGCTCTACGCGCTCCAGGAGGCCACGGCCCGCGACGGCGAGCGCTGGGCCGCCTGGTACCGCGCCGGGCACGCCGCGCACGCGGCCCGCGCGGTGGCCGGGGCCGTGGAGCCGCCCGGGCCCGACGAGCTGCGCCGTCTCACGGACACCATCCTCACGGGCGCGTACCGCTCCGAGATCGACGTCGCCTTCGAGCGCGCGGGCGCCTACGGGCGCGTCGTGGCCCTGGGCCAGGTCGAGCACGCCGCGGCCGCCGAGGCCGCCGACCCCGCCCTCGCCGCCGGACTCACCCGCCGCGCGGCCCGGCTCGTCTCCACCTCCGAGGCCCTGGAGGAGGCGGCTCGAGCGTTCCGGAACGGATCGCTAGACTGATCCGTGACGGCGTCGGGCCGCTGGTAACCCCGGGCTCCAACATTCAGCCGCTGCGAGCGGCCTTCCGCCGAGAGGCGTTCCCGGTCCGGCGTCGTCGTCGCCCCTCCCCGCACCCGCCGATCGAGAGAGCCGCCGTCCCATGTCCCCCCGGATGCCCTGGCTGGTCACGCGCGACACCCCAGCGCTGCGCCACATCGTGGACCTCGCGGAGGCGCTGCGCCGCTCCGTGCACCTCGTGGCCCAGGTGGCCGGCGCCCGCGGGCCGGAGGCCGACCGGACCGCCCGCGAGCTCGAGGACCTCGACGCCGCCTCCACGGCCTCCCTCATGTCCTTCCTCACCGCGCTGCGCAGCGCCTACGTGACTCCCCTGCCCCGCCAGGACCTCTACCGACTGGCCGGCGGCGTGCACGCCGCCACCCAGCGCGTGGTCTCCGCCGGCGTGCTCATCCAGCGCGCGGACCTCGAGCACCTGCCCGCGCACGCGCTCGACGTCCTGGAGACCGTCGGCCGCCAGGCCGAGCTCCTGGGCCGCTCCACCACCGAGCTGCGCGACCTCGACGCCCTCGAGGCCACGTGGATGCAGCTGCTGCGCGCCTCCCGCCGCACCGAACGGATCATGGTCCAGTGGCTCGCCGACCTCGGCATGGACCTGCTGCAGCGCGACTTCAACCGTCAGCGCGAGGTGGCCTGGGCCCTGCAGTCGGCCCTCGAGGCCCTCGGCCGCGTCAACACCGACCTGGGCATGGTGCTGGTCCGTGAGTCCTGAGCCGGGCGGCGCCCCGTGACGCCCGGACTCGCCGTCGTCGCCCTCCTGCTGTGCGCCCTGGCCGCCATGACGGGGTTCCGGGACGCCCCCAACGCCGTCGCGCTGCCCGTGCGCTTCCGCGCCCTCACGCCCCGCCTCGCACTGGTGATGACCGCCCTGATCAACGCGGTGGGCGCCCTGCTGGGCATCGGCCTGATCACGCTGAGCGTGCACTACTTCACCTCGCCCGCAGTGCGTGGCGACGTCGGCCCGCTCGCCGTGGGCGTGACGGCCGTGGTCGCCGTCCTGTGGGGCCTGCTGCTGTGGTGGCGCCGGCTGCCCGGCTCCACCACCCACGCGGTGCTCTCCGCGCTGGCCGGCGCCCACCTGGCCGTGCAGCTGAGCCTGCACGACGACCTCGCCGGCTCCATCCTCGAGAGCGTCCGCGTGGAGGTGGTGCTCAGCCTGCTGCTCTCCCCCGTGATCGCGTGGGGCCTGGCCCGCCTGCTCACCGGGCCGGTGGTGCAGGTGGCGACGACGGGCACCACCGTCAACGTCCAGCGCCGGGCCCGCATCGCCCTCGCGGTGTCTGCCGGCGCCATGGCCATGGGCCACGGCCTGCAGGCCGGCCAGCGGGTGGGCGTGCTGTGGGCCGCCGTGCTGCTGGGCTCCGGGGCCGCGCTCTCCCCGGACGCGCTGACGGCCGAGTTCGTGGTCGTCTCCGTCCTCTTCGCCCTCGCGATCGCCCTGGGCACGCTGGGCGGCGCGTGGCGCATCGCCTGGACCCTCACCGAGCGCCTCGTGCGCCTGGACCCGCTGCGGGCGTCCGTGGCCGCCGTCGTCCCCGCCGGCCTGCTGTTCGTGGGCTCGCTCGTGCTGCACCTGCCGCTGTCCTCCACGCACACGGCGACGGCGGCCATCGTGGGCGCCGGCCAGACGCAGACCTACGCCTCCGTGCGCTGGCCCACCGTGCTGCGCGTGGGCGGCTGGTGGCTGCTCACCCCGGTGGTGTGCGCCGCCCTCGGCCTGCTGGGCACCCTGGCCCTGCTGCCCCTGGCCTGAGGCCCCCGCAGACGCCGCGACCCCGCCCGGCGCGCGGCCGGACGGGGTCGGGGGACGGACGGGACGGCTCAGCCGAAGCGGCCGGAGACGTAGTCCTCGGTCTGCTGGTTCGAGGGGTTGTTGAAGATGACGTTGGTGTCGTCGAACTCGATCAGCTTGCCGGGCTGGCCGATGCCCTGGATGTTGAAGAACGCGGTCTTGTCCGCCACGCGCGCGGCCTGCTGCATGTTGTGCGTGACGATGATGACCGTGTACTGCTCCTTGAGCTCGTTGATCAGGTCCTCGACCGCCAGGGTGGAGATCGGGTCCAGGGCGGAGCAGGGCTCGTCCATGAGGATCACGTCTGGGGAGACGGCCACGGAGCGGGCGATGCACAGGCGCTGCTGCTGGCCGCCGGACAGGCCGGAGCCGGGCTTGTCCAGGCGGTCCTTGACCTCGTTCCAGAGGTTGGCGCCGCGCAGGGACTTCTCCACGATCTCGTCCGCGCGGGAGCGGGAGAGGCGGGTGCCGTTGAGCTTGTAGCCGGCGAGCACGTTGTCCCGGATGGACATGGTGGGGAACGGGTTGGGGCGCTGGAAGACCATGCCGATCTGCGAGCGGACCGTCACCGGGTCCACGCCGGGGCCGTAGACGTCCTCGCCGTCGAGCAGGAGCTGGCCCTCCACGTGGGCGCCCGGGAGCACCTCGTGCATGCGGTTGATGGCGCGCAGGAAGGTGGTCTTGCCGCAGCCGGAGGGACCGATGAACGCGGTCACGGTGCGGGGGGCGATGTCGATGTTGACGCCCTCGACGGCCTTGAACTTGCCGTAGTAGACGTCGACGTCCTTGGCCTGGATGCGCTTGGACATGCTGTCCTCTTTCTGGGGATCGCTGGGGAGCGGGAGTCTGGGTGGGCGGGGGCGGCCGGCCCGGACGACGCCGGGCCGGCCGGCCGTCACCGTCCGGTCTTGGGGGCGAACGCCTTGGCGATGACGCGGGCGAGCAGGTTCAGGGCCATCACGATGAGGATCAGGACCAGGGCCGCCGACCAGGCGCGGGCCATGGAGGGGTCCGCTGCGGTCGGGGAGGTGGGGGACACGATCTGACGGTAGATGTACACCGGCAGGGCGGTCATCCAGTTGTCGAAGGCGTTCCAGTTCGTGGTCATGGCGTAGCCGGCGGTCACGAGGATCGGCGCGGTCTCGCCGGTCACGCGTGCGATGGCCAGCGTGACGCCCGAGGCGATGCCGGAGATGGCCGTGGGCAGCACCACCTTGAAGATGGTGCGCCACTTGCGCACGCCCAGGGCGTACGAGCCCTCGCGCAGCTCGTTCGGCACCACGCGGAGCATCTCCTCGGTGGAGCGGACCACCACGGGGATCATCAGCACGGTGAGCGCGACGGCGGCGGTGAAGCCCATCTTGACCGCCTGGAGGGCCGCCGGGCCGGGGCCCATGATGAGCTCGAGCAGCACGGTCATCGCCGCGTAGGCGAACAGGCCGGCCACGATGGAGGGGATGCCGGTCATCACGTCCACGAAGAAGGTGATGGCACGGGACAGCCAGCCGTCGCGGCCGTACTCCACGAGGTAGATGGAGGCGAGCATGCCGATCGGCACGGCGATCAGCGTCGCGATGATCGTGATCACGAGGGTGCCGATCAGGGCGTGGGCGAAGCCGCCGGGCAGCCCGCCGGCGGGCGATCCCGCCTGGTCGTAGGCCGCGTCGGTGGCGCCGGTGACGCCGTCCATATCGTTCCACAGGACCTGCGGGTTGGAGAGCAGCGTGGGACCGCCGCCCTCGAGCACGGTCCAGATCACGGAGACCAGGGGCACCAGCGCGATGAGGAACGCGGTCCACACGAGGTTCTTCCACAGCCCGTCCGAGGCGCGGCGGCGGTTCTCCATCACGCGGGTCACGAGGTACATGCCGGCGATGTAGAGGACGCCGGCGAGCACCACGAAGCGGGCGAGGGAGAAGTCCTCGGAGAACGGGGCCGCCCCGCTGAGGAGGGCCTCGATGCCGAGGCCGAGCAGGACCGCCGCGGCGGCGATGGCCATCCACACCCAGTCGGGCTTCTGCCCGGCCGTGAGGGAGTTCTGGCGGTGCTTCGACGGCGGGGTGTCCTGGCGCGTCGAGACGTCGTCGATTGCGGTGCTCATCAGTTGGCCCCCGAGAATTCCTTGTGCTTGTTCACGATCCAGCGCGCCGTCATGTTGACCACCAGGGTGATGACGAACAGCATGAGGCCGGCCGCGATCAGCTCGTTGAGCCGGATGCCGTAGGCCTCCGGGAAGTTCAGCGCGATCTCCGACGGGATGGTGGCGTTGCGGCCCTCCTCGATGAGGGACAGGCTGAACCCGCCGGCCGAGAGGACCAGGGTGACGGCCATGGTCTCGCCGAGGGCGCGGCCCAGGCCGAGCATGACCGAGGAGACGATGCCCGCCCGCGCGAACGGGAAGACGGTCATCTTGATCATCTCCCAGCGGGTGGCGCCGAGGCCGAGCGCGGCCTCCTCGTGCAGCTTCGGGGTCTGCCGGAAGATCTCACGGCAGAGGGCCGTGATGATCGGCAGGATCATCACGGCCAGCACCACGCCGGAGGTCATGATCACGCGGCCGGTGCCGGTGACCGGGCCGCCGAAGAACGGGATGAAGCCCAGGTACTCGTTGAGCCACTGGTAGATCGGCACCATGACCGGGGCGAGGGTGAGCCAGCCCCAGATGCCGTAGATCACGGACGGGATGGCGGCCAGCAGGTCGATCACGTAGCCCACGGGCTGGGCGATCTTCGGCGGCGCGTAGTGCGAGATGAACAGCGCGACGCCGACGGCCACGGGCGTGGCCAGCAGCAGTGCGATGACCGCCGCCATGATCGTGCCGGCCATGAGCGGCCAGACGTACTGGAAGAAGGTGTCTGCGGACTTCAGCGGCGTGCCGTAGGCGTCCGGGAACAGCGCCGGCAGCGAGCGGACCACGAGGAAGATCGCCACGAAGGCGAGGGTCAGCAGGATCAGGACGCCTGCGGCCAGCGACAGGCCGGAGAAGACCTTGTCGCCGGCGGCGCCACCCCGGGAGGACTTGAGCGTGGTGGCGCGGGGAGGCGCTTCGGTGGCTGGTGAGGTCACGGTGACTTCCCTCGTGGTCGGTGCAGTGGGGATGTCCGCGGCGGCGCCGCGGAGGGGGGCCGCCGTTCAGGCCGACGGCCGCCGGTCCCGTGCGGGACCGGCGGCCGGGGCCGTCGCGGCGGTTCCGCCGTCAGCAGACGGGGATCAGCCGGCGGTGATGGCCTCGATGCGCTCCACGGCGGCATCGCGGGTCTCGGCGCCGATCGGGGCGTTGCCCGCGGCCTCCTCGGCGGCCTTCTGGCCGTCCTCGGACACGACGTAGGAGGCGAACGCCTTCACCTGGTCGGCGGTCTCCTGGTTCTGGTACTGGTTGCAGTAGATGTGGTACGAGACCAGCACGACCGGGTAGACGCCGGCCTCGGTGGTGGCGCGGTCGAGCTCGATCGAGCCGTCCTCGTTCTGCTCGGAGGCGGAGACGGTCTTCGCGGCGGCGTCGGAGGAGTACGGCACGTACTCCTCGCCGACCTTCACGGCCACGGTGCCGAGCTCGCCCACGGCGGAGGCGTCCGCGTAGGTGATGGCGCCGTCGGTCTGGGCGGCCTGGCCGACCACGCCGCGGGTGCCCTGGGCGGACTCGGCGGTGATCTCGGAGGGCCAGGTCTCGACCTCGTCGTACTTCCAGGCGTCGCCGGCGGCCTCGGTGAGGTAGGCGGTGAAGTTCTCGGTGGTGCCCGAGTCGTCCGAGCGGTGCACGACGGTGATCGCGGTGTCGGGCAGCTCGACGCCCTCGTTCTGCTGCGCGATGGCCGGGTCGTTCCAGGTGGTGATCTCCTTGGAGAAGACCTTGGCGATGGTCTCGGCGTCCATCTTGACCTCGTCCACGCCCTCGAGGTTGAAGGCGACGGCGATCGGGGAGATGTAGGCCGGCACGTGGAAGGCGCCGTTGTCGCCGCAGATCTGCTTGGCCTGCTCGGCCTCATCCTCCTTGAGGGCGGCGTCGGAGCCGGCGAAGGAGAACGCGCCGCCGAGGAAGCCCTCGCGGCCGGCGCCGGAGCCGTCCGGCGAGTACTGCACGGTCAGCTCGGGGGCCACGGACTTCACGCCGTCGGCCCACGCGGTCATCGCGGACTCCTGCGAGGAGGCGCCGCCGCCGATCAGGGTGCCGCTGGCGGTGCCGCCCTCGGACGAGCCGGAGGAGGCGTTGCCGCCGTCGTTGCCGCCGCAGGCGGTCAGGGCGAGTGCGGCCACGGACAGGAGCGCGGCGGAGCGGCCGAAGCGGAGAGCCTTCACGGAGAGCCTCTTTCAGTCAGACGACGTGGGTGGGGCAGGGCGTCCGGTGAGCCCGGAGCTGCGACGTTCCCGACGCTAGGGGGCGGAGGTGAATCGAATGTCCGGCCCGGATGAACAGACGGTGAACGGGCCCGGCATTCCGGGCGTCGAGCGGTGTCGCGGGTCACAATGGCAGGCTGGGGCCGCCCCAGGGGCCCGCTCGGCGGGGCCTTGTCCAGCCGCCGACGGGACGACGGCGCCACGGCGAGGGCAGCGGCGCGGCCCGCGGCTAGGCTGGCCGCATGTCGGACCGCTTCGCCACCGCCACCGGGACGGTGCCCGTGGTGGCTCCGGAGTCCCGGGGCGCGCGCCTGCGCCGCTTCCTGCGCCGCCGCTCCCGCGCCGGGTGGTCCCGCGTGCGCTCCTCCGTGCCCCACGCCGCCCTCATTGCCGTGTGCGCCGTGGGCGCCTACTGGTTCGCCGAGACCGTGCTGGGCCACCACCAGCCGCTCTTCGCCTCCACGGCCCTGCTGATCGCGTTGGGCTTCCAGCGCGAGCCGAAGCTGCGCAAGGTGGCCGAGGTGGCGGTGGGCTGCACGGTGGGCATCCTCATCGGCGACCTGCTTCTGGCGGCACTGGGGCGCGGGCTCTGGCAGGCCACCGTGGTGGTGTTCATCTCCGTGATGGTGGCGCGCTTCCTGGACTCCGGGGCCACCTTCACCATGCAGATGTCCCTGCAGTCCGTGCTCGTGGTGCTGCTGCCCGCCGCCCAGGGCGGGCCGTTCGCCCGCAGCGCCGACGCCCTCGTGGGCGGACTGCTGGCCCTCGTGGTCACCTTCCTCTCGCCGCAGGACGTGCGCCGCGGCACGGCACGGCACCTGGAGGGCCTCTACGACTCGATGGCCACCGTCCTGCGGGACCTCTCCCGCGCCCTGCGCCAGGAGGACTCCCGCACGGCGTGGATGGCGCTCGTGGCGTGCCGCGGCACGCAGGGGACGCTCGAGTCGATCCGCGCGGAGCTGGAGATGGCCCAGGAGCAGGCCACCTTCAACCCGCTCCAGCGCAGGTCACGGTCCTTCGTGTCCGACGCGGCGAACGCCGCCGACCGCTCGGACCTGGCCGTGCGCTCCCTGCGGATCGTGGCCCGGCGCGTGGTCTCGGTCCTGGACGAGGGAGCGTTCGACGACGACCACCGCGAGCGCCTCGCGGCCTGGTTCGACGACGCCGCGGACGCCGTCGGGATCCTGCACCGCTCCCTCGTGGAGCCGCAGGCCGAGGGCCGCCACCGCTCCCTGTCCGTGGCGCGGGACGCGCTGGGGGCCTCGGCCTCCCGACTGGACCCGCGCGAGCTGGGCGGCGGCTCGCTGCACGGCGAGGCGCTCGTGATGCTGCTGCGGCCCATGATGGTGGACCTCCTGGAGGCCACCGGCGCCCCGCACGACGAGGCGCGCGCCTACCTGCCGCGCGTCTGAGCCCGACGGCGGCGCTCCACGTCCTCACCCCGGCCCGCCGTATCCCGTCCGGCCTGGCTCCTAGAGTGGGCGCATGGCCACCAAGACCGCCGCGAAGCGCGCCCCCGGATACCGCTGCACCGAGTGCGGCTGGACCACCGTGAAGTGGGTGGGCCGCTGCGGGGAGTGCCAGGCGTGGGGAACCGTGGAGGAGGTCGGGCTGACGTCCACCACGGGCCGCACCCGGGCCGCCACGGTGGCGGAGGTGGCCCCGCGCATCGCGGACGTGGACGCCACGCTCGCCTCGTTCCGCTCCACGGGCGTGCGCGAGCTGGACCGGGTGCTCGGCGGCGGCCTGGTGCCCGGCGCGGTGATCCTGCTGGCCGGCGAGCCGGGCATCGGCAAGTCCACGCTGCTGCTGGACGTGGCGGCGCAGACGGCGCGCGGCGCGGGCGGGGGCGGGCCGCGCTCGGTCCTGTACCTCACGGGCGAGGAGTCCGCGGCGCAGGTGCGCTCCCGCGCGGACCGGATCGGGGCGATCGCGGACACCCTGCGCCTCACCGCCGAGACGGACCTGGGCCGGGCGCTCGGGCAGATCGAGCGGACGGACCCGGAGCTGGTGATCGTGGACTCCGTGCAGACCCTGCAGTCCACCGAGGTGGACGGGATCGCCGGCGGCGTGAGCCAGGTGCGGGAGGTGGCGGCCAGCCTCATCCGCACGGCCAAGGAGAAGGGCATCACCACCGTGCTGGTGGGCCACGTGACCAAGGACGGCACCATCGCCGGCCCGCGCCTGCTCGAGCACCTCGTGGACGTGGTCTGCCAGTTCGAGGGGGACCGCCACTCGCGGCTGCGCCTGGTGCGCGCCGTGAAGAACCGGTTCGGCCCCACGGACGAGGTGGGCTGCTTCGACCTGCGTGAGGACGGCATCGAGTCCCTCGACGACCCCTCGGGCCTGTTCCTGTCCGGCGTGGCCGAGCCCGTGGAGGGCACGTGCGTGACCGTGACCCTCGAGGGGCGGCGTCCGCTCGTGGCCGAGGTGCAGTCCCTGCTGACGCCCTCGGCGGGCGGCGGTCCGCGCCGCACCGTCTCCGGCGTGGACGCGGCGCGCGTGAACATGCTGCTGGCGGTGCTGCAGCGCCGGGCCCGCTTCGCCCTGGCCCAGGACGACTGCTACGTGGCCACCGTGGGCGGGGTGCGGCTGTCCGAGCCGGCCTCGGACCTCGCGGTGGCCGTGGCGGTGGCCTCCGCCAAGCTCGCGGCCCCCGTGCCGCAGGGGATGATCGCGGTGGGCGAGCTCGGCCTGGCCGGGGAGGTGCGCCCCGTGCCGGGCATCGGCCGGCGGGTGCGCGAGGCCGCCCGGCTCGGCTTCACCCGGGCGCTGGTCCCCCGCTCCCCCGAGCCTCTCGGGGACGTCCCCGCCGGGTTCACGGTGGCCCAGGTCGGCTCCATCGGCGAGGCCCTCGCCACGATCCCCACGTGGACGGGGGCCGGCGCGGGCGCCTGACCGCGGTCCGCGCCTCTGCGCCCGAGGCACGGCCGGGCGCCCGTGCGCCCGGCGAGCGGTCAGCGCGAGGGCGAGGCCGACGGCGTGGCCGGAGTCGAGGCCGCGGGCGACCCGGAGGCCGGGGCGGGCGAGGAGGCGGCGGACGCCGAGCCCGACGGCGCGGCGGGTGAGGAGACGGCGGGCGAGGAGGCGGCGGGCGCCGAGCCCGTCGCGGACGGGGAGGCCGGCGTCGAGGGCGCGGGCGAACCGGACGCCGGGGCGCCCGAGGAGGCGCCGTCCCAGGCACCCGGGGCCGCCTCCTCCTGGATCCGCAGGGCGACCGGCCGGGAGGTCTGCTCCCCCAGGGTGACGGTCAGCAGGTGCGGGCCCGCCGTGGCGAGCGCTCCGGGGGTGCCGCAGTCCTCGTTCGAGGCGTGCCCGGACCACCGGTACACGGCCGTGAGCTCCTCGTGCGGGGTCAGCACCCGCTCCGAGGACGTCGGGTCCGCCTGGCAGACGCGCGTGGAGAACACGTCGTCCCCCTCGGCGGTGCGCACCGTGAACTCCTGCCGGGCCGTGCCCACGTCCGCCCGGCACGGGCTCGAGGAGAGGTTCGTGACGCTCAGGCGCAGCACCGCCTCCTCGCCGCGCAGGTACTGGGCCTTGTCCGCCGAGGCCACGAGGCGCAGGTCGGAGGGCTGGCACTCGGCCGCGTCCTCGAGGGCCACCGTGGGCGAGGCCGCGCCGGGCGTGGCGCCGGACGGCGGCGCCGGCGAGGGCGAGTGCACCGGGGTGGGGGGCGCCGAGACGCTCGGCTCCGCGTCGTCCCCGGAGAGCGCGCCCATGCCCAGGCGGATGAGCGACCACAGGCCCCAGCCCACCAGGAGCAGGAGGACCAGCGCGAGCAGGGCGGCCACGAGCCGCCGGCGGCGGTAGACGGCGGCGGACGGCTTCGGCCCGGGGGAAGACGGACGAGACGGCATGCCCTCCAGGGTAGGCGGCCCGCCCTACAGTGGACGCCATGCCTGTGCCCGAGACCGCCGTCCCGCCCTCCGTGGACGTGCCCCGCCTGCACGACGCGGTGCTGGACTGGTTCGCCGTGCACGCCCGGGACCTGCCGTGGCGCAGCCCGGACTGCCCGCCGTGGGGCGTGCTCGTCTCCGAGATCATGCTCCAGCAGACCCCCGTGGTGCGGGTGCTGCCGCGCTGGCACGCGTGGCTCGAGCGTTGGCCGACCCCCGCCGACCTCGCCGCCGCCCCCACGGCGGACGTGCTCACGGCGTGGGACCGGCTGGGCTATCCGCGGCGCGCGCTGCGCCTGCAGGAGGCCGCCCGGGCGATCGTGGAGCGGCACGGCGGGGAGGTCCCGGCCGACCCGTCGGCCCTGCGCGCCCTGCCCGGGATCGGCGAGTACACGGCGGCGGCCGTCTCCAGCTTCGCGTTCGGGCTGCCGGAGACCGTGGTGGACACGAACGTGCGCCGCGTGATCGCCCGCGCGGTGGGCGGGCAGGCCCTGCCGGGGCGCAGCCTCACCCGCGCGGAGATGCGCCGCGCCCACGCCCTCATGCCGGAGGACCCCGACCGCGCCCAGGCGTGGAACGCCGGCGTCATGGAGCTCGGGGCGCTGGTCTGCACCGCCCGCTCCCCGGCGTGCGAGCGCTGCCCGCTCGCCGACGCGTGCGCCTGGGTGGCCGCGGGCTCCCCGCCGCCGGAGCAGGCGCCGCGCGGCCAGGCGTGGGCCGGCACGGACCGGCAGGTGCGCGGGGCCGTGATGGCCGCGGTGCGCGAGCACGGGCGGGTGGCCGGGGACGGGCTGCGCGCCGTCGTCGTGGCCGGTGGGCGCCTGGGGGCGCACCGCCCCGGGGACGCGCAGTGGGAGCGGTGCGTGGCCGGGCTGCTGGCGGACGGCCTGCTGGCCCGGGACGACGACGGCGCCTTCGCCTTCCCGTCCTGAGCCCGGCCCCGGCGGGGACCGGCGGAGTGGCGTTGAGGCGCGGCGGTGAGGACCGGCGGGCGACGCGCCCGCTCCGGGCGTCCCGGCGTCAGAGGGTGCGGATCATGCGGGTGTTGCCGAGGGTGTTCGGCTTGACCCGGGCGAGGTCGAGGAACTCGGCCACGCCCTCGTCCGTGGAGCGCAGCAGCTCGGCGTAGACCTCGGGGTCCACGGCGGACTGGTCCGCCATCACGGCGAACCCGTGCCGGCGGAAGAACTCCACCTCGAAGGTCAGGCAGAACACCCGCTCGACGCCCACGACCCGGGCGCGCCTGAGCAGCTCCTCGAGGATCAGGTGCCCGACGCCGGCGCCCCGGTGGTCCCGGGAGACGGCGAGGGTGCGGACCTCGGCGATGTCCTGCCACATCACGTGGAGGGCGCCGAAGCCGGCGAGGGAGCCGTCCGCGTCCTCGGCGACCACGAACTCCTGGATGGCCTCGTAGAAGGCCACCGCCTCCTTCTGGAGCAGCACGCGCTCCTGGGCCAGCGGCTCCACGAGCGCGCGGATGGCCGGGACGTCCCCCGTCCGCGCGGAGCGCAGGGTGATCTGGCGGTCGGCAGGCATGGGGCCCAGTCTAGGCCCGCCCTCCCCGGGTCCGGACAGACGGGAGCCCCCGTCCCGGCGGACCGGGCGGGGGCTCCCGCGGCTCGACGGCAGGCTCAGGCCTGCTGCTCGCCCTCGTTCTTCTCACCGGACAGGAACTTCTCCTGGGCGCCGTCGACACCCTTGTTCACGGTGTCGGCGTGCTCGCCCAGCTTGTCGCCGTGCTGCTCCTGAGCGCCGTCCACGGCCTCGTTGATCTTGTCCGAGTGCTGGTTTGCGAGGTTGTTCAGGTCACCGATTCCCATAGGACAGGTCTCCTTCTTCTCGGGGCTGCGCGCCCGCCCCGGTCGATGCCGGGAGGGGTGATGCAGGACCACGTCGAGCGGTCACGGACCACCCTGGCACTGTCAGAGCTCTCTGGGAAGGGTCACGCTCCGCTGTTCGCCGGACGCGGACGGGGCGGGCTTGCCGGCCCCTCCGGTCCGGCGACCGTCCGGCGCGAGTCCGGCTCAGTGATCCAGGGACTCAGCGGTCCTTGGAGAGGCCGTCCTTGATGCCGGCGGCGGCGTCCTTGACCTTGTCCCCCGCGTTCTGCACGGCGTCCTTGGCGCCGGCGGCGGTGGACTCGGTCTTGCCCTCGGCGCGCAGGCGGTCGTCGCCGGTGGCCTTGCCCAGGCCCTCCTTGGCGTCGCCCTTGAGCTTGTCGAACTTGTTGCCCATGTCGGCCATGATGCACTCCTTCGCTCGTCTCCTCGGCGGTCCCGCCCCGATGGCGGGGGCCCGGATGGTCCCCCAGTCAACGAGCGCCGGATCCACCGGTCAAGGGGTCGACGCCGCCGGCGGCCGCGGGCCCTGCGCCCGTCGGGGCGCGCCCGGACCCCTCCCCGGCGGGGACGACGACGGCCCGCCGCCTCCTCCCGGCGGGAGGGGACGGCGGGCCGTCGGGCGGCCGCGGCGCGGCGGCCTGCGCGGGTCAGGCGGAGCGGTCGGCCTCCACCGTCTCGCCGGAGCCGGGCTCGAGCTCGGGCAGCTCGGCGCCCTCGAGCGCCTCGCGGCCGCCGCTGAACCCGAAGGTCAGCTCGGCGCCCTCGCCCTCGCCCGTGGCGTCCACGGTGATGAGGGAGCCGGCCGGGATCTCGCCGAAGAGGATCTTCTCGGAGAGCTGGTCCTCCACCATCTGCTGGATGGTGCGGCGCAGCGGGCGGGCGCCCATGGCCGGATCGTAGCCGCGGTCCGCGAGCAGGTCCTTGGCCGCCTGGGTGAGCTCGATGGACAGGTCCTGCTCCGCCAGGCGCTTGCCGAGGCGGGAGACGAACAGGTCCACGATCTCCACGATCTCGTGCTTCTGCAGCTGCGGGAACACGATCACGTCGTCCACACGGTTGAGGAACTCGGGGCGGAAGTGCTGGCGCAGCTCCTCCTTGACCTTGCCCTTCATCCGCTCGTACCCGGTGGTGGTGTCCGTGGCCGACTGGAAGCCGGTCATGACGCCCTTGGAGATGTCCCGGGTGCCGAGGTTCGTGGTCATGATGATCACGGTGTTCTTGAAGTCCACCACGCGGCCCTGCGAGTCGGTCAGGCGACCGTCCTCGAGGATCTGCAGCAGGGAGTTGAAGAGGTCCTGATGGGCCTTCTCCACCTCGTCGAACAGCACCACGGAGAACGGACGGCGGCGGACCTTCTCGGTGAGCTGGCCGCCCTCCTCGTAGCCCACGTAGCCGGGAGGGGCGCCGAACAGGCGCGAGACGGTGTGCTTCTCCTGGAACTCGGACATGTCCAGGGTGATCAGCGCGTCCTCGTCCCCGAAGAGGAACTCCGCGAGGGACTTGGCCAGCTCCGTCTTTCCGACGCCGGTGGGGCCGGCGAAGATGAACGACCCCGAGGGGCGGTTCGGGTCCTTCAGGCCGGCGCGGGTGCGGCGGATGGCACGGGACAGGGACTTGATGGCCTCGTCCTGGCCGATGACGCGCTTGTGGAGCTCGTCCTCCATGGTGCGCAGGCGGTCCGTCTCCTCCTCGGTGAGCTTGAACACCGGGATGCCGGTGGACTTGGAGAGCACCTCGGCGATGAGCTCCTCGTCCACGGTGGCGACGTCGGAGTCCGCGCCGGTGCGCCAGGCCTGCTCCTTCTGGCGGCGCTCGTCCTCGAGCTGCTGCTCCTGGTCCCGCAGGCGGGCGGCGCCTTCGAAGTCCTGGCCGTCGATGGCGGCCTCCTTCTGGGTGCGGACCTCCGCGATCCGAGACTCGTAGGCCTTGATCTCCGGCGGCACGGTCATGCGGCGGATGCGCAGGCGCGCGCCGGCCTCGTCGATCAGGTCGATGGCCTTGTCCGGCAGGTGCCGGTCCGAGACGTAGCGGTCCGCGAGGGTGGCGGCGGCCTTGAGGGCGCCGTCGGTGATGGACACCCTGTGGTGGGCCTCGTAGCGGTCCCGCAGGCCGCGCAGGATCTCCGTGGCGTCCTCGACGGACGGCTCGGGCACCTGGATCGGCTGGAAGCGGCGCTCGAGCGCGGCGTCCTTCTCGATGTGCTTGCGGTACTCATCCAGCGTGGTGGCGCCGATGGTCTGCAGCTCGCCGCGGGCCAGCATCGGCTTGAGGATGCTGGCGGCGTCGATCGCGCCCTCGGCGGCGCCGGCGCCGACCAGGGTGTGGATCTCGTCGATGAACAGGATGATGTCCCCGCGCGTGCGGATCTCCTTGAGCACCTTCTTCAGGCGCTCCTCGAAGTCACCGCGGTAGCGGGAGCCCGCCACGAGGGAGCCGAGGTCCAGCGAGTAGAGCTGCTTGTCCTTGAGCGTCTCCGGGACGTCGCCGCGGTCGATCGCCTGGGCCAGGCCCTCGACGACGGCGGTCTTGCCCACGCCCGGCTCGCCGATGAGCACGGGGTTGTTCTTGGTGCGGCGGGAGAGCACCTGCATGACGCGCTCCATCTCGCCGGCGCGGCCGATGACCGGGTCCAGCTTGCCGTCGTGCGCGGCCGCGGTGAGGTTGCGGCCGAACTGGTCCAGCACCACCGAGCCCGCGTTCTGGCCGGACTCGCCGCCCTGGCCGACGCCGGCTCCGGCGGTCTCCTTGCCGCCCTGGGCGCCGCCCTGGTAGCCGGAGAGCAGCTGGATGACCGTCTGGCGCACCCGATTCAGGTCCGCGCCGAGCTTCACGAGCACCTGGGCGGCGACGCCCTCGCCCTCGCGGATCAGGCCGAGCAGGATGTGCTCGGTGCCGATGTAGTTGTGGCCGAGCTGCAGCGCCTCGCGCAGGGACAGCTCGAGCACCTTCTTGGCGCGCGGGGTGAAGGGGATGTGGCCGGGCGGGTTCTGCTGGCCCTGGCCGATGTCCTCCTGGACCTTCTCGCGCACGGCGCCCAGGGAGATGTCCATGGACTCGAGGGCCTTGGCGGCGACGCCCTCGCCCTCGTGGATCAGGCCGAGCAGGATGTGCTCGGTGCCGATGTAGCTGTGGTTGAGCATGCGCGCCTCTTCCTGGGCGAGCACCACCACGCGCCGGGCACGGTCGGTGAATCTCTCAAACATGGGCACACTCCTTGCGTACGGTCGTGACCGAGACTACGCACCGCTCCGCCCGTGCCGCGCGGCTGTTCGCCGCTGGGAGAAGCGGCCCGGTCGCCGTCGTCACGGGTCCGGAACGCCGCCGGGGGACGCCGATTCCTCGGCGTCCCCCGGCGTGCGCGCTCAGGCGTGCGGCGCGCGTGTGCTCACTTGCGGCGGGCGTTGCGGTAGGCCTCCACCACGTCGCGGTGCAGGCGCCCGCGGCTGGAGACCTCATAGCCGTTCTCGGCGGCCCACTTGCGGATCTGGGCGGCCTCCACCTTCGGAGAGGGCGGCGCCACCGCGCGGCCCTTCTTCATGTAGGGCTTCAGGAACTCGCGGAGCTCGTCCGCGTGCTCCTTGGACAGGTCGATCTCGTAATTGCGACCGTCCAACGCGAAGTTCACGGTCTCATCTGCTGCCGAACCATCAAGATCATCCACGAGGATTACTTCTACCTTCTGTGCCAACGGTGATTCCCACTCTCTTCATCGCGTGCCCGTGTCCCTCGGCTCCGGTCCGCATGTTCGGGGTCATTCCCCGATGGCTCATGCGGCCGGCCGTGCACTTGTGGTCCTCTGAGAATACCGCACGGAAATGCGCATGACGAAGTCCTTCTTCGGGAATCCCAATCAGCTCAGCGAGAGTCGTCGCCCCGACGAGGGACGTCGTCGCCCCCGCGCCGGCGGGCCCACTCCCTCGCGTCCGCCTCCTCGCGGGCGGCGCGGGCGTCCTCGCCGGTGGACCGACGGCCCATGCTCTCGCGCTCGGCAGTGTCCGAGCGCAGCAGCGAGCGCATCACGAGCCAGAAGATCAGCCCGAGGCCGATGGACGGAGCCAGGACGGAGAAGTACTCCCAGAACGTGGCCATCTCAGGCCTCCGGCTTGAGCAGCGGGAACAGGATGGTCTCGCGGATGCCGGCGTCGGTGAACAGCATCACGAGGCGGTCGATGCCCAGGCCGATGCCGCCCATGGGCGGGGCGCCGTACTCGAGGGCCCGCAGGAAGTCCTCGTCGAGCTGCATGGCCTCGTCGTCGCCGGCGGCGGCCATCGCGGACTGCGCGGTGAGCCGCTCGCGCTGGATCACGGGGTCGATCAGCTCGGAGAACGCGGTGCCGCGCTCCATGCCTCCGATGATCAGGTCCCACGCCTCGATGACACGGCCGTCCTCGCGGTGCGGGCGGGCCAGCGGCTGGGCCGCTGGCGGGTAGTCGTGGACGAACGTGGGGTTCATCAGGGTGGGCTCCACGATCTCGCCGAACAGCTCGATCACGAGCTTCTGGGCGTCCCACGCCGGGTCCACCTTCACCTCGTGCTCCGCGGCGATCGCGCGCAGCGTCTCGGCGTCGGTGTCCGGGGTGATCTCGCGGCCCACGGCCTCGGACAGGCCCGGATACACGGAGACCCACGCCCACTCGCCGTCCAGGTCGATGACGCCCTTGTCCGTCTCGATCCGCCGGCCGGCGCCCACGGCGTCCGCGGCGGCGAGGATGATCTCCTGCATGCGCTCGGCCATCACGTGCATGTCCGCCCAGGCCTCGTAGCTCTCGAGGGTGGTGAACTCCGGCGAGTGCGTGGAGTCCACGCCCTCGTTGCGGAACACGCGGCCGATCTCGTACACCCGGTCGATGCCGCCGACGACGGCGCGCTTGAGGTAGAGCTCGGTGGCGATGCGCAGGGTCATCGGCTGGTCGAAGGCGTTCAGGTGCGTCTCGAACGGGCGCGCCAGCGCGCCGCCGTGGATGAGCTGGAGCATGGGGGTCTCGACCTCCACGTAGCCGTGGCCCTCGAGGGTGCGGCGCACGGCGGAGGTGACCTTGGCGCGGGTGTAGACCATGCGGCGGGCCTCGTCGCGGACGATCAGGTCCGCGTAGCGCTGGCGGACCCGGGTCTCCTCGTTGAGGTCCGCGTGCAGCACGGGCAGCGGGCGCAGGGCCTTGGAGGCCATCTCCCAGGCGGAGGCCATGATGGACAGCTCGCCGCGGCGGGAGACGATGACCTCGCCGGTGACGGAGAGGAAGTCGCCGAGGTCCACGGCCTTCTTCCACTGCGCGAGCGAGTCCTCGCCGACGGCGGCCAGGGAGACCATGACCTGCAGGCGGACGGCCTCGCCGTCCACGCCGGACTCCTGGAGGGTGGCGAAGCAGAGCTTGCCGGTGTTGCGCAGGAACACCACGCGGCCGGTCACGGAGACGGTCTCGCCGGAGGCCCAGTCGGGCTCGTGCCCGTCGAACTGCTCGCGCACCTCGGTCAGCGTGTGGGTGCGGGGCACCTGCACGGGATAGGCCTCGCGGCCGGCGGCGAGCAGCTGCTCGCGCTTGGCGGCGCGGACGGCCTGCTGGTCGTGGTGGTCGACGGCGGAGGTCTGCGGGTTCGCGGAGTTCTGGGAGGTCACAGTGGGCCAGTCTACCGAGGTCCCGCGGGCCGGGACGGGGGCCGTGGGGGCGCCGTGACGACCCTCACGGCGCCCCGCTCAGCGGCGCACGTCCGGGTTGACGAGCGCGGGGACCTCCCCGCCGGTGGCCATGGCGATCGCGTTGCGGGCGGTCAGCTCGGCCATGGCCGCGCGGGTGTCCCGGGTGGCGGAGCCCAGGTGCGGCAGGAGCATGACGTTGTCCAGCTCGGCGAGGCCGGGGGCCATGGCCGGCTCGTCCTCGTAGACGTCGAGGCCGGCGCCGAAGAGCCGGCCGGCGCGCAGGGCCTCCACGAGGGCGGCCTCGTCCACGACGGGCCCGCGGGCGGTGTTGATGAGCACGGCGTCGTCCTTCATGCGCGCCAGCACGTCCGCGTCCACGAGGTGCTCGGTGTCCGCGGTGAGCGGCACGTGCAGGGAGAGGAAGTCGGAGCGCTCCACGAGCTCCTCCCAGCGCACCTGCTCCACGCGGCCGGCGAGCTCGCCGAGCTCCTCGGGGGCGACCTCGCGGTGCGCGGGCGGGCGGGGCGCGAAGACGACGTCCATGCCGAAGGCGAGCGCCCGCTCCGCCACGGCCTTGCCGATGCGGCCGAACCCGGCCAGGCCGAGGGTCGCGCCCTTCACGTCCTTGCCCACGAGCAGGTCCGCCCTCCAGCCCGTGAACTCCCCGGCGCGCATCATCGCCTCGCCCTCGTGTGCGCGGCGGGAGACGCCGAGGATCAGCAGCAGGGCGATGTCCGCGGTGGCGTCCGTGAGCACGTCCGGGGTGTTCCCGACGGCGATGCCCGCCTCGGTGGCCGCCGCGACGTCGACGTTGTTGTAGCCCACGGCGTAGTTGGCGATGCCCTTGAGCCTCGCCTGGGCGAGCACGTCGGCGTCGAACTTCTGGGCGAGGGCGCAGACCACCACGTCGTAGTCGCCGGAGGCGGCGAGCGCGGGGAGCGCGTCGTTCCCGCCGACCTCGGATCCGAGGGTGACCTCGCCCGCCTCGCGCAGCATGCCCAGGCCGGGCTCGGGGATCTCGGTCATCAGCAGGAAGCGGGGGCTCACGAGGGGTGTCTCACTCTCCGGGTCGGGGTGCCGACGGCGGGGCGCCGCCGGGCATGACCAGGCTAACCGCCGGGGACGGGTGCGGGGCGGGTGCGGGGCGGGGCGCCGACACCTATGATTGACCATCGTCAATCATTGACTGCCGTCAACCACTCCGACGACCCCGCCGAAGGACCCCATGAGCCCCACCTCCCCCGCCGTTGCGGGCACCGCACCGGCCGGCGCGCCCTCGCTGGAGCGCGCCGCCGCGGACGCCGCCCGCCACCGCGCCGTGCTGCAGGCCCTCACCGGCCTGCTGCTGGGCATGTTCGTCTCGATGATCGCCAACACCGTGGTCTCCACCTCGATGCCGGTGATCATCAGCGACATCGGCGGCAACCAGAACGACTACACCTGGGTCATCACCGCGGCCCTGCTGGCCACGGCCGTCTCCACCCCGGTGTGGGGCAAGCTCGCGGACCTCATGGACCGCAAGATGCTGTTCCAGGTCGCGCTCGTGATCTTCGTGGGCGCCTCCGCGGCGGCCGGCTTCACGAACGACCCCACGTTCCTGATCGTGTGCCGCGTGGTCCAGGGCCTGGGCGGCGGCGGCCTGGCCGCGCTCAGCCAGGTGATCATGGCGGACATCATCAGCCCCCGCGAGCGCGGCCGCTACATGGGCCTGTTCGGCGCGGTCATGGCGGTGGCCACCGTGGGCGGCCCGCTGGCCGGCGGCGTCATCACGGACCTGTGGGGCTGGCGGTGGAACTTCTTCGTGGCCGTGCCCTTCGCGCTCGTGGCCCTCGTGATGGTCCAGCGCACCCTGCACCTGCCCGCCCGCGAGCCCCGCAAGGTGTCCATCGACTACCTCGGCATCGTCCTGCTCGGCGTCGCCACGTCCCTGCTGCTGATCTGGGTCACCACGGCCGGCCAGCAGTTCCCGTGGGCGTCCTGGACCACCGCGTGGATGGTCGGCGGCGCGGTGCTGGCGGCCGCCCTGTTCGTCGTCGTCGAGCTGAAGGTGACCGAGCCGCTCATCCCGCTGACGCTCTTCCGCAACCGCACCTTCACGCTGGCCACGATCGCCTCGATCGCCACCGGCCTGGCCATGTTCGGCGCGGGCGTGTACCTGGCGCAGTACATGCAGCTCGCCCGCGGGGCCACGCCCACGCAGGCCGGCCTCATGACCATCCCCATGATCGCGGGCCTGCTGATCACCTCCACGGTGATCGGCCGCGTCATCACCCGCACGGGCGTGTGGAAGCGCTGGCTGATCGTCGGCGCCGTGCTGCTCACCGCGGGCATGGCCCTGCTGGCCACCCTGCACTACGACACCCCGTTCGTGCTCGTCTCCCTCCACATGCTCCTGCTCGGCGCGGGCGTGGGCATGACCATGCAGAACCTCGTGCTCGTGGTGCAGAACACCACGGACCCCCGGCAGATGGGCGTCGCCAGCTCCGGCGTGACCTTCTTCCGCTCCCTCGGCGGCAGCGTGGGCGTCGCCGCCATGGGCGCCGTGGTGGCCAACGTGGTGCCGAGCCGGTTCGAGGCCCGTGGCGCGGACCTCGCCGCCGCCCTGCAGTCCCTCGGCGCGGACGGTCCCGTGTGGGCGCAGCGGCTGCAGTCCGGCACGCTGCCGCGCGTGGCCGAGATGCCCGAGCCTCTGCGCGTGGTCGTGGAGGACGTCTACGCCACCGGCATCTCCCAGGCGTTCCTGGTGGGCGTGCCGCTGGCGGTCGTCGCCGTGGTCGCCATCGTGTTCCTGCCGAACATCCCCCTGGGCCGCATGACCACCTCCGAGCGCCTCGACGCCTCCCGCGCGGACCTGGCCACCGTGACCGCGCCCGCGGCCATGCAGAAGGTCCCCGCCACCGGGGAGATCCCCGTGGTCGCCCCGGCCGCGGGCGGCGCAGGCGGCACCGACGACGCCTGCACGGCGGAGGATGCCGACGGCACGGAGGGTGTCCCGGCCGCGCAGGGCCCGACGACGGCGCCCGCAGAGCCCACGGCGGAGCGGGCGGAGCGGCCGGCGGTCCAGCCGGCCGCCGAGTCGGTCCCGGCCCGCGTGGTCGCGCCGGCCGCGGCAGCCCCGTCGACTGCGGCAGCCTCCGGCCGCTCCGGCGGCGCCCGTCCCGGAGCGCGCGCCGCGGCCGCCGTCGCCCTGCTCACCGCGATCGCCGTGCTCATGCGGCAGGCCCGCCGTGGCTGAGCGCGGGCACGGGGACGACCGAGGCCTCGACGGGGTCGGCGCCGAGCGTGGGGACGCGGGAGGCGAGATCGACGGGTTCGAGGCGGCCGTGCGCGGCCTCGAGGACGCGTTCGCCCGGATGGTCCGTCAGCACCGTCAGGTGGTCACCCGCCAGGCGGCGGCACTGAAGCCGGGGCTGTCCGCGGGCGCCATGAAGGCGTTCATCACCCTGTGCAACGCCGGCACCATGACGCCCTCCACGCTGGCCGAGCACCTGCTGCTGGACCGCGCCCAGGTCTCCCGCATGGTCCGGGACCTCGAGGACGAGGGCCTCATCACCCGCGAGCCGGACCCCGTCGACCGCCGCTCCGCCCTGCTCACCGCCACCGAGGAGGGCCGGGCCCGTCTGGACGCCGTGCGCGGCGGACCGGCCGGCGAGGGGCTGCGCGCCGACCTGGCGCACTGGGACCGCGCGGACATCCACACGCTCGTGCGCCTGCTCGGCCGCCTCGTGGAGGAGCAGCAGGCCCGCGTGGACCGCACGCCCGACGCCGGCTGAGCGGCGCCCGGGCACCGGCCCGGGTCCGCGCGACCGGAAGGCGCGCGCGACCAGAGGGCAGGCGCGACCAGAGGGCGGGCCCCCGGCGCGCGCCCGGCTCACCAGATGGTGACGCGCTCCTCCGGGGCCAGCCACATCGGGTCGCCCTCCTGGGTGCCGAACGCCTCGTGGAAGGCGTCGATGTTCTTCACCACCTGGTTGCAGCGGAACTCGTTGGGCGAGTGCGGGTCCGAGGCGATGCGGGTGACCATGGTCTCCGGGCGCGTGAGCTGCCGCCACACCGCCGCCCAGGCGGAGAAGAACTCCCGGTCCCCGGCTGCGGCGTCGAGCGAGGCGCCGTCGCCCTCGTCCCGCCAGATCTCCAGGGCGCGGTGCGCGATGCCCAGCCCGCCGAGGTCGCCGATGTTCTCCCCGAGGGTGAACTCGCCGTTCACGCGGTGGTCCGGGGCCTCGGCCGGGGAGAGCACGTTGTACTGGGCCACGAGCCGCGAGGTGAGCTCGGTGAACGCCGCCCGGTCCTCCTGGGTCCACCAGTCCTCCAGGCGCCCCGAGCCGTCGTAGCGCGAGCCCTGGTCGTCGAAGCCGTGGCCGATCTCGTGGCCGATCACCGCGCCGATCGCGCCGAGGTTCGCGGCCATCGACTTCTCCGGGTCGAAGAACGGGGGCTGCAAGATGGCGGCCGGGAACACGATCGCGTTCTCCAGCGGCGAGTAGTAGGCGTTCACCGTCTGCGGGGTGATGTGCCACTCCTCCGGGTCCGGGCCGTCCTCGATCTTGCGCAGGTCCCGCTCCCACTCGAACTCCGAGGCGGCGCGGGCGTTGCCCAGCAGGTCCCCGGCCTGCACCTCGAGCGAGGAGTAGTCCACCCAGCGGACCGGGCGGCCCACCATCGGCCGGAACATGGACAGCTTCTCCAGGGCGCGCTGGCGGGTCTCCTCGCCCATCCACTCCAGCTCGTCGATCGAGCGGCGGTAGGCCTCCTGCAGCAGGTTCACCAGCTCGTCCATCGCGGCCACGTGGCCCTCGGGGAAGTGGCGGTCCACGTAGAGGCGCGCCACGTCCTCGCCCGCGGCGCCGTTGACGAACGCGACGGCGCGCTTCCAGCGGTGGCGGACCTCCTCCGTGCCGGCCAGGCGGCGGCCGTAGAAGGAGAAGTTCTCCTGCACGAAGGCGTCCGGGAGGAACCCGGCGAAGGAGCGCAGCACCTGCAGGATCAGCCAGTGGCGCCAGTCCTCGAGGTCGGCCGCCTCGGGGCCCTCCAGCAGCGCCTGCACGCCGGAGAGGAAGTCCGGCTGCCACACCACGACCTCCCGCGAGCGCTCGCCCGCGGCGTCCACGCCCTCGAGCCAGGCCTCGGCGAGCGGGAACAGCTCCACCAGCTGCTCGTGGGTCATCAGGTTGTAGCGGGCCACGGCGTCCCGCGAGCGCACCACGTCCCAGTGCAGGGCCGCGATGCGCTTCTCCAGCTCGACCACGCGGACGCCGGCCTCGGCCGCCTCCGCGGAGTCCGCCCCGATCCCGGCCAGGCCCAGCAGGCGCCCGGCGTGCTCGGTGTACTGCTCGAGGATCTCCGCGTAGGCCTCGTCCCGGTAGTAGGACTCGTCCGGCAGGCCCAGGCCGCCCTGCAGCAGGTGCAGGAGCATGCGGTCCGGGTTCCCGGCGTCGTTGAGGGCGCCGGTGTTGACCAGGCCGGACACGCCCTGGCGCTGCAGCCGCCCGGACAGCTCGAGCAGCTCCGCCGGGGTCTGCACCGACGCCACCGCCGCCATGTCCGTGGCCACGGGCTCGAGCCCGCGGGCCTCCACCGTCTCGTCGTCCATGAAGGACGCGTAGAGGGCCGCGATGCGGCGCTTGACCTCGGGCAGCTCCATCCCCTCGGTCTCCTCCGCGTCCAGCGGCTCCAGCGGCGTGTGGTGCTCCGCCCCGGCCGCGGCCGTGGCGTCCACCCGGGCCTGCGCCGGGTCGAAGCCGGCACCCACCTCGCGCACCGCGTCCTCGCACAGGTGGCGGACGGCGAGCTCGGCGGCGTCCCGCAGCTCCAGGAACGCGCCGTAGGCGCCCTGGTCCGCGGGGATCTCGTGGGTGTCCAGCCAGGCGGCGTTGACGTGGCGGTACAGGTCCTCGCGCGGGGCGGGGACGCGGGGTTCGGCGGTGGCGGTCACGGCTGGTCTCCTGGACGTCGGGTCGTGGCGGTCTCGCACCGCACTCTAGCCGTGACGGCGGACACGCGAGCGGGCGCGCACCCCGGGAGGGTGCGCGCCCGTCGTCGTGGGGCCGGTCCGCCGGCGATCCGGCGTCCGGCGAGGGCCGCCGGTCAGGCGACGGCGGAGGCCAGCTTCGCCAGCGACTCCTCCATCTGCTCCTCGGAGACCATCGGGAAGAGGTTCTTCTCCAGCAGCTCCGGATCGGTCACGGCGGTCCAGTCGTAGGTGAGGGACACGTCCGTGCTGCCGGAGCCGTTGTCCTCGAGCCGGTAGACCCACTGCCAGCCCTTGGGCTCGGTGCCGGCGGGGGCGGTCTTCCAGCCGACCAGCTTGTTCGGGTCGTAGGCGACCACGTGGTTGTCGGTCTGGTAGTCGCCCCCCATGTGCTCCGCGTGCATGTTCATGGTGAACACGTCGCCGACCTTCTGGATGCGCTGGGTCTTGTCGTCCGACTGCACCATGCCCGATCCGTCGAACTTTGCGTGGTTCGCGGGCAGTGTCAGGAAGTCGAACACATCCTTGGCGGACGCGTCGATGGTCCGGGTGACGGTCTGCTGGGTCTCACCGTGGGCGGTCTTGTTCATCTCGGTCATGGGATCAACCTAGGCGCGGGGCCGGGGCGGGCGACAAGGTCTGAGGCTCAGTCCGGCACGTTGCGGCCACGACGGAACGCGGACACGCTGCGGTGGCCGGCCACGTTGAACCGCCACGGGAAGCGCACGGAGCCGCCCTCCCCTGAGACGCCGACGCGCGGGCCCGTCACGACCTCGATCGGCGGCTCGGCCGGATCGCGGGACGCGGGCGGGGCCAGGAGGAAGCGGGCGGGCGCGGCGAGGCGGGCCGGGGTGCCGCCGTCGTCGGCCACCTCCGGCGGCGCGGCGACGATCTCCACGGGCGCGTGGCCCATCTCCAGGGTGATGCCGAGGCCCTGGCCGAGGTTGCCCGGCCCGGAGAGCAGCTTGAGGCCGGTGTCCCGGCCACGGCGGGCCACCGCGAGGTCCCCACCCGCGAGCACCTCGGCCGCACGCAGCAGCACACCGCCGGCCTCCCCCTCGGGGTGGCCCACCAGGTTCAGGCAGCGGTGGATGCCGTAGTTCAGGTACACGTACGTGCGCCGCGGCGGCCCGAACAGCGCGGCATTGCGCTCGGTGCGACCGCGGAACGAGTGGGCGCCGGGGTCCTCGCCCGCGTCCCCGTACGCCTCGGTCTCGGTCAGCCGCACGGTGACGGCGCCGTCCGGGGCGACGACGGTCAGCCGGCACCCCAGCAGCGTCGCGGCGAGCGCGGGCGAGGGGCCGTCGAAGGCCGCGGCGAGACGCTCCGGGGTCACGGCAGCGGGCCGGCGGCGGGCAGGACCCGGTTGTCGATGAGGCGGACCGGCGGCACATGCGCGGCCACGAGTGCCAGGGCGTCCCGGCGCAGGGGCTGGCACAGCAGCTCGGCGCCGAGCTCCTCCAGCGTCTCCCGGTCCACCACCACGAGGTGGTCCAGCGTGACGCCCGGCTCGGCGGCCACCTCCTCGCGGGCGGCCTGCACGTCCAGGACGCGGCCGGCGACGGCGGCCTCCTCGAGGCGCGTGAGGGCGCGGTTGAGCACCAGCGCGGCGTGCAGGCCGGCCTCGTCCAGGCGCGTGTTGCGGCTGGACAGGGCCAGCCCCTCGGGCGAGCGGACGATCGGCACCGCCCGCACGTCCACGGCCACGTCCAAGTCGTGCGCCAGACGGCGCAGCACGGCCAGCTGCTGGGCGTCCTTCTGCCCGAAGTAGCTGCGCAGCATGGCGGGGGCGGGCGGCATCGAGAGGTTCCAGAGCTTGGCCACCACGGTGCACACGCCGTCGAAGTGGCCGGGACGGGAGGCGCCCTCGAGCACCTCGCCCATGCGGCCGGCGCTCACCGAGACGATCGGGGCGTCCGGGTGCCCCGGATACATCTCCTCCACGGACGGGGCGAACACCACGTCCACGCCCACGGCGCCCAGCAGGTCCAGGTCCGCCTCGAGTGTGCGCGGGTAGTACTCCAGGTCCGCGCGGTCCCCGAACTGGAGCGGGTTCACGAAGATGCTCGCCGCCACCACGTCGTTCTCCGAGCGCGCCTGTCGGGCGAGCGCGGCGTGCCCGCCGTGCAGGGCGCCCATCGTGGGCACGAGGCCCACGGAGACCTCCTCGCCCGGGTCCTCCGCGGCCGCGCGCCCCACGAGCTCGGCGACGGCGGCGCGGAAGTCCGCCTTCGTCGTCGTCAGGCGGGGGCGCGTGCCGCCGGCCTCCGGCACCTGGTCCTCCAGGGTGAGGCCGGTGCGGGGCGGGACGGGGGTGCGGTCGGGGACGCGGTCGAGCGGGGTCACGGGCCGAGTCTAGGACCCTCTCCCCCGGCCGCTCCCCGTCCTGCGTCCCGTCCCGCCTCCGGCGGAGGGTCAGCCGTCCTGGGCCGCGCCCTTCACCTGGCGGGCGGCGTCCTGGGACTCCGCCTTGAGGTCCTGCGCCTTGTCCGCGCCGTCCGCCTTCACGTGGTCGACGGCCTCGGTGGCCGACTCCTTCACGCTCTGCGCGGCGTCGCGCGCGACGGGCTCGAGGTCCTCGCGCAGCTGCTGGGCGACCTGCTTGGCCTCGTCCACCAGCGGGGCGGCCTGCTCCTTGAGGCCCTCGGCCGCACGCTGCTCCACGCGCGAGGCGGGGATCAGCGAGCTGACGAGCAGGCCCGCGCCGAACGCGATGAGGCCGGCGGCCAGCGGATTGCCGGCCGTGCGCCCGCGCAGCTGGGCCGGGGCCTGCTGCACGGCGTGCTGGGCGTCGTCGGCCCAGCCGGACACGCGGTCGCCCGCGTGGCCCATGGCGTCGCGGGCCTGGTCGGCGGCGCCGTGCATCGAGGCGCGCGCGTCGTCCGCCGCCGCGTGGGCGCGGTCGCCCATCGACGGCTGGCGGCCGTGGTCCTCCGGGGAGCCCATGATGTTCTCCTTCACCGAGAGCAGTCCGTCCTTCATGCGGTTCGTCTGGCGGCTGACGGCCTTGGTGGGGCTGACCTTCTCGGCCAGCGCGTCCACGTCCTGACCCAGCTGGTGACGGGTGCGCTCGATCTCGGCGCGGATCTCGTCGGGATTGTTGCTCGTGGTCATCGCGTCTCCTTCGCGGGGTTCAGGGTCTCGGGGATCTCCTGAAGCGTCTCCTGGGTCTGCGGCAGACCCTTGATCTTCTCGAGGTGCTTCTTGCCCATCAGGGCGAGCACCGCGGCGCACACGCCCCACAGGACGGCCACGATCAGCGCGGCCCACCCCAGGTGCATGGCGGAGCCCAGCGCCCACATCAGCGCCAGGGACAGGAACATCAGCAGGAAGAAGCCGCCCACGGCGGCGCCGGCCAGCAGGCCCGCCCCCGTGCCGGCCTTCTTCGCGGACTCCGTGGCCTCGGCCTTGGCCAGGGCGATCTCCTGGCTGACCAGCGTGGAGAGCCGGGACGAGAGGCTCTTGAACATCTCGCCGAGGCTCTCGTGCTCGGCCCGGAACTCCGCCTGCGTGGGCGGCGGGGTGTGCGCGCCGGCGTGCGGCGTCGCGTCGCGGATCGACTCGTAGGGCGTGCTCACGCGCGGCCCCCGGGCTGGGACCGGTCGAACGGACGCTCGGCGGTCAGGCCGTGCTGCTCCGGCGCCTCGACGCCGTACGGGGTCTCCCCCGGGGCGACGGCGCGGCGCGGGGCGCCGCCGGCCACGCGGCCGTCCGCGTTCTCCAGCGAGTCGCTGGAGTAGGCCGGGGCCTGGGACTGCAGGTGGTGCGGGGTCACGTCCGCGTGGACGGCCTCCGGGCGCACGCCCTCCCGACGACGGCCGGCGAGCTGGTCCCCGGAGTCCGGGCGGCCGGCGTCGCGCATGCCGCGGGTCAGGCGGCCGGCCACCAGGCCGGCGCCCAGGGCGATCGCCAGGAACGTGCCCGGACGGCGGGCCGCGAAGCCGCGCACGTCCTGCAGCAGCTCCTGCGGGGACGCGGTCTCGAGGCGCTGGGTGAGGGCCTCGGCGCGGTCCGCCACGGACGCGAAGCCCTGGCGCACCAGGTCGGTCTGGGGCTGCTCGCCGGAGACCACGCGGTGCAGGTCGTCCGTGTAGGTGCGGGCCTGGCCGGCCAGGCGCTCCCGCTGGGCGTGGGCCTGCGAGCTCATCTGCTCCTGGGCCTGGCCCGCCAGGGACTTCACCTGGTGCACGGCCTCGTCCTTGACGTGGCCGGCCTCCGCCTGGGCGGTGGAGGCCAGGTCCTGCGCCTTGGCCTTGGCGTCGTGGGCCACGGCCTGCGCCTGGCCCTGCGCCTCGCCGGCGACCTGCTCGGCCTTGTCCTTCGCGGTGGACTCCTCGGCGGAGGAGCCGCGGTGGGCGTTCGACGGATTCGTCGTCATGCTGTGCCTTCCTCGTCTGCGTCGGCGGGCCCCTGGCGGCCGGCCCTTCTGGCCGTCCGCGTCGCCGGGGTCCACCGGGCTTGGGCGCCACCCTAAGCACGGGAACGCGCGCGGAGACAGGGCTGAGCGCCACTGCGTTCCCACCGACCTCCGAGCATCCGTGCAGGTCACCGGCGGGTCGAGGACGACGACGGCGCCCCCCGGAAGCCGAGGGACGCCGTCGTGAGGTCAGGCCGGGCAGCGAGCTCAGGCCGGGTCCGGCGCGGTGAGGCCGAGCGTCTGCGGCGCGGTCGGCGCGCCCTCGCCGAGCACGTGCTCGCCCAGGAAGCCGAGGACGACCTCGTACCAGACCTTCGCGTGCTGCGGCGCGAGGATCCAGTGGTTCTCGTGCGGGAAGTACAGGAACCGGTGGTCGGTGGTGCCGTCGGCCGCGGCGGGCCGCCCGGACTTCGCCAGCAGCTCCGACCACAGGCGCAGCCCCTCGCCGATCGGCACGCGGTAGTCCTTGTCGCCGTGGATCACGAGCACCGGGGAGACGATGTCCCCCACGAAGCGGTGCGGGGAGTTCGCCTCCTGCATCTCCTCGTCCATCTCGCGCGCCCAGTAGAAGGCGGCGTCCGTCGTCGGGCCGAAGCCGTCGAGCGCCCACAGCGAGGCGTGCGTGACCACGGCCTTGAACCGGTCCGTGTGGCCGGCCACCCAGTTCGCCATGTACCCGCCGAACGAGCCGCCCATGGCGGCGGTGCGCTCGGCGTCGACGTCGTCCCGGGCCACGACGGCGTCCGTGAGCGCCATCAGGTCCGTGTAGGGCGCCTGACCCCAGCGGCCCCAGCCGCGCTCGATGAACTCCTGCCCGTAGCCCGTGGACAGCGCAGGGTCCGGCAGCAGCACCGCGTAGCCGCGCGCGGCCATGATCCACGGGGTCCAGCGCCAGCTCCACGCGTTCCACGAGCCGAGCGGCCCGCCGTGGATCCACAGCAGCAGCGGGTGGCCGCCGGCGGGGGCCTGCCCCTCGGGGAGCACGAGCCAGCCGCGCACGCGCGTGCCGTCCTCGGCCGTGGTCTCGACGTCCTCGAGGGTGCCGGGGACCACGGGGCGCTCCACGGGGTTGGGCAGGCGCACGACGTCGCCGGTGGCCAGGTCGATCCGCGCGACCTCCGGCGGGAACAGGTAGGAGGAGCGCACGCCGTACGCGGTGGCGCCGTCCGGGGCGAGCACGACGTCGCTCCACGCCTCGTCCTCGGCGGTCACCTGGGCGACCTCGCCGGTGGCGACGTCGATGCGGAACACGGGGCGGCGTCCGTCCGAGTCCGCGAGCGCGATCACCGCCGAGTCGTCCGGCAGCCAGGCGACGACGTCGGCCCACCGGTCCCAGTCGTGGGCCAGGGGCGTGGTCTCGCCCGTGGCGGTGTCCATGACGTACAGGCGCGGGTGCGCGGCGGCGTGCGGGGTGGAGTCAGGGGTGCGGACGACGACGGCGCGCGAGCCGTCGTGGCTGACGGGGCCCACGTGAGCGTCCTCGCCCGGGACGTCGTGGAGGACTCGGTGCTCGCCCGTGGCCAGGTCCACGCGCACGATCGTGCCCTCGCGGACGTTGCCGCGCGCCTCCGCCGTGGCGGCCGTGGTCAGCAGGAACGAGCCGTTCGGGGACACCTGGGCGCCGACGCCGAACGCGTGCGAGCGGGGGAACCCGGAGACGTGGCGCAGGTGGTGCGGGACGTCGTCGGCCTCGGGGGCGAGGCCGGAGGCCGCGGTGGTGGCGGACGAGGAGGCGGGCGTCGAGGCGGAGGCGGCGGTCGAGGCGGAGCCGGCGGCGCCGTCGTCGTGCCCGGACTGCGGGGTCGACTCCGGATCCGCGGCGTCCGCGTCCGAGGCGGGCTCGCCCTGCGGATCCACGCCCTCCTCGAGGACGAACAGCTCGGGGCGGGCGGGGCCGAGGTCGTGGTCCCAGAAGCGCACCGGGTAGCCGGTGTGCAGGATCGCGTCCACGCCGGCGTCCTTGCGGGCCTTCGCGAGCGCGGCATGCTCGGCCTCCGTGGACGCGCCGAGCAGACGGTCCGCCGTCACGACCACGCGGTCCGCCGCCGACGCGCAGGCCACCGAGGCGACGCCGCCGGGGCGGGAGAGCAGCACGCGGGCCTCGCCGCCGCGGGCGGGCAGGGCCCACAGGGCGCTGCGCTTCTCCGCCTCCGCGTCCGCCGGATCGGGGCGGGCCGAGGTGAAGTACAGGGTGCCGTCCGCGGCGAACTGCGCGCCGGCCTCGCCCTCGCGGGAGCGGGTCAGGCGGTGGGCCGGCCGCTCCCCGGCCGGGTCGACCTCCCACAGGGCGGAGGCGTAGCCGGTGCCCTTCGCGTCACGGGTGGCCACGGTGGTGACCAGGCGCGTGCCGTCCGGGCTGAGGGTGAGGCCGGAGACGCGGGGCAGGGCCGTGAAGGCGTCGAGGTCGTGGAAGGGGGTGGCGGGGGTCGGAGCGGGGGTGTCCGCGGTGGAGGTCATGCGGACGTTTCTATCGGTCCCCGCGTGATCCGGGCAACACGGGGTGGCGGGCGGTGGGCGGTGGGGAGCGCCGCGCGACGAGCGGCGAGCGGCGGGCGGTGGGCGGCGGGCGGCGGGCGGCGGTGCGCCAGGGCTGGCAGACGCGCCGCTGCGAGTTCCACGTAGCGGCGCGTCTGCCAGCCCTGGCGAAAGGGGGGGTGGGGTGAGCGGGCGAGGCGGTGCGCGCTCAGTCCTGCGGCGCGACGCCGTCGGGCCGGTCGCCCGCGCGGATCCCCTGGAGCTGCTCGCCCAGCCAGTCGACGTACTCGCCGAGCCACGCGCCCGTGACCTGCTCGTTCCACGCCTGCCCGACCGCCGGCTGCGGGAACACGACGGCGTCCGAGAGCGTGTCCCGCAGGGCCAGGGCGGGGCCCTCGTCGTCCGAGACCGTCACCCACTGCATACCGTGGCGGGCGCCCAGGTGCTCGCCCAGCAGCACGGCGACGACGTCCAGCAGCACCGCCAGCTCGTCCGGGTCGAGCGCCTCGGCCTCGGAGACGGACCGGGCGAGGATGCCGTCGTAGTACGCGGCCACCGCGTCCAGGTCGAGGTGGTCCACGCCCTCCTGGGCGGCGAACTCGCGGCGGACGCGCACCCACTCCTGCTCGGGCTCGGACAGCGGGTGCATCTCGGGCTGCTCGGTCATGGCCTCCATCCTGCCAGGCCGGCCCGCTCCCGTTTCCCGCAAGGAAGGGGCAGGGGAGGCTCCCGTTTCCCGCACGAAAGCGGCGGGGTCAGCCGACGCGTCGCGCCAGCGGCACCTGCACCGCGAACGCCGCGAGGCCCAGCACCGCCGCCCAGGGCCACGCCGTCGTCGTGCCGGGATCCGTGCGGTCGGGGACCTCGTCCGGTGCGCCCCTCGCCCCCTCCTGTGCCGATGCTGTGGGCGGACTCACGCTAGCGCGTCCGGGGAAGTTGAGACACTGGGGGCATGCGCATCATGACCGTCTGCCTGGGGAACATCTGCCGCTCGCCCGCCGCCGAGGCGGTGCTGCAGCGCAAGCTCGCGGAGGCCGGGCTCGCGGACGAGGTGACCGTGACCTCCGCCGGCACCGCCGACTACCACGTGGGCGATCGTCCGCACGAGCTCACCCGCGCGGTCGGCGGGGAGCTGGGCTACGCGTTCGAGTCCGTGGGCGTCCACCTCGCCGCCGAGCACCTGGACGAGGCTGACCTGGTGCTGGTCATGGACGAGTCGAACCTCGCGGACGTGCACGCGCTGGCCGCCACGGACGAGCGGCGGGCCAAGGTGCGGATGATGGGCGAGTTCGCCTCGGACGCGGCCACCGCCGGGGTGCTCGAGGTCCCGGACCCCTACGGGCACCCGCGCGCGCAGTTCGAGGACATGTACCGCCAGCTCGAGGACGCCGCCGACGGGGTGGTCGCAGCGATCCGCGACGGCCGCCTCTGAGCTCCGCCGCCGCGCGCCGGACCGCGCCCCCACCGGCCCTTTCGTGCGGGAGACGGGAGGCTCCGTGGCGCTGACCGGACGCACCGGCCGGTGGATCCGCGACGACGGCACGCCCGTCTTCACGAAGGCCCGCGCCGACGCCCCCGCGCACCTCTTCGAGCGCGAGGCCGCGGGCCTGCGCGCCCTCGCGGCGGCCGGGGCCCGCGTGCCCCGCGTGCTGGGGTGGAGCGAGACCGGCCTGGAGATCGAGTGGATCGACGACGGCGGCCGGCGCACCCCGCAGACGGAGGCCGCGTTCGGCCGGGAGCTGGCGGGCCTCCACGCGGGGTCGCGCCCGGAGGCCGGCGCGCCGGACCGGTTCGGCTCGCCCGACGACGTCTCGGCCGGCTGGCTCGGCGCCTGCCCGGTGGACTACACGCCCGCGGACACGTGGGCCGAGTCCTGGGTGGGGCGCCGGATCCTGCCCCTGGCCCGCCGGGCCGCGCGGGCCGGCGTCGTGCCCGCCTCTGCGAGGGCGGACGCCGAGCGCCTCGCCGAGCTCACCGACGACTTCGGCCCGGACGCCCCCGCCGACCACCCGGGCGCGGCGGTGCTGGGGCCGGCCGAGCCGTCGTCGCTAGTGCACGGGGACCTGTGGGCCGGGAACCGGCTCGTGGACGCGGACGGGCGGTCCTGGCTGATCGACCCCAGCGCGCACCGGGGCCACCGTGAGGCGGACCTGGCGATGATGCGGCTCTTCGGCGGGTTCGGCGAGGAGGCGTTCGCGGCGTACCGGGAGGCGTTCCCGCTCGCCGACGGCTGGCGCGAGAGGGTGCTGCCGTACCAGGCGGTCCCCCTGCTGGTGCACGCCGTGCTGTTCGGAGGCGGGTATGGGGAGCAGGCGGCGGCGTCGCTGCGGGCGGCGGTGCGCCTGGCGTCCTGAGCCGGGGCCCGGACCCGGGGGCCGGAAGGCTCCCGTTTCCCGCACGAAAGTGCCCGTGGAGGCTCCCGTTTCCCGCACGAAAGTGCCCGTGGAGCCTCCCGTTTCCCGCGCGAAAAGGTCAGGCGTCGGGGGCGAGGGCCTCGCGGAGCCGGGCGGCGACGTCGGGCCTCAGGGCGCCGCGGGCCTCGGCCCGGTCGGCGGTGGCCCGGGCGAGCGTCTCCCAGACGGCCAGCACGTCCGCGGGCATCCCGTCGGCCACGAGCTCGGCGAGCGTCTCGCGGTGCGCACGCACCGTCTCGACGTCGCCGCGGGCCACCGGGCCGGTGAGGGTGCCGTCGCCGTCCGCGAGCGCGTTCTCCAGCGAGGCCGCCATCAGCGGGCGCAGCAGCCGCTCTGTGTCCGTCACCCCGATGCCGCGCAGCAGCTGCGCGGCCTGCGCCGTCAGCGTGACCAGGTGGTTCGAGCCGTGCGAGAGGGCCGCGTGGTAGACGCCGCGGTCGGCCTCCTTGATGACCACGGGCTCCCCGCCCATCTCCACCGCGAGCGCCTGCGCCACGGGCAGCACCACGGGGTCCGCGGTCACCCCGAACACGCAGTCCTGCAGGCGGGCCAGGTCCAGGCTGAGGCCGGTGAACGTCATGGCCGGGTGCAGGGCGATCGGGATGGCCCCGTGCGCGCGCACCGGGTTCAGCGCGCCCACGCCGTGCCGTCCGGAGGTGTGCACCACGAGGTGCCCGGTCTGCACGTGCCCGGCGGCGGCGAGCCCGGCCACGAGCTCGGGCAGCACGTCGTCCGGGACGGCGAACAGCACCATCTCCGAGCGGCGCAGGATCTCGGGGATCTCCAGGACGGGCGCCTCGGGCAGCAGCGCCTCCGCGCGGGTGCGGGAGGCCTCGGAGACGGCGTGCACGCCGGTGATCGTGTGCCCCGCGTTGCGCAGGGCGGCGCCGAGCACCGCGCCCACGCGGCCCGCGCCCACCACCCCGACGCCGAGGCGTCCGGGCCGCTGCGTGGGGTCGGTGGGGTCCAGGGTCAGGTCGAGTCCGCCGGTCATGGTCGCTCCTCGTGGCTCGTGCGGGGCTCCGGGTCAGTGCCCGCGACACCCCCCGCGGGGGCGGCGGGCCGGGCGACGCCGGCGCGCGCCAGCTCCTCGCGGCCCACCTCGGTGGCGGCCACCTCGCGGGTGCGCTGCTCGAAGCGGGCGAGCTCCTCGGGGCGCATCCAGCGGTCGCGGTCGGCCAGGCGGCGGGAGACGGCGGCGTGCCGGGCCTCCTCCGCGAACAGCTCGAGGGCGACCGCCTCGTCCAGGTCCGGCAGGACGGCGTGGCCGCCGGCCGTGCGCACGTGCACCGTGGCCAGGCGCAGGCGGCGCTGGACGGGGCCCTGGTCCAGGGCGGCGGTCTGCACGCGCTCGTGCTGGAGGGTCTGCAGCACGCGGTTCCAGCGTCCGCTGCGCACCACCAGCAGGGCCCGCGTCGTCGTGAAGCCCCGGCGCCGCCAGGCGAACCAGTTGAACCACCAGCGGCCGCGGTGCGGGATGTGGTGGAAGCCGCCCTCGGTCCCCGAGCCGTGCAGGCCCAGGTGCATGAGGCGGGCGGGGGTGAGGCCCTCGGCCTCGCGGGGGTCGCCGTCGAGGCCCGGGTCCGGGGCGACCACGGTGAGCACCCGCAGCACGTCCTCCCACGTGCCCACGGGCAGCGCGGTGCTGCGCTTGCCGGCGGCGTCCTCGCCGTAGCCGGCCACGGACACCTTCACCCGGTGCCAGCCGAACGGCCGCCAGAACAGCGGCTGGCTCACGGTCACGCCCTGCACGCGGCCCGGCGGGACGGTCTGGTGGGTGGTCTCGGTGAGGCCGTGGCGCAGGCGCAGCCCGTCGGCGGAGCGGCGCACCTGGAAGCCCCAGCCGCCGTTCAGCCCGGACCACGCCTGGCCCACGACGGCGAACGCCAGCGGCAGGCCCCAGGCCACCACGATCGGCGTCAGGGAGGTGTCCTCGCCCTCCAGCCACGTCCCGGGGGCGAGCGCGAAGAACAGGCTCGTGCCCAGCACCACCACGAGGTAGACCGCCACCGTGCCGGCCACGCCGCCGGAGAGCAGCACCGAGCCGATCAGCCGGCCGGAGGGCACCCGGAGCATGAGCTCGCCCTCGTCGTCTGCGCGGCGGGCCAGGCCCGGGCCGGACGACGACGGCGCCGCCCCCTCCGGCGCGTCGGCGCGGGGGGTCGTGGGATCGGCGTCGGCGCCGGGCATGACTCCCGGCATCACTCCGGCGGCCGCGTCCGCGCCCTCGGCGATCCGCGGGGCGGAGGCGGGCCCGACGAGGACCCCGGAGGCACGGTCGAGGATCTCCCGGCGGACCTGCTCCGCGCGGGCCTTGGGCAGGAAGGACAGCTCGAGCGCGGACTCGCCGCCGTCCGCGGCCTCCACCTTCACCACGGCCAGGCCCAGCAGCCGGGCCACGAGCGGGTGCTGCAGGTCCACGGCCTGGATGCGGTCGTACTTCATCTGCCGGCGGGTGCGGAAGAGCCAGCCCTGCCGCAGCTCGATCTGGTCCTCACCGATCCGGAACCGGGTGAACCACCACGAGAAGAAGAAGGCCAGGCTGACCAGCAGGGTCACGCCCAGCAGGATCCCGCCGGCCACCAGCAGGCTGCCCTCGCCCTCGCCGGAGCCCCCGCCCGCGCCCGCGCCGAACCGGCCTGCGGCGAAGTCCTCCACCGCGTTGCGGCCCAGGAAGAACAGGATGAGCAGCAGGAACGTCCAGCCCCGCACCCACGGGGAGGCTGGATGGACGCGGGCCCAGCCGTCGTCGTCCGCCGGGCACGTCGCGGGGACGGGCGCGGCGGCGCTCACAGCCCCGCCAGCCGGGCCTGGCCGCGCGCCATGAGGACCTCGCGCAACTCGTCCGCGGTCTCGCGGGGCAGGCCCTCGAGGGTGACGTCGGACCCGGAGGCCGCGGTATTGAGGGTGAGGGTCTGCAGGCCGAACCGGCGCAGCAGCGGGCCGTCCGAGACGTCCACGTACTGGAGGCGGCCGTAGGGGACGGCGTGCACGCTGCGGAACAGCAGGCCCTCGCGCCACAGGACGTCGTCCTCGCGCTCGGCCCAGCCCATGGCGCGCACGCGGCGCGGGATCAGCACGAGGTCCACGAGCCAGGAGACCACGACGATCGCCGGCAGCCCCCACGCAGTCCACGCCCACAGGCCCTCCCAGGGCCCGAGGAGCTTGAGGACCAGCGGCACGCTGAACACGACCAGCCAGATCAGGTGACCGATGCTCGAGGAGATCAGCTTCACCGGGGTGAGCTTCGGCGAGGCCGGCGCGAACGTCACGCCGGTCAGGTCAATCCCGGGCACGGGCATAGCCTCCTTCGGTCTCGGGGCGGGGCGCTCGTCCGCGGCCCGCGGTCCCATCCTCCCCGCGGCCGCCCTCGGCCGCATCCCCCTCCGGGGGGATCCGGCACCAGCGCTCCACCACGAGGCCCACGGCCAGCAGCACCAGGCCGCCCGCCGTCTGCAGGGCCGCCTCCCGCACCGTGGGCGCCCCCGCGCCGGCCCGGGCCGCCACCTGCAGGGCCACGCCCGCGTGCCAGCCGGCCAGGGCGGCGCCCGCGAAGCCGGCGGCCTGGCCGAGCACCAGGGTGCGCGCCGCCGCGATCGGGTCCATCCGCGCGGCCGGCGGCTTCTCCCGGTCCCGGCGCACCCGCCAGCCCAGCACCAGGCACAGCACGGACACCGCGGCCACGGTGATCAGGCCGCTGCGGCCCACCACGGGCGCGCCCCAGCCCAGCGACGGCGCGGCGAGCCCGGCCAGCCAGCCGAGCAGCACGGCGGCCGCCACCGCGACCACGGTCCACCACGAGCGCAGCGCGATCACGGGGCCGACCCGTCGATCGCGTCCCGGCCCGGCGCGCGCGGGGCGCGGGGACGCACGGGGACGACGTCGTCCCGGCCGGCGAGCAGCCGATGCCGCTCCGGCTCGGCGCGGCGCACCCCGGGGGAGTCCGCGGCGAGCGCGGCCAGCTCGGCCACCGGCCGGCCCGCGAGCACGGCGTCCGGGTCCAGCCACAGCCAGGGCAGCAGCACGAACCCGCGCTCGGCGGCGCGGGGGTGCGGGAGCGTGAGGTCCGGGTGGTCGCTGACGAGGTCCCCGTAGGCGATCACGTCCACGTCCAGCGTGCGCGCGCCCCAGCGGACCTCGCGGCGGCGGTGGTGCTCCTGCTCGAGGCGGTGCGCCACGGCGAGCAGCTCCCACGGCGCGAGGTCCGTGCGCAGCGTGACCACCTGGTTGAGGTAGTCGGGCTGGCCCGGCGGCCCGCCCACGGGCGCGGTGACGGCCCGGGGCGAGGCCTGGACGTCCGTGACGTGCGGCAGCGCGGACAGGGCGGCGACGGCGGCGTCGAGGGTCTCGGCGGGCTCGCGCAGGTTGGCGCCGAGGGCCAGCACGGCCGCCACGGGCTCCGCGGGACGGGCACCGAGCGCCGGCGTGGGCGCCGGGTCCTCGGCCGGGTGCCGCCAGTCCACCCCGCTCACGCGAGGTCCCCCCGGGTGCGGTGCACGGTGACGGCTGCGTCCGCGAAGTCGTGCGGGATGGGCGCCTGGGGCTTGTGCACGGTGACCTCCACGGCCTCCACCACGGGCTGCTCCGCGAGCACCGCCCGCGCGATCCGCTCCGCCAGGGTCTCGATCAGGTCCACCGGCTCCCCGGTGACCAGACGGACCACCGTGTCCGCGACCTCGGCGTAGTTGGCGGTGCGGGCGAGGTCGTCCCCCGCGGCGGCCGGGCCGGCGTCGAGGTGGAGGACGACGTCCGTGACGAACGGCTGCCCGTCCCGGCGCTCGTGGTCGAAGACCCCGTGGTGCCCCACGGCGGACAGCCCGGCCAGGCGGATGCGGTCCCGGGCGCTCACGGCAGCACGTCCTGGGAGACGGGCTCACCCGGGGCGTGCGCCCCGGCCCAGGCCGCGGCGGTGCGGACGGCGTCGGCGCTGGCGCGCACGTCGTGCACGCGCACGCCCCACGCGCCCTGGGCGGCGGCGAGGGCGGAGATCGCCGCGGTGGCGGCGTCGCGCGCGGCGGGCGGGGCCGGGGCGCCGTCGTCGTCCGCCAGCAGGGTGCCCAGGAACCGCTTGCGCGAGGCGGCGACGAGCACCGGGTGGCCCATGGCGCGGAGCCACTCGAGGCCGCGCAGCAGCTCCCAGTTCTGCTCGCCGGCCTTCGCGAAGCCCAGGCCCGGATCCACGATCAGCTGCGCGGGCTCGACGCCCGCGGCGAGGAGGCGGCCGGCCACGTCCCGCAGCTCGCACACGACGTCCGGGACGGTGTCCTCGTAGACGGCCAGCCCGTCCATGGTCTGCGGGTTCCCGCGGTTGTGCATGAGGATGTACGGCGCGCCCGACGCGGCGATCAGCACCGGCATCTCCGGCTCGTGGGCGAGCCCGGAGACATCGTTGACGATCACCGGCCCCAGCGCCAGGGCTGCCCGGGCGGTGGCGGTGTGGCGCGTATCCACGGAGACGACGACGTCCTCGGCCAGCAGCGCCTCGATCACGGGCAGGATGCGCGCCTGCTCCTCGGCCGGCGGCACGGCGCGGGCCCCGGGGCGGGTGGACTCGCCGCCCACGTCCACGATGTCCGCGCCGTCCGCGACCATGCGCCGGGCGTGCTCGACGGCCGCGCGGACGGTGGCGTGCTCCCCGCCGTCCGAGAACGAGTCAGGGGTGACATTGAGGATGCCCATGACCAGGGTCCGGTCCGCGGGCAGCCGCCCCAGCAGGGCGCGGTTCGCCTCCCGCGCCGCCGCGTCGATGCTCTCGTCCACGTGTCCTCCTCCGCCGTCGGTGGTCCTCAGCCTTGCATGATGAGGCTCATCGCCTCGGAGCGCGTGGACGGATCCCGCAGCTGGCCGCGCACCGCCGAGGTGACGGTCTTCGCGCCCGGCTTGCGCACACCGCGCATGGACATGCACATGTGCTCGGCCTCCACCACCACGATCGCCCCGCGCGGGGCCAGGTGCTCCATGAGCGCCTCCACCACCTGCGTGGTCAGCCGCTCCTGCACCTGCGGACGCCGCGCGTACAGCTCCACCAGCCGGGCCAGCTTGGACAGGCCCGTCACCCGGCCCTCGGCCGAGGGGATGTAGCCGATGTGCGCCGTGCCGTGGAACGGCACCAGGTGATGCTCGCACGTCGAGTAGAACGGGATGTCCTTGACCAGGACGAGCTCCTCGTGCGCGATGTCGAACGTGGTGCCCAGGACCTGCTCCGGGCCCTGGTGCAGGCCCGCGAAGAACTCCGCGTACGCCTTGGCCACCCGCTTCGGGGTGTCCTGCAGGCCCTCGCGGTCAGGGTCCTCGCCGATCGCCAGCAGGATCTCGCGCACCGCCGCCTCGATGCGGGGCCGGTCGATCGCCGTCGAGTCCGGGTCGAACGTCCCGGGCACCCCGGCCGCGGGCGTCGACGCCGTGGGGGCCGCCGCGCTGCCGTCCGCCGCCGCGGGCACCGGGCCGCGGGCGGCGTCGTCGTGGTGGGTCTGCTCCGTCATGCCAGCCTCCTCGGCGCTCAGTACGTGGGTCCCTCGCCGGCGCCCGGCGAGCTGCTCGGGCCGCCGTGCGGCGGCAGGCCGGGGGTCGGGGCGTCCCCGCCCACCGACGACGGCGGCGCGCCCTCCGGGTGCACCGGCACCGTGGTGCCCTCCACGCCCACCGGGGTCTGCTCCCCGCCCTCATGGCGCGAGCGGCGCTCCGACGGCGAGAGCACGGGCGGGATGTCCTGCGGCAGGCGCTCGTCCGAGGCGAGCCACACGTCCCGCTCCGGGCGCTTGCGCACGTCCCGGAAGATCTCCGCGATGGCCTCCTGCGTGAGCGTCTCCTTCTCGAGCAGCTCGTAGGCCAGGCGGTCCAGCACGTCCCGGTTCTCCGTGAGCACCCAGTGGGCCTCGGCGTGCGCGCCGTCCAGCAGGCCGCGCACCTCCGCGTCCACGAGGTAGGCGAGCTCCTCGGAGTACTCCCGGGAGGAGCCGCCGCCCCCGCCGCCCACGAACGGCTCCGAACTGCCGCCGCCGAGCTTCACGGCGCCCACCTTCGCGGACATGCCGTACTCGGTGACCATCTTCCGGGCCGTGTCCGTGGCCTTCTGGATGTCGTTCGCGGCGCCCGTGGAGGGGTCCTTGAACACGATCTCCTCGGCCACGCGACCACCCAGGGCGTAGGCCAGCTGGTCCAGCAGCTCGTTGCGGGTGACCGAGTACTTGTCGTCCTCCGGGACCACCATCGTGTAGCCCAGGGCGCGACCGCGGGGCAGGATCGTGATCTTCGTGACCGGGGCCGAGTTGCGCAGGCCCGCCGCCACGAGCGCGTGCCCGCCCTCGTGGTACGCGGTGACCTTGCGCTCGTGCTCGTTCATCAGGCGGGTGCGCTTCTGCGGGCCCGCCATCACACGGTCCACGGCCTCGTCCAGGGCGTGGTTGTCGATCACGTTGTTGTTCGAGCGGGCCGTCAGCAGCGCCGCCTCGTTGATCACGTTGGCCAGGTCCGCGCCCGTGTAGCCGGGGGTCCGCTTGGCCAGCGAGCGCAGGTCCACGTCCAGGGCGATCGGCTTGCCCTGCGCGTGCACCTCGAGGATCTTCGCGCGGCCCTCCAGGTCCGGGGCCTCCACCGGGATCTGCCGGTCGAAGCGGCCCGGGCGCAGCAGCGCCGGGTCCAGCACGTCCGGACGGTTGGTGGCGGCGATCATGATGACGTTCGTGGACGCGTCGAAGCCGTCCATCTCCACGAGCATCTGGTTCAGGGTCTGCTCGCGCTCGTCGTTGCCGCCGCCGATGCCCGCGCCGCGGTGCCGGCCGACGGCGTCGATCTCGTCCACGAAGATGATCGCCGGGGCGTTGGACTTGGCCTGCTCGAACAGGTCGCGCACGCGCGAGGCGCCCACGCCCACGAACATCTCCACGAAGTCCGAGCCGGAGATCGAGTAGAACGGCACGCCCGCCTCGCCGGCCACGGCCTTCGCGAGCAGGGTCTTGCCGGTGCCGGGCGGGCCGTAGAGCAGCACGCCCTTGGGGATCTTGGCCCCCACCGCGCGGAAGCGGTCCGGGACGGTGAGGAACTCCTTGATCTCCTGGAGCTCCTCGACGGCCTCGTCCGCGCCCGCCACGTCCTTGAACAGGACGTCCGGGTTGTCCTTGTTGATGAGCTTGGCGCGGGACTTGCCGAACTGCATCACCTTGCCGCCACCGCCCTGCATGCGGGACAGGAGGAACCAGAACAGCAGCGCGATGAGCAGGAACGGGATCATGAACCCGAGCAGCGAGAGGAGCCAGTTGCTGCGCACCGGCTCGTCCGTATAGCCGTCCAGGGCGGAGTCGTCCACGGCCGTGACCACGTCCGACGCGCGGGCCGTGGCGAAGTGGAAGTAGACCTCCTTGCCGAGGTCCCTGCCGTCCTGCGAGTAGTCCTCGCGCAGGGTAAGGTCCACGCGCTGGTCCCCGTCCACCACCCGGGCCTGCGCCGCCTTGTCGTCCTGCAGCATGGCCATGCCCACGTTGGTGTCCACCATGGTGCGGCCCGTCTGCGACGTGGCCAGCGGGATCGCGACGGCGAGCACCAGCAGGCCCAGCAGGATCCAGATGTAGGGCTTGTTGAACAGCTTCTTCACGGTCCCTCTGCTCTCCCGGTCGGACTGTCGTCGTGGGGTCTCGCCCCACCGGACGGACCGTCCCGTGGAACACCTCTGCGACCCGGTGCCGTGGCGCGCGGGGGCGCCGTGCCCGGGGTCACTGCCCCACCGTACCGGCCGAGCGGACACGCGAGGCGACCGGGCCGCCGTCGTTCGCCGCCGGTGGACAGTGCCGCGGGGCGCGAGGGGGCCCGTCCGCCGCAGACGCGCGGCGAGGGGGTCCGTCAGCTGTAGACGTGCGGGGCGAGGGTGCCCACGAAGTCCAGGTTGCGGTACTTCTCCGCGTAGTCGAGGCCGTAGCCCACCACGAACTCGTTGGGGATGTCCCGGCCGACGTACTTGACGTCGATCTCCACCTTCATGGCGTCCGGCTTGCGCAGCAGGGTGCAGATCTCCACGGACGCCGGGCCGCGGGACTCCAGGTTGGCCTTGAGCCAGGAGAGGGTCAGGCCGGAGTCGATGATGTCCTCGACGATCAGCACGTCGCGCCCGGTGAGGTCCGCGTCGAGGTCCTTGAGGATCCGCACCACGCCGGAGGACTTCGTGCCGGAGCCGTACGAGGAGACGGCCATGAAGTCGATCTGCACGTGCGAGTGCAGGGCGCGCGTGAGGTCGGCGACCACCATGATCGCGCCCTTGAGGACGGCGACGATGAGCAGGTCCTTGCCCTCGTAGTCGCGGTCGATCTGGGCGGCCAGGTCCTTGACGGTCTCCTGCACCTCCTCGCGGCTCATGAGGACGTGGGTGAGATCGTTCTGGACATCCTGTGCGTCCATGCGGCGCCGCTCCTGGGGGTTCTGCTGGGGATGGGTCCTCCGCCGGCGGCCTCAGGGGCGGGCAGCCCGACGGACGATCTCAAGCATGGCACACCCCCGCCCGCCGCGCAGGGCCGATTCCGGCCCCGCGAGACCACCGTCACCCCCCTCGCCTGGGCCCCCGCTGTGACGACGCCTCACTTCCACCCCACCGGGCAGCTCCACGGGCCCCGCGGACCCCCCGGCGCCGGGGTCGGCGGGCACGGCGAGGGCGTCGACGGCGAGGGTCCGCTCGCGGGTGGGCCGGGGTCCGCCCGCCTCGACGACGGCCAGCCCCAGCACCCGGTGCCGCACCGCCGGGGGCAGGGCGGCGAACGCGGCCAGGTCCAGGCGCACGACGGCGTCGCCCCGGCCCGGCGCCCGGCACTCCGCGAGCGCGCGGGCGGCCCACTGCTCCAGCGCCGCGGCGTCCTCCGCGGCGATCGCGGCCGTGCGCACGAGCCCCTCGCGCACTCCCGGCCCGAGCCCGTCCGCGGGGTCCTCGAGCGCGGGCAGCACGCGGGTGCGGACCCGCGAGCGCAGCAGCGCGGGGTCGGCGTTGTGGGGGTCCTCCCACCACCGCACGCCGGCCCAGCGGCAGATCGCCTCGGCGTCGGCGCGGGTCAGCCCGAGCAGCGGCCGGGCGAGGGCCGCCCCTCCCGGCAGCGCGCCCGCGGCGGGGATGCCCGCGAGTGAGCGGGTCCCGGAGCCCCGGGCCAGGCCGAGGAGCACCTGCTCGGCCTGGTCGTCGGCGGTGTGGGCGGTGAGCACCACGCCCGCGCCGGCCTCTCGGGCGGCGTCGGCGAACGCTCCCCGACGGGCCCGGCGGGCGGCGGCCTCGGGCCCGTCCCCGGCCTCGCGCACGGCCACGCGGCGCACGAGCACGGGCTCCAGCCCCAGGGTGCGGGCCACGCGGGCGGCTGCCTCGGCCACGTCGGCGCTGCCGGCCTGCAGCCCGTGGTCCACGACGACGGCGCCCACCGGCCCCAGCGCCGCCCCGGCCCGGGTGCCCCGCAGCGCGGCGGCGGCCACCGCGAGCGCGCAGGAGTCCGCGCCACCGGAGAGGCCGATCAGGGCGCCGCCGTCGTGCGCGGCGAGGACGGGGCGCAGGGCGGCCACGGCCCGGTGCAGGGGCTCCGGCCAGCGACCCCGGGGCGGCCAGGACTCCAGGGCGGGCGGCGCGGCCGACCCGCTCGGCACCGGCTCAGGCCTGGGCACGGACGCGGGCCGTCCAGCGCTCGGGACGGTGCAGCTCGTCCTCGGTGGGCAGCAGCTCGGGGGCGTCCCACACCACGTTGAACCCGTCCATGCCCAGCTCGGCCACGGCCGCGGACACGAACCTCTGCCCGTCCCGGTACTGGGCCATCTTGGCGTCCATGCCGAGCAGGCGGCGGAGCATGCGGTCCAGCGGGGAGCGGCGGTCCGCGCGGTCCTCGAAGCGGCGGCGGATGGTCTTCACGGAGGAGACGACGTCGGCGTCCACCCCGTCCATCACCACGTTCGCGTGCCCCTCGAGCAGGGACATCACCGCGGTGACGTGGGACAGCCGCGCCCGGTCCTCCTCGTCCTGGAGCGCGCCCAGCAGGCCTGCACCGCGGGCGGGCACGACGTCGCCGCCCGCCTGCGCCGGACCGGGCCGGCCGTCGTCGGGCCCGGAGGCCGGCCCCGTGGACGCGGCCCCCGCCCCGGACCCGCGGCCCAGGGGGTTGGCGGCGGCGAGGGCGGAGCGCAGGCGCTCGGGGAGGGACTCGGCCTTGTCGAAGAGGCCTGAGGCGAGGGCGGTGATCTGCTCCTGCAGGTGGCCGCGCAGCCAGGGGGCGGCGGCGAACTGTACGCGGTGCGTCTGCTCGTGCAGGCACACCCACAGGCGGAAGTCCTCCGGGTCCACGTTGATCTCGGTGCGCACCTGCGCCACGGAGGGGGCGTTGAGCAGCAGGCGGCCGCCGGAGGGGCCGGCGAACGGGTCGTACTGGCCGAGCACCTTCCCGGAGAGCCAGGCGAGGATGCCGCCCATCTCCAGGGCGGTGGCGTGCCGGGCCACGGGCGTGAGGGCGGCCTGGTACTCCTGGGGCCGGGTGGCCTGCAGGTGCGCGAACGTGGGCTCGAGCATCGTGGCGAACGACTGCGTGGCCGAGGCAGACCACGTGGGCCGGTCCACCACGAGCACCTGGGAGTCCCGCAGGTCCTCGGCGGCGGCCAGGCCGGTGAGGCGGTGCACGTGCGGCACGGAGGCCTCGGCGGCGGCGCGCAGCCCGGCGGCCTCGCGGGCGGCCTCGCGCGCGGTGAAGCGGGGGCCGGCGGGAGCGAGGGCGGCGGCGGTGCGCGCGGCGAAGGCCCAGTCCACGGGCTGCGGGACGCGGTCGGCGGGGGCGGTGTCCATGGGGCCATGAGACCACAGGGGGCGGACGCGCTCACGGCCTGCGGGGCGCGTTCGCCCTGCGCTCAGCGGCGCGGGGCCCCGCGCGGCGGGCGGCGGACCCGCGCGGCGGCGCTCAGAGCCCGGCCATCGCGGTGACGGCGGCGTCCACGGCCTCCCGGGCCTCGTCGAGCTTCCAGTCGAGGTCCGAGGCCACGATGCTGAACGCCAGCACCCGCCCGTCCTGCGTGGTCACGGTGCCGGTGAGGGACACGGTGTGGTCCAGCGTGCCGGTCTTCGCGGCGACGGCGCCCTCGGCCGCGGTGCCCCGGAACCGCTCGTCGAGGGTGGAGTCCTCCCCCGGCCGCGGCAGCCCGTCCAGCACGGGGGCCAGCCACGGCACGCGGGACGCGGCGGACACCACGGCGGCCAGCTGGGCGGGGCTCACGAGGGACCCCTCCGCCAGCCCGGAGGCGTCCAGGACCGCCATCCCCGCCGTGTCGGCCCCGAGGTCCGCGGCGACGTCCTCGAGCAGGTCCGCGGCCCCCTCGTGCGTGGCGGGACGGCCGACCGCGTAGGCGGACAGGCGCCCGAGCGCCTCGGCCACCTGGTTCTCCGAGTGGGCCAGCATGTACGCGGCCACCTCCGCCACCGGCGCGGACTCCACCTGGGCCGTCGGCTCGGCGGCGACGACGTCGTCCCGCACCGCCGTCGTGGCCGGGATGGTGTCCCGCAGCCCCAGGTCCAGGTCCGCCCCCGTGCGCTCGATCTCCTCGTCCAGCAGGCGCTGGAACACGAGCGCGGTGTGCCCGGCGGGGTCCTCGATGCGCTCCTCGTCCACGCCCGGCGCCTCGCGCCCGCCCCACGTGGCCAGCGGCTGCACGGCCGAGACGTGCCCGTCCTCGAGCAGGTCCGGCGTCCACGCCGGGTTCACGGCGGCGCCGTCGAACAGGCGCAGGTCTACGGACACCACGACGTCGCCGCTCACCCCCGCCTCGGCGAGGCCGGCGACGGTCCGCTCGGCCAGGGTCCTCAGCCCCGCCCGGCCGGCCACCGCGTCCGGGTCCGAGGCGCCGTCGCCCAGGAGCACGTCCCCGCCGCCCACGAGCACGAGCTCCGTGGCGCCGTCGTCGGCCGCGGGCGCCGCGACCACGCGCGTGCGCAGGGTCCGCTCCGGGCCGAGCGTGCGCAGCGCGGCCGCCGCCGTGAGCACCTTGAGCGAGGACGCCGGGGCCGCGAGGGAGTCCGCGTCGCGCGCGTGGAGCACCTCGCCGGTGGCCGCGTCCCGCACCTGCGCGGCGACGCGGCCGGGCGAGGCGTCCAGGGCGGCGTCCACGGCGGAGGCGAGGGCCCGCGCGTCGGGGGACGGGGCCGCCATGGCCTCCGCCGTCACCGGGTTGCCGGGGGCGAGCGCGGCCGGGCCGGCCAGGGGCGTGAGCACCGGGGCCGCCGAGAGCAGCGCCGCCGCGAGCGCGGCGAGCAGGGAGGCGAACGGCGAGCCGGGGGTCACCCGCGGGCCCCCGCCTCCGCCGCGGCCGCGAGGACGTCGGCCAGTCGGGCCTCCCCGGCGGCGCGGGCCGCCGACTCCGCCGCCCGCAGCCCCGCGGGCCCGGCCAGGCGCGCGAGCCGGGCGGGCAGGTCGGCCTCCGGGGAGGCGGCGAACGACTGCGAGGTCAGCACGGGCTCGGAGTCGCGCACCTCGGCGAGGACGGCGGCCGGGTCCGGCTCCCCCGCGCGTTCCTCGAGCATCACGAGACGGGCGTAGACGGCCGGGCTGCCGATCTTGATGCGTTGCCCGCTCGCGAGCTGGGACAGCATGGGGGCGGACAGGCCCAGGGTCTGGGCCAGGGCGCGCTGGCTCAGGCCGTAGGCCTCGCGCACGCCCGTGAACCGCTCGGCCAGGGGGGCGCCGTACAGCGTCCTCTGCTGCTCCAGATGCTCGTCACTCACGGGGGACATCCTCGCATGTGTTTGCAAACGCGAACACATCGGGTAGCTTTGCGATTGCAAACGCACGAGGTCCGGCCCACTCGGACCCCGCCCCAGCGGGAGAGAGACAATGACGCACCCTCGCACCGCCCCCGCCCCGCTCGCCGCCGTGGCCGGATCACTCGGCCTCTGCCTGTCCGCCGCCGTCCTCGCCGGGGCGCCGGCGCTGGCCGCCCCGACGTCGACGCCGGCGGCCGACCAGGCCCGCCAGCAGCCCGTCGTCGTCATGGACCACTCCGGCTCCATGCTCAACGCCGACGCGGACGCCTCCGGCACCACCCGCGTGGACGCCGCCAAGGCCGCCACGAAGGACCTCATCCAGGCCGCCCCAGAGGGCGCCGAGCTCGGCCTCGTGACCTTCGGCCACCGCCGCGCCGAGGACTGCACGGACATCGAGACCATCCAGCCGGTCGGACCGGTGGACAAGGCCGCGCTCACCGCGCAGGTCGACGCCCTCGGCGCCCGGGGCGAGACCCCCATCAGCGCGGCCCTCCAGCAGGCCGCCGACGCCCTCGAGGAGAAGGAGAAGGGCACCATCGTGCTCGTCTCCGACGGCCAGCCCTCCTGCGACACCCCGCCCGCCTGCGAGGACGCCGCCCAGCTCACGGAGCACCTCACCACCCGGACCACGCGCGCCCTCCATGGCTACGAGGCGGCCGGAACCCCGATCACGGGCGGGTCGAGCCTCGCGGAGGCGCCCCTCCTGCTCCCCGGCCCCGCCACGGACACGCTCGCCTCGCACGCCCGCCCTGAGCAGATCGGCCACCGCCTGGGCACCGACGACTTCGCCGACGGGGACGTGACCGGGCTGCCGCAGGAGGCCGGACCCGGATTCCTCACGACGGCGGCCCAGTTCCGCGAGCGGTTCCCCGACGAGGCCGCCGCGGCGCCTCCCCCTGGGCCTGGGCCCTGGACGCCCTCGGCCTGCTCGCCGTGGCCGGCGGCGCCGTCCTGACCCGTCGCACGGGCGCCGAGCGGGGCTGACCCGGGCCGCGCGTCGTCGTCGTCCACGCGGCGGCAACGCGGCGGCGCGCCGGTAGGCTGGGACCCAGTCCCGCCGTGCCGCGCACCGCCGCGGTCCGGCGCCCTGCCCAAGAGCAGTCCCACCGAAGGAGAGTCATGCCGCACGACGTCACCATCGAGATCCCCGCGGGCTCCCGCGTGAAGTACGAGTTCGACCACGAGACCGGCCGCCTGCGCCTGGATCGCGTGCTCTTCACCTCGATGCAGTACCCCACCCACTACGGCTACTTCGAGAACACCCTCGGCGAGGACGGCGACCCGCTGGACGCCATGGTCCTCCTGCCGGGCTTCGACCTGGTGCCGGGCTGCGTCGTGGAGGCCCGCCCCGTGGGCGTCTTCAACATGACCGACGACGGCGGCGGCGACGCCAAGCTGCTCTGCGTCCCGGCCGACAAGCGGTTCGACCACATCACCGAGCTGGAGCACATCGAGGAGTCGCTCAAGCAGGAGATCGAGCACTTCTTCACCCGCTACAAGGACCTCGAGCCCGGCAAGTGGGTCAAGGCCGAGGGCTGGCAGGGCCGCGCCGACGCCGAGGCCGAGCTGGAGGCGTCCATCGCCCGCTTCGATGCCGCCGGCGAGCACTCCCCTGCCGACGAGCCCCAGGGCCGCGACGTCGAGACCGAGGACCCCAGCCCCGCCACCGAGGAGGGCGAGGAGAAGGACGTGCCGCAGGGCCGCTGACGCCCGGCGCCTCGGGGCCGCCCCGAGCCGGCGGTGCCGTGCTCGCTGCGCCGAGCCGCCGCCCGCTCACCGGAGCTGTCCTGCAGATGGCCGGTATGACGCCGATCCACGGCGCCATACCGGCCATCTGCGTTCCCGCTCGACGTCGGGGCCACTGAGCCCTGGCAGAATCGGGCACCATGCTCGTGCTCACCATCAACCAGCGGGACACCCTCGACGCCGGGGACCGCGTGGACGCGTTCCTGCGCTCCCTCGGCGACGCCCCGGGGCTGGCGGGCGCCGTCGCGCTGCCGTTCCAGCGCGCCGTGGGCGACGAGCTGATCGGCGCCGTGACGGACCCGGCCGCCGCGGTGGAGGTGGCGCTGCGGGCGCTGCGCGAGCGCCGGTGGAACGTGGGGATCGGCGTGGGCGCGCTGCGCGGGGCGGACGGGACGGACGGGGCGCCGTCGTCGGGATCGCTCGACGACGCGGCCGGCCCCGCCCTCGCCCACGCGCGGCGGGCCGTGGAGGCGGCGGCCGTGTCCACCGCCCGGATCCCGCTGGCCGTGCGCGGCGCCGACGCGCAGGCCGCGGCGGAGGCCGAGGCCGTGCTGCGGCTCGTGGGGCAGCTGGTGTGGAGCCGCACGGACGCCGAGTGGGCGGTGCTCGACCTGCTCGTGCCCGGCGTGCGGGGCCAGCAGAAGCCGGCCGCGGACGCCCTCGGCATCACGGCGCAGGCCGTCTCGCAGGCCGTGCAGCGGGCCTACTGGAACGAGGAGCACGCCTGCCGGCCGGCCGCGGCCCGGCTCCTCGCCCTCGCCGAGGAGGGCTGAGCGGGCGGGGCCAAAACCCGCGCGAGGGCCGGGCGGGTCAGCGCGGGTCGGGCAGCGTCGCGTGCCCGGCCACGAGCTTGGTGAACCACACCGGCCCGAGCCAGCGCTGGCGCGGACCCGCCAGGGCGACGTCGGCGGCCGTCAGCCCGGCGGCGAGCACGAGGCCCGCCGGGCGCCGATGCGCCGCCGGCACGGCGCACTGCAGCAGCGCGGTGGACGCCACGACGCCCGCCCAGCGCCCCGCGGCGGCACTCCACGTGCCCTCCCCCACGATCGGCAGAGCGAAGCACTGCACGTGCGCCGCGGCCAGCGCCATGCGCCGCGAGAGCGACGTCCGCGCGTAGTGCTCCCGCGTCGGCCGCAGCTGGAACGCGACCATCCCGCCCACCAGGTCCACCGCCGTCACCCCGACGAAGGCGCCCACGCCCGGCCCGCACCGAGCGGCGGTCTCCGTGCCCGCGACCAACCCGGCCGCCGTCGCGGCACCGACCACGCCCGCCGAGCGAGCCACGCCCAGCGGTCCCACGAGGCCGGACCAGGCCCGCCTCAGCATCAGGCCGCCGCCGGCTCCTGGACGCGCACGTCCGCCGGGCGGTCCGCCTCCGGGACGAGCGACCAGAGGACGTCCGCGAGGCCGTGGTCGTCCACCGACGCCGTCACCTCGTCCGCGGCCTCCTTCACCTCGCGCACGGCCTGGCCCATGGCCACGCCGCGGCCGGCCCAGGCGAGCATCTCGAGGTCGTTGCGACCGTCGCCCACGGCCACCGTGTGCTCCGGGGCCACGTGCAGCACGGTGCGCAGCGCCTCGAGCCCGGACGCCTTGGTGACTCCCGCGGCGGCCACGTCCAGCCAGGCCGTCCAGCCCACGGAGTAGGTCACGCCGGACAGGCCGATGCCCTCCACCGCGCGTCCGAACTCCTCGGCGGAGGAGTCCGTGGAGAACACGACGAGGCGCACCGCCGTCGTGTTCTTGAGCTCCTCGAAGGTGGTGCCCTCGGCGGCCACGCCGAAGCTCATGTCCTGGAACCGCTCGGTGGACAGGAACGAGCCGTCCGGCACCTCCACCGCGTACTTCGCCCCGGGCAGGCGGCTGCGCAGCTGGGAGAGCACGGAGCGCGGGTCGAAGGTGCGGCAGTCCGTCACCTCGTAGCCGTCCTCGAGGGCGGGGTCCAGGCGCAGGGTGACGCCGCCGTTCGAGCAGACCATGTACCCGGCCTCGATGCCGAGGGACTGGGCGACGGGCAGCGTGGCCCCGCGCGAGCGGCCGGTGGCGATCACCACGTGGTGGCCCGCGGCGACGACGGCCTTCACGGCCTCGCGCACCGGCTCGTGCAGGTGGCCGTCATGGTCCACGATCGTTCCGTCCACGTCGAGGCACACGAGCTTCTTCTCCATGGGTCCAGTAGACCAGAGTCCCCGGACACGACGGCGACGCGCGGGTGAACGGGCGGGGCGCAGCGGGGCCGGCCTCGACGGCGACGCCGACGGCTCCGGCCTCGGGCGGGTCCGCTCAGACCAGCTCGAACCGCTCCATGCCGCCGAGGTACGGGCGCAGCGCGGCCGGCACGGTCACGGAGCCGTCCGCGTTCTGGTGGTTCTCCAGGATCGCCACGATCCACCGGGTGGTGGCCAGCGTGCCGTTGAGGGTGGCCACCATGCGGGTGCCGCCGCGCCGGGCCCCGCCGTCGCCGTCCTCCTGCCGCACCCGCTCACGGATGTTCAGGCGGCGCGCCTGGAAGGTGGTGCAGTTCGAGGTGGAGGTCAGCTCGCGGTAGGTGCCCTGCGTGGGGACCCACGCCTCGCAGTCGAACTTGCGGGCGGCGGAGAGGCCGAGGTCACCGGCGGCAATGTCGATCACGCGGTACGGCACCTCGATCGCCGCGAGCATCCGCTCCTCCCACTCCAGCAGGCGCGCGTGCTCGGCCTCGGCGTCCTCCTGGGTCGCGTAGACGAACATCTCGAGCTTGTTGAACTGGTGCACGCGGATGATGCCGCGGGTGTCCTTGCCCGCGGAGCCGGCCTCGCGGCGGTAGCACGTGGACCAGCCGGCGTACCGGACCGGGGCGTCGACGTCGATGATCTCGTCCGCGTGGTAGCCGGCGAGGGCCACCTCGGAGGTGCCCACGAGGTAGAGGTCGTCGCGCTCGAGGCGGTAGATCTCGTCGTCGTGCTCCACGTCGAAGCCGGTGCCCTGCATGGTCTCGGGGCGCACCAGCGTGGGCGGGATGACGGGCACGAAGCCGTTCTCCAGCGCCAGGTCCATTCCCATCTGCATGAGGGCGAGCTCGAGGCGCGCGCCCACGCCCTTGAGGAAGCTGAACCGGGCGCCGGAGACCTTCGCGCCGCGCTCCATGTCGATCGCGCCGAGCAGCTCGCCCAGCTCCAGGTGGTCGCGGGGCTCGAAGCCCTCGGCCGCGAAGTCGCGCGGGGCGCCGACCTCCTTGACCACCACGAAGTCGTCCTCGCCGCCGGACGGGATGCCGTCGACGATGAGGTTCGGGAAGCCGCGCTGCAGCTCGGCGACGCGCCCCTCGGCGGCGCCGGCGGCGGCCTCGGCCTCCTTCACGCGCGCGGCCAGGTCCTTCACCTCGGCCAGCAGCGCCTGCTTCTCCTCGCCCTGGGCCTTGGCGACCTTCTTGCCGAACGCCTTCTGCTCGGCGCGCAGCTCCTCGAAGGCCGTGATCGACGCGCGGCGGGAGGCGTCCGCCTCGACCATGCGGTCCACCAGGGATGCGTCCTCCCCGCGGGCCTCCTGGGAGGCGCGGTACTTCTCGGGCTGCTCGATGAGGTCCTTGACGTCGATCACGGGTTTCAGCCTAGCGGCCGGGCGGACACGAAAGGTGAGCTGGGCTCCGGAGACGGGCACCATCGCTTTCGGGCGGGAAACAGGAGCCCATCACTTTCGTGCGGGAAACGGGACCCCATCACTTTCGTGCGGGAAACGGGAGCCTCCCAGCAGAGCACGACGAGGACGGCACCGGCCGCCTGGCCCGATCAGGGCGCGTCCGGGGCCTCGATGGGCCCGGTGCAGCCCCACGCGGACGGGTCGGCCGCGCAGTCCTCGGCGACGTTGCGGGTGACGGTGCGCCAGATGTCCGCCGTGACCGGGGCCGCGTCCAGGGTGATGGTGCCCGGAATCAACACCCAGTCCCCGTCCGCCTCGCGGTACTCACCGATGTAGACCGTGGTCAGCGTGACCGTGTACTCCCCGGTCTCCTCGTACACGTGGCTCGTGGGCGTGGGCGTGTTGAACTCGGCCTGGGCGTGGCCGCCCACGTGCGTGACCCGCGGTGCCGTGCCGTCTCCGTAGTTCCAGTGGAAGGACACCGGGGTGGCGCGCAGCTCCACCGGCACCCCGTTGATGGTCGTGGAGAGCGTCTCCACGCCGGCATCCGTGTAGAAGTTCGTCTCCGCGTTGCGCACGCCGCGGCCGGCGTTGTCGGACTCGATGGTCGGATCCAGCAGCAGGAGGGTGCGGACCTCCTCCAGGGTGAACGACGGCGCCCCGCCGGCCCCGGCGGCGGCGTCGGACGTGCAGGTGGGCCGCCCGTACAACGGATCGGCATCCGGGCGCGTGATGTCCACCGTGCGCGCCTGGACCCATTCCCCGTCCGGGCAGAAGGACTCATCCTGGTTCAGGCAGCTGCCGTAGTCAGGGTTGATGAGCTGATGGGGCACGCACGCGCTCACCGTCGAGTGACGGAGGTTCGGATTCTCCGGAGGAGGCTCAGAAATCTGCGAGAGGCCTTCATCAGTCTCGGCGTCTTTTCGATTTCCATGGCAGTCTATGGCGCCCGCAAGTCCTCGATCCTTCAATCCGAAGACCGGCTGGTCCCATGGACAGGTGCCCGGTGTAAACGTAGTCTCAGCAGAGGCCACCGATGGATTCACACTCACCAAGAGAGCACATAAGAGCGATAATCTAATCATGCGAGAAGATCCAAGTGTGAGGGAAGTCATCGAGACCCCTCGTAACTCATCTCATCGACAGTCCACACACCTCTGGTGGCATCAAAGGAGAGTTCAACAATCCACGGCATCTTCTCTTCGGCTGGAGTTTCACTGCCGGGAGCAACGTCACCACTGGCGAGGTAGCCAGTTGCCGACTGCGAGTCCACCAGAAGCGTGCCGATATATCCATTGGCTGACGGACGCAGGATCATGGATTGATTCCTTGGACTCGTGCCGGTAAACCATCCTCCATCGTCATAGATTTGCTCCATGCTGCTGGAGGTCAGTGAGCAAAACTCGCAGTACTGGCTGTACGACTCTCGATAGACCTCGACATCTCCAGTGCGCTCCGCGTAGTACATCGCATCCCAGAAGTACTCCACCGCCGCCTCGGCGCCCTCCTGGGTCTCCTCCTTCATCACCGCCGGCATCTCAGGCTTGGGCACGTTCTGCGCAGGACCCTCCGCAGACGCCGGCACATAGGCGCCACCACTGCCCGAGGACCCTGCAGCGGCCGTCGAGCCGACAGACCCGCTGGGCGACGTCGTCGGGCTGGACTCACCGGACGGGCTCGGCGTGGTCGCCTCGGCAGAGCTGGACGACGACCCGGCCGGCGTCGACGAGGAGCTCTCGGCCGGCTCCGACCCGCCGCCGCAGGCCGTGAGCAGCAGCGCCAGACCGGCCCCGAGGGCCCCGACCTGGGTCAGACGACGACGGCGCAGGACGCGCCGGGGTGCAGTGAAGGACATGAGCCCCCTCCTCCAGAAGGTTCCGTTCTGCGAACCGTCGGGCCCCGCGCTGATCCCGCAGCGCGCCCTCCCATGGGCTCAGGGGGCCGACCTGCCCGAGTGTACGCAGACACCCCCACCCCGCCACAGACTTCTCCACAGGCCGCCGAGACGGCCGCCCACACCGGCCCGCACCGCCACCTGATCGCGCGATGCAATCGAAATGCGCGGCTTTTCGATTGCATCCGTCCCCGGGGACCTCCCCCGGGCGGGGCCGGCGAGGCCTTCTGTCGAGGGGCGCGGGGAGAATCCCCGGCTCCACACGCTGCGCCCCGGAACGGGTCCCGCGTCCGCCCCGGACCCTAGACTGAAGGCATGACTGCTGAGTGGTGGATGGCCATGGCCGCGCTGGTGCTCGGCGCCGTGCTGGCGGTCGCCGTGATCGTCCTGGCGGTGCGGCATCGCGGCCTCGCCAAGCGCCACGAGCGCACGCGCGGGCAGCTGGACGCAGTCGAGCACCGGCTCGACGCGGCGCAGCGCCGCCTCGGCGAGCTGCCGGGCGTGGACCGGCCGCGCCAGGAGATCGCCCTGGTGCTCAACCCCGTCAAGACCCGCGCGGACGAGGTCCGGCGCGCGCTCGAGGCGATGGCGGACCGCGAGGGCCTCGGCTCCGTGCTCGTGCTGGAGACCGAGGAGGACGATCCGGGGACGCAGATGGCCAAGGACGCCCTCGAGGCCGGGGTGCGCCTGGTGATCGCCGCGGGCGGGGACGGCACGGTGCGCACCGTGGCCGAGCAGCTGACCGGAACGGACGTGGCCCTCGGAGTGGTCCCCCTCGGCACGGGCAACCTGCTGGCGCGCAACCTGGACCTGCCGATCAACGACATCGAGGAGTGCCTGCGGATCGCCCTGACGGGCCGCCAGCGTCGCATCGACACGGTGGACGTGCGCTTCACGCACGAGGAGGGTGAGGTCACCCGTCAGACGTTCACGGTGATCGGCGGCGCCGGCTACGACGCGGACATCATGGGCGACACCAAGGACGAGCTGAAGGACGTGGCCGGCTGGCTCGCGTACAGCGAGGCCGGCATGCGCCACCTGCGCGGCAAGCGCCACGAGGTGTCCATCTCCCTCGACGGCGGCGCGTCCCGCCGGTTCAAGGTGCGCACGGTGATGGTGGCCAACTGCGGCATGCTCACCGGCGGCGTGGAGCTGCTGCCGGAGGCCAAGCTCGACGACGGCCTGCTGGACGTCCTGGTCCTCTCCCCCCGCCATGCCCTGGACTGGGCGCGGATCGCGGCGAAGACCGTGACGCGCCACGGCGCGAAGATCCCGGTGATGCACACCGAGCAGGCCCAGCGCGTGAAGGTGGAGTTCGCGGACCCCATGCCGTCCCAGCTCGACGGCGACGCGACCGGGGACATCGTGGCCCTCGACGCCCGCGTGCAGCCGGACTCGCTCGTGGTGATGCTCGTGGACGAGAAGGAGGCCTCGGTGCACGACGACGGCCGCTCCGAGGCCGCCCCCGTCCCGGAGCCGGCGCCCCACATCTGACCCCACCCGCTTTCGTGCGGGAAACGGGAGGCTCCCGTTTCCCGCACGAAAGTGCTCTGCCAGGCTCCCGTTTCCCGCACGAAAACGCCGGGCAGCAGGGGCGCCGGGCAACGCGGGGTCAGCGGGCGAGGAGCCCGTCGACCCAGGCGCGGCCGGCGCGGTAGGCGTCGTCCGAGGTGTGCCGACGCACGGCCACGGGCCGGTGCTCGGCCCGCGGGTAGGACCCCAGGAAGCGCACGCCGGGGAAGATCCGGTGCAGCGCGCCCATCGCGGCGGCCACGCGCTCCTCGGCGAGGTGCCCCTCGAGGTCGATCGAGAAGAAGTACTTGCCCATCCCCTCGCCGGTCGGCCGGGACTCGATGCGCGAGAGGTTGATCCCGCGCGTCGCGAACTGGTCCAGGATCTCCCTCAGCGCGCCCGGATGGTCGTCCGGCAGGGGGACGGTCAGCGTGGTCTTGTCCGAGCCGGTGTGCGCGGGCAGCGGGCCCGGCCGGCCCACCAGCACGAACCGCGTCACCGCGCCCGTGACGTCCTCGATCGCCCGCGCCAGCACGGGCAGGCCGGTCTGCTCGGCCACGAGCGGGGCGCACACGGCGGCGTCGAACGGCTCGGATCCGGGCTCGGCGTCCGCGAGGGCCCGCGCCGCGGCGGCGGTGGATCCGGAGGGGGTGTACTCGACGCCGGGCAGGTTCGCCTCGACCCAGCCGCGCACCTGCGCCCACGCGTGGGTGTGCGTGGACACGCGCCGCACGTCCGCCAGCTCCACGCCGGGCCGGCCCACCAGCACGAAGCTGATCTGCACGAGCTCCTCGCGGAGGATCTGGAGGTCGTCGCCCGAGGCGATGTCGTCCAGGGTGGCGCTCACGCCGCCCTCCACGGAGTTCTCGATCGGCACCATGGCGTGGTCGGCCTCCCCGGCCCGGACGGCCGCGAGCGCGGCCGGCACGGACGTGGCGGGGATCAGCTCGGCCTGCTCGGCACCCGGCACGGCCCGCAGCGCGGCCTCCGTGAAGGTGCCCGCGGGGCCCAGGAAGGTGCAGCGCCCGAGGGGCGCGGCGTCGTCGCGGGTCACTTGACGGTGGGCTCGGCGCCGCCGTCGGCCTCCATGGGCTTGCCGGCCTCCAGCCATGCGCCGGAGCCGCCGGCCACGTTGATGGCCGTGTAGCCGCGGCCCACCATGAACTCGGCGGCGCGGGCGGAGCGGCCGCCGGTGCGGCAGATGACGTAGTAGTCGGTGTCCGGGTCCAGCTCCTCGAGGCGGTCCGGCAGCTGGCCGAGCGGCAGGTGCTGCGCGCCGGCGGCGCGGCCCAGGGTCCACTCGTCGTCCTCGCGGACGTCCAGGATGGCCGCGTCCGCGGGGATCTCGTTCACATCGACGGTCTCGAAAGCGCTCATGGCCTCAGCGTAGCCACCGGGGCGGACGCCGCAGGAAGAGTCCACGGTCGGTGAACGCGGGCGGCGTCCGGCGCGCACCGCCCGCCCCGGCGCCGCGTCCGGCCCGCCCGTTAGGCTCGGCCGCATGCTGACTCCCCACGACGACGCGCCCGCCCCCGCCGCCCCCGCCCGCCTGCTGGACCGCACGGCAGTGCAGCTGCGGGACGCCCTGGCGGCCGGGGAGCTGAGCGCCCGCGAGGTCACGCAGGCCGCCCTCGACGCCGCGGAGCGGCACGCCGGCCTCGGCGCGTTCACGCTCCTGGACCCCGAGGGCGCGCTGGCCCGCGCGGACGAGCTGGACGACGACGGCGCCCGCGCCTCCCTGCACGGCCTCCCGCTGGCCTACAAGGACCTCACGGACGTGCGGGGCCTGCCCACGCGGCACGGATCCGCCCTGCTGGCCGGCGCCCCGGCGGCGGAGGAGGACGCCCCGCTGGTGCGGCGGCTGGTCGGCGCCGGCACGGTGACCCTGGGCAAGACGACCGTCCCGGAGTTCGGGCTGGACTCCTACTCGGAGAACCTGGTCTCCGCGCCGGCCCGCAACCCCCTGGACCCCGCGCGCACGCCGGGCGGCTCCTCCGGCGGGTCCGCGGCCGCCGTCGCCGCGGGGATCCTGCCGTTCGCGCCGGGCTCGGACGGGGGCGGGTCCATCCGCATCCCGGCCGCCGCGTGCGGGCTGGTGGGCTTCAAGCCCGGCCGCGGGGAGCTGCCCGTGGACGAGCCGGCGGACACGGTCCGCAACCTCACGGTCTCCGGGCCGCTGGCGCACACGGTGGAGGACGCGGCCCTGCTCTACGACGAGCTGCTCACCCCCGAGGGGCTGCCCGGCCGCGTGCTGGCGGACCTGCGCCGCACGGTGGAGACCGCCCGGGCCGGCGGCGCCGTGGAAGGGCGGCGGATCGGGGTGACCACCGCCTCCCCGTTCGCCCCGGACGTGCCGATCACCCTGGCCCGGCCGGCGGTCACCGCGCTGACGAAGGCCGCCGCCGCCCTGTCCGCGGGCGGGCACGCGGTGCAGGACTTGCACCCGGCCTACGGCGAGGAGTACCACCGGGACTTCCGCACGGTGTGGACGTCGGGACTGCTGCGCGCCCCGCTGCCGGAGGACGCCGAGGAGCGCGTGGGCACGATCGCCGCGCACTTCCTGCGCACGGCCCGGACCGCGGGGCGAGAGGAGATCGACGACGCGGTCCGGCGGCTCGAGGCGTGGGCACGCGGGGTGCGGGGCCAGTTCGCGGCCGTGGACGTGGTGATGACGCCGGTGCTGGCCACCGCGCCGCCGCCGGTGGGCCACTTCCTGGCGATGGAGCCGGAGGACAACTACACGGCGCAGTGCGCGTTCACTCCGTACACCTCGATGGTCAACGTGCTCGGCCTGCCGGCCGCGTCCGTGCCCGTGCTCCGGGACGAGCGGGGCCTGAGCTGGTCCGTGCAGCTGATCGGCCGCCCCGGCACCTCCGGCGCCCTGCTCGCCCTGGCCGCGCACCTCGAGCTGCTGCTGGCCGGCTGAGCCGCGGCGCCCGGCCGGCTGAGCCGCAGTGCGCCGCCGGGCGCGGCGTCAGTAGGTGGAGTACTCGCTGGCCGCCATGCCGGCGGCCACCAGGATCGTCAGCAGGACGACGCCGAGCAGCACGAACGCCAGGGACAGGTAGTTCATGACCAGGCCGGCGATGGCCATGCCGCGGCCGTTGGGCTCGCGCTTGAGGCCCAGGTGGCCCAGGATCACGCCGACGATCGGCGGGACCACCAGGGTGAAGCCGCCGACGATCGAGACGATGCCGAGGATCATCGAGGCCACCGACCGGCCGGTGCCCTCCGTCTGGCCGGGCGCCAGCGGGGCGCCGAAGCCGTAGGCGGGCCGGCCGTGGCCCGGCGCCGGGGCGTACCCGGCCGGCGCGTAGCCGTCCTGGCCGTGCCCGGCCTGGCCGCCGTACGCGGGCGCCGCCTGCTGCTCGGAGTAGGACGGGGCCTGCTCCCAGCCGGCGCGGTCGGCGTCGGCCGCGGGGCCGTCCGGCCAGCTCGCGGCGGAGGAGCCGCCGCCGGACGCTCCGCCCCCGTACCAGCTCGGCTGGCCGCCGTCGGCGCGGCGGTGCGGGTCGTGGGCGGGGTGCGGTTCGGTCATGACGGTCCTTCCGGTCGGGGGCGTCGCGGTCCTGCCCTGAGTCTACGGGCGCGCCTGCGCGCCCCTCCTCGGCACCGCCTCGCCGCCGACCTCCTGCAGGTGCCCGGCGAACCCGCCCGGGGTGCGCCCGGTCAGCCGGGAGGAGGTGAGCACCCGGGTGGTGTCCGTGGCCCGCACGCGCGCGTCCGGCAGGGCGCGCACGGCCTCCACGAGGCGCACGTCCTCGTGCTCGGCCACGGGCGGGAACCCGCCGGCGGCCTCGTACAGGGACCACGGCAGGCCCAGGTTCGCGCCGTGCACGTGCGGGTGGCCCTCCTCGTGCCGGTAGTCCCGCACCCAGGCGCGCCGCAGCGCCCCCTCGCGGACGTCCACGGTGCCGAGCACGAGCGCCCCGTCCGGCCCAGCGGCCGTGGTCTGGGCCAGGAGCCAGTCCGCGGGCACGCGGCTGTCCGCGTCGGTGGAGGCGAGCCAGAGCCGCTGCGCCGGCACGTCCGGGAACAGCGCGCGGGCGCGGCGGGCGGCCTCGGCGCGGGCCCGGCCGACGCCGGCCTCCCCCGGCCCCGGCTCGCCGAGCTCGAGCACGTGCACGCGCGGGTCCGCGTGCCGGGCCGCCACGGCGGCGGCCACCGTGGCGTCGTCGCAGCGGTCCGCGGCGACCACCACGGCGGCGCTGCCCTGCGCGTGGTGCTCCTCCCAGCGGTCCAGGGCGGCGCCGAGGGCCGCGAGCGCGGCGGGCAGCCGCTCCTGCTCGTCCTTGGCGGGCACGATCACCACGGCGTGCGTGGCGGCGGCGGCCCGCACGTGGAGGCTGAGCCGGAAGTCGTCCTCCACGAGCTCGGTGCGCAGCCGCCAGCGCGGGTCGGCGGCGACGCGCGCGTGCACGGCGTCCCCGTCCAGCGGCCAGCCCTCGATGGGGTGGCGCCAGTGGCACAGCAGCAGCTCCCCGCCGGGGGCGAGCGCGGCGTCGGCGTCGTCGATGAGCGCGTCGAGCTCCTCGGGCTGCAGGAAGTAGCCGATCTCCGAGGCGATCACGAGGTCGGCCCCGGCGACGTCGTCCGGCCAGTGCCCGGGCAGCACGGCCCGGCGCACCTCGGCGTGGGGCGTGTCCGCGAGGCGGGCGGCGGCGCGCTCCACGGCGGTGGGCGAGGCCTCCAGGCCGACCACGCGGTCCGCGCGGGCGGCCACCTCCCCGGTGAGCACGCCGATGGACGCGCCGGCCTCCACCACCGTCCCGTACCGGGGGCGGGGCAGCACGGCGAGGGTGAGCGCGCGCTTGCGGGCCTCGTACGGGGAGCTGAGGTACCGCCACGGGTCCTCGTGCTCGCGGTAGAGGCGGTCGAAGACGGCGGCGGCGCGGTGGGCGTCGGCGTCGTCGGGGCCGGAGAGGCGGTGCGCCTCGAACGGGCGGTCGTGGTGGGCCAGCACCTGCGGCCCGAGGACGGCCTCGTCGCCGGGGGCGTCGGAGAGGGGGCGCACCTGGGAGGCGTGGGCGTCGAGGGCGGCGCGGCGGGTGGCCCGGTCGTCGTCGGTGAGCGCCAGCCGCCGGTAGCGGCGGGCGGGCAGCTCGGCCGGGTCGGCCCAGTGCCAGAACCAGATGGGGAACGCGCACAGCGGCAGGTCCCGCTCGCCGGCGAGCTCCCCCACGGCCCGGCCCACGGCCTCGTGGTCCGCGTGCCCGTCCCCCGGGTCGTGGGAGGCGAGCACCGCGGGGCCGGGGTGGGCGGCCAGGGCGGCGACGACGGCGGCGCGCACCGCGTCCTCGCGCCCGGCCACGCCGGAGTCGGGCAGGCCGAGGGACTCCCAGGTCAGCGCCGACCGGCGGTCCTCCCCCGGCCCGGGCAGGTCCGCGGCGAGCGCGTCGAGGGCGTGCTCCATCTCGGCCCGGCGCAGCCGCACGAGGTCCTCGGGGGCGTGCGTGGGCGAGTCTGGGTGGGAGGCCTCGCCGGCGGTGGCCACGAGCACGTGCACGCGCGCCCCGCCGCGCAGGGCGGAGCGGATCAGGCCGGTGGCGCCGAGCGTCTCGTCGTCGGGGTGGGCGACGGCCACCAGCAGCAGGGTGTCGGCGTCCCACGCGGGCGCCTCCAGCACGGGCAGCGCGCCCACGCCGGCGGCCGCCCAGGCCTCCTCGGACGTGCCGGCGTCGGTGTGGGAGAAGCTCACCACGTCCAGCCGCCGTCGGCGTCGCCGTCGAGCAGCGCGCGGCCGAGCCGGGCGTCGTCGCGGTGGGCGTGGTGCTGGCGCAGGTAGACCTGCAGGTCGGCGACGGCGCGCGCGTGCGCCGCGCTGCCCGTGAGGGGGCCGGGGCCGGTGGCCTGCCCGACGACGTCCACCACCTCGGTGCACAGCTGCGCCACGGTGCCGCGGATGCGGTCGGCCTCCACCATGCCGCGCCCGTGGTCCAGGCGGCCGGCGTCCACGTCCTCGGCGGCGCGGGCCAGCAGGGCGGCCATCGCGTGCAGCAGCCGGTCCACCCGGCCGAGCGCGGCCTGGGCCACCTGGTCCGGGCCCGGGCCGCGGCCCTCGGCCTCGGCGGCCGCGCGGGAGCGGGTGGCGTCCCGCAGGGTGCGGGCGATGCCCACGGCGCCGCCGAACCACACCGCGGCCACGCCGATGCCGCCCCACGCGAAGCCGGGGCGGCGCAGGTACCACTCGGGCCCTCCCACGGCCGTGCCGGGCACGGCGTCGAAGCCCAAGCCCACCGTGCGGATCGGGGCCAGGCCGAGGGCCGGCCACGCGGAGGAGGTCTCCGCGACGCCCGGGTGGTCCAGGTCCACGAGGACGGCGTGGCGGGTCCCGTCGGCCTCGCGCCCCGTGATCACCGCGGCCGCGCACTCGTCCGCGAGCGAGCACCACGGCTTCTCGCCGTCGAGCAGCCAGGCGTCCGGGCCGGCGTCGGGCCGGCCGTCCGAGGCTGAGCCGGCGTCGTCGTCGTGGGGTGCCGGGGTGAGGCGGGGCGTGCGCCCGCCGGACTCCGAGGCGTAGACGCCCAGCAGCCCGGCCGGGGCGGGCACGGACGCCTGGGAGAGGATCGAGAGCGCGTCCAGGTGCGGCTCGAGCACGCGCGCGGCGGAGAGGTCCTGGGCCGCCACCGAGGCGAGCAGCTCCCACTGCTGCCGCGTGCGGCCCTCGCCGGTGAGGGGCAGCTCGAGCGGGGCGGCGTCGGGGGCCGAGGCCTCGGTGTCCGGGGCGCGTCCCGCACCGAGCAGGGCCAGCATCGGGGCGACGTCGCCGTCGCAGGCCGACGCCGCGGCGAGCAGGGCGCGCTCGGCGGAACGGGCGGCGTCGGGCTCCGCGGTGCGCCCCGGGGGTGCGAGGCGGACGGGCTCGGGCTGGGCCATGGGTGCGGTCCTCCTCGTCGGCGGCCCGGGCCGAGGAAGCCCGGGGTCAGAGGATTCACCGTAGTCAGGCGGCGGTCGGCCGGGAATGCCCGGTCCGCCGGGAGCGATCACGGTCCGCGCTTTCTTGACATGTTCCAGAGAACGGGATGGTATCGACGGACATGGACACCACGACGCAGACCCCGGACGAGCGCACGCTGCTGCGCGCCGCCGGCCTGCGCGTCACCCGGCCGCGGGTCGCGGTGCTCACCGCCCTGGACAAGAGCCCTCACGCGGACGCCGCCACCGTGCTCGCCGCCGTCCGCCGCGAGCTGCCCGCCGTCTCCCACCAGGCCGTGTACGACTCCCTGCACACCCTGACCCACGTGGGGCTCGTGCGCTCCATCCAGCCGGCCGGCTCCACGGCCCGCTACGAGATCCGCCGGGACGACAACCACCACCACCTCGTCTGCCGCGACTGCGGCACCGTGGTGGACGTGCCCTGCCACACCGGCCAGGCGCCCTGCCTCGAGGCCCGGACCGACCACGGCTTCCTCATCGACGAGGCCGAGGTCTACTACTGGGGCCTGTGCCCCTCCTGCCACGGGGCCCCCGCCGCCTCGTCATGATGGCCGGGCCTCTTCCCCCGCCCCGCCGCCCGTGCCAAAGTGAGGGACATGACCGAGAACACCGCCGCCATCCCCGCCTCGGAGCGTCCCGGCACCCCCGCCCAGCCGCAGGACCTCATCGACGTCGACGCCCTCCTCGAGGCGTACCGCACCGGCCGGCCGGACGTGACGGACCCCGCCCAGAAGGTCGTGTTCGGCACCTCCGGGCACCGCGGTTCGGCACTGAAGACCTCGTTCAACGACGACCACATCGCCGCCATCACGCAGGCCGTGGTCGAGTACCGGGCCGCCCACGGCATCACCGGCGCGATCCTCGTGGGCAAGGACACCCACGCCCTCTCCGGGCCGGCGCAGGACACCGCCGTCGAGGTGCTGCTCGGCAACGACGTGGAGGTGCTCGTGGACGCCCGCGGCGGGTTCACCCCCACCCCGGCGGTCTCCCACGCGATCCTGCACCTCAACGCCGGACGCGAGCTCACCCCGGCCGGCTTCGCCGCCGACGGGGACAACGCCGGCCTCGTCGACGGCCTGGTGATCACGCCGTCGCACAACCCGCCCGCGGACGGCGGCTTCAAGTACAACCCGCCCCACGGCGGCCCCGCCGACACCGAGGCCACCACGTGGATCGCGGACCGCGCCAACGAGCTGCTCGCCGCCGGACTGGAGGGCGTGCGCCGCGTGGCGGGCGCCGACGTCGCCGGCCACCCGCGCCTGGGCGAGTTCGACTTCCTGGACCGCTACGTCTCCGACCTGCCCCAGGTGCTGGACCTCGAGGCGATCCGCGACGCCGGCGTGCGCATCGGCGCCGACCCCATGGGCGGGGCGTCCGTGGCGTACTGGGGTGAGATCGGGCGGCGGCACGGGCTCGACCTCACCGTGGTCAACCCCGAGGCCGACCCGACGTTCGGCTTCATGACCCTGGACTGGGACGGCAAGATCCGCATGGACTGCTCCTCCCCGCACGCCATGGCGTCGCTGATCGAGCGCATGCGCCCGGACGCCGACGGCGAGGCCCCCTTCGACGTCGCCACCGGCAACGACGCCGACGCCGACCGCCACGGGATCGTCACCCCGGACGGCGGCCTGATGAACCCCAACCACTTCCTGGCCGTGGCCATCGACTACCTCTACCGCCACCGCCGGCGCTGGCCCGCCGACGCCGGCGTGGGCAAGACCCTGGTCTCCTCCTCCATGATCGACCGCGTGGCCGGGGACCTCGGCCGCGAGCTCGTGGAGGTGCCGGTGGGCTTCAAGTGGTTCGTGCCCGGCCTGCTCACGGGCACCGGCGTGTTCGGCGGCGAGGAGTCCGCGGGCGCGTCCTTCGTGAAGTTCGACGGCGGTGCCTGGTCCACGGACAAGGACGGCTTGCTGCTGTGCCTGCTGGCCGCGGAGATCATCGCCGTGACCGGCCAGTCCCCGTCCGAGCGGTACCGAGACCTCGTGGCGCTGCACGGCTCCCCGGCGTACGCACGCATCGACGCCCCGGCCACCGCCGAGCAGAAGGCGAAGCTGAAGACCCTCTCCCCGGACGACGTCCCCGTGACCGAGCTGGCCGGCGAGACCATCCTCGCCACGCTGACGAACGCGCCCGGCAACGACGCCCCGATCGGCGGGCTCAAGGTGGTCACGCAGAACGCGTGGTTCGCCGCCCGGCCCTCCGGCACCGAGGACGTGTACAAGATCTACGCGGAGTCCTTCCGCGGGCCCGAGCACCTCAAGCAGGTGCAGGAGGAGGCGCAGCGGCTGGTGGACGCGGTCATCGGCTGACCCCGGGACGCTGGCCCCGACCCCCAACGTTGTCGTGCGGGAAACGGGAACCTGCCGCGCCGTCGTCGCGCGGAAGCCTCCCCTTTCCCACACGAAATTGCCCCCGAAGCCTCCCGTTTCCCACACGAAAGTGCCCCCGAAGCCTCCCGTTTCCCGCACGAAAGTGGGGACGGGGGGACGCGCCGGGGCTCAGAAGTCCGCGATCACCAGCTTCTTCATCCCCAGCAGCGCCTCGAACGCGCCGGGCCGCTCCATGAGCTCGCCCATCTCCTCCGGCACGATCTGCCAGGACACGCCCCAGCGGTCCTTGAGCCAGCCGCACTGCTCGGCCTCGGGCACGGCGCTCAGCGCCTCCCACAGCCGGTCGATCTCGGCCTGGTCCCGGCACTGCACCATGAGCGAGACGCCCTCGGTGAAGGTGAAGTCCTGCGCCACGGCCGAGTCCATCGCCGCGACCCACTCGCCGCGCAGCCGCGCGTCGGCGAACACGATCGACCCCGCCTCCACGGGCCCGCCCTCCGGCACGTGCCCCATGTCCCCGTAGGTGACGCGCTGGCCGGGGGTGGCGTCGTCGAACACGGCGAGGTAGTGGTCCAGCGCCTCCGCGGCCCGGTTCTGCGCGGGCCCGCAGAACATCAGCTGCGGGATGATCGCCGGCCGCGGGTCCCCGGCGGGGTCCGTGAGCATGAGCTGCCAGCTCACCCCGTGGCGGTCCTCCACCCAGCCGTAGTGCTCGGAGTGCGGGTAGGGGCCGAGGTCCATGAGCACGCGCCCGCCGTCGGTGAGCTCGGCCCACAGGGCGTCCAGCGTGCCGCGCGGGTCCTCCATGCGCGACGGGTCCGCGTTGACGAAGAAGCTGATGGACGGGTTCGGGGCGAACTCGTCGCCGGCGTTGACCAGGATGAAGCGGTGGCCGCCGAGGTCCAGCTCTTGCGTGAGGGTCTTCCCGGCCAGGGGCCTCTGGAAGTCCAGCAGGCCCTCGGTGGGGTAGCGGTCGGTCCGCACGTGGGCGGTGCCGGGCAGCCCGGCGAAGGCGCGGAGGTAGAACTCGGCGGCCGCGTCGGCGGTGCCGTCGCACCAGATGTTCGGGACGATGCGCTGCATGCCGCCGAGGGTACGCCCGGCGGCGGACACGCTCGGCGCGTCGCGGGGCGTCGCCCTCGGGGGCACGACGACGGCGGCCCGCCGGTTCCCGTTTCCCGCACGAAAGCGGTGGGGGGCTGGGCGAGGCTCCCGTTTCCCGCACGAAAGCACCCGGGGGCGGCGACGGCAGCCCGCCCTGCCGCCGGTCAGGCTCGGTCGGTAGCGTGACGGGCATGAGCACGCAGCATCCCGGCATCGCCACGGACTCCCCCGTCTCCTCCGACGACGACCTGCGCCCCGGCCTGGACGCCGCCCCGGTCGGACCGGCCGGCGAGGACGGCGACGACCCCGTGCGCGAGCCGCTGCCCACCGAGGCCCTGCCCCTGGCGCCCGCCGGGCCCCGCCCCGAAGACCCGCGGGCCGCCGTCGTGCGCCTGCGCGCCGCCGCCCGCTCCCGCGCCGCCCACCCGCGCGCGGTCCGCGTGCGCCAGCTCAAGGGCCTCAAGCGGCTGCTGACCGAGGGGCAGGACCGGCTGGTGGCCGCGCTGGGGCAGGACCTCGGCAAGCCGGCTACCGAGGCGCTGATGACGGAGATCGTCTCCGTGCGCTCCGAGGTGGACCACGCCCTGCTGCACCTGACCGACTGGATGGAGCCGCGCCCCGCGAAGCTGCCGCTGGCCCTGCGGCCCGCGAGCGCCGAGGTGCGGCCGCGGCCCAAGGGGCTCGTGCTGATCATCGGCGCGTGGAACTACCCCGTGCAGCTGACCCTGGCGCCCCTGGTGGGGGCGCTGGCGGCGGGCAACGCCGTCGTGGTCAGCCCCTCGGAGAAGGCGCCGGCCACGGCCGCGGCGCTGCGCGAGCTGGTGGCGGAGCACCTGGACTCGGCGCTGGTGTCCGTGGTGGAGGGCGGCAAGGACTGCAACACCGCCCTGCTCGCGGAGCCGTGGGACCACATCCTCTACACGGGCGGCGAGCGCGTGGGGCGGATCGTGTACGAGGCCGCCGCGAAGACGCTCTCCCCGGTGACCCTGGAGCTGGGCGGGAAGTCGCCGGCCGTGGTGACGCCGTCGCGCAACACGGGGGCGATGGCCCGGCGCATCGCGTGGGCGAAGTTCACCAACGCGGGGCAGACGTGCGTGGCCCCGGACTACGTGCTGGCTGTGGGCGACGTCGCCCATCGGCAGGTCGTGGAGGAGCTGCCGGGCGCGCTGCGCGAGTTCTACGGGGCGGACCCCCGCGCGTCGAAGGACTACGGCCGGCTCGTCTCCGCGGAGCACGCGGAGCGGCTGCGGGACCTGCTGCGGGAGGACCTCGACGCCGGCGCCGAGGTGCTCGTCGGCGGGGACGTGGACCCCGCGCAGCGGTACATGGCGCCCACCGTGGTCACGGGCGTCCGTCCCGACGGTGCTCTCATGCGCGAGGAGATCTTCGGCCCGATCCTGCCCGTGCTGCAGGTGGACACCTTCCAGGACGCCCTGGACTTCATCGCCGAGCGCCCCCACCCGCTGGCCGCGTACCTGTTCACGGACCGGCCGAGCTACCACCGCGCCTTCGACGACCAGGTGCAGGCCGGCGGCCTCGGCTACGACGTCGGCCTGCTGCACGCCGGCATCGCCACCCTGCCGTTCGGCGGCGTGGGCGCCTCCGGGATCGGGGCGTACCACGGGGTGCACGGCTTCGAGACGTTCTCCCACCTGCGGGCGTCCATCACGAAGTCCGACCAGGTGGACACGCTCAAGACGGCCTACCCGCCGTACGGCTGGGTCAAGCGGACGATGATCCCCAAGATGCTCTGACGGGCCGGCCGGGAGGGCTTTCGTGCGGGAAACGGGAGGCTCCGTCGGCGTCCCCACCCCCGCTTTCGTGCGGGAAACGGGAGGCTCCGCCGGCCTCCCGCCCGGGCCTTCAAGCGCCCGCGCAACGGACCTAGGCTCGCCTCCATCGACCCCGCCGGGGTCCTCTCGAGAAGAGCCGCCGTGCGACTATCCGCTCCCCCGCGCCGGCCGCGCGTGACCCGGATGGCGGCCCTGACCGCCGTCGTCGTCCTGGGCGTGGCCGGGTGCACCGGCCCCGAGGGCCGCACCCGCACGACGACGACGGGCGGGCCCGGCACGTCGACGTCCCCGCCGCCGGTGGTCCAGCAGTCCGAGGCGGCCGCGCACCCGGCCGACACCCTGCCCCTGGGGGACGAGGCTGCGGTCGCCGCCCTGCGGGAGCTGTTCGACGGGACCGTCCAGGTGACGCCCCCGGGCGGGGCCGACGTCGAGATGCGGCTGCGCCGCGCGGACGTGGAGCTGGTGCTGTCAGAGGAGGGGTGAGGGGCGTCGGGCGGGGCGCCTGCCGCCCCGCAAGCCTCCCGTTTCCCGCACGAAAGCGCCCCGGAAGGCCCCCGTTTCCCGCACGAAAGCGCGGGGCGGCGGGCCGGGAGTCAGCGCTGGGGCCAGATCCCGCGCGTCGTGAAGACGTCGGCGAGGACATCCGCCCGGTCGGTCATGATGCCGTCGACGCCGAGGTCGAGGAGGCGGTGCATCTCGTCCGGCTCGTCGATCACCCACACGTGCACGGGCAGCCCGGCCGCGTGGCAGCGCCGCACGAAGTCCGCGGTGACCACGCGGACGCGGCCGTGGCGCACGGGGACCTGCACGCAGTCGACGTCGAGGGCGTGGCGGGCCAGCCAGCGCGTGAGCCCCACCGGGCCGAGCGCCACCAGCGCCGCGATGGCGGCGGCCCCGCCCGACGTCGCCACGCGTCCCGGGCCGAACGCGCGGTCCTCGTGGCCCAGCGCGGCGAGCGCCCGGCGGAACGCGCGGCGGCGTGAGTCGTGGAACGAGGCGACGAGGACCCGCTCCCACGCCTCGTGCTCCGCGAGCAGGCGGGCCATGGCAGGGGCCGCGGCGCGGTCCTTGAGGTCCACGTTGAGCCGGGCCTCGGGCAGGGCGGCGAGCAGGTCGGCGAAGCGCAGCAGCGGCTCCCCGCCGACGTGGACCTCGGTGAGCCCGTTCCACGTGTGCTCCTGAAGGCGGCCGCGGCCGGTGGTCACGCGCTCCAGCGTCTCGTCGTGGAAGACGACCAGTTCGCCGTCCGACGTCGTGCGCACGTCCAGCTCGAGGTAGGCGAAGCCGGCGTCGTGCGCGGCCTGGAAGGCGGCGAGCGAGTTCTCCCGCCCGACGTCGGCGCCCCGGTGCGCGAACCCCAGCGGCCAGCCCTCGCGCCCGGGGACGGAGTCGGCGAGGTAGGCGGGGGCGGGGCGGTGCCGGGACGACGGCGGACGGCGGGTCACGGGGCCAGGGTAGCGGGGGCGGAGCGGGCCGGTGGAGGGGTGGGAGGAGGGTCGGTGGGGTGGTGGGAGGAGGGGTCAGAGAGTGATGGACGCCGCGGGAGATCCCGAGCTGTCCTGCATCTGGCCGTTATGAGGCCCGGAATCGCCCTCATCACGGCCCTTTGCAGGACAGCTCGGACACGAAGCGGCCATTTGCAGGACAGCTCCGGCACCATTCGGAGAACGCGCGGACCTTGCGCGCACCGGACGCGAGACGGACGGTTCCCTCGCGATGGCGCACGATGGGACGCATGGGGGATGACAACGCACGCATGATCCGACGCTTCCGCAGCAGCTCGACGAGGCGGCCGCTCCACAGGTCCCTGACCCGCCGCGGCAACCGATCGAGCAGGAGGCTCCACACTGACGATCGGGTGTCATTGCCTCCGAGTTCCGTCGCAGGGTTGTTCCTAGGACCCTTTTTGGCCACGCATCTCTTCGCTTGGGGACTCTTCGCTTTTGTCTATCTGATCGCACACCCGGGAGGCGGTTCCGTCTTCACCGCCTCCATGTGGAGATTCACCACCGATGTGGCGGTGAACACCGGTCTGGCCATGGAGGATTCGCTCCTGGCCCTGACCTCCACGGGCGTGACCGTGACGGTCGCCTTGTACATTCCGGTGGCAGCCGGGCAGTTGGTCAGCCCCCGAGGCGGCGGTGAAACCCAGCGTCGCCTCGGAAGCCTTGCTCTCGCGACGTCGGGTGTGTTCGCGGGTATCACGACGGGGGCGTACATCGCATCGATGACCCACGGGGCCCACCCGGCATCGATGATTCCCGAGCTCCTCCTCCAAGGGCTCATGATCGCCCTGTCGCTTCAGCTGGGAACGCATCTCTTCGACGATCGGGAAGAACTGCCATCGCGCTTGGAGGACGACGAACGCAGACTCGAGATGCAGCTCAGCGACGCCGCCCGGAACTCGCTGTCAGACGACATCCAAGGAAAGCTGGGCGGTGACTTCACGCTCCCTTCGATGAACCAGTGGGCGAAGGCCGCCCGCACGCTGACCCTCCGACGAACCCTGCGTCTGATCATCTGGGTCTTCGGTTACCTACTGGCCGGTGCATTCCTCGGCGCGTTGACGTTCGCGTGCACCTCACTGGTGCTGGAGCGCGAATGGGATGCCAGGATCGTCGCCTTGGGCGCGGTCATCGGGGTCTACGCGTATGTTGCCAGTGGGATGATCACCTCCCACGACCAGTCCACTCCAGTCTTGAGCTGGCTGGTACGAGCCGCGGGAGCCACCGTCTGGCTCCTGTTGCTCGCGAGTGGTCTTGTGCTCCTGGCCCCATCGTCCTCGCAAGGCAGCGTTTCCTTGGGCATCGCGGTGCTCGGAGTCATCCATGTCCTGTGGCGGCGAAGGTCCCCGGGCGAACAGGGTCTGGGGCTCTCACCCTTCATGCTCTCGCATCGCGTGAACACAACCCTCGCTGAAGAAGCACTCACCAGCGTGTGGTCCAGGCAGCTTCACGCCGGCATCCTGCCGCGTCCCCTTCTCGGGACGACCTGCCGGACTTCGCCCTTGAGGGATGCTGCTCGCTGAGCACTCCTCTCCCCCGCAGCGTGGACCGCTTCCCGGATCAGGAAGGACCAGCCACAGCTCTCGAAGGACGAGCTCCTTCGGGCGACGCTGGAGCACTACGGCCAGAAGCGCTTGACCGAACAGATTCGCGCCCATCTGAACGCCGTCCATGCACTCATGGACTCGATAAGCGGCGGGACGCGGTAACCCTGTCCTGCATCTGGCCGTTATGAGGCCCGGAATCGCCCTCATAACGACACTCTGCAGGACAGCTCGGACAGGGAACGGCCATCTGCAGGACAGCTCGGCCTGGGGGCCGCGAAGAGCCCGCGCCTAGACTGGCCGCGACCCCTCGGCCCACCCCCACGCACCCACACCCCACACCCCACACCCACCCCAGGAGCCCCCGCCGTGCCTCGCGTCTCATCCCGCCCGCACACGGGCCGCGACCGCCTGGTCTGGGTGGACGTCGCGCGCGGGATCGCGCTGGTCTCCATGTTCGTCGCGCACGTGGCGCCCTCGGGCGGCCCGGCGGGCGTCCTGAACCTCTCCGAGCACCTGACTGCGGCGCTGTTCGCGGCCCTCGTGGGCGTCTCAGCGCGCCTGGAGGTGCAGGGCCTCGGCGTCGGCCGCGCCCTCGTGCGCGCGATGGTCCGCGCCGCCGCCCTGCTCGGCGCCGCCTGGCTCACCGCCCTCTTCGACGCGGCGGTCGTGGACGTGCTCACCCACCTGGCCGTCATCACCGTCCTCATGGCGCTCCTCGCGGCCCTGCCCTTGGCCGTGCACCTCGTGCTCGCGCTCCTCGCCGGCGGCGGCGGGATCCTGCTGACGGCGGCCGGCACGCTCGCCGTCGCCGACGCCCTCGCCCCGGCCGCGCGCGCCCTCGGCCTGGACCCCGCGGAGCTGGTCCCGGCGGTCGCCGGCTTCCTCACCGCCGGCCCGTACCGCCTCACCGCGTTCCTCGCGTGGGCGCTGCTCGGCGCGGTCCTCGTGCGCACGGTCCACGTCACGACGACGGCGCTCCCCCGTTCCGGCCGCCTCGTCGGCCTGGGCTGGGGCGTCGGCGGGGTGGTCCTGGCCGGCCTGGTGATCCTGCTGTCCCGGGTGCAGACCGGGGCCGCGCCCGTGCCCTACGCGGGCACCGCCGCCGAGATCCTCGTGGACACGGGCCTGGTGCTCGGCGTGCTGGGCCTGTGCGCCGCCGTCGTGCCGTCCCGGCCCTCGCCGGCCACGGACCTGCTGGCCGTGCCGGGCTCCATGACCCTCTCCGTGTACGTGGCGCACCAGGCCTACCTGGGCTGGGTGCTCACGGCCGGCCCCGGCCCGTGGGTCGACGGGCGCGGCGCGGACGACACCTGGTTCAACCTCGCCTCGCTCCTGGCCGGCGGGATCCTGCTGCCGCTGCTGTGGCGGGGCCTCGTGCGGGTCCGCCCCTTCCGCGCCGGCCCGCTCGAGGGGATCGTCCGCCTCGTCACCGACCCGATCGGGCGCCGCTCGAGGGGAGAGCACTGATGGGCCGCCGCGCCGACGCCCCCGCCGGGCCGGGCCGCGCCGTCGTCGTGCCGACCACGATGTCCTCGCCCGCACCGGCCTCCGCCCCCGTCCACACCCCCGCGCCCGCGCCCGCGACCTCGTCCGCCCCAGCGGGTAGCCTCGGGCAGGTGAGCGAATCCACCACGTACCTGCTGGTCGACGGCGAGAACATCGACGCCACCCTCGGCACCTCCATCCTGCAGCGCCGTCCCCAGCCGGACGAGCGCCCGCGGTGGAACCGCCTCCTGTCCTTCATGGGCGAGCACTGGGACCAGCCGGTCAAGGGCCTGTTCTTCCTGGCCATCGACGGTGACATCCCCGTGCCCTTCGTGCAGGCGCTCACCGCGATCGGCTACAAGCCGATCATGCTGCGCGGCGCCGGCAAGGTCGTGGACATCGGCATCCAGAAGACGATGGAGGCCCTGCAGGAGCGGGACGACGACGTCGTCCTCGTCAGCCACGACGCCGACTTCGCCCCCCAGCTCACGGACCTCGCCGCCACCCCGGACCGCCGGACCGCGATCATCGGCTTCGAGGAGTTCCTCTCCCACGAGCTGCGCCGGATCCCGGACGTCGAGTTCTTCGACCTCGAGTACGGCGTGGGCTCGTTCGACACGCCGCTGCGCCGCCTGCGCGTCATCGACATCGACGAGTTCGACCCGCTCGAGTTCCTCTGACCGAAGAAGGCCCGCCATGGCCCCGCGCCCCACGCCCATCCGCTCCGTGCTGCAGGTCTTCGCGCTCGACTGCCCGGACCCGCCCGCGCTGGCCGAGGCCGCAGGCGCCCGCCGGCACCCGGTCCAGCCGGCCGAGGACGGCTCCTGGGTGGTCTTCACCGACCCGGCGGGCCACCTCTTCTGCCTCTGCCAGGCCTGACGGCCCGGTGCCCGGGGTCAGGCCCCCGGCGTCACTCCCCCGCGTCCGGCAGCGGCAGCATCGGCCGGTGCTCGTAGAACGTCTGCAGCACCACGGTGGTCCGCGTGTTCACGGAGGCGGTGTGCCGGATCTCGCTGACGAGGGCCTCGAGCTCCCGGGGCGAGCCCACGCGCACGAACAGCATGTAGGCGGCATCCCCGGCCACGGAGTGGCAGGCCTCGATCGCGGCGATGGGCTCGAGCAGCGCGGGGGCGTCGTCGGGCTGGCGGGGGTCCAGCGGGGTGATCTCGATGAACGCGGCGAGCGGCTTGCCCACGGCCTCGGGGTCGAGGATCGCCTGGTAGCCGGTGATCACGCCCGTGGACTCGAGCTTGCGCAGGCGCGCCTGCACGGCGGAGGCGGAGAGCCCCACCCGTTCCGAGAGCTGGGCCAGGGTGGCGCGCGGGTCGCGGGAGACCTCGGCGGCCAGGCGTGCGTCCACGGGGTCGTCCATGCGCGGAACGCTAGCAGGCGCGGTCGCCCTGTTTGACACCACCCCATCCCGCCGTGGATTCTTCTGGCAGTGACACCCGTCACCGGAAATTCTCCGCCCAGAGCGCGACAGGAGGCGACCATGTCCACTTCCCTGCACCCCCCGCAGGCCGTCATCGGCGAGCCGGAGGTCCTCGAGGACGTGCGCGCCGACGTCGTCTCCCACCCGGCCTGGCTGCGCCTGAAGGCCGCCGCCACCGCCCTCCAGGGCCTGCAGGCCAAGGACGGCTCGGTCCCGGACCCCGCCGACCACCCCACCGCCGGCGGCCACGTCGAGACGATCACGGCCGCCGTCGCCGAGCTGGCCCCGCTGTTCCCGCACGACGCCGCCTACCTCGCCGCGCTGCCCCGCGACTTCGCGCGCTGGCGGGACGGCGGCTTCGGCGTGCCGGACTTCCTGGACTCCCTCGTGGCCTTCCAGCCGCAGGAGCACCGCGTGGACGGCATCCGCCACCTCGCTGTGTTCCCCATGTACACGCAGAACGGCTCGTCCTCCCGGCACGTCGAGGCGCTGCTGGTGGAGGCCATCTGGCCGGAGTTCATCGCGGAGCTCGAGGCCGGGGACTACGGCAACCGGCTCTTCCTCTCCCTGCGCCTGCTCGACTTCACCCCGGGCTACGAGACCAACTCGGCCGTCCTCTTCCCGGAGACCGTGGCGATGCGCGAGATCCCCACCTTCACGTGGGGCGCCATCTTCCAGGACCGCGAGGCGGCCCGCTTCCGGCGCGTGGTGGCCGCGGCCGCCGAGATCACCCGCCTGGACCTGCCCCAGGACGCGGCGGAGCTCGTCGCGGACCAGGACCTGGCCGAGCAGACGTTCGTGATGTGGGACCTCATCCACGACCGCACGCACATGCGCGGGGACCTGCCCTTCGACCCGTTCATGATCAAGCAGCGCATGCCGTTCTTCCTCTACACGCTCGAGGAGATGCGCTGCGACCTCACAGCGTTCCGCGAGTCGGTCCGGATCGAGCGCGAGCTCTCCGCGCGCGCCACGGCCGGTGAGGAGCTGACGGCCGTCGAGGCGCAGACGCTGCGCCACGCGAAGCTGGTCCAGTACGCGGTGCTCTTCGACCGCGTCTTCCGCTTCGCGCTCACCGGCTCCCGCGTGCGCAACTACGACGGCCTGGGCGGCCAGCTGCTCTTCGCGTGGCTGCACCGCCGGCACGTGGTCCAGTGGCGGGACGTGAAGCTCACGATCGACTGGGACCGCCTGGCCGAGGCCGTCGTGGAGCTCGGCGACGCGATCGACCGCCTCTACTGGGAGTCCATCGACCGCCCCAAGACGGTGCACTGGCTCAAGGCCTACGAGCTCGTCGCCTCCGTGGTGGCCCCGCATCCCGCCTCCGTGTGGGCCCAGGGCCTGCCCCGCGAGGTGCTGGCTGGCCCGCCGAAGGAGATGACGGACCTCGTGCTCGACGACGAGTTCCCGCTGTCCATGTTCTTCGAGGCGCTGGACAAGAAGCTGCGCGGGGTCATCGAGTCCACCGCCGGCATCCGCGCCGCGGACGCCTGAGCCGTGGGGACGCTGACCGGACGCACCGTCCTGATCTCCGGCGCCACGAGCGCCTCCGGGCTCGCGGCCGCGCGCGCCCTCCTGGCCGCCGGCGCGGACGTGGTCGCCACGGGCCGCAGCCCGGAGCGGCTGGCGCCGCTGGCCGCCCTCGGCGCCCAGACCGCCGCCCTGGACCTCACCGACGAGACGGCCGTGCGCGGCCTCGTCGAGGACCTGCACGCCCGCGGGGTCCGCGTGGACGGCCTGCTGCACCTCGTGGGCGGCTGGCGCGGCGGCGGCGGGCTCGCGGGGCAGTCCGAGGAGGACTACCGTGCCCTGGAGTCCTCCCTCACCGCGCTGCGGCACGTGAGCCGCGCCCTCGACGACGACCTGCGGGCGTCCTCGGCGGGCCGGCTGGCGATCGTCTCGTCCACGGCGGTCGCCCGCCCCCTGGCCGGCGGGGCCGCCTACGCCGCGGTGAAGGCCGCCTCAGAGGCCTGGACCCGCGCCGTGGCGCAGGGCTGGGCCAAGGCCGCCCGCGACGCCGGCACGGAACTGCGCGGCGCGGCCGTGGTGCTGCGGGTGACGTCCCTCGCCGGGCTGGAGGACCGGCTCGCGGAGCAGTTCGTCCGCCTGTGGTCCGCCGACGCGGCCCAGCTCAACGACTCGATCCTGGCCGTCCAGGAGAAGGAGACCGCCTGACATGCAGCAGATCCACGACCCGGCCTCCCGGGGCTTCGCCTCGGACAACTACTCGGGCGTCCACCCGGAGGTGCTCGCCGCGATCGCCGAGGCCAACGGCGGCCACCAGACGGCGTACGGCGAGGACGCGTACACGGCGCGCCTGGCGGAGGTGGTCCGCGGCCACTTCGGCGAGGACGCGCAGGTGTGGCCGATGTTCAACGGGACGGGCGCCAACGTCGTCGCCCTGCAGTCCATGCTCCCGCGCTGGGGCGCCGTGATCTGCGCGGACACCGCGCACATCCACGTGGACGAGGGCGGCGCCCCGGAGAAGTCGGCCGGGATCAAGCTGCTGACCGTGCCCACCCCGGACGGCAAGCTCACCCCCGAGCTGATCGACGTCCAGGCGTGGGGCTGGGGCGACGAGCACCGGGCCCAGCCCCTCGTCGTCGCGATCACCCAGTCCACCGAGCTGGGCACGCTCTACACCCCGGAGGAGATCCGGGCCATCACCGAGCACGCGCACGCCCGCGGCATGACCGTGTTCCTGGACGGGGCGCGCCTGGCCAACGCCGCGGCCGCCCTGGACCTGCCGCTGCGCGCGTTCACCACCGACGTCGGCGTGGACGTGCTCTCCCTCGGCGGCACCAAGAACGGCGCGCTCGGCGCCGAGGCCGTGGTGGCCCTGAACCCCGCCGCGACCACGGGCATGACGTACCTGCGCAAGAGCCAGATGCAGCTGGCCTCGAAGATGCGCTTCGTCTCCGCGCAGCTGCTCGCCCTGTTCGACGGGGACCTGCACCTGCGCACCGCGCGCCACGCCAACGCGATGGCGCAGCGCCTGCAGGACGCCGTCGCCGCCGGCATCGCGGACGGCTCGCTGCCCGGGGTCGCCCTGACCCAGCGGGCGCAGGTGAACGCGGTGTTCGCCACGCTGCCCGCGGGGGTGGCCGACCGGCTGCGCCGCTCGTTCCGGTTCTACGACTGGGACGAGGCCAAGGGCGAGGTCCGCTGGGTGTGCAGCTTCGACACCGCCGAGGAGGACGTGGACGCGTTCGTGGCGGCGCTGCGCGCCGAGCTCGCCCCGGCCGACTGACGCCCCGGCACCCCGGCCGGCCGGCCTGAGCCGCCGGACGACGACGGCCGCCCGCCTCGCGGGCGGCCGTCGCCTCACTCGGCGGGCAGCTCCAGGAGGCGCTCGATGGCCTGGGCGACGCCGTCGTCGTCGCACTCGCCGACCACGGCGTCCGCGACCGCGAGCAGGGACTCGTGCCCCGAGGCCACGGCCAGGCCGAGGCCCGCCCAGGCGAGCATCTCCGTGTCGTTGGGCATGTCCCCGAACGCCACCACGTCCCGCGCGTCCACGCCGCGCCGGGCCGCGAACTCGGCCAGCGTGGCCGCCTTGTGCACGCCGGGGGCGGCCATCTCCACGAGGGACACCCCGGGCGCCGAGTGGGTGGCGTTGAGCAGCTCGCCGAGCTCCTCGCGCGCGGCGGCGAGGAAGACGTCCGGGTCCATGGTGGAGGAGCGGGCCATCAGCTTCACCACATCCACGTGGCCGGGCAGCACGGCCTCGAGCCGCTGGGCGGTGCGGAAGCCCTCCTCCAGCTCGCCCCGCTCGGAGAACGCGGACTCCCAGAAGAAGCCATCCAGGGTCTCGGCGCCGAAGGCGGCGGAGCGGTCCAGGGCGCGCAGCCGGCCGACGGCGTCCCACACGGCGTCCCGGTCCATCGGGTGGTGCAGCAGGACCTCGTCCGTGGCGGTGTCCACCACCACGGCGCCGTTGGAGCAGATCACGGGGCCCACCTGCCCGAGCTGCTCGCTCAGGGCGCCCAGCCAGCGCAGGGGCCGGCCGGTCACGAACACCACCTCGACGCCGGTCTCGTGCGCCTCCTGCAGCGCCGCGACTGTGCGCGGGCTCAGGTACCCCGAGCGGGTGTGCCGGTAGCCGATGATCGTGCCGTCCAGGTCGGTGGCGATCAACCGCGGGCGGCGCGGAGGCAGGGGCAGGGCGCGCATGCGCTCCAGTCTAGGTGCGGGCCCGACGCCGGGCGGGGCTGTTCTCCGCGGGCGTGCGCGGGCACCATGGGCGGGTGAGCACCGTTTCCGCGCCCTCGCGCGCCCCCCGCACCGTGACCGTCACCGGCGCCGCCGGGAACATCGGCTACGCCCTGCTGTTCCGCATCGCCGCCGGCGGCATGCTCGGCCCGGACACCCCCGTCCGGCTGCGCCTGCTGGAGATCCCCGCCGCCCTGCGGGCCGCGGAGGGCACGGCCATGGAGCTCGCCGACGCCGCGTTCCCCCTGCTCGCGGACGTGGAGGTCACGGACGACCCCGCCGTCGCGTTCGACGGCGTCCAGCACGCGATGCTCGTCGGCGCGCGCCCGCGCACGAAGGGCATGGAGCGCGGGGACCTGCTCGAGGCCAACGGCGGGATCTTCGGCCCCCAGGGCCGGGCGATCAACGACCACGCGGCGGACGACGTGCGCGTCGTCGTCGTGGGCAACCCGGCCAACACCAACGCGCTGATCGCCGCCGCCCACGCCCCGGACGTGCCCGCCGAGCGGTTCACCGCCCTCACCCGCCTGGACCACAACCGGGCCGTGGCGCAGCTGGCCGCCCGGGCCGGCGTCGCGGTGACGGACGTGGCCGGCGTGACGATCTGGGGCAACCACTCGGCCACCCAGTTCCCGGACCTGACCCACGCCCGCGTGCGCGTGGACGGCGGCTGGCGGCCGGCGCTCGAGGTCGTGGACCCGGCGTGGGCGGCCGAGGAGTTCGTGCCCCGGGTGGCGAAGCGCGGCGCGGAGATCATCGAGGTGCGCGGGGCCTCCTCGGCGGCCTCGGCCGCGAGCGCGGCCGTCGACCACATGCGCGACTGGACCCTCGGGACGGACGCGGGGGCGGACGGCACCGGGACGGACGCCGCCCAGCCGGGCGCCGGGACGGACGCGGGCCCGCGCTGGACCTCCGCCGCCGTGGTCTCGGACGGCTCCTACGAGGTGCCCGAGGGGCTGATCAGCTCGTTCCCCGTGACCTCGGACGGCGGCGCCGCGTGGCGGATCGTCCCGGGCCTGGCCCCGGACGAGTCGCTGCTGCCGGGGACGGGCGGGCGGCTGGCGGCCACGGTCGCCGAGCTCGAGGCCGAGCGGGACGCGGTGCGCGGGCTCGGCCTGCTCTGAGCCTGGCGGAGCCGGGCTGCGACGGGCCGGGGCGGGCACGCCGAGCCGAGGGGCCGGCGTCGTCCCGGCCCGGGCCGGAGCGGACTTCAGTCCGCGAGCTCGTCCCGCGTGGGCGGGTCGGCGCCGGGCCGCGAGGCCGTGATGGCCGAGGCGCGGGAGGCGTAGATCAGCACGGACTCCACGTCCGCGGGGTCCATGGCGTGCAGGCGCTCCCGGTTCTCGGCGCCGAGCAGGGAGCGGTCGTCGAGGGCGGCCAGGAGGGCGGCGGTGAAGGAGTCGCCGGCGCCCACGGTGTCCGCCACGTCCACGGGGACGATCGGCCGCTCCACCACGCCGTCCCGCGTGACGGCCACGATGTCCTCGGCGCCGCGCGTCATCACCACGAGCGCGGGGCCCATCCGCTGCCACGCCTGCAGGGTCTCCACCAGCGGGCGGGCCGGGTACAGCCAGGCGACGTCCTCGTCCGAGGCGTGCACCACGTCCGCCAGGCGCACGGACTCCTCGGCGCGGGCGCGGGCGAACGCCCGGTCCGGGACGATGCTGGGGCGCACGTTGGGGTCGTAGCTGATGGTGGTGTCCGCGGAGATCCGCTCGAGCAGGGACATCACGTCGGCGTCGCCCGGGGCGAGCATGGTGGCGATCGAGCCGGCGTGCATGTGGCGCAGGCGCCCGCCCGCGGCCGCGGCGAACTCCTCGGCGAGCTCCTCGGCCGGCGGCAGGGTCCAGTCCAGCTCGAACTCGTAGCTGGCGGCGCCCGTGGGGTCCAGGCGCGCGGTGGCCTGCGAGGTGGGGGCGGCGTCCTGCTCCAGGAGGCAGCGCACGCCGTTGTCCCGCAGATGGGAGGCGATCATGTCCCCGTGCTCGTCCCGGCCGAAGCGGCCGGCGAAGAGGACGGGACGGCCCAGGCGGCTCAGGCCCACGGCCACGTTCAGGGGGCTGCCCCCGACGTGCACGCGGGGGGTCGCGGTGTCCGAAACCACGACGTCGACGAGCGCCTCTCCGATCACACCACAGTAGTCAGCCACGGCTCCACGATACCCTAATCACCGTCGCGGAACCGGGGCCGCACGGAGCCTTCCCGTTGCCCCTTGAAGCGTCCACCTCCCTCGTTTCCCTACCCCTGGCAGGCGACCGTGTCCTCATCCCCCTCCCGCCCCGCCCCCGGCTTCGGCTGGCGTCTCCACGGCGACGGCCGCACCATCACCTCCGGCACCGTGGTGGCCCCCGACGAGCGGCTGAGCTGGCCGCGGACCGTCGGCATCGGCGTCCAGCACGTCATGGCCATGTTCGGCGCCACCGTGCTCGTGCCCGCGCTGACCGGCATGCCGGCGACGACGGCGCTGCTGTTCTCCGGCGTCGGCACCCTGCTCTTCCTGCTGCTCACCGGCAACCGGCTGCCCTCCTATCTGGGCAGCTCGTTCGCGTTCATCGCCCCCATCACGGCGGCGACGACGGCCGGCGGCGTGGGCGCGGCGCTCGGCGGCGTCCTGGTCACCGGCGTGCTGCTGGCGGTCATCGGCCTCATCGTCCACCGGGCGGGCACGGGGTGGATCCACGCCCTGATGCCGCCGGCGGTGATGGGCACGATCGTCGCGCTGATCGGCCTCAACCTCGCCGGCGCCACCACCACGGCCATGCAGGAGGTGCCGCTGACCACCTTCGGCACCGCCCTGGCCATCGTGCTCACCGCCGTGCTGTTCCGCGGCCTGCTCGGGCGCCTGTCCATCCTGGTGGGCATCGTCGTCGGGTACCTGCTCGCCCTGGCCCAGGGCCAGGTGGACTTCACCGCCGTGGGCGAGGCCGGCTGGCTGGGCCTGCCGCCGTTCCACGCCCCGGAGCTGCACTGGAACCTGGTGCCGCTGTTCCTGCCGGTGGTGCTGGTGCTCGTGGCGGAGAACATCGGGCACGTGCGCACCGTGGGCCTCATGACCAAGCGGGACCTGGACCCGCTCACGGGCCGCGCGCTGATCGCCGACGGCCTGTCCACCACCCTCTCCGGCCTCGGCGGCGGCGTGGGCACCACCACGTACGCGGAGAACATCGGCGTGATGGCCTCCTCGCGCGTCTACTCGACGGCGGCGTACTGGGTGGCCGGCCTCACCGCGATCGCCCTCGCGTTCCTGCCGAAGTTCGGGGCCGCCGTCGCCACGATCCCCGCCGGGGTGGCCGGCGGCGCCGGCATCATCCTCTACGGGATGATCGGCGTGATGGGCGTGCGCATCTGGGTGCAGAACCGCGTGGACTTCTCCAACACCATCAACCTCATGACGGCGGGCGCCGGCCTGATCATCGCGATCGCCGACCCGCAGCTGGTGCTCGGCGGGCTCGTGTTCGGCGGCATCACGCTCGGCACGATCGCCGCGCTCGTGGTGTACCACCTGATGACCGCGATCGCGCGGGGGCGCGGCACCGAGCCGGTCTCCGAGGACGACGACGCCTACGAGGCCTCCGAGGCCGGCCGCCTGGGCTGACCGGGACGCCTCTTTCACACGACGAGTCCCGCACAGTTGGGCTTAAATCGGGCGTTTGACCCCAACTATGCGGGACTCGTCAAAGTTGCCGGGGGTGAGCACTGAGGTTGGCGGGCCCGGTCAGCGGGAGCTGTTGCCCCGCCGACCGCGGGCCACGCCCACGAAGGACTGCACGAGCTCGGAGTCGGCCTCCTTGAGCCAGGCCAGGGCGACGTCCCAGCCGGGGTGGCGGGCGGCGTCGTCGTCCTCCGCCTCCCCCGGACCGGCGGCGGCCGTCCCGGCATCCCCGGCGTCCGCCTCGACCTCGGCGCGCGTCGCGGCGGCCTCGCGGTCGGCGCGGGACATGCCCACGGTGTCGTCCAGGGCGGAGGCCAGCGGGAGCACCACCACGTCCTTGCGCCCGAACATGCGCGCCACGGACATGGGCAGCACCACGTGGCCCGCCCCGGACGCGGCGATCTCCAGGGCCATCCGCTCGCCCGCGCCGGGCAGCTCGGCGGAGTCGAGAGGATCCTCGACGGGCGCCGCGGCGAACCGGGCGGGGTCCAGCTCCTCGTGCGAGTCGAGCTCGGCGAGCGGCACGGGGCCGTCCGCCTCGGCGTCCCACGCGGCCAGCAGGTGGTCCCTGCCCACGCACACCACGGGCAGCTCGGCGTACACGCCCACGAGGTGCACGCGCCGCGGGTCCACGCCGGCGGCGCGCAGCATCTCCTCGGCCTCGACGTCGCGGCGGCGCCGCACGTAGCCCAGCTGCGGCAGGGGGTGCCGCGGCATCCCGGCGTCGTCGTGGGCCAGGTGGGCCAGCTGGGAGGCCTCGTCGTGGTTCACGAGCTGCACCACGCGCTGCCGGGTGGTGAACCGGTCCACCCACGTGGACGGCGTCGCCCCGGGGATGGTGGCCAGGAACAGGGTCTCGGGGGGCGCGGCCAGGTCCGCGGGCGCGCTCGGGGCACGACGGCGGCCCTCGCCCCCGGCGCGGGAGCCGGACCCGGCCCGCTGGGGACCGCCGCCCTTGGCTCCGGCGCGGCCGCCCGTGCGGGTGGAGCGGGCGGGCCCGCCCCGGCTGGCGCGCTGGCGTCCTGCGCCGCGTCCGCCTCGTGCGCCGCTCAGCGGACCTTCTCCTTCAGGAAGGCCACGGCGCGGCCCCACGCGAGGGCGGCCGCCTCGGGGCGGTAGTTGCCCTGCGGGTCGTCGTCGTTGTGGAAGGCGTGGGGGGCGTCGTAGTAGAAGTACTCGACCTCGGCCCCGGACTCGTCCCGGATCTGCTGCTCCTGCTTCTTGGCGTCCTCGACGGAGAACATGGAGTCCTGCTCGCCGTAGTGGCCCTGGATCGCGGCCTTCACGCCCGCGAAGTCGCCGGGCACGCCCTGGCCGACGCCGTAGAACGGCACGGCCGCGGAGACCTTCTCGCCCTGCTGGGCGGCCAGGGCCAGCACGAAGCCGCCGCCCATGCAGAAGCCGATCGCGCCGACCGTCGTAGAGGTGACCTCCTCGCGGGCCAGCAGCCAGTCCACGGCGCCGGCCAGCTGGCGGGCGCCCTCCTCGGCGGGCAGCTTCTGCATCATCTCGCCGGCCTCGTCGCCGTCGTGGGCGATCCAGCCGCCGTAGAGGTCCGGGGCGAGGGCCACGAAGCCCTCGGCCGCGAGCCGGTCGCAGACGTCCTTGATGTGGTCCACGAGGCCCCACCACTCCTGGATCACGATCACCGCGGGCCCGGAGCCGGACTCGGGCAGGGCGAGGTAGCCGTGGCCCACCTGGTCGCCGTCGCGGGAGGCGTCCTTGGAGGGCAGGTCGAACGTCGTGTTCTGGTGCGGGGTCTTCGAAGCCATCATGGGCCCCACACTACGAGCAGACCGGGCCCCTCATCGAGGGGCCCGGTCCGGGGGATGCGTCTCAGTCAGACGGGTGCACAGCGGTCTGTGCGGCGCTCAGGCTCAGGCCTGGGCGTCGGCCTCGGGCAGCACGAAGGCGGCGCCGATCTCGAGCTTCACCTTGTCGGAGACCAGCACGCCGCCGGCCTCGGTGGCGGCGTTCCAGGTGAGGCCGAAGTCCTTGCGGGAGATCTCGCCCTTGGCCTCGAAGCCCACGCGGGTGGTGCCGAAGGGGTCCACGTCCTGGCCGCCGAGCTCGGCCTCGAGCTCCACGGTGCGGGTGACGCCGTGCAGGGTCAGCTCGCCGACCAGGGTGAACTCCTCGGCGGCGCCGCGGACCTCGGTGGAGCGGAAGGTCATGGTGGGGAACTGCTCGACGTCGAAGAAGTCGCCGGAGCGCAGGTGCTGGTCGCGGCCCTCGTTCTTGGTGTTGATCGAGGCGACGTCCACGGTCACCTCGACGGAGGAGGCGTTGAAGTCCTCGGCGACGACGAGCGTGCCCTCGACGGCCGCGAAGGTGCCGCGGACCTTGGAGATGCCGGCGTGGCGGACCACGAAGTCGACGTCGGAGTGGGCGGGGTCGAGGTTCCAGGTGCCGGTGGTGATCTGAGCCATGGGGTGCTCCTTCGGGGAGAGGTTTCGGGTGGTTCCGTGCTGCGTCCGGGGGGCGGGGTCCGGCCTGGTCTCCAGGCGTCCGGTCCGTGGCCTCCGGTCTCAGGAATCATTCAAGCATTAACCCTCGGGGTCGTCCAGCGATAAATGCTTGAAATTGCAAAGAGTGATGAACGTCACCATCCGGCGGCGGGTCCCGGCCGTCGCCGTGGGCCGGGACCGTTCCGACGAACGTCGCACGGGGACCCGACCCAGGTCTCTCCTGCCGGCGACGCGGCGTCCCTAACGTCCCGTGTGGCGGCCCGATCCGCGGCCGCGCCCCTCCACGTCAGGAACCCGTCATGCCCCACCGACCGCCCCCGTCCTCCCCCTCGCCGCGGCGGGGCCGACCCCTCCGGGGCCTGCGCGGCCTCGTCGCCGCCGGCGGGGTCGTGCTGCTGCTCGGATCCGCCGTGCAGCCGGCCGCCGCGCAGCCGGCCGACACCGCGGCGCAGTCGGCCGCCGTCGCGCACGCACCGTCGACGACGGCCACCGCCGCCTCGACGCCGCGGCTTCCGCGCGTCGCCGCCGTCCGCGAGCTGGACGCGCGGATCGCCGAGGCGGGCGCCTACCTGTCCCGCGGGTCGGACGGCGTCCTCCGCTTCGACGCAGCGGCCGCCGCCGCGGACGGCGCCTCGGCGGACGTCCTCGAACTCGGGGCCGTGATGAACCAGATGGCCGGCCCCGCCTCCTCCGGGCCCCACGCGCAGGCGAAGCTCAGCCTTCCCATCTGGGGCAACTGGTGCGGGCCCGGCCATGGCGGCGGAACGCCGATCGACGTCCTCGACTCGATCTGCCGCACCCACGACCGGTGCTACGGCGCCCGCGGCTACTTCGCCTGCTCGTGCGACCGTGAGATCGTCAAGAACATCCGCGCCAACGTCCACCGGATGGGCTCCCGCGAGAGCCTCGTGGCCGCGGCCGTGGCCACCTACTTCACCTACTGCCTCTGCAACCCCCTGAAGTGAGCCCGACCATGACCTCCGCGACCTCTTCATCGCCGGCCTCGCCCGCCCCGGCGGCGGCCTGCCTCGTCCTGACCCTGGCGGCCACGGCCGCGCTGCCGGACTGGAGCGGCTCGGGCGTCGCCCGGCCGCTGTGGGCCCTCCTCCTCCCGGCCGCGCTGGGGCTGGCCGGCGCCGGACTCGCCCTGCGGGCACGGCGGCCGGGCTGGGCGGCGGCGTGCGCCGCCGTCGGCCTCTGCGCCGTGCCCGCGCTGATCGTCGTGACCACGATCGTCTCCGGGCCCTGACCCCGCCGCGGGCCGGGCTCGGGCCGGCGATGCGCGGGCCGTGCCCGGGCGGGCTGTGCCCGTGCGGGCCTCAGGCGGGCGCGCCGACGACGATCACGGGTAGAGCCCGCGGGTGCGGTGCGCCTCGGCGACCCGCTTGACCGCGAGCACCGTGGCCGCCTCGCGCAGCGTGAGGTCGTGCTCCCGGGCCGCGGCCTGCACCGCCTCCCAGGCCAGCACCATGCGCCGCTCGAGGCGCTCGGCCACCTCCTCGCGGGTCCACCAGTAGGCCTGGTTGGCCTGCACCCACTCGAAGTAGGAGACGATCACGCCGCCGGCGTTGGCCAGGATGTCCGGGGCCACCAGCACGCCGTTCTCGTTGAGGATGCGGTCGGCCTCGCCCGTGGTGGGGCCGTTTGCGCCCTCCACCACCACGCGGGCGCGCACCCGGTCCGCGTTCTGGGCGGTGAGCACGCCCTGCACGGCGGCGGGGACCACGAGGTCCACGTCGGACAGCAGCAGCTCGTCCGCGTCCATGGCCTCGGTGCCGGGGCAGTCCACCACCTTGCCGGTCTCGGCCACGTGCGCGGACAGGGTCGCGAAGTCCACGCCGTCCTCGCACCGGACGGCGCCGTACTGGTCCGAGACGGCCACGACCCTCACGCCGGCGGCCGCAAGCAGCTCCACCGTGCCGGCGCCGACCTTGCCGAAGCCCTGGACCGCCGCCGTCGCCCCCTGCGGATCGATGCCGCGGTCCCGCAGGGCCGCGAGCGCCACGTGCACCACGCCCTCCGAGGTGGCGGAGGCGCGCCCGAGTGAGCCGCCGAGCGAGACGGGCTTGCCGGTCACCGCGCCGAGCGTGGTGTGCCCGACGTTCACCGAGTAGGTGTCCATCATCCAGGCCATGGTCTGCTCGTCCGTGCCCATGTCCGGCGCGGGGATGTCCACCTCGGGGCCGATGATCGGCTGGATCTCCGAGGTGTAGCGGCGGGTGACGCGCTCGAGCTCCGCCTTCGAGTACTTGCGCGGGTCGATGGACACGCCGCCCTTCGCGCCGCCGTAGGGGACGTCGACGAGCGCGCACTTCCAGCTCATCCACATGGCCAGCGCGCGCACCTCGTCCAGGTCCACGTCCGGGCTGAAGCGCACGCCGCCCTTGGCGGGGCCGCGGGAGATGTTGTGCTGCACGCGGTAGCCGCGCAGGACCTCCACGGCGCCGTCGTCGCGACGCAGGGGGATGGAGACGGAGAGCTCGCGGCGCGGGGCCGCGAGGGTCTGGTGCAGGCCCTCGTCGTAGCCGAGCGTGCGCACCGCGGCGGCCAGCTGGGCCAGCGCGTTGTCGAGCGGGGAGGACGGGGCGGCTGCGGCCTCGTCCGGGGCGGGGATCCTCGTCATTGAGCGTCCTCGAGTCGGGGTCGGTTCATGGAACGGCCCGGGAGGACGCACGGGCGGCCGCGCGCCGTTGCGCGGCCGGCGTCCTCGCGGGCTCCGCAGAACGGTACGGCCCGCCCCGCACCGCGTCACCCCCTTCGGGCCGGGTCCGGACGGGTCGGCGCGAGGGCCGCCCCGCGGTGGACTTTCCGACGGCGTGGCCCGCGCGCGGGACGGTTCCGTCGCCGGAGGGTGACGTGGCACACACGGGCGTGTACTGTGCCTGGTAGCGCCGCACACCCGCGGCGCCCTTCGGCGTCCATCCCGCGCCGCTCCTGCTGGGCCCACCTGGTCCGTCCCCCGGTCGTCCGCCGCGCGAGGCACCCTGCCCGCGGCCCGCACGTCCCGACGCCGCCAGTCCCCGCCCGGATCGCCGTCCCCCTCTCGCCCCTGCGCGAGAGGCAGGCTCCGGCGCCCGCCCCGTGAAGGAGCCCTTTCATGACCGTGACCCTGCCCGCCGCGATCACCCCCTCCCCCGCGTTCCAGGCCGTGCCCGGCCAGCGCATCGACCCGGAGCTCGCCCGCTCCTGGCTGCTGGTCAACGCCGCCCAGCCCGAGCGGTTCCAGCCCGCCGAGGACTCGGCCGCGGACATCGTCATCCTCGACATCGAGGACGCCGTGGCCCCCAAGGACAAGGACCGGGCCCGCGCGGACGCGCTCGCCTGGCTGACCTCCGGCCACACCGGCTGGGTGCGGCTCAACGGGTACGGCTCGAAGTGGTGGGAGGACGACGTCGCGGCGCTCGCCGAGGCCCTGCCCGCGCACCTGGGCGGGCCGGTGGCCGAGGGCGGCCTGGCCGGCGTCGTGCTGGCGATGGTGGAGTCCACGGACCACGTGAACGAGACCGCCCGCCGCCTGCCCGGGGTGCCCGTGGTGGCGCTCGTGGAGACGGCGCGCGGGCTGCAGCGCATCGACTCGATCGCCGCGGCGAAGGGCACGTTCCGCCTGGCGTTCGGCATCGGCGACTTCCGGCGCGACACGGGCCTGGGCGAGTCGCCGATGGCGCTGGCCTACACCCGCTCCCAGTTCACGATCGCGGCGAAGGCCACGGGCCTGCCCGGCGCGATCGACGGCCCCACCGTGGGCTCCACCGGCGTGAAGCTCGCCGAGGCGACGGCGGTGACCGCGGAGTTCGGCATGACCGGCAAGCTGTGCCTCGCGCCGGAGCAGTGCGCGGCCGTGAACGAGGGGCTCAGCCCGTCCCAGGAGGAGCTGGCGTGGGCCCACGAGTTCCTCGCGGACTTCGAGGCCGACGGCGGCGAGATCCGCAACGGCTCCGACCTGCCCCGCAAGGCGCGCGCGGAGAAGATCCTCGGGCTGGCCGCCGCGTTCGGCGTGCACTCCACGCGGTACCCGGACCAGGACAACGCGATCACGGCGCCGTCGGACACGTACCACTACTGAGCGGGGCCGCCGCCCACCAGAAACGCGGGTTGAGTTGTCACGGGTGCGGAGGCCGCACACCGGTGACAACTCAACCCGCGTTGCCTCGGGGGGCGCGGATCCCGCCTCCGCTCACACGTCCTGACGCGTCCGGCGCACGACGGCGGCCCGCACGGAGAACGCCAGCATGATCGCCAGGATCCCGTAGATCACCCACGTGATGGGGGTGGAGACGAGCACGGCCGGGTCGCCCACCGAGCTGAGCAGGGCGTCGCGCAGGCTGGTCTCCGCGAGCGGGCCGAGCACCATGCCGATCATCAGCGGCGCCAGCGGATAGCCGTACCGCCGCATCAGGAAGCCCAGCACGCCGATCCCCAGGAGCATCAGCAGGTCGAACACCGCGCCCGTGGTGGCGTAGATGCCCAGCCCGCAGAACAGCGTGATCCCCGCGTAGAGGTAGTGCTTCGGGATGAGCAGGAGCTTGGCCCACAGCTGCGCGAACGGCAGGTTGATCGCCAGCAGCACGATCATTGCGATGAAGAAGCTCGCCAGCAGCGCCCACACGAGGTCCGGGCTGCGGTCGAACAGCAGGGGGCCGGGCTGCAGCCCGTACTGGCGGAACGCCGCCAGCATGATGGCCGCCGTCGCGGAGACGGGCAGGCCGAGCGTGAGCAGCGCGCCCATCGCCATGCCGGTGGTCGAGTTGCCCGCGGCCTCCGGGGCCGCCAGCCCGCGGATCGCGCCGCGGCCGAACTGCGGATTCGCCCGGCGCCGGTCCAGGCGCCGCTCGGCCGAGTACGCCAGGAACGTCGGCACCTCGGAGCCGCCCACCGGCACGATGCCGAACGGCAGGCCGATCGCCGTGCCGCGCAGCCACGCCGGGGCGGCCTCACGGAACTCGGCGCGCGAGAGCCACGGCCGGCCGGTGCGCCGGATGCGCAGGTCCTCGTGCTTGCGGCGCACCCGGGAGGCCACGTGGAACACCTCGCCGAGCGCGAGGATCGCCACCGTGACGGTCACGAGCGGGATGCCGTCGAACAGCTGCGGGGAGCCCATCGTGAAGCGCTCGGTGCCGGTCACCGCATCGATCCCGACGACGGCGATCCCCAGTCCCAGCACCAGGGAGGCCAGGCCGCGCAGCACCGAGTCGGCGACCACCGAGGAGGTGGCCACGAACGCGAAGAGCGCGAGCGCGAAGTACTCCGCGGGGCCGAAGCGCGTGGAGAACTCCGCCAGCACGGGGGCGAGGAGCACGACGCACACCGAGGCCACCATGCCGCCGATGAAGGCGCCGAGCGCCGCCGTCGCCAGGGCCTGGGCCGCCCGGCCGTCCTGGGCCATGCGGTGGCCCTCGAACGTGGAGGCGATGGCCGAGGCCTGGCCGGGGGTGTTCATGAGGATGGCCATGGTGGAGTCGCCGAAGAGGCCGCCGAAGTACACGCCGGCGAACATGATGAACGCGGCGGTGGGCTCGAGGGCGAAGGTCATGGGCAGCAGCAGGGCCACGGCCATCGAGGAGCCCAGTCCGGGCATCACGCCGACCGCGGTGCCGAGCAGACAGCCCAGCACCACCCAGAACAGGTTCATGGGGGTGAGGGCTCCGGCGAAGCCCTCCATGAGGAGTCCGAAGGTCTCCATGTCAGAAGCCACCTCCCAGGATGCCCGAGGGCAGGGTCAGGCCCAGGGCCACCGCGAAGCCGAGGTAGGCCAGCGAGGAGACGAACAGGGCGACGAGGATGTCGAACAGGGGGTGCGGGGCGCCGAACGCGCGCGTGATGCACCAGAACAGCAGCGCCCCGGCGAGGATCCACCCCAGCCAGGGCAGCAGGACGGCGAACGCGAGGAAGCCGAGGAAGCACCAGGCCAGCGCACCGAAGTCCGAGTGGAACAGGGTCAGCGGACCGGCCGCCTGGCCGACCTCGCCGTCCGCGTCGGCCTGACCCTCGGGGGCCTGGCGCACCCGCACGACCTCCACCGCGAGCGCGACGGCGATCACGAGGCCCGCGACCGCGAGGATCAGCGGGAAGAAGTCCGGGCCGGGGAAGTCGGCGCCGTCGGTGTCCATGGCCAGGGATCCCAGCAGCAGGTAGAGGCTGAACGCGGCCAGCACGGCCGGCATGACGAGCGCGGAGAGCCCGGCGGCGCGCCCCCAGCGGGAGGGGGCGTCGGCGGCGGGCCGGACGGTGGATGCGTGGCTCACTTGATCTCCTCCGTCAGCGTGCCGATGCGCTCCTTCTCGGCGGCGATGAACTCCTCGAGTTCGGTGCCGGAGAGGGGCACGGGGTTCCAGTAGTTGCGCTGCACCGCCTCCTTCCACTCGGGGGTGTCGACCGCCTCGGCGATGAGGGTCTCGAGCTCGGTGCGCTCCTCCGCGGAGACGCCCGGCGGCACGAACAGGGCGCGCCAGTTGGTGAGCGTGACGTCGTAGCCCTGGGAGCGCAGGGTCGGGATCTCCTCGACGCCGGCCAGCGGCTCGGCCGCCACCACGCCGAGGGCGCGCAGTCGGCCGGCCTGGACCTGCGGGTAGATGTCCGCGAAGCCGCCGGCGGAGGCCTGGGCGGTGCCGTTGAGCAGGGCCTGGATGGCCTCGCCGCCGCCGTCGGACGGGATGTAGGTGGTGTCCGCGACCGGCACGTCGGCCGTGCGGGCGATGTCCGCCATGACGAGCTGGTCGAAGGAGCCGCCACCGGTCCACGCCACGTGGGCGGGATCGGCGCGCCAGGCGCTCACCAGGTCGTCCATGCTCTGGTACGGCGAGTCCGCCGGGACCACCACGAGGCTGTACTCCTCGACGACGCGGCTGACCGCGGTGACCTGGGAGAGCTCGGGGCCGGTGCCACGGGCCGCGTGGGCGGCGATCTGGCCGGTGCCGCCCACCATGAGGTTGTTCGCGTCCTCGAGCGTGGTCAGCTGACCGAGGGCGATGTTGCCACCGGCGCCGGGGATGTTGACCACCTGGACGTTGTTCACCAGCCCGTTGACACGAATACGTTCTATTCTAGTAGCAGTCCATTCATCTGAAACGAGGGAAGTCTCATGGACGTGGGAATCATTGGAAGTGCACTGTCCATCATGCTCGGCATCATGTGTGCAGTCGTGGCTGTGACAACGCGTAGTGGAGCTGTTGGGGCAAATCGCATCTTCGGTCTCAAGACCAAGAACACCCTCCGCAGCGAGCATGCATGGCAGAGCGGCCACCACGCGGCGCAGCCCTGGATGTGGGCCGCGTTCTTCATCGGAGTGAGCGGGGGTGCTGGCGCATTGCTCGGGTTGTCCCTCGGACACATTGATGCAGCACAGCTCGCAGCGTGGATCGCTTGCGGTCTCACCGTCCTTGCGCTCGTCCTGGGGACGCTCCGTGCTGATCGGTCGGCTGCATCAGCCCGGTGATACACGGAGGCATCTGTCAGACATGTCGGCACTTCGCGAAATCATCATGAAGTGCCACGGTGCGGGGTCAGTCGCCACCGACATGTCTGCTCCCCGGTTTTGGCTCCACTGAAGCATCCGGCGCGATCGCGGCCTCGTTCGAGGGGCCGGTCCTGAGCACGAAGAAGCCCCCAGGAGTCTCTCTTGAGTCTCCCGGGGGCTTCCCGGTTGGAACGTACAAACCGTTCCGTGGCCTTCTTACAAACGGCCCTCGGTGGGCCGTTTGTAAGACCCCCTGAGCCGCTAGATCATGCGGATCGCGGCGAGTCCCAGGGCGGCCGTTCCCACGCTAAGGGCGGCGTTTTCCCACGCCCTCACACACCTACCGCTGACCTGGAACTACGCTTCTCCAGCCAAGCGGTCCTCGATGAGCGTGGCATGCTCGTGCCGCAGTTGGGTGAGGAGGAGGCTCCCGAGGCCCAGCACACCGATGGCGTAGCGGCGGGCATCGTCCCGTTCGTTGATGTGATGCCTGTCCACGTTCGACAGTGCCTGCGCGAACCCCATGGCAAGACCTCGCCAGCCCTCCCATTCCCCCGCTTGGCGGCCGCACCGAAGTTCGCTGTCGTTGACGAACACAGCCGCCATGAGCCCCTTGCCCACGAGGACCTCACCATTCTTGCCCGTAGGATCGCCTGCCCACTTGCGGATAGTGGCTTCCACGAAGATGGCCGTCTGAGAAGAAACCTTCTTCCAGTCCTCTGCCTCAACAAGGTCGCGTACGTGATCCCATAGGTCGGGATCGAAGGAGCGCCCAGCCACAGGCTCATCGGCTCCCTCAACCTGCGAGTGGAGTCGGTAAAGAGCGGCGTCGATGATGCCGCGGGCACGCCCGATACCCGCGTAACGGACCTGCGCATGCTCCGCCCTCGTGGTGTAGGAGGAGACCACCCTCAGCGTGTAGCGGTTTCCGTATAACTGTTCAAGGAGGTCCTGGGCGTCGGACACCGAGGCCTTAATGACCCCACGAACTTTGGCCTTCCAGGCGGTGAAGGCAGGGCCACCATCACGCACGTCCGAGGTCTCAGCATCGGCCCTCAAGTCCTCAAGGGCCTGCATGGCTCGTTCCGCTAGCACTTGTACCCACTCCTGTCATCGCCCATCTGTAGTTGCGTCCCGGGATGGGGAAGAACTGAATCGCCCCGGGTCTGGTGGAGGCTCTGATCCAACGGAAGGATGCAGAGCATGCCCGCACCACGGAAGTACCCCGACGAGCTCCGCGAACGCGCCACGCGGATGACTCTCGAAGCCCGCCAAGACCCCGCCACGAGAACCGGGGCATTCCGGCGCGTAGGAGAACAGCTCGGGATCAGTCCCGAGACGCTGCGCAACTGGGTCCGCCAAGCCGAGATCGACCACGGCCACCGCCCCGGGATCACGACCAGCGAAGCCGCCCGGGTGGCCGAGCTGGAGAAGGAGAACCGTGAATTACGGCGGGCGAACGCGATCCTGCGCTCGGCATCGGCTTTCTTCGCGGCGGATGCTCGAGACGCCCACAGCGCTGATCGTGGACTACATCGATGAGCACAAGCACGAGTTCGGTGTCGAGCCGATCTGCACCACACTCTCCGCAGCGGGCACGCAGATCGCACCGAGCACGTACTACGCCGCGAAGACACGTCCTGTCTCGGCCCGCCGTCTGCGCGATGAGCAGCTGCTCGTTGAGATCCGGCGGGTGCACGAGGCCAACTACGGGGTCTACGGGGCCCGGAAGGTCCACGCGCAATTGCGTCGGGAGGGCATCCAGGTGGCCAGGTGCACGGTCGAGCGGCTCATGCGAGCCGCAGGCCTGCGCGGGATCAGCCGGGCAAAGGGCCCGCGCACGACAGTGCCGGGCCGGGGACCGGATACCCGCCCAGATCTGGTGCCGCGCGATTTCACCGCAGCCGCTTCGAATCAGCTGTGGGTCGCTGACATCACCTACTGCCGCACCTTCACTGGATGGGTGTCTGCCGCGTTCATCATCGACGTGTTCTCCCGCTGGGTCCTGGGGTGGCAGCTGTCGAAGTCGTTGCGTACTGACCTGGCGCTGGACGCGTTGGAGATGGCGTTCTGGACGCGTCAGCGTGTCGGCCAGGACGTGGCCGGGCTACGGCAGACCCCACCGCGATAAAGGAGTCCAGTACGTCGCGGTTCGCTACACCCAGCGGCTATCCGAGGCCGGCGCGGTCGCATCAGTCGGCTCGACGGGGGACTCCTATGACAATGCCCTCGCCGAGGCGTTCAACTCGCTGTTCAAGGCGGAGCTGATCCGGAACACGGGGCCATTCAGGTCCATCGAGGACCTGGAGATCGCGGTCGCGGAGTACATTGACTGGTTCAACCATCGTCGTGTGCACGGCGAGATCGGGCTGGTCCCTCCGGTGGAGTTCGAGGACGTCTACCATCATGAGAATCCCGTGCTGGCGCCTGCCGGGACGGCACTTATGCGCCTCTAACAAACCCGGGGCGATTCACCCAGTGACCAGGTACTCTGGGACTGCAGCATGCTTGATCCATGCGCCCTACGGCTGGTGCGGAACCGCACCACTCAGAGGGACGCCACCACGAGAAGCCACGGAGGGAGCGCCATGAGCCGGACTCAAACGTCGCGCGATGAGCGTCGACGGACGCTCTCGCAAAATTTTCTGGTCACTCCGAGATCCATCTCCAGATTCCTGGACGCCGCCGAACTGGAGCGTGACGACGAGGTGGTGGAGGTTGGCGCTGGCTCAGGCGCACTTACCGGGCTACTCGCCGACCGCTGTGCGCGCCTCGTGGCCTACGAGGTCGACCGAAGCTGGTCGAGCAAACTTGAGGCGGAAGTCGCCCGTCGGACGAACATCGAGATCGTCTACGAGGACTTCCTCTCGGCTGTCTTGCCGACCGGCCCAATCAAGGTGGTTGGAAACATCCCCTTTGGGGCGACGTCGGCGATCGTTGACCGAGTGTTGAATCTCGAAGCGGTCAGGTCGGCAACGTTTATCACCCAACTCGAGTACGCCAAGAAGCGTACTGGTGCGTACGGCCGTTGGAGCCGCCTGACGGCCACGACCTGGCCGGAACACGAGTGGGAGCTACGTGGACGGATCCCCCGGACCGACTTCCGGCCAGTTCCCCGGGTCGACGCTGGGGTCTTGCACCTGCGCCGTCGCGACTCTCCGTTGATCGAAACTGGCCGGATGCGGGCGTACACCGCGATGGTCGAGCTCGCGTTCAGCGGCGTCGGCGGGTCGGTGAGGGCGTCGCTGAGTAAGAAATACCCCTCGGCCTTGGTGCGCGAGAGCCTCGGTGCTGCAGGGGTGCCGGCAGACGCGGTCGTGGCCTACGTATCCCCGGACCAGTGGGTTACGGTCTTCCGCAGTCTCGTCGGTACGACGTCCGCCACATCGGCGAATGCGGCGAAGCATCGGCGTAGACCTCAGCCCTCGCGGCGAAAGACGAGGTGATGGTGCCGGGCTATCGCCCGGTACTCCTCACGCTCGGCGGCGAGAAGTTCGGCCTCGACCATATCGGTCAACCAGCCAGGCTCGTGCTTGCGGTGCTCGTCAGTCATCACCTCGTTGAAGACCCGGATTCCGTAGAAGCCCACGGGCGTGAACCCGGCCGCCACAATCTCATCGACGACCGCCGTGGTATCTACTGGAGGCGCGGCAACGTGCTTTCCGGGCATGCCTAGTCGCAGGCCTTGCCCGCGCAGGTCGGCGAGCAACGCCCGAGGATCCTGGGTGCGCACGGCTGTCGTCAAAGGCACCGCTACCGGGTTGGCCACCAACAGCGACACGATCCCGCCGGGACGCGACCGGCCGGCGAGTGCTCGGGCGAAACCCGTCCGGTTGGCGACGTACTCGAGGACGTTGTGCGCTGTAACTACGTCATAGAACTCCGCGTGCTCGCCTAACGCGGCCTCGGCTGGTTCGTGAAGCACGAGCGACTCCCATGAGCGCGCAGACGTCACCCCGCGCAACGCGTCGGTCGCCACCGCCACCATGTCCGGATTAACGTCTGCAATCCTGATGGTGTGACCGCTGATCGCCGCCCGCATTGCGAGGCTGCCGTCCCCGCAGCCTACGTCGAGCCACTTCGAGCTCGGGCGAACGAACGGTTCCAGAGTGCGCCATACAAGTTCAATCCGCAGCTGGTGCCAGGGCTCCCGCATCATCGTGGCGTAATCCGACGCTCGACCGCGCAACGACCCAGCTACGTCACTAGCCTTGCCGCGACCGGGCCATGCGCTCATGAAGGGTTCCTCAACTCGTGACGATTCTATGCCCGCGATGCCCCACCGGGGCCAACGGGAGCGCTCCCTCGCGCCAACGGCCCCGTCCGGCCCCGCCACCCGGGCATGAAGAAGCCCCCGGGAGACTCTTCCGATTCTCCCGGGGGCTTCCCGGTGGGAACGTACAAACCGTTCCGTGGCCTTCTTACAAACGGCCCTCGGTGCGCGAGGGGGGACTTGAACCCCCACGTCCTTGCGAACACTGGCACCTGAAGCCAGCGCGTCTACCAATTCCGCCACTCGCGCGAGCGGCTTCCTGCTCTCGGCTCCGGACATCCGGCGACCGTCACAGGCAGCGAGGAATACTCTAACCCCCGCCCGCCCGGGTGTGCAAATCGGCCCCGACGCCCACCCCCGCGTCCCCGCCACGCCCGTGGCTCGCCCCCCTCCGGCACCTCTCCCACCCGCGCTCCACCCCGCAGAATCCCGCTGTTCTCGGCGGTCTCCCAGCCCGGCCCGTAGTATCGGGACGGACAACTGTGGAAAGGGGCCCCGTCGTGGGACTTCTGGACAACCTCGAACGCGGCCTGGAGCGGGCCGTGCGCTCGGCCTTCTCGGCCGGCGGTCCGCGGGCGGTCAAGCCGGTGGAGATCGCCTCGGCCCTGCGACAGGCGATGGACGACGAGTCGTTCGCGCTGTCCGAGGGCCACACGGTCGCGCCCAACAGCTACGTGGTCCACTTCTCCCCCGCCGACTTCGAGCGTGCCCGCTCGTGGGGGTCCACCCTCGCCAGCGAGCTGTGCGATGAGGTCATCCGCCACGCCGACTCCCAGGGCTATGCGCTGCCCGGCACGGTCCGGGTCGCCTTCCACCCGGACACGGACGTGCGCGCCGGGGACCTGCGCGTGGTCACCGGCCTGGACGACGGCTCGCTCCCCGCCCCGGCCCCCCACGACGACGGCGCCTCGCCCGCCACCGCCCACGGCCCGGGGGCGTCTGCCACGGCGCCGGACCGACTGGTCGAGGACCTGCCGGCGGCCGCACCCCGTGAGCGCTCCCCCGCCCCGCGCGTCGGGCCCCGTCCGGCGCCCCGCCGGGCCGCCGCGCCCGCCCACGCCGACCAGCCGACCGTCGTGATGGGCCGCCCCGTGACGGAGCCCTCCGGCCCGGCCCTCGAGCTGGACGGCCGCATGCTCCCCTTGGACGGGGACGACCTGATCCTCGGCCGCTCCGCCGAGCGTGCCGACCTCGTGATCCCGGACTCCTCGGTGTCCCGCGAGCACCTGCGCCTGCTCACCGTCGGCTCCACGGTCACGCTGCTGGACCTGGGCAGCCGCAACGGCGTGCTCGTCAACGGCCGCCGCGTGGACGGTTCCGTCACCCTGCGCGACGGAGACGTGGTGACCGTCGGCCAGACCGAGCTGCTGTTCTTCAGCGGGACGGGGGGCCGCGCATGAGCGAACTCGCCGTCGCCGTGCTCCGCATGGGCCTGCTGCTGGCCCTGTGGGTGCTGATCATCTCCATCATCATGGCGCAGGGCCGCGACCTCGTGGTCGGCCGCCGCAACAAGACCCGCCTGGAGCAGGCCCAGCGCGACGCCGGTCTGGTCACCGCGGTGCCCGGCTCGGCCGCCGTCGGGCGCTCTTCCGCCTCGGCCCCCGCCTCCACCGGTGCCCCGCCCGCCACCGCCCCCGCCGCGCCGGCCGCGTCGGCCCCGGTGACCCCCGCCCCGGCCGCGCCCACGACGCCGGCGCCCCGGCTGGCCCGGACGTTGCGCGTGGTCGAGGGTCCGAAGGCCGGGCAGACCATCGCCCTGGAGGGCCGCCCCCTGCTGATGGGCCGCGCCCAGGACGCCGACCTCGTGCTCGTGGACGACTACGCCTCCGGCCGCCATGCCCGCCTGTTCCCGCAGGGCACCCGCTGGTTCCTCGAGGACCTGGGCTCCACCAACGGCACCTACGTGGACGGCGACCCCGTCACGCGCGCCCTGCCCGTGGGCCCCGGCACCGCCATCCGGATCGGCAAGACGGTCATGGAGCTCGAGGCCTGAGCATGTCCCTGGTCCTCCGCTACGCCGCCCGCTCCGACGTGGGCCGAGTCCGCGCCAAGAACGACGACTCGGCCTATGTGGGGCGCCACCTGGCCGTGCTCGCGGACGGCATGGGCGGGCACGTGGGCGGCGACGTGGCCAGCGCCTCCACGGTGCTGGACCTGGCCCCGCTGGACGCGGTGGGCTACGAGGACCCGGCCACGGTGCTGCCGGACGAGATCCAGAACGCCAACCTGATCCTCAACGAGCTGGTGCACGCCAACCCCAAGCTCGCGGGCATGGGCACCACGTGCACGGCGTGCCTGCTGGCCGGGACCACCCTGCACGTGGCGCACATCGGCGACTCGCGGGCCTACCGGCTCGCGGACGGCGAGTTCACGCAGGTCACCCGGGACCACACGTTCGTGCAGAAGCTCGTGGACGAGGGCCGGCTCGAGGCCGGCGAAGCCCCGTTCCACCCCAACAAGAACGTGCTCATGCGCGTGCTGGGCGACGTGGACGCCTCCCCCGAGCTGGACGTGTTCGAGGTGCCCGTGGCGCCCGGGGAGCGTTGGCTGCTGTGCTCGGACGGGCTCACGGACGTGGTCTCCCCGGAGCGCATCCACGAGGCGCTGCGGGACACGGAGTCGCTCAACGCCGTGGTGGACCACCTCGTGGACCTGACCCTCAAGGGCGGCGCCCCGGACAACGTGACGATCGTGGTCTTCGAGATCGCCGAGGGCACGGAGGAGGAGCTGGCCCCGATCCCCGAGGTCCACCTCTCCGAGCAGGCCCTCGCCGCGGCCCGCCCCGCGGAGGTCGGCCCGGTCTCCGGGCGCCTGCTGCGCGAGGACCTCGACGCGCGGCCCCACCTGCTCGTGGGCGCCGCCTCCAACGCCGTGAAGACGGACCGCATCCCCGTGGTCACCCGCAACTCCACGCGCCGCCGCGCGGCGGTGCTCCTGGGCGAGAGCCCCGTGCCGGAGAACCGGCCCCGGCGCACCGCGGCCGTCCTCACGGACGGGCCCGCCTCTCCCGACGCCGGCACGCACCCGGGCGCGCCCGCGGCGCCGTCCGCCCCGCAGTCGGCGGGCGCCGCGACCGACGCCGGCACCGCCTCAGGAGCGACCGGCCCGTCCGCGGGCGGCGCGACGCCGACCGGGGCCGCCGCCCTCGCCGGCACGGCCGCCGGAGCCGCCGCCGGGACCTCCGCCGGCGCCCCGGCCTCCTCGGACTCCGCCCCGCACTCCGCACCCCGCTCCGGCTCCCCCGCCGATCCGACCCCCGGCACCCCGGACGGCGCGGCCGCCGACGCCTCCGCGCACCCCGCGCCCGCCGCGGGGGACGGGACCGCCGCGCGCCGCCGTCGTCGTGGGAAGCGAGCGGACAAGCCCGTGCAGTACCGCCGCGGCTGGTTCATCCCCGTGTTCACGGCCCTGCTGGCGCTCACGCTCGGCGTGGTGCTGGCCTGGGGCTACCTGTGGACGCAGACCCAGTACTACGTGGGGGCCAACGACGGCCGGATCGCCGTGTACAAGGGCGTGCCCCAGCGGCTCGGCCCGTTCGACCTGTCCCACGTGGACCGGCAGACCGAGCTGACCGTGGACGCCCTGCCCGCCTACGCGCGGGACCGCGTCGAGGCCGGCATGGCCGCCCGGGACCTGGCCCACGCCGAGCAGATCGTCACCGAGCTGCGCGACTCCCTGAACCCGGACGCGCCCGCCCCCGCCGGCGAACCCGCGGACCGCGCCCGGCCGAGCGCCTCGCCCTCGGGCAGCGCCTCGCCCTCCGACGGCGCGTCGCCGTCGGGCTCCGCGACGCCCTCCGGCACCGCCACGCCCGCCGCGACCCCGGCCACGAGCCCCTCCCCGACCCCGTCCGCGACGGGAGGTGGCACCCCGTGACCGAGGTGATCTCCCCCGCGCGCCCGCGCCGCAACACCGAGCTCGCCCTGCTGCTGGGCGCCCTGGCCATCGCCGTGGGCGCCGACCTGCTGGGCATGGTCGGCACCGGCGCGACCGTCGACTCCACCGCCTGGGTGCCGCTGGGCGTGTTCGGCGCCGCCACCCTCGTGCTGCACGTGGTCCTGCGCCTGCGCGCCCCCTACGCGGACCCCTTCATGCTCCCGGTGACCGCCCTGCTCAACGGGCTGGGCATCGCCGTGATCCACCGGCTCGGCCAGGACGCGGCGCTGGCCAACTCGACCTCCCAGCTCGTGTGGTCGGTGCTGGCGGTGCTGGTGGCCTCCGCCCTCGTGTTGCTCGTGCGGGACCACCGCCTCCTGCGGCGCTGGCCCTACCTGTTCCTCGCGGCCTCCGCGATCCTGCTGCTGCTGCCGCTCGTGCCCGGGCTGGGCCTGAGCATGTACGGCGCGCGGATCTGGATCGACGTCGGCTTCGGCACCTTCCAGCCCGGCGAGGTCGCCAAGATCACCCTGGCGATCTTCTTCGCCGGCCACCTCTCCGCGAACCGCGACCTGATCCTGCTGGCCGGCCGCCGCGTGGGCCCGCTGACCTTCCCGCGCGCGCGGGACCTCGGCCCGCTGCTGGTCGCCTGGCTCGTGGCCCTCGGCGTGCTCGTGTTCCAGCGGGACCTCGGCTCGGCGCTGCTGTTCTTCGGCATGTTCATGGCGATGCTCTACATCGCCACCTCGCGGTTCTCCTGGATCCTGCTGGGCCTGGGCCTGATCGCCCTGGGCGCCGTGCTCGCGTTCCTGTTCATGCCGCATGTGACCGCCCGCTTCGAGATCTGGCTCAACGCGTTCGACCCGGAGATCTACCACCGCGACTTCGGCGGCTCCTACCAGGTGGTCCAGGGCCTGTTCGCCATGGCCTCGGGCGGACTGATGGGCACCGGCCTGGGCGCGGGCAACCCCACCCAGGTGCCGCTGTCCTTCTCGGACATGATCCTGGCCGCGATCGGCGAGGAGCTGGGCTTCGTGGGGCTGGCCGCCGTGCTGGTGCTCTACCTGCTGCTCGTCACCCGCATGATGCGGGCCGCCCTCGGGGTGCGCGACGCGTTCGGCAAGGTGCTCGCCTCCGGCCTGGCGTTCACCATGGCCTGGCAGGTGTTCGTGGTGATGGGCGGCGTGACCCTCGTGCTCCCGCTCACCGGCCTGACGACGCCGTTCCTCGCCGCCGGCGGCTCCTCGCTGCTGGCCAACTGGATCATCGTGGGGCTGGTGCTGCGCATCTCGCACGCCGCCCGCCGCCCCGCCGTCGTGGACGCGATGGTGAACGCCTCCGGCCCCGGCGCCGGCCACCTGGACCCGGGCGCCTCCCTGCCCGCGGGCGCCGTCCCCGCCGCCGCGCCGCGCCCCGAGGGGGGTGAGGCCCGGTGAACGAGGCGATCCGACGCACGTGGACCGTCATGGCGGTCATGCTCCTGGTGCTCGCCCTCGCGGCGTCCGTGATCCAGGTGGTGGCCGCCGACCGGCTCAAGACCCACGCCCTGAACTCGCGGCAGATGGTCCTGGACTTCGGCGCCCCGCGCGGCCCGATCCTCGTGGACGGCGCGCCGATCGTGGAGTCCGTGCCCGCGGACGACGCGTACAACTACCAGCGCGTCTACCACGAGCCGGAGCTGTACGCCCCGCTCACGGGCTTCTACTCGCTGACCTACGGCACGGACGGTCTGGAGCAGGCCATGGACGACGAGCTCTCCGGCACCTCCACCTCGCAGTTCGTGGACCGGGCCGTGGAGATCATCACCGGCGCCACCCCCGAGGGCGACCAGGTGGAGCTGACGATCGACCCCGAGCTGCAGCGCGTCGCCTTCGACTCGCTGCCCGAGGGCGTGCGCGCCTCCGCCGTGGTCACCGACCCCACCACGGGGCGCATCCTCGCCATGGCCTCCCGGCCCGGCTACGACCCCAACGGACTCGCCTCCCACAGCCGGACGGCGGCCCAGGAGGCGATGATCGAGATCCAGGACGCCCCCGGCCTGAGCCCGCTGCTGAACCGGCCCACGGAGCACACGGTCTCCCCGGGCTCCACGTTCAAGCTGATCGACGCGGTGGCCATGCTCGAGTCGGGCGACTACGCCCCGGACCAGGTCCTGGACGTCCCCGCGCAGTGGACGCTGCCGGGCACGGACACCACCATGACCAACTACCGGGGCGGGCCCTGCAACGACGTCGGCCGGGCCAGCCTGACCTACATCCTCGCCCAGTCCTGCAACACGCCCTTCGCGATGGCCGCCGTCGAGCTGGGCCAGGACCGGATCCGCGACGTGGCCGAGCGCTTCGGCTTCAACGAGGAGGGTGAGATCCCCCTGCCGGTGGCGGCCTCGAACTTCCCCGAGGACCTCACGGACGACCAGCTGGCGATGTCCGCCATCGGCCAGTTCGAGGTCCAGACCACGGCGCTGCAGATGAACATGGTGGCCGCGGGCCTCGCCAACGACGGCGTGGTCATGGTCCCGCAGCTGATCGAGGCGGTGCGCCGGCCGGACCTGACCACGGTGGAGGAGTTCCGGCCCCGGGAGCGGGGCCGGGCCACCAGCCCGGAGGTCGCCCGGCAGGTGGAGGGGATGATGGTCTCGACCGTGGAGGAGGGCAGCGCCCGGGGGGCCCGCTCGGACCTCATCCGGATCGCGGCCAAGACGGGCACGACCGAGATCGACGGCAGCGAGGACGTGCACACGTGGATCACCGGCTTCACGCCGGACGACGACGGCCCGCAGGCGGCGGTGACGGTCGTCGTCGAGAACGAGAACGAGTACTTCGGACACCAGACAGCGGTGGAGAGCATGCAGAGCATCATGGAAGCGGTGGTCACGGAATGAGGCCGACAACGGGCATCACCCTCGGCGGCAGGTACCAGCTGACCGATCGCATCGCGATCGGCGGCATGGGCGAGGTCTGGAAGGCGCGGGACAAGGTCCTGGGCCGGATCACCGCCGTGAAGATCCTCAAGGAGGAGTACACGGGTGACCCCAACTTCCTGCGCCGCTTCCGGGCGGAGGCCCAGCACACCGCGCTGCTGAACCACCCCGGCGTCGCCAACGTCTACGACTACGGCGAGGAGAAGGGCTCCGCCTACCTCGTCATGGAGCTCGTGCCGGGCCAGCCCCTGTCCGCGATCCTGGAGAAGGAGAAGGTGCTCTCCCCGGAGCGCACCCTGCGGATCATCGCGCAGACGGCGGCCGCGCTCTCCGCCGCCCACGCGCAGGGGCTCGTGCACCGCGACGTGAAGCCCGGCAACCTCATGATCACGCCCACGGGGCGGGTCAAGGTGACGGACTTCGGCATCGCCCGCCTGGCGGACCAGGTGCCGCTCACCGCCACCGGCCAGGTCATGGGCACCGCCCAGTACCTCGCGCCGGAGCAGGCCACGGGCCAGCAGGCCACGGGCTCCTCCGACCTCTACTCGCTGGGCATCATCGGCTACGAGGCCCTCGCCGGGCACCGCCCGTTCACGGGCGAGTCGCAGATCGCGATCGCCCTGGCGCAGGTCAACGACGCCCCGCCGCCGCTGCCCTCGACCGTGCCCGCGCCGGTGCGCGCCCTGATCATGTGCATGCTCTCGAAGGACCCGAAGGAGCGCCCCACGGACGCCACCGCGGCCTCCGAGGCCGCGGACGCGCTGCGCCGCAAGGACACCCGCGCCGCGGTGGAGGCCGTCCCGAGCCTGGCCGCGTTCCTCGCCGCGGAGGGCGTGGCCGACCCCTCGGGCGCCGAGACCGCGCCCCTGGACTACGACGGCATGCGCACCGCCCACCCCCGCCCCGAGGGCACCCGCGCGGACGGCACCCCGGCCACCGCGGCCCTGCCGGTGACGGCGGCCCAGCCCCGCACCGACGACGGCGCACGCGGCTCCGCGGCGACGGCCGCCGGTGCGGCCGGCCTCGCCGGCGCCGCCGCGGCGGGCGCCCGCCCGGCGGACGAGGAGATCGCGGCGGTCCGCGACCCGCAGACCCGCCCGTCCGACGTCGTGCCCGAGGCCCCGCACGCCGACCAGGGCTCGGCCCCGGTGAAGCGCCGACGCGCGAACCGGTGGCCCGTGTTCGCTCTGCTCGGGCTGGTCCTGTTCGCCCTGCTGGGCGCACTGCTGTGGCCGTGGATCACGGGCGACCGCACCCCGGGCGGGTCCACCCCGTCCGGCACCTCGCAGGCCTCCTCCGTGTCCGTGGACCCGGAGGCCTACAAGGGCCGCCCCGCGGCCGAGGTGCGCGCCGAGCTGGAGCGGCTCGGCCTGGTCGTGCGGGAGGAGGACCGCGACGCGCGCAGCCCGAGCGGCACCGTCGAGGAGGTCAACCCCGTGGGCTCCCTGCAGCGCGGGGAGACCGTCACCCTGGCCGTCTCCACGGGCCAGGGCGTCATCCCCGATGGCCTCGTGGGCCAGCCGGTGGACAGCGCGATCCAGCTGCTGCGCGACCGCGGCTTCACCGTGGACCGCGTGGACGACCCGAGCGCCGACGGCGCCGAGGGCGAGGTGGTGCGCGTGGTGCCCGGCGAGGGCCAGCGGCACCGCTACGACACCCACGTGCAGCTGATCGTGGCCGGCGGGGCCGGCGGCGACGAGCCCACCCCGACGCAGGAGCCCTCCGAGCCCACGGAGCCCACCGCCGAGCCGAGCGACGAGCCGACCACCGAGCCCACGTCGGAGCCCACGGAGGAGCCGACGACGGAGCCCACCACCGAGCCCACCGAGGAGCCGACCGAGGAGCCCACCACCGAGCCGACGTCGGACCCCACGGGCGAGCCGACCGGCGAGCCCACCGCGGATCCCACCGACGACGCGGGCGGCTCGGCCTCCCCGACCGCCGAGGAGAGCCCGACCGCCTGAGGCGGCGGGACGGGGAAGGCGCACAGGCGGCCACGTGGAAGAGCAGTGGACCCTCAACGGGCGGTACCGGATCGACGCGCTGATCGGTCGCGGCGGGATGGCGGACGTGTTCCGCGGCACCGACCTGCGCCTGCACCGGCCCGTCGCCGTGAAGCTCATGCGCCGCGACCTGGCGCGTGACCCGCACTTCCAGGCCCGCTTCCGCAAGGAGGCCCGCTCCGTGGCCTCGCTCAACCACCCCTCGATCGTGTCCGTGTACGACACGGGCGAGGTCTCCCTCGAGGACGGCCACCACCCCGTGGACTGCCCGTACCTGGTGATGGAGCTCGTCACCGGGCGGTCCCTGCGCGAGGTCCTGCACGCCGAGGGCGCCGTGGGCACCGAGCGGGCCGTCATGTGGACCCGCGAGGTGCTGGAGGCGCTCGAGCACGCCCACCAGGAGGGGATCGTCCACCGGGACGTGAAGCCGGCCAACGTCATGGTCACGGACGCCGGTTCCGTGAAGGTGATGGACTTCGGGATCGCCCACGCCCTGGCGGACACCTCCGCCACCACCTCCCAGACCCAGGCGGTGGTGGGCACGGCCCTCTACCTGGCCCCCGAGCAGGCGACCGGGCGCACCGTGGACGGGCGCGCGGACCTCTACGCGACCGGCTGCGTGCTGTTCGAGCTGCTCACCGGCCGTCCGCCCTTCACCGGCGACACCCCGCTGGCCGTGGCCTACCAGCACGTGCGCGAGGCGCCCCCGGCCCCGTCCGAGGTGGACCCGGACCTGCCGCGCTCCTTCGACCCCGTGCTGCTGCGCGCCCTCGAGAAGGACCCCGAGGACCGCTTCCCCACGGGCGCGGCCTTCCGGGAGGCCCTCGAGGCCGCCGCCGCGGATCCCCACGCCGCCGTCGACGCCGACACCGCGGCCCTCGATCTCGTGCGGGCGGGTGCCGCGGGGGCGGGCGGCGCCGCCGTGGCCGCCGCTGCCGCCGGCCGGGAGGTCCGCCGCGACGGGGCGCGCGACGGCGCGGACGTGCCCACGGCCGCCGTCCCCCTGACCCCCGCGCCGGCCCCGGCCGCGCCCGCCGAGCCGGCCGAGCCCCAGGCGGCGAACCACGCCGTGGCCGGGGCCGGGCTGCCCGGCGCCGCCTCCGCCGCCCAGCTGGCGGCCGCCGCCTCCGTGGACGGCCAGCGCCCGGACACCGGCTCCCACGCCACCGTCGCGGGGCCCACAACGCCCCGCCCCGAGACCCCCGCCCGGCCGGCCCCCGCCGCCGCTCCCGCCGCCCGACGGCGCGGCAGCGGGCGGCGCAGCCTGCAGGTCGCCGGGCTGCTGCTGGCCGGCGTCGTCGTGCTGATGGCCCTGCTCGCCGCCCTGCTGGCCTCCACCCTGCGCGGCACCGTGGAGGTCCCCGCCACCGTGGGCCTGACGCAGGAGCAGGCCGAGGCCGCCCTGGAGGACGCTGGCCTCGTGCCCCTGGTCTCCTCGACCCACAGCTCCGAGGCCCCCGCCGGCACCGTCATCAGCAGCGACCCGCCCGAGGGCACCGAGCTGGACCGCGGCACCCAGGTGGGGCTGCGCGTCTCCCGCGGCCTCGAGGGCGTGGTCCTGCCCGGCAGCCTGCGCGGCCTCTCCGAGGACGCGGTCCGGCGGGAGCTGCAGCGGCTCGGCCTCACCGTGTCCTCCGTGCAGTACCAGGACGACGGCCGCCTCGAGCGGGGCATGCTGGCCCGCACGGACCCGGCGCTGTCCACCTCGGTCCCGCCCGGCTCTTCGGTGGTGCTGCACCTGTCCAGCGGCACGGTGCGCGTGCCGGACGTGGTGGGCATGAGCGCGGAGGACGCGCGGCGTCAGCTGGCCCTGAGCGCCCCGGAGCTGCGCGTGCGGATCCAGGACGAGGACGGCGCGGCCACGGAGACCGGCACCGTGGTCTCCCAGGACCCCGGCGCGGACGCGCGCGTGGACAACCGTTCCTCGCTCACGCTGACGGCGTCCACGTGGGTGGAGCCCACCGCCGAGCCGACCCCGCCGCCGTCGCCCTCCGCGGAGGTCCCGCCGCCGGTGCGCCCGAGCGCGCCGCCGTCCTCGAGCACGCCGCCGTCCTCGAGCGCCCCGCCCTCCGAGGAGCCGGAGCCCTCGGCGTCCCCAACGCCCACGCCCTCCGAGACCGTGGACCCGACGCCGTCCGACTCCCCGTCGCCCTCGCCGTCCCCGGACCCCACGACGCCGACGCCGAGCCCGACCCGGACGACGACGCCCACCGAGGACCCCTCGCCGACGCCGACGCTCTCGGACCCGGCGCCGACCCTCACGCCGGATCCCGAGCCGTCGATCGACCCGCCGCCGTCGGACTGATCCGGGGCGGCGCCGTCGGCGCTCAGTCCCCGCGGACGAGCGGGGAGAGCCGGCCGCCGCGGTCGGCGGCGCCGGTCAGCCCCACGGACTCGAGCCAGTTGCCGAGCATCCGGTAGCCGCCCTCGGTGAGGACCGACTCGGGGTGGAACTGGACGCCCCACAGGGGGGCGGAGCGGTGCGCCAGGCCCATGACGACGCCGTCCTCGGTCTCCGCGGTGATCTGGAGGACCGCCTCGTCCACGGTGGAGCGCACCGCGGCGAGCGAGTGGTAGCGGGTGGCGGTGAAGCGCTCGGGCAGCCCCGCGAACATGGGGTGGTCGCCGTGGCGGACCAGGGACGTCTTGCCGTGCATCAGGGACTCGGCGTGGGTGACGGTGGCCCCGAACGCCTCCGCGATGGCCTGGTGGCCCAGGCACACGCCGTAGAGCGGGCGGCCGCCGTCCGCGGCGGCGCGGATGAGGTCGAGGGAGACGCCGGCGTCCGCGGGGGCGCCGGGGCCGGGTGAGATGAGCACGGCGGTGTGCTCCGCGGCGAGCTCGAGGGCGCGGGCGGCGTCCACCTCGTCGTTGCGGATCACCGTGGTGCGGGCGCCGAGCTCCTCGAGATAGCCCACCAGGGTGTAGACGAAGCTGTCGTAGTTGTCGACGACGAGGACGGAGACCTCGGGGCTGGGCACGGTGCCGCTCATTCCTCCCCGCCGCGTGGGAGCGGGGTGCATAGACTGGCCGGGCACGCCGCTGACCCCGGTCCTGGGCTGGTCAGCAGGATACCGCGCCCGTCTCGGCGCCCGCCGGGCGGGACGCCCCACCACCGCACCCCCACTCGAGGAGACAGACCCGTGGCAGCACCCTCCGGCAAGCGCAAGGACTCGGCCCGTCGCAAGCACGAGGAGCTCGAGGACGCCCGCCGCGGCGCTCGCCGGGGCTCGTCCGCGGTGACCACGGACCTCGGCGACGTGGATCCGGGCCCCAAGCCCCTCTCCCCCGTGTACAAGGCCGTGATGTTCGGCCTGATGATCGTGGGCCTGCTGTGGATCGTCGTCTACTACCTCACGCAGGGGCTCTTCCCCATCGTGGCGATCGGCGGCTGGAACATCCTGGTCGGCTTCGGCATCGCCCTCGTGGGCTTCCTCATGATGTCCCGCTGGAGCGAGTGAGGCGGCTCGGGTTCGGCCCGAGCGGGTGCTGACCACGGCCCTGCGCGAAGGGACCGGGTGAGGTCCGGCGCGGGGGTCCGCGAGGGACCTGAGAGTGGGCCTGCGCGGCCGCCGACACGGAATCACACGCGTGTAGTTCTCCACACCGGTGGACAACCCTGTGGACAACGCAGGCCCGGCTCCGTGCGGGAGGCGGGCACCTCATCCACACTGTCCACACCTGTGGACAACTCTGTGGGTACTCGTGCACACCCCCTTGTGGACAACTCCCGGAAGCCGGGGACGCCCGGCTGACCCGCCGCCGTCGGGCCGGTGTCCGGCGGGCCTCCCAGGCCGCACGTCGCCGTCGGAATCCCCCGCCACCGCACGCGCCCTCCTCCGCAGCCCCGCCGGCAGCGCGCCTCCCCCGCCGCGTTGCGCTCACGACGCGCCGCGTGCGATGCGGCCGGACGGCGCGTCGTGAGCGCAACGCACCGCAGCCGGAGGGCCTGAGACACCACCGGGCCACACGCCGGCGGGCCGGGGCCGGAGCATCGCGCCCCCGCCCCGGCCCGCTCGGCCGGCTCCGCCCGTCCCCTACCGCAGGACGGCGTCCAGCCCGATCCGGTCGGCGCCGAGCACCGTGAGCACGGCGAGGAGCGCGGCCACCAGCACCAGGCCGGCCGCCTGCGCGCCCGCCGAGGGGGCCGACGCGCGGCCGGGCCGCAGTCCGCCGGCCAGCGAGTACACCAGGGCGACGACGGCGCCCGTGATCAGCCCGCCCACGTGGACCTGCCATGAGATGCCGGGCAGCAGGAACGAGATCACGAGGTTCAGCCCGATCAGCACGGCGATCGAGCGCACCTGCCCGCCCCGCACTCGGGTGACGAGGAACAGGGCCGCGAACATGCCGTAGACCGCGCCGGAGGCGCCCACCACGGGCTGCAGCGGGTCGGAGACCCACAGGGCGAACACTGCGCCGCCCACGGCGGAGAGCACGTAGAGCGCCGCGAAGCGCCACCAGCCCAGGGCCGGCTCGAGCACGCGGCCGATCACCCACAGCGCCAGCATGTTGAGGATCAGGTGGGTGGGTCCGGAGAGGTCGTGGACCAGCGCGTAGGTGGCCATCCGCCACGGCTCCAGACCGAACGGCGACGTGTAGAGACCCGCGTACCAGAGCACCTCGGTCACGCCCGGGACCGTGTCCCGGGTGGCCCACTGGGCCACGTACGCCGCCACGGTGACGGCGATCAGCGTCCAGGTGACGGGCGCGGCGGCCAGGCCGGTCCGTCGTCGGGCGGGGGCGCCGCGAGCGGCGGCGCCGGCCATGCTCACCCCACCGGGGCCGGGCCTCCCGACGGCGGCGGGGGACGTCGTCGTGCCGGCGGGGGCGCCGCCCTGGGCCGCGCAGTCCACGCAGAGGGGGCCGGCCGCCGGGCCGGGGCGCTGGCAGTCGAGGCACGCCGGGCGCCGGCACGAGGAACAGCGCACATACGCCGCACGGCCCGGATGCCGCGGGCACACCGGGGGTGTGCCGTGCGCGGTGTCCGGGCCGTGCGGGTCAGACGGGGTGGAGCTCACCGAGCGGGGCCGCTCAGGCCTCGGCGATCTCGACGGACTCGATGACGACGTCCTCGAGCGGGCGGTCACGCGGGTCGGTGGCGACGGCGTTGAGGCGGTCCACGACCTGCTGAGACTCCTCGTCCTTCACCTCGCCGAAGATGGTGTGCTTGCCGTTGAGCCAGCCGGTGGGCACGGAGGTGATGAAGAACTGCGAGCCGTTGGTGCCGGGGCCGGCGTTCGCCATGGCCAGCAGGTACGGGCGGTCGAACTGCAGCTCGGGGTGGATCTCGTCGCCGAACTGGTAGCCGGGGCCGCCGACGCCCATGCCCAGCGGGTCGCCGCCCTGGATCATGAAGTCCTTGATGATGCGGTGGAACACGGTGCCGGAGTACAGCGGGGCGCCGTTGTTCTTCTCACCGGTCTGCGGGTGGGTCCACTCCTGCTCGCCGGTGGCGAGGCCCACGAAGTTCTTCACGGTCTTCGGGGCGTGGTTGCCGAACAGCTCGACGACGATGTCGCCCTGGTTCGTCTTGATGGTCGCGATGTGCGTTGCGTTTGCCATGCGCGCCATTGTTCCATCCGGGGCCGGACGTTGGCGCGGGCCCGCCGTCCGCGGCGGCGGCTTCCGCGCACGGCGTACGTGCGGCGCGGCGTCCCGGGGACTGTGCCAGCGGCGGGGCGGCCCACTAGGCTGTGCCTCAAGGACCGGAGCGCTCCGGCACCCGGTTCGGGAGGCCGGTGCGCTCACGCATCATCCGACGACACGGGAGACACAACACCATGGCCCGCACGACCCTGAACGACGAGATCCAGCACGACGGCGACGCGGACACCTTCGTGACCCGCCAGGCCGAGAACCTGCGCCACTGGGCCGCGCCCAAGCTCGAGGCCGCGCGCACCTGGGGCGAGTACGGCGCCGCCTTCACCGGCGTGGGCGCCTCCGTGGCCGCCGAGGAGGGCCGCCGCGCCGCGCACGACGCGAAGCAGGAGTACGGCCCGCGCGTCGAGAAGCAGGCCAAGCGCGCCGGCGACGCCGTGGCGGACCGCTACGCGAAGCTCGCCCCGGCCGTGGCCACCGGCGCCGGCGTGCTGCAGGACGTCCTGCACCGCCTGCAGGAGCAGGCCCAGGAGGCCGGCCACGAGGCCCAGAAGCAGTTCGCGGACGCCCGCAAGGACGCCGAGAAGGCCGCCGAGAAGGGCCGCAAGCGCGGCGCGAAGAAGGTCAAGCAGGTCCGCCGTGCCGGTCGCGGTGCGCGCAAGGACGTGACGAAGGCCGCCCGCGGCGCCCGCAAGGACGCCCGTCAGGCCGGCTCGCTCCTGGCCGACCGCGCCGGCCAGGCCGGCAGCGCCGCCGCCGCGGGCGGGCTGACCCTCGCCGGCGCCCTGGCCGCCGCCGTGAACGCGCTGCAGGAGCAGGGCGAGAAGCTCGCCCCGCAGGTGCAGGCCCGCCTGTCCGATGCCGGCGACTACGCGCAGCGTCGCAAGGAGGAGGTCGTGCCCCTGGCCGCCGCCCGCCTCGCCGACGGCGCCGCCCACGCCCGCAAGACGGCCCACGACGTGCAGGTGCCGGACGCCGTCGAGCAGGCCCTCATCGCGCTGACCGGGGACAAGGCGATCGTGCGCAAGCTGCGCAAGGGCGCCGAGCAGTACGCCGGCTCCGCCGAGAAGGGCCTCAACCGGGCCGCAGGCCGCAAGGCCCGCTCCGGCGGCCGCGGCTGGATCCTCGGCGGCATGGCCCTGGCCGCGGCCGGCGCCGGCTACGCCCTGTGGCGCCTGACCAAGCCGGTGCAGGATCCGTGGACCGCTCCGGTTCCGGGCCCGATCACCGCGAACATCCCCGTGGTGGAGGCGAACAACCCGTACGCCCAGCAGCAGAAGGTCGTGGCCGAGTCCGGCTCCGCCGCCGCCGGCGAGGGCGTCCGCGTGGACACCGCCGCCCCGGTCACCACCGCCGTGCCCGCCCAGGACCCGGTGGCCGAGGCCAACGCGAAGGTGCTCGGCACCGACCGCTGACCCGGACGCGCGGGCGGGACCCCACCGGTCCCGTCCGCGCCCGGTGGGACGCCGGACGTCCCGCAGAGACCACGACGCCGGGGGCGTCCTCCGATCAGGAGGCGCCCCCGGCGTCGTCGTGTCCGGCCGGGGCGGGGATCACCAGGACAGGCTGATCTCCAGCTCGGTCTCGCCGCCCTCTTCGATCTCGAGCTCGACCTCGAGCTCCACCTGGTCCGGGACGGTCACGACGACGTCGCGGCCGGCGTGCTCGATGCGCACCTCGTTCTGGCGGGAGAGCTGGTCGGCGAGCTCGCGCAGGCGGGCGGCGGCCTGCTCGCGGGTCATGGTCTCGGTGGTCTCGTGCTCGAAGATCTCGTCGCTCATGGCTGTGACGGTAGCGGGAGTCGCGCCGGACCTCAGCCCCCGGCCGACCGACGCGGGGCGACATCTCCGCCGGGCAGAACGGCGGTGATGTCGCTGGGCGTCGGTCGGGTCGGAGTGGAGGCCGGGGCGGAGTAGAGCGGGCTAGAGTGCGGCGGATGGGCGCACGCATCCTCGCGGACATGGACACCGGCATCGACGACGCCTGCGCGCTGCTGCAGCTGGTCGGCGCGGGGGCGGAGCTCGCGGCCGTGACGACGACGGGCGGCAACGCCACCGCCCGAGAGTGCGCGCTCAACACGGCGGCCCTGCTGGATCTGATGGGCCGCACGGACGTGGAGGTGGCCGTGGGCGCCGAGGCGCCCCTGCGACGTCCGCCCGAGAGCACCCCGGAGACCCACGGGGACGGCGGCCTGGGCTACGCCCGCCTGGCACACCGGCCCGAGCGGCTCTCGGCGCGCTCCGCCGTGGACGTCTGGGTCGAGGAGCTGCGCGCCCGCCCGGGCCGGACCACGATCCTGTGCACCGCTCCCCTGACCAATCTGGCCCTCGCGCTGCGCGCCGAGCCGGCGCTGCCCGAGCTCGCGGCCGGCGTCGTGATCATGGGCGGCGCCTTCTACTACCCGGGCAACACCACGCCCACCGCGGAGTGGAACACGTGGTGCGACCCGGACGCCGCGAAGGAGGTCTTCGCGGCGTTCGAGGGCCTGCCCGAGGACCGGCTGCCGCTGCTGTGCCCGCTGGAGACCACCGAACGGATCGAGTACACGCCCGCCCTGCTGGACGCGCTGCTCACGGGCGCCGGGCACGCGCCGGCCGGCTGGGCCGTGGACCGGGCCCGCCGGTCGGGCCCGCAGGCGGACACCGGCAGCCCGGTGCTGGACGTGCTGACCGACGCGCTGCGGTTCTACTTCGAGTTCCACCACGACTACGACCAGGGCTACGTGGCCCACCTGCACGACCTCTTCGCCGCCCAGGTGGCCCTGGGGACGGCTCAGATCCGGACGCAGGCGGCCGTCGTCGACGTGGAGGCGGACTCGGACCTGCTGCGCGGCACCACGGTGCACGACGACCGGCACATCTGGGGGCGGCGGCCCAACGCCCGCCGGGTCGTGGACGCGGACCCGGCGGGCGTGTTCGCGGCGTTCGCTCAGGCGGCGTCCGCGGCGGCCCGCGCGGGCGACGACGCCGGCCGGTAGGTGGGCTCGCTCGCCTTGACCCGGCGGATCACCAGCAGGGTGATCGGCACGATCAGGATCTCCACGAGCGTCTTGTAGAGGAACCCGGTGAACGTGTAGTTCGCCAGCTCGAGCAGCGTGATGGTGCCGGCGAACGCGATGGTGCAGAAGATCAGGGTGTCGAAGAACTGACCCACGATCGTGGAGAGGATCAGGCGGAACGCCACGTGGCGCTCCCGCATGCGCTCCTTGAGGCGGACCACGATGGTCGCGTTAATCAGCGAGCCGGCCAGGAACGCCACGAACCCGGCCACGGTGATCCGCAGCATGGGCGCGAGGGCCTGATCCCACACCTCGAAGCCCTCCACGGGAGTGGTCCAGGAGACCAACGTGTAAGTGAGGGCGGCGAGCACGAGCATCGCGAAGCCCAGGAGAATGGCCCGGCGGGCCCGGCGCCAGCCGTACACCTCGGCGAGGATGTCGCCGATGATGTAGGCGAACGGGAAGAGGAAGGCGCCGCCGTCGAAGATGAGGGGCCCGCCGCCGTAGAACACGTCCGAGAGGACGGGGACGGTGGGGCCGTAGAAGAGCTTGGCCGCGGTGACGCCGGAGAGGATCAGGAGGGCGACGAAGACGCCCACGAACAGGTCGTAGTGGCTCGCGGGCACCCGGGCGAAGGCCGGGGTGCCCTGCCCAGAGACGGGCCGGTCGGTGGTGGGGGTGTCGGTGGTGTTCACCGGACCATCCTGGCACCTGTGAGGCCCAGCGACTGGACGGCTCCCCGCCTCACCCGCCAACTCGCACAGCCACATGCTCCGCCAGACAAAGGAGCACTTCGCCGTGGTCCGTCGACGAATCGGGCTGGAGAGCCGGGTGCCGATGCCAGATGACGTCGCCTCCGGCGAAAAGTGATGCACGTGCCAGGACTCGGCTGTCATCCCCGATGCCGTTGTAGAGGGACCACCATTCGTAATGAACGGTGCCGAGATCTTTGTCGGCCTTCCGGATGAGAGCGGTCTCGAACCACGTGGAAGCAGAATGCCCTTCGCGGGAGATCTCAAAAGACCACAGTCCGCCGGCCTGCGACGCCGTTGCCCTTGCCCTCACCACAAAGGTCGGATCCAGCACAGACGTCAGCCGGTAGACACCGACGAAGGGGTCCTCACTGTCCCTTTCCACCTCCGAGATATCGAACCTCATCCGATCGGCCGGCGGCAGCGCAGCCGTGGGGAAGAACTCTTCAACCGTCAGGCGGGCTGCCGCACGTACGAGATCACCCTCCGGAGACCTTTCCGGAGTGACGGTCCACACGGCAGCCTCCTCATCCACGTGGAATGCTCCAATGACCGTTTGCTCGTCGAGCGGTCCCCGACGCACGGCACGAACCACGTAAGCATTCTCTCTGCGTGGTCTACGGGAGATGACCCAGGAGAGCGGCAGGCCAGGGAACGGGAAAAGTAGCGCGTCGAGAACGGCGGCGATACGCGCGTCACACGAAGAAGACACAGCGACTACTTTCTAGGTGATGACTCCATGATCTGACGAGAATCAATTTTCTTGATACTAGTATCATTGAGGGGTGTACCAGTACTTATCAGGAACCACATCTCCATTTGCGCGAATCGACGCGTGCACCCTCTTCCCGCTCGGTTCTTTCAGCTTGTAGGCCTTGCCTGCATGATTGGCAGTGTCCTTCTGAATAAACCAGGCATTGCCGCCAGGTTCATAAATTCTGTTTTCTTTCTTGACCGTGAAGCGTGACATATTGATCTTCCCTGGGGACGCAAAGAGTCGGCTCGGAATATATGACCCGCCGCCGACCCCACAAAGTGGGGAAAACTCTTCCGGCGTGTCGCGGGTTGAGAAAACAGGAGGCAAAATCTCATCTGCGGACGATTCAGGCTCCGAAGCGAGTGCTGGGAGCGAAGAAACTCTTTGAGTCCGCGATCAGGGGTGATGCGCAAGCTCGAATTGCAAGCGCGCCGGGTGCCGATATAACTCCAAGTACGAGTGCAACACTTACACTCGTACTCACAAGTCTGTGACGACCATGCATCCCATTACCCCCATCCCATGGTGATCTCCACCACGAGAGTAGGAGCCCAGAGACTTCTGGTCAACCAACAAGGCAACAAAGACGCCCACGAAGAGGTCGTAGTGGCTCGCGGGCACCCGGGCGAAGGCCGGGGTGCCCTGCCCAGAGACGGGTCGGTCGGTGGTGGGGGTGTCGGTGGTGTTCACCGGACCATCCTGGCACCTGTCCGCCCTGAAGCATGCAGAAGGCCCCGCCGGCGCCCGATCCCTCGGGCCCGACGGGGCCTTCCCCGTGGTGGAGGCAAGGGGACTCGAACCCCTAACCCCCTGCTTGCAAAGCAGGTGCGCTACCAATTGCGCCATGCCCCCGTGGGTCTGCTCCTCGTGCGCCTCGCGGCGTCCCGGGGATCAGGCCTGCGGCTACGCCGGCTCGACGCCCTCGGCGTCCTCCGGCAGGTCATCCGTGGCCGTGGCCCAGATGTCCTTGCCCTCCCGGTTCTGCTGCCAGAGGCGCGCCCCGTAGGCCGCGGCGGCGGCGCCGGCCACGAGGGCCACGCGTGCCAGTCGACCCATGAGGGGACCTCCGGAGACGAACGGAGCCCCAGCGGACCGGGGCTCTGTGGGTGGGAGTGGGCGTACCAAGACTTGAACTTGGGACCTCTTCGTTATCAGCGAAGCGCTCTAACCGCCTGAGCTATACGCCCTCACCGTCGTTCGCGGACGAATCCGTTCACAACAGGAGATGACTGTACCGGAACGCCGACGCCCCGCGCAAATCCGCGCGGGGCGTCGTCGAGACGGGGTGCTCGGGGCCGGGGCGACGACGCTCCCGGCGTCGTCCGGCCCCGCCGGCTCAGTCGTCCGTCAGGGTGACGCCCACGCCGCCCACGAGGGCAGCGCACACGTTGTAGAGCAGCGCAGCCACGGTGGCCAGGGCGGTCAGCAGGATCACGTTCAGCACCGCCAGCACGGTGGCCAGGGAGACCACGGTGCTCAGCGGGGCCAGGGACTGCACGGTGTACCGGCCGGACTCGGCGCCCAGGACGGTGCCGAGCGCGTCGTTGATCCGCTGGAACAGGCCGAGCGCGTCGGACAGCGAGTACAGGGCGACGGCGGCCACCACGGTGAGGATGCCCAGCGCCACGGACAGCAGGAACGCCAGCTTCAGCACGGACCAGGGGTCCACGCGGTTGAGCATCAGGCGGGCGCGGCGCACCTTGGCCTTGGGGACGGCACGGACCAGGTTCTCCTGCGAGGAGCCGCTGGCCTTGCGCACCGGGCGGGCGGACCGCTCAGCGGTCCTGCCCGCTCCCGCTGCCTTGCCGGGGCGTGACGACGCGGACGTGCTCACTGCTCTCCTCCGTCTGCACCCTCACCGTCGGCGTCCTCCTCGAGGAGGCCCTCCGGCGCTGCTGCGGGGTCGGTCGGGTCGATGTCTGCGTCCAAGCGTACATCCGCGTCCGCGGCGGCCCCGGCGGTGGCCTCGGCCCCCACCAGCGCCTCGGGCTCGCCCTCGGGCAGCACGCCGGCGGCGGCGGCGCTGCCCTCGGAGACCGGGTCCTCGGCGGCCTCGGCGTCCGCCTGGGCCTCCATCTCGTGCTCGTTGTTCAGGGTCACGGCCACGATCCGGTCGCGCTTGTCCGGCTTGGCGAAGATCACGCCCATGGTGTCGCGGCCCTTGGCCGGGACGCCGGCGACGGCGGAGCGCACCACCTTGCCGGAGGCCATCACCACGAGGACCTCCTGGTCCTCCTGGACCACGAGCCCGCCGGCGAGGGAGCCGCGGTCGTCCACGAGCTTGGCCACCTTGATGCCGAGGCCGCCGCGGTTCTGCAGGCGGTACTCGTCCACGTGGGTGCGCTTGGCGAAGCCGCCGTCCGTGACGGTGAAGACGTACCCGTCCTCCTCCACCACGTCCATGGTGAGCAGGGAGTCGTCGTCGCGGAACTTCATGCCGGTCACGCCCGAGGTGGCGCGGCCCATGGGGCGCAGCGCCTCGTCCGTGGCGGTGAAACGCAGCGACTGGCCGCGCCGGGAGATCAGGATCAGGTCGTCGTCGGGCGAGACCACCCGCGCGGAGACCAGCTCGTCGCCCTCGCGCAGCTTGATGGCGATCAGGCCGGCGGTGCGGTTCGTGTCGTAGTCCAGCAGCGGGGTCTTCTTCACGAGGCCGTTGCGGGTGGCGAGCACGAGGTACGGGGCGCGGTCGTAGCCGGTGAGCGGCTGGATCTGCGCGATCCGCTCGTCCGGCTGGAATGCGAGCAGGTTGGCCACGTGCTGGCCCTTCGCGTCGCGTCCGGCCTCGAGCAGCTCGTACGTCTTGATGCGGTACACGCGGCCGAAGTTCGTGAAGAACAGCAGCCAGTGGTGCGTGGAGACCGTGAGGAAGTGCTCCACGATGTCGTCCCCGCGCAGGGTGGCCCCGCGCACGCCCTTGCCGCCGCGGCCCTGGGAGCGGTACTGGTCGATCCGGGTGCGCTTGACGTAGCCGCCGCGGGTGATGGAGACGACCATCTCCTCCTCGGGGATCAGGTCCTCCATGGACATGTCCCCGTCGTAGCCGGCCATGATCTCGGTGCGGCGGTCGTCGCCGTGCTTGGCCACGATCTCGCCGAGCTCCTCGGAGATGACCTCGCGCTGACGCTGCGGGGACTCGAGGATGCGGTCGTACTCGGCGATGCGGGCCATCAGCTCGTCGTACTCGTCCTGGATCTTCTTCGACTCCAGGGCGGCGAGCTGGCGCAGCTGCATCTGCAGGATGGCCTGGGCCTGGACGTCGTCGATGTCCAGCAGCTCCTTGAGGGCCTCGCGGGCCACGTCGGCGGAGGCCGAGCGGCGGATGGTCGCGATGACCTCGTCCAGCATGTCCAGGGCCTTGAGCAGGCCGCGCAGGATGTGGGCGCGCTCCTCCGCCTTGCGCTTGCGGAAGGCGGTGCGGCGCACGATCACGTCGATCTGGTGCTTCACCCAGTGGTGCACGAACCCGTCGAGGGACAGGGTGCGCGGCACGCCGTCCACGAGTGCGAGCATGTTCGCCGAGAAGTTCGACTGCAGCTCGGTGTGCTTGTAGAGGTTGTTCAGCACCACCTTGGCCACGGCGTCGCGCTTGAGCACGATCACGAGGCGCTGGCCGGTGCGGCCGGAGGTCTCGTCGCGCATGTCCGCGATGCCGTTGATCTTGCCGTCGCGCACCATCTCCGCGATCTTCGCGGCGAGGTTGTCCGGGTTGGTCATGTACGGCAGCTCGGTGACCACCAGGCACGTGCGGCCCTGGATCTCCTCCACGTTGACCACGGCGCGCATGGTGATGGGCCCGCGGCCGGTCCGGTAGACCTCCTCGATGCCCTTGCGGCCCAGGATCTGGGCGCCCGTGGGGAAGTCGGGGCCGTGGACGCGGGTCAGGAGCGCCTCGAGCAGCTCCTCGCGGGTGGCCTCGGGGTTCTCGAGGTACCACTGCACGCCGGCGGCCACCTCGCGCATGTTGTGCGGCGGGATGTTGGTGGCCATGCCCACGGCGATGCCGGAGGAGCCGTTGACCAGCAGGTTCGGGTAGCGGGAGGGCAGGACGGCCGGCTCCTGCTGCTTGCCGTCGTAGTTGTCCTGCATGTCGACGGTGTTCTCGTCGATGTCCCGGACCATCTCCATGGCCAGGGGGGCCATCTTGGTCTCGGTGTAGCGCTGGGCGGCCGCGCCGTCGTTGCCCGGGGAGCCGAAGTTGCCCTGGCCGAGCGCCAGCGGGTAGCGCTGCACCCAGTCCTGGATGAGGCGCACGAGGGCGTCGTAGATCGCGGTGTCGCCGTGCGGGTGGTAGTTGCCCATCACGTCGCCCACCACGCGGGCGGACTTGTTGAAGGAGCGGTCCGGGCGGTAGCCGCCGTCGTACATCGCGTAGAGCACGCGGCGGTGCACGGGCTTGAGGCCGTCGCGCACGTCCGGCAGCGCGCGGCCGACGATCACGGCCATCGCGTAGTCCAGGTACGAGCGCTTCATCTCCGACTCGAGGTCGACGGGCTCGACCTTGTCGGCCGCGCCCTCGGGCAGCACGTACTGCTCGACCGCCACGTCCTGGCCGGTCTCGGGGGTCTCGGGGACCTCGGCGGACTCGTCCGGGGTCTGGGGGGTGGTCTCGTCGCTCACGCGGATCCTCTCGTGCTCCCCGCGGCGGCGGGGAGGGTGCTGGGCTCAGGAAGGGCTCGGGCCCGGGGTCACGACGACGGCGCACGCGGCGCCGGTGCGCCGTCGTCGTCCCCGGCGCGGCTCAGACGTCCAGGAAGCGGATGTCCTTGGCGTTCTGCTGGATGAAGTTGCGGCGGGACTCGACGTCCTCGCCCATGAGCATGGAGAACACGGCGTCCGCGGCGGCGGCGTCCTCCATGCTCACCTGCAGCAGGGTGCGGTGCTCGGGGTCCATGGTGGTGTCCCACAGCTCCTGGTAGTTCATCTCGCCCAGGCCCTTGTATCGCTGCACGCCGTTGTCCTTGGGGTAGCGCCAGCCCTTGGCCAGGCCGGCCTCGACGGCGGCGTCGCGCTCGGCGTCGGAGAACACGTAGTCGTGGGGCGCGTTGGACCACTTGATGCGGTACAGCGGCGGCTGGGCGAGGAACACGTGCCCGGCCTCGATCAGCGGGCGCATGTACCGGAACAGCACGGTGAGCAGCAGCGTGGTGATGTGCTGGCCGTCCACGTCCGCATCGGCCATGAGCACGATCTTGTGGTACCGCAGCTTGGAGATGTCGAACTCCTCGCCGATGTTGGTGCCGAACGCCGTGATCATGGACTGGATCTCGGCGTTGCCGAGGGCCTTGTCCAGGCGGGCGCGCTCCACGTTCAGGATCTTGCCGCGCAGCGGCAGGATGGCCTGGGTCTCCGGGTTGCGGCCCTGCTTCGCGGAGCCGCCGGCGGAGTCGCCCTCCACGATGTACACCTCGCAGCGCGAGGGGTCCTTCGAGGAGCAGTCCGCGAGCTTGCCGGGCATGCCGAAGGACTCCAGCGGCGACTTGCGGCGCGCGTTGTCCCGGGCCTTGCGGGCGGCCATCCGGGCGTGCGAGGCCATGATGGCCTTGCGGATGACCTCCTTGGCCGGGCCCGGGTTGCGCTCGAGCCAGTCGCCGAGGTGGTCCGTGACCGCCTTGGACACGAAGGCGCGGGCCTCGGAGTTGCCCAGCTTGGTCTTGGTCTGGCCCTCGAACTGCGGCTCGGAGAGCTTCACCGAGATCACCGCGGTGAGGCCCTCGCGGATGTCCTCGCCCGTGAGGTTGTCCTCCTTGGGCTTGAGGATCTCCTTCTCGCGGGCGTAGCGGTTGACCAGGGAGGTCAGCGCGGCGCGGAAGCCCTCCTCGTGGGTGCCGCCCTCGTGCGTGTTGATGGTGTTCGCGTAGGTGTGCACGGACTCCGAGTAGGCGGAGGTCCACTGCATGGCCACCTCCACCGCCATGGAGCGGCCGGCCTCGGCGTCCTCGGCCTCGAAGGCGATGACGTCCTCGTGCACGAAATCGACCTTCTTGGCGGAGTTCAGGTGCTGCACGTAGTCCAGCAGGCCGTTCTCGTACAGGTAGGTGACCTGGCGACCCTGCGGCGCCTGCGCGGCGGCCTCGTCCAGGCCCTGCTCGGCGTTCTCCTCGCCGGCGATCTCGTCGTCGACGACCTCGTTGTCCTCCTGGACGCGCTCGTCCGTGAGGGTGATGCGCAGGCCCTTGTTGAGGAAGGCCATCTGCTGGAACCGGGCCCGCAGGGTCTCCCAGTCGAACTCGATGGAGTCGAAGATCTCCGGGTCCGGGTAGAAGGTCTGCACGGTGCCGGTGGCGTCCGTGGCCTCGCCCTGGACCAGCTCACCCTGGGGCACGCCGCCGTCCGCGAAGGACATCCGCCACACGTGGCCCTGGCGGCGCACCTCGGTGTCCACGCGCCGCGAGAGCGCGTTGACCACGGAGATGCCCACGCCGTGCAGGCCGCCGGAGACGGCATAGCCACCGCCGCCGAACTTGCCGCCGGCATGGAGGATGGTCATGACGACCTCCACGGTGGGCTTGCCCTCGGTGGGGTGCAGGTCCACGGGGATGCCGCGGCCGTCGTCGGCCACGCGCACGCCACCGTCCGCCTGCAGGGTCACGTCGATCCCGCTGGCGTAGCCGGCCAGGGCCTCGTCCACGGAGTTGTCCACGACCTCGTACACGAGGTGGTGCAGGCCGCGGGGGCCGGTGGAGCCGATGTACATGCCGGGGCGCTTGCGGACGGCCTCCAGGCCCTCCAGCACGGTGATCGCGGAGGCGCCGTACTCGCCGGGCACCTTCCGGTCCTTCGCCGGCGCGGAGGTCTCGGGGGTCTCGGGGGCGGCGTCGGGGGACGGCGCGGCCGGCACGGCCGCCGGCTCCTCCGCGGGGTTCTCGGGCGTAGCGTCAACCACGGGTGGGGTCACTTCCTCGGACGTCGGCGGCAGGGCTGTCCCCGCGCGCGCGTGAGCGCGCGAGCCGGGGCAGGCCCGGTCCTCATGCGTGCGCTCGCGCTCGATCCGCGGGGTCGGGGGACGGACGACGCCGACCCACCGGTTTCACTGCTGTGAAGTCTACCGCGTGAGCGCCCGAGGGCCCGCATCGGCGGGGGTCCGGGGCGGCAGATCACCCCCTCAGCGGCCGTGGACGCCGCTCAGGAGGGGCGGGGGACGCCGCCCATGCCTCCCGGGCCGTCCGGGACCCCGTGAGCGCGCCAGAGGGGCGTCCACGGCCTCGCGGTCGGACGGGCCGGACCCGCCGCCGTCGGGCGTCGACTCACCCGTAGGTGTCGCGCGGGCCGCGGCCGCCGCGCACCGTGCGCGGGCCCTTGCGCCAGCTCGGGGCCTGGGGCCCGGCCACCTCGAGGCGCGTCACGACGCCGGGGCCGAGGGCGTCGTCGAACCGCTGGAGCAGGACGGGGGTCATCAGGCGCAGCTGCGTGGCCCACGCGGTGGAGCTCGTGCGGACCCGCACCACCGAGTCCTCGAAGCTCTCCGGGCGGCAGTGCAGCGCGATCTCCGGGCCCACGAGCTCATCCCAGCGGGTGAGCACCGAGCCCACCGCCACCGGCGTGGACCAGCCGCGGTCCCGGATGAGCCGGCCGAACACGCTGGACACCGTGGCGGGGTCCCGGTCCGCGCCGCCGAAGGGCCGGCGCCGCTCCTGCCGGTCCCGGCCCGTGCCGGCGGCGCCCGCCATGGCCCCGGCCAGCCCCGCCCCCGTGCCCCGCACGCGCAGGGGCGCCTCCCCGCGCTGCCGGGCGGCCTCGCGGACCCGGCGCAGCTGCACGAGCGCGAGGTCGGGGCGGTCCGGCTCGAAAGAGGCGGGCTGCTCAGCCATCGGGGTCGTCCTCGGCGGGGTCGGCGGGGGCCGTGACGTCGTCGGCGGCGTCGTCCGCGTCGTCGTCGGCGGCCTCGCCGGCACCGGGGGCCTCAGCCTCGACCTCGCCGGCGCCGCGCGGCGCCCGGATGTCCCCCTCCACGGGGGCCGCGGCCGGCACGGCCTCGGAGCCCTCCGCGTCCTGGCGGATGAGCACGCGCGGGCCGGCGAGCTCGGCGGGGACGTCCTCGAGCGCGGCGGCCGTGACGATCACCTGCTCGGCCCGGCCCACGAGCGCGGCCAGGCGGCGCCGACGGGCGGCGTCGAGCTCGGCGAACACGTCGTCGAGGATCAGCACGGGGCGGCCGTCGGGGTCGGGGTCGTCGGCCACGAGGACGTCGTAGGCAGCCAGCCGCAGCGCCAGCGCCAGCGACCACGTCTCCCCGTGCGAGGCGTAGCCCCGCGCCGGCGCCGGGCCGAGGAAGAGCGCGAGCTCGTCCCGGTGCGGGCCCACGAGGGTCAGCGCCCGGGCCTGCTCCTCGTCCCGTTGGGCGACGAGCGCGCGGCGCATGTCCGCGGCCAGCTCGGCCACGGGCGGCACCTCGGCGTGGGTGCCGCGGGCCAGCGGCACGGTGGACTCGTAGGCGTAGGTCGCGGCCTTGGAGCCGTTCGTCAGGGCCCCGTACATCTCGCGCAGCGGGTGGGCCAGCAGGCGCAGCACGTGCAGGCGGCCGTGCAGCAGCCGCGCGCCGGCGGCGCACAGGTGCTCGTCCCACACCTCGAGGGTGGCCTCCTCCTCGGGGCCCCAGCGGCGGGCCTTCCGGGCGGACTTGAGCAGGGCGTTGCGCTGGCGCAGCACTCGTTCGAAGTCCGCGGCGGCCTCGCCCAGGGCCGGGCGCAGCTGGACCATGAGCTGGTCCAGGAGGCGACGGCGGCCGCCCGGCTCGCCCGTGACCAGGTTCAGGTCCTCGGGGGCGAACACCACGGTGCGCAGGATGCCGAGGCCCTCCTTGGCCCGCACGGGGGCGCCGCGGTTGATGGCGACCCGGTTGGACCGGCCCGGCAGGATCTCCAGCTCGAGGGCCACGGTCCGGGAGCCGCGGTGCACGCGGCCGGCGATCCGGGCGCGGTCCTGGCCGAAGCGCACAAGCTGCGCGTCCGAGCTGACGCGGTGGGACTGGTGCGAGCCGAGGTAGCCGACGGCCTCCACGAGGTTCGTCTTGCCCACCCCGTTGGCCCCGAGCAGCACCGTGGACCCCGGGCCGAGCTCCAGGTCGGCCCAGCGGTAGGACCGGAAGTCCGCGACGGTCAGGTGGGACAGGTGCACGGGTGCCTCCGGCCCGGCGGATCAGGCGATGCGCACCGGCATCACGAGGTAGCGGTAGTCGGAGACGACGCCGTCCTCCTGGTTCACGCCGGTGAGCAGGGCGGGCTTGGGCGCGGAGGTGAACGCGAAGCGCACCTGCGGCTGGTCCACCACGGCCAGGCCCTCGGAGAGGTAGGACGGGTTGAACGCCACGGTGATGTCCTCGCCCTCGAGGGTGCAGGGCACGGACTCGTTGGCGGAGGCGTCGTCGCCGGTGCCGGCGTCCAGGGTGACCTGGCCGTCGGTGAACACCATGCGCAGCGCGGTGTTGCGTTCGGCCACGAGGGCCACGCGGCGGGAGGCCTCCACGAGGGCGGCGGTGTCCACGACGGCCTGGATGGGGCTGGTCTCCGGGAACAGCGAGCGGATCTTGGGGTACTCGCCGTCCACCAGCACGGAGGTGGTGCGGCGGCCGCCGGAGGAGAAGCCCACGAGGTCGGTGCCCTCGCCGAGCAGGATCTCCAGGTCGCCGCCGGCGCCGAGGGACTTGGCCACCTCGGTGAGGGTGCGGGCCTTGACCAGCAGCGAGGTGGAGATCGAGGGGTCCGCGGGGGTCCAGCGGATCTCCTTCATGGCCAGCCGGTAGCGGTCCGTGGCCAGGAACGTCATGGTGTCGCCCTCGATCTCCACCTTCACGGCGGTGAGGATCGGCAGGGTGTCGTCCTTCGAGGCGGCGACGGTCACCTGCGCCACGGCGTGCGCGAAGGCGGCGCCGTCCACGGTGCCGGCGGGGGCCGGCAGCTGCGGCAGGGCCGGGTAGTCGCCCACGGGCATGGTGGCCAGGGCGAAGCGGGAGGAGCGGCAGGTGACGACGACCTTGCCGCCGTCGAGCTCCACGGTCACCTGGGCGTGCGGCAGGGCGCGGACGATGTCGTTGAGCAGGCGGCCGGAGACGAGCACCTGGCCGTCGGTCTCCACGTCCGCCTCGATCTCCAGGCGCGCGGAGGTCTCGTAGTCGAAGCTCGCGATGGAGACGACGCCGGCCTCGGCCGTGATCAGCAGGCCCGAGAGCACCGGCACGGGCGGGCGCGGGGACAGGGAGCGGGCGGCCCAGGAGACGGCGTCGGTGAGGATGTCGCGTTCGACGGTGAACTTCACGAGCTGCACTGCCTCTCAGGCGGGGGGACGGCGGGGGTCTGCGGGCCCCGGCTCAGCGGCGACGCGCGGGCCTCAGCATAGGCGGTCCGCGAGGACGGTGTCAGGTCGAAGGCGAATGACAACGGTGTGATTCCGCGGATCCGAAGGGGCGCGGGCGCAGCCTGCGCCGTGGGGCTCGTCGGGCCGGTGTGCGGGGCGGAGATGATGTTGCTTGTCGGATTCTCTCAAGGGGGATCAGTAGTGGTGATAGCAGGTGTGGATCCTGTGGAGAACGTCCATCCTCGGCGAGATCATGCGGATCCGGGTGGGGGAACGCTGTGGACGCCGCTCCGTCGAGGGTGTGCACGGCGTGTGGAGACCGCCCGCGGCCCCACCCCCCGATCTGCACAGGCCGGCCTGGAGTCGTCCACGCTCATCCCCGGATCCACCCCCCGGTTGTCCACATCTATGTCCACAGTCCCCATCCACACCCCGCGAAGTCCGCGGAATCATGCGGTTTTCGACTGTGGACAGCTGTGGACATCTGTGGATCGCCGAATCACATCCCTGTGATTCACCAGGGTGTGCGCCGCCGTCGTCCCCAGGGGTGTGGACCCGCCCTCAGCGGCCTGATTCCGCCATCCACAGGTCGCCACGTTGTCCACAGGAGGGCGCCTTCTCCACAGGGTTGTCCACAGCGGTGGACAATGTGGAGGAACACTCGAGTCCCGGTCGAAGGTTCGAACCGGGACTCGGAGGGGTGGTCAGGCGCCCCGCTGCTTGCGCTTGATCTCGTTGGTGAGCTCGGTCACCTGGTTGTAGATCGTCCGGCGCTCGGCCATCAGCTCGCGGATCTTGCGGTCCGCGTGGATCACGGTGGTGTGGTCGCGCCCGCCCAGGACCTGGCCGATCTTCGGCAGGGACATCTCCGTGAGCTCCCGCAGCAGGTACATGGCGATCTGCCGCGCCGTCACGAGCGTGCGGGTGCGGGACTTGCTCGTGAGCTCCTCGAGGGTGAGGTTGAAGTACTCCCCCGTCGCGTGGAGGATCAGCTCCGGCGTGATCTCATGCGCCGTCTCGTCCGTGATCAGGTCCTTGAGCACGTGCTCGGCCAGCTCGATGTCCACGGTCTGGCGGTTCAGCGAGGCGAACGCGGTGACGCGGATCAGGGCGCCCTCGAGCTCGCGGATGTTCGTGGAGATGCGCGAGGCGATGTACTCCAACGCCTCCGGCGGCGCCACGAGCCCCTCGGCCTCGGCCTTCTTGCGCAGGATCGCGATACGGGTCTCGAGGTCCGGCGGCTGGATGTCCGTGATCAGCCCCCACTCGAAGCGGGAGCGCAGGCGGTCCTCGAACCCGGAGAGCTGCTTGGGCGGCAGGTCCGAGGTGATGACCACCTGCTTGTTGTTGTTGTAGAGCGTGTTGAAGGTGTGGAAGAACTCCTCGACCGTCGCCTCCTTGTCCGCCAGGAACTGGATGTCGTCGATCAGCAGGATGTCCACGTTGCGGTAGAGCTGCTTGAACGAGGCGCCCTCGTCGTGGCGGATGGAGTTGATGAAGTCGTTGGTGAACTCCTCCGAGTTCACGTAGCGCACCCGCAGGCCCGGGTAGAGGCGGCGCGCGTAATGGCCGATCGCGTGCAGCAGGTGGGTCTTGCCCAGCCCGGACTCGCCGTAGATGAACAGCGGGTTGTAGGCCTTCGCCGGCGCCTCGGCCACCGCGTTGGCGGCGGCGTGGGCGAAGCGGTTGGACGAGCCGATCACGAAGGTCTCGAAGTGGTACCGGTCGTTGAGGCGGCTGGTCTCCGCGGAGGTCGACGGCGGCGCGGGGGTCGGCTTGCCGGCCTGGGCCCCGGCGGCCTCCGGGGGCACGACGTCGGCCGGCGGCTCGGTGCGGAAGCCCGGCAGCTCCTCGGCGACGGCGCGGCGGGAGGGCTCGCCCGTGCCGGCGGACTGCTCCGGGCCCGGGGCCGCGGGCGCGGCCGGGGTGACGGGCTCGCCGGCGAGGGCGGAGCGGCGGGCCTCGGGCTCGGGGGCGCGGGGCGGCTGCAGGTTCGCGTCGATGGAGATGGCCAGCAGGATCTCCTCGCGGAACTCCGCGGTCAGCGCGTCCGTGAGGGCCTCGGCCACCTGCGCGCCCTGGAGGGTCTCGCGGGTGGTCTCGTTGGGCACCGCCAGCAGGAGGGTGTTGCCGATCAGCCCCTGCGGCTGGGCCAGGTAGACGAAGCCCATCAGGCGGGCGCTGACCCGCGCGTCGTCCTCGAGGGCGCCCACCACGGAGCGCCACGAGCTGAGCACGGCCTGGTCTGCCACCACGGAGGCTTCCTTTCCTGGGGCAGACGGCCCGGAGTGGGGGACGGCTGCGCGGCACGGTCGACGGTGCTGGGAGTCTAACGGTTGTCCACAGGGTTGTGCACAGAGGGTGGACAACCCCTATCATCCTGTGGACGACGCTCCGGACGACCGCTGTTCCGGGGCGTCCTCGCGCACCCGTTTGACCCTCCCGCGCCCCCGGCACTAGAGTTGCCTGGTCCCCCGGGCGTCAATCCATCGTGCCCGCCGGGGATTTCATGTCAGAGCCTCACCGGTCCTTCCCCCTGGTTCACCTGCTCAGGTCGACGGTCGAAGGCACACAACACGTCGTGGAGTGATCACAGTGACCAAGCGCACGTTCCAGCCCAACAACCGCCGTCGTGCCCGCAAGCACGGCTTCCGCGCCCGCATGCGCACCCGCGCCGGCCGCGCCATCCTGGCCGCGCGCCGCGGCAAGGGCCGCGCCGAGCTGTCCGCCTGAGGACGCCGCTTCAGGGCCGGCGCGCTCCGTGCTGCCCCGTGACCGGCGCGTCCGCACCCCCGCGGAGTTCCGCCACCTCGGCCGCACCGGCACCCGAGCGGGCCGGCGCACCGTGGTGGTGAGCGTCGCCACGGACCCCGACCACACCCGGTCCACGTCGCCGAGCGTCCCTCGGCCGCGGGCCGGGTTCGTCGTGTCCAAGGCCGTGGGCAACGCGGTCACCCGCAACCGGGTGAAGCGCCGGCTGCGCGCCGTCGTCGCCGAGCAGATGCGCACCGCCCCGCTGCGGGAGCTGCCCGTGCTGGTGCAGGTCCGCGCGCTGCCGCCGGCGGCCGAGGCGGACCACGCACTGTTGCGCCGCGAGACCGTCGGCGCGCTGGCCAAGGCGCTCAGGCCGCACCTGCCCGCCGTCCCCCGGGACGAGGCCTAGATGGCCGTCACGCCCTCGCCGTTCACCGTGCTCGAGCCCTCCCGCGAGTGGGGGCCGGTGCGCGCGCTGCCCTCCGCCCTACTGGCCGGGCTGCTGACCGTCTACCGGGCGGTCGTCTCCCCGCTGTACGGGCAGGTCTGCCGGTTCTTCCCCAGCTGCTCCGCCTACGGGCTGGAGGCCGTGCACGTGCACGGCGCGGTGAAGGGCTCGTGGCTCGCGGCGCGGCGCATCGGCCGCTGCCACCCCTGGAACGACGGCGGCGTGGACCCGGTCCCGCCCGGCCACCGGCGCTGGCCGCCGGGCCGGCAGCCGCGGATCCTCACCCTGAACCACCCTCCCATCCCACCTGATCTCCCGCAGGAGGATTGACCCCCATGTTCGAAGCCATCCTCGCCCCGTTCCGCTGGCTCATGTCCTGGCTGCTCGGGGCGTTCCACACCGTGCTGGAGTTCGCGGGCATGCCCGCCGACTCCGGCTGGACGTGGGCGCTGTCCATCCTCCTGCTGGTGGTGCTCATCCGCACCCTGCTGATCCCGCTGTTCGTCAAGCAGATCAAGGCGCAGCGCGCCATGCAGGCCATCCAGCCCGAACTGCAGAAGCTGCAGGCCAAGTACAAGGGCAAGAAGGACCAGCTCTCCCGCCAGGCCATGGCCATGGAGCAGCAGGCGCTCATGAAGGAGCACAAGGCGAACCCGTTCGCCGCCTGCCTGCCCCTGCTGATCCAGATGCCGTTCTTCTTCGCCCTGTACCAGGTGCTGATCGGCGCGCGCGGCGCGTCCGAGCGCGGCGAGTCCATGGACGCCCTGTCCGCGGACCAGATCCGCTCCTTCGAGGGCTCCACGATCTTCGGCGCCCGCATGTCGGACACCTTCCTGAACTCCTTCGGCGATCCGGGCAGCGCGCCCGTGATCATCACGGCGATCGTGCTGATCGTGCTGATGTCGGGCTCGATGTTCTACATGCAGAAGATGCTCATGACGAAGAACATGACGCAGCAGGCCCTCTCCGGGCCCATGATGCAGACGCAGCAGATCATGCTCTACGCCATGCCCCTGATCTTCGGCATCGGCGGCATCAACTTCCCCATCGGCGTGCTCCTGTACTGGACCTACTCCAACTTCTGGGCCGTCGGCCAGCAGTGGTGGATCATCCGCAACAACCCCACCCCGGGCTCCCTCGCCGAGCAGGAGCTCAACGAGCGCCGCGCCGCCAAGGGCCTGCCCCCGGTCGGCCAGAAGGTCACCGACTCCAAGGCGGAGCCCTCCTCCGCCCACACCCAGGCCGCCGGCGGCGGCACCGCCACGCTCAACGGCGAGCCGGTGCGCGACTCGGGCCAGCGCGTCCAGCCGCAGCGCAAGAACCGCAGGAGGAAGTGAGCATGTCCGCCGAGAACGTGAACCCGGCCGCCGAGGCCGAGGACGCCGTCGTCGAGACCACCCCGGCCCCCGACGCCCCGCAGGCCCCCGCGGCCGAGGAGCGCACGGGCTCGCACGCGGCCGAGGCCGCCGGCGAGGGCGCCGAGTCCTCCGCCGCGGAGTCCGCCTCGGACGGCGTGCGCCGCCTCGAGGAGGAGGGCGACGTCGCCGCCGACTACGTCGAGGAGCTGCTGGACATCGCGGACCTGGACGGGGACATCGACATCGAGGTCCGCGACGGCCGCACCTACGTGTCCGTGGTGTCCGAGGACCACGACGAGCGCCTGAACGCCCTCGTGGGCCGCGACGGGAAGACCCTCGAGGCCCTGCAGGAGCTCGTGCGCCTGGCCGTCCTGGCCGCCACGGGGCACCGCTCCCGCCTCATCCTGGACATCTGCGGGCACCGGGAGCGCCGCGACGCCGACCTGCGCGAGACCGCCCAGGACGCCGTCGAGCGCGTGCGCGCCGGCGAGGGCCCCGTGCACCTGTCCCCCATGGGCGCGTACGAGCGCAAGATCGTGCACGACGTGGTGGCCGACGCCGGCCTCGCCTCCGCCTCGGAGGGCGAGGGCGCCCGCCGCCACGTGGTGATCTCCGCGGATGCCTGAGCAGGCCTCCCCGTACGAGCGCCGGCCCGGCCTGGACCCGAAGGAGCGCGGCGACCGCCCCGCCCCCGTGGGCCAGCCGGCGCCGCCGCTGACCGACGCCCTGCGACCGGCCGCCGTCGAGCTGTTCGGCGAGGACCTGCCCCGGGCCGAGCGCTACGTGGCGCACCTGGCGGACACCGGCATCGAGTGGGGCCTCATCGGGCCCCGCGAGGCGCCCCGCCTGTGGGAGCGCCACGTGCTCAACTGCGCCGTGGTCGAGGAGCTGATCCCCGAGGGCGCCCTCGTGGCGGACGTCGGCTCCGGCGCCGGGCTGCCCGGCCTCTGCCTCGCCCTGGCCCGCCCGGACTGCCGATTCCTGCTGATCGAGCCCCTCGAGCGGCGCGTGGAGTGGCTGGACATGGTGGTCGAGGACCTGGGGCTGGAGAACGTCGACGTGATCCGCGGCCGCGCCGAGCAGGTCTCCGGGAACCTCGACGTCGACGTCGTCACCGCCCGCGCCGTGTCCGCGCTGAAGACCCTCGTGCCGCTGACCATGCCGATGCTGCAGGGCGACGGCCGGCTGCTGGCGATCAAGGGCCGCGCGGCGGCCGACGAGATCGCCGCCGCCCGCAAGGTCCTGCGCAAGTATGGTGGAGACGAGCCCGAGATCCTCACGGTGGGCGAGGGCCTGCTGCCCGAGACCACCACCGTCGTGCGCGTCAGCGCGCGCGCCCGCTGACCCCTCCCCCACCGGGACGTCGGCGACGCCCGACGGCGAGGGATCCGCACACCCCTGACCAGAGAGGTACAGCCGCATGGCCCAGGAGCAGGAGAGCCGGGGCGGGGCCTGGAGGGCCCTGCGCCAGAAGTGGTCCGGCCGGTCCGCCGAGAAGGGCGCCGGCGAGGCCGAGGAGTCCTCGCGGCTCAAGGCGCGCCGCCTGGCGCGTCCGGAGCGCACCCGCGTGTTCACCACGTCCAACCAGAAGGGCGGCGTCGGCAAGACGACGACGACCGTCAACCTGGCCGCGGCCCTCGCCCGGGCCGGGATGCGGGTGATGGTGATCGACATCGACCCGCAGGGCAACGCGTCCACCGCGCTGAACATCCCCCACACCGGCGACGTCGCCTCCGTGTACGACGTGCTGCTGGGCGAGATGGAGATGCACGACGTGGTGCAGGACGCCCCGGACGTGGACGGCCTGCAGGTGGTGCCCGCGACCATCGACCTGGCCGGCGCCGAGATCGAGCTGGTCTCCCTCGTGGCCCGCGAGCAGCGCCTCTCCCGCGCCCTCGAGGCGTACACCGCCTGGCGCGAGGAGAACGGCCAGGAGCGGCTGGACTACGTGTTCATCGACTGCCCGCCGTCCCTGGGCCTGCTGACCGTGAACGCGTTCGTGGCGGCCGAGGAGGTGCTCATCCCCATCCAGGCCGAGTACTACGCCCTCGAGGGCCTCTCGCAGCTGCTTAAGAACGTGCAGATGATCCAGAAGCACCTGAACCCCAAGCTGCAGGTGAGCACGATCCTGCTCACCATGTTCGACGCGCGGACCAACCTCGCCGTCCAGGTGGCGGAGGAGGTGCGCGCGCACTTCCCCGAGCAGCTGCTGGGCACCGCGATCCCCCGCAACGTGCGCATCTCCGAGGCGCCGAGCTACCAGCAGACGGTGCTCACCTACGACCCGACCTCCGCCGGCGCGGTGGCCTACCGCGAGGCGGCCGCCGAGATCGCCGGACGCGGCGCCCCGGCCGCGAAGGGCTGAGGACCGGCACACGCCGCCTGAGGCGGCCGCTGCGCACGAGCACGACGACGGAGCCCGTCGGTGGGAGCGATCCCGCCGGCGGGCTCTGTGCGTGGGCGTGGTGGCTGTGGGCGGGCGTGGGAAGTGCGGGTGTGGAGCGGCGTGCGCGGATGCCGGCGGTGGCGCGGCATGTGTGGGCCGTTGTGGACGCACCGAGGACGGTCACCCGCCCTACTGTGGACATCCATGCCGAAGAGCAAGCAATTAACCTTGATTCGTATTGATACGCATGTTTCACGTGAAACGTGACGCGGCGCTGAGACCCCACGTCCGGCGAGTCCAGGCTGCGAGCGGACACGGTGGTGACGCCGACGACGGATGGCCCCGTCGTCGATGCCTGATGACCGCGGACAGCATGCACGGGCCAGTGGTCATGAGTGGGGCCGTCGGGCCGTCGGGCCGTCGACGCCGCCGGTTGGCGGCCGAGCGGTCTGAGCGACGCCCCGTGCCTGAAGAGGGCGAGGAGGGCGGGCGTACGCTGCGTGCCAGCCATCGGTCCGGGGCCCCGTGAGTCGGGCACGAGCAGGACAGCCGCGCTGACCGATCCCTCCTCGACCACTCCCGTGCCCACGACTCTCCCCGCCGACCGAACCGGGTGTGCGCGGCGCAGCGAGGGCGGCCGGCGCAGATACGGTCCGCCACTCCCCCGGCCCCGCGCCCGGTCCCTCTCCACCGCGCCTGAGCCAATCACGGGAGAGTGCAAGTATGGGTCTGTGGACAGTGCGCCTGCAGTGGTGTGGATAAGTCCTGAGGCTCATACGGGGCTGCGACCGACCACGTCCGCGAGCTGTGCCCTTCAATGTATACACAAACCCGCATCACTGGGAATTCGGGAACGAAGAGCCCCGATCCCCGTGACGTCGAGCTGTTGATATGTGGACAACGTCTGTGGACAACATCGGTGGTGGAGGCCGACTCCGGGTCGATGTCTGTGAAAAGCGAAGGGCTGACGGAGTGACATGGTGCTTCGGAGACCGCGACCCGGGGACTCGACCCGCCAGTCCACTGAGCCCCTGCGTCGTTCAGCGTCAGCCTCCCCGCCCCGCCCCCGCCCCGCAGCGCGTGCATGCCTCCCCTTCGTCCCGTTGCGGGGCGAGTCCGGTACCGGGGGTGGGGCCAGCCGTCGAGTTCCTGGTCTCCGATGCCTCCTCCCCTCAATCCGCGGCACGGCATCGGACGGGCGTCCCGTCTGAGCTCCGAGCCGCCGACACGGCGTGACCGAGGACCCCTGTTTCACGTGAAACGACGGCCTGCGGTGCGGAACGCGCTGGGCTGGCGGTGGTTCTGGTGTCATCTTCAGTGTCCGGTGGCCGCGCAGCAGGTTCCCACCAGCGCCGGATTCGCACGTGGCACCGAGTGTTCGAATTGACCCGGAGTTGCGCCATGGAAGTGGTATAAGTTGATACCGTGGCCATAGCAGCTTCTCATGAGGTAGATCATCTCCTCGAAGAAGGGTGCGGCGAGGCCGGCTAGCCGGCCCCATTGGATCGGTTTTCCGCATCGACGTCCCCACCGGCAGTGGGAACGGTGCAGCCGATCGAACCTCGCGATGAACTCTCCCACGACCGTTGGTGACTACTCCCCACCGTCATGGAACCCTGCATCGTTTCACGTGAAACATGTCCCGGACCTGCTTGGTCGAGGCCTTGCAACCCGTCTGATGATGGACGTTCCGGTGCCTGAGTACCTTTACGTGGCGTGGAGGATCTCTACCTCGAAGCTAGTACGATCTCGCCCGGAGCCGAGGGTGGGGTCTTCCGCATAAGCCGTCCATGCACGCCGCAACACACAACGGAATGCCGCCCGGGATGTTTCACGTGAAACAGGTGCATCTGCACTGGGCGTTCACGAACCCACTGTGGTTGATCCTAACGCGCCGGGTGTATCGGAAGAACCGGAAGAACCGGAAGAACCGGAAGAACCGGAAGAACCGGAAGAGCCTGACGCGCCGCGCGCCAAAGTGCCCGCTGTATGGGCGATACACCGCCCGGGCTAAACCTGGCTCGCTCTGAGCACCCCCACGATCACCGAGGAGAGCACCTCTGCCACACCCCTCGGCCATGTTTCACGTGAAACGCGCATCTGCTCTAACACTTGGCACCACCTTGTCGGTTCGACGGGACATGAGGGTGCAATTCGCATCGGAGGGGAGGGCGGGGATACTGGCGTGCTGTCGCACCGTGCCATAGGTGAAATCTGATCCCGGTCAGGCAGCTCGAATGCGCAGGCCTGGCCATCACCGTTCGGGTCTTCTCGTCCCCCGGCTGCCGACGGTCCGGGGCGGAACGGCAGATGAGGGGAGTGCTGTCGATTCGGCCAGCAATACATCCACCCTGCAAGAGAATCTCGGAAAAAAGCGTAGGATCTAGTGATATAGGTCGGTATCCAAAGCAAAGCTGGCGACGTCCCGGTGTGTGGAGAATGCGTCCGCTGGTTTTGTTTCACGTGAAACATCAGACAATGACCGGCCCGGACACGGGGGAGCGTGGACGCTGAACATGATCGCCGTGAGTCGGGGTCGGAGAAGACGCAGCGGCCCCGTGGCTTCACTGCCTCACGGGATGAAGTTGTCGGGCGCTTCCAGCACGGTGAACGGAGAACACCGTTTCACGTGAAACACAACCCACCGTCTCACCGCCATGAACCAGGAAACTCGAGGCCGCGCAGACACCCTCCACGGCCTAGACTGAAGGCAGACCCATCACAGCAGGAGGACCCGTTGAAGACGAGCCGTCGAGGAGGCCTGGGCCGAGGCCTCGGCGCCCTGATCCAGAGCACCGCCGAACCCGTTGACGAGGCCCCGCAGGAGGCCGACGCCACGGCCGAGGACACCACCGCTCTGACTGCGGCTCCCGCGGAGAAGAAGAAGGCGGCAACGTCCTCTGCGCGACGCTCGTCCAAGGAGACCTCCGAAGCGAAGACACCTGCTCCTCGTGCTGCGTCCGCATCCAAGACCAGCGGCGGGGCGGCCAAGGAGGCCCTCGCGGACAAGAAGGCCGGGTCTGCAGGACGCGCACCCGCGGCAGCGAAGAAGGCCGCCCCCACCACGAAGGCAAGCTCCTCCACTGGGGAAACCAAGGCGAATTCCGCGGCGGCCCCGGCCGAGGCCCGCAAGACGCCCGCCCGGGCGGCGCAGCGGCCGGTCGACGTCTTCTTCTCCCCGGATCCGGAGGACGCGCCCGCCGCTCGCCGCGGCACCAAGGCGCGCCCGGCCATGCCCACGGTGAAGGCGCCGACCAAGCGTGAGGCCGCGGCGTCGTCGTCGGGGGAAGAGGCCGCCGCCGGCGCGCCCACCGCGGCCGAGGGCACCGTCTCCACGGACATCGCCGTGCTGCGGGAGATCCCGGTCGGGGACATCCACCCGAACCCCCGTCAGCCCCGCGAGGTGTTCGACGAGGAGCACATGGCGGAGCTCGTCACCTCGATCCGCGAGGTCGGCATCCTGCAGCCGATCGTCGTGCGCGAGGTGGACGGGGCCACCCCGTACGAGCTGATCATGGGCGAGCGCCGCTGGCGCGCCACCCAGAAGGCCGGGCTCGACGCGATCCCCGCGATCGTCCGTCAGACGCCGGACCAGGACCTCCTGCGTGACGCCCTGCTGGAGAACCTGCACCGGTCCCAGCTCAACGCCCTCGAAGAGGCGGCGGCCTACCAGCAGCTCATGGAGGACTTCGCCTGCACGCAGGAGGAGCTCGCCGAGCGCATCGGCCGCTCCCGCCCGCAGATCTCCAACACCCTGCGCCTGCTCAAGCTGCCGCCGCTCGTGCAGCGCCGCGTGGCCGCCGGCACCCTGTCCGCGGGGCACGCCCGCGCCCTGCTCGGCCTCACCGACCCCTCGGACATGGAGCGCCTGGCCCAGCGGATCCAGTCAGAGGGCCTGTCCGTGCGCGCCACGGAGGAGGCCGTCGCGCAGCTGCAGGGCGGGCTGCGTCCGGGCCGCACCCCGCGGCGCACGGCCGACGACGCCCGTCACGAGCGCCTGGACCACTACGCCACCGCGCTCACCAGCCGCCTCGACACCTCGGTGAAGATCACCCTGGGCGCCCGCAAGGGCCGCATCGCGATCGACTTCACCACCGTGGAGGACCTGAACCGCATCATGGACGTGATCCAGGGGGAGAAGGGCGGCCGGGGGGCCGCGTCCTGACCCCCATCCGCCCCTGGACGGACGAAGGCCCCGGCCTCCGCAGTGAGCGGGTGCCGGGGCCTTCGCGTGGGGAGGGGTCTCAGCCGAGGAGGGCGGAGAACTCCTTCTCCAGGGCCGCCTTGGGCTTGGCGCCCACGGACTCGGCGACCTTCTCGCCGCCCTGGAAGCCCAGCACGAGGGGGATCGAGGTGACGCCGAAGCGGGCGGCGGTGGCCGGGTTCTCGTCCACGTTGAGCTTGGCGATCACGGCCTTGCCCTCGTGCTCCACGGCCATCTCGTCGAGGACCGGGCCCAGCATGCGGCAGGGACCGCACCACTCGGCCCAGAAGTCCACGAGGACGGGCAGCTCGGACTGGAGGACCTTCTGGTCGAAGTCGGCGTCGGTGACGTTGATGGTGCTCATGGCAACCTCCTTGGTGGGAATACGGGTCTGACCTGGGCGGTCATGCTTGTCAGCAACTTCACTCATGACGGAGTGTCAGGAGCGAAGCCGAAGTGGGTCATGCCGGGTTGGCGTCGGAGTCCGGCCCGGCGGGGGCGGCCTCCTCCACGTCGGCCACGGTCGCGAGGTAGTGCTCCACGTCCTGCGCGGCCACGCAGCCGGAGCCGGCGGCGGTGATGGCCTGGCGGTAGGTGTGGTCCGTGACGTCGCCGGCCGCGAACACGCCCGGCAGGGAGGTGCGCGAGGAGGGGTGCTCGATGCGGATGGTGCCGTGCTCGGTGAGCTCCAGCTGGCCCTGCACCAGGTCGGTGCGCGGGTCCTGGCCGATTGCCACGAACAGGCCGGTGACGTCCAGGGTGGACTCCTCGCCGGTCTGCGTGTCCCGCAGGCGCAGGGTCTGGACCTTGTCCCCGCCGATGACCTCGGCGACCTCCGTGTTCCAGCGGAACTCGATCTTCTCGTTCTCCAGGGCGCGGCGGGCCATCACCTTGGAGGCACGCAGCTCGTCCTTGCGGACCAGGACGGTCACCTTGGAGGCGAACTTGGTGAGGAACAGGGCCTCCTCCATGGCGGAGTCGCCGCCGCCGACCACGGCGATCTCCTGCTCGCGGAAGAAGAAGCCGTCGCACGTGGCGCACCAGCTGACGCCGTGGCCGGAGAGGCGCTCCTCGCCCTCCACGCCGAGCTTCCGGTAGGCGGAGCCGGTGGTGAGGATGACGGCGTGGGCGCGCAGCTCGGTGCCGTCGCCCAGGGTGAGCACCTTCGGGGAGGCCGTCAGGTCGGCCTTCACCACGTCCTCGTAGAGCACCTCGGTGTCGAAGCGGCGGGCCTGCGCCTCGAGGTTCGCCATGAGCTCCGGGCCCTGGATGCCCTCCGGGAAGCCGGGGAAGTTCTCGACCTCGGTGGTGTTCATCAGCTCGCCGCCGGCGGTCACGGAGCCGGCCACCAGCACGGGCTGCAGGTGCGCGCGGGCGGTGTAGATCGCGGCGGTGTAGCCGGCGGGGCCGGAGCCGACGATCACGACGTTGTGGACGCTCTGGTCCTGGGCGGTGGGGGCCACGGGTTCCTCCAGGGGATCGGGGTGGTGGGCGCTCGTCCGGGTCAACGGCGCGGGCACGGGCGGGTATTCCGTGGGGCGCGCCCACGGGGCGGCACGGCACGACGGCGGCCGGCGGGTCCGGCGCGCCGTCGTGCGTGCGCGGGGGTCAGCGGACGCCGATCTCCCCGAGGCGCAGGCCGAAGGGCAGGTCGGGGGTGGTGCCGTCGAGGCGGGGCAGAGAGGTGAGGCTGACGATCACGTACTCCGCCTCGGCCTCCGCGCCGTCGAAGGGCACCGGGACGGTGACGGAGTCCTGGTCGAAGGTGCCGTTGCCGATCTCCCTCGCGTTCTCACCCTCCGGGGAGTCGGCGATGTAGGCGAACCAGGCGCCGCCGGTGGCGCCCATGCTCTGCAGGGTCACCTCGTTCACCTCGGCGCGGTCCTCGAGCTCCACCACGAGGTTCATGCTCTCCACGTAGCCGCCGAAGTTGGGGCGGGCGTAGGCGAACGTGCGCCACGCGGTGGAGGGGTCGCCGTCGATGAGGTTGGGCAGCTCGCCGTCGTGCTCGGACTCGTGCGCGGGCAGGTCTGGGACCATGCGCAGGGCGCGGGCCGGCTGCGGGGCCGCGGCGGCGGTCTCGGACTCCGTGGGGGAGGCCGAGGCGCTCGCGGCGGGGGAGGGCTCGGTGGGGGAGGCCGAGGTGCTCGCGGCGGGGGAGGAATCGGTGGGGGAGGCCTCGTCGGATTGCGTGGGGGCGGCCGATGCCGGGTCCGTGCCCTCGGCGGTCTCGGTGGGGGATGCCGGCGGGGCGGCCTGCTCGGTGGGGGCGCCGCGCAGGTTCTGGGCCAGCAGCACGCCGCCGAGGACGAGGGCGCCCACCAGCACGGCGAGCAGCAGCAGGGCCAGCGGCCATCCGCCGCGGCGGGACCCGCCCTGGTCCGGGTCGACGGGGGCGCCGCCGTCGCCGTCCGCGGGGGACGTGCCCGCGGCGGTCGCCTCGGGGGCGGCGGACGCGGTGCTCGGGGCCGACGTGGCCGACGGCGCGGCACCGGCGGGAGCCGCGCTCGCCGCGGTGGCTCCGGCCGCTGCGACGGCGCCCGCACCGGCGGCGGCCAGGGGCGCGCCCGCGCTGCGGGAGCGCTGAGCATCGGGGGAGCGGTCGGCGTCGGGGGTCGTCGGCTCGACGACCATGGCGCGGCGCGGCACCGGCCGCTGACGGCGCACGGGGATCGCCTCGGTGTCCGGCGCGCTGTCCGGCGCGGGGGAGGCCGGGACGACGGGTGCGGGGGCGGTCGGCTCCGGGTCGACTTCCTCGGCGGGGGCGGTCGCCGTGGACTCCGGCTCTGCCGCGGCGGGCTCGTCGGCCCGGGCCTCCGCGGCGTCCGTCTCTGCGGCACCGGTCGCCACGGTCTCCGTCGCCGCGGTCGCGGGCTGAGGGGTCTCAGCGGGCTCGGGGGACTCGGCCGTCTCGGGCTCCGCGGCGTCGGCCTCCTCGGCCTGCGCAGCCTTGCGGGCCTTCGCAGCCGCCGCGGCACCTGCGGCGGCGGCCCCGGCCGCGGCGCCGGCGGCGACCACCGGCAGGGCGGCCGTGCCGGCGTCGGCCTGCGCGGCCGTGCGGCGCTCGTCCTCGTCCAGGGACGGGGTCTCCTCGGCGGCCGTCTCCGCCTCGGCAGCCTCATCGGCTTCGGCGGCGCGGCGCTCGGCCTCCCGGCGCTCCGCCTCCTCGCGGGCGGCGCGGCGGCGCTCCAGCTCGCGGCGCTCGGCCTCCTCGCGGGCGGCGGCCAGGCGGGCCTGCTCGGCCTCCCGGGCGGCCTCGGCGCGTTCCTGCTCCTCGGCCTCCAGGCGCTCGCGCTCCCGACGCTCCTCCGCCTCGCGGCGCTCCTGCTCCTCGCGCTCGGCCCGCTCGCGCTCCTCGGCCTCGCGGCGTTCGCGCTCGAGGCGCTCCTGCTCGGCACGGGCCTCGGCCTCGCGGCGTTCACGCTCGACCCGCTCGCGCTCCTCCGCCTCACGGCGCTCACGCTCCAGGCGCTCCCGCTCGGCGCGCTCCTCGGCCTCGCGGCGCTCGCGCTCCTCCCGCTCCTTGCGCTCGCGCTCCTCCCGCTCGGCCCGCTCCCGCTCCTCCTGCTGGGCGCGGGTGGCGGCATCGGCCGCGGCGAGGGCGGAGGCGCCGGCGGCCGCCTTGGCCGCGGTGCCGTCGGAGGGGCGCACCCGCTCGCTGATGCGCTCCGAGATGCGGTTCAGGAAGCCGGGGCGGCGCTTCGTCTGGTCCTCGTCCGCGCGCAGCCGGCGGTCGAGGTCGGTGTAGTAGACCTCGTCGTCGTCGTAGGCGTGCGGGTCCTCGGTCCGGGACTCGCCGAAGATCTCCGAGCCGAGCGTGTCCGTCTGGAACGGCTCCACGTACACCTCCTGCGGGTACGCGAGCCCCAGCAGGACGTCCGGGTCCGGGCCGCCGCCGGCGATCAGGTAGGTGCGGCCCTCGGAGAGGCCGAGGTCGAGCACCTGCACGTCGTCCGTGCGCTCGCCCGTGGCCAGCTCCCGCGCGGAGGAGGCCACCTGCGTGGCGTTCTCCCGGGAGGCCACGAGCACGGTGACGCGGCGGTTGAGCACCTGGTCCGCGCCCAGGAACACCATGTCCTGGTCCGCGGACGTCACCACGTGCTCCGTGATGCGGTAGCGGCCGCCCAGGACGGCTCCGACGGAGATGGGCTGAGGCACGGGGTCTTCTCCTGACGAAGGGGGGTGGAGTTCCGATGATACGTGGACACACCGTCCCTGCCAGGGAGTCAGCCGACGCGGAGCAGGCGGCCCAGCGCGGGGACGCGGGAGACGACCGGCCGCAGGGCGTCGTCGAGCTCCGGGAACCGCAGCAGCTTCAGCGCCACCACGTACACGGGGGCCATCACCGCGGCCGCCACGGCGCACGTGATCAGCGCGGTGACGATGGTCTCCCACGCGAACCCGCCGGTGTACCCGCCCAGCAGCCACACGACGACGGCGCCCGCGGCCGCCGCGGCCAGCGCGGCCAGGCCGGTCTGGCCGTGGGCGCGCAGCACGGACGCGAACCCGTAGTCGCCGAAGCGGCGCACGGTGAGCACGTGGGTGAGAGCGAACTGGTACACGTACGAGAGGGAGGAGGCGATCGCCACCCACAGGGCCATCGACCACAGGGGCAGCAGCATGGCCCCGGCCCAGGAGAGCAGCAGCATCAGCAGGGACGCGCTGACCTGCACCACCATGGGCACCTTCGCGTCCTCGGCCGCGTAGAACACGCGCAGCAGGTAGAAGGAGCCGGAGCGGAACGGGATGGACAGCGCCAGGGCCAGCAGCACCGCGCCCACCGCGATGCCCGCGACCATGGCGGTCTCCGCCGTCGAGCCGAACACGCGGCCCAGCGGGCCGGCCAGCACGACGATGCCGGCCAGGGAGAACATCAGCGGCACCGTGAAGGCGCGCAGGCCCTGGGCCGTGGTGCGGCGCACCGCGGGCATGTCCTGGCGGGTCATGGCGCGGGCCAGCCGGTTGAACAGCACCGTGGCCAGGGAGAGCACGAACACGGAGTGCGGCAGCACCGCGATCAGCATGGCCATGTTGTAGGCGGCCACGCCGGGGATGGCCGCCTGGGCCATCTCCGTGCTCCACGCCTCGGTGCCGGGGATGCGCAGCTCGCCGCGGTCGCGGGCCTCGGTGGCGGAGGTGACGTACCGCTGACACAGCAGCAGCACCACGTTCGTCACCATCATGGTGACCAGCGTGTAGCCGGCGATCCGGCCGGTCTCCCGCAGGCCGATGCCCTTCCACCCGAACCGGGGGCGCAGCCCCAGTCCCAGGCCGCGCAGCGGCAGGAAGAGGATGACGGCCTGCAGGATCACGCCCAGGGTGTGCCCGCCGGCCAGGACCAGGGTCTGGGTGCTCGTCCAGCCGGCCACGTCCTCGCCCGCCCGGTAGGCGCCGAACATGGCCAGGTACAGGCCGATCGCGGCGATCGCCACCACGTTGTTCAGCACCGGCGCCCACATGTAGGCGCCGAACCGGCCGTTGGCGTTGAGCACCTGGCCCACGAGCGCGTACATGCCGTAGAAGAACACCTGCGGCAGGCACCACAGCGCGAACACCGTGGCCATCTCGAGCTTCTCCGGGGACCAGCCGCGGGTCAGCGCCGTCATGAGCGGGGCGGCGACGGCCATCACCACGAGCGTGCCGCCGAGCATCACCAGCGTGCCCAGCGTCATGAGCCGGGACGTGTAGTCCGCGCCGCGGTCCGCGTCCCGGGCGTGCTTGATCAGCTGGGGCACGAGCACCACGTTGAACACGCCGCCCACGAGCAGCAGGTAGATCACGTTCGGCAGCGAGTTGGCGATCTCGAAGATGTCCGCCATATCCGTGGACAGGCCGATGGCCACCGTCACCAGCATGGCGCGTACCAGGCCCAGCACGCGGGAGATCAGGGTGCCGGAGGCCATGATGGCCGTGGACCGGCCGGCCCGGCGTTCGCCCTCGGGGGTCTCGTCCGGGCGGTCCTCGCGGGCCGGGGCCTCCGGGTCCGTGGCCGGGGCGGGATCGGCGGTGGTGGGCTCCTCGTCGGCGACGCCGGCGCGGGCGGGGTCCTGCGCGGGGCGCGGGGAGGGGCTGCTGCTCAAGGGTCACCCAATCGTGGTCGGACGAGCCCCGCGTGCGGGGCGGAGGATCAGGGGCGGGGGCCCCGGGCGGGGCCCGGGGGGAAGTGCCGGTCGACGACCTGGCGGGCCAGGTCCACGATCCGGCGCTCGTTCGCGAAGGAGAGGCGGCGGGCCACGTCCTCGAGGCGCACCCACGCGACGTCCACGGCCTCGTGGTCCGGGTCGTTCTCCGTGGTCAGCTCGCCGCCCGTGGCGCGCAGCAGGAAGTGGTGCACGGTCTTGTGGACGCGGTGGCGGGAGACGGTGAACCAGTAGTCGATGGCGCCGAGGGGCTCGAGGATGTCCCCGGCGATCCCGGTCTCCTCCTCCACCTCGCGCACGGCCGCCTGCCGGTGGTCCTCCACGCCCTCGGGGTGGCCCTTGGGCAGGCACCACTCCAGACGTCCGCCGCGGTTGTACCGGGCGATGATCGCGACCTCAAGGCCGCCGTCGTGCTCCCGGACGACGACGCCGCCGGCCGAGACCTCCTCCACGGTGGGCAGGCCCGAGGCGGCCGGACGCGGGCCCGGCGCGGGCGCGGGCTCGGGGCGCGCCGGCGGCTGGGGACGGCGGTGCCAGGCCCCCAGCGCGGAGGGCAGAGGGGCGCCCCGGTGCGCGGAGGGATCGGGGCTGGCCATGCCCTCCACTCTAACGCGGTGCCGTGGGCTCGGGGCCGGGGCGGGTCTGGCACGCTTGTACCCATCATGGATCTGACCACCGCCACCCTCGCGCTGCCCGCCGGCTTCCCCGCGGACGCCGCCCTGCCCGCCGTCGTCGTGGAGCTGGGACGGAGGTTCGAGGCGGCCGGCCACGAGCTGTCCCTCGTGGGCGGGCCGGTGCGGGACCTCTTCCTGGGGCGCGTCTCCGGGGACCTGGACTTCACCACGGACGCCGGCCCGGACGCGGCCGAGGCCGTCGGCGCCGGCTGGGCGGACGCCACGTGGGACGTGGGGCGTCGCTTCGGCACCATCGGCTTCCGCAAGGCCGGCTGGCAGCTCGAGGTCACCACCTATCGGGCCGAGCAGTACGACCCCGCCAGCCGCAAGCCGCAGGTGGCCTTCGGGGACAGCCTCGAGGAGGACCTGCTGCGCCGCGACTTCACGGTCAACGCCATGGCGCTGCGCCTGCCCGGCCTCGAGCTCGTGGACCCCTACGGCGGGGTGCGGGACCTGGCCGCGGGCGTGCTGCGCACCCCGGGCGCCCCGGAGGACTCCTTCTCGGACGACCCGCTGCGCATGCTGCGCGCGGCCCGCTTCGCCTCCCAGCTCGGGTTCACCGTGGCGGACGAGGTGGAGGCCGCCATGACGGCCATGGCCGAGCGCATCGGCATCATCTCCGCCGAGCGCGTGCGCGAGGAGCTCGTCAAGCTCGTGTGCGGGGCGCACCCGCGCGCCGGACTCGACCTGCTGGTGCGCACCGGCCTGGCCGACCACGTCCTGCCCGAGCTGCCTGCCCTGCAGCTCGAGTCGGACGAGCACCACCGCCACAAGGACGTCTACGCCCACTCCCTGACCGTGCTGGAGCAGGCCATGGAGCTGGAGGGCGAGTACGCGCCGTCGACCCCCGACCCCGTGCTGCGCCTGGCGGCGCTGCTGCACGACGTCGGCAAGCCGGCCACGCGCCGCTTCGAGAAGGGCGGGGCCGTCACCTTCCGGCACCACGAGACCGTGGGCGCCAAGCTCGTCCGCAAGCGGCTGCGCGCCCTGAAGTTCGACAACGACACGATCAAGGCGGTGGCCCGCCTGGTGGAGCTGCACATGCGGTTCTACGGCTACGGCGACGCCGGCTGGACCGACTCCGCCGTCCGCCGGTACGCCCACGACGCCGGCGACCTGCTGCCCCGCCTGCACGCCCTGACCCGATCGGACGTGACGACCCGGAACAAGCGGAAGGCCGAGCGGCTGGCCCACGCCTACGACGACCTCGAGCGGCGCATCGCCGAGATCGCCGAGCAGGAGGAGCTCGCCGCCGTCCGCCCGGACCTCGACGGCGAGCAGATCATGGCGCTCCTGGGCATCCGCCCCGGTCCCGTGGTGGGCCGGGCGTACCGGCACCTGCTCGAGTGGCGCCTGGACGAGGGCCCGCACGAGCCGGCCGAGGCCGAGGCCGAGCTGCGCCGCTGGTGGGCCGAGCAGCCGGAGGCCCAGCAGGACTGAGGCGGCGCGGCGGGCCTTCCACCCGTCGTCGGGCCGGGACCACACTGGCCGCATGGCTGAGAAGAAGACCGAGAAGAACGGCGCCCCCATGGGCCCCGGCACCTCCAGCATCAAGGACCCCGAGGTCTACGAGGCGCTGCGCCGCGAGGGCGCGAGCGAGGAGAAGGCCGCGCGGATCGCCAACGCGTCCGCCCGGGACGGCCGGGACGAGGTCGCCGAGCGCGGCGGCGAGGCCGGCTCCTACGCGGACTGGACCAAGGACGAGCTCGCGAAGCGGGCCCGCGAGCTCGACATCGAGGGCCGCTCCACGATGGACAAGGACGAGCTCATCGAAGCGCTGCGGAACCACCGACCGGCGCCCGCCCCCCCCGCTTCCGGGGGCGGAATCCGGTGCTTTGGGAGTGGAGTACCGCCGGAAACCGCCCTCAACGCGGTGGGGCGGGCGGGGACAGCCGGAGGCTTTGGCCCATCCAGGTCCGGATGGGATGATCGACCGCTGTGAGTTCCGTCCAGCGCACCGCGTCCGTGCCCCGCCATGCCCTGTCGCCCGAGGACGGCGTGCCCGCCGTCAAGGCCGGCACGCGGGTCAGCCGCGGCCCCGGCCGGGTGACCGCCCTCGACGGGCTGCGGGGGATCGCGGTGCTCGCCGTGCTCGTCTTCCACGCCTGGCCCACCTTCCTGCGCGGCGGGTTCGTGGGCGTGGACATGTTCTTCGTGCTCTCCGGCTTCCTCATCACCACCGGCCTGGTCCGCGGTGTGGACGCGGGCCGGGGCGTGGCGCTGGGCACCTTCTGGATGAAGCGCATCCGGCGACTCGTCCCGGCCATGCTGATGGCGCTCGTGGGCACCACCGCGCTCGCGTGGCTGGCGGTGGACGAGTTCCCCGCGGGCCTGGGCCGCCAATGGTTCGGCGCCCTGACCTACACCAGCAACTGGGTGATGATCCTGCAGGGCGGGGACTACTTCAACCGCGCCTCGCCGCCCCTGTTCGAGCACCTGTGGTCCCTGGCGATCGAGGAGCAGTTCTACATCCTCTGGCCCCTGCTGATCTGGGGGCTGCTCCTGCTCACCTGGCCGCCGCGCAGCACGGTGAACTCGGGGCGGGTGGCGGACCGACGTCGCATCCTGGTGGTCGCGGTCGTGGCCGTGGCCTCCGCGGCGTGGATGGCCTGGGGCTCGTGGCACGGGTTCGAGCAGGCCCGCCTCTACTTCGGCACGGACACCCACGCCTTCGGCCTGCTGTTCGGCGCGTGCGTGGCGATCGGCCTGGCCCATGTTCCCCGGCCCGAGCACGGCGGCCCGGCGCCGCGGACCTCGGCCACGCGGGTGGCCGTCGCGTGGGGCGCCGTCGCGGTGCTCGCGGCGGGCTTCGCCCTGGTCGACGGCGGCCATGCGAGCACGTACCGAGGGGTGCTGGCGGGCCTGTCCGCCGTCGTCGCGTTCATCGTCTGGCACGTGGTGCAGGGTGACCGGCGCGACTCGCTCTCGCGCGCCCTGGGCAACGGGTTCCTGCGCTGGTGGGGGCGCCGCTCCTACGCCGCGTACTTGTGGCACTGGCCGCTGCTCGTGATCATGCGCGTGATGGTGCCCGTGGACGCCCCCGGGTGGGTCGAGCCCGTGGCCGCCGGCGCGATCCTGCTGCTGACCGCCCTGATCGCCGACCTGAGCACCCGGCTGATCGAGGAGCCCATCCTCCACGAGGGGTTCACGGGCGCCTTCGGTCGCTGGGGCGCGGCCGCGCGGCGGGCGTTCACGGGCGGGGCCGGGCCGATCGGCCGGCTCGCGGCCGCCGCCGCGGCGCTGGGGCTCGTGGCCGTCCCCACGGCGGCCGTGGCCGCCGTGGTGCATTCGCCCGCGCAGACCCAGCTCGAGCAGGACATCGCCCAGGCGGAGGAGTCCCTCAAGGCCGCCCAGGCGGCGCAGCAGGCGGCCCGCGAGTCCCGCGCGGCGGAGCAGTCGAAGCGGGCCGAGGCGTCGGCCTCGGGGTCGCCCGGCTCGGCCGCCCCCGGGGACGCGGAGGGCTCCGCCGGCGCGACGCCCTCGCCCGGATCGTCCGCCGAGCCGTCCGGGCTCGGGCTCGGCGACCCGGCCGTCGCGCGCCCCACGTACTCCAAGGAGCAGCTCACCGCGGCCCTGCCGCCGTCCGAGCTCGGCCCGGACGTCACCCTGATCGGCGACTCCGTCTCGCTCTCGGCTGCGCCCACGCTCATGGAGGAGCTGCCGGGGATGCTGCTCGAGGCCGAGGTGGGCTACCAGATCTGGGACGCCGCGGACGAGATCGAGAAGCTCAAGGCGGACGGCCAGCTGAGCGACGTCGTCGTGGTGGCCCTGGGCGCCAACGGCACCACCCACCGGGGCGACTGGGAGAAGATCCTGGCGGCCGTCGGCGAGGACCGGCTGCTCGTGCTCGTGGTGCCGCACGGCCCGATGGACTGGATCGCGGACGTGCAGAGGCAGATGGAGGCGCAGGCCACGGCCCACCCGGACCGGATCGTCCTGGCGGACTGGGACGCCGTGGCGAAGCAGCACGTCACGGACTTCTCCGCCGACGGCGTGCACCCCCGCGCCGACGGCCAGGCCATGTACGCCCAGCTCGTCCGGCTCACCATCGAGGACCGGCTCGGCGCGCGGCGCTGAGCGCGGTGGCCGGGGCGGCACGCGCCCCCACGACGACGCCGGCCCGTCACCTCCACGGGGGAGGTGACGGGCCGGCGTCGTGCACGGTCCGGGCGGGACCGGGCGGGTCAGCGCTCGATGTCGCCGCGGATGAAGGCCTCGACCAGCTCGCGCGCCTCGTCGTCGTTGTGCTGCACGGGCGGGGACTTCATGAAGTAGGAGGAGGCCGAGAGGATCGGGCCGCCGGTGCCGCGGTCCAGGGCGATCTTGGCCGCGCGGACGGCGTCGATGATCACGCCGGCCGAGTTGGGTGAGTCCCACACCTCGAGCTTGTACTCGAGGGACACGGGGGCGTCGCCGAAGTTGCGGCCCTCGAGGCGCACGAACGCCCACTTGCGGTCGTCCAGCCAGGCCACGTAGTCCGACGGGCCGATGTGCACGTCCTTCTCGCCCAGCTTGGCGGAGGTGTTGGAGGTGACGGCCTGCGTCTTGGAGATCTTCTTGGACTCCAGGCGCTCGCGCTCGAGCATGTTCTTGAAGTCCATGTTGCCGCCCACGTTGAGCTGGTAGGTGCGGTCCAGGGTGACGCCGCGGTCCTCGAACAGCTTGGCCATCACGCGGTGGGTGATGGTGGCGCCGATCTGGGACTTGATGTCGTCGCCCACGATCGGCACGCCGGCGGCGGTGAACTTGTCCGCCCACTCGGGGGTGCCGGCGATGAACACGGGCAGGGCGTTGACGAAGGCGACGCCGGCGTCGATCGCGGCCTGCGCGTAGTGCTCGGTGGCCAGCTGGGAGCCCACGGGCAGGTAGCAGACCAGCACGTCCACCTGGGCGTCGCGCAGGGCCTGGGCCACGTCCACGGGCTCGGCGTCGGACTCCTCGATGGTCTCGGCGTAGTACTTGCCGAGGCCGTCCAGGGTGGGGCCGCGCTGCACGGTGACGTCCGCGTGCGGGACGTCGGCGAGCTTGATGGTGTTGTTCTCGGAGGCGAGGATCGCCTCGGACAGGTCCAGGCCGACCTTCTTGGAATCCACGTCGAACGCGGCCACGAACTGCAGGTCGGACACGTGGTAGTCGCCGAACTGCACGTGCATCAGGCCCGGGACGGTGTCGGTCGCCTTCGCGTCGCGGTAGTACTCCACGCCCTGGATCAGGGACGTTGCGCAGTTGCCCACGCCGGCGATGGCGACGCGGATGGGGGTGGTGGCCACGGTCTGGTTCTCTCCTCGGACTTCCGGGTCGGGTGCAGGCGCGCCTGCAGGCGCGCGAGGGGGCTTACGCCTGTTCGGCGGAGCGCTCACCCGGGGATCAACCCCGCCAGTCTACGTCCGACGACGTCGGCCCGGTCCGCAACGGCGTCCGGCCCGCTTCCTAGGATGGGGGCATGAGACCGGCCCCCGCGCACGCCGCGACCCCCAGTGAGCCGCCCACCCACGCCGTGGACGGGCCCTCGTGGGCCGGGCCGGACGGCCGGGCCGAGGCCGGCGGTTCCGCTGTGAGCGCACCCCCCTCCCGGGGCCCCGCCGCGGTCCCCGCGCCGGTGCCGGCCCCGGGCGACCGCGGGGGGCGCTTCCAGCTGCCCGGCGGCCTCGCCGCCAACCGGTTCACGCTCGGCGGGCGCGGCGGCACGGGCTCCTGGGCGAGCCCCGCGGCCCTGGCCGGGGTGCTGGTGGCCCTGGCCGCCGTCGTCACCGTGCTGCAGAAGGCCCCGTGCCTGCTCCACGGCTGGGGCGCACCGAACGTCTACTACGCCGGCTGCTACTCGGACTGGGCGGCGCTGTACGGCGGGCGCGGGTTCGCGGCGGACCCGTGGGCCCCGTTCCAGGCCGGCTCCACCTTCGAGTACCCGGTGCTGATGTCCCTCGTGGGATCCGTGGGGGCGCAGCTCACCCAGTGGCTGCCGTTCGGCGCGGAGCACGGCACGCTCGTGTTCTGGCTCGTGAACCTGCTGTTCGTGGTGGGGCTGTGGGCCGCCGTCGCGGTGCTCACTGTGCGGATGGCCGGGCGCCGCTGGAGCGACGGGCTCATGGTGGCCGTGGCCCCCGGGGTCATCCTCGCGGGCACCATCAACTGGGACCTGTGGGCCGTGGCCCTGCTCGCGCTGGGCATGTACGCGTGGGCGCGCGAGCGGCCCCTGGCCGCGGGCGTGCTCATCGGGCTCGGGGCGGCCATGAAGATCTACCCGCTCCTGATCCTCGGGCCGCTGCTGATCCTGGCCGTGCGCTCGCGGCGGTGGCGGCCGTTCCTGCTGGCCGCCGGCGGCGCCGTGGCGGCGTGGGCGGCGGTGAACGTGCCGCTCATGGTGGCGAACTTCGAGGCGTGGTCCGTGTTCTTCACCTTCTCCGGCGAGCGCGGGCCGGGCCTGTCCAGCGTGTGGCACGCGTGGGACGTGACCGCCGCGCAGGCCGGGTGGGCGTTCGTGCCGGAGGACTCACTGACCCTGCTGGCCTACGGCGCCTTCGCTGTGTGCTGCCTGGGGATCTTCGTGCTCGGCGTGCGGGTGCGGCACACCCCCCGGCTCGCGCAGCTGACGTTCCTGGTGGTCGCGGCGTTCGTGCTCACCAACAAGGTGTACTCGCCGCAGTTCGTGATCTGGCTGATCCCGCTCGTCGCGCTGGCGCTGCCGCGCTGGCGGGACTTCTGGGCCTGGCAGACGGTGGAGGCGCTGCACTTCTTCGCCGTGTGGATGTACCTGGCCAAGGGGGCCTCGGGCTCCATGCCGCAGCACTCCATGGACGACTCCGTGTACGTGGCCGCGATCCTCGCCCACATGCTCGCCGTCCTGTGGCTCTGCGGGCGCGTGGTGTGGGAGATGCTCCACCCCGAGGACGACCTCGTGCGGCGGGACCACCTGGACCTGCCCGGCGGGGACCCCCTCGCGGGGGCGTACCGGTCCGCTCAGGCGTAGTCCCAGCGGTGGATCGGGCAGTCGGGGGACGGGCTGAAGGTGGATGGCCCGGCGGCGGATACGACGGCGGCCCGCGGGTCGTGTGCCTCGGGGGAGGGGGCGTCGGCGCCCGCCGAGGTGCGCGGGCACGTGCACGCCGCCCCGGAGGCGGCCGTGGCGGCCTTCATCTGCTCGCGCCAGTTCGCGTTCGGGTCTGAAGCCGGGTCCACCGGGGCCGGGCCGTGGTGCGCCGGGTGCGCGCCGTCGTCGTCGTGGGGGAGGGCGCGGGAGGCGGCGTCCGAGTCCCGCGTGAAGCCCATGCGGACGATCACCCAGCCGCCCACGGTCCACGCCACCATGAGGAACACCCCCACGGCCACGACGATCATGATCTCCACGGCGGGCTCCTCCTGCGCTGACGGGACTGGCGGGGCGGCGGGGGACGCTCCCCGGCCAGGCTAGCCCGGCGCGATACGGTCGGGGCATGACCGCTGTGACCCGTGACACCGCACCCGCCCCCGAGATGTCCGCGCACCTGCAGGACCTGGCCGCCTTCGTGACCGCCTCGCCCTCCAGCTACCACGCCGCCGAGGAGGTCGCCCGGCGCCTGGTGGCCGTCGGGTTCACCCGCCTCGACGAGGCCGCCGACTTCCCCGCCGCCCCCGGCGGCTACGTGGTGGTGCGCGACGGCGCGGCCCTCGCCTGGGTCGTGCCGACGGGCGCGGGCTCGGACGGGTCGGATGGTGCCGGGGCGGCCGGCGGCTCCGGTGCCGGCGCCGCGGTGCCGGTGTTCCGCGTGCTCGGCGCCCACACCGACTCCCCGGGCTTCAAGCTCAAGCCGAACCCCGCCACCGTCACCGCGGACGGCTGGGTGCAGGCCGGCGTCGAGGTGTACGGCGGGCCGCTGCTGAACTCCTGGCTGGACCGCGAGCTGCGGTTCGCAGGCCGCCTCGCCCTCGACGACGGCACGCAGGTGCTCGCCGCCACCGGCCCCGTGGGGCGCATCCCGCAGCTGGCCATCCACCTGGACCGCGAGGTCAACGACGGCCTGAAGCTGCAGCGCCAGCGCCACACGAACCCCGTGGTGGGCGCGCTCGCGCCGCGCGGCGAGGGCGCCGGCGAGGCCGTGGCGGACGTGTCCGAGGGCGTGGACGGGCGCAGCGCGCCGCTCGAGCAGGCCGCCGGCGCCGACGCCGAGTCCCGTGCCGGTGCGGGGGCGGGCCTGGAGGCGCGCGCCCCGGGCGACGTGCTGGCCGCCCTGGCCGCCGCGGCCGGCGTCGACCCGGCCGCCGTGCGCGGGCACGACGTCATGGTGGCCGACGCCCAGGCGCCCGGCCTGTTCGGCCTGGCCGGCGAGTTCTTCGCCTCCGGCCGCCTGGACAACCTCAGCTCCGTGCACGCCGGGCTCGTGGCCCTCGAGGAGCTGGCCCGGGCGAACGGCGGCGCCTCCGGGGCGATCGCGTACGCCGGCACCGTGGCCGAGGGCGTGGCGGGGGAGGCCGCCGGCGCGCCGGTGATCCCCGTGCTCGCCGCGTTCGACCACGAGGAGCTCGGGTCGGCGTCGCGGTCCGGGGCGGCCGGGCCGCTGCTCGAGGAGGTCATGGGGCGCGTGCTCGAGTCGCTCGGCGTGGCCGGGCAGGGCCGGGCGCGGGCGATCGCGGGGTCCTGGCTGCTGTCCGCGGACGCGGGACACCTGGTGCACCCGAACTACGCGGAGCGGCACGACCCGGTGAACCACCCGCGCGTGAACCACGGCCCGCTGCTGAAGATCAACGCCAACCAGCGCTACGCCACCGACGCCGGGGGCGAGGCCGCGTTCGCCCGCTGGTGCGGGGTGGCCGGGGTGCCGTTCCAGGAGTTCGTGAGCAACAACGACATGCCCTGCGGCTCCACCATCGGCCCGATCTCCGCGACCCGCCTGGGCATCCGCACGGTGGACGTGGGCCTGGGCCTGCTGTCCATGCACTCCGCCCGCGAGATGTGCGGCGTACGGGACCTCGAGCACCTCACCGCGGCCGTGCGGGAGTTCTTCCGCGGCGTGTGAAGGGTGGCAGGGGCGCTGGCGTCAGTCGCGGGCGCCCCGCTGAGCCGAGACCGCGCGGGCCGGCACCGCGCGGGCCGGCACCGCGCGGGCCGGGCGCACTACTGCCGAGTACTTCCGCTGCTACCTGGCAGTAGTGCCCCCAGCTGCACGGAGGCAGGGTGCGTCGCACCGGCGGTGGGATGAGCGGCCGGCGTCCGGCACCGGCGGCGCTCCTGCACAGCGCTCGGGAAGGGCCCGCTCGTCCCCACCGTCCGGCGCCCCTCGTCCACGACGGCGCGGCACGCGGTCCACTGCCAGGGTGAGCGATCCCCTCGACGCCGTATCCGAGTCCGTCTTCCCCGTCGCCCGCGCCGTCGCGGCCGGACTGGCGACCAGCCGGGCCCGACGGCACGACCTCGTCGCCGTCAGTCGCGGGCTCCGTCGTCGTCGGAATGTGCCTGCGGCCCCGCTCGACGTCGCTCTTGCCCATGCCCGTCGAGACCGGAGCCTGGTCGTGAGCCACGCCTCGGCGGCTCAGGCCTGGGGGATGTGGCTGCCCGCCGAGGCGGAGCAGCGGGTTCACCTGTCGCGCGTGCGGCCCGGTTCGCAGCCCCGCATCGCCGGGGTGGCCGGCCACCGGATCCGGATCGATCCGGCCACCGGACTGACTGTGCTGGGCGTCGGTGACAAGTCCTTCACCGTGACCACGCCGGAGCGGACGTGGACGGACCTGGCGTCCATGGGGCTCACCCGGGAGGACCTCATCGTCGCGGGGGACGCGCTGCTGCGCCGGCGCGACGGGCCCGGCGGCGAGGTGGCGGCCGGGCGCCAGCACCCGCTCTCGAGCCTCGCGGACCTGGGCGTCGCCGTCGCCGAGGCTCGAGGCGTCACGGGATGGCGCCTGCTCGGCGAGGCCCTGCCGCACCTGAGGGAGCGGTCCGACTCGCCGCAGGAGACGCGCCTGCGGGTGCGGCTCGTGGGCGCCGGCTTCCCCGAGCCGCAGGTGAACCCCGAGGTCCCGCTCGTCTGGGATGCGTGGGGTCGGATCCTCCGCTCCACGCCGGTGGACCTCTACTTCGCGGCGGCGAAGGTCGCGCTCCAGTTCGAGGGCGAGCATCACTTCTCCCGAGCCCGCCAGTACCGCAGGGACATGCGACGCGACGAGGAGCTGCGCGATGTGGGGGTCGAGACGGTGCGCGTCGACAGCGCGGTGTTCGGCGCGGGGGAGTGGGCGCGGTTCATGGCGCGCCTGCAGCGGCTCCTCACGACGCGCGGCGGTGCGTGATGGGCGGGCGACGGTGAGGCCGGGCGCACTACTGCCAGGTACGTCGAGATCTACTTGGCAGTAGTGCGCCCAGGGCAGGGAGGGGGGTGGGCATGGGCCGGTACCACGGGGGTGGGCGTGGGTTGGCCCCACGGGGCGGGGGATCGGGTCAGCGGTCGGCGAGGACCCGCACGGTCGCGAGGTTGCGGGCCGTCCCCACGCGGCGCTGCGCCGGCGGCGCGTCACCCGAGGCCGCGCGCTCGATCCGCGGCAGCCCCAGGCGGGAGGAGTGCGAGGGCCCCGCATAGCGGACCCACACGCCCCGGCCCACGACGACGGCGCGGTCGTCCCCGGCGTCCACCGCGGCCAGGGCCTCGCCCGCCTCGGGGTGCGGCACTGTGTCCAGCAGCACGAGGTGGACGGCCTTGGAGTCCACCGAGTCCAGGGTCTCGCCCGGCGCGAGCAGGTCCGAGGCCAGCAGGCCGTCCACCAGGGCCGACAGCTCTGTGCGCGCGGCGGCGTGCACGGACGTGTCCACCCCGAGGCGCTCCGTCAGGAGGGTGCGCAGGCGCGCGGCGACGTCGTCGACGTGGTCTCCGGCGTCCGGCGTGCCGAGCACGTTGCCCGAGTTCAGGGGGACAGCCACGTCCGCGAGCCCGGCCTCGGCGGCCAGCTCCGCGAGATCCGCCTTCGGGACCCTGTTGCGGCCGCCCACGTTCACGGCGCGCAGCAGCAGGACGTGGGTGGGGGAGGCGGGGTGCTCGCTCATGGCCCGATCCTCCCAGCCGGAGGCCTTCCCTGACGGTGGTAGAGTGGATCAGGTTGTCTGTGTGCCGCCGAAGAGCGCGGAGCATCGCACGGACGACGAGCACAGAACCTCCTGCCGCGGAGAGACCGCGGCCGCAAGCCCAGAGGAGGTGGGTTCGCATGCGTGCTTATGAGCTGATGGTGCTGATCGACCCTGAGGTCGACGAGCGCACCGTGGAGCCGACCCTCAAGAAGTACCTCGAGGTCGTCACGAACGCCGGCGGCACCGTCGACAAGGTCGACGTGTGGGGTCGCCGCAAGACCGCCTACGAGATCCAGAAGAAGTCCGAGGCCATCTACGTGGTCGTCGACTTCCACTCGGAGCCGGCCGCCACCCAGGAGCTGGACCGTCTGCTGAACCTCAACGAGACGATCCTGCGCACCAAGATCATCCGTCCGGAGGAGCAGAAGATCACCGCTGAGTGATCCTCGTACCGTGTCCGGCGGGTCTGAGAGCATCGGATCAGTCCCCGACGCCCCCACCGGAACCCCGCCGCCCGCACACCGGATCCCCTGATCCGGCGGACGGACGGAAGAACCCCCGAAGACAGGAGTGACCATGGCAGGCGAGACCGTCATCACCGTGGTCGGCAACCTCACCGCCGACCCCGAGCTGCGCTTCACCCCGAACGGCGCGGCCGTCGCGAACTTCACCGTCGCGTCCACGCCCCGCACGTTCGACCGTCAGACCAACGAGTGGAAGGACGGCGAAGCGCTGTTCCTGCGCTGCTCGGTCTGGCGCGAGGCCGCGGAGAACGTGGCGGAGTCGCTGACCAAGGGCATGCGCGTGATCGTGCAGGGCCGCCTCAAGGCGCGCTCCTACGACGACCGGGACGGCAACCGCCGCACCAGCTGGGAGCTGGACGTGGACGAGGTCGGCCCGGCCCTGAAGTTCGCCACGGCCAAGGTCACCCGCGCCCAGCGCAGCGGTGGCGGCGGTGGCGGCGGCTTCGGCGGCGGCCAGCAGGGGGGCGGCTTCGGCGGCGCCCCGGCCGGCGGCGGCTTCGGCGGGAACAACGACGGCGGCTTCGGCGGCGCCCCTCAGGGCGGCGGCTGGGGCGGCCAGCAGCAGGGCGGCGGCCAGGCCGCACCGCAGGACCCCTGGTCCGGCGGCGGCGGTGGCGGCGGATGGGACACCCCGTCCTCCAACGAGCCCCCGTTCTGATCCTGCGCTGACCGGCCGCGGCCCCTCCCCGGGGCCGCGCCGGACACGGACCACACGGACCTCTCCGTCCGGGCGCACGTCGCCCGGAGGGCCGCCACCGCGGCCCACCCCGCGACCCGGCACCGCCGGGCCGCACCGCACACGGCCCCGTGCGCCGCACGGGACACCGCGTGATCCCATCCCGCAGAACCGTTCTGCGGGCTCCAGAGAACTCTGAAGGAGCACCACGATGGCGAAGGCTGAACTCCGCAAGCCCAAACCGAAGTCCAACCCGCTCAAGGCCGCCAAGATCACCGAGATCGACTACAAGGACGTGGCCCTGCTGCGCAAGTTCATCTCCGACCGCGGGAAGATCCGCGCCCGTCGCGTGACCGGCGTGACCGTCCAGGAGCAGCGCAAGATCGCCCAGGCCGTCAAGAACGCGCGCGAGGTGGCCCTGCTGCCGTACGCCGGCGCCGGCCGCGGCTGATCGAGCGAGCGAAGGAAGGAACACCCAGATGGCAAAGCTCATCCTGACCCAGGAAGTGACCGGTCTCGGCACCTCCGGTGACGTGGTCGAGGTCAAGAACGGGTACGCCCGCAACTACCTGCTCCCGCGCGGTTTCGCCACCGTGTGGACCAAGGGCGGGGAGAAGCAGGTCGAGTCCCTGCAGAAGGCCCGCGCGGCCCGCGCCGTGGCGAACCTGGAGGACGCTCAGGCCCAGGCCGAGAAGCTCCAGTCCGCCACCGTGAAGCTCGAGCGCACCGCCGGTGCGGAGGGTCGCCTCTTCGGCGCCGTCCAGGCCGCCGACGTCGCCGAGGCGATCGAGGCCGCCGGCCTCGGCTCCGTGGACAAGCGCGCGGTGACCCTGCCGGCGCACATCAAGTCCGTGGGCAACCACCAGGCGCAGGTGCGCCTGCACGAGGACGTCGTGGCCGTCGTCGACCTGCAGGTCGTCGCCGCCAAGGCCAAGAAGTGATCATCCTCTTCTGAGCCCGTCGCGCACGCGACGCACCCGAGGCCCCGGTCCGCTCTTCACGAGCGGGCCGGGGCCTCGTGGCGTGGGGGAACATGGAGGCCATGCCCTCCGCCCCACCGCCCTCCGACCCCGCCGGCTCGACGGCGGCCCCGCGCCCGCCGCTGTGGACGCGCCCGTTCATCCTCGTCAGCGCCACCTACCTGTTCGTGGCGATGATCTTCTACACGCTCATGACCGCGATGGCGCTCTACGCCGTCACGTCCTTCGGCGCGTCGGACGCGGAGGCCGGCGTCGTGGTGGGGGCGTTCGTGCTGGGCGCGGTCCTCACCCGCATGACGACGACGCCCGCCACCTTCGCGTGGGGGCGGCGGCGGGTCCTGCTCGTCGCCTTGGCCTGCTACGTCCTCACGACGGCGGCGTACCTCTGGGCGGACTCCCTGGCCGCACTGACCGCGGTACGCCTGCTCAACGGCATGTGCTTCGGCGCGGCCGGCACCGTGCTGGCCACGGCCGTGCAGCGGATCGTCCCGCCCGTGCGCCGCTCCGAGGGCACCGGCTGGTTCTCCACGTCCATGACGCTCGCGGGCGCCGTCGGGCCGATGGTGGCCCTGCAGCTGAGCACCACCCTCGGCTACGACGCCCTGTTCCGGGCGTGCATCGGCTTCACGGGCATGGCCCTGCTGATCGCCCTGTTCCTGCGCGTGCCCGAGCCACCGCGGACGGGCCGGTTCCGGCTGCACCGGGCGGACGTGTTCTCCGCGGAGGTGGCACCGGCGGCGGGCGTGGCCCTGGCCTCCGGGTTCATGTACGGCGGCATCCTCGCGTTCATGGCCACGTTCGCGCAGCAGCAGGGCTACCCGGCGATGGTGCCGAGCCTGTTCTTCCTGCTCTTCGCCGCGGGCACCCTCGTGGGCCGCGCCGTCCTGGGCGTGCTGCACGACCGGCACGGGGACAACGCCGTCGTCTACCCGATCCTCGCGGGCATGGCCGTCTCCTACGCGGTGCTGGCGCTGTGGCGGGAGCCGGCGGGCATGCTCGTGGCCGGCGCCCTGCTGGGGCTGACCTACCGGCCCGTGGTGAGCGTGTTCCAGACCATCGCGATCAAGGTGGTCCGGCCCACCGAGATCGGCGTCGCCACGGGCACGTTCTTCCTGCTCCTGGACCTCGGCACCGGCCTCGGCCCCATGGTGCTCGGCGCGGTGGCGGCCGCCGTCGGGATCCCGGTGATGTACCTGCTCTCCGGCGGCGTCGGGGTGGCGTTGATGCTCTACTACCGGCTCGTGCACGGCGGCCGGGCCATCGCCCGGCGCCCGTCCCCGGCCTGAGCGGGGCCGGGGCCTCGTGGCGTGGTGGTGCTCATGCGTCCCATCCTCCGATATGCACGAGGGCGTCGCCGCGGTGCACCAGGGGTGCCTCGGTGCGGCCGATGACCACGCCGGTCAGCTCGGCCTTCACGTGCGCGAGGCGGCGGCCGAACGAGTTGTAGAGCGCGCCGATGCGGTCCCCGGCGCTCACGCGTTCGCCGAGCGCGACGTGCAGGTGCACGAGGCCGTCCGCGCGGGCGCGCACCCACGTGGACTGCCACACCAGGTAGGGGGCGTCCTGCTCGCCGTCGACGACGTCGGGGTGGACGGCGGCGGTGTCCTCGCCGGTGGCGTCGGTCGCCTCGGGCACGTCCGTGGTCCGCTCCTCGGGGACCTCGCCGGGCAGCGGTCCGGGGGCGTCGACGACGGTGTCCGGCCCGGGCTCGGTGAGCCCGACGTCCGCGGGGTCCACCATGTCCAGGGCGGCGAGCACGCGCAGGACCCCGTCCACGCCGGGGGCGATCGCGTACTCGTCGAACCGCCAGGCCTCGCCGGCCTCGTAGAGGAGAACGCGCGCGCCAGTCTCGCGGGCCGCGGCGCGCAGGGAGCCGTCCCGCAGGCGGGCGTGGAAGAGCACGGGGGCGCCGAACGCCTCGGCGAGCGCGCGGGTTTGGGGGTCCTCCAGGTCGCACCGGATCTGCGGCAGGTTGGAGCGGCGGTCCGCGCCGGTGTGCAGGTCGATGCCCACCGTGCAGCGGCCGATCACCTCGGTCATCATCAGGTGCGCGATGCGCGAGGCGAGCGAGCCCCGGGCGGAGCCGGGGAAGGAGCGGTTCAGGTCGCGGCGGTCCGGCAGATAGCGGTCCCCGGCCATCACGCCGAGCACGTTGACGATGGGCACGGCCAGCAGGGTGCCGCGCAGGTGCTTGGGCTGCAGGCGCTCCAGGACGCGGCGGACGATCTCGATGCCGGCCACCTCGTTCCCGTGGATCGCGGCGGAGACCCACACGGTGGGCCCGTCCTGGCGGCCGTGCAGCACGTGCACGGGCAGGGTGACGTCCGCGCCGGTGACGAGCTGGGAGATCGGCAGGGACAGCTCGTGGCGGCGGCCGGCCAGGATCTCGACCCCGCCGAACGCGAAGGGGGCGCGGGCGGGGCGACGGCTCACGCGCGTCCCCTGTTCCGGCGCCGCACGCCGCGCGGCGGCTGCCCGCCCACGTACGAGGCGGCGGGGTCCACGAGGAGGCCGCCGGCGGCCAGCGCGGTGCGCCCCACGAGCATGCGGAAGCCCATCTCGTCCCGGTGGGTCAGGGTCACCTCCGCCTCGATCGTGCGGCCGGCCAGGGTCAGCGGCATCACGACGACGACGCGCTGCTGCGCCTTGCCGTTCGAGGAGCGGACCGTGCGCAGGTCGGCCACCGGCAGCTCGGCCGTCCGCGCGTCCGCGGCCGAGGTCTGCCACGGGTGCACCTCGAACCGCACCCACGCGGCGCCGTCGCGGGTGAACCGCTCGATGCCGAAGGCGTGGAGCGCTGAGGTGCGGGCGCCGGTGTCGATCTTGGCCTTGAGCCAGGGGGTGTGGGCGGCGGGCAGGCCGACCCATTCGCGCCAGCCCACCAGCCCCGGGCGGGCGGCGCCGTCGTCGATGGGGGGCATGCCGTCGGGGGCCGGGGCCGTGTGCTTAGATTCAGACACGCCCCTCATCCTCCCAGGAAAGCGGTCATGAAGCTCGCCATCCTCTCCCGTTCCCTGCGCGCCTACTCGACGCAGCGACTCAAGACCGCCGCGCTCGAGCGCGGCCACCAGGTGAAGGTCCTGGACACCCTGCGCTTCGGCATCGACCTCAGCTCGGACGAGCCCGATCTGATGTTCCGCGGCCGCCCCCTCTCCGGCTACGACGCGATCCTGCCGCGCATCGGCAACTCGGTGACCTACTTCGGCACCGCCGTGGTGCGCCAGTTCGAGCAGATGGATGTCTACACGCCCAACACGGCCGCCGGGATCATGAACTCGCGGGACAAGCTGCGGGCCACGCAGATCCTCTCCCGCCACGAGATCGACATGCCCGCCACCGTGTTCGTGCGCAACCGCGGCGAGGTGTCCACGGCGATCGACATGGTGGGCGGGGCGCCCGTGGTGATCAAGCTGCTCGAGGGCACCCAGGGCATCGGTGTGATCCTGGCGCCGACCAAGAAGGTGGCCGAGGCGATCATCGAGACGCTGCACGGCACCAACCAGCAGGTGCTCATCCAGCGGTTCGTGGAGGAGTCCAAGGGCAAGGACATCCGCGCGCTCGTGGTGGGGGACCGCGTGGTGGCCGCGATGCGCCGCCGGGCCCAGGGGGACGAGTTCCGCTCCAACGTGCACCGCGGCGGCACCGTGGAGCGCGTCGAGCTCTCGCCCGAGTACGCGGAGACCGCCGTGCGGGCGGCCCACATCATGGGTCTGCGCGTGGCGGGCGTGGACATGCTCGAAGGTGAGCACGGCCCGCTGGTCATGGAGGTGAACTCCTCGCCGGGGCTGCAGGGGATCGAGGCCGCCACGGACCTGGACGTGGCCGGCGCGATCATCGACTACGTGGCGGATCAGGCCGGCTTCCCGGACATCGACGTGCGCCAGCGCCTGGCCGTGTCCACCGGGTACGGGGTCGGTGAGATCACCGTGCACGCCGGCTCCGGGTGGGTGGGCCAGTCCATCGAGGACTCCGGGCTGCTCGCGAAGGACCTGCAGGTGCTCACCCTGCACCGCGGCACCTCCGTGTTCCCCAACCCCGCGGACACCAAGGCGCTCGAGGAGGGCGACCGGCTGCTCTGCTTCGGCAAGACCGAGAACATGCGCGCCCTCATCCCCGCCCGCGCCCGCCGCCCCAAGCGCGTGCGGAAGCTGCCGGCCACCCCGATCCTCGCGTCCGTCGCCGAGGAGGCACCGGCGCCCGAGGCGCCCGCCGACGACGCCTGAGCCCGGGCGCGGGGCTCAGCGGGCCGGGGCGAACGCGCCGATGCCCGTGAGGTGCCGGCCGAGCGTGAGCTGGTGGACCTCGTCCGTGCCCTCGTAGGTCCGCACGGACTCGAGGTTGTTCGCGTGGCGCAGCGGCGAGTGCTCCAGGGTGATGCCGTTGCCGCCGAGCATCTCGCGGGCGTCCCGGGCGATCCCGATGGCCATGCGGCAGTTGTCCAGCTTGCCGGCGGAGATCATCGCGGGGGTGAGCGGGCCGGCGTCCTTGGCGCGGCCGATCTGGTGCGCCAGCAGGTAGCCCTTGCCGATGGCCACGGCCATGTCCGCGAGCTTGGCCTGCGTCAGCTGGTGGGAGGCCAGCGGCACCCCGAACTGCTGCCGCTGCATCGCGTAGTCGAGGACGGCGTCGAAGGAGTCGCGGGCGGCGCCCATCGCGCCCCAGATGATCCCGTAGCGGGCCTCGTTGAGGCATTGGAAGGGGCCCTTGAGCCCGACGGCGGAGTCGGCCGGGAGGATCGCGTCCGCAGGCAGGCGGACGTCCTCCAGGTGCAGCTCCGTCTGGATCGAGGCGCGCATGGAGAGCTTGCCCGTGATGGCCTCGGCGGTGAAGCCGGGGGTGTCCGTGGGCACCACGAAGCCGCGGACCCCGCGGCCGTCCCCGATCTCCCCGGTCTGGGCCCAGACGATCGCGACGTCGGCGATGGTCCCCAGCCCGATCCACCGCTTGGTCCCGTTGAGGACCCAGTCCCCGCCGGCCTCCTGGCGGGCCGTGGTGGTCATGGACGCCGGATCGGAGCCGGCGCCGGGCTCGGTGAGGCCGAAGCAGCCCACCGCCTCGCCCGCCGTCATCCGCGGCAGCCAGTGCTCCTTCTGCTCCTCGGAGCCGTGCTTGTGGATCGCGCCCATGGCCAGGGAGCCCTGGACGGAGACGAAGGTGCGCAGGCCGGAGTCGCCGGCCTCGAGCTCCTGCGCGGCCAGCCCGTACTCCACCGCGGAGCGGCCGGGGCAGCCGTAGCCGGTGTAGGGCATGCCCAGGACGCCGAGCCGGCCCATCTCCGGGACGATCTCCCGCGGGAAGACCGCGTCCTCGTACCAGGAGGCGATGTGCGGGCGGATGTGCTCGTCCACGAAGGCGCGGACGGCCAGCGCGGTGGCCTTCTCCTGCTCGGAGAACAGGGCGTCCAGGCCGACGACGTCGACGCGGCCGAGGAAGGAGTCGGACTCGGCGTGGAAGGGGGTGCTCATGATCGGTGTCCTCTCGGGGGGTGGGTCGGTCAGCGGTGCTTGCGGGTGAAGGCGGAGATGCCGGTGATCTCGCGTCCCACGATGAGGGCCTGCATCGAGTCGGTGCCCTCGTAGGTGGAGACGACCTCCATGTCCGTCATGTGCCGGGCGATGTGGTTCTCCAGCAGCAGGCCCTGGCCGGCCAGCATGTCCCGGGCCTCGCGGCACATGGCCAGTGCCTTGCGCGAGGTGGTCATCTTGACCAGGGAGGCCATCGGGTCGGTGAGTCGGTCGTCCTCGGCGAGCTCGGCCATGCGCCGACACATCAGCTGCATCGAGACGAGGTCGGAGAGCATCGTGGCCAGCTTCTCCTGCACGAGCTGGTAGGAGCCGATCGGGGCGGAGAACTGCTCGCGCTCCAGGGAGTACCGGGCGGCGATCTCGAAGGCCGCCATGCCGTGGCCCAGCGCCTCCCAGGACGCGCCGCCGCGGGTCGCCTTGAGGACCCGGTTGACGCCCGCGAAGGACTCGCAGTTCGCCAGGCGGTTCTCCTCCGGCACGCGCAGGCCCTCGATCCGGATGTCGGCCTGGTGGATGGCCCGCTTGGCGACCTTGCCGGTGATCACCTCGGGGGAGTAGCCCTCCGGGTAGCGGCCGTCGTCGTCCTTCTCGACCACGAACGCCTTGACCTGGCCGTCCGCCTCATCCCGGGCATAGAGGACGATCACGTCGCCGGCGGCGCCGTTGCCGATCCAGCGCTTGTGGCCGTCGATGATCCACGAGTCCCCGTCCCGCCGGGCCGACGTCTCGAGGGACACGGAGTCGGACCCGTGCGCGGGCTCGGTCAGGGCGAACGCGCCGGTCTTCTCCAGGCGGGCCATCGCCGGCAGCCAGCGCTGGCGCTGCTCCTCGTCGCCGAGGATGTAGATGGAGCCCATGCCGAGGTTGGCGTGCACGCCCAGGAACGTGTTCACCGAGCCGTCCACGCGGCCCATCTCCCTGGCCACGATCCCGGCCTGCAGCCGCGACATCCCCGGGCAGCCGTAGCCCTGGATGTACGTGCCCACGATCCCGGTCTCGCGCAGGGCCGGGAGGATCCCGTAGGGGAACTCGGCGCGCTCCCAGTGGTCGTTGATCACGGGCTCCACGTGCTCGAGCGCGAAGGACCGCACCCGGTTCCGCAGGGCGAGCGTGTCGGCGTCGAGCTCCTCGTCCAGGAGGAGGAAGTCCGGGTGCTCGATGACGGGGGTGAGGGATGCCATGTCGGGGTCTCCTGTCGGCGGGGCGTCGGTGCGCCGGGGTCAGTCGGTGGAATCGGTGGTCGGGCGGGCATCGGCCGCGGCCGTGACCCCGGGACGGTGCACGGACTCGAGGATCCCGCGCAGGTCCGCCTCCAGCGGCCGCGAGCGCGAGTGGTCCGGCTCGAGCTGCACCACCGTGGCCTCCGCGGTGACCACGGGGATCCCGTCCTGAACCAGGGCGTGCTGCATGACGAACGAGGAGCCGCCGATCCGGGACACCCACAGGCGGCCGGTGAGGGCGCCGCGGTGGTGGACGGCCCGGCGGAAGTCCACGGTCAGGGTGCGCACCACACGGGGCAGCCCGGAGTCCGGGGTGGAGTCCAGCCATGCCAGGTAGGCCGCGATCCGGATCTCCTCGAGGAGGGTCACCACGCGTGCGTTGTTGACGTGGCCGTTCGCGTCCTGGTCCGACCAGCGGACGGGGACGGGGCACTCGAAGACGCCGCCGCTCACCGGGCCGCCTCCGGGTCGGCCGCCCGATCGCCGTCGTGCCGGCGGGCCGGGGTGGCCTCGAGCCAGGCGCGGACGTCCGCGGCGTCCTCGTCCAGGTGCGGGGGCGCCTTCGGATAGGCCACGGGGGTCCGGCTGAAGGAGACGGGGTTGCGGATCAGCGGGACCTGACGGGTCCCGGGCGCGCCCACCGGGACCACCGGCTCCAGCCCGAGGTCGTCGGCGCGCTGCACGCCCTGGGCGATGTCTAGGATCGGGGCGCAGGGCACGCCCACCGCCTGGAGGCGCCGGAACCAGTGGTCGGCGGTCCCGGCGGCGAGCGCCCCCGCCATCAGGATCCGCAGCTCGTCCCGGTTCTCGTTGCGCAGCAGCACGGACTCGAAGCGCGGGTCGTCGGCCAGCTCCGGCACGCCCAAGGTCTGGACGAGGCGGGCGAACTGGTGGTCGTTGCCCACGCAGATGATGAGGTCCTGGTCCGCCGCGGGGAACGGCCCGTAGGGGTACAGGCTGGGGTGGTCGTTGCCGAGCCGCTGGGGGTTGTCCCCCGCCGCCGCGTAGCCCGTGGTCTGGTTGACGAGCCCGGACAGGGCGGAGGAGAGCAGGTTCAGGGCCACATGCTGCCCCAGGCCGTCCCCGCTGCCCTGCCGCTCCAGCAGGGCGGCCAGGATGCCGACGGCGGTGTGCAGGCCGGTGACGACGTCGAAGATCGCCACGCCGGCCCGCTGGGGGTCCGCGTCCGGGTGGCCGGTGACGTGCATGAACCCCGACATCCCCTGCACGAGCAGGTCGTACCCCGGCATGGACGCGCCCCCTGCCGTGCCGAAGCCGGTGATGCTGGCGTGGATGAGGCGGGGCCAGCGCTCGCGGACGGACTCGGGGTCGAGGCCGAACCGGGCCAGGCCGCCGGGCTTGAAGTTCTCCACGAACACGTCGGCGCGGTCCAGGATCGCGTACGCCGTGCGCAGGTCCTGCCCGTCCGCCAGGTCCAGGGCGATGGAGCTCTTGTTGCGGTTCACCGAGAGGTAGTAGGTCCCGATCCCGTCCCGCTCCGGGGGCATCCACAGGCGGGTGTCGTCCCCGCCCGGGGACTCCACCTTGATGACGGTGGCGCCCATGTCCGCCAGGAGCATGGTGGCGTAGGGCCCGGCGAGCACGCGGGAGAAGTCGGCGACGACGATGCCGTCCAGCGGTCGTCGTGGCGACGCGGCCTGGGATCCGGGCGTGCTCATCGGGGGGCTCTCCTCGCTGTGATGTCCGACACGGTGTGGACACCACCAAACCAGGGTGATTAGATCCTGTCTAATACATATTCCGAAGGTCGGCGATGCGCTCTCAGCATCGATCTCCCGGCCCCGGCACGGAGCGAGGAGGACGGACGTGGACGTCCACCACGCGAGGGCCTTCCTGGCCGTCGCCGAGGAGCTGCACTTCGGCCGGGCCGCTGCCCGACTCCGCATGGCCCAACCGGCCCTGAGCCGGCTGATCAAGGCGCTGGAGAAGGACCTGGGCGCCCCGGTGTTCGAGCGCAGCACGCGCCACGTCTCCCTGACCCCGGCCGGTGCGGCCCTCGTGGAGGTGGCGCGGGAGCTGGTGGCTGTCTCCGAGCGCGCCCGGGACACGGTGCGCGGCGCCGTGACAGGGGAGACAGGCGTCGTCCGCCTGGGCTTCGCCGGCGCCTCCATCAACCGCAGCGTGGCACGGCTGGCGCGGGAGGTGCGGGCCCGGTGCCCGGGGGTGCGCCTCGAGCTGCACAGCTCCCAGTTCTCCCCGCAGGGTCTGGAGCGGGTGATCAGCGGGGACCTGGACCTCTCCGTGGGTCGGTGGGACTTCCTTCCCGCGGACGTGCGCTCCTACCTGGTGGGGCGGGAGCGGCTGATCGTGGCGATGCCCAGGACGCATCGGCTGGCCTCGGCGTCCTCGGTGGCCATGGCGGACCTGGCCGAGGAGGAGTGGATCACCCTGCCCGGCGGGTCCATGTCCGCCCTGAGCAACCGCCTGCAGAGCCTGGCCCGCACCGCCGGGTTCGTGCCCCGCGTGCGGGAGCACGCGCCCGACTCGTGGACGCAGACCCTCCTGGTGGACGCCGGCGTCGGGATCGCGCTGACGCTGGATTCGGTGCGGGACAACATCGGCGCGGACGGGGTGGCCTGGCTGCCGCTCGACCCGCCCGGACCGCCGCTGGAGGTGCGGCTGATCTGGCGGGAGCACGACGACAACCGGGCGGTGGAGCGGGTGACCCGCATCGCCGCGGCGATCTTCCCGGCCCGCCCCGCGGCGGGCTGAGCCGGTCAGGACTGCGGGTACTCGTACCAGCCACGCCCCGTCTTCCGGCCGAAGTCGCCGGCCTCGTACTTCTCCTTGATGGAGGCCGCCGGCAGGGAGGCGGGGTCGCCGGTCTGCTCGTACTCGGCCAGACGGATCAGGTGGACGACGTCGATCCCCACCAGGTCCATCAGCTCGAACGGGCCCATGGGGTGGCCCAGGGCCGTCTTCGCGGCCACATCGATGTCCTGGAAGTCGGCGATGCCGGCCTCGTACAGCTCGAGGGCCTCCCGGCGGAGGGCACCGAGGAGGCGGTTGGCCACGAAGCCGGGGATCTCCTGCTTGAGGCGCACCGGCGTCTTCCCGAGGGACTCGACGAAGGAGACAATCCGGTCCACGGTCTCCGGGGCGGTCCCCGGATGGGGGACGACCTCCACGCAGACCATCACGAGCGCCGGGTTGAAGAAGTGGAGGTTGCACACCCTGTCCGGCCGGGACGTGGCGTCGGCGACGCGCGAGGAGACGATGTTGGAGGAGTTCGTCACCAGCAGCGTGTGGCCCGGGCAGACGGCATCCAGCTCGGAGAAGATCGTCCGCTTGACGGAGAGGTCCTCCACGGCGGCCTCGATCACCAGGTCGGCCGTGGCCGCGGCGGCGTCGCGGTCCGTGGTCAGGGTGAGCCGGTCCCACGCGGCGTCCACGTCCTCGCGCGTGCGGCGGTCCTTCTCCACGTCCCGGGACAGACGCTGCTCGAGCTGCGTCCGGGCGCGGTCCAGCTGGTCCTGGCTGATGTCGACGAGGGAGGTCCCGTACCCCGCCAGGGCGCAGACGGCGGCGATCTGGGACCCCATGGTCCCGGCGCCGAGGACGACGACGGTGCGGATCTCGGTGGTCATGGGGGCTCCTTGATGTGGGTATGGGCGGCTCAGCGGTAGCGGGGGGCGCGCTTGTCGAAGAAGGCGGCCGTGCCCTCGTCCCGCTCGGTGTGGGCGTAGAGGATGCCCACGGAGAGGCGCTCCAGCAGCAGGCCGGTCTCGCGGTCCACGTCGAAGGCACGCTCGATGACCGTCTTGGCCAGCCGGTTGGCCAGGGGGCCGCGGGAGGCGATGGCCTCCGCGGTCTCCCGGGCCCGGGCCAGGAGGTCCTCCGGAGCGGTGACGGCGGTGACCAGGCCCATGCGCAGGGCCTCGTCCGCCGGCACGCGCCGGCCGGTGAGGATCATCTCCGTGGCGTGCCCCACGCCCACCAGGCGGGCGAGGCGCTGACAGCCCCCGGCGGCGGGCATGATGCCCAGTCCGGTCTCCGGGAGGGCGAACTGCGCCCGCTCCGAGGCGATCCGGACGTCGCAGGCCAGGGCCAGCTCGCAGCCGCCCCCGAAGGCGTAGCCGTTCACGGCGGCCACGGTGGGCGTCTCCATGGCCGCCATCCGGGAGTACAGCCCCTGCATGCGCCCGGCCAGGCCGTCCAGGGGGCCGCGGGAGGCGATCTCCCCGATGTCCGCCCCCGCCACGAACGCCTTGTCCCCGGCGCCGGTGACGATCAGGACGTGCACGTCCTCCCGCCGCTCCACCTCGTCGAGCACCTCGCGGACGGCGGCCTGCACGGCCTGGTCCATGGCGTTGCGTGCCGCGGGGCGGTTGATCGTCATCGTGCCGATCCCGTCCTCGGTGGTGAACAGCACCAGGGGCTCGGCGGGGGTCGCGGGGTCGGGGCTCATGGGATCTCCTTCGGGGCAGGTCGGGTCGGTGCGGGGAGCCGCGGCGCTCAGACGTGGGCGGGGACCGGGCGGTCGACGCCGTCGGTGAGCCCGTCGGGGTCCACCACCGGCTCCGGGGGCAGGTCGCCGGGGACGGTCAGCCGGACGAGCACCACCACCACGGCGGTGAGGGCCAGGCCGAGCAGCGTCACCCACATCTGCGGCAGGAACATCATGAAGCCGCCGACGACGAGCGCCGCCCGGGCCCACAGGGGCACCCGGCGCTCCACGAGGGCCAGGTGGCCGCCCAGGGCGCCGGCGATGGCGTAGACCGCCACCAGGCTGAAGACGAACGCCACGGCGACCCGTCCGGGGTCGTCCTGGGCCACCAGGGCCGGATTCAGGGCGAAGCCGAACGGCACGATGTACTTCACCGCGCCGAGGCGCATGGCCTCGACGCAGGTCGCCATGGGAGACGCCTTGGAGATGCCGGCCGCCGCGAAGGCGGCCAGGCCCACGGGCGGGGTGATGTAGGAGACCGAGGCCCAGTAGATGACGAACAGGTGCGCGGCGAGGGGGTTCACCCCGAGGGCGACGACGGCCGGGACCATCACGATGGCCAGGAACACGTAGGCCGCGGAGATGGTCAGGCCCATGCCGAGCACGAAGCAGACGGCGGCGCCGGCGACGAGCAGCAGCACCACGTTGTCCCCGACCAGTGCCAGCAGGTCGCGGGAGAGGGACAGGGCGACGCCCGTGGCGGAGAGGCCGCCGAGGATCAGGCCGACGCCGGCGATGATGCCGATGATCTGCGCGAGGGTGCGGCCGCAGTCCACCGCCAGGTCCAACCACTGGCGCCTGCCCATGCGCACGCGGGGGCTGAGGACGGCGATCAGCAGCAGGACTCCGGTGATCCAGTAGGGGACCTGCGCCTCGGAGTCCAGGATGAAGAGCAGGACGGTCAGCAGGACCAGCGCGGTCAGGTAGGGCCATCCCTCGACGAGGGACCGGCCGAGGCGCGGAAGGCGGTCCCGGGGGACCCCCCGCAGGCCGTGGACGGCCGAGTAGGCGTCCACCTGCAGGAAGATGCCGAGGAAGTACAGGATCGCCGGGATCGTCGCGGCGACGAGGATGGTGGTGTACGGCACGCCCACGAACGACACCATGAGGAACGCCGCGGTGCCCATGATGGGCGGCGTGATGGAGCCGCCCGACGAGGCGGTGGCCTCGACCGCTCCGGCGACGCGCGGGGTGAACCCGGAGCGCACCATCGCCGGGATGGTCATGGGGCCGGTGGTCAGCACGTTGGACACCGCGGATCCGGACATCATGCCCATGGTGGCGGAGGACGCCACGGCCACCTTGGCCGAGCCGCCGCGGTACCGCCCGAAGAGTGCCGTGGAGACGTTGTGGAAGAAGTCGGCTCCACCGGTGTGCTGCAGGACCGTGCCGAAGAGGAGGAATCCGACGAGGATCGTCCCGGCGGTCTGCAGGGGGAGGCCGAGGATGGACTCGGTCCCCATGGCGTGGATCTGGGCCAGGGTGAGGGCGTCGTAGTCGATGCCCTGGAGGATCCCGATGGGGATCTGACCGGCGATCATGGGGTACAGGGAGAACACCAGGGCCAGCGCCGCGACGATCCACCCCGCCGACCGCCGCAGCACCTCCACGATCAGGAGCCAGAACACGACTGAGAGCACGGTGGCGGTGAGGGGGGCGTTCCACTCCCACCCGTACTCCTGGATGTCCAGGCCGTTCGCCGCGAAGTACAGACAGCAGACCTCCACGAGGAGGATGAGTGCGACGTCGTACCAGGGGACGCCGGTGCGCCGGTCGGTCATCTGATCGGTGGGCTGGTCCGCCTCGACGATCCGCATCGCCCCGGTGCCGGGCGGAGGAGCGGTGCGCCGCTCCTTTCGTCCTCCGCGGCGGTGTGTGGCAGGGGTGACGATGAAGATGATCGGGAGGAAGGTGGCGAGGAGGAGATACAGGAACGTGTTCTCCAGCAGGGTCACACCCCCCAGATTCCAGAAGAACACCTGGTTCATGGTCGCGAGGACGCCCAGTACGGTCAGGACGACCGTGACGACGCTCCAGAACGGCGTCAGCCGGGGGTTGCGCCGGGTGACCGCGATGGCGTCGGCGGGGGTGGTCGTGGTCATGCGTCGTCTCCCTGCGTGTCGGCGGCGGACGCGTCGTCCTCCGGGAGGTCCTCGATGGGGGGCAGGTCCGGAAGGTTCTCCTGCTTCCAGTCGAACCACTTCTGGGCGGCGGCATCGTCCTCGCGGTGCTGCTCGAGGAACGGCGGCCAGGCGTCGAGGAGGAGCCCCTCCCGGTCCAGCAGGGCCTCGTGCCGACGCTGCATGTGCGGCGTCCACACCCCCAGGTCCAGGAACACCGACCGCGCGCCGTCGTGGAACGGGACGACCATCGGGTCGAACATGATCTTGTCCAGGGCGAACATCTTGGCGTCCTGCGTGGCGTCCTTGTAGCGGTCGAAGTTCTCGTGGATCTGGGTGGCCAGCTGCGCGACCTCGTCCGCCGGCCGGGTGGACAGCGTCGTCAGGGGGATCGAGTACTGCATGTTCACCGCGGACTCGCCCTTCGCGAGACCGGCGCCGCCGGTGAACCTGCCCGGGCGGGCGATGGGGGCCAGGCGCTCCCAGGACTCGAAGCGGCTGGGGTCCTCACTGCTCAGGTCGAGCCAGCGGATGGGGTACTGGGAGGCGAGCTCCTCGACGTTGGAGCCCACGACGTTCTGGTAGAGCGCGTCGAGCTGCCCGGTCTTCAGCATCTCGATCTGGCCTGCGTAGGTGGTGTTGACGAGGTTCGTGTCCGCACGGGTGAGACCGCCGTAGTTGAGGAACGCCTCGAGCTTGCGGTTGATGGACGTGGCACCCACGAGGTTGGGGTAGTTGCGCCCCTCGAGATCCTCGACGGTCTCGATGCCGCTGTCCTTCCGGACGAGCACGCCGTAGTTGCCGCGCGGCGTCCACACCTGACGGATGGGCTGAGGGCCCCACGTCGGCGAACAGAACTCGTCGTCGCCCTCGAAGGCGTAGTAGTACTCGTCGCCGGAGCGGGCGAAGTCGGCGGTCCCGTTGATCAGCGGGGCCATGCGGCCCATGCCGGTGGAGGAGGTCATGAGGCGCACCTGGCGGCCGTTGACCTGCGTGAGGGTGTTCGCCACCGCCGCGAGGTCGTTGTACGTGCCGGTGCCCACGCCGTAGGTGGACCACACGCTCTGCTGGGAGCCGTCCGTGGGGGAACACGCCGTCAAGGCGCCGAGGCCCGCGAGCGCGCCGGCGCCGCCGAGGAAGCTGCGGCGAGACAGGGACATGGGGGTTCCAATCGCTGGGGGACGTCGACCGGAGTGGGTCGGGCGTGATGACCATTGATGCACGTCAAGCGTGATCCGCGCCACAGAGAGAGGGCACTGATGCGCAAAGAGAATGACTGGACAGAGATGAGAGCAAAACACGGCGGTCGCCAGAAGCGCCGAGGGCGCCTGGAGTGGTGACGCAGAGGTGGCGGGGCAGTGAACGCCCGGGCACGGGGGTGCGTCAACTCGGCCGTCCCCAGATGCGGGGCGGTTGTCCACACGCGTTGTCCACAGGTGTGGAGAGTGTGGACGAGGTGTGGACAGCGTTGTGCCAGACGCTGTGACGGAGGCGCCAAAGGGCCGTCTGTCAAGTCGGAAACCGGGTGCCGGTGGGCGGGAGGGAAACTTTCCCCACAGGCTGTACTATCGCATCGTCGCAGGTCAGAGCGCGGTCGGGGCGGGGATGGGGGAGTTGTCCCCAGCGTGGTCCCCAGGGGATCCACACGACACGCCGCTGAATCCACATGTTGTCCACACGTGCTGTGGGAAACGCGGTTGCTCCGCCTCCCCGCCGCGCGTAGTGTCCCGTGGTATCCCCAACGCGAGGGCGGGTATTGGCCGCAGGTGACCACTGACAGGCGCGCATCCGCTCCCAGCGTCGCCCGGGGTTCGTCGCGCGTCCGCCAGCAGGGGGAGGTGCGGCGGCACGGGCCGGGGAGTGCAAGAGGAATCGGGGCCGGGAAGACCGGCCGAGGGCCGTCGTCGTGCGGGCTGTGGGAAGGGAGTCTCCGGAAGTTGACTGAAGACTACGGAGACTCGGGCTCCTACGACGGCGGCCGTTCCTCTGAGCGGTTCCTTCCGCCCCAGGACCTGGAGGCGGAGCGCTCGGTGCTGGGCGGCATGATGCTGTCCAAGGACGCGATCGCGGACGTCGTCGAGCTGCTGCGCGGCCACGACTTCTACCGCCCCAGCCACGAGATGATCTACGAGGCGATCATCGACCTCTACGGCCGCGGCGAGCCCGCGGACGCCGTCACCGTGGCGGACCTGCTGAACAAGCGCCAGGAGCTCTCCCGCGTGGGCGGGCCCGCCGTGCTGCACGAGCTCATCCAGACCGTTCCCACCGCCGCCAACGCCAGCTTCTACGCGGAGATCGTGGCAGAGAAGGCCGTGCTGCGCCGCCTCGTCACCGCCGGCACCAAGATCACCCAGCTCGGGTATCAGGGCGACGGCGAGGTCGAGGAGATCGTCAACGAGGCCCAGTCCGAGATCTACAAGGTGGCGGAGAACCGCCAGTCCGAGGACTACGTGCGCCTCTCCGAGATCATGGAGCACGCGGTCGACGAGATCGAGGCCGCCGGCAACCAGGGCGAGGGCCTGACGGGCGTCCCCACCGACTTCTACGACTTCGACGAGCTCACCCAGGGCCTGCACGGCGGTCAGATGATCGTGATCGCCGCGCGCCCCGCCGTCGGCAAGTCCACCCTGGCGATCGACTTCGCCCGGGCCGCCGCCATCCACCACAACATGGCCACCGTGTTCTTCAGCCTCGAGATGGGCAAGAACGAGATCGCCATGAGGCTGCTGAGCGCCGAGGCGACGATCGCGCTGCAGGACCTGCGCAAGGGCACCATCCGCGACGACCAGTGGTCCAAGATCGCGGCGACCGTGGGGCGGCTGAACGAGGCGCCGTTCTTCATCGACGACTCGCCCAACATGACCATGATGGAGATCCGCGCGAAGTGCCGTCGGCTCAAGCAGAAGAACAATCTCAAGATGGTGGTGCTCGATTACCTGCAGCTCATGAGCTCGGGCAAGAAGGTCGAGTCCCGCCAGCAGGAGGTCGCGGAGTTCTCGCGTGCGCTGAAGCTCCTGGCCAAGGAGCTGGACGTGCCGGTGATCGCGCTGTCGCAGCTGAACCGTGGCTCGGAGCAGCGCACGGACAAGCGGCCCCAGGTGAGCGACCTGCGCGAGTCCGGCTCGATCGAGCAGGACGCGGACATGGTGATCCTGCTGCACCGCGAGGACGTGTACGACAAGGAGTCCCCGCGCGCCGGCGAGGCGGACCTGATCGTGGCGAAGCACCGCAACGGGCCCACCAAGACCATTGTGGTGGGGTTCCAGGGTCACTACAGTCGATTCAGCAACCTCGCACAGGATGGCGGGGGTTCGGGGGGGTTCTGACCGTCAGAAGCAGCGCTCCTCCGCGCAGTACGGCCTGATTTATCCGGCCGCCCTTCGTGTGACGCCACCCGTGCGTTGATATCTTCGATGGAGTGAGTTTATATGGATTATCTATTCCCTCAGAGTAAATGGCGGCAGCTCGGTTATCGTGCCAATCTCTACTCCACTGATCCCATTGAAGTCAGCGATTCCGGTAGGGCACTTCTTGTCGGCAGGGAGATGGAACTCGCGAAGATCCATCAGCATCTTGTAGACGGTGCGAGTGTCGTTGCGCTTGAAGGGGACTATGGAGTTGGCAAAACGAGCCTGGCCGCCGTCGCGGCATTTGAGGCCAGTAAGTGGAGGGGTCATGGAGGACCCCTGTTCCTCCCCGCCATTCATAAGCTGAGCTTGCGGCCAGAAGACACGCGAGAATCGTTTGAAAAACGAGCGATGAGGGTTGTTGCCAGCACTATTCTTCGATCGGCGCCGGTGCTCATGGCAGAGGGTAGAGAGCTGCCTGGGTCCGATGCTGTAAACCGCTGGTTGAACTCGCCGGAGCTCGTCAGTCGCAGTGGTCAGGTAAACGTGTCCATCCTCGGAAATGGAGGGGGTGCCGGTTATGGCGAAAGCCGTTCCCTTAATGAAGGTTCGGGGTTCGACGATTCGGGCCTAATATCCTTGGTTGATGATTGGCTTACCTCCCTTTTCCCGGATCGGGAATCTGGCGGAGTAATTCTTTTCCTGGAGAATCTGGAGGAGCTTCAGGATAGTCGGACCGCCCTAAATGTCATGGAGCCTTTGCGCGACCCATTATTTAAGCGCCCCGGTCTGCGTTGGATGATTACGGGTGCCGAAGGAATGGTTCGAGCGGCGTATGCAAGTCCGAAAATGACTGGTGTATTCCTTAATCCAATTGAGGTTTCTCCCCTTGCGGATGAAGCGGCACCTCAGGTTATCCAGGCTCGTGAGGCTGAACTCAGAGAGGATGCAGACGCGGTTACACCTGTGACGGCGGAAGCGTTCGCAGACCTTTATAATATTATTGGGAAAAACTAGCGCTACTCGCTAAACCTGGCTGAGCGCTATTCCGCCGATGCCGACGTTTCTGCGCTCCGAGACTTATCGGCGAGTGAGCGTGATCTCTTGTTTAGGGATTCAATGCTATCTGAATCAAAGCGAGTTTACGACGCTTATGCCAATGATGTTACCAAGGCGGACTGGAAGGTTTTTGGAACCCTTATTGGAGAGAAGGCCGGGTCATGCAGCCCGAGCGATTATGCCGACTTTGGCTATGCTAATCCTTCCCCGTTGATCGTTCGCGTGCGATCGTTGGAGCAAGCACAGCTGGTCACTTACACCGTGGATGACTCGGATCAACGAAGAAGGAATATTTCTGTAACCGATCATGGCCGGTTGGCCTACTATTGGAAGGTGCATCTTTCCAAGGGGTGACCGAATGAGTTCACAGCGGACGGAATGCTAATGACCGAGGCTCATTCGACCGCGGTGGATGTATGCGTCCATTAATGTAGAAATCTTGCAACTGGGAGTCACTGGGGTAGACGGCTCGGGGTATGTTTTCCTGCGTCCAGTTGCATCATTCCCAACCGAGAAGAACCACTCGCTTTGAGTGGCGGGTCGGGAGGAGGCAGGGGCTCCAGTTAAACGATTGATTTTCCCCCCCTGGAGGCGGACACCCGTTTCACCGGGTACGACGTGCTCCTCCTGCCCACGGGCCGATCCCGGCCCCGGAGGTAGGGGCGCGCAACGGCGAGTTCGGCGGCGGCTGGACCGACGCGGTCCTGGCGCTGCTCAGTCTCACCACCCCGTTCAGCTTGCTCGGCTGGCCCGCCCTCGCGGTCCCCGTGCCGGGCGGCGGCGAGGGCCGTCTCCCGGCCTCCGTGCAGCTGGTGGCCCGGCCCGGCCGGGAGGAGCAGCTGCTGAGAGCGGCGCTGGTGCTGGAGGACGAGCTGCGCGGCTGAGCCTGCGAGTGCCGTCGTCGTCACGTCTGGCAGGAGCGGGCCAGCAGAAGTCCCAGGTGTAGAGCACCTGGGAGTAGTCCCGGGCCTTCGCCTGCTCCTCGGTGACGAAGAAGTGCCCGACGCCCATGTCGCCCTAGCAGAGGCCGGACTCGTCCGAGTCCAGCTGGAGCAGCTGCACGGTGTACGGGCGCAGCTCGTCCTCCCACGGCCGCGGGTCCTCCTGCACGAACAGGGCGTGACCGCCCAGTCGGTGGCCCGCTGCGTGCTCGAGATCTGTGGGGGCGGCGGGGGAGAAGCGCAGCGCGAACTCTCGCTCGGGGGCCTCGCCGCCCTCCACGGTGGTGCCCGTGGGCAGCGGCGTGTAGTCGTCACCCCCCTCCTAGCGCTCGAGCACGTCCTCCGCGGTCACGGACTGGTCCGGGTCCTCTATGTGCAGCACCGCCACCGCCGACTCCAGCGGGTCGTCCAGGTCCGCGCCCATCAGGTCGTCCGTGCCGTGCCAGAACTGCAGCAGCCCGGACTCCGGCAGGAATTCGTTCGGCGGCAGCTCCTCGCAGCGGATCTGCAGCAAGAACATCAGCGGCTCGCCGTCCTCGTCCCGCGGCTGCTCCGCGTCCGGGGCGAGGTAGGGGACGCCGCCGAGCTTGCTGGCCGTCACCGGCAGAGGGGCGGACTCCTCCAGGGTCAGCTCAATCCCCGGCAGGGAGATCGCCGCCGGAACGATGTCGGTGTCGTCCTGCTCGTAGGTTGCGTCCTCGGACACGGACTCCTCCTCCTGGCGGCGTGCGGCTGCGCGGTCATGCCGACGGCGCCCGCCGCCGTCGTGCTCGGCCCACTGGAGGCACAGGTGGGGCCCGGGGGATAGGCCAGGGGCCCTGCCGGCGGCGGTAAGCAGGGCAAGCAGAATGGGGTCCCATGGAGTCCACCCAGCCCGTCCCCGAGCCCTTCGTCCTCTCCCTCGGCGCCGTCCTCGCCGCCGCGGGCCTCAACCCGCATGACGTCCTGGCCATCCGCCACACCTACAAGGAGTCGGGGCTGCCGTCGCGGGCCGCGGCCACGCCGGAGCGCGTGCTCGCCTACACGCGGGAGCAGCACCACGTGGGGAAGTTCCCGAAGGAGCCCGCCCGCTACTGGCTGATCTTCATGGGGGAGGGCGGGCGTCGCTCCCGCCTCACCGCGGTGTACGAGAACCGGGGTGAAGCGGTGGCCGAGCGCACGGAGCGGAGTCGGTTCTACGACGTCGTGCCGATGCCGCTGCTGGCGTTCCTCGAGGAGCGCCTGGTGGTGGAGTGGTCCGCAGACCCCGTGAACTGGGCCAAGCGCGGCCCCCTGGCGGCGCGGTTCCCCGTCCTGGAGATCGCCGACCCCACCACCGAGGCGTTCCCTGGCTTCGACCACGTGCTGCTCAGCTACGGGGACCTGCAGTCAATGGTGACCGAGACCCGCTACGCGGGCTGGCGCACCGCCCTGCAGGCCGTACGCGGCATCTACCTGATCGCCGATGAGACCGCGGGCCAGTGCTACGTGGGCAAGGCCGACGGTGAGCGTGGTGTGCTCGGGCGGTGGGAGGCCTACGCCCGTGACGGGCATGGCGGAAACGTCGCCCTCCGGGATGCCCTGGAGCTCGATCCCACCCAGCCGGAGCGGTACACGTTCAGCCTGTTGCGCGTGTTCGGCTCCAATACCCCGCAGGCCCAGATCGACGCCGCGGAGAAGCACTACAAGGAGGCTCTGATGACGCGCCGGTTCGGGCTGAACCGGAACTGAACGGACTTCATTGTCCAGGGGGAGGCGACGTCAGACGGGGGATGGAATGCCCGCGCCGAGCCTCGGAGCATCTGCAAGCCGCCCGAGCGGCCATGCTCGCGAAGGCGCGCCATGGGGCCTGAGATGTGAGGATGTCGGCATGGGAGACACTCGGGGGAGAACTCAGCAGGACATCGTGCGCTTCTGGCAGCTGCAGGAGCTGTTCGACCCGCAGCCACTGCCGAAGCTGACCCCGCGGACGACGCCCCCCTTCGGCAAGCGCGTGATCACGTGGCGGGCGGAGGACGGGGACGTCGCTCTGCCCTGGAACCGGCTCGCCCCGCCGCCCCCCACGACGAAGGGAGCGGCGCGAGAGTGGCGGCACACGCTCTACCTGGGGATCTACGCACTCGAGGACGCCTACCAGACACTGCACTCGGCGTTCCCGGCTGACGCTGACGCCTATGACGAGCGACCCGGTGGACGCAGCGCGGCCGCCGGCGCGCTCGTGGACGCAGACGGGCGCCTGATCGGCGGCGCGGGCGTCCTGTCCTCCGCGCTGTGGGGGATCGGCCGGCTCTGCCGAGGCGAGGGGTTCGATGACTCGCTGGTCGATGGCTTCGAAGTGGCGGGGGAGGCGTTCGTGGACGCCGCGGACCGAGCGGCGGGCGTGCCGGACGATGACGCCTTCGGAGAACAGCCCGTGCTGACCGCCGGCATGCTCGTGGCGCTCATCCGGTTGGCCCAGCACAGCGCCGGCGTGGAGGGGATGCCCGCGTTGGCCGGCCACGAGGTCCGTATCGCCAGCCAAGTGGTCTCCGCGTCGTCCGGAGACGAGACCCCCGACATCGACTTCCTCAACAGCTTCTACCTGTCCGACCTGCACCGCGTGGGTGAGGCGATCGCGCGGGGCGACGTCGGACCCGCCCTCGATGCCTACCTCACACCGGATGGCGACGTCGACACCCAGCGACGGGTCGACGTCGTCACCCGGCCCGACATCGTCGACGCCGGTGTGGAGCCCGCCCGCGTCCCGGCCGGTCGGTGGCCTGCGAAGCCGTCGCATGCTCTGGCGCGCAGCCAGCAGTTCGCGGTCAACCAGGCCCTGAACGAGCTCGGAGCCGAGCCCGGGTTGATGGGGGTGAACGGGCCACCCGGGACCGGCAAGACAACGATGCTCCGGGACATCCTGGCCGCCAACGTCGTCGAGCGAGCGCGACGGCTGGCTGGCTTCGCGGATCCGTCCGAGGCCTTCACCGGACGGACCCTGGCATGGACCGGGGAAGGACGGAGGCACCGGACGGTGCACGAGCTACAGCCGGAGCTCACTGGATTCGAAATGGTGGTGGCCTCCGCGAACAACGCCGCCGTGGAGAACATCTCCGAGGAGATCCCCCACCGCGACGCCATCAAGGACTCCGGCCGTGCGGACGCGGACTACTTCGCCGATCTGGCGACCGCCGCCCTGGGACTCGGTGTGGAGAACGCGGACGAAGACGGGGCCCCGGGCGCCGGCGACGGCCCGGCAGCGGAGCAGCCCGCTGCCGCCAGTCCGGGCGCCTGGGGACTCGTGGCGGCGCGGCTCGGCAATAAGGTCAACCGCGCACGCTTCCGTGACGCCGTCCTCTTCGGAGGGGCGAGCGGAGGCCGGGGCGCACAGGGGCGGGGGCTGGACACTCTGCTGAAGGACTGGGCGGCGTCCCCCTCCGCCCCGGTCCAATGGACTGCCGCCCGGGAGGCCTTCCATCGAGCGCTCCACGAGGTGGACCGCGGTCTCACCGAGCGCCGGGACGCCGCTCAGCGGACGGTGAGGACTGCCGCGGCACGGGAGGCCGTTCGGGACGCCGAGCGGCGTCTCGCCGAGCTCAGCCGCCAGCGAACGGCGAAATGGGCGGGCGCCGAAGCGATCCGCCGCGAACACTCCGCAGCGCAGGCGGAGGCCGGTCGGATCAGGGATGCACTCGACCTGCACCGTGACGCCAAGCCGGGGTTCTGGGAGACCATCACGAGCTTCGGGGTGGCCGGCCAGCAGTGGCGCGAGACCTATCAGCCCTTGCTGGAGGCGTGGAGCACGGCCGATGCCGACCGGGCCGCCCTCGCTGCCGACACCGAGGCGGCCGAACGACGTCTCAGCGAACTGGAGGCGCAGATCGTGCACCTCGACGGCGACTGCGCCCGGAGACGAGGGGATCTCGCGGACCTCGAGGCCGCCGTGCGCGCCGACGAGGAACGATTCGGCGGCCGGCACCCCTCCGCCGTCGTCGATGCGCAAACGCGCGAGACGACCACGCCGTGGCTGGACGAGGAAATGGAGAAGGCCAGGACGGAACTCTTCCTGGCCGCGCTCGAGCTGCACCGTGCGTTCATCGCGGCCGCGGCCCGTGACCTCCGGCCCTCCCTCCAGGCGGCCATGGAAGTCATGGCGGGCGCTGCGCCCCGAGACCTTGAGGCGGAGAAGCGTCGGGCAGCCTGGCAGGTGTTCTTCCTCCTGGTGCCGCTGGTCTCGACGACCTTCGCGTCCTTCGACCGAATGTTCACCGGCATGGGCCGTGAGTCCCTCGGCTGGCTGTTCGTGGACGAGGCCGGGCAGGCGTCACCCCAGTACGCGGCGGGGGCGATCTGGCGGGCGAACCGTGCCGTCGTGGTCGGTGATCCGCTGCAGCTGGAGCCCGTGGTGACGATCCCGGTGACTGTCTCCCGAAGCCTGGCCAAGGCGCACGGTGTCTCCTCGACGTGGATCGCGCCGGAGGCCTCGGTACAACGGCTCGCGGACCGCGTCTCCCGGTACGGCACCACTCTGCCGCAGGGTGAGGATGACGTCTGGGTGAGCTCGCCCCTGCGCGTGCACCGGCGATGTGACGACCCGATGTTCACCTTGAGCAACGAGCTCGCCTACGACGGGCTCATGGTCTCCGGAGTGCAACGCAAGGGGCCGGAGGAGGACCCCTTCGAGAGGACCGGTGACGGGGAGATCTTCGCGAGTTCGTGGATGGACACCCCGGCGAGAACCCCTGGCACACACCTCCAGCCCAACCAGATCGAGCGCGTCAGGCGGGGCATTGAAGCGTGTCGTCGCTGGGGGATCCCCTGCACGGAGATCATCGCGATCTCTCCGTTCCGCGAGGTCGCGGATACCTTGCGGGTGCTCTCGGACGAGTTCCCGGGCCTGACGGCCGGCACGATCCACACGGCTCAGGGCCGAGAAGCCGACGTCGTGTTCTTCGTGCTCGGGGGAGCCCCGGACAAGCCCGGCGCGCGGAACTGGGCGTCGAGTCGGGTGAACCTGGCCAACGTCGCCGTCAGCCGGGCGAAGCGACGGCTGTACGTCATCGGAGACCGCGAGGCATGGTCGCGGCACAATTACTTCCGACAGATCGCGGAGGCGCTTCCGCGAGCTGCGGAACCCGATGCAGGACGGGAAAGGTGAGCGGGGCATGACGGTGGATGCGGGCGTCCTGGTCGGCGAGAACGGGAGGGTGCGAGGCATCCGTGCGAGCTCGTGGACGCCGGAGCGGCAGAGACGGGTGGAACGGCTTCTGCGCGTGGTCGAGGCGGCGGCTCTCCTGCTCTTCGGCGTCTGCGCAGCCGTACTTCTCCTCACTGAGCCCAGGCTCTCGGGCACCATCCGCTCGGTCAGCGTGGAGGGTGTGGGGGCTCGTCTGTACCGATACGGCCTCCTGTTCGCCGCGGCGGTGATCACCTATGTGCCACGGAGGTGGAAGTGGGCCTTGCCTGGGTATGCCATTTCGGCGCTGTTCGTCGTCGGGATGGTGAAGATGCTGGAAGGCGCCCCTAGCGAAGGGTTCCCGGGCCTCCAGGTGTTCCGGACTGATCTGCCGTGGCTCATAGGCCTGCTCCTTGTGCCGCAGGTGGCGGGGGTTGCGCGACGAGCTGGGCTGTCGGTCAGGCGCAGGTATGCCAGTGCCCTCGCATGGACCGCTTTCGTCGAGGGCGCGGGCGCGGGCCGGAACGACTGTGGCTGCGTCGAGAATCGCGTCGTCCAGAACGGTGCTCAAGAGACCCGCGTTCTGCTGCAACGGTTCGACGGCACACGACGTTCGGGCCAGGTCTGGGGAGTGGTGGAACCCTCTGAATGCATTGAAGTCGACGCTGCACGGGCCGTTGTCGCCAGGACGGACTGGCGGAATGCTCTGAGCTGGGCGGCGTTGGACCGCTGGGGCCGGCGGCTTCCTGGGCGGGAAGAAGCACAGAGGTCGTAGCCGGTCGGGATCTGTGCGCTCGGAGGCGATGCCGTCCCCCGACCGCTCCGGCCGGCCCCGCCCCTCACGCCCAGCGCAGTGACGCCGCCCCGTAGCCGGCCACGTCCCGCTCGACGGTCGCCCCGTCCAGCGTGAGCGGCGGCGGCACGGTGTTCAGCGTGCCCGCGGCGGACCGCACCGTCACGCGCGGCACGCCCAGCTCCGCCACCGGTTCCTCCGGCGGGGCGGCGCATCCGAGCAGCGTCCGGGCCGCGCCCAGCAGGCTCGCCCGCACGACGCCGGCCCGCCCCTCCGCCAGCAGGCGCACCACCCCGGCCGCCAGGGCGTACCCGGTCGCGTGGTCGAGCGCCTGCACGGGCAGGGCGCCGGGGGTGGCGCCGTCGTCCGGGGAGCACGCCAGCGCGGTGCCCGAGGCGGCCTGCACGATCGAGTCGAAGCCCGCCCTCTGCGCCCACGGGCCGCGCTCGCCCCAGGCCGAGAGGGACCCGACCACCAGGTGCGGGTGCCGCTGCGCGAGCGCGTCCGGACCCAGGCCGAAGCGGTCCAGGGACCCGGGCCGGTAGCCCAGCAGGACGACGTCGGCCCCCGCCAGCAGCGCCTCCAGCTCGGTGCGGTGCTCGGCCAGGTCCGCGGTGGCGGACCGCTTGCCCATTCCGTTCGAGAGGAACTGGGCGTCGATCTCGGGCCGCGCCGGCGGGTCGATGCGCAGCACGTCCGCACCGAGGCACGCCATGAGCTGCGAGCCGGCCGGCCCGGCGATCACGCGGGTCAGGTCCAGGACGCGCACGCCGTCCAGGGGCAGTGCCCCGCCGGAGAGCGGAGCGCGCTCGCTGCCGGCGTCCACCGAGACCCACGGCTCGTTGCTCGTCGCCACGCCCTGCGGGTGCGCGGCCCACTGCGTGGCGCGGCGGACGGCCACGGCGATTCCTCCGGCGTCGTGCACCGCCTCCTCCACGTCCAGCGCGGTTCGCCCCGCCACGGCCCGCTCCAGGCTCGCGCGGTCCCGGGCACCGAGCGCGCGGCCGAGGGCGGCCGCGTGGTGCGGATAGTTCGCGTGGGTGCGCACCCAGCCGTCCGCCGCGCGGACGAAGCCGGACATCGGAGCCCAGGACGCCACGGGCTCACCGCCCACCCGCAGGTGCTTGATGGCGGCGAAGGAGCCGGCGACGAGCTCCGGCGTCGTGCCGACCCGCCACCCCTGGCCCCGCGCGTCGACCAGCGCCTGGACCGCGTCCCGGGCGTCACTGACGGCGGTCCAGGCCAGCTGTTCGACGTCCAGCGGGCCCGCCCACCAGCGGCGGGGGGCGGGGACGGGGGCGGAGACGCGCGGCATGCGGCGAGCGTAGCGGGGAGGTGCGGTCGAGCGACGGCCTCGCCCGCGCCGTGTTCAGGCCTTCCGCGCCTCCACCCCCATCAGTCGGTCTGTGGCCTCGACGAACGGCGTGCGGTGCCAGTCGCCGGAGATCCGCTCGACGGTCAGCCCCACCGCGTCCAGGTCGGCGCGCACCTGCGCTGCCGAGCGGAACTGCAGGCGCTGCTCCGCTTTCACCACGGTGCCCTCCACCGCGGTGCCCTCGACGACCGCACCCGCCCCCGCGGCGCCCGTGTCCAGAAACTCGGTCCGCATTCGCATGAGCACCACGCCGTCCGCGTCCGGCGCGGTCACGGTCTCGGTTTCGAGGAGGCGACCGGCCGGCGTCGTGCGCTCAGCGGGGCCGTGGCTTCAGCCCTCCCACGCGCGGAGCGCCGGGTTGCGGGTCTCGAACACGAGGCGCCCGCCGGGGGTCAGGCCCGCCGCGACGCGCTGCAGGGTGGCGTGCCAGACGTCGCCTATCAGGTGCATGGCCACGTTCCCGCTCATCACCACCAGGTCCGCCGACGCCGGCTCGATCAGCTCCGCCGTGCCCTGCCGCCACGTCACCGCGTTCCCGCCGGGGCGGGCGCGCGCCACGGCCAGCATGGCCTCGGCCGGGTCGATCCCGACGACGGCGCGCCCCTCGTCCGCGAGCGTGACGGTCAGCGATCCCGTGCCGCAGCCGAGGTCCACGATGCGCGTCGCGCCGGCCTCCTCCGCGACCTGCCGGAAGAAGGCGTGGTCCTCCCCGGGCGGGTTGTCATGGTCGTAGAGGGCGGCGAGCCGGGCGTCGTCATAGGTGGCGAGGTTCGTCTCGGCGGGGGAGGGGGTCATGGGCCGATCCTGGGCGGGGTACGTGCCGTGCCGGGCGGTCATGCGGCCTCGGCCACGGCGTCGATCTGGAAGCGGGCGCCCAGGGGCAGGCCCGGCACCTGGAGGGTGACGCGCGCCGGGAACGGGGCGGGCAGCGCCTCGGCGTACACGCGGTTGAGGACGCCGAAGTCCGCGTAGTCGACCAGGCAGACCGTCACCTTCACCAGGGCGGCGGGGCCCACTCCGAGGTCCTCGAGGAGCAGGCGCAGGTTCGCGAAGAGGCGCACCAGCTGCTCGGCGGGATCGTCCGAGACGACGGCGCCGGTCTCCGGGTCCTGTCCGATCAGGCCGGAGATGAACCACAGGTCGCCCGCTCGGCGCGCGTGCGAGAACGGGGCGTCCGAGGCGAACAGGCGGTCGCTGAAGTGGTGACGGGGCGAGTCGATGCTCATGGAGCGAACCTAGTCCCCTCTGGGCCTACGCGCGGCGGCGGCGGTCCGGCAGGATCATCACATGACCGAGCCCGCATCCGTGTTCACCTCCGTGTCCGGGACCTTCCACCGCGCCGTGGACGAGCGGTTCCTGGATGCCGCTCTGCAGGGTTCGCGGTCCGCCGGCCGCTACTCGCCGCCAGACGTGCCGACGCTCTACCTGAGCTCGTCCGAGGAAGGCGTCGCCGCCGCGATGGTGGCCCACACGGACGCGGATTCCCCGCAACGGCGGACCCTCGCGTTCCAGGTCGAGGCGGAACGCATCGTGGACCTGCGGGACGCGGTCGCGCTCGCCCGTCTCGGCGTGGACCTCGCCGACGCCGTCGCCCCCTGGAAGCCGGATGTCGAGGCGGGCCGACGGCCGTCGTCGTGGGCGGTCAGGGAGTCGCTGGAGGCCGCCGGTGCGCACGGGCTGATCGACCCGTCCAGGACGGCGCCCGGCCTGTGGCACCTCACCCTGTTCCGCTGGAACGACGACGGCGGGCCGCGCGTCCGTCTCGTCGAAGCCGGGACCTGACCCGGGTTCTCAGTCCTCCCACGGCACCGGTGTCACCGTGCCGTCCTCCCAGTCCTGCCGCAGGATCGCGTAGGCCACGGAGGCCAGGGGCTCCCCGCCCTCGACCGGCCAGCCGCGCCGGTAGTGGGCCTCCTTCACCCAGCCGGCGCGGCGGAACGTGCGGAGCATGGGGAGGTTGTCCTCGCGGGTCTGGCCCTCGAGCCGGTCCACGGCCGGCATGGTCTCGAACACGAGCCGTGTGAGGGAGGTGAGGATCTCCGCGCCCAGGCCCCGGCCCCGGAAGGGTTCGGCCACGCGCAGGTCGAACAGCGGCGTCGGGTCGGTGAGGTCCTCGAGCCGCACGACGCCGACCCGGCCGTGGGCGTCGTCGTCGATCCAGTAGGCGGCGTGGTCCTCGTCGCCCCAGGCGCCGGCGTCGACGGCCTCCTCCGCCTGCCGCCGCGTGGGGCGCGGGTCCACGTGGAACGGCCACGCGTTCTCGCTGAGGAGGGCGACGAGCGCCTCGCGGTCCGGGCCGGCGAGGTCGAGGCGGACGAGGGTGACGGTCATGGACTGAGCGTAGAGGGGCGGGCGGCGGGGCGCGTCCCGGCGTCAGCGCTCCCCGAACCAGAGCCGGTGCGCGGTCGACTCGGTGTCAGCGATGACGCGGGTGATCGCGTCGTCGAGCTCGTCGAGCAGGCGGTCCGAGCCGTCGTCGCACGCATCGCACCCGCAGAACGGGAACCGGGCGCGCAGGTCCTCCACCCGCCCCGCCGAGAGGTGGAGCAGGGGCAGGGTCTCGGGGCCTGCAGGGGTGAGCGACTCCACCAGCCACAGCGGCGCCGCGCCGTCCACGCCGGCGGGCGGGTCCACGCGCAGCGCTCGGTGCACGAGCACGGTCTGCCCGGGGGCGGTCTCACCGTCCGGGGTGACGGTCTCGAGGGGGACCTCGGCGACGGCGGCCCCCGCCTCGGCGAGCACCTCAGCCCATAGCCGGGCCCGGGCGGCCACGATCCGGTAGCGCTGCGGGTCGCTCACGCGCTCGTACTCGGACTCCGACGGGGCACGGTCGGCGTGGGGGTCCGGCCAGGAGGGCAGGGCCAGGGCCGCGTAGCGGTCGGCGACCTCTCCGCGCAGGCGAGCGGGCGTGTCCATGACCCACAACACCTAGTCATCACAATGCCAACCGTCTGAATGGATGGCCCTGATTGGCCAGCCGGGCTCGTCAGCGCTCGTGGAGCAGGACATCGGCCACCTCGTCCGGGGTGTCGAGGTGCACGTCGTGTCCGGCCTGCTGTACCTCCACCACCCGCATGGTCGGCTGCAGCTGGTTCATCCGTGCCACTTCCTCATCCCGCATGAAGCCCTGCCCGCCGCGGATGAGGTCCACGGGGCAGCGCAGGGCCGCCCATTCCGCCCACCGCGCTTGTGCATGCACCGGGCTCAGCGCAGCCCGCAGGACATCCACGTCGAACTGAGGCATGAGGCCCGCGGGCGTCCTTTGCAAGCCTGCCGCCCAGATGGCTCCGGTCTCCCCGCCGCCGAAGAAAGCCGCGGCATCCGCCCGGGAGGGAAACGGTGCCGGCCATCCCTGGAACCACTGAATGGTTCCTTCGGTGGCTTCCGCACCTTCCCCTCCGACTCCTCCCTCCACCAACACCAGGCGGCGGACGAGATCAGCATGGCGGGCGGCCGTCAGCATCGCCGTGTGCGCTCCCATGGACTGCCCCACGAGCACCAGCTCGGTGATCCCCAAGTGATCCGCCACCTCGACGACGTCGGCCACGTGCGCCTCGCGGCTGAGGTCGTCAGGGCGCCGCGTGCTCAGGCCATTGCCGCGCTGATCAAAGGCGACCACTCGGAACCGATGGCGGATGCGGTCGATGACCGGGGACCACTCCCCGGAGCGACCCGCGAGCCCATGAAGCAGAAGGACGGCGGGGAGAGCTCCCCCACTGTCGACTCCGTGCAGCTCGACGCCGGCGTGCGTCACGGTGAATCGCTCCATGGCGCCATCCTGCCTTGTACGCCGCCTGCTCACCCAGGGTCCTTGTTCTGGGGGGAGCAGCGAGACGAGTCGGCCCTTCACGCGGTGTCCGTGCTCAGCTGGCCCACTATCCATGGGGGAGCGCCCATCCGCCGAACGCCCAAACCGTGGCCCGGGCGCGCGACCTCCTGTGCAGTCTTCACCGCATCTCGACAGGGGTTGGCCCTCGAGTCACTTCTTGAGGGTGCGCTGGGCGACGTTCGGCAACATCGCCCCCACCTGCCTGAGGCCCTCGGGTCCAGCCACTGCACCGATGGCAACGGCACCGACCCCGCCCCGCTCCGCGCACAGGCGGCCGACGAGAGGGGCGAGGTAGTGCTGCTCGGTGTCCTTCCGGACCGGCCCGGATCCGGGCCGGCCTACGGATCGGATGGCTCAGCCCTGGGCCGCCACGACGTCCTCGTCGACCCAGTCGCGGGAGCGTTCCACGGCCTTCTTCCACAGCCGCAAAGCACGCTCAGCCTCCTCCTCGTCCATGGTGGGCTCCCAGCGCTTGTCCTCCTCCCAGTTGGCCACGAGCTGGTCCTGGGACGACCAGAACCCCACCGCCAGGCCTGCGGCGTAGGCGGCGCCGAGGGCTGTGGTCTCGGTGACCTTGGGGCGCACGACGGGCACGCGCAGCAGGTCCGCCTGGAACTGCATGAGCAGCTCGTTGGCGACCATGCCACCGTCGACCTTCAGTTCGGTGAGGTCCACGCCGGAGTCCGCGTTCATGGCGTCCAGGACCTCGCGGCTCTGGAAGGCGGTGGCCTCAAGTGCCGCGCGGGCGATGTGCCCCTTGTTGACGTAACGGGTCATGCCCACCATGGCTCCGCGGGCCGTGGCGTCCCAGTGCGGGGCGAAGAGGCCGGAGAACGCGGGGACGAAGTACACGCCGCCGTTGTCCTCCACACTGGCGGCCAGGGTCTCGACCTCCGGGGCGCTGCCGATCATCCCGAGGTTGTCCCGCAGCCACTGGATCAGCGAGCCGGTGACGGCGATCGAGCCCTCCAGTGCGTACACCGGCTTCTGGTCGCCGATGCGGTACGCCACCGTGGTGAGCAGGCCGTTGTCCGAGTGCACCGGCTTCTCGCCGGTGTTGATCAGCATGAAGTTGCCGGTGCCGTACGTGTTCTTGGCCTGGCCGACCTCGAAACACGCCTGGCCGAAGGTCGCCGCGTGCTGGTCGCCCAGGATGCCGGTGATCGGCGTCTCGCGCAGCAGCTGCTGGCCGGCCACGGTGCCCACCTCGGCGGAGGAGCTGACGATCTCCGGGAGCATGGACATCGGGATGCCCATGTCCGCGCAGATCTCCTCGTTCCAGTCGAGGGTGTCCAGGTTCATCAGCATGGTGCGGGAGGCGTTGGTGACGTCGGTGACGTGCCGGCCGCCCGCGCCGCCGCCGGTGAGATTCCACACGAGCCACGAGTCCGTGGTGCCGAAGATGAGGTCGCCGTTCTCGGCGGCCTCCCGAGCCCCGTCCACGTTCTCCAGGATCCAGGCCACCTTGGGGCCGGAGAAGTACGTGGCCAGGGGCAGTCCGACGCGCTCCTTGTAGCGGTCCGCGCCGACGTCGCCGGCCAGGCGCTCGCAGAGGCGGTCGGTGCGGGTGTCCTGCCACACGATGGCGTTGTACACCGGCTTGCCGGTGTTGCGGTCCCACACCACGGTGGTCTCACGCTGGTTCGTGATGCCCACGGCGGCGACGTCGTGTCGGGTCACCTCGGCGCGGGCCAGGGCCTCGCCGATGACCTCGCGGGTGTTCGTCCAGATCTCCACCGGGTCGTGCTCAACCCAGCCGGCGCGCGGGAAGATCTGCTCGTGTTCGCGCTGACCAGTGGACACGATGGCCCCACTGTGGTCGAAGAGGATCGCGCGCGTGGACGTGGTGCCCTGGTCGATGGCCATCACGTAGCGGGGGGTGGTCATGTCCTACTCCTTCGTAGGTGGTCACGGGGGTGTGGGGGTGGCGGGCACGTTCTTGCAGGGGAACGTGCCCGCCGGGGTTGGACGGGCAGACCGCTCAGACGAACAGCGGCGCGGCGAGGCCGGCCAGGACGGCGCCGACGAGCGGGCCGACGATCGGCACCCAGGAGTAGCCCCAGTCCGAGCTGCCCTTGTGCCGGCGATCTCATGCAGGAAGATCGTGCCCATCGACGGGCTCCTTTCAGTGGGTGGGGGCGGCGTCGGCGGCTGCGAGTGCGGCCGCGGCGGTGACGTCGTCGTGGGCGGTCTCGCCGCGGAGGCGGGCGGCGACGAGGCTCTTGTACGCGCGGATCTCACCCGCGATGCGCTCTTCATCCCAGCCCAGCTCGGGGGCCACGAGGGACGCGATCTCCTCGGCTGCCGCGACGCCGCGGTCGCGGACCTCGGTGGACAGGCGCGTGCGGCGCTCGATGACGTCGTCCAGGTGGACGACGCTCTCGGCCCGGGCCGCGTGGACGATCTCGGCGCGCAGGTAGCGCGGCGCTTCGGCGAGAGGGACGCTCAGGGACGGGTCGGCGTCGATCAGGTCGAGCACGTGGCGCAGCACGGTGCCGTAGCGGAACAGGAGCCGGTCCACGCGGGCTTCGTCCAGGCCGTAGTCGGCGGCGATGCGGTCCGCCTCCGCCTCGATCTCCGAGTAGCCGAGGCCGCCGAGCACGGGGATGCGCTCGGTGAGGCTGGGACGGGTCGGGTGGGTCTCGCGCACCACGAAGTCCACGACGTCCTCGGCCATGGCCCGGTACGTGGTCCACTTGCCGCCGGCGACGGCGGTGAGGCCGGGGGCCACCTCGGTGACGGTGTGCTCGCGGGAGATCTTGGTGGAGCCGCCGTCGGATCCGGTGACCGGCTGCAGGAGCGGGCGCAGGCCGGCGTACGTGGCGATCACGTCGTCTCGCGTGAGGTCCTCCTTCAGCACCGCGTTGGCGTGCTCCAGGATGTAGTCGATGTCGTCCGCGGTGGCGGCCGGATGGGCCACGTCCTCCGCCCACGGGCTGTCCGTGGTGCCGATCACCCAGTACTCGTCCCACGGGATGAGGAACAGCACGGACTTCTCCGTCTTGGTGATCACTCCGGTGGCGGCGTCGGCGCGGATGCGGTCGCGGGGCACGGTGATGTGGGCGCCCTTGGAGGCGAGCACCTCGAGGCCGCCGTCAGCCTCGGCCAGCTCCTGCTGCTCCTGGGTCCACACGCCCCCGGCCAGGATGACGGCGCGCGCGTGCACGTCGAACTCCTCGCCGGAGGTCTCCTCCCGGACGCGCACGCCCTGCACGCGGCCGTCGTCGCCGCGCAGGTAGCCGGTGACGGCGGTGTAGTTGGCGGCCACGGCGCCGTGGTCCACGGCGGAGCGCACGACCATCATGGCCAGGCGGGCGTCGTCGAACTGGGCGTCGGCGTACTCCACCGCGCCGACGATCTTCTCGTCGTCGAGGGAGGGGAAGGTCGCGGCCATGGAGCGGCGGCTGAGATGGCGGTGTGCGCTCACCGCGCGGCGGCGGCCGAGCGACTGCATGGCGTCGTACATGGTGACACCGGCGCCGATGAAGCCGCGGTCGATCACCTTGTGGAAGAACGGGAAGACGAAGCGCAGGGGGCGCACCAGGTGGGGCGCGGTCTGGGTGAGCAGCAGGTCGCGCTCACGCAGCGCCTCGTACACCAGCTTGACGTCCAGCATCTCGAGATAGCGCAGGCCACCGTGCATGAGGCGAGAGGAGCGGGACGAGGTTCCGGAGGCCCAGTCGCGGGCCTCGACGATGCCCACGTCAAGGCCGCGGGTGGCCGCGTCGAACGCGGCGCCCACGCCGGTGGAGCCGCCGCCCACGATCAGGATGTCAAGGGGGGCCTCCGGGCTGGTGGCCCGGAGGCGGGCGAGATGATCCTCCCGCGTGGCAGCGGAGAGGGGCACGGTTCGCAGGGTCGGCATGGAGAGGTTGCTCCTTCATCAGTGGAGGCACAGCGTAGTGGCGTGGCTCACGATGCCCGGTGTCATATCACGAGACCCGGTATCAGTGCGATCCGAGGTCCATGGTGTCACTTCCGCACCGCGGGTACCCACGCGGCGGCCACGCGCCGGGTGGGCGTGGTCAGGCTTCCTCCCGCATGGCGGGTTCACGGAGATCGGGCCCGTCCCCGGCTGCGCGGATCTGGTGGCCCTGACGCGGAGGTCGCGACCGCCACCGGGCTGGGGGAGGTCGTCTTCACAGCAACCTACGAGCCTGTGATGCCCGAGACTCCCCGCCCAGACGGATGGCTCCTTGACCTGGAGATCCTCGCGGACCTCGGTCGGCGCACCTGGTACGTCGCGGCTCCGCAGATCCCAGCGAACCGCCCCATCACCCGTGCCGCTACCGTGACCCCATGCCCACCCTTTTCGCCGACCTCGCCGCGCGCCGCGGCGTCGTCTTCCCGCTGCGCACCGAGCGGCTGACGCTCACCCCGTTCGCCGCCGAGCTTCGGGAGAGCCGCCTCGCCGCCGGCGACCGACTGACAGTCCGCGCGGGCGAGTCGATCATCGACGTGGGGAAGCTGGCCGTGCAGGACGCGTGGAGCCAGGGCGGCCCGCGCGAGGAGGCCCGCGACGCACAGGGGGAGATCGGCTCGACCATCCACCCGATCCATGCCGGCCAGGGCTACGCCACCGAGCTCGCCGGCGCCCTGCTGAAGCTCGCCTTCACAGGCCTGGGCGTGCATCGCGTGGACGCGGCGGCCTTCGCGGACAATGCGCCCAGCCTGCGCGCCTCGGGGAGCAACCTGCCCCCGTGGGACGCCGACCGCTGGGCCGCCCACGTGGACCGTCTGACCGCCATCGCGGAGGGGAGCGGCGGGCCGGGCCGGAACTGAAGGCACATGCCTCCCGTGCCCGACCTGCCCGCCTGCCTCGAGTGCAAGCCGCTGACCCGCTCCGTCGTCACCGGCTACGCCGCGAAGGTGACCGCCGAGGCGCTCGCGGCCCTCGGCGTCGACCTCGCCGACGCCATGGCCCTGTGAAGGCCGGCCGTGGAGGCGGGGGAGGAGCCGTCGTCGTGGGCGGTGCGCCGCCGCCTGGGGGAGGCCGGTGCGCACGGGCTGATCGACCCGTCCAGGACGGCGCCCGGCCTGTGGCACCTCACCCTGTTCCGCTGGGACGAGGGCGGTGCGCCCCGGGTGACGCGTGCCCCCGGCGGTGTCACTGCTGGCTCTGGAGCATCTCCACGACGTACCCGATGAACAGGGCGAGCGGGAAGCTGGCGACAGCCAGCGCGCCGGACAGCAGCGCCAGCAGAACGCGTTTCGCCGCAGCGAAGCAGAGCGCGGACAGTGCGTAGCAGCCGATGATCAGGGCGAAGAAGACCATCGTCTCCCGAGGCGTCTCCGAGCCCGTGATCAGCAGGAGAACCAGGATGCCGGTGGAGACGGCGAAGAATGACATGCCGACGACGCCGGCCGCCTTCTCTCTCATCATGGCGTCCATTCTCCGTCGGGGCCGACGGGAGGAGCGGTCGACGCGGTATCCCGGGTCATCCCATTGAAGTCCTGCCCCGCCTGGATCACCAGCGCGGACTCGCCCGCGGCGTCGGCGACCCCGTGCGTGTGCGCATCCAGGAGGTCACGCGCACGTACGTGACCGTCGCTCCAACCGTGAACGGCGCCGTGGGGGAGGTCGCCAAGAGCATCGACCCCGCTGCGAGCATCACCCTGTCCCTGCCCACCGAGCGGCTGTGCCCGGCGTCGTGAGGGCGTGTGGGGAGCCACGGGCATTCTGCGCACCAAAGTTGCTCAAAGTTATGGCAAGCATGCCCCAACATTGGTTCGAGTCCTCATAACTATGGATACTTATGGGATGGACCTTGGACCCCTCCTCGCCGCGGGCGAGACCCTGGACGTCGAGTTCAAACGACGCCTGGGGAAGGACGACCTCTACCAGGCCGTCGTCTGCATGGCCAACGGCATCGGGGGACGCATCCTCGTCGGGGTCGACGACGACGGCACCGTCGTCGGGACGACGGCCGACCATGGCGGTGCCGTGGACGCAGACCTGCTGGCCGGTCGCATTCAGAACGGGATCGAACCACCGTTGAGCGTGGACGTGGAGGTGGTGCCGTGGGAGGGCAAGGACGTGGCAGTCATCACCGTCCCCCAGGCGAAGTCCTCGTTCGTCGGCACGCGCAAGGGGTTGTTCGTCAAGCGCGTCGTGGGGCCGGACGGTCGCCCCGCGTGCATGCCCATGACGCCCATGGACGTCCTGCGGGCTGGGTTTGACGTCGTCGGCCTGGACTATGCCCGGGCGGAAGCGCGCGGGGCCGAGTGGGGCCACCTCGATCCAACCGAGTTCGACCGGTTCCGGCGACTGGCCGGCCAATCGGCTGGTGACAGCGGGCTTGCGGAACTCACGGATGCGGAACTGCTGCGGACACTGGACCTCCTCACTCCGGACGGCGGCATCAGTCTCGGCGCGGTTCTGGTCTTCGGCACGTCGGATGCGCTGAGCAGGTGGGCCCCGACTGCGGAAGTCCTCTTCCAGGACTCCCGACCCCACGGTGTGGAAGCGAATGAGGACCTGCTGCTTCCCCTGTTGAACGCATTCGAGGAGATCGAGACCCGCTTGGCTCTGCGGAACTCCATCACACCCGTGGAGGTGGGCCTCGTCCGCGTCGATGTACCTCTGCTGGCCGAGAGCGTGCGGCGCGAGTCGATCGCCAATGCCCTTGTGCACCGTGATTACGCCGAGGCGGGGCCGATCCAGGTGACCCTCACCGGGTCCACGTTCTCCGTCGCAAGCCCTGGCGGGTTCCCCCGTGACGTTTCGCCGGCCAACATACTGAACCGCTCGGCTCCTCGCAGCCCTGCCCTGGCGAATGTGTTCAAGCGCGCCGGGCTCGTCGAGCGCCGGGGCAAGGGTGTGCAGGACATGTTCGCCTCGCAGCTCCGAGCTGGCCGGGGTGCGCCGGACTACAGTCGCTCCACGCATCGGTCCGTGATCGTCGACATCCCCTTGGGTGATGAGGACAGGGAGCTGCTGATCTTTCTGGCCCGCCGGCAGAACGAGGGCCAGCGTGCACTCACCCTGACCGAGCTGCGGGTGGTCCACGAGATCAAGCACGGGGGGCCTGCGGGGGCGGCGGAGGCAGCGGAACGCCTTCGACTGCCCGTGGCGGACGTGCGCGCAGCTGCCACCGCGCTCGTTGAGGCCGGCGTCCTGGAATCGAGGGGGAACAGCCGGGCGCAGCGGTACATGCTGACCGCGCGGTTCTACGAGCTGGCCGAAGACCGAGCCGCCTACCTGCGCCTGCGTCCGGTCGACCGAATCCAACAGCGACGGCTGATTGCCGATTACATCCGCGAATACGGATCCATCACCCGCAGCAAAGCCGCGGAACTGTGCCAGATCGCGCCCACGGCCGCGCGGGCAGTGCTCAAAGGCATGACGGAGGAGGGTCTCCTCGAACTGCGCGGGGAGCGGCGCGCAGCGCACTACGTGCTCCCGGACTCGTAGCGGTGTGCTCGACCGCGCGCGCCGAGGCGATCGCGCGGCTCAGCAGTGTCCGTGCACAACGATGGCTCCTACGCAACGATTGATCCATATCGTTGCGTAGGATGCCCTTATGGGCACGGATCAGACCATCAGCACGGCCGTCGGCTGGGAAGAGCGTCCCTGGACCGCGGACCCGGATGACGCCGGCGTCCTCACTCGGCGCGCTCGCGTGCGCGCGTCGGGCCCGTATCGAGCTGCGCTCCCAGCCCGTATCGCCCGACTCGGGTTCGACCTGCCCTCCGATCTGGCGACCGAGGTCGAGGAGGCGACGGCCGCCGTCGTGCGCTTCGACGCCGAGATCAGCCACGCCCTCCCGGGGCTCACTGGAGAGATCGCGCCGATCGACGCGGTGCTTTTGCGCACCGAGTCCGCGTCCTCCTCGCAGATCGAGCACATCACCGCGGGCGCGCGAGCCCTCGCCCTGGCGACTCTTGGCGAACGCACCCGCCCCAACGCAGCGCTCGTGGCGGCGAACGTGAAGGCCATGGGGGCTGCTTCCCGGCTGGCCGCCGACCTGGACGAGCCTGCCCTGCTGGCCGCCCATCGTGCCCTCATGGATGGTCAGGAGCATGCCCGGCCGGGCGCCTACCGCGATGCGCAGGGGTGGATCGGGGGAGGGGCGCCCACGCCGCACACGGCGCAGTTCGTCCCGCCCCACCCGGAGCGCCTGCATGCCGGGATGGACGATCTCTTCGCCTACCTGCGACGCACGGACGTGCCCGCCCTCGTGCAGGCCGCCATCGCGCACGCCCAGTTCGAGACCATCCACCCGTTCGCGGACGGCAACGGCCGCACCGGGCGCGTCCTCGTGCACGCCGTGTTGCACCGGGCCGGCGCGATCACCCGTATGGGGGTGCCCCTCTCAGCGGGACTCCTCACGGACACGGCCGGATACTTCGACGCCCTCACCGCCTACCGCGACGGCGACCCCGAGCCCATCGTGCGCCGCTTCGCGATGGCCGCCCTGGCCGCCGTCGGCAACGGCCGGGAGCTCGTCGCGGACCTGGACGAGGCTCTGACCGGCTGGCGCGAGCGGCTCACCGCCCGGCGGGACGCGGCGGTCTGGCGGGCGCTCGCGGTGATCATCGCTCAGCCTGCCGTGACCGTGGACCACCTGGCCCAGGTGCTGGGGGTCTCGCGCCCGGCCGCCCAGCGGGCCGTGGACCAGCTTGTCGAGGCCGGCGCTCTGCAGGCCGTGTCCGCTCAGCGTCGGAACCGGGTGTGGCTGGCCACCGAGGTGCTCGCCTGTCTGGACGAGTTCGCCGCGCGTGCGGGCCGCCGGGGCTGACGGGGGGTGGTCTACAGGGCTGACCAGCCTCAGTGCCGTGTGTCGTGCCCCGACCATCCGGGCGGGCGTCGGGTTGCGGGCGTCCATTTGCGCCACCACCCGGTGCAGGCCGTACGTCTCGAACCCCAGGTTCAGCAGGGACACCGATCCGGCAGGGCCGGCGAGGTCGTCCTCCCGGTGCGGGCGCGGCGTCAGCCGCGCGGTGCGCAATGGCCAGTCAGGGGCGGGGCCGCCGGCAACCGCGCCCTCCCCGCGCACCCCTGACCTGCACAGGACTCGGCTGACAGCCGCCCGAAGCCACCGCCGGCGTCATCGACTGGTTTCGCGCCTGGCTCATCCCCTTCGCCACCGTGGACGACGCCGTCGCCCACCTTGGCGGCGGGCCTGCCGCCCGGGTGTGGGCCGAGGGGCTCGAGGAGACGGACGCCGGCCGGGTGCCACGCTTCGACGTCGACGTGCTGGAGGCCGCCCTGCGGCCCGTCCACGAGCGGCCTCGGTGGGAGGAATGGGGGCAGGTCACCGCGCCAACCCTGCTGATCACCGGGGAGAACGGGTACGTGCCCGCCGGAGAGCTGGACGAGATGCGTCGGCGGCGCCCGGATGTGCGGCACGTGCAGGTGCCCGGCGCAGGGCACGACGTGCACCTGGACGCGCCGGAGCGGGTGGCCGAGCTCGTGCGGGGGTAATGGTCGAGGTCATGGTGGACGGAGGCGTGGTGGGCTCGGACTTCCCGTGGGACTGCTGGTCGGGTGAGACCACGCTGCAGGCGGCACTGGCCGAGAACCTGGAGCAGCTCCTCTCTCCGTTTGCGGGGGAATCCCGCACCTGACCCGTATAGAACCCGTCTGACAGTCAGTTCCCCCCGGCACGATGGATTCATGACCCACCTGGTCTCCTGGGAACCCCTCACGCTCGACCTCGCACCTGAGGATCCCGCTGGCCTCCTCGCCCGCCTGTGCATGGCCGGGGTCGTGATGAACGAGTGTGCTGAGCGCCTGATCGCCGACCCGCGGATGCGTGTCGAGGGGCTGATCCGGGTGACCGTCGTCGAGCGCACGCTCACCTGGATGGCCGACGTCGTCGACGACACCACGGACCCAGAGCCACTCGCTCGTCTCGACATGGCCACCGCCCAGCGGCTCACGATCAAGTGTGCGCGTGCCCGGAGGCGAATGGGGGTCGTAGAGGGGAGTGAGGTCAGTCCTGTTCCCTCGTCACCCCCCACCCCCGTAAACGCCCATGTCAGAGCGGGGGCAACGCACCGTAGCCGATGTGCTCCGGCAGGTAGCGCCCCCTCCCGTCCCGCCGCATACCCCTGGGTGGACGACCCGGTGCAGACTGTGACCGTCTCCTCCAGGAAAGGACAGGGCCATGGCACTCCCCCAGCGCATCAAGGAGCTCCGCACCCGCAACGGGCTCTCCCAGGCCGCGCTCGCGGACCGGCTGCACGTCTCCCGGCAGGCGGTGACGAAGTGGGAGGCGGGACGCGGCATTCCCGACGTGGACAACCTGCGGGCGATGGCAGCCCTGTTCGGAGTCAGCGTGGACCATCTGCTGGACGGCACCGGAGACGACGCGACGCCCGCCGTGCTACGGCATCCCGTGGACGTCGCCTCCCTCGAGCCGTACAAGCCGGCCGGCCGACCCCTGGGCGCGAAGAGTCACCGGGCCGTGCGCGAGGCCTTCCCTGACGCGGTCATCTACCCCCTCGCGCGGATGCGGTCCAATAACCGGGTGCAGGAGTTACTCGAGTGGGGGCTGATGCTCGCCTTCGACACCCCTTATGGACTCTTCGGTCTCAGCGACAGCCTCAGCAACCGGGACGCCCACTACCTGGTGCAGGAGAAGAACCGCCATGTGCTCGCCCGCGTCACGCCCAAGGCAGTCGAGGGCAAGGAGCTGCCGGAACCTGTCGCGGGCCGCACGTTCACCTTCGGGGCGGACCGGTTCCGTCGAACGAGCCACCCCCTCTGACCTGGCTGGGGCCGGCGAACTGCTCCTCCGGTCGTTGCCTCGGTCCTGGATGTGGAGGTCGAAAGGATCGTGGACCTGCGTGACGCCGCCGCACTTGCGACCCTCGGCATCGACCTCGCCGACGCCTGGAGGAGGCCGGTGCGCACGGGTTGATCGACCCGTCCCGCACGGCCCCCGGGCTGTGGCATCTCACCCTGTTCCGGTGGAACGAGGGCGGAGTGCCCCGAGGACCGGTGGATCCTGGCGCAGTGAGGACTCAGCGATCCATCGCAAGGGCGCCTACCGTGTCCAGGACCCTCCGTAGGCTCGAGGTGCAGTCGGGGTAGATGCCCCGGACGAAGAGAGGACATTGGTATGACCACCAAGGCGGGGCTCATCGCGGCCGCTTCCGACACGCTGCACACCGGACCTCGGCTGTTTGCAAGTTTGGAAGCAGGCGCGACGGTCTTCGGTGGGCCTGACGGTGAGGTCGTGCCGGATTCGCCCGGGCTGTACGCGGTGGTCGCGCAGGATCCGAACGTGGTGCAGACCGAACTGCGCTTGGACGCGTCTGCCAGCGCAGGCGACGTGCTCTACATCGGGAAGGCTGAGGACAGTCTGCGCAAACGTCAGGCCGGTAAGCATTTCGCGGACGGCGGGACCGCGCGCTCCACCCTGCGCCGCACCCTGGCCGCACTCCTGGTGGATCGGCTGGACCTGAAGCCGCTTGCCGTCGCCTCCGCGGGCCGATTCACCCTCACCCCGGAGAGCGGCGAGCAGCTGACCATCTGGATGCGGCGTCACCTCGCCGTCCGCGTGTGGCAGGCACCCGCCGGGTTCGCAGAAGTGACGCCGCTCGGTGGCATCGAGAAGTCTGTGATCGACACGCACACCCCGCCGTTGAACCTCACCTACGGCGGCACCAGCCCCGAAGCACAGCTGCTCCGCCAGCGCATCCGGAAGGCCCGCACGGCCATGGCGGAGCAGGCGAAGCGTGGTGTGGACGTGGTGCAGGCCGACTCGTCGGCGTGCGCGACCGTCGGCGACTTGTTCCGCCGCCGCCCCCGCCAGTACGGGCTGCGGGGAAGCATCGGTCTCTGGGAGGAGCTCGCTGAACGGCTCGACGACACCCCCATGCCCACCAGTGAGTATGAACTCGGCCGGCTCCTGCACGATGCGCTCGAACGCTCCCTCGAGGGGGCCGAGCCCTACGACGAGGACAAGGTCAACGTGGAGCGGTTCAACCGCGGAGGCATGAGTCAGGGCCTCGTCCACCTGCCCTGGTGGGAGGACCAAGCCATCCCGCTCCTCCTCGACCGCTGGGGAGCCTGGGCGGACACCCAGGGTCTCCTCGGCCCGGAGGACTTCATCGGGAGCTGGTGACCCGACAGTGTGTGGTGCCTGCCGCCGTCCTCGATGGCTTCCTTCGCCTCCGGCCGGGTGACGCGCGGGCGCACAGGGAAGGGCCACGCGTTGCCGGTGAGCAGCGCAATGAGCTCCGCGCGGTCCGCGCCGGCGGGGTCGAGACGGGTGATGGCGACCGTCATGGGGCGGGGGTGGGTGCCGGCATCTTGCGCCCCTCCCCACCCGCGCCCCTTCCGAGCCCGACACAATGCATACATCCATGCATGCATCTGATTATTCTGGCCCGCATGACTCCACTCTCCGACCCCTTGTGGGGCAGTCGTGCCACGGCTGCCGGCCGCCTGGCCCACGACGTCGCCTGGCGCATCGTCCGCGGTGAGATCCACGCGGGGGAGATGCTCACCGAGGTCCAGCTCTCCACGGAGGCCGGCATCTCCCGGACGCCGGCCCGGGAGGCCCTCCTCCAGCTCGAGAGCTGGGGTCTGGTGCGGCTCCTCCCCAAGAAGGGTGCGGCCGTGCAGGCCCTCACGCCGCAGAGCGTGGCCGACCTCACGGCCCTGCGCGGCCTCCTCGAGTCCACCGCCCTCGCCACGGTCGCCGCGCGGCCCGACGCCGTCGGGCCCCTCGTCGCCACGCTCACCGCCAACCTGGAGCAGCAGCGCGCCGCCCTGGACGCAGGCGACCTTGCGGCGTTCTCCGCACTGGACGTGCGCTTCCACCGGGACGTGATCGCCACCTGCGGCAACGCCGCCTTCGACGAGGTCGTGCGCACCTTCGCCCCCCGCCTGGCCCGCCTCATCCACGCCGCCACCGGCGGATCCGTCGACGCCGCCCGCCGCCTCCTCGACGGGCACGCAGAGATCTGCGCTCAGCTGGCCGCCGGGCGCGCCGCAGACGCCCAGCGCGCCCTCCAGGCACACCTCGACGCCGCGGGGACCGGCGTCGTCGTCCCCGGCCTGCTGACCGTAGGCCCGTCCGAGGCAGGTGAACCCCGATGATCGAGGGCCTGCTGATCCTGCTGCTCTGCCAGCTGGCGGGCACGCTCGTGGCCGACACACTGCACCTGCCGATCCCCGGGGCCGTGCTGGGCATGCTCCTGCTGCTCGGCCTGCTCGCGTGGCGTCGGCCGGCCGAGGACGCGCCGGTGATGACGGCGAGCCATCACCTGCTCCAGCACCTGCCGCTGCTGTTCGTCCCGGCGGGCGTCGGCGTCGTCGCGGTGCTGGGCCTCATCGGGGAACACCGGGCGCTGATGCTGGTCGGCTTCGTGGTGCCCTGGCTGCTGGGGTTGGTGGTCACCGCCGGCGTCGCCGCCCCGCTCGCCCGCCGCCTCACGGACGGGGAGGACGCACAGTGAACGCCGCCGAACTCACCGACTCCCTCGCCGAGGCCTGGGACGCGCTCCTGCACACACCGCTGTTCGGCATCGCGCTGACCCTCGCCGTGGCCGTGCTCGCCCGCCGCCTGTGGCTCGCCGCCCGGCAGACCGCCCTGCTCACGCCCGTGCTCGTGACGATCGTGCTGGTGGCCGCGTTCCTGGCCCTGACCGGCATCGACTACGAGACCTACATGATCGGCGGCAGCTACCTCACCTTCCTGCTGGGCCCTGCCACCGTGGCCCTCGCCGTCCCCCTGTACCGGGCCGGGCCTGACATCCGGAAGCTGCTGCTGCCGATCGCCGTCGGGGTCACCGTCGGCTCGCTGACCGCCATGGTGAGCGCCGTGCTGATCGTGCGGCTGATGGGCGGGAACGCCGCGCTGGCCGCCACGTTCGCCCCCAAGTCCGCGACGACGCCGATCGCCATGGCCGTGGCCGACGCCGGCGGCGGGATCGTCTCCCTCGCCGCCGTGCTCCCCGTGCTCACCGGCGTGCTCGGCGCCGTGTTCGCCCCCTGGGTGCTCGACCGGCTGCGCGTGCGCGACCCCCGCGTGCGCGGCCTGGCCATCGGCGTGAGCTCCCACGGCATCGGCACCGCCCGCGCCCTCGCCGAGGGGCCCAAGACCGGCGCGTTCTCCGCCCTCGCCATGGCCTGCTCCGGCGTGCTCACCGCCCTGCTGGCCCCGCTGGTGCTGGCGATGACGGGGTGAGGGGCCGGGCGGCCTTCTTACCGTGTCCGCCCCGCCTGCCACCCTGGTCCTCTTCCTTCCCCGCGGGCCGCCCGCCGGCCCGCGCAGGCGCGGTGACGCGGCCCGGTCCTGCGAACGAGAGGACCCCACCCATGATGGGCCCGTCCCACGCGGCCACCGGCGCCGCGGCCTGGCTGGCGCTCACGCACTGGCAGTCGCCGATCGCCGTGCTGCACCTGCCCGCCGAACTCCAGCTGCTCGGCGCCGTGACCACCGCCGGCGCGGCCATGATCAGCGACTGGGACCACCCCCGCGCCACCGTCGTCCACGCCCTGCCGCCCCTGACCGAGTGGATGAGCCGCGGCATCCGCCACGTGGCCGGTGGGCATCGGCGCGGCACACACTCGCTGGTGGGGATCGCGGCGTTCACCGCCATCGCGACGGCGGCCGCCTCCATCCAGGTGCCGATCGCGGGGCACGTCTACACGCCGGGGCAGGGGGTCATCGCCGCGTTCCTGGCGGCCGTGGCCGCCAAGGCCCTCCGACTGCTCCCGAACCGGGGATGGAGGGCCGCGTGGGCGCTCGGCATCCTGGTCGCGATGGCGGCGACCGTCCTCAGCGCCGGGCTGTGGTGGATCCCCGCCTCCGTGGCCGTCGGCGTGAGCGTGCACATCCTCGGCGACGCCCTCACCAACAACGGGGTGGCCCTGCTCTGGCCGCTCAGCCCGGAGCCTCCCGCGCGCCTGTGGTGGTGGCAGTCCTCCGGACGGTTCCGGCTTCCCCTGCTCGGCCGGACCGGGTCCTGGCGGGAGTGGGCGTTCGTCTCGGTGGTCACCGCGTTCACCGTGGTGCGGGCCGTGCGGCTCGTCCCGCTCGCCGCGCGGGGGGTGGCGGCACTGTTCTGAGCGGCCTGGGCCCCAGACGACAGGAATTTGCTCGTGAGTTCCATCCGGTGGGGTGAGGCTTGCTGGTAGACCATCTTCCAAGCGAAACAGCGGGCACTGTCGAAGAGGGCGGTGACAGGCATCAATCCCTCTCGGTGTCGACGACTCCGTCGCCGGTGAGCGGTTGGGCCATGGAAGCAGTTCCGTGATCGTGTACTGCGGTGTCTGGAACGTGGACACGAGGCCAGGTCCTTTCCTTCAGGGGAGCGGGGATCTACGTCATGCCCCCCGGCTGCGCCAGGGCCGTTCGGCGGGCCAGCCCGTATGCCATTGACCGGCCTCTCCCGCCGCTGAGAGGGTCGGGCCATGGCGGAAGGAGCCTCCCGATGACCCGCGTCCACGTCCTTGCCACTGGTGGCACGATCGCCTCGCGCTCTGGCGAGGGGTCCGGGGCGACGGCTGGGGACTCCGCTGAGGTCCTGCTCGAGGGCATGGACGCGACCGCCGACGTCGAGGTCACCAGCGAGGACGTGATGACGGTCGGCAGCTACCGGCTCGGCCTGCCGGAGCTGGCCACGATCGCCCGCGTCTCACGCGAGCGCGCGGAAGAACCCGGCATCGACGGTGTCGTCGTCACACACGGCACTGACACCATGGAGGAGACCGCGTTCCTCGCGGACCTGCTGAACGGCACGGACACCCCCGTGGTCTTCACGGGGGCCCAGCGCGCCGCCGACCACCCGGACACCGACGGACCCCGCAACCTCCGCCAGGCCGTCCTCGCCGCTGCTCACCCGAACGCTCGCGGACTCGGCGCCCTCGTCGCCTTCGACGGCCTGCTGCTCTCGGCACGCGGCACCCGCAAGGGGCACACGATGGTCAGCCAGCCGTTCACCGGCGGCACGCTCGTGGGCACGACGCACGGGGATGAGTTCCGCCTGCACGCTCGCCCGCATCGACCCGGCACCCTCGACCTCCCGGACTCCGGGCTGGACGGCGTCCGCGTCGACCTGATCACCGCGTACCCGGGCGCGGACCCCGCGGCCCTGCCGTCCGCCGTCGATCGCTGCGCCCACGGCATCGTGCTGGCCGGCACTGGCCTGGGCAACGCCGGGCCCGGACACGCGGAGGCGGTGGCCGACGTCGTCGCGCGAGGGGTGCCCGTCGTACTGGCCACCCGCACCCTGGCCGGCCCCGTCCTCGGCGTCTACGGCCGCGGCGGCGGCGCGGACATCCTGGCCGCCGGTGCCGTGGCGGCCGGCGAACTGACCCCGTTCCAGGCCCGCATCCTGGCCGCCGCCCTGCTGGCGCATCGGCCGGATCCCCACGAGTTTGCGGCGCGGTTCACCCGGCTGCGCTGACCCCACCCACGATTCCGAGGAGGAACCCCCATGGCGAAGAAGATCTACGTGAGCGTCGGCATCGATGTGGACGCGGTCGGCGGCTGGCTCGGCTCGTACGGCGGCGAGGACTCCCCGGGCGACATCTCCCGCGGCCTGTTCGCCGGTGAGGTGGGTGTGCCGCGTCTGCTGCAGCTCTTCCAGCGGCGCGAGCTGCCGGTCTCCTGGTTCTGGCCGGGGCACTCGATCGAGACGTTCCCGGAGCAGTTCGACGCCGTCGTCGCCGCCGGTCACGAGATCGGCGTGCACGGGTACTCACACGAGAACCCCATTGCCATGACCCGGCAGCAGGAGACCGAGATCCTGGACTACTGCACGGACCTGATCGAGCGCCGCTCGGGCACCAAGCCCGTGGGCTACGTGGCGCCGTGGTGGGAGTTCTCCAAGGTGACCAACGAGATCCTGCTCGAGCGGGGCTTCCTCTACGACCACTCACTCATGCACGACGACCACACCCCGTACTACGTGCGCGTGGGGGACAGCTGGACGAAGATCGACTACGAGGCCGCGTCGGCGCACGAGTGGATGAAGCCGCTCGTCCGGGGCGAGGAGACCGACCTGATCGAGATCCCGGCGTCCTGGTACCTGGACGACCTGCCTCCCATGATGTTCATCAAGTCCAGCCCCAACAGCCACGGCTTCGTCTCCCCGCGGGACATCGAGCAGCTGTGGAAGGACCAGTTCGACTGGGTGCACCGCGAGATGGACTACGCGGTCTTCCCGATCACGATCCACCCGGACGTGTCGGGCCGCCCGCAGAACCTGCTCATGCTGGAGCGGCTGTTCGACCACATCCAGGGGCACGACGGCGTGGAGTTCGGGTTCATGAAGGACGTGGCCGCGGACTTCGCCCGCCGGTTCCCGCGCGAGCGCGGCTGAGCGCGGATGTGCGGGGCGTGCGGACGCGGGGTGGCGTCCCCGACGACGGCGCTCCTCAACGAGCACGGCCTCAAGCGGCGGGCCCTGGCGCGGCTGCGCGGCGAGCTCGCCCCGGGGTGTCGACTCACGCTCGAGGGGGACGCCTGGACGCTGGTCCGCCGCTCGGGGCGCGGTGAGCACCACGCCGATGTCGAGGGGTTGATCGCCAGCCTCGAGGGCGGCGCCGCGGGGGACTGGGTCGGGGCCGAGCCGCCACGGGAGGTGGTCGCGGCTGTGACGGCGGGGATGGTGGCCCGCGCCCGACGCAGGTCGGACTGACGGCCGCGACACGACCTGGGGTCTGCCGTCAGGTCATGTCGCGATCGACGGGTCATCCCGAATCCATCGCCGCCCCCTCACGCCTCCGGGAACCACCCCGCCCGCACGGTCGCCTCGGTCCCGTGCGGCCGCCTCGGACGGCCGCCGGCGCCCGCCTCCGCGAGCACCTCGGCCCACACGCGGGCCCCGGCGGTCATCCCGAGCTCACTCCGCCGGCGCAAGTTCCCGCTTGAGGATCTTGCCGGTGGCGGTCTTGGGCAGTCCGTCCCGCAGGTTCACGGTGCGCGGGTACTTGTAGGGCGCCACCTGAGACTTCACGTGCTGGATCAGCTCCTCCTCCGTGGCGTGCGCGCCGGGGGCGAGCACCACGTGCGCGGCGACCTCCTGGCCGAGCTCCGGGTGGGGCACCCCCACCACGGCGGCCTCCGCGACGGCTGGGTGCTCGTAGAGCACCTCCTCGATCTCGCGCGGGTACACGTTGAGCCCGCCGCGCAGGATCATGTCCTTCGTGCGGTCCACGATGTAGTAGTTGCCCGCGGCATCGCGCCGGGCGAGGTCGCCGGAGCGGAACCAGCCGTCCTCGGTGATGGCCTGGGCGGTGGCCTCCGGCTTGCCCCAGTAGCCCTTCATCACGTTCTCACCCCGGATCCACACCTCGCCCAGGGTCTCTTCTTCGTCCTCGGGCACGACGGCCCCGTCCGGCGTCACCAGCTGCAGGTCGCACCCGCGGACGGCGCGTCCGATCGAGCCCGGATGGTGCTCCTCGCCCGGATGGTTGAAGCACGCCACCGGGGAGGTCTCGGACAGGCCGTAGCCCTCCAGGATCTCGGAGTCGAAGGTGGCCTCGAAGCGGCGCAGCAGCTCCACGGGCAGGGCGGATCCACCGGAGACGCCCAGGCGCAGGCTGGCCAGGTCCTCCGGACGGTCCTTGGCCGCGGCCAGCACGGCCCCGTACATGGTGGGCACGCCGATGAACACGTCCACCGCGCACTCCCGGACGGTCTGCGCGGCCACGGCGGGATCGAAGCGGGGGATCAACGCCAGGCTGGCGCCCATCGTCACGGACGCCATGAGCGCACACGTGAGGCCGAACACGTGGAACAGCGGCAGGCAGCCGAGCACGGTCTCCCCGTGCTGGAGCTGGATCAGCGTCTCCGCCGCGGTGTCCGCGTTGGTGCCCATGTTCCGGTGGGTCAGCTGGGCCCCCTTGGGGCGGCCGGTGGTGCCGGAGGTGTAGAGGATGACGGCGTCGTCCTCGAGGTCCCGTTCAACGGTCTCGGTCACCGGGCCGGGGCTCTCCGCCAGGTGCGGGGCGAGGCCGTCCTCGCCGAGGGTGCGCAGCGGCACACCGCGCTCGCGGGCGCCCTCCACGGCATCCTCGGACGGCACGGACCACAGCATCGACGCGCCCGAGTCCTCCAGGTAGTACTCGATCTCGCGGCGCTTGAACAGCGGGTTCATCGGGACGACGACGGCGCCCAGCTGCAGGGCCGCGAAGAACACCACCGGGAACGCCGGGATGTTCGGCACCATGAGCGCCACGCGGTCCCCGGGGCCGATGCCCTCCTGTCGCATGAGCCCGGCCAGACGCTGGGACTGGTCCTGCAGCTCCGCGTACGTCATGCGGTTCTCGCCTAGGATCAGGGCGGTGGAGTTCGGGTGCTCGGCGGCGTGCGCTCGAGACGGGCGGGGTGTGCCGGTCGACCTCACGCCAGCGACATCACCGCGGGTCTGCCCGGCGGTGATGTCGCTGGCGCGCGGCCATCCACCGGCCCCGCCTCCGACGCCGATCTGTCGTCTTCACGGCCCAGAGACGCAAGACTGTTCCCCGCACACCGCCCGGACCGCCGGGCCAGACCGGAGGACAGACCATGACCGCACAGACCCCCGCCACCCGTGCCGTCCCCGAGACGATGAAGGCCGTGATCATGCGCGCGCCGGGCGACGTCGTCGTCGAGGAGGTGGACACCCCGCGCGTCGCGAAGCCCACGGACGTGGTCCTGAAGCTGGCCGCCGCGTGCGTGTGCGGCTCGGACCTGTGGCCCTACCGCGGCCACAACGACGTCGACCACCGGCGCATGGGCCACGAGTACGTCGGCACGATCGTGGAGAAGGGCGAGGACGTCGCCACCCTCGAGGTCGGCGACTTCGTGATCGGCTCCTTCATGCTCTCGGACAACACGTGTGAGATCTGCCAGGCCGGCTACCAGTCCCGCTGCGTCAACGCCGGCGAGTACACGGGCAGCCAGGCGCAGTACATGCGCGTCGAGCTCGCCGACGGCTCCCTCGTGAAGGTGCCCGGGGGCGAGCCCTCGGACCCGGACCGCCTGGCCGACTATCTCGCCGCCTCGGATGTGCTCGGCACCGGATGGTACGCCGCCGTCGCCGCGCAGGCCGGCCCCGGCAAGACGATCGCCGTGGTCGGCGACGGCGCCGTCGGCCTGTGCGCCGTCCTGGCCGCCAAGACGCTGGGCGCGGAGCAGGTCATCGTGTTCTCCCGCCATGAGGATCGGGCCGCGCTCGCCCGTGAGTTCGGCGCGGACGTCGTGATCGCCGAGCGCGGCGAGGAGGGTGCCGCGAAGGTCAAGGAGCTCACGAACGGCTACGGCGCGCACGGCGTGTGCGAGGCCGTGGGCACGCAGGAGTCGATGGACCAGGCACTGGCCTCGGGGCGCCCGGGCGGGCACGTGGGCTTCGTGGGTGTCTCCCACGATCAGACCATCGACGGCTCGAGGCTCTTCGGTCTCGAGATCCACCTCGAGGGCGGGCCCGCCCCCGTCCGCCGCTTCCTGCCCGAGCTGATCGAGCGCATCCAGTCCGGCGAGATCCAGCCCGGGAAGGTCTTCACCGCACGTCTGCCGATCGACGACGCCGCCGAGGCGTACAAGGCCATGGACGAGCGCCGCGAGATCAAGGTGCTGCTCGAGGTGTGAGGGCAGCCGGGGGCCGGCCCCCGGCCCTCGAGCCGGAGCCAGGGCGCTCCCCGCCCCTGACCCTCGGCGACGCCCCGGGGCTAGCGTGGGCGCCAGTGGCGCGGCCACCTGACGGCCGCGTCGCGGAACCGACCCCCGAGGAGAATCCCATGCCCACCCCGATCACGAGCCAGGCCAGCACCGCGTGGGACGGCGACCTGTTCACCGGCTCCGGCACCACCACCCTTGTCACCTCCGGCTCCGGCACCTTCGACGTGAACTGGAAGGCGCGCGCCGAGGAGGCGGGCTCCACCACGAACCCCGAGGAGCTGCTCGCCGCCGCGCATGCCACGTGCTTCACCATGCAGTTCTCTAACATGCTCAAGAAGAACCGCACCGCCCCCACCCACCTGGACACCACCGCCGACGTCACCTTCGTGGCGGGCGAGGGCATCACCAAGATCGTCCTGAAGGTGACGGGCCAGGTCCCGGAGATCTCCGCCGAGGACTTCGAGCGCATCGCCGGCGAGGCCAAGGAGCAGTGCCCGGTCTCCCAGGCGCTCGCGGGCGTCAAGGACGTCAGCGTCGAGGCCTCCCTGGCCTGAGTCCCGCACGGACTGCGCGTCCACGGACGCACGACGCCGGCCCACGGGCCGCGCGCGACGGCGGACCCCACCTCCGGGTGGGGTCCGCCGTCGTCTGCCCGGAGTCCCCGACCGTCGCGGCGCAGTCGCGGCTCGGCGCGACCCCGAGCGCCCCCGTGCGTCACCCGCTCCCGACGGCATGCTGCGCTCCGTGGCAATAGTGTGTGGCACACAGTATTGTGTGAGGAGTGGATGAAGACCAGGGCAAGATCCTCGCGACCCATCGGCAGGAGCTGCGGCGCGGCACCCTCGTGGTGGCATGCCTGCTCGCCTGCCGCACCCCGCGATACGGCTACGCGCTCCTCGAGCACCTCGCGGACGCCCGCCTCGACGCGGAGGCGAACACGCTCTACCCGCTTCTGCGCCGGCTCGAGGTCCAGGGGCTGCTGCAGGCGGAATGGAACACCGACGAGCCCCGGCCCCGCAAGTACTACCGGACCACCCCGGAGGGCGAGGCGATCGTCGCTGAGCTCAGGGACGACTGGCTCCGACTCACCGACAGCATGACCCGTCTCGGGAAGGACCCGTCATGACCACCCTCACCCACCGGTACATCGACCAGGTCGTCGGCCGCGTGGCCGCCGACCAGCGCGACGACGTCGCCACAGAGCTCGAAGGACTCCTGGCCGACATGGTCGAGGAGCGCACCGCCGCCGGCGTCCCCGAGGCCGAGGCCGAGCGCTCCGCCCTCACCGAGCTCGGCGACCCCGCCCGCCTGGCCCGCCGCTACCGCGGGGCGGAGGAGGTCCTCATCGGGCCTGAGCTCTACCCCATGTTCGTCCTGGCGCTGCGCTGGCTGCTGCCGTTCGTGGCGGTCGTGGCGCTGGTGACGTCCGCGGTGGACTACGCTGCCTCCACCCCCGTGCCGCATCTCGGCCAGGCGATCGGCGCGGTGGCCGGCCCCCTTATCCAGGCCCTGTTCGGGTCCGTCGGCGCGCTCGTCCTCCTGTTCTGGGTCCTCGACCGCGTCCTCCCCGTGGAGAGCCGCGAGGCCGTCCGCCGGGACGTCGCCCCCGAGTGGACCGTCGACGCCCTCGACGACGACCCGGGAAGCGACAGGGAGGCCTGCTCCGAGGCCTGGGCGTCCCTGGTGTTCCTCGCCGTCGCGGCCGTGCTGCCCGTCCTGCCGACCTCGTTCCTGTACGTCGGTCACCTCAACGACGGCGCCCCGTTCGTCAACCAGGCGCTGTGGGACTTCTGGATCCCCACCTACTACGTGCTCCTCGCCGTCGGCGTCGTGCAGGCCGTGTGGGTGCTGATCCGGCGGCGGCAGACGCCGGGCAGCCTCGTGCTCCAGGCGGCGCTCACCCTGGTGACCGCCGTGTTCTTCACGGCCCTCGTGCTCACCCAGCAGGTCATCGACCCGGCGATCGCCGCCGGGCCCGTCCAGACCGGCGTCCACCCCCTCGACTGGGTCGACGGGCTGTACGTGGCCGTGATCTGGCTCGTCGCGCTCTGGGAGCTGTGGACCCTGTCCCGGCAGTGGCGCACCCGCCGGCGCTCGGGGCGGCGCGGCTGACGGAGGGCCTCAGCCCTCGCGCGCCGCCCGGCAGGCGCCCCGCTTCACCCCGCCGTGCCGAGCTCCCGCTTGAGGATCTTGCCGGTCGCCGTTTTGGGCAGCCCGTCCATGAGGTGCACGGTGCGCGGGTACTTGTACGGGGCCACGCGGTCCTTCACGTGGGCGATGAGCTCGGCCTCGGTGGCCTCCGCGCCCGGAGCCAGGACCACGTAGGCCGCCACGTCCTCGCCGAGCTCGGCGTGCGGCACGCCCACCACGGCCGCCTCCGCCACGGCCGGGTGCTCGTACAGCACCTCCTCCACCTCGCGCGGGTACACGTTGAGGCCGCCGCGCAGGATCATGTCCTTGGTGCGGTCCACGATGTAGTAGTTGCCGGCCGCGTCCCGCCGGCCGAGGTCGCCGGAGTGGAACCAGCCGTCGTCGTCGATGGCCTCCGCCGTGGCGTCCGGGCGCCCCCAGTATCCCTTCATGATGTTCTCGCCGCGGATGCACACCTCGCCGATGGTCTCGGCGTCGCCCTCGGGCACCTCCTCGCCGCCCGGGGTGACCAGGCGCAGCTCCACGCCGCGGATCGGCGTGCCGATCGAGCCGGGCTGCCGGTCCGTGTCCGGGTGGTTGAAGCACGCCGCCGGCGAGGTCTCGGAGAGGCCATAGCCCTCGAGGATCTGGCAGCCGAAGGTGGACTCGAAGCGGCGCAGCACCTCGACGGGCATGCTCGAGCCGCCCGAGACGGCCACGCGCAGCGAGGCCAGGGCGGACGGGTCCTTCGCGCCGACCGTCAGGATGGCGCCGTACATGGTGGGCACGCCGATGAACACGTCGACGGCGTCCCGGCGGATGGTCTCGACGGCCTGCGTCGGGTCGAAGCGCGGGATCAGCGAGAGGGTCGCACCCACCGAGACGCACGTGAGCATGCTGCAGGTCAGCCCGAACACGTGGAACAGCGGCAGGCAGCCGAGTATCGTCTCGCCCGCCTTCAGGTGGATCAGCGACTCCACCACCGTGTTCGCGTTGCTCGTCAGGTTGCGGTGGGTGAGTTGGGCGCCCTTGGGCCGGCCCGTCGTGCCGGAGGTGTAGAGGATGACGGCGTCGTCCTGCGGGTCGCGCTCGGCCGCCTCGGTTACCGGGCCGGGGCTCGCCGTCAGGTGCGGGGCGAGGCCGTCCGCCCCGAGCTCGTGGAACGGGACGCCGACGGCCTGTGTGGCCGCCTCCGCCTCCTCGGACGGGACGCCCCACAGCATCACCGCGCCCGAGTCCTCGAGGTAGTACTGGATCTCGCGGGTCTTGAACAGCGGGTTCATCGGCACGACGACGGCGCCCACCTGCAGTGCCCCGAAGAACAGCACCGGGAACGCGAGCACGTTGGGCAGCATGATCGCCATGCGGTCCCCGGGGCCGAGGCCCTGGCTGCGCAGCAGCCCGGCGATGCGGTGGACCTGGTCCTGAAGCTCGGCGTAGGTCAGGCGCTCCTCGCCCAGGATCAGGGCGGTGCGGTCCGGCTCCGCGGCGGCGGTGCGCTCGAGCAGGATGGGGACGACGACGTCGGGCACGGGGCACCTCCGGGGAGAGACGGCTGAGTGATGCGGGTCACACGCTACTCGCGGGTACGGGGCGGCGGGAAGGGGTGTCAGTGCGGTCCTGCGGGACTGGGGTCGGCGGATCGTTTCGCTGGATCCGCTCTTACGCAACGATCACCCCTGATCGTTGCGTGAGAGCACCGTGCCCTGGACGAGTTCGCTGCCCGGGCGCGGCGCCGGGGGTGAGGGTGTGGTCCTGACACCGTCTACGCTCCGACCATGGATCTGACCGTCGGGCGCCGGCTGCGGGCCTACCTGACCGACTGGGAGCAGGACTGCTGTGGCTCGCCCCTCCGCGTGGGGGAGGGGGGCGAGGTGACGCTCGGGCCGGCCACGGAGTGGGTCCGGGGGCGGGGCTTGGGGCCCGTCGACGCGTACGTGACCATGCACGACGTCGACGTCGACGACGACGCCGCGCCGCCGCACCGCGTGCGCGCCCGGCTGCTCCGCGTCCAAGAGGTGCGGTTCGACTGACGCGCGTCCGCCGACGGGACGGGGCAGGAGAAGGTCCCGGGATCGGCGTGGCTGGCCGACGTCGACGGCATGCCGGGCCGCTATGACATCAACGCCGATCCCGGGGCGGGGGAGTCGTCCGCGGGAGACCCGGGGCCCTCGATCGGGACGGTGACCTACGGGGCGAGCTATCAGGCGCCGCCCGGGTGGGTCCCCGGCCCGGACGGCTGGCTGCTGGACCTGGAGGTGCTTGAGGACCTGGGGCCGGCGTGGTGAGCCGGGCGGGGGAGCTCGGGGGTCGTCGTCCGGGAGTCCTCAGCCCGCCCGTCCCCCCACGGTCCCGGTCCACCGCACCTCGCCGTCCACGACGACGTCGCTCGGCTCCAGCCCGATGTGCCGGGCCACCGCCTCGGACGCCGCGTGGCCGGGGGCGATGTCCGCGATCAGCTCGCGCACCCCCTGCCCGGCCAGGTGCTCGACCAGCTGCGCCGCCGCCTCGCCGCCGAGCCCGCGACCCTGCCACGGCACGCCGATCACCCAGGCCACCTCGGTCGGACCGCCGTCCTTCGGCGTGGTGGCCTGCACGTAGCCCACGGCCTCGCCGGTCTCCTCGAGCACCACGATCAGGTTCTGCCACCGCTCGGAGCCGTCCGCGGACTCGCCCCGGGTCTGGATGCGGTACTGCTGGGTGAGCAGCTCCTCGCTGGGCGGCTCCCCGCCCGTGTGCGCGTAGAGCGCGGGATCGGCGAGGACGGCGGACATCTCCTCCGCGTCGGCCACCGTGAGGGGACGCAGATGCAGGCGGCTGGGCATGAGCAGGAGTGCACTCCCCGGATGGTTGTGCTGTCAACGGCTGGGCCGCACCCGCCCCCTCAGCACACCCCCTCAGCGCACCTCCCTCAGAGCCACCGCAGCGTGGCGGCCCCGTACGCGCCGACGTCGCGCGCCAGCACCTCCCCGTCCAGGGTGAGCGCCGGCGGGACCGCGTGCATTCGTGCTGCCTCCGAGCCCACCTCCTCCCGCGGCACGGGCAGCTCCGCGGCCGGCCCGGGCGGGGGAGGGGAGAGCCCCAGCAGCGTCCGGGCCGCCCCGAGCAGGCTGATCCGCACGACGCCGGCCCATGCCGAGAGCGTGCCGACCACCAGGTGCGGGTGCCGGCGGGCGAGGGTCTCCGGGTCCAGGCCGAAGCGGTCCAAGGAGCCCGGCCGGTAGCCCAGCAGCACGACGTCGGCCCCGGCCAGCAGGTCCTCGACCTCGGCCGCGCGCGCCGGCCAGCTCGCGCACGGCGTCGCGGGCGGCGACGACGGCGTCCCACGCCAGGCTCTCCACGTCCAGGGGGCTCTCCCACCAGCGGCGCGGCGAGGGCTCGCCGTCGGGGTCGGCAGCGGCGTCCACGCCGCCCCTCATCCCTCCCAGACGGGCCGCAGCTCCACGGTGTCGCCGGGGCAGCTGAAGGCGGCGGCGATCTCCTCGGCGCGCTCCTGCGTGGCGACGTCGATGACGAAGAACCCGGCGAGGTGCTCGTCCCCCTGGGCGTACGGGCCGTCGGCGGCGCGGGGCTCGCCGTCGAACCGGACCACGCGGGCGTGGGCCGGGTCTCCGAGGGCGCACCCGGAGACGATCTCGCCGTTCTCCTGGGCCTCGGAGAACACGCGGTCCCAGCGGGCGCCGAGCTCCTCCTGCGTGGCCGGCGGTAGGGCCTGGTACTCGGCGGTGTGCTCGCTCGTGGGGTGGGCCCAGGGCTGCGGATGCGAATGGATGAGGATCACGAACTTCACGGCGGGGCTCCTGTGCAGGGCGGGGCGGTCGGAGGGCGGGCGTGGTCGCCCTCATCCCACCAGGATCGCCCGCCCGGGGGCAGGTCCGGCGGACTCCCGACGACGACGGCCCGCCCTCCGTCGCGCCTGCGGCGACAACATCTCACGTCATCGCCCCGGGTGTGGGTAGGGTCACAGGACCCTGCACCCGACCTGGGAGTCCCCATGGAGCAGTTCATCGCCGGCGCCAACGCGATCATGTGGTCGCTTCCCATGGTCTTCGGCCTGCTGGCCCTCGGCCTGTACTTCACGATCCGCATGGGGGCGCCGCAGCTGCGGCGCATCCCGGACATGATCGGCCAGCTGGTCCGCGGTGGATCCTCCTCGGCGGGCATCAGCTCGTTCCAGGCGTTCGCCATGGCGCTGGGCGGACGCATCGGCGTCGGCAACATCGCCGGCGTCGCCACCGCCATCTCCCTCGGCGGCCCGGGCGCCCTGTTCTGGATGTGGGTGACGGCGCTGCTCGGCGCCCCCGTGGCGCTCGCGGAGAGCTCGCTCGCGCAGCTCTACAAGCACAAGGTGCGTGGCGAGTACCGCGGCGGCCCCGCCTACTACATCCTCGAGGGCCTGGGCCGGAACTGGCGGTGGCTCGCCGTCGCCTACGCCGCGGCCACCGTGTTCGCCACCGTCATCACCGGTCCGCAGATCCAGGCCAACGCGGTCACCGCCGCCACGACGCAGGCGTGGGGCTGGGACCCGCTGTGGGTGGGCCTGGCCATGGCGGTCCTGTTCTGCGTGATCGTCTTCGGCGGCATGCACCGCCTGGCCCGGACGGTCGGCCTCGTGGTGCCGTTCATGGCGGCGGCCTACATCATCGTGGGCGTCGTGGTGGTCGCCCTGATGTGGCAGCAGGTCCCGGCCATGTTCGGCCTGATCTTCTCCAGCGCGTTCGCCGCCGACTCGGTCTACGCCGGCATGCTCGGCGCCGCCATCTCCTGGGGCGTGCGCCGCGCCGTGTACTCCACGGAGATCGGCACCGGCTCCGGCGCCCAGGCCTCCGCGGCCGCCCACGTCTCCCACCCGGTCAAGCAGGGCCTGGCGCAGGCGTTCTCCGCGTTCGTGGACACCCTGTTCGTCTGCACCGTCACCGGCCTGATGATCCTCTCCACCAACAGCTTCAACGTCCTCGGCCCGGACGAGGAGACGCTCCTGGTGGAGCGCGTGCCCGGCATCGAGGCGGGACCGGCGTGGGTGCAGACCGCCGTCGACTCCGTCATCCCGGCGTTCGGGCCGGCCTTCGTGGCGGTCGCCGTGTTCCTGTTCTCCTTCACCACCCTGCTCTCGTTCGCGTTCTACGCCGAGACCAACCTCGCGTACCTGATCCCGAACAAGTCCGTGCAGCGGGCGTGCATCGCGGTGGCCCGCCTGGGCCTGGCCGCGTCCATGGTGTTCGGCGCCGTGCAGACCTCGACGCTCGTGTGGTCCTTCGCGGACTTCGGCGTGGGCCTGTACACGTGGGTGAACATCCTGGCGCTCGTGCTCCTGAGCCCCGTGGCCATCCGACTCATGAAGGACTACGACCGCCAGCGCCGCGCCGGCCAGGACCCCGTCCTGGACCCCCGTGCAATCGGCGTGCGCAACGCCACCCTGTGGGAACAGATCCACGACGAGTACGAGCGCACCGGGGACGTCACCGCCGCCCTGGACCACGTGGCGGACACCGCCCCGGACACCCGCGCCATCTCCGTGGTGCGCCCGCACGGGGAGCGCGGCCAGGGCTGAGCCGCGGCGGGGGCTGAGCCGCGGTCCAGATGATCCGGACCCCGACCCGGGACGTCCGGGCCGGGGCCGATGGGCCCGCCGCGCGTCGCCCGCCGTCGTGTGCCGCGGCGGCCGGCGCGCCGTGCGCTAGCGTCCGCGGTGATGACTCCCCGCTCGCTCGCCGGACTGGCCCTCGCCGTCGCCGCCCTCGCGGCCGCCTTCGCGCTGATGGCGCCCACGGCCCCGGGGCTGTTCGTCGGCGTGCTCACGGCCGGCACCCTCGGCTTCGGCCCGTTCTACGGGGAGCCGACCCGGCACCTCGTGGACCGGCCGTGGCGGCGGGACCGGCGCTGGCACGAGCTCGCCCGCCGGGTCCGCACCGACTGGCTATCCCGCCAGCTGGGCGCCGCCGGGTGGAACGCCGCCATCCGCCGGCGCATCACCGGCCGGGCGGACCTGCGGCGCATCCGCACCGCCGCCGTGGGCTCCCTCGTCAGCCACGCCGCCTCCGTGGGGCTGCACGGGATCGCCGCGCTCGCGCTGGCCGTCGTCGGCCACCCGGGCTGGGGCCTGCTGGCGGTGCTCCTGGGGCTCGTGGTCCACGCGTGGCCGGCCCTGCTGCAGGTGGCGGTGCTCGGCCGCATCGACGGCCTCCAGGCGCAGCTGCGCGGAGACCGGCTGCTCTGGTGAGCCGGGGGGCGACGACGGCGGGCCGCTGCGTGGCGCGCATCACGCTACGCTCGCCTGCATGTCCGACGACCTGCTGCCCGAGCTGACCGCCGCCTTCGGGCTGGTGGACGTCCACCCCGAGTCGCTCTCGTGGTGGTCCCTCGTGCACCGGGCCCGCGTGGTGCCGAGGGGGCAGGCGGAGCCGGTGGACGTCGTCGTGAAGCTGACGGGCCGCACCGCCGAGCGGGCCGCGGGGATGGCCGGGTGGACGCGCGCGCTCGCGGCCGGGGGCTTCCCGGTGGTGGCGCCCGTGGACCTGGACGGGCCGAATCCGCGGCAGGTGGGGGAGCACTGGTACGCGGTGTACCCGTTCGTGGCGGGGCGGCCCTATGACGCGGAGCGCGACGTCGCCGCGCTGGGCGACCTCCTGGGCCGCCTCCACGCGACGCGGCTCGAGCCGGCGGTGCGGGACGCGATGCGGTCATACGCGTGGCCCGAGTCCGGGCGCGACGACGCCGACGCGGACCTGGCCTCCCTCGCCGAGAAGCTCCCCCGCGTGCTCGGCGAGGAGGCCGGCGCCGAGGCGCTGGAGTCCGTGCGGGGGCTCGTGGAGCGGTGGTGGACGGTCTCGTTCCCGGCGCTGCGCGCGGCGGAGGAGGCCGGGGAGCTGCCGCGGGCCGGCGTGACCAGCGACTACAAGTCCGCGAACGTGGTGATCGCCGAGGACGGGCCGGTGATCGTGGACCCGGACAACGGCGGCTGGGAGCCGCGCCTGTTCGACCTGGCCATGGCCGTGGTGCTCCTGCACAACGACTCCGACTCCGCCCCCGGGCGCATGATGACGGCCGCCGAATGGGAGGACTTCCACGCCGCCTACACCCGGCACGTCACCCTCACGGAGCGCGAGCGCGCGCTGTGGCCTGCGGCCCTCGACCACATGCTGTGGGAGGAGGGCACGTGGGCCCTCGAGGACAACGACGACGACGCCTACGCCCAGCCCCGCCAGGGCGGGTACCTGCGGGACCTGGCGACCATGCCGGTGGAGCGCTACCGGCTGCCGGGGGAGTGAGGGGCCGGTGACGGGGCGCCCGGGGGAGGCCGCGGCGGCCGCCTCGGGGCGCCCGCTGTGAGCCGGGGCGGGTGTCTCTCGGGCGGACTGCAATCGAAATGCGGCGAATTTCGATTGCAGTTCCCGGATCGGCACTCGCCCCGCACCGCGTGCCGGCCGCACCGCGCGTCCGCGCCGCACCTCCGCACCGCAGCGCACGTCCGCACCTTCCTCGCCACCCTCGACCCGGACGACGCCGAGCCGTTCCTCGAGATGTCCCCGCGGCTCGTCCCGGAGACGTGGGAGCGGTTCCGGGACCACGCGCTGCCCGGGATCCGCGCGGTGGACGAGGACGCGGTCGAGCGCCCCTCCGCCCGCTACGTCCTGGACGCGGCCGGGCACAACCTCCACCTGGACCGGCCGGAGGCCTCCGGGCCGCTCGTGGGGGAGTGGGCCGCCGAGGCGGCGCGGGCGGCGCGGGACTGAGGCGCCGGCGCGCGAGGCGAGGTCCGCGCACCCCCTCGCGACGCGCCCAGCAGGCTTCCCGTCGGGGACGTGACGTGGTGCACTGGCCCCATGGCCGACCTGATGGGACTCCTGTACCGATCCGACGACCACGGCACGGTGGAGCTGCGCCGCATCCTCCCCGTCGCCCCCGCCGACCTCTGGCCCGAGCTCACAGACCCCGAGCGGCTCGCCGCCTGGTTCGCGCCCGTCACCGGGGGCCTGCGCGAGGGCGGTGACTACCGCATCGCCTTCGAGGAGGACGACGACGAGCCCGGCTCCGCCTCCTGGGGCCGCATCGAGCAGTGCGAGCGCGGCCGCGGCCTGCGCCTGACGTGGCAGTCCGCCGAGGACGAGCCGGCGCCCAGCACCGTGCAGGTCTCGCTCCGCGCCGTCGACGGCGGCACCCGCCTCGTCCTCGTCCACAGCGGCCTGACCCACGGCGAGGACGTGGGCCACGCCGCCGGCTGGGAGGTCTACCTGCGGGACCTCGCCGCGCACATCGAGGGCACGCCGGCCGAGGAGGGCGATTGGTTCGAGCGCTGGGAGCGCCACCGCGCCGCCTACGAGGCCACGCTCTGACCGGGTGACCTTCCCGGGCCGCTCGGCAGGCCGGTGCCGCTAGGCCGCCCCGCCCGTCGTCGCCGCCTCGGGCAGGACCCGCCGCTGGGGCAGGAACGCCACCGCGCCGAGGACCACGATCGCCACGGACAGCGCGATGCCGGCGCGGACGCCGTCGGCGGAGTCCGCGAGCACGCCGGAGAGGACCGGCCCCACGGACTGGCCGAGCGCGAACACCGTGGTGAGCAGCCCGATCCCGTCTGCCACCTGCGCCGCCGGCAGCACCCGCTGCGCCGCGTGCGTCACGGACCCGACGAGCGCGAGGAACGTCCCGCCGAACAGCACCGCCGAGGCCAGCGCCGGCACCGGCCCGGCCCACAGCAGCGGCAGCCCCGCGCCGAGCGCCACGACCACCATGAGCAGGGCCGGCGCCCGCCCGCCCTGCAGGCGCTCCACCACGGGCGCCCACGCGAAGCCGCCGGCCACCGCCGCCAGGCCGAGCACCACCCAGAACACGGCCACCTGCTGGTCGGTCGCGCCGTCGCCGCGCAGCAGCGCCACGATGAACGTCATGTACGCGATGTAGCCCATCCCGAACAGCGTGTAGCCCACCAGCAGCGGCACCATCCCGCGCACGGGCGCCCGGCTGCCCGCGGTCCGCGGGGCCGGCGCCGGCACCCGCCGGGCGGCGCGGGCCGCCACCGCCCAGGCCACCAGCCCGACGGCGCCCAGCAGGCCCCAGCCCACCCGCCAGCCGACGTCGTCCGGGAACGAGTTCAGCGCCCACGGCAGGGCCAGCCCGCTCACCACGATCCCCAGCCCGCCGCCGGCCACGTACACGCCCATGAGCAGGGCCGCCGTCGGGACGCGGGCCGACGCCCCCACGGCCGCGGCGGCCGCCCCCGCGGTGCCCGTCCCCGCCCGCAGCGAGGCGGCCAGCGCCGCCGTCAGGGCCGCGCCGAGGATGAACGTGACCGCACCGGAGAAGCCGGCCACGAGGCGCAGCACGAGCAGCACCGGCAGCAGGGTGCTCAGCGCCGAGGCGCCCAGGGCCAGGGCCGTGGCGAGCAGGCTCCAGCCGAACGCGGCGTGCACGCCCATCCGCCGCCCGAGCCGCGAGGCGAACACCGCGCCGCCCAGGTAGCCGAGCGCGTTCACCGTGTTGAGCAGGGCCGCCGTCGCGTAGGACCACCCCAGGTCCGCCTGCATGGGCGGCAGCAGCACCGCGTACGCGAACCGCGCCAGGCCGAACGCGGAGGCGGGCGCGGCCGCGAGGGCGAGGGCGATCCACAGGGCGCGGGGGAGGCGGGTCACGGCGGGTCCTGGTTCCGTCGCACGCCGGGCAGCGAGGCGACTGTGGTGGGCGTCACGCCCACCGTAGGCCACCGGGGAAGCGGCTCACTCCGCGCGTCGCCGGCCCTCGTCCTGCTGGGCCAGCCGCCGCCGACACCCGCCGCCGATCGACCCGCCGACACCCGCCGCCGCGGCCTCGTCCCCGGGGCGATAATGGCCCCATGCCCGACTCCGCCGCGCGCCACAGCGCAGCCCGCCACGACGTCCCGGCCGCGCCGCCCTTCGGCCCGGTCCTGCACCACCGCGCCCACGGCATGGCCCCCGGCGACGCCATCTCCCCGCCGCTGGTGCACGCGTCCGCGTTCCACCTGCCCGGCGCCGGTCCGGACGGGGCCCCGGCCGAGCCCGCCGCCCAGGGCGGGTTCCAGTACGCCCGCTGGGGCACCCCCACCTGGGCCGCGCTCGAGGCCGCCCTCGGCGTGCTCGAGGACGCCGACGTCGCGGTCGTCCCCTCCGGGATGGCGGCCATCGCCGCCGCCCTGCTGCCCGTGCTCCGCCCCGGCGACCGCGCCCTGCTGCCCGCGGACGGCTACGGCGCCACCCGCGCCCTCGCCGCCGAGCACCTCGTGCCCGCCGGCGTCCACGTGGACTTCGTGTCCACGCCGGGCCTCGCGGACGCCGACCTCTCCGCCTACGACCTCGTGTTCGTCGAGACCCCCTCCAACCCCGGGCTGCGCGTGGCGGACATCGCCGACGTCGCCGCCCGCGCCCACGCGAACGGGCGGCGGGACGGGAAGGGGGCGCTCGTCGTCGTGGACAACACCTCCCTGACCCCGCTGGGGCAGCGGCCGCTGGACCTGGGGGCGGACGTCGTCGTCGCCTCGGACACGAAGGCCCTCAACGGGCACTCCGACGCCCTCGGCGGGCACGTCGCGTCCCGCGACCCCGAGCTGATGGCGCGCGTGCGCGGCTGGCGCACCCTGGCCGGCGGGATCCTCGGCACCCACGAGGCCTGGCTGATCCACCGCGGTCTGGAGACCCTCGAGGTCCGCTTCGCCCGCATGTGCGCATCCGCGCTCGCGGTCGCCGAGCTCGCGACCGGGCACCCGGCCGTGCGCGCGGTGGCCTACCCGGGGCTGCCGGACCACCCGGACGCGGCGATCGTCGCGCGCCAGATGACGGCGGCCGGCGGCGTCGTCGGGCTGGAGTTCGCGGACGCGGCCGCAGCGGAGCGGTTCATCGGGGACGCCGCGTACGTGGTGGCGCAGACGAGCTTCGGCGGCACCCACACCGCGGCCGAGCGCCGCGCCCGCTGGGGCGACGACGTCCCGGCCGGCTTCGTGCGCCTGTCCGTGGGCGTCGAGCCGACGGCGGAGCTGCTCGCCGACCTGGCCCGGGCCATGGACGCCGCGGCCGAACCCGCCTGAGCCCGGCCCTGCCCGCCTGAGCCCGGCCCGGCTACGCTCGCGAACCATCCCCCGCCGCCCCACCCCAGGAGACCCGCCCCATGCAGCTCGACCTGATCGTGGAGAACGCCCGCCTCATCACCGGCGACCCCGCCCGCCCGTCGGCCTCGCGGCTGGGGGTGTGGCGGGGCGTCGTCGTCGGGGTGGACGAGGAGCTGGACGGCCTCGCAGCGCGCGAACGCCTCGACGCGCGGGGGCGCACCGTCCTCGCCGGGTTCAACGACGCCCACGCGCACAGCGTCTGGTTCGGCCAGTCGCGGCTGGACGTGGACCTCGAGGGCGCCCACACCGCACAGGAGGTCTACGACCGGATCCGCGCCCGCGCGGCCGAGCTGACCCCGGGCGCGTGGGTGACCTGCACCGGCTTCGACCCCGGCCACCTCACCGGACCCCAGCCGGACCGGGACAGCCTCGACGCCGCCGCGGCCGGGCGCCCCGTGCTCATCCGCCACAACACCGGCCACGCGTTCACCGTGTCCGGGGCGGTGCTGTTCCTGGCCGGCGTGGGCGAGCAGGTGATGCAGCAGCCCGAGGGCGGGCGGATCCTCACGGACGCCGCGGACCGGCCCACGGGCCTGCTCGAGGAGACCGCCATGAACCTCGTGACCCGGCTGCTGCAGCCGGAGTCCCACGAGCACATCGGCGAGTGCCTGGCCCGCGCCTCCCAGGAGTACGCAGCCGAGGGCATCACCTCGGTGACGGACGCGGGGATCGCCGGCGGCTGGATCGGCCACAGCCCCCTCGAGTTCGGCGCCTACCAGCGCGCCCGGGACGCGGGCCTGCTGCGCACCCGCTTCCAGACGATGGTCACCCTGGACGCGCTGCGCCCCGTGGACGGCCACGCCGACGACGGCACCCACCTCACCCTCGACGCCGGCGTGCGCACCGGCGTGGGCGACGAGTGGCTGCAGATCGGCCCCGCGAAGGTGTTCACGGACGGCTCCATGCTGGGCCAGACCGCCGCGATGACCGCGGACTACTGCGGGCACGGCCACGGCCGCGGCTACCTGCAGCAGGACGCCGGAGAGATGCGCCGGGAGTGCCTCGGCGCGGCCGCCGCCGGCTGGTCCCTGGCCCTGCACGCGATCGGCGACGCCGCCCTGGACTTCGCGCTCGACGTGATCGCCGAGGCGCGGGCCCGGTTCGGGCGGCCTGTGATGCCCCACCGCGTGGAGCACGGGGGCGTGGTCCGCGACGACCAGGTGGCCCGCCTGGCCGAGCTGGAGGTGGTGATGACCACCCAGCCGAACTTCATCAGCGCCTTCGGCGGGTCCGTGGCCGAGCGGATCGGCGCCGAGCGGGCGGCCCTGTCCTACCCCGCCGGCCGGCTGCTGGCCGCGGGCCTCGTGCTGCCCGGCAGCTCGGACCGGCCCGTGGCCGGCGGCCGCCCACTCGACGTGATCCAGGACTTCGTGCTGCGCCGCACCGAGACCGGCGAGCAGTACGGCCCGGACCTCGAGCGGCTGACCGTGGCCCAGGCCCTGCACGCCTACACCGTCGGCTCCGCCGAGGCGACCGGCTGGGGCGGGCGCAAGGGACGGCTCGTGGCCGGCCAGCTCGCGGACTTCACGGTGCTCAGCGCCGACCCCCGCGCGGTGCCGAGCGATGAGATCGCGGCGATCGACGTCGTCGCCACCGCCGTGGGCGGGGAGTTCGTGCACGGCGGGCTGTGACGCCGTCCGGGACCCCCGGCGGGGGCCGGACCGCATCGTGAGACGAATGTCCGGCGGGGTCCGGGCGCGCTAGTAATTTCCACGCATGACCCTCACCGCGGCCCTGCTCTCCTTCGCGCTCCTCGCCCTGCTGATCACCATCACGCCCGGCTTGGACAACGCCCTGGTGCTGCGGTACGCCGGCCGTCAGGGCTCCGGGGCCGCGTTCGCCGCGAGCGCCGGCATCTGCGCCGGTCTGTTCGTGTGGGCGCTGGCGGCGTCCCTGGGCATCAGCGCCCTGCTGGCGGCGTCCGAGGTGGCCTACACGGCGCTGCGCTGGATCGGCGCGGCGTACATGGTCTACCTGGGCGTGCGGATGCTGATCTCGGCCATCCGCGGCGGGTACGGGGCGCCCGGCGGCTCCTCGGTGGCGACCGTGCGCTCCCGGGACGCGTTCCGCACCGGGTTCACGGTGAACCTGCTCAACCCCAAGGTCGGCGCGTTCTACGTGGCCCTCATCCCGCAGTTCATGGTGCCCAGCGTCGCCCCGGCGGCTATGGGCGTGCTGCTGGCCGTGGTGCACATCGCGGTGTGCATGGCGTGGTTCGTGGTGCTGATCGCCCTCGTCGGCGTGGTGAGCGGCTGGCTGCAGCGCCCGTCCGTGCAGCGCGGCCTCGACGGCGTGGTCGGCACCGCCCTCGTGGGCTTCGGCGCCCGCCTGGCCCTCGCCAAGGCCTGACCCGGCCCGCGGGCCCGCCCGGCCGCCCCCGCCCCCACCCACCCCCACGCCCGTCCCCTTCCGCCCCCATGCCCGTCCCCTTCCGCCAGGGCCAGCAGACACGCCGCTACCTCGCGGGGATTGCGGCGTGTCTGCCAGCCCTGGCGGGGGGCTTCGCGGGGGCGGGGCGGGGGGGGGCTTCGCGGGGGCGGGGGCCGGGCCGGCGCTGGGCGGCCCGCCCGGGCCTAGAGCGCGATCGTCCCGTCCACCAGCACGGCCGCGCGCCCGCCCACCCAGATGCGCGCGCCGTCGTCGTGCACGTGGATCCGCCCGCGCCGCCCCACCTGCGAGCCCTGCGCGGCCACGTACCGCGGCGACACCAGTCCGGCCCCGCGCAGCCACTGCGCCAGCGCCCCGTTGAGGCTGCCGGTCACCGGGTCCTCGGAGCCGTAGGCGAACGCGCGCACCTCGCACGCGGTCTCAGCGCCGGCCGCCTCCAGCCCGACGACGCCGACCTTCAGCTCCGCGTGCCCGCGCGGGCGCAGGGCCCGGACGGCGTCGGCGTCGGCGAGCCGGACGAGCTGCCAGGCCGGGCCGTTCTCGCCCCACGCGTGGTCCACGATCGCCTCCCGCTCCACCCCGAGGCCGGCCGCGATGCGCACGACGTCCGCCTCGTCCAGCGGGCCCGAGCGGCGCAGGGGCGGCGTGGCGAAGGCGAGGACGCCGTCGTCGGCCACGGTCACCGGCACCAGTCCGACCCCGCACTCCTGCACGAGCCGCCCCGGCGTGCGGGGCGTGCCGCCGGCGTGCAGCCAGGCGAGCGCGGACCCGAGGGTGGGGTGCCCGGCGAAGTCGAACTCCTCGCGCGGGGTGAAGATCCGCACCCGGTAGTCGGCCTCGGGGTCCGTGGGCGGCAGCAGGAACGCGGTCTCCGAGAACCCGGTCCACGCCGCCAGCGCCTGCATGCGCTCGGCGGGCAGGCCCTCGGCGTCCACGACGACGGCCAGCGGGTTCCCGGTGAGGGGCCCGGTGGCGAACACGTCGACCTCCAGGAAACGGCGGGCGGCGGGGCGGGGCGTGGCGGTCATGCGGGCCACGGTAGCCGGGCGGACTAGTCTCGGCGCATGCCCGCCGCGACCCTCGACGACCTGCGCCGCGCCGGCCGCGTCCTCTTCCACGGGGTGACGGGCGCGGGCAAGAGCACCGCGGCGGTGCGGCTGGGCGCGGTCCTGGACCTGCCCGTGACGCTCGTGGACGAGGAGCTCGGCTGGCTGCCCGGCTGGGTGAGCCGGACCCCGGAGGCGCAGGTCGCGCTGGCGGAGCCGATCCTGGCGGGGGAGCGCTGGGTCCTGGACTCGGCGTACCGCTTCTACCGGGAGGCGGCGGTGGCGCGGGCCGACGTCGTGGTGGGCCTGGACTATTCGCGCGCGGCCACCTTCGCGCGCCTGCTGCGCCGCACCGTGCGGCGCGCCGCCACCGCGGAGCCGGTGTGCAACGGCAACACCGAGACGTGGGGCCGGGCCCTGGGGCCGGAGTCGATCCTGCGCTGGCATGCGCAGACGTTCGAGGCCAAGCGCGCCTGGATCCGGGCCCGCGAGGCGGACGACGCCGGCACCCCGGTGCTGCGCCTGACGCACCCCCGGCAGTGGGAGCGGACGCTCGCCGCGCTCGCCGCCGGCCGCTGAGGCGTGGGTCACACCGCGGCTACGCTGGGCGCATGAGCACCCTCTCCGAGATGCACGTGATCGACTTCCCCGGCTTCCCCACCGTGGTGGTGCGCGGGTCGGGACAGTCCGTGGACGGCCTGCACCACTTCATGGACACATCCTTCCGCGCCCTCGGGGCGGCCATGGGGCAGGGCGTGTTCGCCCCCGCGGGCCCCGCGTTCGCGCTGTACCGGGGCATGACCGGGCAGGGCCTGGGGGAGAGCGTGGACCTCGAGGTCGGCCACCCGGTGGACGCGCCGCCGGCGGCGCCCCTGGACGTCGACGGCGTGCGGGTCGAGCCGTCCTCCCTGCCGGCGGGGCCCCTCGCCGTGGCCAAGCACACCGGCCCCTACGAGCTGCTGCCCGAGGCCTGGGAGGCGTTCCTGAAGGCCCTGCGCGCCGACGGCCACGAGCCCGGGGACCTCTGCTGGGAGGCCTACGACACCGAGCCGGGGCCCGACGTCGACCCCGAGACCCTCGTGACGGGCCTCGCCGTCCCCGTGCGCACCGTGGCCTGACCTGCGACGACGAACCGTGGCCCCGCCACGGGTCCGCTCCCTAGGCTCGCGGGGACGGCGCGCGCACCGCGCGCCGCACCGCAGACGCCGAAGGAGCACGCCGTGGCGAACGACGACGCGAACACCACCACCACCGACCAGCTCACCCTGCAGGACCCGGTGAAGCGCTACCCGGTGATCAGCCCGCCGGAGCAGTCCCTGCCGGGCACCGGCCTGGACGCCGAGATGACCCCCAAGGCCGACCTCGGCGAGCACTCCTACCGCGGCACCGGCCGCCTGACCGGCCGCAAGGCGCTCATCACCGGCGGCGACTCCGGCATCGGCGCGGCCACCGCCATCGCGTTCGCCCGCGAGGGCGCGGACGTGGTGATCACCTACCTGCCCGAGGAGGAGAAGGACGCCCGCAACGTCCTCGCGGTGCTGGAGAAGGAGGGGCGCACCGCCGTCGGGATCGCCGGCGACCTGCGGGACCGGCAGTTCTGCCAGGACGTGGTGGCGCAGGCCGTGGAGGCCATGGGCGGGCTGGACGTGCTCGTGAACAACGGCGGCAAGCAGGTGGCCCAGAAGGAGTTCGAGGCCATCGACGACGAGCAGCTCGAGGCCACCTTCGACGTCAACATCCTGGCCCAGTTCCGCCTGGTGCGGGCCGCGCTGCCGCACCTGAAGGCCGGCGCGTCCATCATCAACACCACCTCCGTGGTGTCCTACATGCCGCCGGAGACCCTGATCGACTACGCCTCCACGAAGGCCGCGATCAACAACTTCACCAAGGGCCTCGGCCAGCAGCTCGCTCCGAAGGGCATCCGCGTGAACGCCGTGGCGCCCGGGCCCATCTGGACGCCGCTGCAGCCCTCGGGCGGCCAGCCCACGGAGGAGCTGCCGGACTTCGGCCAGTCCACTCCGCTGGGCCGCGCCGGGCAGCCCACCGAGCTGGCGCCCGCGTTCGTGTTCCTGGCCTCGGCCGAGTCCTCGTACGTGGTCGGCGCGACCATCGCGGTCACGGGCGGCATGCCCACCCCGTGACCGGGTGAGGCGCCCGGACCCCGCCCGGGAACGGCCCCGCGGCAGGACCCCCACGAGCGCTCGTGGGGGTCCTGCCGCGGGGTGCGTCGCTCAGATGTCGAGGATGCAGAACTCGTTGCCCTCGGGGTCGGCCATCACGGCCCAGCCGAGGTCGCCGCGGCGGTCGTCCACCATGACGGCGCCGATCCGCAGGGCGCGCTCGACCTCCTCGTCCCGCGTGCCGTCCTCGACGGCAAGGTCCATGTGGGCGCGGTTCTTGACGCGCTTGGCGTCCGGCACTTTGTAGAAGAGGACCGTGTACCCGTGCGGCGTGACGAGGTAGCACTCGTCCGAGCCGGGCTCGTAGGAGTCGGGCTCGCTTACGTCCCAGCCCATCAGCTCGCGCCAGAACTCGGCGACGGCGTACGGGTCCAGGGCGTCCCAGGTGGTGTGTGACAGGCGCAGGCTCATGGGCCCATCGAACCACCGGCGCCGGTGACGGGAGGCATACGATCCCGTCATGCCCCACGAGCTGCACCTGGCCCACGACTCCGTCCGCCTGCGCCCCCTGACCCCCGACGACGCCCCGGCGCTGCGCGCGATCGTCGACGCGGCCGCCTGGGCGGGCATGAGTACGCCCCTGCCCGAGACCGACGAGGCCATGGCCGAGCACCTGCGCACCCTCCTGGCCGTGCCGGGGATGCAGGCCTTCGCCGTGGAGCGGGACGGCGAGCTCGTGGGCCGCACCGCGTTCTACGAGCACGTGCCGCGGGTGCGGGTCGACGTCGGCCACACGATCTACGCGCGCCCGTACTGGGGGACCGAGGTGAACCCGGCGTGCAAGCTGCTCCTGCTGCGGCACGCGTTCGAGGAGCTGGGGGTGGCCCGCGTGGGGCTGCGGTGCGACCACCGCAACACCCGCTCCCACCAGGCGATCCTCCGCCTGGGGGCCACCTTCGAGGGGACGCTGCGGGCGTTCCGGAAGGCGGCGGACGGGACCATCGCGGACGCGGACTACTTCAGCGTCACCGCCTCCGAGTGGCCGGCCGTCCGCGCCGGGCTCGAGGCGCGCCTGACGGGGGCCGACGCGGGCTGAGGGGCGCGGCGAGTGAACGGCGAGGAACCGGATCGTCTCACAGGGCGGACGTATATCTCACCATGTGGATGCACGTGGTGACTCGGTGAACCCCGGTTCACTCTTGTGTGCATGACGATCACCGCCGCCGAGACCCAGTCCCTCACCGCCGAGGCCACCGCCGTGCTGGCCGCCATGCCCGGCGTCTCCTACGCGCAGTTCCTCGCCGAGGCTCCCGAGGTCCCCGGCATCGTCGCCGTCGTCGCGGCCGAGTCCGCCCGCGCCCGGCTCGGCGTCGAGGCCGAGGAGACCGGCCTGCTCGCCGTCGCCGTGGCCCCCCACGGCCTGCGCGCCCGTGACGTCCGCGCCGCCTTCCAGTCCGGCCGCACCGTCGTCTCCCCGCTGCGCCAGGCGCTCGCCGCGCTGCTCGAGGACGAGCTGGACCTCGAGGTCGAGCGCACCAGCCCCGGCGCCGCCGGCACCGGCTTCACCCTGACCCCGGAGTCCGAGGACGAGCTGACCGCCTGGATGCGCGCCCACCTCACCCTCCGCGCCTGGGCCACGCAGGACGCCACCGTCCTGGCCGACGTCGCCGCCCAGGTGAACGCGGACCTCGCCCCGGCCCTGGCCGTGGACGGCGTCGCCGCCCCCTCCGCGCACATGCGCGCGCGCCTCGCGGCCATGGCCGCGGCCGCCCGCCGGTCCGCCACGATCTGAGGGGCGGCCGGGCGTCGCCGTCAGGTGGCCTGCGACGACGCCCGGCCGTTCCCTCTTCCTCCCTCTCCTCCGCCCCGACGGCGCCGTCTACACGGGCCAGAACCCGGCGTCCTCCGCGGAGCTGGCGCAGCGGCTCATCGCCGAACTCGGCTGAGCGGGCCTCGCCCGCCCGGCCGGGCTGACGAGGCCGGATGCGGGGCTGTCGGCGCGGACGCGGTAGAACTGTCGGGTGCCCTCCACCTCTCCGGACCCTTTGTCCCCGCACGCCCGCCCCGGGCGGCGCGTGCCGGCGTCGGTCCCGTTCGGCCTCGCGCTGGCCGCCGTCCTGCTGCTCGCCATGAACCTGCGCCCGGGCGCCACCACGCTGGGCCCGGTGATGCAGGAGGTGTCCGCGGCGCTGGGGCTCAGCGGCGGGCTGGCGGGCCTGCTGGCGGCGCTGCCGGGGATCGTGTTCGGCGCGGTCGGCTTCGTGGCGGTGCGCGTGGGCGGTCGGCTCGGCATGTCCGCCACGCTGGCGCTGGGCGCTGGCCTGGCCGCGGCGGGCCTGGCGGGGCGCGCCGTCGTCGACGACGTCACCCCGTTCCTGCTGCTCACCGTGCTGGCGCTGTCCGGCATGGCGCTGGGCAACGTGCTGATCCCGGCGTGGGTGAAGCTGCACGCGGCCTCCCGCACCACCATGCTCATGACGGTCTACAGCGCGTCCCTCACCCTCGGCGGGTCGACGGCGGCGCTCGTCACGGCGCCGATCGCGGCGGCCGCCGGGGCGGACGGGTGGCGCTGGGCGCTCGGCGCGTGGGGGCTGGCGGCGCTCGCGCCGCTGGCCGTGTGGGCGGCGGTGGCGTGGCGCACCGGCCACGACTTCCCGCGGATCCTCACCCCGGAGGGCGGCGGGGTGAGCCTGCTGCGCTCGCCGACCGCCCTCGCGCTCACCCTGCTGTTCGGCGTGCAGTCCATGAACGCGTACGTGCAGTTCGGGTGGGTGCCGCAGATGCTGCGCGACGCCGGCCTGTCCGCGGGCGCGGCCGGGACGTCGCTCGGGGTGACGGCGGGGCTCGGCGTGGTGGGCGCCCTGATGATGCCGACGGTGATCAGCCGCTCCCGGAACCTGAAGGCGTGGATGGTGCTGTTCGGCGCCATGACGACGCTCGGGTACGTGGGGATGCTGGCCGCCCCGGTGGCGGGGGTGTGGCTGTGGGCGGCGGTGCTCGGCCTGGGCGGGTTCGCGTTCCCCACAGTGATCACGCTGCTGGCGGCGCGCACCCGGGACCCGCACGTGACGGCCCGCCTGTCCGGGTTCGCGCAGCCGGTGGGCTACGTGTTGGCGGCGATCGGCCCGTTCGCAGTGGGCCTGCTGCACGACCTCACGGGCGGGTGGACCCTCGTGTTCGTGCTGCTCGCGGCGTCCGGTGTGGTGATGGCGGCGGCGGGCCTGCGCGCCTCCGAGCCGGTCTACGTCGACGACGAGCTGGCCGCGCGCGCCTAGGCCCCGGCTGGTCACCCCGTCGTCTCCGTCTCCCATGCCGGCGCATTCCTCGGCGGCGGGGCTGCCACCGCCGTGCTCGCGGAGCCAGGCCCGGTCCCGGTGGGTCCGCACGGCGGCCGCGGCGCGACAGCGGTCCGAGCAGAACCGGCGACGTCGGCCGCGGTCCCTCTCGTCCACGAACGCCGCGCGGCACCCGGGCAGGCCGCACAGGCCGAGCCGGTCGCCCTCACCATCCACGACGAGCCAGGCCAGCGCCCCCGCCGTCGTCGCCTGGACCTGTCCCAGGACGTCGTCCAGCGAGCCCGAGCCGTCCGCGCTCGCCGCGGTGAACCGCCAGACGGGCGAGGTCTCGGGGCAGGCCGACGCGCTCAGGAGGGCGCGGATCGGCACCGCCTCCAGGAGGGCGGCCACGGCGTCGGCGCGGTCGCGGGGGCCGTCCGCCGCGAAGACCGGACGCAGGCGCCCCGCCCATCGGCTCAGCCGCCCGGCGAGCACGAGGCGCTCGCGCACGGGGAGCGCATCCGGTCCGCCGAGCCCGTGCTCCTCCAGCAGTGCGGCGTGGTCCTGGGCGTCGCCGTGGCGCCGCGCCACCCGGATCAGGCCGGCCGCGAGTCGGGCACCGGCCAGGGTCTCTCCACGCACGCTCACGGCACCATTGCACACCCGGGGCCGGACGGGGCCCGCGGTCGTCCACAGCCCCTGCGACCACCGAGTCCGGCACTGCCCCGCCCGCCGGGAGGCCGCCCCCCCCCTCAGCGCCGGGCGCGGGAGACGAGCAGGTCCGCCGTCGTCGCCGCGACCACGCCGAGCGCGTAGAGGGCCAGGTCGCTCGCCACGAAGGACGTCCCGAACACCAGCCGTGCCGGCCCGAACGCCTCCGCCCACGCCAGGGGCAGGCCGGTGAGCTGGAACAGCTCGATCGCCGTGCACAGCGCCAGGGCGATCGCGCCCACCGCCCACGCCGACCGCCGCGGCAGCAGGAACGCGACCCCCAGGTACACGAGCACCGCGTAGAGGGCGTCGCCCACGGGTCCGGTCCACGCCCCCGCCAGGAGCAGGCGCACCCCCAGCCCCGTCAGCACCACCACGACGGCGGCCCCGGCCACCAGTGGCCGACGTCGGCGCGGGCGTGCGGCAGGGCGCGGGCCGGGGTCCGAGGTCGACGTGCTCACGAGGGTCCTTCCGCGGGATCGGGGCGCCGGCACGCGGCGGTGCGGGGCGGGGAGGGCGCCGCCCGCCCAGTCTGCCCCAGCCCCCGGCGCCGGTGACACAGTGGGCGCATGAGCGAGAACACCGCCGACACGCCCCGCCCCGACCCGTTCCACGTCCTGCGCACGAGCGAGGTGGCCGCCGCCGACCTGGCCGACTGGCGCCTGCTCGCCGGCCGGCTCAAGGCCCGGTTCGTGCCGGAGGACTACGCCGCCGGCCTCGAGTTCGTGGCCGCGGTGGGGGCGGCCGCCCAGGCCGCCGACCACCATCCAGACCTCACGCTGACCTACGGGGACGTGGTCGTCGCCCTCTCCAGCCACGACGTCCACGGCGTCACCGTCCGGGACGTGCGCATGGCCCGCCGGATCAGCGACCTCGCCCGGGAGCACGGGCTGCGCTCGGAGCCGACCGGGCTGTCCGTCGTCGAGATCGGCCTGGACACCGCCCGGGACGAGGAGCACGGCCGGTTCTACGCGGCCCTGCTGGGCGCCGAGACGGTGCCCGGCGGCAGCGTGGAGCACCCGGGCGGGCAGACCCCCGCGCTGTGGTGGCAGGGCCCCGAACCGGCCAGCTCGGCGGGGCACTTCACCCTGCCCGAGCCGGAGGTGGAGCAGCGCTGGCACCTGGACGTGTGGGTCGCCCCCGAGGAGGCGCAGCCCCGGCTGCAGGCCGTGCTCGACGCCGGCGGGCGGCTCCTCAGCGACGCCTCGGCGCCGGCGTTCTGGGTGGTCGAGGACGTGGAGGGCAACCGCTCCTGCATCTGCACGGCGCTGCGCCCGGACCACGAGGACCAGGAGTGAGCGCGGGCCCGGGCTGCTGAGGGGTCAGCGGCCCGGGCCCGCGCCTCCGCGCCGTGGGCGGATCAGCGGCCCGGCTTCTCCGCCCACGCGGTGGCCAGCGCGCGCTGGAACACCTCGAGGGGCTGGGCGCCGGAGATGGCGTACTTGCCGTCCACCACGAAGAACGGGACGCCGTGGATGCCCAGGCGTCGGGCGGTCTCCACGTCCTCGTCCACGTCCTGCGCGTGGGCGTCCGAGGCGAGGGCGGCGAGCGCGGCGTCCCGGTCCAGGCCGGCCTCCGCGGCGAGGTCGGCGAGCACCTCGTGGTCGGCCACGTTGCGGCCCTCGGTGAAGTAGGCCTCGAAGAGGCGGCGGATCACCGCGTGCTGGAGGCCGTGCTCGGCCGCGAGGTGGGAGAGCCGGTGCGCGTCCCGCGTGTTCACGGCCTGCGCGATGTCCTGGCGGAACGTCACGCCCACCTCGGCGCCGCGGGCGGTGATCTGCGCGTCCATGGCCTCGGCCTGCTCGCGGGTGATGCCCTTGGCGGCCACGAGCATGTCCAGGACGGGCTGCGGGCGGTCCGCCGGCAGGTCCGGCTGGAGCTGGAACGAGTGGTACCGGATGTCCACGGGGTGCTCGGCGGCGTCCGCGGCCTGGTCCAGCAGCGTGTCCCCGATCAGGCAGAACGGGCACATCACGTCGCTCCACACGTCCACGGTGACGCGGTCCTCGGCGGTCTCGAAGGGGCTCATGCGCACACCCCGTCCACGCCGCACACCGGGGCGTCGGCCTCGCCGTCCGCGGCGAGGAGGGTGAAGGTGGGCAGGGCGGCGTCGGGCTGGTCGGCGTCGGCCGGGGCGGCGACGTCGGCCCGCGCGTCGTCCGCGGGGCGGGGCGGGGCGGGCTGGTCGGGGGTCTGCATGCCCTCACCCTAGGCGCGACGGCGTCCCGGGGCCCCGCCTGATCGCTGACAGGGAAGACGCCGGGTCGACGGGGCGGGTCGTCGGTCGCCCGCCGCTCAGCGCCCGCCGATCCGCCGGGCCAGCGCCGCCGACTCCGCCTCGTCCAGCACCGCGCCCGGATGCGGGCCGCGGGCGAGCAGGGCGGCGGGGGTGAGCGGACCGGCGTCGCCGTCCGCGTCGCTCGGGGTGCCGCCCGGCGCGGCGCCCGCGCGCAGGGCCGGCCCGGCCGCCAGCACCGCGTTGCCCAGCTCGAGCCGCTCGAGCATGTCCGCCGAGGCCAGCGTCCACGGCCCGGGGACGCCCGCCTCGGCGCACGCCGCCTCCAGCGCGCCCAGCTCGGCGGCGAGGAAGCGCAGGCCGTCGTCGTCGCCGATGTTGACCAGCAGCGCCCCCGTGTCCGTCAGCAGGCCGAGCAGCTCGCCGTAGAACGCGGCGCCGCGCAGGTGCTCGGCCCCGTCCTCACCGGTGCCGATGTCCAGGACGACGGCGTCGAACCGCTCCCCGTCCATGAGCAGGTCGACCGCGGCCAGGCGGGCGTCCGCGACCACCGAGTCCAGGTCCGTGCCGGCCGGCATCGGCAGCTCGGCGAGCACGAAGGACACGAGCTCGCGGTCCAGGTCCACGGCCGTCTGCGCCGAACCGGGGCGGGTGGCCTGCACGTACCGCGGCAGCGTCAGCGCGCCCGCGCCCAGGTGCAGGACCCGCACCGGCGCACCCGCCGGGGCGACGCCGTCGAGCACGTTCGCCACCCGCCGCAGATACTCGTACCGGATGGCCGTGGGCTCGGCCGGGTCCACGTGAGACTGCACCGCGCCGCCGATCTCCAGGACGAACCCGCCCAGCTCGTCGGGCAGGATCCGGGCGTCCTCCCCGGAGGCGGAGAGATGGACGGTGCGGCCGGAGGCGGGGTGCGCTGACATGGGTCCAGTGTGCCGGTCCCGGGTGGGAGACCATGGACGCCATGAGCCCCGAGCCCGTCCGACCCCCGCGCGCCGATGCCCCGCGCCCCGGTGAGCCCGCGCGCCCCGGTGTCCCCGCACGCGCCGGCGCCGCCGGTCGCGGGGTGCTGTTCCTGCTGGCGATCGCCGCCGGCGCCACCATCCCCGTGCAGGCCCGGCTCAACGGCGGGCTCGCCGAGCGGGCCGGCGACCCGACGCTGGCCGCCGTCGTCTCCTTCACCGCCGGGCTCCTGCTCATCGCCGCGATCGCGCTGGCCACCCCGTGGGGGCGACGCTCCCTGACCGCGGTGCGGCCCGCGCTCGCGGACGGGCGGGTGGGGTGGTGGTACCTGCTCGCGGGCATGGTGGGCGGCTCGATGGTGCTGACCCAGGCCCTCACGGTGGGCGTGATCGGCGTGGCGGTGTTCACCGTGGCCGTGGTGGCCGGCCAGCTGATCGGCGGGATGACCGTGGACCGGCTCGGCCTCACGCCGGCCGGGGTGCGGACGCTGACGCCGCGGCGGATCGCCGGGGCCGTGCTCGCCCTGGCCTCCGTGGCGCTCGTGGTGGGCCCGCAGCTCGCGGACGCCCGGGGCGGGCCGCTGTGGCTGCTGGTCGCGCTCGCGCCGCTGGCCGTGGGCCTGGCCACGAGCGGGCAGCAGGCCCTGAACGCGCGCCAGGCCGCGGCCTACGGGAGCATCGTCCCGGTGACGCTGATCAACTTCGTGGCCGGCGCCTCCGCCCTGGCCGTGGTGCACCTGGCGGCCGTGGCGGTGCGCGGGGGCGGGGGAGTCCTGCCCGGCCCCGCGCACTGGTGGCTGTACCTGGGCGGCCCGCTCGGGTGCCTGTTCATCGCCGTCAGCGCCTACCTGGTGCCGCGGGTGGGCGCGTTCCTGGCCCTGCTCGGCTTGGTGTGCGGCAAGCTGCTGGGCTCGCTCGCGGTGGACGCCCTCGCCCCGGCCGGTGGGGCCGGCGTCACGGCGCTCACCCTCGTGGGCACCGCCGGCGCCCTGGCCGCGGCGGTGCTGGCGGCGGGCGGGTCGCGCCGGAGCGGGCCGCGCCCTCAGCTCAGTCGTTGAGGCGCTGCCCGCTCTCGGCGTGGAACAGGTGCACGCGCGCCGGGTCCGGCACCACGTGGACCACGGCGCCCTTCTCCGGGGCCGTGTAGCCGGCGGTGCGCAGGGTGATCAGGCGCTCCTCGCCGCCGATCGTGGCGTGGCCGTACACGTAGGCGTCGGCGCCGAGCTCCTCCACGGTGTCCACCTCCACGGCCAGGCCGCCCCGGTCCGTGATCTCGAGGTTCTCCGGGCGGACGCCCAGGTCCACGCTCTGCCCGGCGTCGGCCAGGGTCGCCCGGTCCACGGGGATCACGCTCTCGCCCCAGTGCACGCCGTCGGCGGCCACCGGCATGCGGAAGATGTTCATCGCGGGGGAGCCGATGAACCCGGCCACGAACACGTTGACGGGCTTCTCGTAGAGGCTGCGGGGGGTGTCCACCTGCTGGAGGGTGCCGTCCTTGAGCACCGCCACGCGGTCGCCCATGGTCATGGCCTCGGTCTGGTCGTGGGTCACGTACACGGTGGTGGTGCCCAGGCGCCGCGTGAGCTGGGCGATCTGCGCGCGGGTCTGGACGCGCAGCTTGGCGTCCAGGTTGGACAGCGGCTCGTCCATGAGGAAGACCTGCGGGTTCCGCACGATCGCCCGGCCCATGGCCACGCGCTGGCGCTGGCCGCCGGAGAGCGCCTTGGGCTTGCGGTCCAGGTACTCCGTCAGGTCCAGCAGCTTCGCGGCGTCCTCCACCCGGCGCCGGCGCTCGTCTGCGGGGACGCCCGCGATCTTGAGGGCGAAGCCCATGTTGTCCGCCACGGTCATGTGGGGGTAGAGCGCGTAGTTCTGGAACACCATCGCGATGTCCCGGTCCTTGGGGTCCACGTCCGTGACGTCCCGGTCCCCGATGTGGATGCTCCCGGAGGAGAGCTCCTCGAGGCCGGCGAGCATGCGCAGGGAGGTGGACTTGCCGCAGCCGGAGGGGCCCACGAGCACGAGGAACTCGCCGTCGGCGATCTCCAGGTCCAGGCGGTTCACGGCGGGGCGCGGGGCGTTGGGGTACTGACGGGTGGCGGAGCGGAAGCTCACGGAGGCCATGGGGGTGTCCTTTCACGGGCAGGCACGTGCCCGACGATCCGAGGTGAAGGGGGGGGTGGATGGGGGACGACGACGGCGAGGCCGGCGCCGGCACGCCGCTCACGGCGGCGCGGTGCTCGCCCGGGGTTGCAGGGCCAGGTGGTGGAGGATGCGGGGCGGGTGGGGGGTGCCGTCGAGGGCGCCGAGCGCGAGGCGCACGGCGCGGCGGCCCTGGTCCACGGGGGTCTGGTCCACGGTGCTGATCCCGAGCCGGGCCGCGTCCGGGTGGCCGTCCAGGCCCATCACGGACACGTCCTCGGGGACGCGCAGGCCCAGGGACTGCGCGGCCAAGAGGGTGCCCATGGCCATCTCGTCGGAGATGCAGAGCACGGCGGTGGGCCGGCGCTCCGGGTCCGCGAGCAGGGCGCGGGCGCGGTGGTAGGCGTCGCCCATCGTGAAGTCGGCGGGCAGCATCCAGTCGGCCGGCGTCCGCAGGCCCGCCGCGGCGAGGGCGTCCAGGAAGCCGCGGGTGCGCTCGGTGCTGACCTGGAACTCGATGTCGTCCGCCACGCGCCCCATGTAGGCGATCTGCCGGTGCCCCAGCTCGATCAGGTGCCCGGTGGCCATGCGGGCCGCCCGCGCGTCGTCCACCTGGACCGCCGTGAACCACTCCGGGAGCGCCTCGCCGGAGGGCAGGCGGCCGCCCACCACGACGACGGGCCGGCCGAGCCGCGCCAGGCCGTCGAGCTCGAACGGGCTGAGCCGGAAGGAGAGGGTGACGAGGGCGTCCAGGCGGCGGCGGGGCAGCAGGTCGGTCAGGACGGCCGAGCGGCGGTCGTGGTCCTGGCCCACGTCGTAGAGCGTGAGGTCGTAGCGGCGGCGGACGAGCTCGTCCGCCGCGCCCTCCAGGACGGCGGCGAAGAACCAGCGGTGGACGGAGGGGGTCACGAGGCCGATGTTCCGGGTCCGGCCGGAGGCCAGCGAGGAGGCCGCGGCGTCGGGCACGTAGCCGAGGGCGGCCACGGCCTCCTGGATGCGGGCGCGCGTGGACGGCGCCACCGGGCCGGAGCCTGTCAGGGCGCGGGAGGCGGTGGCCGCCGAGACGCCCGCCATGCGGGCGACGTCCTTGATGCCGACCATGCGGCGGGTCCTCCTCTCCGGGCGGGACGGTGTGCTGTTGGTCACTGTGCTGTGGGTCACCCTACGCCACGCCCAGGGACGCGGTGGAATCGCTTCCATGCGTGCGGCCGGGCGGCGAGGCGGGGCCGAACCCCCAGAATCCGCGCCGTTCCGCGGGACATCCCGCCTGTGTGGAAAATCACAGTGGAAGCGCTTACACTATCGAGTGCTGTACCCCATCCCCACCGGAACGGGACGGGCGCCCGGGTCTCGGACGCGGTCCCGCCGGGCCCGGCCGGCTTCGGCGCGGGCCCCTCGTACCGTGAAAGGCACATCATGACGTCCACCACCCCTCGCGCCGCCCTGCGTCGCCCCCTCGGCCTGACGCTGACCGCCGCGTTCTCCGCCCTCGCGCTCACCGCGTGTGGTGGCGGCGGCGGGACCGCCGCCTCCTCGAGCCCCGCCGCGGGCGGATCCGCGTCGAGCTCCGCCGGGGGCGGCTCGGACCAGGGCGCCGCGTCGTCGTCCTCCGCCGGCCAGGACCTCACCGAGGCCGGGGCCGCCACCATCACCATGTGGGTGGACCAGAACCGCCAGAAGCCGCTGCAGGCCGTGGCGGAGGACTTCAAGGAGGACACCGGGATCACCGTGGAGCTGGTGGTCAAGGACAACTCGACGATGAAGGACGACTTCATCACGCAGACCCCCACTGGCGAGGGCCCGGACGTGATCGTGGGCGCCCACGACTGGATCGGCTCGCTCGTGCAGAACGGCACCATCGCCCCGCTCGAGCTCGGGGACACCGCGGACGCGTTCTCGGAGACCTCCGTCCAGGCCGTGACCTACGACGGCCAGACCTGGGGCGTGCCCTACTCGGTGGAGAACGTGGCCATCCTGCGCAACACCGCGCTGGCCGAGGAGACCCCCGCCTCCTTCGACGAGATGATCGCCGAGGGCCAGAAGGCCGTGGACGCCGGCGACGCGGACTACCCGTTCGTGGTGGGCCTGGACCCCGTGAACGGCGATCCGTACCACCTGTACCCGTTCCAGACCTCCATGGGCGCCCCGGTGTTCGAGCAGCAGGAGGACGGCTCCTACGACGTCAGCTCCCTCGCCATGGGCGGCGCCGAGGGCCAGGCCTTCGCCGAGAAGCTCGCCGAGTACGGCGAGTCCGGCGTGCTGAACCCGAACATGACCGCGGACATCGCCAAGGAGCAGTTCAACACGGGCAAGGCGGCCTACTTCATCACCGGCCCGTGGAACGTGGACGAGGCCGAGGAAGCCGGCGTCGACTTCGCCGTGGAGGAGATCCCGTCGATGGGCGACCAGCCCGCGCAGCCGTTCGTGGGCGTCAACGCGTTCTTCGTCTCCGCCGAGTCCGAGAACCAGCTGGCCGCCAACGAGTTCGTGGTCAACTACCTCTCCAGCGAGGAGGCCCAGGACGCGCTGTACGCCGAGGGCAAGCGCCCGCCGGCCCTGACCGCCTCCTTCGAGAAGGCCGCCGTGGACGAGACCGTCAAGGCGTTCGGCGAGATCGGCGAGGACGGCGTGCCCATGCCGGCGGCCCCGGAGATGGGCGCCGTGTTCGAGTTCTGGGGCGGTGCCGAGATGAGCATCATCAAGGGCGAGGGCGACCCCGTCCAGACCTGGGACAAGATGATCTCGGACATCGAGGGCCGCATCGGCCAGTGAGCCGTCCGGGCCGCCGTCGTCGGTGGGGCAGGTCCCCTCGACGACGGCGGCCGCACCCCGCGCCCCGACGGGCGCACGCCACTTCCACTGCAGGCCTGAAGGCCGGATGAGGGACCATGAGCACGTCTTCCACCACGTCGGCCCGCCCCGACGCCCCACACGAGGACCCGGCGGACGCCGGACGCCGCGGCCTGCGGGGCCGACGCGCGGACCGCGGCCCGGACGGCACAGCGGGCACGCTCGTCAAGATCGCCCTGCTGGGTCTCGTCGACGCGTTCGCGGCGTTCGTGCTGTTCCAGCTCGCCGCCGCCGGCGACTGGGTGGTGTTCGCCGTGACCCTCGCGGTCACCCTCCTGATCAACTGGATCTACCTGCGGCGCGGCGGGCTGCCCGCCAAGTACCTGGCGCCGGGCGTGTTCTTCCTCGTCCTGTTCCAGGTGTTCGTGGTGGTCTACTCCTCCTACATCGCCTTCACCAACTACGGGGCCGGGCACAACTCGGACAAGCCCGCGGCGATCGAGATCATCCAGCGCTCCTCCTCCATCCGGGTCCCGGACTCGCCCACGTACCCCGTCTCCGTGCTGGAGCAGGGCGGGGACCTGCACCTGCTGACGGTGCGGGACGGCCAGGCCGTGCTCGGCGGGGCGGACGAGCCGCTCGCGCCCGTCGAGGCGCAGATGGACGGCGCGGAGGCCGTGGCCGTGGACGGCTACACCACCCTGACGTTCGGCGACCTCCTCTCGCGGCAGGACCAGGTCACGCAGCTCAAGGTGCCCCTCAGCGACGACCCCGCGGACGGCACCCTGGAGACCCGGGACGGCTCGCGCGCCTACGTGTACTCGCCCCGGCTGGAGTATGACGAGGCGCAGGACACCTTCACCGACCTCGAGAGCGGCGTGGTCTACCGGGACAACGGCGAGGGCCGGTTCCAGGCGGACGACGGCAGCACCCTGCAGACCGGCTGGCGGGTGTTCGTGGGCGTGGACAACTTCGCCAAGGCCTTCACGGACCCCAGCCTGCGGGACCCGCTGCTGCGGGTGCTGGTGTGGACCTTCGCCTTCGCGTTCCTCAGCGTGGCCACCACCTTCGCCCTGGGGCTGCTGCTGGCCATCGCGTTCAACCGCGCGGACATGCGGGGCAAGTACGTGTACCGGGTCCTGATGATCCTGCCGTACGCCTTCCCCGCGTTCCTCTCCGGCCTGGTGTGGGCGGGCCTGCTCAACCCGGAGTTCGGCTTCGTCAACAACGTGTTCTTCGGCGGGGCGGACATCCCGTGGCTCACGGACCCGTGGCTCGCCCGGTTCTCCGTGATCGTGGTCAACCTGTGGCTCGGCTTCCCGTACATGTTCCTCGTGATCACGGGCGCCCTCCAATCCCTGCCCGAGGACGTGGACGAGGCCGCGCGCATGGACGGCGCGGGCCCCTGGCGGATCTTCCGCTCCATCAAGCTGCCGCTGCTGCTGGTCTCCGTGGCGCCGCTGCTGATCTCGTCCTTCGCGTTCAACTTCAACAACTTCAACATCATCTACATGCTGACCGGCGGCGGGCCCCGGTTCGCGGACGCCGCCACGAACATCGGCGCCACGGACCTGCTGATCACGGTGGTCTACAAGACGGCGTTCAGCGGCGTGGGCCGTGACTACGGCCTGGCCTCCGCCCTGTCCATCGTGATCTTCCTGATCGTGGCCACCATCTCGGCCATCAGCTTCCGGCAGACCAAGGCGCTCGAGGAGATCGACTCGTGAGCATCCCCCAAGACCCCTCCGCCCGCGCGCCGCATGGCCAGGCCGCCCCGGCCGCCGCGTCGCCCCTGGCCGCCGCCCTCGCCCAGCAGGAGACCGACCCCCTGCGCTGGGAGGACGGCGCGCCCCCGCCGCGGCGCCGCCGCCCCTTCGGGCGCTGGCTGCGGGAGCTGGGCTGGCGCCACGTGGTGGGCGTGCTGGCCAGCGCCTTCGCGCTGTTCCCCCTGCTCTACGTGCTGTCCGCGTCCCTGGACCCCACGGGCACCATGGCGAGCTCGAACAGCCTGTTCAGCTCGTTCAGCGGGCAGAACTACGTGGACCTGTTCTCGGACCCCAGCAGGCCCTACGGCCGCTGGTTCGTGAACACCATGGTGATCGGCCTGGTGACCTCGTTCTCCACCGTGTTCCTCGGCGCCCTGGCCGCCTACGCGTTCTCCCGGATGCGCTTCGCCGGCCGCCGCGTGGGCCTGCTGACCCTGCTGCTGGTGCAGATGTTCCCGCAGCTGCTGGCGGTGGTGGCGATCTTCCTGCTGCTGACCTACATCGGCAACCTCGTGCCGGTGCTGGGGATCGGCTCGCAGCTGGGCCTGATCCTCGTGTACCTGGGCGGGGCCCTGGGCGTGAACACGTACCTGATGTACGGGTTCTTCAACACGGTGCCCGCGTCCCTCGACGAGGCCGCGAAGCTGGACGGGGCCTCCCACGTGCAGATCTTCTTCTCCATCATCCTGCGCCTCGTCACGCCCATCCTGGCCGTGGTGGGCCTGCTGTCCTTCATCAGCACCGTCTCGGAGTTCGTGATCGCCTCGGTGGTGCTCACGGACCCGGCCGCCCAGACCCTGGCCGTGGGCCTCTACGGCTACGTGTCCGAGACCCGCTCGGAGAACTGGGGCGTCTTCGCCGCCGGCGCCGTGCTGGCCGCGGTGCCCGTGATGGCCCTGTTCCTCTTCCTGCAGCGGTACATCGTCTCCGGGCTCACCGCCGGCGGCGTGAAGGGCTGAGCCCGACCGCCGCCGCGTCGCTGCGGGGGTCGCGTCCATCCGGCGCGGCCCCCGGGCCTCCCGGTCCGGCGCACCCAGACCTACCCTGGCCGCATGGACACCGCCGACCTGCCCGACCTGCCCGCCCCCGAGGACCGCACGGCCACCGCGAGCCGCAGGGTCGAGGCGCCGGCCGGCGTCGTCTTCGAGTTGATCTCGGACCCGTCCCGCCAGCCGGAATGGGACGGCAACGACAACCTCGCCCAGGCAGAGGCGGGCCAGCGCGTCACCGCAGTGGGCGACGTGTTCGTGACGACCCTGCGCAAGGGCGTGGACCGGGCGAACCACGTGGTGGAGTTCGAGGAGGGCCGCCGCATCGCCTGGAAGCCCGCCGAGGTCGGGGGCGAGCCCTTCGGCCAGCTCTGGCGCTGGGAGGTGGAGGGCGACGACGGCGGCTGCCGCGTCGCCCACACCTACGAGTGGGCGCAGCTCACCGACCCGCAGCGCATCCGTCGCGCGCTGCGCACCGGCCCCGAGCAGCTGCGGGCCTCGATCGACCGGCTGGCCGCGCTCGCCGAGGCCGAGGCGCGCGAGGCCTGACGGCCCCGGCTGCCTGTCCCCAGGCTCAGGTCCCCAGACTCAGGTCCCCAGACTCAGACCGCCGGCTGGGCCCCGCCCCGTCAGGGCAGGGCGAGCCGGAAGACCTTCTTCCACGCCGAGCCGACCTGCTTGAGCAGCGGGCCCGTGGTGTACGGCAGGCCGTAGCGGGCGCAGATCTCGCGGACCTTCGGCGCCACCTCGGCGTACCGGTTGGAGGGCAGGTCCGGGAACAGGTGGTGCTCCACCTGGTGGGAGAGGTTGCCCGTCATGAAGTGCATGAGCTTCGAGCCGGAGATGTTGGCGGAGCCGATCATCTGGCGCACGTACCAGTCGCCGCGGGTCTCCCCGTCCACCATCTCCTCGGAGAACGTCTCCGCGCCCTCGGGGAAGTGGCCGCAGAAGATCACGGAGTGCGCCCAGATGTTGCGCAGCCCGTTGGCGAGCAGCCCGGCCACCAGCGCCGCCTTGCCCGAGCCCGTGAGGAACTCGGCCACGGCCGGGGTGGCCACGTAGTCCTTCGCGAACTGGCGCGAGGCCTTCACGCCCACCGAGCGCAGGTCCGTCATCAGCTCCTTGCGGGACTTCTCGCCGGCGCGCACGCGGTCCAGCTCGAGGTCGTAGAGGGCGATGCCCCACTCGAAGATCGGGGCCAGGCCCGCGTTGATCACGGGGTTGAGCAGGTGGCGGGGCCGCCACGGCTCGGACTCGTCCATGCGCAGCACGTTGTAGCCCACGTCCCGGTCCTTGCCGATCACGTTGGTCCAGCGGTGGTGCAGGTCGTTGTGGGTGTTCTGCCACGCGCGGGACGGGGTGACGAAGTCCCACTCCCAGGTGGTGGAGTGGATGTCCGGGTCGCGCATCCAGTCCCACTGGCCGTGCAGCACGTTGTGGCCGATCTCCATGTTCTCCACGATCTTGGCGACCGTGAGCATGGTGGTGCCGGCCACGAACGCGGCTGGGTGCCGGGCGTTGAGCAGGGCGGCGCGGCCGCCGATCTCCAGCCAGCGCTGCAGGCGGATGACGCGGCGGATGTAGGCGGCGTCCGAGGCGCCGCGGCGGGAGAGGACGTCGTCGCGGATGGCGTCCAGCTCGCGGCCGAGCTCGGCCACCTGCTCGTCCGTCAGGTGTGCGGCGCCGGGCGGGCGCACGGCCGGGCTCCCGACGACGCCGAGCAGGCCCGGCTTCGCGTTCGCGGCGGGACGGGTGGCGGCGTCGGCGGTGGGGGCCTCGGGCGTCTCCGAGGCGGCGGGGGCCGCGGCGTCCGTGGCAGCGTCGGCGGTCTGCGGGGCCCAGCTCGTGGTGTCCGGGCGGTCCTCCGGGAGGACGCGGGCGGTGCGGCCGCGCACGGTGGTGCCGGGGATGGCCAGGCTCAGGTCGTCCGGGGCGGTGGCGCCGGTGCGCTCGGTGGCGGGGAGTGTCTGGGTCATGCGGTGCTCCTGGGGGATGGGGAGACGGGAGGGAGGTCGGGGGCGGCGGGGCGGGCCGCGGCTCAGGGGACGGTGCTCAACGGACAGCGCTCACAGGTCGAGGCTCACGGGGCCGGCGGCGGCGCTGACGCAGGTCTGGACGAGGTCGCCGGGCTCGCCGTGGACCTCGCCGGAGCGCAGGTCGGTGACCTGGCCGGAGCGCAGGGGGGTCAGGCAGGCGTGGCAGATGCCCATGCGGCAGCCGGCCGGCGCGGCGACGCCGGCCTCCTCGGCCACGATCAGCAGCGGCACGTCGCCGGGGGCGTCGGCCTCGGCGTCGGAGTGCTCGAACACCACGCGGCCGCCCGCTCCGGCGACGCCCGGGGCGAAGTCCGCGCGGAAGCGCTCGATGCGCAGCTCCCCGCCGGCCTCGCGCCGCCAGAGGTCCTCGGCGTCGTCGAGGAAGGGGGCGGGGCCGCACGCGTACGCGGCGCGCTCGCGCCAGTCCGGGCACAGGGCCTCGAGCTCCGCGGGGGAGGACAGGTCCAGGCGGCCCTCGTCCGCGGTGTGGCGGTGCACCACGCGCAGGCCGGGGAACTGGTCGGCCAGCTCGGCGAGTTCCTCGCGGAACAGCGCCGTCTCCGGGGTGCGGGAGGAGTGGACCAGCACGACGTCGGCGTCCCGGCGGGCCGGGACGAGCGTGCGGATCATGGACATCACCGGGGTCAGGCCGGAGCCCGCGGTGAGCATGAGGAGCGGTCGCGGCTCCTCCGGCAGCGTGAAGTCGCCCTCGGGGACGTCGAGGAAGAGGACGTCGCCGGGCACCGTGCGGCGCACGAGCGTGCCGGAGACGAGCCCGATGTCGGACACCGTGATCTCGGGGTCCGCGCCCGCCGGGGCCGAGAGCGAGTAGGAGCGCCACTGGCGGACCCCGTCCACGTCCACGCCGATGCGGGCCCACTGGCCGGCGTCGTGCAGGCGCCAGCCCGGGCCCGGGCGGAAGGCGATGGTCGCGGTGCCCGGGGTCTCGCGTCGCACGGAGTTGACCACGCCGCGCAGCTGCCGCGAGGAGTGCACGGGGTCCAGCAGGCCCAGCACGTCCTGCGGCGTGAGCGGATGCAGCAGCGTCGACGCCAGGCGGGAGAGCAGAGAGGGACCGGCCATGGCTTCAGCCTATGGCTCGGGGCATCACGATTCTTCACCTCGGGCGTACGATCGGCGGAAGAAGTTCATCTCGAGGAGACAACGAAGCCCGTGACGAGCCCCCGCCCCGAATCCGACTGGCGCCCCCCGTGGCAGGATCTGCCCGCCGATCTGCCCGGCCGCCTGGCCCACGCCCTGCCCGGGATCATGGAGCGCATCATCCAGACCGTGCCGGACCAGATCCCCGCCTACGCGGCGGCCCGGGACGGGCGCTACGGGAAGAACCTCACCCTCGGAGTCACCACCGCGCTCGAGCAGCTGATGAGCCTGCCGGGCACCTCGCGGCCGGCGCTGAGCGCTGAGTCCCGGGAGCTCATGGCCCGCCTCGGCGCCGGCGAGTTCCGCGAGGGCCGGTCCATGGACGCCCTGCTCGGGGCCTACCGGACCTCCGCGCGGATCGTGTTCCGCGACCTCTCCGCCGAATGCGCGCGGCTGGGCATGGACATGTCCGTGGTCATCGAGCTCGGCGAGTCCATCTGGGCGTACATCGACGAGCTCTCCGCCGTCAGTGCGCAGGCGTACGCCGAGGCGCAGTCCGCGCAGGCCGGCGTGCGGGAGCTGCACCGGACCGCGCTGGCCGCCGCCCTCGTGCGCGGCGGCGCCGAGGAGAAGGAGGTCGAGCGGCTCGCGGCACTCGCGGACTGGCGCGTGCCGGCGCGGCTGGCCGTGGTGGCCCTGCCTCCCGACGCCGGCCAGGCCGTGCGCGCGCGGCTGGGCCGGGCCGGGCTCGTGGTGGAGCGGGACTCCGAGGTGGTCGCCGTGGTGGCGGCGGACGCGCCCGCCCGACGTCGCCGGCTGCTGCGGATCCTCGCGGGGACGGCCGCGGTGGTGGGTCCGGCGGTCGAGTGGCCGCTGGCCCCGCACTCGTACCGGGTGGCGCGCACCCTCGCGGGGCAGGAGGCCGCCCGTCGGACTGCGGAGCAGCGGGCCGCGGCCCGGCCGGAGGGCGACGGGTCAGCGGCCGACGGCCCGGGGGCGGAGGAGGCCGTGGGCTTCGAGCCGGTCGGCGGTGCGGACCCGGCCGCGGGCACGCCCATCCTGGCCGAGGAGCACCTGGCCCGCGTGGTGCTGGGGGCCGAGCCGCGCGTCGTCGCCGAGCTGGCCGAGCGGGTGCTCGCCCCGCTCGCAGAGCTGACCGACGCCAAGCGCACCGTGCTGGAGCAGACCCTGCTGAGCTGGCTCGTGCACTGGGGCCAGCGCGCGCCGATCGCCGCGGAGCTGAGCGTGCACCCGCAGACGGTCGGCTACCGCGTGGCGCGGCTGCGCGAGCTCTTCGGCGACGCCCTCGAGGACCCGGACGCCCGGTTCGACCTCGAGCTGGTCCTCCGGGCCCGCGCCGAGGGCGTGGCCGCGGGGTGAGGCGCGAGGGCGACACATTGCGTCTGACAAGCACCGATGTCACCGGGGCGGCGGCGGATGTGGGTATTCTCTGGGAGTCTCCTGCGTCATCTCTGTACGTGACGCGCTCCACCGATGCGAAGAAGCATGAGGTCTGCCATGAAGAAGATCGTCACCGGGGTCACCCTGTCCGCCGCCGTCGGCCTGTCGCTGGTCGCCGTCGCCACGCCGGCGTCGGCCGTCGAGGCGCCCCAGAACTGCGGCGAGCTCTAAGACCTGGGCTACTCCCACGTGCCGGCAGGTCACGAGTGGTACCTGCCCAAGCTCGACCGCAATGAGGACGGCATCGGCTGCGAGAACGCCGAGGGCCTGCCCGGGCTCAAGCGCCTCGACACGCCGGGCGCTAACACGTCCGAGGGCTACCACGACCCGCGTGACCAGGCGCTGCCGGACGCCGCCTACACCTACCCGGACTGCGCCGACGCCTACGCGGCCGGTGTGTTCAACATCCCGGCCGCCTCGGAGGACTACCACGACGATCTCGACTCCGACCAGGACGGCGTCGCCTGCGAGTACAACGTGGAGTACGGCGTGATCGTGGAGGGCCGCGAGCAGGCCGCCGCCGCCGAGATCGCCGTCCTCGTCGCCGCCGAGCAGTCCGTGTCGGAGGGTGAGGACGAGGACGACCAGGTCGCCGTGGTGCCCGTGGGCGCCGCCGACACCGGCGTGGCCCCGGCCGGCGACCCCGCCGCCGCCCTGACGCTGGGCACCCTCGGTCTGGCCGCCGTCGCCGGCGCCGCCGTGGTGGCCCGCCGCCGCGTCCAGGCCTGATCCGAGCGGTCATGTCCGACGGATCCGCCTACGCTTCGGGCATGACCGGATCCACCGCCCGCCGCGGACGCCTCGTCGCGTCCGCGGCGGCGCTGTCCCTGCTGCTCACCGGCTGCGCCGGGTCTCAGGGGCACGACGTCGACCTCGCCGCCGCCTCCTCCGCCCGGGCCGCACAGCAGTCACGGGACGCGCGGGCGGCGGAGGCGTCGGCCTCCCGTGCCGCGGCGCAGGCCTCGGCCGACCGGGCCCGCGAGAGCGCGAAGGCCGAGCGGGCAGCCGCCGCCGAAGCCTCCGAGGCCGCGGCGAGCGCCGCCGCGGAGGCCGAGCGCGTGGCCGCCGCCCAGGAGGAGGCGGAGCGTGCCCGGGTGGCCGCGGCGGAGGCCGAGGCCGAGGCGGCCGCCGCCGAGGAGGCCGCCCTCGAGGCGGAGCGGGTGCGCCAGGCCCAGGAGGCCCTCGTCGCGGAGGGGCTCGAGTCCTCCCCGCCCACCTCCTTCGGCATCCCCTCGATCGGCGCGGGATCAGACCTGATGCGCCTGCTGCTGCGGGACGACGGCTCGCTCGCCGTGCCGCCGGCCGAGCCCGGCTCCCCGGCGGCGTGGTACGCGCACTCGCCCACCCCCGGCGAGGTGGGTCCCTCCGTGCTGCTCGGGCACGTGAACGCCACGGACGGCTCCGCAGGGGTGTTCGCCCGCCTCGTCGAGCTCGAGCCCGGCGACATCGTGGAGGTGGAGCGTGAGGACGGGCAGGTGGCCGTGTTCGCAGTGGACCGCGGCGTCCAGTACGGCAAGGACGAGTTCCCCACGGACGAGGTCTACGGCAACACCGACGCTCCGGAGCTGCGCCTGATCACCTGCGACGGCTACAACTCCTGGACCCGGGAGTTCGAGGAGAATTACATCGTCTACGCCACCCTGGTGGACGTGTACTGACGCCGTCGGGCGGGTCTGGCCTGCGCCCGGGCGCCCCGGCAGTCTGGGGGATGCGCGGCGCGGCGATCCGCCCGCCGACACCCATCGACGAGGAGAGCAGCGACATGACCCACCTCGAGGACGACCGCGCCGCCCTGGCCGCCGGCGAGACCTACCTGGTCCACATCCTGGAGACCTCCATCCCGCCCGGGAACCCGGAGCACTACCGGATCACCGACGCCGTGGAGGCCCATCACGCCGAGACCGGCTCCTGGGACATCGAGGCCGCCGGCCCGGACGCCGCCCGCGAGCTGCTCGCGCGCCACGGCCGCTGAACGGGGGCGTCGGCGACGCTGAGGACTGCGCCGACGCCGCTCAGAGGCGCATCGCCATGACGGTGCGCGAGGCCAGTCCCATGGCCTCGCGCGCCTCGGCGGCGCCGGTGAAGTCCTGCTCGGCCTCGCGCAGGCCGATCTTCTCCGCGACGCGGCGGGAGGCCGAGTTCTCCGGATGGATGATCGCCACCAGCTCGTGGTGGCCCAGCGCGTCGCGGGCGTGGTCCCGGCACGCGGCCGCCGCCTCGGTCGCGTAGCCGCGCCCCCAGAGGTCGGCGCGCACGTGGTAGCCGACCTCGAGGCGGGGCTCGCCGTTGACCTCCTGCCAGGTCAGGCCGCAGTCGCCGACGAAGCCGGGCTCGTCGTCGTCGGAGTGCTCCGGCAGGGTCTCGATGACCCACAGCCCGTGCCCGTCCTGGGCGTACCGGCGGCGGTTGCCGGCGATCCACTCGGCGGCCTGCTCCCGCGTGCGCGGGGCGGGGTAGAAGCGCATGACGGCGGGGTCGCCGAGGAGGGCGGCCATGGCGTCGAGGTCCGCCTCGGTCATCTCGCGGAAGCGCAGGCGCGCGGTGGGGGCAGGGAGCATGGGGACAGGCTAGCGACGGCGCGGACGCTCCCACGAGGAGCCCAGCTCCACGCCGCGCTCCCGCAGGTACGGCTCCGGGTCCACGGGCGTGCCGTCCACGCGCAGCTCGAGGTGCAGGTGCACGCCGGTGGCGGTGCCCGTCTGCCCGACGCCGGCCAGTGCGTCCCCGGCGGACACCCGCTGACCCGCGTTCACCACGGTGGAGTCCGGGGCCGCGTGGAGGTAGCGCCACACGTGGCCGTCGCCGGAGTCGACGGCGAGGAGGTTGCCGCCCGCGTCCCCGCCCGCCTCGACGAAGAGGACCCGCCCGTCCGAGACCGAATGGAAGGTCGTGCCCTCCGGGACGCCGCCGAGGTCCACGCCGGTGTGGTCTGTGAGGGCATCCGTGTCCGTGCTGGGCGGGGCGCTGCCCTCCCCGAACGGGTTCGGCCGGGGCCCGAAGCGCGAGGTGACGCGGCCGCGGACCGGCTCCGCGAAGCCCTCCGCGGACACGGTGGGCGGGGCGGGCGTGGAGGCGGCGGGGCGGCGGGAGTCCGGCTGGCCCGGGACGCCGTCGGGGCCGAGGGCCAGCGCCGCCCACAGGACCGCGCCGATCAGGGCGAACGCGAGCACCGCCGCGAGCACGCCGCCGGCCGCCGTGCCGGTGCCGGCGGGGCGTCCGGGGGCGGGTTCGGAGGCGGGCTCGGGGCTGCGCTCGCTCATCCGTCCAGGGTGTCACGAGTCTGCGGGCGGGGGCCTGGGGCGGGGTGCGCGGGGACGGATGCAATCGAAATGCGGCGCTTTTCGATTGCATCGCGCGGATCCGACGCCTCTCCGCTCCAGGGTGGCGGTGCGGGCGGCGGCCTGTGGAGAAGTCTGTGGCGGGGTGGAGGTGTCTGCGTACACTCGGGGCAGGTCGGCCCCCTGAGCCCGTGGGAGGGCGCGCTGCGGGATCAGCGCGGGGCCCGACGGTTCGCAGAACGGAACCTTCTGGAGGAGGGGGCTCATGTCCTTCACTGCACCCCGGCGCGTGCTGCGCCGTCATCGTCTGACCCAGGTGGGGGCCCTCGGGGCCGGTCTGGCGCTGCTGCTCACGGCCTGCGGCGGCGGGTCGGAGCCGGCCGAGAGCTCCTCTTCGACGCCGGCCGGGTCGTCGTCCAGCTCTGCCGAGGCGACCACGCCGAGCCCGTCCGGTGAGTCCAGCCCGACGACGTCGCCGAGCGGGTCTGCCGGCTCGACCGCCGCTGCGGGGTCCTCGGGCAGTGGTGGCGCCTATGTGCCGGCGTCTGCGGAGGGTCCTGCGCAGAACGTGCCCAAGCCTGAGATGCCGGCGGTGATGAAGGAGGAGACCCAGGAGGGCGCCGAGGCGGCGGTGGAGTACTGGTGGGCTGCTCTGGACTACATGGACCAGACCGGCGATTCCACCGTCTTTGACACGGTGTCCGCTACGGACTGCCAGTTCTGCGCTTATCGCAGCAATTCGATGAACGGCTTCTATGAAACCGGCGGATGGTCTACAGGTGTTGAGTCAGAGGTCCACTCCCAGATCGCTCGGCCCTCGGTGGACGGATACACCTCTACTCTGCTCATGAACTTCAACGCAGGCCAGTCCTACGACAAGACGGGGGAGGCGTTGCCAGACACCAAGTCGGAGGCCCGGGAGAAGAGCCCATGGATTGTGTCCGTGGAGTTCAGTGATGAAGTCGGATACTGGTTTGTCACCTCGGCCGAGTTCCACAACTCCGACGGATGATGATGAACACCTCTCTCAAGCGCGACGTCATGGCGATATGGGTGATTATCATTCTTGCCGTCGTTTCCTTGGCCTCCCTGGCGCAGGGAAGGGCGCCAGTTGGGCCGGGTGGAGGCGAATACGATTTATCTTGCGGTCAGATGCATGGCCAGCTTGACCCCGAAGAAGCCGCGGTTGATCTCCTGACAAAATGTCGTGAACTGTCTCGCGAGTCAGATGTGCGGTCTCTGACATCTACACGGTCGAAATCCCAGCTTAACGAGCACATCACGACCCATATGGCCAGTGCGTGCCACCCGAACCAGGCCGGCAACGCCGACCTCGGGACGTGCCAGGAGCAGACCGACCGGTTCTGCCCTGAGGGCGGGGAGTGGATCATCCCGGTCAGCACGGACACCAGCGTCGACTACGAGAACTCCGCCTTCGGGCCGACCGAGTGCACGACCTCACCGGTGGCCGGGGCCGGCGGGGCGCGGTCGTTCACCCTGGAGGAGGTCCGCACCCTCCTGCTGCTGGATCCGACCATCGAGTCCGACAACGCCGGCCGCGGCGTGCGCAACGCGGAGACGAACTTCTACACGGATGCCGGCGTGGAGACGCTCTCCACGACCATCAACGGGGTGCCGGTGGAGCTGCGCGCCACCCCGGTGTCCTTCCACTGGAACTACGGAGACGGCACGGCACCGCGGGTCACGCACGTGGGCGGCCACGCCCAGGCCGAGTTCAACACGCCCACGCCCACGAGCCACGTGTACGAGGAGACCGGGGAGTACACGGTCACGCTGACCACGGTCTACATCGGTGAGTACCGCGAGGCGGACGGGGACTGGGTGTTGATTCCGGGCACCATCACCCTGGACGCGGCCCCGGTCACGGCGGACATCTGGCGCACCGTCACCCGCAACGTCGCCGAGGACTGCGCGGCCGACCCGTCCGCGTGGGGCTGCACCGGGCCCATCGAGGCCCCGGACGCGCCCTGATCGGGCCAGGCGGCCGGTGCCGTCGTCGTCGTGCTCTGCTGGGAGGCTCCCGTTTCCCGCACGAAAATGATGGGTGTCCGTCGTCGTCCTCACCGGGGCCGACGGCGGCGCCCGCCTGGGCCATACTGCGCCCATGGACATGTCGCTCGTGATGCTGGTGCCTGCTCTGGTCGCGCTGTTCGCCCTGATGGTGGGCGGCGCCCTCCAGCGGGTCAGCGGCATGGGCGTGGGCATGATCGCCGGGCCGACCCTCTCGCTGCTCCTGGGACCGGTCGCGGGCGTGAGCCTGGCCAACGTGGCCGCCGTCGTCTCCGCGGTCCTGCTGTTCGCCCTGCTGCGGCGGCACGTGGACTGGGGACGATTCCTCCGCCTCGCGCCCCTGCTCATCGTCGGCTCGTTCGCCGGGGCGTGGGCGGTCCGCAGCCTGGACGTGCACGCCCTCGAGGTGCTGCTCGGCGGCTCCGTGCTCGTCGCGATCGCGGCCTCCCTCGGTCTGCAGCGCCGCTTCACGGCCTCGGGCAGCGCCCCCGCGGCCCTGGCCGGCACCGCGGCCGGGTTCATGAACACCACCGCCGCGGTGGCCGGGCCGGCCCTCGCGGTCTACGCCGTCGCCAGCCGCTGGGAGCAGCGCTCCTGGGCGGCCACCCTGCAGCCCATCTTCCTGCTCGCTAACCTCACCTCGCTCGCCACCAAGTCCCTCTTCGGCACTGCGGTCCCTGCCGGCGTGGACGTCCACTGGACGGTCTGGACGGCCGTCGTCGTCGGCGGCCCGATCGGCGTGCTGATCGGCAGCCGGATCGCCCCCCGCGTGAACCCCTCCCGGGCGCGCCTGCTGGCCATCTGCGTGGCCGGCGTCGGGGCGAGCGTCGCCCTCGCCCGCGGGATCGTCGGCCTCCTGGCCTGACGTCGCCCCTCGCCGCGGGGCGTTGCGCTCACGACTCGCCGTCGCGCCGACGTCGGCGCGGCGCGTCGTGAGCGCAACGCAACGGAACCGCTGAAGCGCCCGCACCCGGCTACGGTCCGAGCATGAGCACGCCCCCGCGCCCGTCCACGCCCCAGCCGCCGGCCTCCACCCCGCGCCCCGCCCACGTCCGACCCGCCCGCCCGGAGGACGCCGCCGCCATCGCCGCCGTCGCCGCCGCGACCTTCGGGGACGCGAGCCCGGCCTCCCTGCCGCCCGAGGTGATCCAGGCACACATCGACGAGCATCTGAACGAGCGCGTCGTCGCGGCGTGGATCGCGGACCCGGCGCGGATCGTCCTGGTCGGCGGCATCGCGCCGGACGAGGTCCTCGGCTATGCCATGCTCGAGACCGCCGCCACCCCCGAGGCGCCCGTCGTCGAGCATCTGGGCGAGACCCCCGCCGGCCACCTGTCCAAGGTGTACGTCCTCGCCGAGTCCCGCGGGACCGGCCTCGCCGAAGCCCTGGTGCGCGACGGCGTCGCCCGCCTCGAGGCCCTCGGCTTCCGGCACGTCTGGCTCGGCACCAACGCGCAGAACGTCCGCGCGAACGCGTTCTACGAGCGCCTCGGCTTCGAGAAGATCGGCGCGCGGACGTTCGTGGTGGGCGGCACCCGCGTGGAGGACGACTGGGTGCGGCTGCTCAGCCTGGGCTGAGCCCCGCCGCCCCCGCGGCCCCGGCACCCCCGCCAGCGCAGGCGTCAGCCGCGGACCTCGGCCCACGGCGTCCCCGCCGCCACGAGCTCCCGCCCGCGCTCGTAGTCCTCATCGTCGCACCCACGCTGTCCCTGCTCCTGGGCCCGGTGGCGGGGGTGACGCTGTCCAACGTGGCCGCCTCGGCGTCCGCGGTGCTGCTGTTCGCGATGCTGCCCAGGGGGACGGGGCCGTGTTCGCCTCCGGCGCCGTGGCCGGCACCCTGGGCTGAGGCCGGGCCGGCGCGCAGGCGTCAGGGCAGGAGGGAGCGCACGGCCGCGGCCAGCGTGTCCCGCACGTCGTCCACCGTCAGGTCCTCCGGGGCCAGGTGCCGCTCGACCGTCAGCGTGTGCACGAGCATCAGGAGCATGGCCGCGGTGTGCGTGACCTGCGCATCCGGGACGTCGGCCAGCACGCGGTGCTCGCGCAGCAGGCCGGCCAGGAAGTCCCGCCGCCGGACGGTGAGCACCCGGTAGGCCCGCCCCACGGCGGGCTCGCGCAGGCCCACGGACTGGAACTCGTGGAGGAGCAGGGGCCAGGAGCCCGTGGACTCGAGCACGACGTCGGCCAGGGCCTCCGCCACGCGGGCCACCAGGTCCTCGCGCGGCAGGTCGGGATCGTCCAGGGCGTCGGCGACGCCGTCCATGGCCCGGGTGGTCGCCCGCTCGAACTGGACGGTGCAGGCGGCGGCGAAGAGGTCCGGCTTCCCCGCGAAGCCGGAATAGACGGCACCCTTCGTGTAGCCGGCCTCCGCCGCGATGCGGGTGAGGGAGGACCGCGCGTAGCCCTCCCGTCCGAACACCTGGGCCGCGTGGTCGAGGATCGCCGCGCGGACATCCTCGCGGCGGGGTCGGGTGGCCATGTTGCCCTCTCGATGCCGATGGTATTGAATACCGATGGTACTGAATCCGCCTCGACTCGGCAAAGAGGGCCTATGTCTTCCACTCCCACCGACGCCGATCACCATGGCCCCGGGCCCGCCCCCGTCCCGGCGCACCTCGACGACCTCCCGCCCGCCACCCTCGTGGCGCGCGGTCTGACCCTGCGCGGCGGGCGCGGGCCGGTGTTCGGCCCCCTCGATCTGGTGCTGCCCCCGCAGACCCACCTGGCCGTGCTCGGAACCCAGGGCTCGGGCCGCTCGGCCCTGCTGCTCGCCCTCACGGGGCGCCTGCAGGGCGTGCGGGGTGAGCTCGTGCTCACCGCCGGCCCCGTGGACGTCGCCCTGGACGGGCCGGAGCGACCCGCCGCCCGCGCGTACCGGCCCCTGATCGACGCCACGCGCCACCCGTACGCCCTGCGCGCTCGCACCGCCATCGCCCACACCACCGACGTGGTGGAGCTCGAGCCGGCGCTGACCGCGGCCGAGGTCGTGGACGAGCGCTGTCTCGCCGACGGCGTGCGCCGCCGCGCCGGCCGCGCGCGCTTCGCCCTCCTCGCGGACGCGGTGAGGCTGACCGTGGCGCCGGAGGCCGTCGTCGGGGAGCTGTCCGCGCCCGATCGCGCGCTGCTGGCCGCCGTCGTCGCCTGCCTGCGCCCGGCCCGCCTCGTCACCTTCGACGACGTGGACGCCACCCTGACCCTCGATGAGCTGGTCGCGCTCCACGCGGCCCTGGACGTCCTCAAGGACCACGGCCACCCGTTCGCGGTGAGCGCCGTGGCCTCCGCGCCCGTGCCGCGCGACGCCGTCGTCCTCACCCTGCCCCCCGTCCGGGAGAACTGATGCTGTTCCGCTACGAGCTGCGACGCTTCCGCCGTGGCCTGCCCCTGCTCGCCCTGCTGTTCATCTTCCTCGTCCCCGCCATCTACGGCGCCCTGTACCTGTCCGCGAACTGGGACCCCTACGGGGCCATGGACCGTCTGCCGGTGGCGATCGTCAACGAGGACGAGCCCGTCCAGCGCGGCGACACCACGCTGCGCACCGGCGCGGACATGACCGAACGCCTCAAGGATGACCACGCCTTCGACTGGCGCGAGACCACGCGCGAGGAGGCCGAGGAGGGACTGCGGGAGGGCCGGTACTACCTCGTCCTGGAGATCCCCGCCGAGCTCAGCCGCGACCTCGTCAGCCCCGAGGGCGGCGGGACACCGCAGCAGGCGCAGATCACCCTGCGCCGAGACGACGCCAACGGCTTCGTGATCGGCTCCGTCACGGCCTCGAGCCAGGCCAAGGTCGAGGCCGCCGTGAACCGGTCCGCGATCGAGGCGTACTTCGAGGCCGTCTTCTCCAGCCTCGGCGAGCTGCGTTCGGGCATGGTGGACGCCGCCGACGGCGCCGCGCAGCTGGCCGACGGCTCGGCCTCCGCGGTGGACGGCGCGAGCCAGCTGGAGGACGGGATCGTCCAGGCCCACGACGGCTCCGGCCGGCTGGCCGAGGGCGCGGGCCAGCTCGCCACGGGTGCGGGTGACCTCGCGGACGGCGCCGCCCAGGCCGACGACGGCGCCCAGCGGCTCGCCGAGGGCGCCGCGTCCGCGCAGGACGGGGCCGGCCGCCTGACCGACGGGCTCGACCAGGCGCGCGAGGGCTCCCAGGCCCTCGCCGACGGCGCCGGGCAGCTCGCCGAGAACGCCCCCGCGCTGCGTCAGGGCGCCACGGACCTCTCCGACGGGCTGGCCCAGCTGCAGACCGGATCGGCCGAGCTCACCGACGGCGCCACGCAGGTGGCCGACGGCACCCAGCAGCTCTACGACACGGTGGTCCCCGGCCTGGACCGGGTGATCGAGCGGCAGGACGCGGTGGCCGCCGACGTCGCGGCGGTGGACGAGGACGTCCAGCGGGTCGCCGAGGTGGCCGGCACGGCCGGGGACGGCGCGGGCGCCCGCATCGCCGATGCGCAGGCCGCCCTGGCCGCGCTCGCCGCGGAGGACCCGACGCTCGCCGAGTCCGAGCAGTACGCCGCGCTCCAGGAGGCGCTCACCGGAGTTGACGAGCGGGTGACCGCCGTCGCCGGCCGCGCCGAGGAGGCCGCCGCGACCTCCGCGGCCGCCAACGAGCGCGTTCAGGGCTTCGTCGAGGACGACGTCGCCGCCTCCGCCAAGGCGGATCTGACGGACCTCAACGACGGCGCCCACGCCGTGGCCGCGGGCGCGGAGAAGCTGCAGGGCGGGATCGGTGAGGCGAAGGACGGGGCCGACTCCCTCGCCGACGGCGCCGGGAAGTTCGCGGACGGCCTCGAGCAGCTGGGCTCCGGCGCGACCGAGCTCGACGGTGGCCTGGCCCAGCTCCAGGACGGCGCCGGGGAGCTGCAGTCCGGCCTCGGCGAGCTGACGGACGGGGCGACCACCCTCGCCGAGGGCAACGCCGCGCTCCACGACGGGGCGCTGACGCTGCAGGACGGTGCGGGGCAGCTGGAGTCCGGCGCGACCGAGCTCGACGGCGGCCTGGCCCAGCTCCAGGACGGCGCCGGGGAGCTGCACACCGGCCTCGGCACCCTCGACGACGGCGCCCACGACCTCGCCTCCGGGCTCTCCGACGGCGTCGACCGCGTCCCCGCCCTGACCGAGGATCAGCGGGACGAGGCCGCCCTGGTGATGTCCCGGCCCGTGGAGGCCGTGATGCAGGTGGACAACTCCGCGGAGGTCTACGGCCGCGGCATGGCGCCGATGTTCTTCTCCATCGCGCTGTGGGTGTTCGGCATCGCCGCGTTCAACATCATGCGGCCCATCAGCGGGCGGCTGCTGGCCGGGCGCCGCAACCCGGTGGCGATCGCGCTGGCCGCGTGGCTGCCCGTGGGCATCGTGGCCGTGGGCGGCGGCCTGCTCATGCTCGCCGCCACGCTGCCGCTGGGCCTGGCCCCCGTGCACCCGGTGCGGGCCGTGGCCCTGACGGTGCTCGTGGCCGTGGTGTTCTCCCTCATCGCGCACCTGGTGCAGACGGCGCTCGGCACCCCCGGTTCGGCGCTGCTGCTGGTCCTGCTGATCCTGCAGCTGGCCTCCACCGGCGGCACCTACCCGGCCGAGGTGCTGCCCGGCTTCTTCCGGGCACTGCACCCGTTCATGCCGATGAGCTACTCCATCGAGGCGTTCCGCAACGCGATCTCCGGCGGCCTGGACCAGCACTTCTGGGTGCCGGTGGTCGTGCTGATGGGCGTCGGGGTGGCGGCGCTCGCCCTGGATGTGCTCGTGGTGCGTCGCCGGCGCCGGTTCCGCATGAAGGACCTGCACCCCGCGCTGCAGGCCTGAGCGGGGGGGCCGCGAAGGCCTCGGCCACCGCGGGTGGGCCGCCCGGTCACCCCGCGACGTCGGCGGTGGGGTCCGCGGAGGACATGGCCGCTCCTGGATCGGGGAAGGGCGGGTTCAGCGGGCGGGTCCGTAGGCCAGCGTCAGCACGACGGCGGCGAACAGCACCGCCATCACGGCCAGGACCGTGAGCACGGCGCGCAGGGCCGCACGCGTGCGCGGGTCGGCCGGGGGTGGTACATCCGGAGGTCGGGTCACGCTCGCCAGTGTGGCACGCGGCACGGCGCGAGGGGCGCGTGCGTCGGCCCGCGTCGAAGGCACCTCCCAGCCGGGGCTCAGTCGACGCTGAAGCTGCGGATGTGGTTGCTGAACACGAAGCGGTCGAACACGGTCCGCGCGCTGGAGGGGTCGTTCGCGGCGCCCATGGTGAGCAGCAGCGGGACGTAGTGGTCCGCCGTCGGGTGGGCGATGCGCGCGCCGGGCGCCTTGTCCAGGTACCCGATCAGGGAGTCGACGTCGCCGGCGTGGGTCATCTCGGCGGCCCACTTGTCGAAGGCGTCGACGTGGCCGAACAGGCGGGGGTCGCGCATGGCGGCGAACGAGTGCGTCATGAAGCCGGAGCCGATCACGAGCACGCCCTCCTCGCGCAGGGAGCGCAGCTTCACGCCGAGGTCCAGCAGTGCGGAGGGGTCCATGGACGGCATGGACACCTGCACCACGGGCACGTCCGCGTCCGGGTACATGGCCATCAGCGGGATGTAGGCGCCGTGGTCCAGCCCGCGGCCGGTCTGGTGCACCGAGCCGGGGCGGCCCTGGCCGAGCACGCCCGCCACGCGCGCCGCCAGGTCGGTGGCGTCCGGGGTGGCGTACTGCAGCTCGTAGTAGCGGGGGTGGAAGCCGCCGAAGTCGTAGACCAGCGGGGTGCCGGCCGCGGCGGAGGAGATGGCCACGGGGGCGTCCTCCCAGTGCGCCGAGACGATCACGATCGCGCGCGGCTTCGGCATGGACTGCGCCCAGTCGAAGAGATCGGCGAGCCACTGCGGGTCGTCCAGGGTCGGCGGGGCGCCGTGGCTGACGAACAGCGACGGCATGGGGCCGTCGGCCGGCTCCCAGCGGCGCTGGGCGCGGGTGACGGGCAGGGCGCGCACGAGCAGGTCGTCGTACGCCCCGGCGGGGGTGGGCTGCGCCCAGGGGTCCTGGATGGTGGTGGTCATGGTGTCCTCCTGGACGACGACGGTCAATGGCTTCACGCTTGAACTCGATGGTACGCGGGTTGAGTTCATGGTGCAAGGGATATTCGGGGCGGTGGGGCTATCATGGAGCCATGCCCCATGACTCCGCCCGCTGGCTCGACGAGGAGGAGCGCCGCGCGTTCCTCGCCCTGATGAGCGTCACCATGCGCCTCGAGCCCGTGCTGGACGCCCAGCTGCGCCGCGACGCGGACCTCACCCACTTCGAGTACTCGGTGATGGCCAACCTCTCCGAGTCCGAGGGGGACACCCGCCGCATGAGCGAGCTCGCGTGGCTCTCCGCCGGCTCGCTGCCGCGCCTGTCCCAGGTGGTCACGCGCCTGGAGCGCCGCGGCCTCGTCAAGCGCACCCCGGACCCCACGGACGGGCGCTACACCCTGGCCGTGCTCACGCCCGAGGGCCGCGCCGTGGTGGAGGAGTCCGCGCCGGGCCACGTGGAGGAGGTCCGCCGCGTGGTCCTGGACCCGCTCACGCGGGCGCAGGTGAAGCAGCTGGCCGCGATCGGCAAGCGGATCGTGGGCGTGCTCGACCCCGAGGACCGCTGCCTCGAGGACTGACCCCGCGCGGCGCCGTCGTCGTTGTCGGCCCCACCCCCGCCGGGGCCTCGCGCTCAGCCGGCGGCGGGGCCGTCGTCGTCGGGGTGGAGCCACGCGGACGGGTGCGGGTGCACCTCCGCCAGCAGGTCGTCGTCGTCCTCGTCGGCGGGTCGGGGGCGCGGTTCCGGGGAGCGGTCCGTGTTCTGCGCGGCCACGACCTCCCAGGCGCCGGCCTCGTCGCGGCGCACCACGAGCAGGAGCACGCCGGTGCGCTCGCCGTCGCCCCCGCCGGATCCGTCGCCCCCGGCCTCACGGACGCCCACGGTGCCCGTCGCCTCGCCGACCTCCCCGCCCACGCCCGGCCCGGTCATGGTCCAGGGGGCGTGCACGACGGCCACGTCGCCGAGGTCCCGCACCCGCACCTCGTCCATCTCGAGGCGCGACTCCGGGAACATCCACCGGAAGCCGCGCGCGTGGTCGAGTCGGATCTGCCGCCGTCGGGTCCACCAGACGCCCAGCACGGTGACGAAGTCGGCGTCCTCCGCGAACAGGTCCGCCAGCGCGTCGGCGTCCGCGCCGTTCCACGCGGCCTCGAAGGCCTCGGCCACCGCGGCCGGGGAGGCGGGCGGCCGTGCCGGCAGGCGGGGCGAGGGGTCCGCGGGGGACATGGCTGCTCCTGGGTGGGGAAGGGGGCGTCAGCGCGCGGGCCCGTAGGCCAGCAGCAGCACGACGACGGCGAACAGCGCCGCCATCACGGCCAGCGCCGCCAGCACGGCGCGCACCGCGGAGCGGGCACGGTGCCCCGCGGGACGGGGCGCGTCCGGTCGGGGGTCACGCGGCCAGTGTGGCATGCGGGGCGGGCGGGCCCGCGCGTGCGTCCTCCCGCGTGACCTGGGGTTTCGGCGGGCGGGGTGCGCGGCCTCGGCGTCGGCCCCCCGCACCTCGCCGCGACGCCCGGCCTCGGCGCCCGGCGGGCTCCCCGCCTCAGGCGGGCGCGGGTGGCTTTCGGGGCCGCGGTCCGGGACTATGGTGGTCTCGAAGAAAGGTGCACATGGCTCCGTCGCGTCGTCAGATCCTGCTCACCGGCTCCGCCCTGCTCGGCTCCGGCCTGCTCGCGGCCTGCTCGTCCGAGGGGGGCACCGCGCCGGCGTCCTCGTCGCCGGCCGGGACGCCCGCGCCGTCGTCGTCGAGCGCCGCGCCCGCGGGCCCCGGCCCCGCCGGCGAGCCCGTGGCCTGGCCGAACACGGCCCTCGTGCCGCACCTGTTCTTCCACTCCCTCGTGGTGGACCCGGAGCGCGCGTTCGACGGGGACCACAAGGAGGCCGGCTACCTCGACTTCATGGTCACCATGGACGAGTTCGCCGCGATCCTGCCGCAGCTCTACGCGAAGGGCTACGTGCTCGTCTCCCCGCACGAGCTCTACGAGGTGGGCGAGGACGACGTCGTGCGCCCCAAGACCCTCATGGTGCCGGAGAACCGCACCCCGCTCGTGTTCTCCCTGGACGACTGCTCGTACTACCTCTACATGGAGGGGGACGGCTTCGCGGACCGCCTGATCGTGGACGAGGACGGCCGCGTCCGCAACGAGTACACGGACGCGGACGGCACCACCCACGTGGGCTCCTACGACATGGTGCCGATGCTGGACGACTTCCTCGAGGAGCACCCGGACTTCTCGCTCAACGGCGCCCGCGGCGTGCTGGCCATGACCGGCTACGAGGGCGTGTTCGGCTACCGCACCTCCGCCCGCGAGTTCGGGGACAGCCCCACGTTCGACGCGGACGTGGCCGCGGCCACCGAGGTCGCGGACGCCATGAAGGCCACCGGCTGGGAGTTCGCCTCCCACACGTGGGGCCACCGCACCGTACCGAAGCTCGAGCTGGACGAGCTGCAGCGGGACCTGGAGCTGTGGCACGGCGAGGTGGAGCCCATCCTGGGCCCCACGGACATGATGATCTACCCGTTCGGCGCGGACGTGGCCCGCACGGGCAAGTACGAGGCGGACAACGAGCGCTACCAGTACATGCGTAGCCTCGGCTACCGCTCGTTCTTCCTTGTGGACGGCACCGCGAAGGCCTGGGGCCAGCTCGAGCCCGGCTACTACCGCGGCTCCCGCATCAACGTGGACGGCATCAGCCTCGAGGCGGCCATCTCCGGCAAGCGGCCCGTGCTGGACGAGTTCTTCGACTCCCGTTCCGTCCTGGATCCGGCCCGCCCGGCGTCCATCCGCGGCACGCAGCAGAGCCCGGCCGCGCCTCCGGGCGGCCAGTCGGGCTCGGCGAGCCCGTCGGCCACCGGCTGACACGACGAGGGCGCCCCGCGGCTCCGGCGGTCGGCCTGCGGGGCTGACGCGCCTGCAGGAGCGGGGCGTCGGATCGCCGGACCGTCTCCGTCGGCTCAGGCCGCCGGGGTGCGGATGACCTTCTCCACGGACTTGCCTTTGGCCAGCTCGTCCACCACCTTGTCCAGCTGGCGGATTCGCTTCATGAGCGGGTCCTCGACCTCCTGGACCTTCACGCCGCAGACGCTGCCGGTGATGAGGTCGGCGTCGGCGGTCATGTCCGCCTCGGCGAAGAAGTCCTCGAAGGTGGTGCCGGTCTCGAGGTGCCGGGCGAGCGCCGCGTCGTCGTAGCCGGTGAGCCAGGAGATCACCTGGTGCAGCTCCTCGACCGTGCGCCCCTTGCGCTCGACCTTGGCGACGTAGTGCGGGTAGACGTCCGCGACGGCGGTGGTGAAGATCCGGTGGCCCATGCGGTCAGGCTAGCGGCGGCGCCCCCCGGCGCGCTTCGCCCGCCGGACCGTCTCCGCCGGCTCAGGCCGCGTCACCCGCCCGCCCGGGCGGGACACCCGGGCCCGGATTCGCCACACTGGGAGGCGAGCCGGCCGCGCTGCGGCCCTTCAGACCGTGAGGAGACCAGCATGTCCATCCCCGCCACCGAGGTCGAGGCCCGCTGGAACGAGGCCTCGGAGCCGTTCACCGCCGTCGTCCGCGCCGTGCGCGACTGGGACGCCGCCACCCCGTGCGAGGGCTGGGACGCCCTGGACCTGCTGGACCACGTGGTGGGCGCCGAGCGCGACTTCGCCGCCCGCCAGGGCCGTGAGGTGCCCCTGTTCGACGGCTCCCGGCAGCAGACCGCCAACCAGTGGACCAAGCACTCCGCCGCCCTGTCCGCCCTCGCCGGCGACGAGGAGTTCATCATGAAGCCCATGCACACGGCGCTGGGCGAGATGACCGTGGGCGAGGCCATGATCCGCTTCCACGCGTTCGACCTGATCGTTCACCGCTGGGACCTTGCCCGCTCGCAGGGCGTCGACGAGCGGTTCACGGACGCCGAGATGGACTGCATCGAGGAGTCCCTGGATCTGTTCGGCGACGCCGCCTACACGCCGGGCATCCTGGCGCAGCCGGTCCCCGTGGCCGACGATGCCGACCGGCAGGCCCGCCTGCTCGGCCGCCTGGGCCGCCGGGCCTGAACACCGGCCCGCGCCGTCGTCGGGATCAGGCCGCGAACCGCCCCTGGATCTCGGCCCAGAGCGCGTCCACGCGCCGCTCGATGTCCGCGACGATCTCCTGGAGGCGCTCCCAGTCGGCCTCGGCGGGGTCGCCCACGGGCCAGTCCCGCACCTCGACGCCGGTCCGCTCGCGGCATTCGTCGCTGCAGCCCAGCGAGATCACGTAGTCCGCGGCCGCCAGCAGCTCGGGCGTGACGGGCTTGGGGTAGGCCGCGGCCGGGTCCGCGCCGATCTCGCTCAGCACGGGCGCCACGTCGTCGTGGACCTCGGGGGTCGGCCGCGAGCCGGCGGAGGACACGCGCACGGCGTCGCCCGCGCGCTCGGCCAGCAGCGCGGCGGCCAGCTGCGAGCGGCCCGCGTTCTGCAGGCAGACGAAGAGGACGCGGGGGACGCTGGGCTCGACGACGCCGGTGGTCTCCGCCAGCGCCAGCAGCCGGGACTCGGCGAAGTGGATCGCGGTGCTCTCCCGGTGCGTGCGCGGCACCCCGGAGCGGCGCAGCTCCTCGAGCGAGTCCTCGATCTGCCGGTCCACCACGGCCTCCCCGAGCACCGGCCCGAAGCGACGGCGCAGGTCCGCGGCGCCCTGCTGCAGGACGGTGGTGCACACGGCGAGGGCGGCGGTGTCCAGCGGGGCGTCGTCGGCCGTGGGGGCGTGCGGGTACGCACGCTCGATGGTCTCGCTCATGAGACCTCCTCGATGTCCGGGGATGGGGACGGTCCAGGGGGCGGTGCGGCGGGACCGTGGTGACGGCTCCGTCATGACGACCCCACGTTACTCGCGGGTCACCTCCTGGGGGAGAGGGATTCCTGTGCGCAGCGTGTGCCTTTGCTCGGCTGTTGCCGAGGTTCGCCGGGTCAGCCCTCCGGGAGCAGGTCCGCGAGCAGGGCCTCGACGCGGCCGCGGATCTCGTCGCGGATGGGGCGCACGGCGTTCACGCCCTGGCCGGCGGGGTCCTCCACCGCCCAGTCCTCGTAGCGCTTGCCGGGGAACACCGGGCACGTGTCCCCGCAGCCCATGGTGATCACCACGTCCGACTCCCGCACCGCCTCGGTGGTGAGCACCTTCGGGGTGTTCGCGCTCAGGTCGATCCCGGCCTCGGCCATCACGGCGACGGCGGACGGGTTGATCCGGTCCTTCGGCGCGGATCCGGCGGAGCGCACCTCCACGCGGCCGCCGGAGAGGTGCTCCAGCCAGCCGGCGGCCATCTGGGAGCGACCGGCGTTGTGGACGCAGACGAACAGGACGGAGGGGCGGCGGTCGGTCGGGGCGTGCTCGGTCACGGGGTGCTCCTGGCGGTGCGGGCGGGGACGGGGGGCGGGACGGTCGGGTCGCCGGGGAACAGGCGGGGCGCGAGCCACCGGGCCACGTACACGAGGCCCACGAGCACGGGCACCTCGATGAGCGGCCCCACGACGCCGGCCAGCGCCTGCCCGGAGTGGACGCCGAAGGTGGCGATCGCCACCGCGATGGCCAGCTCGAAGTTGTTGCCCGAGGCGGTGAAGGCCACCGTGGTGGAGTGGGCGTAGTCCAGGCCCACGGCCCGGGAGGCGACCAGGCCCAGCAGGAACATCACGGTGAAGTACACGAGCAGCGGCAGCGCGATCCGGGCCACGTCCCCGGGGCTGGTGGTGATGGCCTCGCCCTGGAGGGCGAAGAGCAGGACGATCGTGAACAGCAGGCCGTACAGCGCCCACGGGCCGATCCGCGGCAGGAACCGGCCTTCGTACCAGGCCCGGCCCCGCGCCCGCTCGCCGAGCACCCGGGTGAGGAACCCGGCCAGCAGCGGCACGCCCAGGAAGACGAGCACCGAGAGGACGATCGCGCCCACGGAGAAGCCGGCCGTCGTCGTCGGCAGCCCCAGCCAGCCGGGCAGCACCTGCAGGTAGAACCAGCCCAGGGCGCCGAAGGCGACCACCTGGAACACCGAGTTCACGGCCACGAGCACCACGGCGGCCTCGCGGTCGCCGCACGCGAGGTCGTTCCAGATCAGGACCATGGCGATGCAGCGCGCCAGGCCCACGATGATCAGCCCCGTCCGGTACTCGGGCAGGTCCGCGAGGAACAGCCAGGCCAGGGCGAACATCAGCGCGGGCCCGACGATCCAGTTGAGCACCAGCGAGGTGCCCATGAGGCGACGATCGGCGGCGATGCGGTGCGTCTCGTCGTACCGGACCTTGGCCAGCACGGGGTACATCATCACGAGCAGGCCGAGGGCGATGGGCACGGAGACCCCGGCCACCGTGAACGCGTCCAGGGCCTCGGCCAGTCCCGGCACGAGGCGGCCGAGCAACAGGCCGGCGGCCATCGCGGCGAGGATCCACACGGGGAGCCAGCGGTCCAGGAAGGACATCTCCTGGAGGACGGGCCGCTCCGCGGGGCGCGCGGCGGGGCCGGTCGCGGGGGAGGGGGCGACGGCGCGGGAGGGCATGGGGACCGCCTCGGTGGGGAGGGAAGGGGGCGACGACGGGGCCGTGCGGAGCGACGGCCGTCGGTGCCCACGCTAGCCAGACGTATCGACATCCGTCAATGTGAGGCGTAGGCTCCGGGGCATGACCGCCTGCTCCGTCCCCGTCTCGACCGCCGCCGCACCCGTCCTCGCCGACGACTGCTGCTCCCTCGCGGACGGGCCGCTGGGTGCCGAGGACGCCGCGGAGCTCGCCGTGCTCCTCAAGGCGCTCGCGGACCCCATGCGCCTGCGGCTGCTCTCGCACGTGGCCGCCCGCGGCTGCGCGGACGTGTGCGCGTGCGACCTCGCCGAGGAGCTCGGGATCGCCCAGCCCACGGTCAGCCACCACATGAAGCGCCTCGTGGACGCCGGCCTGCTCACCCGCGAGCAGCGCGGGCGCTGGGCGCACTACACCGTGGTGCCGGAGGCGTTCGCGCGGCTGCGCCGCGTCCTCGTCCTCGGCTGAGGGGGTGCGGGCGAGGGCGCCGGCGGGGGAGGATGGCCCCGTCCGATCCCCCCGTCCCAGGAGGCAGTCATGTCCGAGTCCACCGGCTTCAGCGCCGCGGAGAAGGCCGCCATGGCCGAGCGCGCGGAGGAGCTGCGCGCCCAGCGCGGCGGCAAGAAGAAGGCCGACGCCCTGCAGGACCTCATGGAGAAGATCGAGGCCATGCCCGAGCAGGACCGCGCGCTCGCGGTGGCCGTGCACCAGATCGTCACCGAGGTGGCCCCGGAGCTCGAGCCCCGCACCTGGTACGGCATGCCCGCCTACGCGCGCGGCAAGGACGTCCTCGTGTTCCTGCAGGTCAGCAGCAAGTTCGACGTCCGGTACACCACGCTGGGCTTCAACGAGTCGGCGGCCCTCGACGACGGCCCCATGTGGCCGACCGCGTACGCCCTCACGGCGCTGAACGACGACGTCCGGGCCCGGATCGCGGACCTCGTGCGGCGCGCGGTGGGCTGAGTCGCCAGCCGAACGAACCCTGCGGTATGGCCCCTACCGGCGCGTGGATAGGGGCCATACCGCAGGGTTCGTTGTTGAGGCTGGCGCGGGTCAGTCCTCGCCGCCCTCGCCGTCGTCGTGATGCGCAGCCCGCCGCCAATGGCGCGCCGCCCACACCGTGAGCACGCCGACCGCGAGCCAGCCGACCCCGAGGATCACCCCGTTGAGCACCCCCGGGTGCACAGCGAACGCGCCGAGGGCCACGAGCGAGACCTGGCCGGGGATCACGCCCACCGCGGTGGAGCCGACGAACATGCCGGAGGGCACCCCGAGCGCCCCCGCCCCGTAGTTCACGGGCCAGTACGGCAGCCCGGGCGCCACGCGCAGGGTGAGCAGGGCCAGGAATCCGGCGTCCTCCAGGTGCTCCTCCACCGTGTCCGCGTGCCGGCCCAGCCCGCGCAGGATGACGTCCCGGCCCAGCGCCCGCGCGATCCAGTACGCGCCGATCGAGCCGAGCAGCGCGCCGGCGACCGAGAGGACCGAGCCCTGCACGGCGCCGAACAGCACGCCGCCGGTGAGGGCCATGAGGGTCACGGGGACGGGCGTCAGCGCCACCCCGGCGTAGGCGAGGACGAACATCAGCCAGCTCCAGAAGCCGAACGAGGCCAGGCGGTCGCGCAGGGTGTCGATGTCGGGCAGGCGCACGGAGGTGGCGAGCCAGATGAACAGGGCCACGACCACCACGAGCAGCAGCGTGCGGATCGCCGTGCAGACGGAGCCCGAGGAGCCGCGGCGGTCCGGGCGGGACGAGGCGGCGTCGCTGGGTGGCGCGGCGGAGGAGGGCACCGCCCCACATTACCGGCGCGCCCGGGGGCGGCCCGCGTGTCCGGAGCCGGACGACTCACACCGGTGTGACTCGTCCACACCTGTGGACAACTCTGTGGAGAACCCTGTGCACGCCGGGGGTCGGGGTGTGGACGGGAGGCCTCAGCCGGTGGACGTCCCGGGCGCGTCGCCGTCGTCGTCGCCCTCGTCCTCGAAGGCGGGGCCGCCGTCGTCCTCCCAGGAAGCCGCGGCGTCGTCGTCCTTGTCGGTCTGCCGCACCTGGTCGCTCAGCCGCTCCATGCGGGTGTCCAGGTCCGCGGCCACGCGGGCGGCGGCGATGAGCTCGGTGGTGATGTCCGGCGGCACGGCGCCGTCGAACTTGTAGTTGATCTTGTGCTCGAGGGTGGCCCAGAAGTCCATCGCGCTGGTGCGGAACTGCATCTCCACGGTCACGGGGATCGAGCCCGTGGACAGGTGCACGGGCACCTGCACGAGGCAGTGCAGGCTGCGGTAGCCGGAGGGCTTGGGGCGGGAGATGTAGTCCTCCACCTCGAGCACGCGGATGTCCGGCTGGCGGGTGAACAGGCGGAACACCTCGTACACGTCCCGCGCGAAGCTGACGATCACGCGCGCCCCCGCGATGTCCGTGACGTTGCTGCGCAGCGCGTCCAGGTCCATGGACAGGCCGCGGGAGGCGGCCTTGCGGAGGATGGACTCCGGCGTCTTCACGCGGGTGACGATGTGCTCGATGGGGTTGTAGTCGTGCAGGTGCGTGAACTCGTCCCGCAGCACCTCCAGCCGCGCCTCCACCTGGAGCAGGGCGGAGCGGTACTCGAGGTCGAAGCGCTCGACGTCCCGGCGCAGGCGGTCCAGCGCCCCGGCCATCGCCGGCGGCAGGTGCGTCAGCTCGGAGACGGGCGTGCCGCGCAGCGTCTCGATCGCCGTCGACTGTGACGACTCCTCCGGGTCTCGGTCCTGCTCCATGACGGGAGAGCCTACGGCGGCCGCCTGCGAATCCGCTGGCCGTCCACAGGGTGCAGGCGGCCGGGGCCTGTGCTGCGTCCTCGGGCTCGACGGTGATCTCGCCCAGACGCTCAGCCAGCACGGGGCCCGCCCGGTCGGCGTCACCCCCCCCGATCAGGTGGCGTCGGCCTCGGCGGGGATCAGGACCCGCTCGAGCGTGACCCGCTCGTCCTCGGCCAGCGCCACCGACCGGCCGGTCTCCGGGTCGACGTGCACGAACACGGCGTCGCACAGCACGCACCGCCGCCCGTCCTGCCAGAGCTCGTGACGCAGCGTGTACGAGCTGGTCCCGATCCGGGTGATCCAGACCTTCGCGGTCAGCTCGGGGCCGTAGACCACGGGCGCCTCGTATTGGACTTCCATCGCGCGCACCACGCGGTGCACGTCCCGGCCGGGCGTCACCCCGGACCAGGCGCGGGTGGCCCGCACCCGGGCCTCCTCGGTGAGGGTGAGCAGCCGCGCGTTGTTGACGTGGCCGTAGCGGTCCTCGTCCGACCAGCGCACCTGGATCTCGGTCTCGAAGGGGACGGGGGCCTCGCGGCCCGTCGCGCCGTCCGTCGTCGTGCGGCCCTGGCCGCCGTCCTGTCCGTTCATGGGGTGAACACCTTTCCGGGGTTGAGGATGCCGTGCGGGTCGAACACGGCCTTGATCTTCGCCTGCAGGGCGTGCTGGGCGTCGCCGAGCTCGTCGCGGAGGAACGCGCGCTTGAGCAGGCCCACGCCGTGCTCGCCGGTGAGGGTTCCGCCGAGCTCCAGGCCCGCCCGGAACAGCTCGCCGGCGGCCTCCCACACGTCTGCCGGGATCGACGTGGCGTCCTCGGCGGCGCCGCCCACCTGCGCGGCCGCGCCGAAGAGCAGGATCGGGTGGAGGTTGCCGTCGCCGGCGTGGGCCGTCGTCGGGATGGGGATGCCGGTGCGCGCCTCGATGTCCCGGATCCGGGCGAACATCTCGGCCATCCGGCTGCGGGGCACGGCCACGTCCTCCACGAGCGGCGTGCCGAGCCGCTCGAGCGCGGGGAACGCGGTGCGGCGCAGGGCCAAGAGGGCCTCGCCCTCGGCGTGGTCCGCGGTGACGGTGACGTCCCCGCCGTGGGCGCGCATGAGGTCGGCCATGGCGGCGCCGTCCTCCTCCGCCCCCGCGCCGTCGGCCTGGACCAGCAGGAACGCGCCGGACTCCGGCAGCGCGGCGCCGCGCTCGGGGCCGGCGTAGGCGCGCACGGCCGCCAGGGTGACCTCGTCCATGAGCTCCATCAGCGCGGGCACGTGGCCCGCGTTCGTGACGGCCTCCGCGGCGGCAGCGCCGGCGACGACGTCCGGGAAGAACCCGCCCAGCGTCACCTGCGTCCCGCGCACGGCCGGGCGCAGGGACAGGGTGGCGCCCACGATCACGCCGAGGGTGCCCTCGGAGCCGATCATCAGGGCGGTGAGGTCGAAGCCCGTGACGCCCTTGACCGTGCGGTGCCCCAGCCGCATCAGCGTGCCGTCCGCGAGCACCACGTCCAGGCCCAGCACGGCCTCGCGGGTGACGCCGTACTTGGCGCACAGCAGCCCGCCGGCGTTCATGGCAATGTTGCCGCCCACCGTGGAGATGTCCTTAGACGCGGGGTCCGGCGCCCACCACAACCCGTGCTCGGCGAGCGCGGCGTTCAGCGCCCCGTTGAGGATCCCCGGCTCGACGACGGCCACGCGGTCCGCGGGGGAGACCTCCAGGATCCGGTCCATGCCCATGACGTCCAGGACGACCTCGCCCGCCCCGGCCACGGCGCCGCCGGCCAGGCCCGTGCCCGCACCGCGGGTCACCAGCGGGGTGCGGGTCTCGTGGGCGAGGCGGCACACGGCCTGCACGTCCGCCACGGACGCGGCGTGCACCACGGCCAGCGGCACGGCGGGGGAGCGGTGGCCCGAGCGGTCCGCGCGGGCGGCCTCGAGGGCGGTGGGGGAGACGTCCACGCGGCCCGGCAGGGCGGCCTGCAGGCGGGCGACGACGCCGGCGGGCCGGGTCGTCTCGGGGTGCGGGGCACCGGGGGAGGCGGGAGAGTCCATGCGGACAGCGTCCCAGACCACAGCGGCCGGGCGCGCGGGGGGCGGGCCGGTGACGCGTCCGGCCGCCTCCCTAGACTGGCGGCCATGACATCCCCGGACCGAGCCGCCCCGCCCGCACCCCCGACCCCGGCCTTCGGCCCGGCCCCCGAGGCCCCCGCGGCCGACAACGCCGCCCCCGCGCGTCGCCGCCTGCAGGTGGTCTCCCTGCGCCCCGAGGGCCTCAGCGAGGACGCGGTGGGTCGCGTCGCCGGGCTCCTGGCCGAGGCGTTCGCCGAGGACGAGTTCACCCTCGGCCTGCTGCCGGCCGACCGCCGCGCCGAGCGGCTCGCCCGGATGTTCGCCCTCGACGTCCACGACGCCCTGCGCCCCGCACGCGCCGCCGGCGGCGAGGCAGGGCCGCGCGGCGCCGTCGACGTCGCCCTCGACCCTGAGGACGGGACCCTGCTGGCCGCTGCCGTGTGGGACGGCCCGGACGCCCCGCGCGGGACCACCGTGCCCGGCGCGCTCGCGGCCCTGCCCGCCCGGCTGCGCGTGCACGGCCGCCGCACCTGGGATGCGGCCCGCACGGACGCCGCGTGCGAGCGCGCCCGCCCCGCCGCCGCCCACTGGTACCTCACCCAGCTCGGCACCGCCCCGGCCGCCCGCGGCCGCGGGGCCGCCTCCGCCCTGGTCCGGCTGCGCCAGCGCCGGGCCGCGCGCGCCGGCGTCGGGATCCACCTCGAGGCCTCCTCCGCGGAGGCCGTGCCGTTCTACGCGCGCCTGGGCTTCCGCGAGACCGGGACGGTCCGCGCGCACGGCACCCGGGACCTGGCCGCGATGTGGTGGGAGGCGCAGGCATGAGGCATCCGTTCGTCGACTACCTGGAGGGCCTGCTCGGCTCCCTCGAGCACGTCACCGAGGGGGACGTGGCCCGGTACATCCCGATCCTCGCCGAGGCGGACCCGTCCCTGAGCGCCGTGGCCGTGGCCACCACCTCGGGGCGCGTGCACACCGCCGGCGACGCCGACGCCGAGTTCTCCATCCAGTCGGTCTCCAAGCCGTTCACCTACGCCGGCGCCCTCGAGGACCGCGGCGTGGAGCTGGTGGACGAGTACGTGGCCCTGAACCCCTCCGGGGAGGCCTTCAACGAGCTCTCCCTCGAGGCCGACTCCCACCGCCCGGACAACGCCATGATCAACGCGGGCGCGATCGCCGTGCACCAGCTCCTCGTGGGCCCGGGCGCCACCCCCGCCGAGCGCACCGAGCGGGCCGTGTCCCTGATGTCCACGCTGGCCGGGCGGCGCCTGCGCGTGGACGAGCGGACGTTCGAGTCGGAGATGGCCAACGCGGACCGCAACCTCGCGCTCGGGCACATGCTGCGCAGCCACGGGATCCTGCAGGACCGTGCGGAGGACGTGGTGGCCGGGTACATCGCCCAGTGCTCCGTGATGGTGAACGTGCGGGACCTGGCCGTCATGGGCGCCACCCTCGCCTCCGGCGGCATCCACCCCCTCACCGGGGACCGCGTGCTCTCCTCGCTCGTGTGCCGGCAGGTGCTCTCCGTGATGTCCTCCGCCGGCATGTACGACGCCGCCGGCCAGTGGATGGCCCACGTAGGCATCCCCGCGAAGTCCGGGGTGTCCGGGGCGGTGCTCGGCGCGCTGCCCGGGCAGGTGGGCATCGGCACCTACTCCCCGCGCCTGGACCCGTTCGGCAACTCGGTGCGCGGCGTGGAGATGTGCCGGATCATGTCCGAGGACCTGGACCTGCACATCATGGAGGCGGACGCGATCGGCAGCACCGTGGTGCGCAGCGTCCGCCGCGAGGGGGACACCGTGCACCTGCACCTGCAGGGCGTGATCCGCTTCGGCGGCGGCGAGTCCGTGCTCGCGGCCATGACCGAGCTCGGCACCGGCGCGGACCCGGACCCCGTGGACTGGGCGCACTGTTTCTACCCGTTCTCCGAGGAGCCGGACACGGCCGCGGGCCGCGCCGCCGCGCAGGACGAGGGCCGCACCGCGGCCGAGGCGCTCGAGCAGGAGGCGCCGGTGCGCGCCGTCGTCGTGCACCTGGAGCGCGTGGACCGGGTGGCGCCCGTGGGCCGGCGGCTGATCGAGGACGGTCTGAAGCGGCTGCGCGCGGACGGGGTCCAGGTGCGCGTGGAGGACCCGGACGGGGTGCTCACGGGCGGCTGACGGGAGCCGGGCGCCGCGGCCGTGTTCTTCCCCACGACCCCTTCTGTTCACCTGGCGTTCATGTGAGAATGGCGGATCCCTCGTGTTCCCGTCTCTCCAGGACCCGCCATGCTCCGCCTCGCACGCCCCCGCTCCCGTCGCGCCCCGCAGGGGCTCGGCGGTCGGCTCGTGCGCGCCGTCGCCGCGCGCCCGGTGCCGCCGGGGCGGCCGCGGGCCCGCCTGGCCTGGCACGTCTCCGGGGCGCTGCCGCTGATCGGGTGCCTCACCTCGTTCCCCATCGGCATGTCCAAGGACTCGATGGTGATCCCGGGCGTCGGCTACCAGGGCGGCTTCTCCGCCGGCTGGCACCACGCCCTGAACCAGCCGGCGTACTTCACGTGGCTGTCCAACGCCCTGGTGGCGGGCACCTCGCTGACGCTGGCCACGCGCCGCACCGCGCCGACGTCGGACGCGTTCTGGGCCGTGCGCACGGCCGGTCTCGGCTCGGTGATGGTCACGGGCATCGTCTACAACTCCGTGCTGCGCGGCCGGGAGCAGGACACCGTGCTCTACCGGTTCAACGACACGCTGCAGCACATCGTGAACCCCGTGCTCGCGCCCGCCGTGTGGGCGCTGTTTGACCCGCGCGGGCAGATCACCCCGCGCCGCGCCGGCCTGGCCGCGGTGATCCCGCTGCTGTGGGCGACGGCCACCATGGCGCGCGGCCCTCGCATCGACTGGTACCCGTACCCGTTCCTGGACGTGCCGCGGCACGGGGCGCGGACCGTGGGCGTGGTGCTGGCGGGCATCCTGGCCGGGTTCACCGGCCTCATGGGCCTGCTCGGCGGCCTGGACCGCCGGCTCGGCGCGCGCTGAGCGCTCAGTCTGACGACGGCGCCGCAGCTCCCGACGACGCCGCCCGGCGGGCGTGCCACTCGTGCGCCAGCAGCCCCATGACGTGGCAGTCGATCCACTCCCCGTCCAGCAGCAGCGCCTGCCGGAGGGTGCCCTCGTGGACGAAGCCGAGCCGGGCGTAGACGTGGCGGGCACGCGGGTTGTGGTCGTAGACCTCGAGACCCACGCGGTGCAGTCCGACCGTGGTGAAGGCGTGCTCGAGCACGAGCGTGAGGGCGCGGGTGCCGACGCCGCGGTCCCGGCCGGCCCCGGCCAGCCAGAGCCGCAGCCCGCACGCGCGGTTGCCCGGGTCCAGGTCCAGGAGGAGGATCTCGCCGAGCACGGCGCCCTCGGCCTCCACCGTCCACACGGCCCGGTCCTCGTCCGCGGCCCAGCCGGCGTAGATCTCGGCGAGCCGCTCGGGTGTCGGGCCGGCGTGCGCCTCTCCGCGGGCGATCGCGGCCGCCTGGGCGGTGGAGTGCACGGAGCCGGTGAGCACCTGCACGTCCGCGTCCCGCAGGAGGGCGCCGAGCGCGGGAGCGTGGCGGGCGTCGGCGGGGCGCAGGGTGACGACGCCGTCGCCCAGCTCCGGCACGTCCGCCAGGCTGGGCACGGACTGGAGGTCCGGCACGGGCCTCAGCCCTGCAGGCGACGCAGCTCCACGGGCTGGCCGCACGCGTAGGAGGCCTCGCCGGCGAGGGTCCGGGCGGCGGCCTCGTCCGGGGACTCCACGATCCAGAAGCCGCCGAGCTGGGCGCCCTCGGGGGAGGCGGTGCCCTCGGCGATGCGCCGCTGGGCGGCCACCTCCTCGGGGCCCTGGGCGGCGGTGGCGTCCACCACCACGGCCTCCTCGGGCGGGGTGAGGCCGCCGGCGCCCACGAGCGCGCCGGACTCCTCGAGCCGTGCGTTGAACGAGGCGACGCGCTCGAAGGCCAGGCGCATCTGGTCCTCGGACTCGTAGGCGGTGCCGGCGGCGTGCACGCCCGGGGCGTGCCACACGGAGATCAGGTACTGGCTCATGCGGTCATTGGACCACACGCCCCGGACGCCGCACCGCGTGTCAGCGGCGCAGCGTCCGGGGCGTGTGGTGGAACGCCGGGGCCGGGGCGTCAGGCGCGGTGGACGGCCTCGGCGACGGGCGTGTCCCCGTCCACGAAGTCGATCTTGCGGCCCACGGTGGTGGGGTCCGCCAGCACCGCGACGAGCGCGCGGGCCACGTTGCCGCGGCTGACCTCGCCCTTCGGCGCGTCCGGGGTGTCGAGATCCGGGTCCACGGTGATGCGGCCGGTGGGCTCCTCCAAGGTGAGCGCGGCCGGGCCGAGGATGGTCCAGGCCAGCCCCGAGTCCCGCAGGGCCTCGTCCGCCTCGGCCTTGGCCTGGGCGTAGGCGTGGAAGGAGTCGTCCTCGGGGACGCCGTGGTGCAGGGAGGCGCCGAGGTAGGACACCATCACGTAGCGGCGCACCCCGGCGGCCTCGGCGGCGCGCATGGTGGCCAGGGCGGCGTCGTGGTCCACGGCGCGCGTGCGGGCGGGGTCGCCGCCGCCGGCGCCCGCCGAGAACACCACGTTGTCCGCGTCGCGGAACGCCTGGACGAGGTCCTCCTCGCCCGCGCGCTCGACGTCCAGCACGAGCGGGGCGGCGCCGGCCGCCTCCACCTCGGCGGCGTGCTCCGGGTTGCGGATGATCGAGGTGACGTCGTGGCCGGCCTCGGCCAGCAGCGGGGCGGCCAGCAGGGCCACCTTGCCGTGGCCGCCGATGATCACGGTGCGGGTCATGAGAGTGCTCCTTCGGGTCGGGTGCGTCTCACCGAGGCCAGCAAGCGCGGGGAGCGGGATATTCCGGGGGTGGGGGGAGGTGCCCGAGAGGCTGGGTGACGACGGCGACGCCCGCAGGGGGACGGCATGACGGGTGGCGTGTTCCGAACCCTTGTCTGGTCCCGTCCCTAGGATGGACGAAGCGGGCCACGAGGCACTCGCAAGCATGAAGGGGCACTGAGTATTGTCACGACTGACTGAACTACTGCGGCAGGCGCGCAAGGCCGACGAGCAACTGGGCAAGGACCTCGAAGCCGAGATCGTTGCCCTGACCAAGCGGCGGACCTTTGGCCTGGTCTTCGAGCAGCACCAGCCGGAGGCCGTGGAGTTGCCCGGGCGTGCTGTGCGTCGTGGTGACAAGGTGCGGGTCCTCCCGCCCCGGGGCGAGGTCAAGCAGGGCGACCAGCGGCTCTGGCGGGTAGACCGGATCGAGCGCGTGGACGGCACGCGGGTGGCGCACCTGAGCGAGTTCGAGGCAGAGCAGCCCGAGCAGCCCGAGCAGCAGTCGGCGCTGGTCGAAGACGTGGTGGTCGTGGCCGAGTTCCGCGACCGTATCTACCCCGGCTTGGTCGAGACCGGGCGGGTGGAGCGCGGCGGGGACAAGCCCTTCCACACGGTGATCAACGCCGAGAACTATCACGCGCTGGAGATGCTGACCTACACCCACCGGCACTCGATTGACGCCATCTACATCGACCCGCCGTACAACACCGGGGCGAAGGACTGGAAGTACAACAACAACTACGTCGAGGGGGACGACGACTACCGGCACTCGAAGTGGCTCGCCTTCATGGAGCGACGGCTGGAGATCGCCAAGGAACTACTGAACCCCGAGGACAGCGTGCTCATCGTCACGATTGACGAGAAGGAGTACCTGCGGCTGGGGCTGCTCCTGGAGCAGATCTTTCCCGACGCGAGGATCACGATGATCACGTCCTCGATCACACCCGGGGGGTCCACACGTAGCGGGACCTTCAACCGCGCTTCGGAGTACATCTACTTCGTCCAGGTGGGTACGTCCGCGCCTATGCCACTCCCCTTGTCGGCGGAATGGAATCCCGTTGGCACCAAGAACAAGCAGGACCTGTACTGGGCACGACTGATCCGCTCGGGCACTCAGCCCTTCAGGACGACCCACCCGAACCTCTTCTACCCCATCTACGTGTGTCAAACCGAGGGTGGAGAGGGAACGTTCCACTCGATCGGTGATCCTTTCTATGGAGACGGCTGGGAAAACGCCTCAGCACCACAGGGGACAACGGCGATATGGCCCATTCGTGCAGACGGCAGAGAAGGTCGGTGGCAGATTTCGCCGAACGCGTTGAGGGAAGCGATGTCGGGTGGGTTCGTCAAGTTGGGTCCCTGGAAGCAAAAGCAGACGACTGTCTACTACTTGAAGCAGGGCGAACGGGCAAAGGTCGCCAACGGCACCTTCAGCATCGTCGGTCATCGCCCAGATGGGTCGGTAATCACGGACGGGAGTGCCTACCAAGCGAGATTTGTCCCAACGGATATTTGGCGGATCACCGCGCATGATGCTGGCAACAGCGGAAGCCGTCTTGTCGAGAAGTTCGTTCCCGCTCGGAAGTTTCCGTTTCCGAAGTCGCTGTATGCGGTCGAAGATGCCCTCCGCTTCTTCGTAAAGGGCAAGCCTCACGCGACTGTCCTCGACTTCTTCTCCGGCTCGGGCACGACTGCACACGCCATCATGCGCCTCAACAAGCAGGACAGCGGCAAGCGCCAGTGCATCAGCGTCACCAACAATGAGGTCAGCGCCGAGGAGCAGCGCGGCCTGCGCAAGCAGGGGTTGCGTCCGGGCGACCCCGACTGGGAAGCGCTCGGCATCTGCGACTACATCACCAAGCCCCGAGTAACTGCCGCCATCACGGGCGAGACACCACAGGGCGATCCGATCAAGGGTGACTATCGGTTCACGGACGAGTTCCCGATGGCCGAGGGGTTTGAGGAGAACGCCGCGTTCTTCACGCTCACCTACGAGGACCCGCTGTCGATCCGGCATCACCGGGCGTTCGAGCGGGTTGCTCCAATGCTGTGGCTGCGGGCGGGATCGCGAGGTCGAGTCATTGACGACCTGGGTGAGGACGGCTGGGACGTGGCCGAGGCGTACGGGGTGCTGGAGAACATCGACCAGATGGGCGACTTTGTGGCGCGGGTGGCGGAGGTCGAGACGGTCGAAACCGTGTTCGTGGTGACGGATTCGGATGCCGCCTTCCAGATGACCTGCCGGGACCTTCCCGCGCGAGTGACCGCCGTGCGGCTGTATGAGTCCTACCTGCACAACTTCATGATCAACCGGAGGGCACGCGCATGAGGTACACGCTGAAGGACTACCAGGCTGAAGCGGTGCACGAGGCCCTGCGCCGGTTGGAGCAGGCACGTGACACCTTCCAGCGATACGGCTCCCTGTCGCAGTTCTCCCTCGCGGCGACGACGGGTGCGGGCAAGACCGTGATGGCGGCGGCGATCATCGAGGCGCTGTTCTTCGGCTCGGACGAGTTCGACTTTCCAGCAGACCCCGGCGCAACGGTGCTGTGGTTCTCCGACGACCCGTCCCTCAACGAGCAGTCGCGGGCACGGATTCAGGCGGCGGCAAGCGAGTTGGACTCACGGCTGCGGGTCATCGAGAACACGTTCTCGGAGACCGCCTTCGCCCCGGGGATGGTCTACTTCCTGAACGCTCAGAAGTTGTCCAAGAATGCTCGTCTGGTGCGCGGAGCGACCCCCGACAATCCGAACGAGCCCCGTCTGTTCCAGCCGACGCCGGACATGGTGCAGCAGACGATCTATGACGTGATCCGCAACACCGTCGAGGCAGAGGGACGCACGCTGTACTTCGTGCTCGATGAGGCACACCGGGGCATGAAGAGCGGCAAGGACCGCGACAGCATCGTGCTGCGCCTGATCAACGGTGGCTCGGGCGCTCCGGCCATGCCGGTGGTCTTCGGCATCTCGGCCACGGTGGATCGCTTCACGCAGGCGATGAAGAAGGTCACGAACCGCACGGCTCTGCCCCCGGTCGAGGTCGACTCCGCACTGGTGCAGGCGTCCGGTCTGCTGAAGGACGACATCGTGTTGACGATCCCGACCGAGGAGGGGAACTTCGACACCACGCTGCTGCGACGGGCGGTGCAGCGGGTCAAGGACTCGACCGCTGCCTGGGCTGCCTACGCCGCCGAGCAGGAGGAGACCGACCCAGTGGTGCCGCTCCTGGTGGTGCAGGTGGCTGACAAGCCCACAGAGGCCGATCTGGCGCGCGTGCTGGATGTGGTCTATGACGAGTGGCCCGACCTTCCGCTGGAGGCTGTCGCCCACGTCTTCGGCACCCACACCGATCTGCTGGTCGGGCAGCAGCCCGTGCCCTACATCGCCCCGCAGCGCGTGCAGGACGCCAAGCACATCCGAGTGCTGCTCGCCATGGAGGCCATCTCGACCGGGTGGGACTGCCCCCGGGCCGAGGTGCTGGTCTCTTTCCGGACGCGCAACGACTCGACATACGTCCATCAGTTGCTCGGTCGGATGATGCGCACCCCGCTCGCGCGGCGCATCCCGGGCAACGAGGTGCTCAACTCGGTGGACTGCCTGCTGCCGCACTTCGACCGCAAGACCTCCACGGCCATCGCCCAGATGCTGATGAAGGGCAAGACTGCGGTCGATGACTCAGACCAGGGCGAGGGCGACGAGGAGACCCAGAAGGCCCGCAGGGTGCTCTTCGACCCGGTGCGGCTGGAGCCCAACCCCGAGGTGCCGCAGGAGGTCTGGGACCTGCTGGAGCAGATTCCCTCGGTGACGATCCCGAAGAAGAACGTCAAGCCCATCCGCAGGCTCGACGCCCTGGCCACGGCGCTGTCCAAGGACGGGTTGATCGACGGCGCAGTAGCGAAGGCCCAGAGCCACCTCTGCGCGGTCCTGGATGGTCGGGCCGTTCAGTACAAGACCAAGGTCGATCAGGCCCGGGCAGACGTGCTCACGATGACCGGCGAGGAAGCCCGGGGACGGGTGGGCAAGGAGGGCTTCTCCTACAAGTCCTTCGAGGTCAGCGCAGACCCGCGCGCCATCGAGGATTCCTACCAGCACGCCGCCCGCCTGCTCACCAAGAGCCTCGCAGCAGCCTACGTCGACCACCTGGTGGGACCGGAGGAAGACGTGGACCTGCTGGAGGCCAACATCATCGTCGCTGCCCTCGGGTGGGTGCCCGAGATCGTGGCCGACGTGGAGCAGGAGGCCGACGAACTCGCCCGCGACTGGCTCACCCAAACCCGCGTGGCCCGCAAGGGCCTCAGCGACGAGCGGCAGGCCGAGTACGACCGCTTGGAAGGCATGTCCACCCAGCCCGAACGCATCTCCCTCACTGCTCCCAAGGTGGCGCAGGCCGACCGCAAGGCCCGCGAGAAGGACGGTACCGAGCATGACCTGCCCGTGCGTCGCCTACACCTGACCTCAGCCGAGGACGGGACCGTACCCATCGACCTCAATGAGTGGGAGCGCAAGGTCCTCGACTCCGAGAGCAAGCAGCCCGGCTTCAAGGCTTGGTACCGCAACCCCTCCCGAGCCACCAAGGAGTCCCTGGCCGTGGCCTACAAGGACGGCGGTGGTGACTGGATGGCTTTGAGGCCGGACTTTGTGTTCTTCAGCTCCCAGCACGACGCCCAGGTCGTGGTGGACCTGGTGGACCCCCACGGCCACCACCTGGCCGACGCCATGCCCAAGTTGCGCGGCCTGGCCGACTTCGCTGAGCAGTACGGCCACGAGTTCCGCCGCATCGAGTCGGTTGCCGAGACGGGGGGAGTGCTGAGGGTCCTCGACCTGACCAAGCACCACGTGCGGCAGGCGGTGCGGGACGGCCAGGACGCCAAGGCTCTTTACGAGTCCGGCGTCGCAAGGGACTACTGACATGGCCCTCCTCGACTGGCTCCGGCGCACGTGGACCTCACCAGGAACCGTGAGCACCCCGCCCTCTCCACCCCACGGTGAACCCGATGAGACCATGGTCTCCGACGCATGGACAGTTCTCTCGAATGTCAACGAATGGGTGAAGCACGCGGAGACCAAACTCGGCGTCGTGTTGGCCTTCCTCGGTGTACTCGCGGCGGGGCTCATTACCCTGGCCATCGAGGTAGGTCGGCCCTCACTCGTTATGGCGATCTTGGAATGGATCGCTGGAGGGTTGCTGCTTTTGGGCATGGGGTGCGCTTCGAAGGGCCTCCTGCCGCAGTTCGTCCATGAGTCCGACGAGACCAAGATGAACCCTCTCTACTACGGTGACGTACGTCGTCACTTCGCGGCCGAGCCGGCGAAGTATGCCGCGCATTTGAGGTCGGCTCTTTCGGGTCCACAGGTGATGACCGATCACGTGGCACATCAGATCGTGGCGAACTCCAAGGTGGCGGTGCGCAAGTACACGTGGGCTAACCGAGCTATCCTCATCGGCTACCTCTCCTTGTTGACAACGGGGGCGCTTGTGCTCGGGCTCGTCCTGGGCTGGTAGCCCAAGAGTGTCCGGGTGGCTCCGTAGCCTGGGTCCCATGAGTGATAAACCGGCATTTCTGACCTCCCTCCTCGATGATCTAGGCGAGGAGGTGAACACCGTGCTGAACAACTCCGACATCCCAGTGGTGGACAAGGACGGCACATTCGACGCCAAGGACATCCCCTCGTCATCTAGCACCACCTGGATCAAATTGCCAGAAGTCGTGGCTGTGGTCTGCGACCTGAAGGGGTCCACCCACCTCGGGACAGGGAAGCATGACAAGTCGACTGCCCGCATCTATAAGGCCAGCGTCGAGGGCGCTGTGCGCATTTTCCACGAGTTCGACGCGAACTTCATCGACATACAAGGAGACGGCGGCTTCGGCCTGTTTTGGGGCGACAAGGCTTACGAGCGAGCCCTATGTGCAGGGGTCACTATCAAGACGTTCAGCGAGGACCTCGTGGCGCAGCTGGAGAAGCGGTGGCCAGATGCGCCGGAGACGGGATACAAGGTGGGCATCCACGCCGCGCGCACATTGGTCAAGCGCATCGGCACCCGGCGTGTGGTCTCGGAGCAAGAAGCTGTCTGGGCAGGCAGGCCAGTCAACTACGCGGCCAAGTGCGCGCAGGCCGCAGAACGCCACCAGATGGTCGTGACGCAGCAGGTGTGGGACAAGTTCAAGAAGAACGACTACATCGCCTTCAGCTGCGACTGCAAGAACGGGCCGTCAGCAAACCTGTGGATGGACATCACCGTTGAGCGGCTGCCCGAAAACGATCAGGCTGGCGTTGTCCTGGGCTCAGGATGGTGTGGAAAGTGCGGCCCAATGTTCTGTGACGCGATCATGGCGGGTGAGACGAAGAGAGAGATCCCCATCAACATCCGCAACACAATTTCCCGCATGGCGATGGAGAAGGCGTTGGAAGCCAAGCGTGGCAGAGACCGCATGCGCAAAGCCCAAAGTGCCTTCCGGCGGTAGCGATTGGCGGGCGCCGACACCCCTTCCATAGTGCGGGCGTATCGGGCGAAATCGACCACCTCGCGGGACGCCCTCGTACCCGCCCACGTAGTGTTCCCGGTGAGACCGGGGGTGCCGCCCTCGCACGGTCGGTCTTTCTCGTGGAGATCTTCCCGGTCGCCTATCTGTCCTGAGCGTCGACGCGTCAGCCGCGTCGGAGGGGCGGCGGCGCACCCACCCCCGTCAGCTCTCCGCCTGCCCCTGACGCCAGTACCCCATGAAGGAGACGTGCGCCTTGGGGACGCCGCCGGCGCCCACGCTCAGCCGCCGCAGGGCGCGCACCATCGCGGACTCCCCGGCGAGGAACACGTAGGCCTCGGGCCGTTCGTCCTCGGCGAGGGCGGCCACGGTCCACTCGCGGTCCGCGGATTCGGCGGGCGGGGCGACGGGCCCGCCGGCGTCGTCGGGGTCCACGCCCAGCAGTGCGGCGAGGCGGGCGTGCGCCCAGGATCCCGACGGCGCCCCCGGCGCCCGGCGGCCCACGTGCAGGCGGACGCGGCCCCGGTCCGCCAGCTCGGTGACCTGCCGCCAGTCCCACGGCTCGGGGACGGCGAGGCGCTCGGCGATCAGGTCGGCGACCTGCCCGTCGTGGGGCAGCTCGAGCACGAGGTCCGCGACGCCGTCGAACCCGCCGAACGGGTCGGCCAGCTCCTCGGCCACGGAGACGAGCGCGGGCACGGCGGTCTCGTCGCCCACGGCGAGCACCCGCCGCGCGCCGGTCTGCCGCCAGGCGGACCACGCCGGGGCCTTGGCGCTCGGCACGAGGACGTTCACGGCGTCCCCGGCCTGCACGGCGCGCGCCCAGCGCAGGCCCGGCCCCTGGTGCGGGTCCGCGGGATCGTCGGCGTCGCCGTGCAGCACCACGTCCACGGTCAGGGACGGCACCGGCCGGCCGTCCAGCCGCACCGGCCCCGCCGACCGCACCGTATAGGTGCGCATCCAGCCGCGCTCGGCCTCGGGGATCGCCAGGAAGCCGGCGCGGAACCCCGCGGACAGGTCCGGGTCGGCGGAGACCCCGCCCGGCGGCGGGATCAGCACCTTCACGTACGCATCCCGGCGCGGCCGCGAGCCCCGGTACAGGGCGTGCAGGTCCGCCGTGCCGGGCGGCAGCAGCCCCATGAGGTCCGGGCTGGCCCGCTCCAGATCCGGCCCGGCCAGCACGATCCGCCGGAAGCCGCGGCACGGCTGCTCCACGGACACCACGCGCGTGTGCGCCACGAACATGCCCTCGCTCATCGGGTCTCCTGGGTCGTCGGGGAGGGGTGGGAGGCGCCGCGGTCCGCCGCGCCCCGCGGGAGCACCACGGGGTGCCCGAGCAGCGGGTCCGGCCGAACGTCCGCGTCGAGGTCGAACACCTCGGCGAGCACGGCGGGGGTCAGCACCTCGGCGGGCGTGCCGGCGGCCGCCACCCGCCCGTCCCGCAGCGCGACGAGCCGGTCCGCCACCCGCGCGGCGAGGCTCAGCTCGTGGAGCACGGCCACCACCGTCACGGGCTCCTCGTCCCCGTCCGGGCGGGTGAGCCCGCGCACCAGGTCCAACACCTCCACCTGGTGGGCCAGGTCCAGGTAGCTGGTGGGCTCGTCCAGCAGCAGCACGGGGGTGCGCTGCGCGAGCACGAGCGCCAGCCACGCGCGCTGGCGCTGGCCGCCGGAGAGCTCGGCCACCTCGCGGTCGGCGAGCTCCTCGAGGTCCGTGTGCCGCAGCGCCCGGGCGACCGCCGCGTCGTCGTCGGCCCCGGCCGCGCCGAACAGCCCGCGGTGCGGGTGCCGGCCCCGCTGGACGAGCTGGGCCACGGTCATGCCCTCGGGGGCCACGGGGTGCTGGGGGAGCAGGGCCACCGTGCGGGCGTACTCCCGCGCGGAGTAGGCGCCCAGGTCCCGGCCGAGCACCTCGGCGGACCCGCCGCGCAGGGGCAGCTGCCGGGTGAGGCCGCGCAGCAGGGTCGACTTGCCGCAGCCGTTCGCCCCGATCAGCGCGGTCACGCGGCCGGCGGGCACGTCGAGGTCCACGGGCCCCACCGTGTCCGGGGTGTCCGGGCGGCCGTAGCCGAGCCGGACGCCGCGCAGGCGCAGGGCCGGATCCGGGGCGGGGCCCGTGGCCGGGTCCGCCCCGGGGCGCTCTGCGGGCGCCGCGGCGGGATGCGGGGGAGTCATTTCAGGCCGTCCTCTCGCCGCGCCGGCCGGCGCGGATCAGCAGGGTCATCATGAGCGGGGCGCCGGCGGCCCCGGTGAGCACGCCCGTGGGCAGGCGGGTGCCGTCGGCGAGCAGGGCCACGGCCTCCGCCGCGAGCAGGTCCGCCGCGAGCACGAGCACCGCGCCGGCCAGGGCCGCCGCCGCCAGGGAGGGCCGTCCTCCGGCCAGGCCGCGGGCCAGCGGGGTGGCCAGCAGCGCCACGAAGGCCAGCGGCCCGACGGCGGCCGTGGCGGCCGCCGCGAGCACCGCGCCCAGCAGCAGGGCGGCGGGGCGCGTGCGCCGCGGCCGCGCGCCAAGGGCGTGGGCGAGGTCCTCGCCCGTGTCCGCGGGCTCGAGCCGCCCGTGCAGCCAGGCAGCGAGCGGCAGGGCGAGGGCCACGGCGGCGGCCAGCAGTCCGATCCGCCCCCACGTGACGCCCGTCAGCGAGCCGGACACCCAGAGGGCGGCGGCCTGGAGGTCGTGCTCGGCGAGGGTCACCATGGTCCCCGCCACCACGGCCTGGGCGCCCGCGGCGACGGCGATGCCCGCCACCACGAACCGCTCCCCGCCCGTGCCCCGCGCGGCCAGGAGCACGGCGAGGGCCGCGATCAGGCCGCCGGCCAGGGCGGCGGCCGCGCGCGCCGCGTCCGTGGTGCCGCCCGTGCCGGTGGCGGCGGCCTGCCAGAGCACCGCGCCGGCGGCCGCCCCGGAGGTCACGCCGAGGACGTCCGGGGAGGCCAGCGGATTGCCCAGGCCCCGCCGGTAGAGGGCCCCGGCCGCCCCCAGCGCCGCCCCGGCCAGCACGGCCGCCGCGGCGCGGGGCAGCTTCTCCTCCGTCACGATGAAAGAGGCGCCCGGGATCGTGGTCCCGGTCAGGATCCGCACGAGGTCCGGGACGGCCACCATGTACGCGCCCCACGTGAGGCGCAGCAGCACGAGGGCCAGCACCGCCGCCGTGAGGACGGCCAGGGCGGTGCCGACGCGTCGGGCGTCGCGGCGCCGGGCAGCGCGCACGCGCGCCACGGCGTGCTCGAAGGTCGCGCTCCCGCGGCCGCTCATGCCGCCACCCCCCGGCGGCGCAGGAGGGCGAGGAGCACGGGGACGCCGAGCACCGCCGTCGTGACGCCGAGGTGGACCTCGGCCGGCGCGATCACCAGGCGGCCGAGCGTGTCCGCCACGAGGACCAGGACCGCGCCCCACAGGGCGCAGGCGAGCACGAGGGTGCGCGCGTCCGGCGGGCGCAGCCGACGCACCGCGTGCGGGATCACGAGCCCGAGGAAGCCCACGGTGCCGGCCAGCGCCACGGCCGCGGCGGTGAGCACGACCGCGGCGGCCAGCAGCAGCGCCCGCACGCGCTCGGGCCGGGCCCCCAGGCCGTGGGCCAGGTCCGTGCCCAGGGCGAGGGCGTCCATGCCGGGGCCGAGCACCACGACGGCGGCCACCGCGGCCAGCACCACCGGGGCCAGCCACAGGGCGTCGCCGAGGTCCGCCCGGGCCACGGAGCCCACGGTCCACAGCCGCAGGCGGTCCCGCACGGCCGGGTGCAGGACCACGAGGGCGGAGGTGACCGCCGTCGCCCCGGCGGTGGTGGCAGCCCCGGCCAGCACGAGCGAGAGCGGCGACGGCGGACCGGGCAGGCCGCTCACGCGCGCGGCCCCCGCCGCCACCGCGGTGACGAGCGCCGCCGCGGCGAGGGTGCCGAGGATCGCGAGGGCCATGACGGCCGGCAGCGAGCCGGCCACCCCGAGGGCGATCCCCAGTGCGAACGCCAGCACGGCGCCCGCCGTGAGGCCGAGCAGCCCCGGGTCGCCGAGGGGGTTGCGGGTGGCGCCCTGCAGCGCCGCGCCGGCCACGGCCAGCCCGGCCCCCACGAGGATCGCCGCGAGGGTGCGCGGCACCCGCGAGAGCACCGCCGCCCCGTCCATGCCGGTCACGGCGGCGGGCCCGTGGAGGGCGGCCTCGGTGAGGGCGCGCACGGCCGCGTCCACCGGGACGGGCCGGGCGCCCAGGGCCAGCGAGGCCAGGGCGGCGAGCACGGCCAGGACGGCCGGCGCGATCAGGAGCAGGGCGCGGGGCACGGGTCAGCCGCGCGAGCGGGCCGCGGCCTCGGCGATCGGCGGGACGATGCGCTCGAGCGCGAACGGGATGGACAGCGGGGAGATGGCCGAGACGGAGAGGACCTCCTGCTGGTCCACCTGCAGCACGAGCCCGTCCTTCTGCACGGCGGGCAGGGCGCTGAGCAGCGGGTCCGCCTCGATGGCCTCGGCCACGGAGTCGTCCAACGCCCAGGAGACGAGCACGTCCGACTCGAGCTCGTCCGCGCGCTCCGGGGACCACGTGAAGAAGAACGCCTGGTCCTGCGGGGAGTTCGCCGTGACGACGGGCGCCTGCTTCATGCCGAGCGACTCGAGGAAGCGCGGGCGGTTGTCCACGAGGGTGTAGACGCTGATCTGGTCCGCGGCGGTGGGGTCCACGGTGCCGTAGACGAAGGTGGCGTCCTTGAGGCCGGATGCTTCTGCGCGGCCGCGGCGATCCGGCCCTCCACGTCCTCGACGAGCGCTTCGGCCTCGGCGTCCTTGCCGAGGGCCTGGCCGATCATCCGGGTGCTCTGCTGCCACGGCGTGCCGAAGGCGGGCACGTCCTCGGGGTAGGCGACGACGGGCGCGATCTTGGAGAGGCGGTCGTAGTCCTCGCGGGTCAGCCCCGAGTAGGCCGCCAGGATCACGTCCGGGCGGACGGAGGCGACGGCCTCGGCGTCGATGCCCGCGGCCTCCGACCAGGTGACGGGGCGCTCCGCGCCCTCGACCTTCTCCAGGGCGGCGTCGAACCAGTCCGTGGACTTCTCCGCGTTCCCGCCGAACTCGACCGCGGCCATGCCCACGGGGACGACGCCGAGGGCGAGCGCCACGTCCTGGTTCACCCAGGAGACCGTGGCCACGCGGGTGGGCGCGGCGGGGATCTCGGTGGTGCCGTAGACGTGCTCGATCGTGCGGGGGAACGCGGCCGCGTCGCCCGAGGCGGAGGGGGAGCCGTCGGCGGCGGACGACGAGGACGAAGAGCCGCCGCCGGCGGGGCCGGTGGAGCAGGCCGCGAGCAGCAGGGCGAGGCCGGTGCCGCCGGCGGCCAGGACGGAGCGGCGGGGCAGGGAGGACGGTGCCATGGGGAGTGGCCTTTCGGGCGGGGACGCGGAGGGCGTCCGGCTCGGGGAGCCGCCGGCGGGGATTAGGTCATGCCAGCGTAAGGTAACCCGGGAAGGTTAGGCGAACCTCAGTGTCTGACGCAAGGCGGGGCCGAGGACCGCCCCAGCGCCGCCCGCCGTCGTCGTGCCGCCCCGCGCGGCGGGATACCGTGGTCCCCGTGAGCGAGACCCCCACCCCCTCCCCGCGCCGTGACGGCGCCGCCCGCGGCGCGGACCACCACGCCCGCGTGTCCACGATGTTCGACGCCGTCGCCGAGCGCTACGACCTCATGAACACGGTGATGACCTGGGGCCAGGAGCCGCGCCTCGTGCGGCACGCCGTGGCCCGCGCCAACGTCCCCGCGCACGGCCGCGTCCTGGACCTGGCCACCGGCACCGGCGACCTCGCCTTCGAGGTCCTGAGGCAGCACCCGGACGCCACCGTCGTCGGCGCCGACATCTCCGCCGAGATGATGGAGGTCGGCCGGAAGCGCGAGGGCGGGGACCGCGTCGAGTGGGTCGTGGCCGACGCCCAGGACCTGCCGTTCGAGGACGCGTCCTTCGACTCGGTCACCCACGGCTACCTGCTGCGCAACGTGGCGGACATCCCCGCCGCGCTCGCGGAGCAGTTCCGCGTGCTGCGCCCCGGCGGCTGGATGGCCGCCCTGGAGACCTCCCCGCCGCCGGCGAACTTCATCCGGCCCTTCTCCACCTTCTACATGCACCAGGTCATGCCGCGGCTCGCCCGCGTCATCACCGACAAGCCCGAGGCCTATGAGTACCTCTCCTCCTCCACCAAGGCGTTCCACGCCCCCGAGGAGATCGCGGACATGCTCGCCGACGCCGGCTTCGTGAACATCGGCCACGAGACCCACATGTTCGGCACGCTGGCCACGCACTGGGCCATGAAGCCGGTCGCCTGAGCCTGCCCGGACGCCCCGCAGCCCGCCCGGACGCCCCACAGACCGCCCCTGACGCTCATCGCAGACAGCCTGGGACCACACCTGTGCCCCGCGTAGGATTGACCTGCATCGGCGGGGGTCGCGCGAGCGCCCCCGGTCTCGGCCGGCGCCCGCCCGTCATCCCCCCGCAGCGGCGCCGCCGGCCCGGCACGAGGCGCCCATCCCCCCGCCGTGTGCCGTCCGAGTGAGCATCGACCGTTTCCCGAACGTGAGGAATCCCGTGAGCCGCATCCAGAGCACCACCAGCCCGTCGTCCATGGCGGAGCTGAAGAAGGTCCTGCCCGAGCTGTCCCATCCGGACGGCTCGCCGGTGCGCGTGCTCGTGGTGGACGACGAGCCGATGATCGCGGACCTGCTGTCCATGGGCCTGTCCCTGTGCGGCTGGGACGTGGTGGTGGCGCACGACGGCGCCTCCGCCGTCGAGCAGGGCACCGCCCGCCGCCCCGACCTCGCGATCCTGGACGTCATGCTCCCGGACATGGACGGCCTCGAGGTCCTGGAGCGCCTGCGCGCCCACTGGCCGGAGGTGCCGGCGATGTTCCTCACCGCGAAGGACGCCACCGAGGACCGCGTGGCCGGCCTCGCCTCCGGCGGCGACGACTACGTCACCAAGCCCTTCTCCATGGAGGAGGTGCTGATCCGCGCCCACCGCCTCGTCCAGCGCTCCGGCGTGGTCAGCGGCGGCTCCGAGGTGCTCGTGGTCGGCGACCTGGTGATGAACACCCGCACCCACGAGGTCACTCGCGGCGGCCAGGTCATCGACCTCACCGCCACCCAGTACAACCTCCTGAAGTTCCTCATGGCCAACGTCCGCACGGTGCTGTCCAAGGAGCGCATCCTGCAGGAGGTCTGGGGCTACGACTTCGGCGGACGGGCCAACATCGTGGAGCTCTACATCTCCTACCTGCGCAAGAAGATCGACGCGGACCGGGATCCCATGATCCACACCATCCGCGGCGCCGGGTATGTCATCCGCCCCGCCTGACCCGGCGGACGCCTCCTCCGGCCGGGGCGGCCCCCGGCCCCGCCGGCAGTCCTCCCTGGCCCGGCGCACCGGCGCCGGCGTCGTGGTGATCCTCCTGATCACGCTCACCGCCTTCGCGCTGTTTGCCGGCCACACCACCCGGGCGCTCACCGCCGAGTCCGCCTCGCGGAACACGACGGCGGCCTGGAGCCGTGCTGCGGAGCAGCTCGCCTCCCTGGAGGCGGGCACCGCCTTCGACGCCGGCGCCACCGCCGGCGAGCCCCACGTGCCGGGCACGCTCGGCCAGCGCGAGGGGACGGTGGTGGCCCTCGTCTCGCCGGCGGACCTGGAGGATCACCAGGCCGGCACGCTCCGTGGCCACCGGGTCGGCAGGGCCGGCGAATCCGTGCCCCTGGACGCGCGGCAGTCCCACGAGATCATCCACGCGATCCGGGGCGAGCCGATCGGGGCGCCCGTGGACGCGGAGGTGTCCGGCGAGGGCTACCGGTTCAAGGCCCTGCCCATGACGTCGCCGGGGCCCTGGGTGGGGGCGGACCAGCTCCTCGTGGTGGGCGTGCCCACGGGCGCGCTGACGGAGATCTCCCGCCGCGGCCTGCTGATGGTGGTCCTCGGGCTGTCCCTCACCGTCGTCGTCACCGCGCTGGCCGTCTTCCTGTGGCTGCGCCGCGGGCTCGCCCCCCTGGGCGAGGTGGCGGCCATGGCCGAGCGGGTGGCGGGGATGGACCTCGCCCACACCGGCATCGACCGCCGGCAGACGCGCATGCCGAAGCGGCTCCTGCAGGGCCCGGACGAGGTGGTCATGGTGGCCGAGGCGATGGACCGGTTCACGGGCGCCGTGGAGGACGCGCTGGAGGAGCGGCGTCGCCAGGAGCAGCAGCTGCGGTCGTTCATCGCGGACGCCTCCCACGAGCTGCGGACCCCGCTGGCCTCGGTGCGCGGCTACGCCGAGATGATCGCCATGACGGAGGACCTCTCGGAGACGGGGCGGCGCTCCCTGGACCGGGTGCTGCACCAGGCCGGCCGGATGTCCGCGCTCGTGGACGACATGCTCCTCCTCGAGCGCCTCGAGTCGGTCTCCCGCGGCCGCGCCGTGGGCCTGGCGCCCTCCGGGGAGGTCCCGGCCGCGGACCCGGTGGACCTGCCCGAGGTGCTGCTCGAGGCCGTGGTGGACGCGCGCGCGGCCTGGCCGGACCACCAGTGGGTGCTGGACCTGCCGGAGACACTCGGCGAGGAGGGCCAGGGGTGCGTCACCGGCGACCCGGCTCAGCTCGCCCGGCTGGTGGGCAACCTGCTCTCCAACGGGGCCAAGCACACGCCCGCGGGCACCACGGTCACCGCCTCCCTGCGGATCGGCCGCCCGCTCCCGCACCAGGTGGTGGTCAGCGTCCACGACGACGGCGGCGGCATCCCCGCCGAGCAGCGTGAGCGGCTCTTCGAGCGGTTCGAGCGTGGGGCGAGCGCGGGCGGCCCGGGGCGGGAGCCGTCCACGGGCCTGGGCCTGGCGATCGTCCGCTCGATCGCCCGCAGCCACGGTGGCGAGGCCTCGGTGGTGTCCGAGGCCGGGTGGACGCGCTTCGACGTCGTGTTGCCGTGCGCCCGCTGGACCGCGCGGGCCCAGGCCGAGGCCGCGGGGCGCGGCGGGCCCGAGGCCCCCGAGGGGACCGGCGCCCCCCGGGAATAGCGCCCCGCCGCGCGTCGTTGTTTCAAACATGAACAAAGATGCCCAGCCCAGCACCGAGCTGCTCTCCTCCATCCCCGAGGGCCACGTGGAGTTCGGCCTCCACACCTTCGGCGACGTCACCCTGGACGCCGAGGGCCGCCGCCTGAGCCACCCCGAGGTGCTGCGCGACGTCGTCGCCGAGGGCGTCCTCGCGGACCAGGCGGGCGTGGACGTGATCGGCATCGGTGAGCACCACCGGCCGGACTACGCCGTGTCCAACCCGGAGATGGTCCTCGCCGCGATCGGCGCCCGGACCGAGCGGATCAAGCTCATCTCCGCCGTCACCGTGCTCTCCTCGGACGACCCGGTGCGCGTCTACCAGGCCTTCGCCACCCTCGACGGCGTCACGGGCGGCCGCGCCGAGGTCTCGCTGGGCCGCGGCTCGTTCATCGAGTCCTTCCCCCTGTTCGGCCACGACCTCAAGGACTACGAGCGCCTCTACGAGGAGAAGCTCGACCTGTTCATGAAGCTGCGCACCGAGGAGCCCGTCTCCTGGACCGGCACCGTCCGCGCGCCGCTGGAGCGCCAGTCCGTGTTCCCGACGACGGCCCACGAGCACGGCCTGCCCGCCTGGGTGGCCGTGGGCGGCTCCCCGCAGTCCGTGGTCCGCGCCGCCTCGCACGGCGCCGGGCTCGAGCTCGCCATCATCGGCGGCGCCCCGCGCCGCTTCGCCCCCTACGCCGACCTGTTCCGCCGCGAGGTCGCCGAGCGCGGGCTCGAGCCCCGCCGCGTGGCCGTCCACGTGCACGGCTTCGTGGCGGACACGGACGAGGAGGCCATGGAGCTCTACTACCCGCACTGGGAGGCAGCGTTCACCAAGCTCGCGCGCGAGCGCGGCGGCCCCCTGCCCACCCCGGAGCAGTTCCGCCAGGAGGCCGTGCACGGCGCCCAGCACATCGGCTCCCCGGAGACCGTGGCGCGGCGCGTGGCGGACACCGTGCGGGCGATCGGCGCCAGCCGCTTCGGCCTGAAGTACAGCAACGCCACGCTGCCGCACGGGCCCATGATGCGCAGCATCGAGCTCTACGGCTCCCGCGTGATCCCGCTGGTGCGGGACATGCTCTCCGAGGGCTGAGGCCCCGACGACGGCGCGGCCGACGGCGTCGCCGCAAGCAGCAGGTGCACACCGAGCCCGTGCGCCGCGACACGCACACCACCCACACCGCCGGCGCGCACCGTGACCACGACGTGCACCGCACGGATGCCCCCGCGCCGCCGTCGCTGACGGCGCGACCCCGCGGCCCCCACCCTCGAGGCGGGGGCCGCGCCGTGTCCGGGGGTCCGGGGGCCGTCCGGGGCTCAGTCGGCGGCGTCGGCCACCGACGGCGCGGCGCGCAGCACCGCGTCCGTGAGCCGGTCCAGCGCGGCCGTCCCCGCGGACCAGCGCTGCCAGTGCAGGGTCAGGTCCACGGTCCCGAGCGAGGGCACCGGCTCGAGGTCCGGGTGCCGGCCCTCGAGGACGCCGGGCGGGAGCTGGGCCGAGGGCAGCATGCCCCAGCCCAGCCCCAGCTCGACGGCGCGCAGGTAGGACTGCACCGAGGGCACGAGGTGGTGCGGCGGGTCGAAGGCGGCGCGGCCCCGGGCGGCGCGGCGCAGCACCGTGCGCTGCAGGCCGTCGCGGAGGCCGTAGTCCACCCGGGGCAGGGCGGCGAGGTCGAGCCGGCCGCGCTCGTCCCGGTGCATCTCCAGCAGGAAGGACGCGCACACCGCGTGGTAGCGCATCGTGCCCAGCGGGGTGGAGGTGCAGCCGGACACGGGCGTCGGGTCGTCCGTGACGGCGGCGACCACGGTGCCGTCCCGCAGCAGGGCCGCGGTGTGCTCCTGGTCCTCGGTGCGCAGCTGCAGGACGACGTCGTCCCACGTCGCCGCCTCGCGCAGCACCGGGTCCCACCACGTGTCCAGGGAGTCGGCGTTGATCGCCACGCGCACCGGGACGCGGCCGCCGTCGCCCCGGCCGAGCGAGGCGAGGGCCTCCTCCTCGAGGGCGAGGGTCTGCCGGGCCAGGCGGAGCATGCGCTCCCCGGCGGGGGTCGGGCGCACGGGCACGGTGCGGGCCAGGAGCACCTGGCCCACCTGCCGCTCGAGGGCCTTGACGCGCTGGGAGAAGGCCGAGCCGGAGATCCGCAGGGCGTCCGCCGCGGCGTCGAAGGTGCCGTGGTCCACGGCGGAGACGAGGGCGCGCAGGTGGTCCGAGTTCACGCCGTCCAGGGTAGTCCGGGATGATGAAGGATCCCTTCAGATCCTGAAGGACATCGCGATGGTGCGGACCTGCCAACGGTTCCTATCCTCTCCCGGTGACCATCTTCGCCACCGGCTTCCTGACCTACCTCGCCCTCATCGTCGCGATCGGCGCCCAGACGCTGTTCCTGCTGCGCCAGATCGTCCGCCGCGACCGCGTGTGGACGGTCCTGATCGTGTGCTTCGTGGGCGACGTGGCCCTGCTCGCCCTCGGCGCCGCGGGGATCGGCATGGTGGCCGAACGGTGGCCGTGGCTCGTCACCGCCCTCACCGTGGCCGGCGTGGTCTACCTCGCGTGGTTCGCCGCGGGCGCGCTGCGCTCGGCCGTGCGCGGGCAGCGCACGCTCGCCGCGGCCGCCGAGGCCGAGGGCCCCGCGGTCGGCCTCACCGACGGCGAGATCGCCGCGCTCACCGGCGAGCTGCCCCTGATCGACCCGGCCACCGGCCGCCTCTCCGCCGACTTCACCGGGCGCACCGCCGAGGGCCGCGCAGTGCCGGTGGGGGCCGGCGTCGGGACGGGGCATGGCCATGACCCCCTCGGAGACGAGTCCCGCACAGTCGGGGGTATACCCGTGGGTAACCCCCGACTGTGCGGGACTCGTCCGGGGGAGCGGGGTGCTGACGGCAGGTCCGGCGGCGTGGCCGTGAAGCAGCGGGTGCAGCCGCGCCGCGTGGTGCTGAGCGCCCCGCAGACGCCGCTGCCGCGGATCGTGCTGCTCGCCCTGTCCGTCTCCTTCTTCAACCCCCACGCGATCCTGGACACCGTGGTGATGATGGGCACCTTCGCCCAGACCTACGGCCCCGGGAAGTGGGTGTACGTGGGCGGCGCCGTGGCGGCCTCGCTCGTGTGGTTCACCGTGCTCGGCTGGGGCGGCACCCGGCTCGCGCCGTACATGAACACGCCGCGCACCTGGCGGATCGTGGACGCCGCCGTGGGCGTGCTCATGCTGGTGATCGCCGCCAAGGTTGGACTCACGCTCCTCTGAGCCGGACGGGAGAGGATGGAGCCATGAGTCCTTCCCCGTCCGGCTCCGTCCCCTCCTCGTCCTCCGTCTCCGCCGAGTCCCGTGGGATGGGTGCCGCCGCGCCCGGCCAGGCCGCCGTCCCCGGTGAGACCGGCGCCGCTGCGGCGGCCGAGACCATCCGCGTGTCCGCCGTCGTGCTGGCCCGCCCGGACCGTCGCGTGCTCACCGTCCGCAAGGCCGGCACCACCATGTTCATGTTCCCCGGCGGCAAGCACCTGCCAGGCGAGGACCCGCTGGACACCGCCGTCCGCGAGGTGGCCGAGGAGACCGGGCTGCGCCTGCGCCCCGACGAGCTCACCCGCCTGGGCGCGTGGGACACCGACGCCGCCAACGAGCCCGGCGCCGCCCTCCACTCCGAGGTGTTCGCGCTGTGGCGGCCCGTCGCCCGGCACGAGACGCCTGCGCCCACCGACGAGATCGTCGAGCTGCACTGGATGGACCCCGCCGCTCCGGCCGCGCCCGCCGGCCACCAGGTGGCCCCGCTGCTGGTGGCGGTGCTGGCCGCCGTCGCGAAGAACCCGCCGTTCTGAGGCCCCACCCCACCGAGCTGTCCTGCATTCGGCCGTCATGGCGCCCGGAACGGCCCGCTTTCCGGCCCTGTGCAGGACAGCTCGAGGTGTCCGCCGCGGCCACTAGCCTGGACCGGTGACATCCCTGGTGCGCATCCTGCGCTTCGCCCCCCAGCTCAACCGCCTCTATCTGGGCATCGCCGTCAGCTCCGTGCTGGCCGCCGTGCTCACCCTGGCCACCCCGTTCCTGATCGGCGCGGCCACGGACCGCATCGTCGCCGCGATCGCGGGGGAGACGACGGTGGAGGACGCCGTCGTCGCGGTGACGTGGCTGGCGGTGGCGTTCCTCGCCGTCGAGGTGACCACCACCCTCGTGGTGAGCGTGGGCGGCTACTGGGGCGACGTCATGGCCGCGCGCATGCGCACCATCCTCTCCACCCGGTACTTCGACCAGCTGCTGCACCTGCCGCAGCGGTACTTCGACACCGCCATCACCGGGCGCGTCACCAACCGCCTCAACCGCACGATCAACGAGCTCACGCAGTTCCTGCAGTTCTTCGCGAACAACGCGTTCACCATGCTCATCACCACGACGGCGGTGCTCGTCATCACCGCCTTCTACTGGTGGCCGCTCGCGATCCTGCTCGCGATCGTGTTCCCCGTGTACATGTGGCTCACGGCCAAGACCTCCGCCAAGTGGCAGGTCTGGGAGGGGGAGAAGAACATCGAGGTGGACATGGCCTCCGGGCGGTTCGCCGAGGTGGTCTCCCAGATGTCCGTGGTGCGCGCGTACAACCGGCAGGACCACGAGCTGGCCGGCTTCCGGGAGCGGTTCACGCGGACCGTCGGCATCACCCGGAAGCAGTCCCGGTTCTGGCACGGCATGGACGCGTGGCGCCGGCTCGCCCTGAACGTGGTGTTCGGGGCCATGTACCTGATCGTGTTCGTGCGCACGGCGCAGGGCCTGTTCTCCGTGGGGGACATGGTGATCCTCCTGCAGCTGATGAACATGGCGCGGCAGCCGATCTTCTCCATGAGCTTCCTCGTGGACTCCGCGCAGCGCGCCGTCGCCGGGTCCAAGGACTACTTCGAGGTGCTCGCCGAGGAGCGCGAGCGCGCCGGCGGCGCCGGGCCGCAGGGCCGGGGCGCGGCGGCCGTGGCGGCCGGGCAGCCCAGGGCAGACGACGACGGCGGCACGGACGTCCGCCGGGGCGGCGCGGCGCCGAGCCGGCCCGCTCAGCCGCGTGCCGACGTCGTGCCGGGGGACGGGACCGGGGGCGTGCCCGCCCAGCCGCGTGCCGACGTCGTGCCGGCCGTGCGCTTCGACGAGGTGAGCTTCGCGTACGACCCGGACGCGTCCCGGCCCGTGCTGGACCGAGTGAGCTTCGAGATCCCGCAGGGGCAGCGGGTGGCGCTGGTGGGCGAGTCGGGCGGTGGCAAGTCGACCATCGCGCACCTGCTCATGGGGCTGTACCCGGTCACGGGCGGGCGGATCGAGGTGTTCGGGCAGGACGTGGCCGAGCTGGACCTGGCCGAGCTGCGTGAGCGGATCGCCGCCGTGTTCCAGGAGCCGAGCCTGTTCTCCGGGACGGTGCGCGAGAACATCGCCTACGCGGACCCGGCGGCCTCGGACGAGCGGGTGCGGGCCGCCGCCGAGGCCGCGTACGCGCACCGGTTCGTGGAGGCGTTCGACGACGGCTACGAACAGGTGATCGGCGAGCGCGGGCTGCGGCTCTCCGGCGGCCAGAAGCAGCGGATCGCCGTGGCGCGGGCCGTGCTGAAGGACGCGCCGATCCTCGTGCTGGACGAGGCGACCTCCGCCCTGGACACGAAGTCCGAACGGCTCGTGCAGGCGGCCCTCGAGGACCTCATGGTGGGGCGGTCGAGCCTGATCGTGGCGCACCGGCTGAGTACCATCGCGTCCGTGGACCGGATCGTCACGCTGCGCGGCGGGCGGGTGCAGGAGGTCGGCACGCCGGCCGAGCTCGCCGAGTCCGGCGGCATCTACGCGCAGCTGCTGCGACTGCAGAAGGCCGGCACCAAGGAGGCCCGGAAGATGCTCAAGGAGTACGGCCTCAGCGGGTGACCCCTGCCCTCTCCGCTTCGAGGAGATTCGGGTGACTTGTCGGAGGTGAAAGGGCCGCACACCCCCGAGAAGTCACCCGAATCTGCGCGGGGCGGGTGCGGCTCAGCCCCGGGGCCGCCACACGTGCAGCAGGTACCCGTAGGTCAGCGACGTCGCCTCGGGGTGGGCCGCCAGCCACTCCTCGGCCAGGTCCGCGGGCAACTCGAGCCGCAGGACGGCCTCGAGGTCGGCTCGCGTGTCGAACGTCCACGAGCTCATGACCTCGCGGGTCTCCGCGCCCACGTCGGCCCACCACCGGCGGGCGTACGTGTCCTGCCCCTGGTCCGCAGCGGCGTCGCTGCGGACCAGCAGCTCGGCGAACTCGCCGCGCTCGGTGTCGTTGTCGATCACCACGAGCGCCCCGTCCGGGCGCAGCACCCGGGCGACCTCCTCGAGCCCCGGGCGGACGTCCCACCGCGGGTGCGGGAAGAAGTAGGCGAACCGGGCGTGCACGACGTCGACGCTCGCCTCCGCCAGCGGGATCCGCTCCGCCGACCCACGTCGGACGCGCGCGTCGCCGGGACGGGCCCGGGCGGCGTCGAGGAGACGGGTGTCCGGCTCGACGGCGATCACCTCCGCCGCGTCCGCGTAGCGGGGCAGCCAGAACCCCGTGCCCGCGCCGAGGTCGAGCAGGGTGCGACCCACCCACGGCGCGGCCTCCTGGAGGGCGGCCCAGAGGGTGCCCTCGCGGTCGAGGGCGGCGTTCTCGACCTCGTACACGGCCGGGTCCCCGCCCTGGTTGGAGGCGGGGACGAAGTCGGGGAGCTCGGGCGTGGCGGTCATCCCCGGGAGTCTGCCATCCGGGCGCCGTCCCCACGCGGAGATTCGGGCGACTTGTCGGGGGTGGAAGCGCCTTCCACCCCCGACAAGTCACCCGAAACGCCACGGGCCGTGGGGTCAGCTCAGCTCGGCTCAGCCGCGCTGCAGCGCCTGGCGCCAGGTCAGCGCCTTGCCGGTGCGCAGGATGGAGCGCTCATAGATGGCGGCGGCCAGCCAGATGGCCAGGGCGGTCGAGACCACGAGGATGCCCAAGGCCAGGACGTGCTCCCACATCTGCCCCTGCTGGAGGTAGATGCGCAGCGGCACGGCCACCGGCGCGGAGAACGGGATGAAGCTCATGAGCCGCAGGGCGTCGGGGTTGTCGTTGAAGAAGATCACCCCGAAGTACGGGAGCATGATCATCAGCATCACCGGCATGGACGTGGAGCCGATGTCCTCCTGCCGGGAGACCATGGACGCCGCCGCCGCGTACAGCGCCGCGATCATCACGAAACCGATGCTGAACAACAGCACGAACCACAGGATCGGCACGCCGAGCCCGTCCAGGGGCAGCACGTCGCCGTTGATCTGCAGCCCCAGCAGCAGCGCGCCGGCGATCAGCGCGACCTGCAGGATCGCCATCGCCGCGTTGCCGAGCACCTTGCCGGCCATCATGGCGCGGGCGGGCACCGCGGCGAGCAGGATCTCCACGATCCGCGACTGCTTTTCCTCGATCACGGACACGGCGATCTGCTGGCCGAACGTGAGCGCGGCCATGAAGAACACCAGCCCGAAGCCGAAGGCGATGAAGTACCGCAGCATCGGGTTCGGCGCGCTCGGGTCCAGCAGCTCGACGGCGGGGCTCACCGACAGCGCCTGCACGAGAGACGTGGGCACGTCCGTCATGGCGAGCACCTCGAGCCCGCCCGGGGCGTCGGCGCTGGGCAGCACGGCGGCCTCCACGTCCCCGCGCTCGACGGCGGCCCGCGCCTCCTCGGCCGAGCCGAGGGTCCGCGCGTCGTAGTCCTCGCCGAGGGCGGCGACGGCGGGCGCGGTCTGCTCGACGACGCCCACCGACGTGCCGTCCCCGGCGAACAGGTCACCCAGGCGGGGCACGAGCAGGGTCGCGGCCAGGGCGGCGGCGACCAGGAGCAGCGTGGTGATGATGAACGGCTTGGAGGTGCCCTTCACCTTCATCTCGCGGGCGGCCACCGTGCCGACGGCGGTCCAGAACGGGGTGCGGCGCGGCTCAGTGCGGCGCGGCTCCGGTCGGCCCGGCCCGGCGGTGCCCGGGGCGACGGCGGCGCCCCCGGGCCGGCTGTCGGCAGTGGTGGGGTGCGTGGATGCGGTGCTCATCGGGTGACCTCCGTGAAGATCTCGTGCAGGGAGCGGGTGACGGGACCGAAGCGGTGCACCGGCCCGCGGGCGGCGGCGTCGGCGAGGACGCGCTGGGCGGCCTGGGGGGTGTCGGCGCGGAAGCGGGCGCGTCCGCCGTCGAAGTGGAGGACCTCGATCCCGGGCAGGCCGCGCACCCAGCCGGTGTCGGCGTCGGCGTGCAGCTCCCACTCCGGTTCGGCGTGGGCGGCGAGCAGCTCGTCCCGGGTGCCGGAGGCGCGGACGCGGCCGCCGGCGAGGATGACGAGCTCGTCGCAGAGGCGCTCGACGAGGTCCAGCTGGTGCGAGGAGAACAGCACGGGGACGCCGGTGTCCGCGGTCTCGCGGAGCACCTGGAGGGTGGTCTCCACGGCGTTCGGGTCGAGGCCGGAGAATGGCTCGTCGAGGACGAGGGCCACGGGGTCGTGGACGAGGGCGGCGGCGATCTGCGCGCGCTGCTGGTTGCCGAGGGAGAGCTCCTCGAGGCGGCTGCCGGCGCGGTCCCCGAGGTTCAGCCGCTCGAGCAGCTCCAGGGCGCGGGCCTTCGCGTCGGCCCCGCGCATGTGGTGCAGCCGGCCGAGGTAGACGAGCTGGTCCAGCACGCTCATCTTCGGGTAGAGGCCGCGCTCCTCCGGCATGTAGCCGATGCCCGCGCGGTAGTCGCGGGTGATGGGGGCGCCGTCCACCTCGATGCGGCCGGAGTCGGCGTCCAGGACCCCGAGCAGGATGCGCATGGTGGTGGTCTTGCCGGCCCCGTTGCCGCCCACGAAGCCGGTCATCAGGCCCGGACGGATGCTGAAGGTCAGGTCCTGCAGCACGGGGGTGGACCCGAAGGACTTGCTCACCTCGTTCACTGTGATCATGGCCTCAGCCTAGGAATCGGCCCGGGCGGGGCGCCTCCACCGTGCGGGGGAGATCCACGGCTCCGCCCGGGGGAGGAGGGGGTGCCGAGACCTGGCGTTTGGGGCGACTTGTCGGGGGTCCGGGGCGCTTTCACCCCCGACAAGTCACCCCAATCTCCTGGGGGCTGGGGGCTGGGGGTGGGGGTGGGGTTGGAGGAGGCGCCCGGGCTCAGCCGGCCACGCCGTGCTCGAACGCCCAGATCACCGCGTGCACCCGGTCCCGGGCGCCGAGCTTCATCAGCACGTTGGACACGTGGGTCTTCACGGTCGACTCGCCCACGAACAGCTGCCCCGCGATCTCCCCGTTGGAGAGCCCGCGCGCCATCAGCGTGAGGATCTCCGCCTCGCGGCCGGTCAGCCCCGCCTTCCCGACGGCGTCGCTCGCCTCCGCCTCCCCGGGCGCGGCGCCGTCGTCCCGGGTCTGCCCGCCGTCGGCCGGGCCGTCCGCGCCCTCCGGCGCGGCCGGGGCCATCCGCCGCAGCACGCGCCGGGTGACCTGGGGGTCGAGGAGGGCGTCGCCGCGGCCGAGGACGCGGACGGCGTCGATGAGGTGCTCGGCCTCCGCGGACTTGAGCAGGAAGCCCGAGGCGCCGGCCTCGAGGGTCTCGAAGAGGAAGTCGTCCCGGTCGAAGGTGGTGAGGATGAGGACGGCGGCCCGTGTGCCGGCCTCGGCCAGGGCGCGCGTGGCCTCGATGCCGTCCATGTGCGGCATCTGCACGTCCATGCAGATCACGTCCGGGTCTAGGGCGGCGGCGCGCTCGAGGCATTCGGCGCCGTCGCCGGCCTCGCCGACCACCTCGATGTCGTCCTGGCTCTGCAGGATGGCGGCGAAGCCGAACCGGATCAGCGGCTGGTCGTCCACCAGGAGCACGCGGGTGGTCATCGGGTCGCCTCCGTGGTCGGGTCCGGCATGGTCTCGGGCTGCACGGTCTCGTCCGGCGCGGGTGCAGGCTCATCCGGCGCATCCCACGCGGCGTCCTCGCCCGGCTCCGGCAGCGTGGGCACGCTCGCGCGCACGAGCCAGCCGCCGCCGGGCTTCGGGCCGCACCGCACGGTGCCGCCCACCGAGGCCATCCGCTCCGCCATGCCGACCAGCCCCAGCCCGGTCCCGGCCGGGACGGCGCCGCCGGCGCCCCCGGGAGACCGCTCGGAGCCGGCCTCGGCGTCGGGACGGGCCCGGCCGTCGTCGCTGACCTCCAGCTCGACGCGCTCCGGCTCGGTCCGTAGCCGCACCTCGACGGCGGCGCGCGGACCCGCGTGCCGGCGCGCGTTGGTCAGGCTCTCCTGCGCCACGCGGTACAGGGCGAGCTCGGCGGGCGCGCCCAGCCGCGGCTCGGGCCCGACGCGGGTGAGGCGGGCGTCGGTGCCGAGGCGCACGGCCTGGGCCACGAGGTCCTCGAGGTCGGCCAGCCGCGGCAGGGAGTCGGGGGCGGCGTCGGCGTCGCGGAGGGTGTGCACCATGGTCTTCAGCTCGGCCACGGCCTCGCGCGCCGAGGACTCGATGCCGCGCAGGTGCCCGGCCGCGGCCTCCGGGTCGCGGTCCAGGGTGAGGCGGGCCGCGCCGGCCTGCACGCCCATGGCGGTCACGTGGTGGGCGACGACGTCGTGCAGCTCCCGGGCGATCCGCAGCCGCTCGAGGCTCACCTCCTGGGCCGCGATGCGGGCCTGCTGGGCGCGGATCTCCGCGTGCGCGGCCTCGAGCCGCTGCCGCCGGATCGCCTCGCGCCAGGCGCGGTCGCCGAAGATCCACGCGCCGGAGAAGTAGGCGAGGTTCACCAGGAACTGGATGGCCGCGACCGCCGCGTACGCGTTGACGCCGCGCTCGCCGACCTCGGGGTCCGTGAACCCGTCCACGGTGACCCAGCCGAGCCACACGGCCATGGCCGCGGCGACGGCGGTCCGGGACCACAGCGCCCGGCGCCGGTCCGGGCACCACGCGCCCACCGAATAGAACCCGAGGAAGAGCACCACCTGGGAGGCGTACAGCTCGATCCCCACCCACGAGGCGAGCGCGATGTACAGCACCGAGATGGTCAGCATGACGGTCACGGGGAAGCGGCGGCGCCAGGCCAGCGGGAGCGCGAGGACGGCCGCGCCGAGGGCCACCCAGCCGACGCCGTGCCTCCACGGCATCTCGCTGATGAAGTCCGAGAGGTAGGCCAGCTCGACGCCGGCCACGGCGAGGACGGCGGCCGTGATCGCGTCCGCGCGTCGCCAGCCGGGGCCCAGGGCGCGGGCGTGAGGGGCGGGCGCGGGGGTGCCGGCCGTCGCGACAGGCGCGGGGGACGCGGGTGCGGGGGCGGACATGCGCCTCACCCTAGCGAGGGGGTCGGACGGGGCGCCTCCCCCGCGAGGAGGAGACGGGATGGCGGGAACGAGAAGGCGGGGCGCGAGATTCGGGTGACGTGTCGGGGGTCAAAGGCCCCTGCACCCCCGAAAAGTCACCCGAATCTCCCGGAGGCGCGCCCGCTCACTCCTGCCCGGGCAGCGCCTCGTTGATCTGGAACGTCGCGCCTGCGGGGTCCTGCACGGTGGTGACCCGGCCGAACGGCGAGTCCTGCGGGCCGTCCAGCACCTTCCCGCCGTGCTCGCGGATCACCTCGAGCGCGCGGTCGGTGTCCTCCACGGCGATGTACATCCGCCAGTAGCCCACGGCGTTCGCGGGCAGCCACTGGGTGGCGTCGCACAGCCCCGCGGTCGCGCCCTCGCCCGGGTGGTCGGTCGCGTAGCGGGGGCCGTCCTGGGCCGCGTCCTCGGCGTCCGCGGCGGCGTGCCCGTCCTCCGGGGCGCCGTCGTCGCCCATGAGCGTGGGCTGCCAGCCGGCCACGGCCCGGTAGAACTCCACGGCCTCGTCGAAGCGCGTGGACAGCAGCTCGAACCACACGGACGTGCCGGGGGTCAGGGGGAGGTCGTGGCCCGCGAACGTGTCGCCCTGCCAGAAGCCGACCGCCTCGCCGCCGGGCCCGGCGACCATCGCCATGGTCCCGAGGTCGCCCACGGGCATGGCGTCGACGAGCACCGTGCCGCCGTGCTCGCGGACCGCGGCGAGGGTGGCGGCCATGTCCTCGGTGCGCAGGTACACGGTCCACGCGGCGGGGGCGGGGGCCTCGCCGGTCATGGCGGTCATCTGGTCGGCGTCCATGGCGCCGCCCACGGACGCGCCGTCCTTGGTGATCATGCGGTAGTGGCCAGACTCCTCGCCGGAGTCCGTGAAGGTCCACCCGAACAGGGCCTCGTAGAAGGCCTGCTGGGCGGCGAAGTCGGTGGCGGAGTAGTCGATCCAGGCGGGGGAACCGGCCCGGGCGGGGGTGGCGATGTGCTCGCTCATGCGGCTCAGCGTAGGCCCGGGAGTGGGCGCCGTCACCGGTCGGGGCGTGTCGCGCGTGGGATCCTGGGAGGCGTGCCCACCCCCTCCTCCGCCACGCCCGATCCCGCGTCCGCCCGCAGCGCGTCCGGCGCCCGCCCCGCGGACGCCCTGCCCGACGACGGCGCCCCGGTCCGCGTCCGGCTCGGCGTTCTCCTGGCCCGGCCGGTCGACCCCGCCGTCCTGGACACCGCGGCCCTCGCCGCGCAGCTCGACGCCGCCTACCCCGGCCTGACCTGGGACGTCACCGCCCGGCAGGAGGAGCTCGGCGACGAGGACGACGACGCCCTCGACCTGCTCGAGATCACCCGCGACCGCATGCTGGACGAGGACTGGGACATCGCCGTCGGGGTGACGGGCGAGCCCCTGCAGCAGGGCCGGCACACCCTCACCGAGCAGGTCTCGCCCGTGCACGCGGCCGGCGTGCTCTCCCTCGCGCACCTCGAGGAGGCGCCCGTGGACGCCGTCGCGCGGGTGGTGGGGGAGGTGCTCGGCATCGATCCCGACGACGACGCCCCCTCCGCCGCCGACCGACGCGCCGCGGCCGGCTGGGCCCGCCAGCTCGCGGACGACGTCGAGCACCGGGACCGCGAGGCCCCCGCCGCCTACGCGCTGCGCGTGGCGGGGCGCAACGCCCGCATGCTGCTGGGCACGGTGCGCGCGAACAAGCCGTGGACGCTGGCTGTCTCGCTCACGCGCTCCATGTCCACCGCGCTCGCCACGGGCGCGCTGACCCTGATCACCACGGACCTGTGGATGCTCTCCGCCGAGTACAACGGCGTGCAGATGGCCGTGCTCGGCGCGGTCTCGGTGCTCGCGGTGACGCTGTCCCTGATCGTGGGCGCGCACCTGTGGGAGCGGCCGCGCCGGCGGGCCGAGCGGGAGCAGGTGACGCTGTTCAACCTGGCGACGGTCCTGACGGTGCTGATCGGCGTGGTGGTGCTGCACGTGATGCTCATGCTCGCCGCGCTCGCCGGGGCGCTGCTGCTCGTGGACCCGGACGTCTTCCACGTGGTCACCGAGGAGCCCGGCGAGTTCGTGCAGTACATGAAGCTCGCGTGGTTCGTGGGCGGGCTGGCGACGATCGGCTCCGCGCTCGGCGCCGGCCTCGAGGACGACGACGCCGTCCGCGCCGCGATCTTCACCCGCGGCGCCTCGCGCTGAGCCCCGGACCCGGCCCCCGCGCGTCGTCATGCCCCCACCCACCAACAGTTTGGGGCGAGTTGTCGGAGGTCCAGGCGCCCCGGACCTCCGACAACTCACCCCAAACGCCCCCCGAACCCCCCCAAACGCCCCCCCGAGCGCGACCCTCAGCGGGTCACACGGTGGCCAGGCCCGCCACCGGGCTCAGCCTCGCGGCACGACGCGCGGGCAGCAGCGACGCCGCCAGGCCGGCCACGGCCGCCACGCCCACCACGAGCGCCAGCTCGAGCCACGGGATGGTGGGCAGCACGGTGCCGCCCCGGCCCACGGTCTCCACGAGCTCGCCGAGGATCAGCTGCGATCCGGCCCAGCCGTAGAACACGCCCAGCACGCAGCCCAGCAGGGCCGCCACCGCGGCGATCAGCACGGACTCGATCGCGATCATCCCGCGCAGCCCGCCCCGGGGCAGGCCCAGGGCCCGCAGCAGCGCGTTCTCGCGGGTCCGCTCGATCACGGACAGGCTCAGCGTGTTGGCCACGCCGATCAGCGCGATCAGCACGGACACGGCGAGCAGGCCCACCACGATCCACAGCATCACGTCGATGACCTGCGCGTACACCGCCCGGGTGGGGGCGCCGCCGTCGATGATCGAGGCCCCCTCCCCGGCCGCCGCCGTGATGTCCTCGGACAGGGCCTGCAGCCGGTCCACGGGAACGTCGCCGGCGAGGGCCACGAGCAGCTGGCCGGGGACCTCGACGCCCTCGGTGGCCACGGGGGACCCGTCCCAGCCGGCGGCGCGCAGGCTGTCCGCCTCCACGTACACGCCGGAGCTGAGGTCGCCGGCGCGCACGGCGGAGAACGTCTGCTCGGTGCCGGCCACAGTGGCCGTCACGGTGTCCTCGTCCACCCAGCCGGGCACGAATGCGGTGCCGGGGTCGCCGAGGCCGTCCTCGCCGTCGGGCAGCTCGGCCACCACCTTCCGCAGGTCCGCGCCGGGGGTGGCCAGCACGGGGCTGCCGTTCTCGGTGGCGCCGACGGGCAGCGCGAGGGCCACAGCGGCGACGTCGTCCCGGGCGGCCACGGCCTCCGCGGCCCGCGCCGCGTCCCCGTCCGCGGGCAGGGAGAGGACGAGGTCCACGGGGTAGGCGGTGTCCAGGGCGAGGGCCGTCTGCTCCTGGGCGGTGCGCCCGCCGGTGAGGAACAGCGCCACGAGGGTGGTGCCCACGAGCAGCGCCGCGGCGGTGGCCGCGGTGCGGGAGCGGTGCCGGGTGGCGTTGAGGCCGGCCAGGCGGCCGGGGACGCCGGCCGGGCGGGCCAGCACGGCGGCGCCGCGCACGGCGGCCGGCACGAACAGGGTGGCCAGCAGGAGGACGCCGATGAAGCTCAGCGCCCCGCCGCCGACGGCGGTCAGCGGCTCCGGCCGGAACGCGCCCCACAGCATGAGGGCGGTGCCGCCCACGGCCAGCACGGCGCCGACCACGGTGCGGACCACGCCGACGCGCGAGGCCACGGTGACCTCCTCGCGCGGGCGCAGCGCCTGCAGCGGGGACACGCGGGTGGCGGCCACGGCAGGCGAGAGCGCGGCGACCAGGGTCACCAGCACGCCGACCACCACGGTGATCGCCAGCCCGGCGGGGTCCATCCCGAAGGTGAGGGTGGGGAAGTCGAACGCGGAGCGCACGAACGCCACGCCGGCCAGCATTCCGACGACGGCCAGGGCCACGCCCAGCACCGAGCCGACGAGGCCCACCACGACCGCCTCGGTCAGCACGGACCCGCGCACCTGGCCCGCGGTGGAGCCGAGGGTGCGCTGCAGTGCGAGGTCGCGGGTGCGCTGGGCCACGAGCACCTGGAAGGTGTTGCCGATGACGAGCGCGGTGACGAGCAGCGCCAGGGCCGCGAAGCCGCCCAGCACCCAGCCGAACACGTCCGTGCCGCCGCCGGCGTCGGCCAGCGTGTCGCGCACGGCCTCGTCCGGGGTGGTCACGTTCGCGGCCACGCCCTCCTGGGCCAGCACCGCGGCGGCGGCGTCGGCGACGGCGTCGCGGTCGGCCCCGTCGGCCAGGCGCAGCAGCACGTGGGGCGAGTAGGCCCCGGATCCGCCGGCCTCGCCGTCCTGCGGGGGGTTCACCGCGGCGATCACCGGGGCGGCGGCCCAGATCTGGGCGCCGGAGGAGAGGGTGGGGTCCGGCGAGCGGGTGGTCAGGCCCACCACGGTCGCGGTCTCGCCCCCGGCCCCGGCGCCGGGGGCGCCGGTCAGGGCGATCTCGTCGCCCACCGCCACGCCCGTGCGCTCGGCCGTGCCGGTGTCCAGGGTGACGCCCCGCGCGTCGTCCGCGGCGGGGAACGCGCCCTCGGTGAGGGTCACGGGCAGCAGGGACGCGTCCCCGGGGACGGGCAGGAGGGTCGCGGTGAACTCGGTGCCGCCCGCGCTTCCGCCGGCCCACGTGAACTGGGTGGCGTAGGCCTCCTCGACGCCGTCCACGCGGCCCAGCGCGCCCGGCTCGGCCGGGGTGCCGGCCAGGCCGGGGAAGGCCGCGGTGGGGTCCTCGTCGGCGTGGACGCCTGGCTCCGGGAGCACCACGAGGTCCGCGGCGGAGTACGTGTTGCCGAGCGTGGTGCGCAGGGTGGCCTGCGCGGACGCGGACACCAGGAAGGAGGCCGCGAGGAACATGGTGCCGATCAGGATGGCCAGCACCAGCGACACGTATCGGCGCGGCTGCGCGCGCAGCTGGGACAGGGCGACGGTCCACATGTCAGCGCCCCCCGTCCGCCGGGGCGTCGAACGTGCCGGCCGCGTCCGCCGCGCCGGGCGCGGAGAGCGCCGCGAGGGCGTTCGTCACGGACTCCACCGTGGGGTCCAGCAGCTCGCCGGCGAGACGGCCGTCCGCGAGCAGGACCACGCGGTCCGCGGCGGAGGCGGCCACGGGGTCGTGGGTGACCATGATGACCGTCTGGCCCATCTCGCGGGCCGAGCGGCGCAGCAGGCCGAGCACCTCGGCGGAGGTGGCCGAGTCGAGGTTGCCGGTGGGCTCGTCCCCGAACACCACGTCCGGGCGGGTGAGCAGGGCGCGGGCCACGGCCACGCGCTGCTGCTGGCCGCCCGAGAGCTCGTGGGGGCGGTGCTTGAGGCGGTCCGTGAGGCCGAGGGTGGCCGTGATCTCGTCCAGCCACGCGCGGTCCGGCTTGCGGCCGGCCAGCTCGAGCGGCAGCACGATGTTCTGCTCCGCCGTGAGCGTGGGCACGAGGTTGAAGGCCTGGAACACGAAGCCCACGCGGTCGCGGCGCAGGCGGGTCAGGGCGGTGTCCCCGAGCCCGGTGATCTCGGTGCCGCCGAGGACCACGGAGCCCGAGGTGGGGGTGTCCAGACCGGCGAGGCAGTGCATCAGGGTGGACTTGCCCGAGCCCGAGGGGCCCATGATCGCGGTGAACGCGCCGGCGGCGAAGTCGACGTCCACCCCGCGCAGGGCGTGGACCTCGGCGTCGCCGCGCCCGTAGGTCTTGGTGAGGGCGCGGGCGGAGGCGGCGGGCGCCGTCGTCGTGGTGGTGGACGACGACGGCATGCCCGGCCCGGACGCGCCGGCGCCGGGGTGCGTGGAGTGGGCGGAGTGCGAGTCGGCTGTGGTGCTCATGGCCTTCACTCTGCCCGCTGACCTGGGCGGGGCGGGTCGGAGGAGGGGATGGACTCTGGGGCGGGCCGGGTCATCCTGAGGGATGACCCGGGCCGCTCCGCCCTCCTCCCGCGCGCCCTCCTCCCGCGCGCCCCCTCCCGCGTCCCCTTCCCCCGCTTCCTTCCCTTCTTCTCGCGCCCGACCCCCTTCCCCTCTCTTCTTTCGCGTTTGGGGTGACTTGTCGGGGGTCCCGGGGCTCTTCACCCCCGACAAGTCACCCCAAACGCGGGGCCAGGGCGGGGAATCGACGGGCGGGGACGCGAGAGCGGCGGCACCGCGACGGTGCGGGCCGGAATGGGATGATGGGGGGCATGAGAGCCGACGCCCGCGCCAACCGCCAGGACCTGCTGGCCGCCGCCGGGCGTCTGCTCGAGGAGCAGGGCGCGGCCATGTCCCTGCGCGGGGTGGCGCAGGAGGCGGGGGTCGGCGTCGGGACGCTCTACCGGCACTTCCCCACGCGGCGGGACCTGCTGGACGCGGTCCTCGAGGACGTCGTGGCCCGGGTCAGCGGCATCCTGCACGCCTTCCTCGACGGCGGCGAGTCGGCCGACCGGCGCTGGCGGCGGCTGGCCGAGGAGCTCGCGGCCGTGAACCTCACCTCGCTCGTGACCGCCCGGGACGACCTCGAGGCCGCCGACCGGCCGCAGGAGGCCCTCATCGTGGAGGCGGAGCAGGTGATCATCTCGCTCACGGACCGGGCCGTGACCGAGGCGCGGCGCGCCGGGCTGGTGGCCTCGGGCGTCACGAGCACCCGCTACCTCGCCGGGCTCCTGGCGGTCACGCGGCCGCCCGCCGGTGAGCTGCTGGCGCGCCACGCGGACCAGCGCGACTGGCTCCTGGGCGTCTACCTGCGCGGCCTGCGCCCCTGACGGGGACGGCGCCTCAGCCGTGCAGGACCTCGTCCTCGAGCACGGGCTGGGTCACGCTCCACGTCACGGCGCCGGCGAGCAGGCCGGAGGCCGCGGTGACGAGCAGCCGGGGCAGGCCCTCGACCTGGGTGAACAGGGACAGGCCCAGGATCACGACGGCGGCCGTCACCAGGGCGACGAAGAACGCGACGCACTCGCCGTCGCGCCGGGCCTGCTCGGCGGCCGCGGCCGCGTGGGGGCAGGGGCGGGACGGGGTGCGGGCGGCGGGGGCGGCGTCCGCGGCGGTGTCCGCGAGGGTGCGGGCCACGGCGTGGGCGCCGGTGCGCGGCTCGACGGGCGTGCTCACGGAGGTCGGGGTGGGACGGTCCAGGGTGGTGCCGGTCATGGTGCGTCTCCTCGGGTGCGCGTCGGGCCGGAGGCCGCCGTCGGCGCGGTGCCCCGGCGGCGGGCCCGTTGCGGGGCCTGCGTCCAGGATTCCGGAGGCGCCCCGCTCCCCGGCAGGGCCGTGAGGATGAACCTGGGCGGCCCCGTCTCATCCCCTGGTATGACCTGTGCGCTCCCTGGGCGGCACCTTCGGCCAGGTGGGGCTCGTCAGGACGGGCGCGTCAGGGCGACGCCGGCCCGGCGCCTCGGCGTCCGGCGCCTCACCCACCTGCGACTCAGGGCCGCACGCCTCGGCTCCCCGCGCCCGCTCAGAACTGCACGAGGCCTGCGCGGTGGGCGATCAGCACGGCCTGGACGCGGTCGCGGGCGCCGAGCTTGGCGAGCACGCGGCCCACGTGGGTCTTCACGGTGGCCTCCGAGAGCACGAGCTCGCCGGCGATCTCCAGGTTCGCCGAGCCCTGCGCCATGAGCACGAGCACCTCGCGCTCGCGGGGGGTGAGGGACTCCACGGCGGCCTGCTCGTGCTCGCATTCGGCGGTGCGGGCGTGGTCCGAGCGCAGCCGGGGGGCCATGTGGGCCATGAGCCGCCGCGTCGTGGACGGGGCGATCACGGCGTCGCCGCGGTGCACCGTGCGGATCGCGGCGAGCAGCTCCTCCGGTGGCGCGTCCTTGAGCAGGAACCCGCTGGCCCCGGCCTCGATCGCGTCGAACGCGTACTCGTCCAGGTCGAAGGTGGTCAGCACCACGACGCGCGGGGCGTCCGGGCGCTGCAGCAGCGTCCGGGTGGCCTCGATGCCGTCCATCTCCGGCATGCGCACGTCCATGAGCACGACGTCGGCGCCCGCCACGGACACCGACGCCACGGCCTCGCGGCCGCTGCCGGCCTCGGCCACCACGGTGAGGTCCGGCTGGGAGTCCACGAGCATGGCCAGACCGGAGCGGATCAGGGCCTGGTCGTCCACCAGGGCCACGCGGACGGGGGCGTTCTCGGCGTCGGTGCTCATGCCCCGGATCATCTCATCCGGGCGGGCCGGACGGGGCGCCGTCGTCGAGGGGCGGCCGGCCCAAAGTGGGGGCGCCGTCGTCGAGGGGCCGAGCGGGGTTGGCCGAGCGGGGCCGGGCGCACTACTGCCAGGTGGCGCCGGATCTACCTGGCAGTACTGCGCCCGGCCGCGCCGCACCGCCGGCTGCACCACCGGCCCTGCCCCTCACACCGCCGAGTACGGCAGGTGCGCGGACACGCGGTACCCGGCTCCGGCGCGCGGCCCGGTCTCCACGGTCCCGCCGAACAGGGCCACGCGCTCGGCCACCCCGCGCAGCCCCTGACCCGACCCGCGGGTGTCGGGGTCGGCGTCGGCGCCGCGCCCGTCGTCGTCGGCCTGGACGTCCAGACCGCGCCCCGTCCAGGCGAGGGTGAGGAACGCGCTGGCCTGCGGGCCGCCGTGGCGCAGCGTGTTGGTGAGCGCCTCCTGCACGATCCGGTACGCCGCCAGCTCCCCGCCCGGCGGCAGCGGGCGCCGCGGGGCGCCGGTCTCCAGCAGGGAGACCTCGAGCCCGGACAGGCGCATCGTCTCGATCAGCGCGGGCACGTCCGCGAGGGTCGGCTGGGGGCGGTGGCCGGGAGGCTGACGGGCGCCGCGCCCGTCGCGGGAGGCGACGTCGGCGGGCAGCCGGGTCCGGCCCGCGCCGGGGCTCGTCCCTGCACCGGCCGTCCCCGCGCCCGCCGCCCCCTCGTCGGCCGCGCCCTCGTCGGCCGCGCCCGCCGCCGGGCCGGGGGCGCCGTCGTCGGGGGCGACGCCGGGCACCCCGGCCACGGTCTCGCCGGTCTCGCGGAGCACCCCGAGGAGCTGGCGCATGTCGGCCAGGGCGGCCCGGCCGGTGAGGCCGATCGTGTCCAGCGTGGCCACGGCCAGCTCGGGCTTGGCGGCGGCGGCGTACCGGGCTCCGTCGGCCTGGGAGATGATCACCTGCAGCGAGTGGGCCACGATGTCGTGCATCTCGCGGGCGATGTGGTTGCGCTCGTCCGAGGCGGCGAGCCGGCGCTCCTGCAGCGCCATGGTCTCCAGGCGCCGGTTCCGGTCCTCGAGCGCGCGCACGGTGAGGCGGCGGTGGCGGACGACGTCGCCGAACGCCCAGGCCGTGAGCACCACGGCCGCGCAGCCGAACACCATCACCAGCAGCGCCTCGAGGCTGGGGTCCACCGGCTCGTAGACGCCGTCCGGCCGCATCACGGGGTCCGGGAACAGCCCGACCCGGATGCCGTTGGCCACCCCGCCCAGCAACGCCGCCACGAGCCCCGTGAAGGACGCCCAGCGCGGCGCGTTGGCGGCGAGGTTGTAGACGGTCATGGGCACGAGCACGAGCGCCAGGCTGAACTCCGGGCCCGCCACCAGGTGGGCCACGGCTGCGGCGGCGACGGCGGCGGCCGAGGCCACGGGCCGGACCCGGCGGAACGCCCACGGGGCGATGAGCGCGAGCGCGATCAGGATCGAGGCGACGATGCTGCCCGGCGTCGGGCCGGCGAGCGAGCCGAGCATGACCCACGGGGTCAGCCCGAGCACCGCGAACAGCAGCACCGAGACGAGGACGTCCGTGCGCACCGGGTGGGCGCGCATCCACTGGTCGATGCGGTGCAGGGGGTTCACGCGGGCCAGCCTAGGCGGCGGCCCGGGGCGGGGGCGTCAGCCCGCAGGATGACCCGCCCCGTGCTTTCGCTCGGGAAATCGTCGCTACGACGGGCCGGAATCGGGCCGGTAGCGACGATTTCCCGAGCGAAAGCGGGGATGGGGGTGGGGGAGGGGACGGGGAGGGGGCTCGGTCAAGGGGTGAGCCCGGCGACGACGTCGGCCGCCCCCGCCTCCCGGGCCGCGTGGGCCTGCGTGCCGGCCCACAGGTGCACCCGCTCGAGGTCGCCGGCGGTCGCGGCGTCGGCCCGCAGCCCCGTGGTGAGGGCGTTCAGCTCGGGGTAGGCGGCCGGGGCGTCCGGGTGGGCGGCCGGGAATTCCGTGGCCAGCGTCCGCGCCCAGCGGCCCGTGTACGCCCGGGTCAGCACGGTGCGGGCGGCGCCGTCGGGCCCGACGAACCCCTCGCCCGTCGCGCATCGGCGGATCCCGGCCCGGTGCGCGGCGGAGGTCCCCGCCTCGGCGGTGAGCAGGAACGCGGTGCCCGCGGCCACGGCGTCCGCGCCCGCCGCGAGCAGCGACCGCACGTGCGCGGCGGCGCCCACCCCGCCGGCGGCCACCACCGGCACCCGCGTCCCGACGACGGCGCGCACCTGGGCCAGCACCGAGGGCAGCTCTCGCTCCACGGGGTCGGCGGCCGGGTCCAGGGTGCCGCGGTGCCCGCCCGCCCGGTGGCCCTGCACCACGAGGAACGCGGCGCCGTGCGCCCGGGCCGACCGCGCCTCGTCCGCGTCCGTCACCGTGATGCCCGCGGGGATCCCGGCGGCCGCCAGGCGCGCGAACACGGCCGGCTCGGGCAGCCCGAACGTGAAGGAGACCAGCGGCCACGCCTGCTCCTCGGCCGCCGCCAGCATCGCCGCGAACTCCGCCCGCTCGCGCGCCGGGTCCGGGGTGACGTCGTCGGGGGAGGGCAGGGTCGGCGCACCGCCCGCACCTTCCGCCGCGGCCCCGCCGGCCGCCCGCTCGCCCTCCGCCGCGAGGCGCTCGCGATACGCCGCCACGGCCGCCCGACGCTCGGCGCGGGCCCGCTCCGTCCGGGCGGCGGCCGGGATCGCGGTGTTCACGGCGTCCGGCACGAACAGGTTCACGCCCCAGCGCCGGGCCGCGTCGGACCCGTCCACGCTTCCGTCTCCGCCGCCCAGCAGCCCGCGCAGCGCGTCCACCTGCTCGCGCACCTGCGCGGCGGTCCGCATGCCGCCGGCGAGGAACCCGCCGCCTCCCGCCCCCACGACGGCGGCCACCAGCTCCGGCGTGCTGGGGCCACCGGCCATGGGGGCGGCCAGCACGCGGGCCGGCGGGATGAGGCGGGCGCGGACGACGTCGTCGGGAAGGTGCGCAGCAGACATGGGGCCAGCGTAGAACGACCCGCCCCGTGCTTTCGCTCGGGAAATCGTCGCTACACCGGGGCGAAATCGGGCCGGTAGCGACGATTTCCCGAGCGAAAGCGGGGATGGGGGTGAGGGAAGACCCGACCCCCGGCCCGCGTCCTACACTTACATTTGGTCCCGTCCGTGGTCCGATCAGGGGGTGTGCCGGTGCAGGTCCTGCTTGCGCTCACCCCCATCCTGCTGACGCTCGCCCTGCTGCTCACCCGCCTGCCGGCGTGGGTGGCGCCGGCCGCGGGCGGCGTCCTCGCCGCCGCGCTGGCCCCCACGGTGTTCGGGGTGGACCCGGGCGTGCTGGCCGCCGAGGTGGGCCGGGGCGTGCCGACCGTCGTCGAGATCCTGGCGATCATCGCCGGCGGCATCACCCTGTCCCGCGTGATGGAGCACTCCGGCGCGCACGCCCGCCTGGCCCTGTGGCTCTCCGCCGGCAACGGCCCCACCCTCGCCACGGCCCTGCTGATGGTGCACGGGATCATCCCGTTCCTGGAGACGGTCACGGGGTTCGGCGTCTCGCTGATCGTGGGCGTGCCGCTGCTGCTCGGCCTCGGGTTCACGGCGTTCCGCTCGGCGCTGCTGGCGGTGCTCGCCCTGACCATCGGCCCGTGGGGGTCCATGGCGCCGGGCACCCTCATGGGCGCGCGGCTGTACGACCTGGACTTCCAGGCCGTCGGCGTCACCGCCGCGCTGTTCAACCTGCCCGCGTCCCTCGTGGCCGGCGCCGCCACCGTGCTCCTGCTGCGCGGCGCCCAGGGCATGCGCGGGGACGGCGAGCCGGCGCGCACCGTCCCGTGGCTCGCCGTGGGCCTGCTCTCCGGGGCGGCCCAGTGGGCGCTGATCCTCGGCGCCAACCTCACGGTGGGCACCGCGCCGGCGGGCGCCGTCGGCACGTTCGTGCTCACCGTGGCCTGGCTGCTGGTGATCCGCCGCGGCCGGCTGACCCCCGGACCGGGCCGGGACGTGGTGCCGTACGTGACGCTCATGGCGGGCACCGTGCTCGGCACCACCGTGGAGGACGCGCTGGGGCTGACGGGGGTGCTCTCCGTCGTCGGGACGCCGGCCCTGTGGTCCTTCGTGGCCGTGGGCGCCGGGGTGGCGCTGCTGGGATTCGGCCCGCACGCCCGACGCACGGTCCCCGGCGAGGCCGCGCGGCTGTGGGTGGGCACGGCCATCCCCAACGCCCTCTACGTGGCGTTCGGCCTGACGCTCTCCGCGGGCGGCGTCTCCCAGGCGCTCGCGGGCGCGCTCAGCGGGATGGGTCCGGCGTACCTGGCGGCGATCCCCGTGATCGGGGCGTTCTCCGGGTTCGTCACCGCCTCCAACACCGGCGCGATGGCGCTCATGGGGCCCCTGCAGATGGACACCGGCGCGGCGCTGGGGGTGCCGCCCACGTGGACCAACGGCCTGCACAACGCGGCGGCGGGCTGGGGCATCATCGCCGGGCCGGCCCGCATCCAGGTGGCGCACGCGATGGCGGTGGGCGCCCAGACCCCCGAGATGCCCGGCTGGGCCGTGAGCCGCCGCGCGCTGCTCGCGGTGCTGCTGCCTGCGATGGTGGTGGGCATCGCGCTCATGTCCCTGCTCGGGCTCGCTGTGCTGCCCCGGGTCTGACGGACGACGACGGCGTGGCAGGTCTCGGGGCGGGCTGCGGTCCGCGGGGGAGCACCGACGGCGCGGCGGGTCAGGCCTGCGCCGCCCGCTCCTGGGACGGGAGGGTCACGTCGAGCACCCACAAGCCGTCCACCGGGCCGTGGGTGATCCGCCCGCCCAGGATGCGCACGCGCTCGTCCATGCCGGCCAGCCCGTACCCGGAGTGCGGTGCCGGCTCCTGCCGGCGTCGCGCCGGCAGCGGGCTGCGCACGAGGACGGAGGTCTCGCAGCCGTCGTGGCGGATCTCGACGTCGACGCGCCCGCCCGGCTCGGCGTGGCGCAGGACGTTGGTGCTCGCCTCCTGGACGATGCGCCGCAGCGTGTGGCGCAGGGAGTCGGGCACCTCGGCCTCGGCCTCGAGGCGGACGTGGACGTCGAAGCCGGCGGCCGTGAGCCGGTCACGGTACTCGGCCACCAGCTCGCGGACGGGCAGCGGCGGCTCCGCGTCCTCCGCGGGGCCCAGGCCCGGCGCGGAGCCGCGCAGCACGCCGAGCATGGTGCGCAGGTCCGTGAGCGACTGCCGGGCGGTGTCGGCGATCGCCTGCTCGACCTCCGTGCGCTGCGCGGGGGAGGTCACGGTGGGCAGCATGCCGGCCTGGAGGGCGATCACGGTCAGGCCGTGGCCCACCACGTCGTGGAGCTCGAGGGCCAGGCGGTGGCGCTCGTCGCGCTGGGCCTGCTCGAGCTGGGTCTGGCGCTCCTCGGCCAGGCGCAGGGCGGAGTCGAAGCGGCCGGCCAGCCAGCGCAGGCCCAGGCCCGCGGCCACGCCGAGGGCGGCCGAGACCGCGATCGCGACCGCCGCGGCCGTGGAGAAGGAGCCGAGGACGGGACCGGCGGTGACGAACCACGCGGCGAAGAGCCCTCCGGCGAGCAGCAGCAGGCCGCGCTGCGCGCTCAGCCCGAGCATGAGCGCGGCCCCGGCGAACACGATCGAGAGGGCCTCGTAGTCCCACCACCGCGCCCCGGCGGTGAAGGCGATCGCGTAGGCGATGACCCCGAGCGGGGCGTGCTGGGCGATCAGCCCGATCAGCAGGTACTCGCCGGCGAGCTGGGGGAGTGCCTCGGCGGCGGTCACCCCGGTGCCGGAGAACGCGAGGACCACGTCGATCCCGAAGACGACGGCGAGGCTGATCCACACGATCAGCCGGATGCGCAGGCTGAGGCGGCGGGCGCCGAAGGGGCCCCACACGGGGGAGTCGGGACGACCGATCGACGCCGTCGCCATGGCCGTCCTCCCCCGTCTCCGCCCCGCCACGTCCGGCGGGCGCACCGCGACTCCCGTCCATCGGGACGGTGCCACTTTTGTCTTGAGGACGACTCTACCTGTGGATCATGTACAGGAACCGAGCCGTCACGAAGAGGGAACACGTCACGAGGAAGACGCCGGAGCAGCAGGCCCGGCGACTCGGACCCCGCACCTCAGGAGTCGCCATGAAGAAGCTCGTCACCGCCCTCGCCCTCACCGCTTCGCTCGCCGCCGCCGGGGCCGCTCCGGCCGCCGCGCAGGCGACTCCGGTCGAGGGGTTCCCGGTGACGGCGCCCGTGTCAGCCAAGGGCCAGGAGGGCGCGGACAACATCTGGTGCCTGATCCTCAATCGCTGCCGCTGAGCCCGCCGCGCCGCCCCGCTCCTCCGTCCGCCCGTCCGGCGTCGCGGGCCGCCGGGCCCGTCAGTCGTCGAAGGAGACGAGGCCGGCCCGGCTGGCGCGGATAAGCACCTGGACGCGGTCCCGGGCCTGCCACTTGTCCATGATCTTGCCGAGGTGGCTCTTGACGGTGGCCTCGGCGAGGAAGAGGGCCTGGGCGATCTCCGCGTTGGAGGAGCCCTTGGCCAGCTCGGTCACCACCTCGAGCTCGCGGGGGGTGAGCTCCTCGAGCTCGGTGAGGGCGTGCGCGGCGGCGGACTCCCGGCGCTCGCTCTGCTGGGTGACCGTCTCGATGAGCTCGCGGGCGACGCGCGGGGAGAAGACGGCGTCGCCGCGGTGCACCTGGCGCACCGCCTCGACCACCTCCTCGGGCGGAGCGTCCTTGACCAGGTAGCCCGAGGCCCCGGCGCGCAGGGCGGGCACCAGGTAGGCCTCGGAGCTGAACGTGGTGATCGCCAGCACCCGGACCTCGGGGGCCTCGGCCATGATGGCCGTGGTGGCCTCGATCCCGTCCATGCGGGGCATCTGCATGTCCATCAGCACCACGTCGGGGCGCAGGTCCTTGGCCATCTCGACGGCCTCGACGCCGTCGGCGGCGGTGCCGACCACCTCGAGGTCCTCCGCCGTGGACACGAAGTGCGCCAGGGCGGTGCGCATGAGCTGCTGGTCGTCTGCCACGAGCACTCGGATCATCCCTCCAGCGTAGGCGAGCACCCCCGGGGACCGCGTGCGACTCAAGTCGGAGCCGCGCTCATCCCCACGGCCCTTCTTCCGCGGGCGCCCCTGGACCACGATGGTCCGATGACTCCATCCCAGCACCACCCCCGGAGGACCGGAGACGGACCCGGGCGCGCCCCCGACGCCGGCCCCCGGCCCCGCAGTGCCGGCGCGGCCGGCCTGCGTGGGCTGGAGGAGTCCCTGCGGACCCGGGTGGACGCCTACGGCGGCGAGTGCGCCGTCCGGGCGGACGCCGACCGGCTCCGCCTCGAGGTGCTGCTGCCCCGCCGCTGAGCGCACCGCCTCCGCACGCCGCGAGGGGCTCCGGTCCGACCCCCAGGGGGGACGGACCGGAGCCCCTCGTCTCGTGTCCGGACGTCTCGTGTCGGGACGGCTCAGGCGCGCAGCGGCACCGAGGAGTGGCGCACCATCGCCTGGAGCGCCTCCACGGCCTCCGGCGCGGCGACGAGCGCCATGGCCCGGCGGGGGGCGCCGGCGAAGTAGAACACCGTGGGCAGCCACGCGGTGCGCCGGCCGCGCGGAGTGCGGGCGTGGTGCAGGTGGTGCGCCGAGATCCCGTGCAGGCGGGTGGCCCGGACGGCCGTGACCCGCTCGCCCACCGTGATCCGGCGGGTGAGGAACAGCCCCGCCGCGGGGTCGGCGTAGAGGTGCGCGGTGGCCACCGCGATGATCCCGGCCACGACGGCGGCGGCCGCGAGGCAGGCGCCGGCGGCGAGCGGCCACGGCCACCCCCACGTCTGCGCCGTGAGCACCCAGGTCCCCGCGAAGGCCGCCGCGAGGGCGAGCAGGGAGACCAGGTTGACGGCCGGCGTCGCCAGGCCGGTGGACAGGCGGCGGTCCGTGCCGGCGAACTCGGGCAGGTGCTCGGCCACGATGGCCCGGGCCCGCTCCACCGGCATCGAGGGCAGCACGAGGTTGCCGCCCAGCTGGGCCGCGCTATCCAGGGTGAGCACGGACAGCCGGGCCCGGCCCAGCAGCTGCTCGGCCGCGTTGCGGTGCCACACCACGCCCTGCACGGAGCCGGGGGTGATGACGCGCTCGTGCGTGGAGACCAGCCCGTAGCGGATGCGCAGCCGGCCCTCCGGCGTCGCGAGCACCGTGAACCCGTGGAACTTCACCACGGTGGCGGCGAGCCCGACGACGACGGCCAGGGCCACGATCAGCAGCGCCGTCGGCCAGGAGCCGAGCCCGGAGAAGAGCAGGGACTCGAGGCGCTCGGTGAGGCCGAGCAGGTCCGTCAGCTCCATGAGGCCGAACGCCACCGGCGGCACCAGCAGCAGCACCTGGCCGTAGACCAGGCTCAGCACGAGCAGGTCTGCGAGGGTGGTGCGGTGGACGACGGAGGCAGGGGCGGCGGCGGCCTGGCGCTTGGGGGCGTCGACCTTGCCCGTGGGGGCGCGGTCGGCGGGGGCGTCCGCGGACCGGCCTGCGGGGGAGGCCTCGTCGGCCCCGGCGCGGTCCGCCGGGGCGCCGTCGTCGTCGACCCGCGACGCCGCGACGTCCTCGACGCGCGAGGGCGCGGCCGGCGCGGACCGGCCGAGCGCCGCGGCGGCGTCGGCATGCCGCTGGAACGCGGCGAGATCGGCGGGGGCCAGGCCGTCCAGGCGGACGCGGGACCCGTCCTCGCCGGTCTGGGTGCACGTCACCTCGGTGATGCCCAGCAGCTGGAACGCCCAGGGCTGGCGGTGGTCCACCGACGTCACGAGGTCCCACGGCAGGGACTCGGAGCGGCGCGAGAGCAGGCCGCTGTCCACCTGGACGCCGTCGGCGGAGACATGGAAGCGGGCCGTGCGCCAGCGGATCACGGGGCCGAGCACGAGGGAGGCGACCCACAGGAGCATCAGCGCCTGGACGAGGGGCCCCCAGGGGGCGGGCCACTGGGCGATCCACGTCAGCGAGCCGACGAGGCCGATCGCCATGGCCGGCAGGTCCGTGATCCAGCGGGCGAGCACGTAGCGGGGGGAGTCGGAGAACGACGCCGGCGCGGGCCAGGCGTCGGGGTGGGCGACGGCGGCCTCGCCGGTCCGGGGCGCGGCGTTCACGGCGCGACCTCGCCGGCGGCGACGAGGGCGGTCGCCGACTCCTGGCGGCGGGCGGCGAGCCCGCGCAGGACGACCTCCTTGACGCGCTGCGCCTCGGCGAGCTCCACGGGGCCGAGGGACTCGGCGTCCACCACGCTCACGAAGCGCACCGTGGCCAGGCCGAGCGCCCGCTGCAGGGGGCCGCGGACCACGTGCACGCTGAGGACCTGGGGCACGGCGACGTCCACCGTGTGGCGCACGAGGGCGCCCTTGGCGATGTACACCTCGTCCTCGTCCACCGTGTAGCTGTAGCTGCGGTGCCGGACGCGGTTGACGACGGCCAGGTCGGCGAGGGCGACCGCCGCCGTGAGGGCCACGAGGATCCACAGCACGGTGCCGCCCACCGGGTGGTCCCACCACAGCGCGACGGCGGCCAGGACGGCGGCGATCGGCAGGGCCGTCGCGCACGTGGTCGCCTGCCACACGCGCAGCGCGAGCCGGGGCAGCCGGGTGACCCCGGCGTCGCCGGCCGGGCGGGCGGACGCGGCCGGGGCGTCCTCGGGCGACGGGGCGGCGTTCGGGTGATCGAGCATGCGGGGTCTTCCTCGGGATCGGTGGCGGGCGGTGTGCGCCGCCGCGTCCAGTCTCCCGGAGCGCCGGGGGCGGGACCACGGACCTGAGTCGGGCGCGGAGTGCGACGAAAGGCGCGCCGTCCACGGTCACCTCGCCGGCGTCCGGGCGGGTGAGGCCGAGGGCCATGCGCAGCACGGTGGACTTGCCCGCGCCGTTGGGGCCGACGAAGCCGGTGATGCGGCCGGCGGGGACGTCGAAGGAGACGTCCTGCACCGCGGGGACGCCGCCGTAGTGCTTGGACACGTGGCGGATCGAGAGCATCGGCGGGGCCGGCGGTGCGTCGGACGCGGGAGCCGCGGGGATCGCGGGGGCCTCGGTGCGGCCGGGGGAGGGGAGGGTGAGGGCGGTGTGCGTGGTCATGGTGACGATGCTCCCGTCCGCCGGGCGGCCGGGGGCAGGGGCGTGAGGATGGTTCCGGGGGCGACGACGGTCGGAACCTCGGTGCGACCTGGGGCGGACCGCACGGGCCTCCCCGCCTGGCGGACCCGCCAGTGCTCCTCATCCGAAAGTCGGGCCTAGGAGCCGACCCACGGGGCACCCGATCCCGCCTCAGGTCCCTTCAGCGCGGCGGCGGGCGCCGGAAGGATGGAGCCATCACCAGGACGGACCGCCGGCCCGTCGCCACCGACTCCCGAAGGAGCCCCCCATGACCACCCCCGCCGCCTCCACCGAGTCCCGCTCCGTGCGCCGCGCCGAGCGGACGATCACGTTCCTGCTGCTGGCCCTGGCGACCGCCGTCGTCGTGGTGCTCGGGCTGACCACCGAGCTGACCACCCTGCCCCGCCTGGGCATCACCCTGGGCGCGCTGGTCGTGGCCTACCCGGTGCTGCGGATGCTGCTGTACCCGCGCTCCGCCTGACAGCCCCACCCCCCCCCAGACGCGCTCATACCCCCCCCAGACGCGCTTTCGCTCGGGAAATCGTCGCTACCATCCCAGGATTTCGGGATGGTAGCGACGATTTCCCGAGCGAAAGTGTTTCCGGCTGGGACCGGCCCTCGGCTCAGGCCCCCCGGCTCAGCCCAGCGGGACCGTGATCTCGGCGCCCGGGGACAGGGTGTGCTCCTGGCCGGCGATGATCATCGGCACGTCATGCCACATGCCGCTGCCGGCGCGGACCGTGACCTCCGAGCGGCGCATGTGGATCTGCACCGGCTGCTGGCGGAACCGGATGGTGAAGCTGGCGCCGGGCAGCTGGGAGGGCATGCGCGGGTCCACGCGCACCACGTCCTCGCGCGTCTCCAGGCCCGCGTAGCAGCGGATCACGGTGTCCACGGTGCCGGCCATCAGGCCCAGGTGGATGCCCTCGCGGGTGGTGCCGCCCTGGGTGTCGGAGAGGTCCGACTCGAGCGCCTCCGTGAACAGGTCCCACGAGCGGTCCGGATCGGTGCGGGCCGCCACCCAGGCGTGCACCAGGCGGGAGAGCGTGGAGCCGTGCGTGGAGCGGGCCTCGTAGTACGTCACCATGCGCTCGAACGCCTCCTGCGGCAGCTCGTAGCCCATGCGGCGCAGGATCCCGTCCAGCTCCTCGGCGGAGAACAGGTAGCCGAGCATGAGGGTGTCCGCCTGCTTGGAGAGCTTGTACCGGTTGGTGGCGTCGCCCTCGGCCTGCAGGATCAGGTCCATGCGGCCGATGTTGCCGTACTTGGCCCGGTAGGCCTCCCAGTCGAACTCCTTGAGGTCCTGGTAGCCCTCGAACTGCGCGAGGATGCCGGCCTCCTCGCCGTCCTCGAAGAACGGCACGGTGAGGCGGGCGCTGACGTCCTCCCAGCGCTCGATCTCCTCCTCGGTGATCTCCATGATCTCGGGCAGGCCGTCGTCGAGGGTGTCCAGCCAGCGCACCAGCCGGGCGGTCTCGGAGAGCACCCAGGAGGTCAGCACGTTGGTGTACGCATTGTTGCGCAGGCCCGAGCCGGGGGTCTCCGGGTAGCCGTCGTGGAACTCGTCCGGGCCCATGACGCCGTGGATCTCGTAGCGGTCCGTGACGGCGTTGTGCAGGGTCATGGACATGAAGAACCGGGAGACCTCCACGAGCATCTCGGCGCCGTAGTCCGAGATGAAGGACGTGTCCTTGGTGATCTCGATGTAGCGCAGCACCGAGTAGGCGATGTCCAGGGAGACGTGCCGCTGGTTGTGGGAGTTGTCCGGCATCCACATGCGCGAGCGCGGGTTCCACAGCTCAGTGGGGGTCTCCTCGGAGCCGTCCGCGCCGGACTGCCACGGGTACATGGCGCCGGCCCAGCCCTCGGCCTGCGCGTTGGCGCGGGCCTCATTGAGGCGGCGGTAGCGGTACATCAGGATGCCGCGGGTGATCTCGGGGCGGCGCAGGGTGAGCATCGGGTAGACGTAGATCTCGTCCCAGAAGATGTGCCCGCGGTAGCCCTCGCCGTGCAGGCCGCGCGCGCCCACGGAGGCGTCCAGGTCGCGGCGGCGCCCGTAGGCGGTCTGCAGCACGTGGAAGGTGTGCAGGTTCAGGGCGAGCTGCTGCCGCAGGGAGGCGCCGTCCTTGCCCATGGGCACGGCGGAGCCCACGGAGGCGGAGCGGCCGGCGTCGACGACGGGCGGCGCGTACTCGGCGCCCTCCGCGGCGGCCGTGGAGCGGCGCTGGTGCCGGTAGGGCTCGGCGAGGTCGATGCGCACCGAGAAGCGGTCCCAGTTGGTGCCCCAGCGCTGCTCGTGGAGGGTGAGCAGGTTGCGGAAGCTGTTGGCCCGCTGCACGTCCTTGACGGCGGCCTCCCACACGGAGGCGTTGGCGTGGTCGTGGCTGGTGGTGACGGCGGCGATCTTCTCGATCACCAGGGGCACGCCCTCCTCCACGTGGAGGCGGATGTCCTGGCCGACGCGCAGGTCGGAGCCGTCCACGGGGCGGCGGATGGGCTCGTGGTGGCCGACGGGGGCCACCTGGCGGGTGCGGGTGGCGACCGCGATGTCGATGCGGGACTGGCTGGTGGTGGTCTCGAGGAGCACCGTCTCGCCGTCGATCTCGCGGGCCTGGGAGGGCTCGAGGTGCTGGTTGGCGAGGGTGCGGTCGTCGGAGACGTTGAGGTTGGCCACGCGGCCCTCGATGGTCGAGCGCACGGTGAGCTCGCCGGTCCAGTTCTCGGCGACGACGGTCAGCTCGATCGCGGCGAGGTGGCGGTTGGCCAGGGAGGTGAACTGGCGGGTGTGCACGCTGGTGCGGCGGCCCTGCTCGTCCTCGAAGGCCATGGTCCGGGAGAGGACGCCGCGGCGCAGGTCCATCTCCTGGCTGAAGTCCACGAGGGTCTCCTCGCCGGGCAGCAGGGGGCGCCCACCGCGGGGGGTGACCACGAGCGGGGTCCAGTCCTGGATGTTCACCATGTGCTCGGTGTCCACGGCCCGGCCCTGGACCATGGAGGTGAGGCGGTTGAACACGCCGGCCATGTAGGTGCCGGGGTAGTGGACGTCGGAGATGCGGGTGCCGGGGACGGCGCCGCGGGTGCCCCAGTAGCCGTTGGCGAGGGTGCACAGCACCTCGCGGGTGCCCTCGGAGGCCGGGTCGAACTCGTCCCAGCGCAGCACCCAGGCGGGGTCGAACGGGGTGGTGGTGCGCTGCTCGAGGCCGAGGGTCCCGTAGTCCTGGACCACGAGGTGGGCGCCGGCGTCCTTGAGGCGGCCCTTGCCGAGGTCGGGCTCGCGGTCCACGCCGATGACGAGGCCGAAGCGGCCGTCGGCGGCGGCCTTGACGCCGGAGACGGCGTCCTCGAGGACCATCGCGTCGGCGACGTCGACGCCCAGCTCGCGGGCGGCCTCCCAGAACATCGCGGGGTCGGGCTTGCCGGGCAGGCCGCGCTCGATCGCGGTGTGGCCGTCCACGATCACGGGGAAGAAGTCCAGCACGCCGCCGGCGCCGAGCACGGCGCGGGAGTTCTTGGAGCTGGTCACGAGGGCCACGGGCACGCCCTTGGCGCGCAGCTTCTCCAGCAGGTCCTGGGCCTCGGGGAACACGCGGACGCCGTCGCGGGCGAGGACCTGCTCGAAGTAGCCCTGCTTGCGCTCGGCGAGGGCGAGGACGGTGAGCTGCGGGGTGGTGGCGGCCTCGGGGGAGTCGGCCTCGGGCACGCGCAGGCCGCGGGAGTGGAAGAAGGTGCGCACGCCGTCCTCGCGGGGGCGCCCGTCCACGTGGTGCAGGTAGTCCGCGGCGGCGTCGAAGGGGCGCAGTGCCTCGGGGTCGGCGGCGACGGCGGCCGCGTTGGCGGGCAGCGCGCCCACGGCGGGCAGGGCCTCGTCGAAGAGCTCCTTCCACGCCTGGGCGTGGACGCCGGCGGTGTCCGTGACCACGCCGTCCATGTCGAAGATCACCGCGCGGTAGCGGCGCAGGCGGTGGCGGCGGGCGTTCTGGTCCTGCGAGGGGGCGGGGGTGAGCGTCTGGGACATGGGGCGGACGGCCTTTGCGCGTGGTCGGTGGGAGGGCGGGACTCGGCCCTCGTCGGGGACTGCGGACCAGCCTAGAGGGCGCACCGCCGTCGTGGCGCGCCCCGATCCGCCGGATTCCGGTGAGTCCGCTCACGGTCCGCGGGCCCCGGCGCCGCGTCCCCGGCCTGGCTCCCGCGACCGCCCAGGTCAGCGGCGGGTCAGGCGCGCGACAGCAGCACGAGGGTCTCGGCGTGGCCGGTCTGGGGGAACATGTCGAACACCTGCGCCCGGCGTGCGCGGTAGGCGGGCATCGCGGCGAGGTCCTTCGCGAGGGAGGCGGCGTTGCAGCTGGAGTAGAGGACGTGGGGCACGCCCGAGTCCTGCAGCCGGGCGGCCAGCTCCGGGCCGATCCCGCGCCGCGGCGGGTTCACGACGACGGCGTCCGGCATGGCGGCGGGCGCGGCGTCGTCGTCGGGGTGGGCGCCGGCGTCGGAAGCCTCCCGTTTCCCGGACGACAGCGCATCCGAAGCCTCCCGTTTCCCGGACGAAAGCGCCTCCGAGGGCTCGCGTCTCCCGGGCGACAGCGCCCGGGTGGCGTCGCCGGCCGTGAAGCGGACGGCCCCGGCCAGGCCCAGCTCCGCGGCGGTGTCCCGGGCGGCGGCCACGGCGTCCTCGCTCGTCTCCAGACCCCACACCTCGGCCACGCCGGCGCCGCCCTCGGCCACGGGCCGGGCGAGGTGGAACGCGAACCCGCCGACCCCGCAGTAGAGGTCCCACGCGCTGTGCACGGGGGTGCCGTCGGCCGCGGCGGCCTCGGCGAGCCAGGCGGCGGCGGTGGCGTAGAGCCGCCGCGTGACGTCCGTGTTGGTCTGGAAGAAGCCCTGGGGGCGCAGTCGCAGGCCGATCCCGTTGAGCTCCATGCGCAGGGTGGGGTCCCCGGCCAGGTGCACCTCGTCCGGGCCCTCGGGCAGGGCCACGTGCTCGGGGTGCCGGTTGGCGGTGACGACGGCGGCCGGCGTGCCCAGCCCGGCCAGCGCGGACCGCAGGCCGGGGACGGCGGCGCGCAGCGCGTCGAGGCGGGCGGCGGAGCGCAGGACGAAGCGCACCAAGAGCTCGCGGTCGGGGGAGAGGGTGACGATCACGGACTTCAGCTCGCCGGTGCGCGCCGCGACGTCGTAGGGCTCGAGGCCGGCGGCCGTGATCGTCTCCGCGATCGCGTGGAAGGCGGCCTCCATGCCGTCCTCGTAGAGGCCGCAGTCGCGCAGGTCGTGGCCGGTGCCGTCGTGGTGGCGCGGGTGCTGCTCCGGGTCGAGGATGCCCAGCCGGGGCGCGGCCGCGGTGCCGGTGGCCACGAGCTTGGCCTTGTTCCGGAACCCGGACTCGGCGGAGGCCTGCGGGGGCAGCCAGGCCTCGGCGGGCACGGCGGCGTCCAGGCGGGCGCGCACGGCGGCGTCCTTGTCCGTCAGCTGCACGCCGTAGGGCACCCCCATCAGGGCGCAGGACCGGCACCGGCCGGCGTCGTAGTGGTGGCACTGCACGGGCGGCGCCTCAGCCCTCGGCGCCGACGCGAAGGTCGGGGCGGTCGAGGCGCTCGGCCAGGTGGTCCAGGGCCAGCTCGGCGGCGGTGGCCAGGTCCGCGTCCACGTCCATCACCATCCCCGTGAGCACGGGCAGCGCGGCCTCGAGGTCCTGCGGCCCGGCCAGGGCGCCGAGCGCGGAGGCCGCCGACGCGCGGACCTGCGGGTCCGGGTCCGCGCAGCCGGCGCGCACGGCGTCCACGAGGGCGCGGTCCACGGCGACGTCGGCGTGCAGGGAGCCGGCGCGGGCGGCCAGCACGAGGTGCGCGGCCGAGCGGACGTCCGGCTCCGGGGCGGACAGGGCCGCGGTCAGCGCGGGCAGCGCGCTGCGGTGCCAGGCGTGGCCCAGCGCCAGGGCGCCGGTGGCGCCGGCGGTGAGGTCGCCGTCGTCGCCGGTGAGGGCGCGGGCCGCGCCCGAGGTCACGTCCGCGGGGGTGACGGACCCGGTGAGGAGGCGGACCGCGAGGCCCGCGACGGCGGCCTCCCCGCGCTCGGCGACGGCCGCGGCCACCCGGCGGCGCAGGCGGTCGTGCGGGGTCTGGGGCTCCGCGGGCAGGGGGAGTCGGTCGAAGGCGGTCATGGGTCCATTCTGACCCGGACGCCGGCACGGCGCCCGGCGGTCCTGGGAGGTTCCCGGAAGTGCGGTGAACAGGGCGTGATGGACGGCACATCGCGGCCCCCCGAGTGGTACGTTCACTGGCATGAACCCCGCCGGAGCCCTCGCCCTCCAATTCCGGGCGGACAGCTTCGACCATCCCGGCGGGCTCGTGGACGCCGGCACCGTCATCTCGTGGATCGAGAAGGCGGGCTACGCCGTCGCCGCGAGCTGGGCCGGGACGTTCGTCCGTGCCCGATACATGGGCCACACCCAGTTCCGCCACTCCGTGCCGGTGGACCACCGCGCCGTGGTCCAAGCGCGCGTGGTGCACACGGACGGCGCGGACGTGCACGTCCAGACCCGGCTGCTGCTGCCCGAGGTGAAGGACGAGTCCGGCGACCCCGTGGTCGCCACCTCCTCCCTGGTGGTCTACTCCGCCGAGGAGGACGGGGCTCGCGTCACCGTGCCGGCCTGGGTGCCCTCCACCCCCGGGCAGATCGAGCGCGACGAGCAGGCCAGCCGCTCCACCGTGGCCCGCCGCGCCGTGGAGCGGGGCATGGCCCGCCTGCCGTTCCCGTCCCCGGGGCAGGCCCCCGAGGAGATGAGCACGCTCGCGTTCCTGGCCCCGCCCTCCGAGGCCACGGTGGGCGGCACCATGAACGCCGGCGCCATCCTGCGCTGGCTGGACGAGGCGGCCGCCGTGTGCGCCGCCCGGTGGACCGGGCACGAGTCCGTGGTGGCCGTGTTCGGCGGCGGCGTGCGGTTCGTGCGGAACATCCTCGTGGGCGACCTCGTCCGGGTGGACGCCCTCCTGGTGAACACCACGGAGCGCTCCATGCAGGTGGCGCTGCGCGTCTACGCCGGCCGCCCCACCGGCGTGCAGCCGCGCCTGGTGGCGCACTCGATCGCCGTCATGGTGGACGTCTCCGCCGAGGACAAGGCCCAGCCCGTGCGGCAGTACGTCCCGGAGAGTGAGGGCGCCCGCAGCCTCCAGGAGGCGGCCGTGCAGCTCGTGCGCCTGCGCTCCGAGGTGGGCGCCGCCTGGACCGAGACGCGGCGCTCGCCCGAGTCCCGCTGACGCCGCGGCGGCCCCTCCGTAGACTGGGCCGATGAGCCCCCTCCCCGCGTCGCCGCTGCATCACAACCCGGTCCGCCGCATCGTCCGCGGCGCCGCCCTGGCCGCCGGCGCGGGCCTGGTGGGCGTGCCCATGGCCGTGGCCGCGGGCCTCACCGGGGTGGACATGGTCAAGCGCCGGGGCCGCCGTCGCCGTCCGGCGCACAACCCGGGCGTGTTCGACGCCCCGGTGAAGGACTCCCACCTGCGGATCTTCACGTCCGGCGAGGACCTCTACGAGGAGATGCTCTCCGCGATCGACTCCGCCGAGCGGATCGTGAAGTTCGAGACGTACATCTGGAAGGCCGACCCCACCGGCCAGCGCTTCATCGAGGCCTTCAACCGGGCGGCCGCCCGCGGCGTGGAGGTCTACGTCTCCTACGACGGCTTCGGCAACCTCGTGGTGCCGCGCGCGTTCTACCGGCAGCTGGACCCCCGCATCCGCGTCTTCCGGCTCCCCGCCTTCGCCCGGCCGTTCTGGCGGGGCCCGGTGCGGAACACCGGGTTCAACCACTCGAAGATCATGGTGGTCGACGACGAGATCGGCTTCGTGGGCGGCTTCAACATCGGCGACGACTACGCCACGTTCTGGCGCGACACCCACGTGTGCGAGCGCGGCCCGGCCGTGTGGGCGCTGGACCAGTCCATCTCCATCAAGTGGAACGCCCACCACCGAGAGGGCGAGCAGATGAGCTGGCGTCCGCCGGAGTCCTGGGACCCGCGGGTCACCGTCTCCGCCAACCAGCCGCCGCTGCTCGTCTACCCGATCCGCCTCACCTACCTCGAGGCCATCCAGCGGGCCCAGCACCGGATCTTCATCAACACGCCGTACTTCATCCCGGACCAGCAGGTCCTCCAGGCGCTGCTGCACGCGGCGCGGCGCGGCGTGGACGTGCAGGTGATGGTGCCGCAGGACTCCAACCACATCGTGGCGGACTGGGCCTCGCGCGGGTTCTACGCGGAGATGCTCGAGGCGGGCATCACGATCCTGCTCTACAAGGCGAGCATGATCCACGCGAAGACGGCCACGGTGGACGGCATCTGGTCCACCGTGGGCACGGCGAACATCGACCGCCTCTCCCTGGGCTTCAACTACGAGTCCAACGTGGTGGTGGTGGACCGCGACTTCGCGGCCCGCATGGAGGAGATCTTCGCGATCGACGCGGAGCGGTCCGAGCGCGTGGAGTCCCCGCGCTGGCAGGACCGCCACGGCGTGGCCCGCATGGTGGAGCGGCTGCTCGTGCCGCTGCGCCCGCTGCTCTGACGCGTTCCTGACGCGCCCCTGAATCCCGGCCCCAGGCCGGTCCCCGGGTCGACCCCGCCCTCGGAGTTGCATACCCCAGGGGGTATGTTCTACGCTCGTTCCGACATACCCCAGGGGGTATCCGGGAGAGCCCTTCGACCCCCGCCCCCGGCCCACCGCATCACCCAGGAGGATCCCCATGCTGCTCGAGCGCATCTACGACGAGGACCTGGCCCAGGCGAGCTACTTCATCGGCTGCCAGACGAAGAACGAGGCGATCGTGGTGGACCCCCGCCGCGACGTCCAGGAGTACCTGGACCTCGCCGCCCACCACGGCATGACGATCACCCACGTCACCGAGACCCACATCCACGCCGACTTCCTCTCCGGCACCCGCGAGCTCGCGGCCCGCACCGGCGCGCAGATCCACGTCTCCGGCGAGGGCGGCGAGGACTGGACCTACGGCTTCGAGGGCAACCTGCTGCACGACGGCGACGTGATCACCCTCGGCAACATCACCGTGACCGCCCAGCACACCCCGGGCCACACCCCGGAGCACCTGGGCTACCTGATCACCGACGGCGCGTTCGCGCAGGCCCCCGGCTACTACCTCACCGGCGACTTCGTGTTCTCCGGCGACCTCGGCCGCCCCGACCTGCTGGACGAGGCCGCCGGCTTCCAGGACACCCGCTTCGCCGGCGCCAAGCAGCTCTTCCGCTCGCTCAAGGAGAAGTTCGTGGGCCTGCCGGACCACGTCCAGGTCTTCCCGGGCCACGGCTCCGGCTCCGCCTGCGGCAAGGCCCTCGGCGCCCTGCCCTCCACCACCGTCGGCTACGAGCGCACCTACGCCTGGTGGGCCGAGTACGTGGCGAACGACGACGAGCAGGGCTTCGTGGACGAGCTGCTCGACGGCCAGCCGGACGCCCACGCCTACTTCGCGCGGATGAAGAAGCAGAACAAGCTGGGCCCCGCCGTCCTCGGCGAGCTCACCCCGCTGGCCGAGCTGACCGGCGAGCAGGCCGTGGCCCGCGTCGCCGCCGGCGACGTCCTCGCGGACACCCGCTCCGTGGACGAGATCCACGCCGGCACCGTGCCGGGCGCCCTGGCCCTGCCCGCCAAGGACAAGGCCGCCACCCACATCGGCTGGGCCTACGACCCGGAGCAGGACGACGCCGCGATCATCCTCCTGGCCGACGACCAGGACGACGCCGAGGCCATCCGCTCCCACATGATCCGCGTGGGCGTGGATGCCGCGGACGCGTTCGTCACCTCCCTGGACGGGTTCGAGCTGCAGCCCGCCGCCGTGATCTCCCCCGAGGAGCTGCAGCGGCGCATCGACGCCGGCGACGTGGTCCCGGCGACCGCCGACGCGGCCCCCGGCGAAGGCGGCCTGGCCCTGCTGGACGTGCGCAACCGCACCGAGCACGCCGAGGGCACCGTGCCCGCCTCCGGCGGCGCCGAGGCCGCGCAGCTCAACTCCGGCAAGGTGCTCTTCCACCAGGGCGAGCTGCCGAAGGACGCGACCCTCGTGACCTTCTGCCAGTCCGGCCTGCGCAACGTCGTGGCCGCGCAGTCCCTGCGCCGCGCCGGCTTCGACGTCGTCGAGCTCGAGGGCTCGTACCTCGGCTGGCTCGGCCGCACCCGCGCCTGACCTCCCCCCGACCCCCGGCGGCGGCGCGTGTGCACCCATCCCCGTCCGCGCCGCCGTCGGGCCCCTCTTCCCCTGAACCGCCTTTCCTGAAGGAGAACGCATGACCGCCATGACCCTGACCCCCGTCAGCCCCGAGGAGCTGCTCGAGCGCACCGAGGCCGGCACGGCCTTCGTGATCGACGTCCGCACTCCCGCCGAGTTCGCGGTGGAGCACATCGCCGGCTCGTACAACGTCCCGCTGGACACCCTCAAGGAGCACGTCCGGGACGTGGCCGAGCGCCTCCACGGCGACGTGGTGCTCGTGTGCGCCTCCGGTGTCCGCGCCTCGGACGCCCAGCAGCGGCTGACCGGCGCCGGGTTCACCGAGGCGGCCGTGCTCTCCGGCGGCATCGGCTCCTACGCACAGGCCGGCGGCGACGTGGTCCGCCGCGGCACCGGCTGGGGCATGGAGCGGCAGGTCCGCATGACCGCCGGCTCCCTGGTGCTCGCCGGCGTGATCGCATCCCAGATCGGCTCCAAGCGCCTCGCGCTGCTGGCCGGCGGCGTGGGCGGCGGCCTCGTGTACTCGGCCCTGTCCAACACGTGCGCCATGGTCTCGGTCCTGGACCGCATGCCCTGGAACCGCCAGGACCGGGAGCGCCCGGCCTCCGAGGTCCTGGGCGCGCTGCCCGCGGGCGCGGCGCGGAAGGCCTGACCCGTGGCCTGGCTCGCCGTGGGCCTGGCCGTCGCCGTGGGCCTGCTCCTGGGCCTCATGGGCGGCGGCGGGTCCATCCTCATGGTGCCGCTGCTGACCTACGTGGCCGGCCTGGACCCGAAGGAGGCGATCGCCGGCTCGCTGTTCGTCGTCGGCGTGACCTCGCTGGTGTCCGTGGGCCTGCACGCGCGGGCCGGCAACGTGCGCTGGCGGACGGGCCTGGTGTTCGGCCTGGCCGGCATGGTGGGCGCGGCCCTGGGCGGCGTGGTCGGCGGGTTCCTGCCGGGCACGGTGCTGCTCATCGCGTTCGCCGTGATGATGCTGGTCACCGCGTGGGCCATGATCCGGCCGAAGCGCCCGACGGCGGCGCCCGCCGAGGGCGGCCACGCTCCGGGCCGGGCCCTGGGCAGGATCGTGCTCGACGGCGTCGTGGTGGGCTTCGTGACCGGGATCGTCGGCGCGGGCGGCGGCTTCCTCGTGGTGCCGGCCCTCGTGCTGCTCGCGGGGCTGCCGATGTCCGCGGCCGTGGGCACGTCCCTGCTGGTGATCGCGCTGAAGTCCTTCGCCGGCCTCGGCGGCTACCTCACCTCGGTAACCCTGGACTGGCCGTTCCTGCTCGCGGTGACCGGCGTGGCCGTGCTCGGCGCGCTGATCGGGGCCGCCCTGGTCAACCGCGTGCCGGACAAGGCCCTGAAGAGGGGCTTCGGCTGGTTCGTGCTGGCGATGGGCGTGGTCATGCTCGTCACCGAGCTCGTGGGGCTGCTGGCCTGAGCGGCCGTGTCCCCGGATGACCCGTCCACCGATCCGGTGACACCCCCGGGGGTATCCTGGCCTCCCGGTTCCTCGACCGCCGTCCCCGCCCCTCCGCCGAAAGGACACGCCATGCGCAGCGCCGACCCCGAGACCCAGCGCAAGATCCTCAACCGCCTCAAGCGTGCCCGCGGCCAGCTCGACGCCGTGATCCGCGAGGTGGAGGGGGAGGGCAGCTGCCGCGACGTCGTCACGCAGCTCTCCGCCGTCTCCACCGCCCTGGACCGGGCGGGCTTCGCGATCGTCTCCTCCGCCATGAAGAACTGCGTGGCGGACCCGGAGCGGGCCCGCGAGGACGAGGGCCTCACCGTGGAGGAGCTGGAGAAGCTCTTCCTGTCCCTGGCCTGACCGGCTCGGGGCGAGGCACCCGGCGCGGTCGCGCCGGGCGCCTCGCCCCGACCACGACCCCGGCCCGCGCCGACCGGCGCGGCCACCCCTGAAGAGAGGAACCACCATCATGTGCCGTCCTGCCACCTGTGACGTCTGCGGCAAGACCACCTGGGCCGGCTGCGGCCAGCACGTCGCCTCCGTGAAGGCCACCGTCCCCGCCGGGCAGTGGTGCGACGGGCGCCATTCGGACGCCGAGGTCGACGCCGCCCGTGCCCAGAAGCCCCAGGGCTTCCTCGCGCGTCTGTTCAACCGGTGAGCCCGGCGGGTCGCCTCACGCCCTGCCCTGTCGAATCACGCGTCCAATTCGTTCGCGAGGGCGCTGACGAAGGCCAGGAGCGCCTCCTCGACGGGGCCGGTGCGGTCCGGGTGCGGCGCTGGATGCATGATCCACCGGAGCCCCTGGCCGACGAGGTGCACGGCGTGGGCGAGCATCCACTCGTCCGCCGTGGAGCCGTCGATGACGACGAACTCGGTGCGGCCGACTTCGCGCCGGTGCGTGATGTGCAGCTCCGTGTGCCAGGGCTGCTCGGCGCCGGGTCCGTGCCAGGACGCGGCAAGGAGGGTGACGACGTCCCCGGCATCGGCTTCCTGGTGGGCGAACCAGATGCGCGCTTCGAGCATCAGGTCCGGAGCATCGTCGGCCCGGATGTCCCAGGTCCCGCCCAGGGCACGTTGCACATCCGAAGGAGAGTGGTCCGCCGGGAGTCCGCCGGGTCTGCCTCGGACCTCAAGCGCGTCCCACGCGCCGGTCCTGTGGGCTCGTGCTCGAGGGGGTGCATGCCGCGGGCGCAGCAGGGCACCCTCGGGTGCGCCCTGGGCGATCGCCTCCACGATGCCTGAGAGCAGGAGCCCGGCGTCGGAGCGCTCCGGCCCATGGAGCCATCGGACGTCGCCTGCGTCGCGGGGGATGGCGGCCGACCCGCACGTCGTGAGGGCACCGAACAGGCCTGACTTCAGCGCCTCGACCGTGACCCCGCTGCCGTCGTCCGACGGATGCAGTCGCATCTGAAGCCCGAAGAGGGACGGGTGGTCCTCGAGGGCGATGTGGCGGGCTGCGACTCCCTCCTCATCGTCGATGAGGACCGCGGCAACGGACCCGTTGCCGAGTTGGACCTGCACCCGACGTGTGCTGGGCGAACAGGTGTCCCCAACCGCGGGCGCCCCATTCATGCCGCGCACTGGCTGTAGCGGTCGCAGGCGAATTTGCCGTCCGCGTAGATGGAGGCTCGGATGGAACCGGCCGTGTCCTTGAGTTTCCATGCCTTTCCCCCGTGCCCGGCCGTGTCCTTGTTCAACGCCCAGTCCGTGGCTTTGCCCGTGCCCACGCGGTACGTGTTGTTCCCTGTGATGAGATCCATGCGGAAGTAGGTGGAACCGCTGCGACTGAAAGTGAACCCGGCCATCCCGGCTCCACCACAGTCGGTGTGGAACTGACCGCCGTCATCCACGGTCGCGATGGACGCCGGCTTGATGGGGTTGACGATGGGATCGACCGAGTTGCACCGATACGGCATGGCTGCCGCTGACGTCGGGGTCAAAGGAGGGAAGAGGATAGCGAGGGCGGCGAGGGCAGCGCCTCCATGCTGTGACCTCGATGTCGAATGTGTGCGTGAGCTACGCATGATGGGCACGTTAGTGGTGTGCGTCACGCGCAGCAATGGAGAGCGGTGCCGCGGGCCCACGGCGGTGGGCCCGCCTCAGTCCTCGCCGCGCTCGGCGAGCAGGTGGTTCGGCAGCCGGTTGCCCGGCGCGCGCCCGCGGATCTCCAGCAGGTCGCGGGCGTGCTGCCACAGGGCCTTGTCCTCGTGGGAGACGGGCTCCCAGGCGGGCACAGGGACCGCGTCGCCGTCGTCGTCCCGGGCCACCATCACCGTGAGGCAGTACGTGGTCAGCTCGAGCTGCGCGGTCTTGGGGTCGCCCGAGCGCACGTGGACCGCCACGTGCATGCCCTTCTCGCCCGTGTAGATCAGCCGGGCCTCGACCTCCACGAGGTCGCCGATGTGCAGCGGCCGGTAGAAGCGCACCCCGCCGGAGAACACGGCCACCGTCTCCCGGCCCGCCCAGCGGGTGGAGCACAGGTAGGCGGCCGTGTCGATCCACTCCATCACGATGCCGCCGTGGACCTTCCCGCCCCAGTTCACGTCCGTGGGGGCGGCCAGGAAGCGCAGCACCGTGCGGTCCGCGGTGCCGGCGTCCGTGTAGCGCTGGCCCTCCATGGCGGCCTGGATCTCGTCCCGCACCGCGATCCGCGAGACCGCGTACTCCGCCGCCAGCTCCTGCTCCAGCGTGCGCGGCACGAACTCCGGCACCGGCACCGGCTTGCCCTCCTCCACCGCCACGAAGATCACGAGGCAGCGCGCGGCCTCGGTGAGCTCGCCGGTCTTGGGGTCGCCCGCGCTGACCACCGTGTTGATGTGCATGGAGCTGCGGCCGGTGTGCAGCACCGTGCCGGTGACCTCCACCATCTGCCCCACGAGCACGGGCTGGCGGAAGTGGATGTTGCCCACGTACGCGGTGACGCAGTAGCTGCCCGCCCACGCGGTGGCCGCGGCGAAGGCCGCCTTGTCCACCCACTCGAGGACGCGGCCGGCGTCCACGGTGCCGGTGTGGCCCTGGTCCGTGGGGGCGGCGAGGAAGCGGAGGGTCACCTCGTGGCGGCGCTGCTCGGTCATGGGCCCATGATGGCAGGCCCGCGCGGCGGAGGGGACGGGTGCGGCGCGGGTGCGGGCGGGCGCGAGGCGGGCGCGGCGGACTTGACCCTCACGCGGCGTGAGGGGGTCCACTGGTGTGCATGAAGGAGACGATGACGGTCGGCGAGGTCGCGGCGCTCACGGGCGTCACGGTGCGCACCCTGCATCACTACGACGCGATCGGCCTGGTCCGCCCGGCCGCCCGCAGCGCCGCGGGCTACCGGCTCTACGGCCCCGACGACGTCGCCCGGTTGCAGGAGGTCGTGGCCTACCGGCGCCTCGGCTTCGGCCTGGAGGACATCCCGGACGCGACGGCCGACCGCCGCGCCGCGCTCGTGCGGCAGCGCGAGCTGGTGGCCGCCCGCATCGACGAGCTGACCCGCCTCGGGCGCGCGCTGGACGAAGCGCTCGGGCGGTCCGCGGACGAGAGAGAAGAGGACATCATGGAGAACGAGAGCACCCCCCGCCGCCCCGGCACCCGCCCGGACCTGGACCTGACCGACGCCGAGCTGCGCGAGCTCTTCGGCGACGAGTACGCCGAGGAGTTCGACGGCTACCAGGCCGAGGCCGAGCAGCGATGGGGCGAGACGGACGCGTGGGCCGAGTCCGCGCGGCGGACGAAGCACTACTCGAAGCAGGACTGGGAGCGGATCAAGGCCGAGCAGGAGGCGGCCACCGGGCTCGCCGCGGCCGCGTTGCGGGCCGGGGAGCCGGCGTCGTCGGCGGCCGCGATGGACGCCGCCGAGGCGGCCCGCGCCCACATCACCCGCTGGTTCTACGAGGTCAGCCCGGCCATGCACCGGGGCCTGGGGGACATGTACGCGGCGGACCCGCGGTTCGCCAAGACCTACGACGACGTCGAGCCCGGCCTCGCCGCCTACCTGCGGGACGCGATTCACGCCAACGCCGACCGCCTCGAGCGCGACGACTGACCCCACGCTTTCGTGCGGGAAACGGGAGCCTCCCCGGGTGCTTTCGTGCGGGAAACGGGAGCCTTGCGGCCCCTCCCGACCCACCCACCCCACCCACCCCGTTTTCGTGCGGGAAACGGGAGCCTCCCGTTTCCCGCACGAAAGTGGTCTCGGGGCGCGGGTCAGCCCTTCGGCTGGATCTCGCTCTCGACGACCCACTTGTGGTTCGTCATGGTCATGCCGTCCGCGGTGTAGTCGACCATGTAGACGGTCTCGTCCGTGACGGAGGCGACGGTGGCCTCGGCGCCCTTCATGCCGGCCATGTGCTCGGCCTCCATGACGGCGGTGTCGCCCACCTGGAGCGGGGCGTCGCCGGTGTCCTGCAGCTCCTCGTGCACCACCCACTTGTGGTCCTTCACGGGCTCCCCGCCGGTGGTGGGGGTGTAGTCGACGGAGTAGGTGGTGGTGTCGAAGGCGCCGGTGATCGTGGCCGTGGCCCCGTCCATCCCGGGCATGTGGTCCGCGGTCAGGGTGACCTCGCTGCCCACGGGGTGGGCGGGGGACGCGGCCTCGGCGATGCCCTCGGGCGCCGGGCCGCCGTCCATCTTGTGGTCCATGTGGCCGTGGCCGCCGCCGGAGGCGGACTCCGAGGCGCTGCCGGACTCGGAGGCGGGCTGCGACGACGACGTCGCCGCGGACTGGCCGGACGAGGGCGAGGCGGACGGGCCGGCGTCGTCCGCGGTGGAGCAGCCGGTGATGAGGCCGGCGGAGGCGAGGATGCCGACGGCGGCCAGGGTGAGACGACGGGTCTTCATGGGACTCTCCTTGTGCTCGGTGTGCTCGGTGTGCCGGTCGCGGGTGACGCCACGAGCGGCTATATACCCCTCGGGGGTATCCTGCACTGTACTCCCATGGGCCGGGCGGCGTCACGCGCCGCCGCCCCGCCGCTCACCGGCCACCGCTTTCGTGCGGGAAACGGGAGCCTCCCGCTGTCGAGGGGGAGACGAGAGCCTCCCGTTTCCCGCACGAAGGCGATCTCGGCGGGAGCGCGAAGCCCTGACCTGGGGCGAGGAGGGGACGCGCCTGTCGTGTCCGGCCCCGGGTGCACAATGGACCCGTCCACCACGACGCCGGCCCGCCCCGGTCCGCCTCCACCGCGTGCTCGCGCCGACTCGCCTCCGCCGCCCCGCCCAGCCGCCACGCCACCCCACCCCCCACGCCATCCCGCCCCACGATCCCGAGGACACCATGCTCTGGACCCTGCTGCGCCGCCACGGCCGCCCCTACCTGGGCGCCGTGACGGCCGTCGTCGTGCTGCAGCTGATCAGCACGCTGGCCATGCTGTACCTGCCCAGCCTCAACGCCCGCATCATCGACGAGGGCGTGGCCCGCGGGGACACGGACCGCATCTGGGACCTGGGCCTGGTGATGCTGGGTGTCGCGCTCGTGCAGGTGATCGCGGCGATCGTGGCCGTGTGGTTCGGCGCGAAGGTGGCCATGGGCATCGGCCGGGACCTGCGCCGCGCCGTGTACACGCGCGTGGACGGGTTCTCCGCGGAGGAGCTGGGCCGCTTCGGCGCGCCCACGCTCATCACGCGCGGCACGAACGACGTGAACCAGGTCCAGATGGTCACCCTCATGGGCTTGAACTTCATGGTGGCGGTGCCGATCATGGCGATCGGCGGCATCATCATGGCCGTCCGGGAGGACCCGGGACTGTCCTGGCTCGTGTGGGTCTCGGTGCCGGTGCTGCTGGTGATCGTGGCGTGGATCGTGGCGAAGCTGATGCCGCTGTTCCAGCGCATGCAGGACGACATCGACCGCGTCAACGGCGTGATGCGTGAGCAGGTCATGGGCATCCGCGTGGTCCGCGCGTTCGTGCGCGAGCCGCACGAGTCCGCCCGCTTCTCGGACGCCAACGCGGCCCTGACGCGCACCTCGGTGCTGATCGGCCGGCTGTTCGTGCTGCTGGGCCCCGTGATCACCATGATCCTGCACCTGGCCACGGCGGCGGTGCTGTGGTTCGGCGGCCACCGCGTGGCGGACGGCCTCGTGGAGGTCGGCGCGCTCACCGCGTTCATGCAGTACCTGCTGCAGATCCTCATGGCGGTGATGATGGGCACCTTCATGATGATGATGCTTCCGCGCGCCGTGGTCTCGGCCGGGCGCATCGGCGAGGTCCTGGACACCGTCCCCACCCTGGCCGAGCCGGTGAACCCGGTGACGCCGGCGGACCCGCGCGGCGCCGTCGAGCTGCGAGACGTGACCTTCGCGTACCCCGGGGCCGAGGCCCCGGTGCTGGACGGGGTGAGCTTCACCGTGGCGCCGGGCAGCACGACGGCGATCATCGGCGCCACCGGCTCCGGCAAGTCCACGCTGGTCAACCTCATCCCGCGGCTCTACGACGCCACCTCCGGGCAGGTGCTGATCGACGGGGTGCCCGTGACCGAGCTGGCGCGGGCGGAGCTGACGCGCGCCGTCGCCCTGGTCCCGCAGAAGCCGTACCTGTTCTCGGGGACGGTGGCGGAGAACATGCGCTTCGGCGCGCCCGAGGCCACCGAGGAGGAGATCTGGGCCGCGCTGGAGACGGCGCAGGCCGCGGGCTTCGTGCGGGAGCGGACCACGGGCGAGGGGGAGACGGCGGCCACCGGGCTGGACTCCCGCCTCTCGCAGGGCGGCACGGACGTCTCGGGCGGCCAGCGCCAGCGGCTGTCCATCGCGCGCGCCCTCGTGGCACGGCCGCGGATCCTGCTGTTCGACGACTCGTTCTCCGCGCTCGACGTCGCCACGGACGCCCGCCTGCGCGGCGCCCTGGACGCGACGGCGGCGGGCACCACGCGCATCGTCGTCGCCCAGCGGGTGGCCACCATCACCGAGGCGGACCAGATCATCGTGCTGGACGAGGGCCGCGTGGTCGGCCGCGGCACGCACGCCGAGCTGCTGGCCGGCAACGAGACGTACAAGGCGATCGTGGACTCGCAGGTCCGCGCGGAGGAGCTGGCATGAGCGGGACCGAGAAGCACGGCTCCACGGCGGCGCAGGGCGAGGCCGGGGAGCTGACGGACGCCGAGATCGCGGCGTTCCAGGAGGCCGGCGTCACGGACGAGTGGGGCGAGGGGCCACCCCGCAAGGCGAAGGCGTTCTGGCCGTCCGCGATGCGCCTGCTGGGCCTGTTCGCGCCGGAGCGGACGGGCCTGATCCTGGTCTCGCTCATGGTGCTGGTGGCCGTGGTGCTCAACGTGTGGGCGCCGCACGTGCTGGGCCAGGCCATGGACGTGATCTTCGGGGGCCTGATCTCCCGGGACATGCCGGCCGGGCTGACGCGCGAGCAGGTGATCGAGGGGCTGCGCGGCCAGGGCCAGGGCCAGGCCGCGGACATGCTCTCCGGCATGGCGTTCGTGCCCGGGCAGGGGATCGACTTCGCGGAGCTGGCGCGGCTGATCCTGATCGTGCTGGGGATGTATGTGGTGGCGCAGCTGTTCATGTGGCTGCAGGGCCGCGTGCTGAACGACCTCGTGATGCGGATCGTGTTCCGGCTGCGCGAGGACATCGAGGCGAAGCTGAATCGCCTGCCGCTGAGCTACTTCGACACGCGCCAGCGCGGCGACCTGCTCTCCCGCACCACCAACGACGTGGACAACGTGCAGCAGGCCATGCAGCAGGCGTTCGCCACGCTCGTGTACTCGGTGCTGACGATCATCGGCATCGTGGGCATGATGTTCTGGCTGTCCTGGCAGCTGGCGCTGATCGCGCTGATCGCGCTGCCGGTCGCGGGCGTGGTGGTGGGCGTGATCGGCTCGAAGTCCCAGAAGCTGTTCACCGCCCAGTGGCGCGAGACGGGCCGGCTCAACGGGCACATCGAGGAGTCCTTCACGGGGCACGAGCTGGTGACGGTGTTCGGCCGGCAGGCGGACATGGCCGAGCGCTTCGACGAGCGCAACGAGGCCATGTACGAGGCCTCGTTCAAGGCGCAGTTCTACTCCGGGATGATCATGCCGATCATGCAGTGGGTGAACTGGCTGGGGTACGTGGGGATCGCCGTGGTGGGCGGACTGCGCGTGGCCAACGGCCAGATGACCCTCGGCGCGGTGACGGCGTTCATCCAGTACTCGCGCGAGTTCAACCAGCCGCTGGGCCAGGTGGCGGGCATGTCCAACATGCTGATCTCCGGCGTGGCCTCGGCCGAGCGCATCTTCGAGCTGCTGGACGAGGACGAGCAGGACTCGGACGACGAGGTGGCGCGCCGCGCGTCGGACGACGACGTCGCCGAGCCCGCGGACGCTTCCGTGCGGGAAACGGGGGCCTCCGCGGACGACGACGTCGCCCACCTCCCGCAGCCCGTGGCGGGGCGCGTGGAGTTCGAGCACGTGCGCTTCTCCTACACGGAGGCGAAGCCGCTCATCACGGACCTGAACCTGGTGGCGGAGCCGGGGCAGACGATCGCGATCGTGGGCCCCACCGGCGCGGGCAAGACCACGCTGGTGAACCTCATCATGCGGTTCTACGAGGTGGACGGCGGTCGCATCCTGCTGGACGGCGTGGACACCCGCACGGTCAGCCGCGGCGAGCTGCGCGCCGCCACCGGCATGGTGCTCCAGGACGCCGTGCTCTTCGGCGGGACCATCCGGGAGAACATCCGCTACGGCCGACTCGACGCCACGGACGAGGAGGTCGTCGCGGCGGCGAAGGCCACCTACGTGGACCGTTTCGTGCACACCCTGCCCGAGGGCTACGACACCGTGATCGAGCAGGACGCCGCCAACGTGTCCGCGGGCGAGCGGCAGCTCATCACCATCGCCCGTGCGTTCCTGGCCCAGCCCTCGCTCCTGATCCTGGACGAGGCCACCTCCTCCGTGGACACGCGCACCGAGGTGCTGGTGCAGGAGGCCATGGCGGCGTTGCGCTCTGACCGCACGTCCTTCGTGATCGCCCACCGCCTGAGCACCATCCGGGACGCGGACGTGATCCTGGTGATGGAGCACGGGGACATCGTGGAGCAGGGCAACCACGCCGAGCTCCTCGCGGCCAGGGGCGCCTACCACCGGCTCTACATGAGCCAGTTCAAGGGCGGGGAGGACGACGGCGGCGGTGCGGCCTCGGGAGAAGACGCCCGGTGATGACTGCAGCGAGCGTGAAGGGACTCGGGACGGCCTGACGAGGCCAGGAGAATCCCTTGCTGTGGGGGGTAGCGTCTACTATGTGACGTAGCTCATATCGGGTTGGAATCCTGAGGAGGATCGTCATGGGACCGAGGGCTTCTGGTCATGAGCGGGCCTGACATCACAGGGAGACGTGGCCGGGGTCTGGCAGTCGGGCTTGCGCTCACTGTCGATCTCGCCGCGTGCGGGGATGAAGGCGGATCCGCAGGACAGGACGTCGCTGACTGCGCAGGCGCGACAGCGCCGGAGGAATGGAGTCCATCTCGGTGGACGCCGCCAGTCGCGATTCAACCGGTCCTGACGGCGGAGGCCGAGAAGGAAGCGGCCTACCGCTCCGCTCTCGAACGGCGGGCCCAGACGCTCCGCATCACGGATCCTCCTCGCGTGCAGCGGAGAGTGAAGCGCCCTGGGTTTCGTTCCGATCCCAACGAAGGAGAATCGGAACATGCCCAAGAAGTTCAGCCCCGAGCTGCGTGAGCGCGCGGTCAGGATGGTCCTGGAACGCCAAGCCACGCAAGGAGGGCCCCGTTCGCATTCCATCCGGGCGGTAGCCCCGCAGCTCGATGTCAGCGAAGAGACCTTGCGGATGTGGTGCCAACGCCACGGCCACGAAATAGCTCAGGCACCCGTCTCAGAGACCCCTGCGGAGGAGATCCGCAGGCTCAAACGCGAGCTGGCCGAGGCGCGGCGCGCGAACGAGATCCTCAAGGCCGCCTCGGCTTTTTTCGCAGCGGAGCTCGACCGCCCCACGACGAGATGATCGCGTTCATCGACGAACACCTCGATCAGTTCGGGGTCGAGGCCATCTGCCGCACCCTTCGTGCGACGGAATGTGGGTTCATCACCTCGACGTGAGCTACCGCGCCGCGAAGACACGACCGGCCTCCGCGCGGGCCCTGCGAGACGTCCTGCTGCTCGAGGAACTCCGCCGGATTCACATGGAGAACTACAGCGTCTACGGCGTCCGCAAGATGCACCATGCGATGGCCCGCGCCGGGTGGGAGATCGGCCGGGACCAGGTCGCCCGTCTCATGCGTACCGCCGGCCTGCAGGGAATCCGCCGTGGCCGCAAGCCGATCACGACCCGCCCTGCAGGAGAGACAGACGCCCGCCCTAATCTCGTGGAACGTTGCTTCACCGCCGAGCGGCCGAACCAGCTGTGGGTCGCTGACATCACCTACGTCAGGATCCTGGGCGGGTTCTGCTACGTCGCGTTCATCACCGACGTCTACTCCCGGCGCATCGTGGGATGGGCTGTCTCGGGCAGCCTTCACACCGTGGGGCTGCCGCTGCTGGCCTTGGAGCGCGCGCTGCTGAGCACTGGCGCCAGCCGTGGCCGCCAGGGCCTGGTGCACCACTCGGATCGCGGTAGTCAGCTTGGCCTGCTCGGATGCGCTCATCACCGCCGGGGTGAGCGCCTCAGTGGGCACCGTGGGCGACTCTTACGACAACGCCCTGGCCGAGAGCGTGAACGGGCTCTACAAGGCCGAGCTCATCCACGCCAAGCGGATCTGGGAGTCCGTCGAGGCGGTCGAGCTGGCCACCATGGGGTGGGTGCACTGGTGGAACACCACCCGCCTCCACGAGGCCCTGGACTACCTCACCCCCGCGGAGGTCGAGGCGGCCTACACTCACGACCAGGACTCAGCGCCCGTTGCGTCTTGACCTCGGAACGAAACCCAGGGCACTTCAACGCCGAGATCATGGAGGCCTGCCCCGAGGTGCCCTCTGACTCCGTCCTCTACGGGTTCGACGGATGAACCGCCCCGTCCGCTGGGCCACCTCACCCCGCGCCCTTTGTTACGAGCGCGCGGCGGAACGGCCGTGCCGGGGCGCATTCCGGTGCAAGGTCAAACGTGGGTGTGTGAAGCATCTGAGAAAACTCTTGACGCTGAGCGGGCCACGCCATAGCGTGTGACGCACCTCACAAGGGGCTTTAGATCGGAGGAGGAACATCATGGGTGTGAAGCAGTGGGCCAGCAGGGTAGGCGCTGGCGTGGCTGTCGCTGGATTGCTGGCGGTCTCTGGAGCGGCGCCAGCGCAAGCGTTGTCAGAGACTGGCAGGAAGGACTGCAGTGCCGGAGGCGGGTATGTCGGCCTGCAGGTGGAGCAGCAGCGGTATACGGACACGATGTATTACAACGTCGGCGGAAAGACCACCAAGAAGCCTGGGCTATACAAATATGGATAGGATTCCGGACTCCGCATGACGCAGACCTGGACGGGGTCATCGACCTCGCTTCTGCTGTCGGGCACCTACGGCTACTGCTATTACCCCTACTGAGGTTGAGCCCAAGATGAAGACGAAGTTCGCAGCGGTCACCGCCGCGGCGGTGACCGCTGTTCTGACTCTGTCTGGATGTGCGACCACTGCTCCGTCCACGAGCGCCGCGGCGACCGGTTCCCCTACAGAGAAGGTGTGGGATCCCGAGACCTGGACGCCCACCGAGAAGATCGAGCGGCGGATGACCGAGGCTGACGAGCGGGAGCGCTGGTATGAGTCACAGCTCGCACGAAACGCCGCCTTCTTGGGCATCAGGAACCCCCCGGCCGTCACCCGTCGCGGGTGGGCCACCTCCAGGCAAGAGCAGGCGAGATGGTCCGCGCAGTGCATGACCGAGCGAGGGGTTCCCGCCACGTACAACGAGGTTATGGTGGGGGTGACGTATGACACTCCGCCGCCCTCGCAGGAGGCGGCCGTGAAACTGGTCTCATGGACCTGCGATGCCCTGTTCCCCATCGATCCGAGCCTGGACCAGGAGTTCTCTGACGCTCAGTTGCGCCTGCTCTACGACTATTGGGACCAGTACGCCATCCCGTGTCTTGAGGACCATGGCATCACCGTGGACACATCCCAGCGGCCCTCGAAGGAAACATGGCTGGCGGCCTTCAACACGCCGGAGCGGATCAGCTGGTGGCCCGTGCAAGACTCCATCATGGGCCTCACGGACGCGCGCTCCGCCGAGGTCTCGGAAGCCTGTCCGGTTCAGCCCCCGGACTCGATGCTCTTCGGATACTCCGAATGAGCAAGGTCACCCGCTGGGCCGCTCTCGTCCTCACGCTCGTGCTCGTCGCCGCCCTCGCCTTCTGGGCCGGCCGGGCCACGCTCACCCCTCCGGCCCAGGCCGATCAGCGTCCGTCCGAGGACGCCGTCGTCACCGTCGCCGAGCAGGAGCTCGGCCGCGTCATCACCCTCGGCGTGTCCGTGGCCCGCGAGCAGGCGCCGGCCGCCGTGAACGCGCTGTCCGGCGTCGTCACCCGGGCCGGGGAGTCCGGTGAGGTGGCCGCCGGGGACGTGCTGTACGCCGTCGCGCAGCAGCCCGTGATCGCCGTGCAGGGCGAGCTGCCCCAGTGGCGGGCGCTCGACGAGGGCGCCACCGGCAGCGATGTCGCCGCGTTCCAGCGCATGCTCGCCGCCACGGGGGCGAAGGTGGAGGTCACCGGCACCTGGGACGAGGCCACCGCTGTCGCCTGGAACGGCTGGCTCACCGAGCGCGACTACCCGGCCGCGGGCACCGTGGAGCTGGGCCAGCTCGTGGTGCTGGAATCACTCCCCGCCGCACTCAGCGTGGACGCGAAGGCAACGGCCGTCGGCGGCGCGCTCGCGGGAGGCGAGACCATCGTCGCCCGCCCCGGCGACGAGCCCACGTTCGCCATCGAGGTCAACCAGGACCAGGCCGCCATGATCCCGGCCGGCACCGCGGTGACCGTGCCCCACGGCGAGCACGAGTGGGAGGCCGTGGCCGGCGAGTCCACCGCGGACGACCAAGGGCTGATCCGCATCCCCCTGACCGCCCCCGACGGCGGCGCGGTGTGCGGCGCGGACTGCGACTCCCTGCCAGCCGAGGCCTCCACCTCCCTGCTCTCGAAGGTCAACGTGGTCCCGCCCGTCACCGGGCCCGTGGTCCCCGTGTCCGCGCTGCGCACCCAGCCCGGCGGCGCCGTCGTGGTCACCGTGGTGCAGGACGGCGTCGAGGAAGAGCGCACCGTCACCGTCCGCGGCTCCGCGGACGGCCTGGCCGTGGTGGACGGCGTGGACGCCGGGGAGACCGTGCGCGTGCTGAACGGCGCGCCGTGAACGCGGAGCTGTCCGTGGCGGACCTGCGCTTCGCGTACACGCGCGGCGCGGAGGAGCTGTTCGACGGCCTGACCCACCGCTTCACCCCTGGCGCCGTCACCGCGCTCACCGGCCCGTCCGGGCGCGGCAAGTCCACGCTGCTGTACGTGCTGGGGCTTATGCTCACGCCATCGGCGGGCGTGGTGCGCCTGGGCGACGTCGAGGCCTCCGCCCTGCCGGACCGGCGCCGGGCGCGGTTGCGGGCCACGTCCGTGGGGTTCGTGTTCCAGGACGCCGAGCTGGACCCGTCCCGGCCCATCCTGGACTCGGTGGTGGAGCCCGGTCTGTACGCAGGGCTGGAGCGTCGGGTGCTGGAGGAGCGGGCCCGGGCGCTGCTGGAGCGCTTCGGCCTGGGACACCGGGCCGAGCACCGGCCGGGCCAGGTCTCGGGCGGCCAGGCCCAGCGCGTGGCGGTGTGCCGGGCGCTCGTGAACACTCCCGCGGTGGTGCTGGCCGACGAGCCCACGGGCAACCTGGATCCGGACAACGCCTCCCTCGTGCTCGACGCACTGGCCGAGACGGCCGCCGAGGGGCGCACCGTGGTGGTGGCCACGCACGACCCGGCCGTCGTCGCGCGGGCGGACGAGGTGGTGCGGCTATGACCCTCGAGGCCCGCCCATGAATCTGCGAACCCTGCTGCGCGAGGCCCTCACCGCCGCGCGCACCTCGCCCGTGCCCTCCGCTCTCGTGCTGCTGGTGGTGGCCGCCATGTGCTTCGCCGCCGTCGCCACGGTGGGCCGTCAGGCCGCCACGGAGGCCGCCGTCGCCGCGGAGCTCTCCGGGCCCGCGGCGCGCGTGCTCACCGTCACGGACTCGGGCGGCACCGGCTTCCTCACCGGCGCCACCGTCACCACCCTCGCCGGTCTCGACGCCGCCGAGGCCGCCCTGGCCCGCGACATGCCCGTGGACACGGTGAACGCCGCGATCGGTGCGGGCGGGACGCGCGTGGCGGTGACCCACGTGGTGGGCACCCTGGACCGCGGCGTCGAGCTCACGCGCGGCCGCCTGCCGGGCCCCGGGGAGGTGGTGGTGCCCGAGGCGAAGCTGGCCGAGCTGGGCCTGGCCCAGCCCTCCGGGGCGCTCGAGTCCGGAGACGGACGTCAGTGGGCCGTGGTGGGCGCGTTCGAGGCGCGCACGCCGTTCGAGGACCTCGACGGGTACGCGCTCGCCGTGCCCGCCGCCCCGGCCTCCCTCGTGGTCCAGCAGGTCCGCGTCCTGGCCCCGGACACCGCCGGCACCCGCGCCATGCAGGACTCCGCCCTGGCCGTGATCGACCCCGACCCTCGCTCCTCGCAGGTGCAGACCGCGCGGGCGCTGGCCGCCGGGAACGAGACGATCACCGGGGAGCTGGCCGGACTGGGCCGATCCCTGCTGCTGCTCATCCTCGGGGCGGGCGCCTTCTTCGTGGCGATCGTGGTGCTCGCCGACGTCCTCATCCGCCGCCGCGACCTCGGCCGCCGCCGCACCCTCGGCATCGGCCGCGCGGACCTCGTGCTGCTCGTGGCGGTCCGCACCGCCGCGCCGGCGGTGCTCGGGGCGGTGGTGGGCGCGGGGACGGGCTACGCCGTCGTCGTGGGGCAGGGCGGGGCGCTGGGGCTGGACTTCGTGGCGGGGGTGGCCGTGCTCGCCGCGCTGACCGCCGTGGTGGCGAGCCTGCTCCCGGCGGCCTTCGCGGCGTTCCGCGACCCCGTGCGGGTGATGCGCACGGCGTGACGGGTGCGCGCGGGGGTGGCCCGTTGCCTGCGGGGGTGGGTGCCGGCGCGGGTGCTCCCTGGCGATGCCGCCCGAGTCGCCTCTCGGGGTTCCGTGGGCAGGGCAACCGGTTCCGTGGGCGGGTCAGCCGGTTCCGTGGGCAGAAGAGTGACTCCTTCCGCCCACGGAACCTGAATCGCCGCCGGTTCTGCCCTCGGAACCCTGCCCACGGAACCCTGCCCACGAAGCCCTGCCCACGAAGCCCTGCCCACGGGACGCGGGGATTCTGGAACACTGGGACGCACGCCTCATGCGGCCGGACCGCGGCGGGCGGAGAGGAGGGCCATGACGCGCACCAGCACGTACGGGTTCCGGGAGGGGACGCTGGACACCGTCCGGCGCAGCATGCGGACCGTCGCGGTGCATCGCGACGACGGCGAGCTCGTCGGCCGGGTGGTCCGTGGGGAGCTGGCGGGCTGCGAACGCACCGGCACGTTCCGCTGGGAGTCGATCGGCGGTGCCGCCACCACGGTGGGGATCCGCCGGGCCACGTGGCGCAGCGCGGTGGGCCGCCTGCTGCGCCCGACCTATGCCGTGACGCATCGACCGGACGTCATGGCACCGGCCGAGGGGGAGCCACCGGCGCCCGTGCATGACGAGCTCAAGGAGATCTGGGGCGAGAACGTGCTCTACTTCGCCGTCGACGGGACGGTCCAGGGGCGTCGCGTGGTGGCCCGCGCGGACTGGGACGGCTCCGTGGAGGTGCGGGCACAGGGGGAGGACGGCGGCCGGCCACGGCGGGTCGCCCGGTTCCACTCGGGTGGGATGTTCTCCCTGACCCGCGTCGAGGTGGATCACGAGGCCGCCGGCACCACACGGGACGGTGCGCTGTCCGGCGTGCTCATGCTGCTGCCGTTCGTGGCGCGCCTCCATCGGGAGGAGTCCTCGCTGATCGAGGAGCTGCTCGGCTGAGTGCACGCTCCGCGTCGTCCGCGCCTGCCGCGTCCGGGGCCGCCGCTACCCTCGAGGCATGCCCGCCCCCGCCGCCACCACCACGACGACGCCGCCCGCCACGCCCCGCGAGCGGCAGTCGGTGCTGCGCACCCTGCGCACCCCGCGATGGCTGGGCACGGAGGTGCTGGCCGCCGTCGTGGTGGCGCTCGCGCTGATCCCGGAGGCCATCGCGTTCTCGATCATCGCGGGCGTGGACCCGCGCGTCGGCCTGTTCGCCTCCTTCACCATGGCGGTGACCACGGCGATCGTCGGCGGCCGGCCCGCCATGATCTCCGCGGCCACGGGCGCCGTCGCCCTGGTGGTCGCCCCGCTGTCCCACGCGCACGGGCTGGACCACCTCATCGCGGCGATCATCCTCGGCGGGCTGATCCAGGTGGTGCTCGGGCTGCTCGGCGTGGCCCGACTCATGCGGTTCATCCCGCGCTCGGTGATGGTGGGCTTCGTGAACGCCCTGGCCATCCTGGTGTTCACCTCCCAGCTCCCGGAGCTGATCGGCGTCCCGTGGCTCGTGTACCCGCTCACCGCGCTCGCGCTGGGCATCGTGCTGCTGCTGCCGCGCCTGACCACGGCGGTGCCGTCCACGCTCGTGGCGATCGTCGTGGTGACGGCCCTTGTGATGGCCGCCGGCTGGAGCGTCCCGCGCGTGGGGGACCGGGGCGAGCTGCCGGACGCCCTGCCCGTCCTGTTCCTGCCGGACGTGCCGCTGACCTGGGAGACGCTGCGGCTGATCCTGCCGTTCAGCGTGGGCATGGCCGTGGTGGGGCTGCTCGAGTCCCTGCTCACGGCCAAGCTCGTGGACGACGTCACGGACACCCGCTCGGACAAGACCCGCGAGTCCTGGGGGCAGGGCGTGGCGAACATCGTCTCGGGCCTGTTCGGCGGCATGGGCGGCTGCGCCGTGGTGGGCCAGACGATGATGAACGTGAAGGCCAACGGCGCCCGCACCCGGCTCTCCACGTTCCTGGCCGGCGTGTTCCTGCTGGTGCTCGTGGTGGCGCTCGGGGACCTCGTGGGGCAGATCCCCATGGCCGCGCTCGTGGGCGTGATGGTGTTCGTGGCCGGCGCCGCCTTCGACTGGCACTCCGTCCGCCCCGCCACCCTGCGCGCCATGCCCCGCTCCGAGACGGCCGTGATGCTCCTGACCGTGCTCGCCACCGTGGTCACCCACAACCTGGCGATCGGCGTGGGCGTCGGCGTTCTCACCGCCATGGTCCTGTTCGCGCAGCGCGTCTCGCGGCTCGCGCGCGTGGAGCGCGTGGTGACGGACGACGACGGCGCGACGGCCGTCTACCGCGTGCACGGCGAGCTGTTCTTCGCCTCCTCCAACGACCTCTACTCGCAGTTCGAGTACGCGCTGGACCCGCCGCGCGTCGTGATCGACCTGAGCGCGGCCCACGTGTGGGACGCCTCCACGGTGGCAGCGCTGGACGCCGTGGTGGCGAAGTACGCGCAGCACGGGATCGTCGCCGAGGTGACGGGGCTGAACGAGGCCAGCGCCGCCATGCACGCGCGGCTCACCGGGCGGACGGGGGCCTAAGCGGCGGGCGCCTTAGGCGCCGCGCCGCGCGTCGACGGCGAGGAAGGCCAGCATGGCCGCGCCCGCCAGCACCGCCGCCACCGCGCCCGCCGGCGGACCGACGATCGCCGCCGCGATCACCCCCGCCAGTCCGATCCCCGTGAGCGCCCCGCCCAGCCACGCGAACACGCGCGCCCCGAACGCGGACGCGAAGGGGATGAAGTGCAGCCCCACCGCCACCACGACGACGGCCGGCTGGGCCGCCTCGATCCCCAGCGCCCGCACCAGGTGGGGCGAGGCGATGATCAGCGCGACCATGCCCAGGACGCTGAGCCCGTAGATGGGGCCGGCGTGGCGGGAGGGGGCGCCGACGTCGCGCAGGCGACGCGGGGCGAGGACGACCGCCCAGGCCGCCGCAGCGAGCAGCGCGATCCAGGCGACGAGCGTGACGGTCGGCCAGGGGGAGGGCAGCTCGGGGCGGCTGAGCAGCATGAACAGGCTGCCGCCGACCATGCCGACGACCGCCCCGAGGACGGCCGGGTGCATCGGATGCGCGATGCCGCGTGGGTGTGTGGAGTCCCGTTCCATGCGGCCAGTATGCCGGGAGTGCGGGTGCGCGAGCACGGGTGTGAGCGGGGGCGCCTGGAGGCTCCCGTTTCCCGCACGAAAGTGCCCGGGGAGGCTCCCGTTTCCCGCACGAAAGTGCCGGGGGCCGCGGTCAGGCGGTGACGAACTCCCACTGGTGGCCGTCCGGGTCCACGATCTCGCGGGAGTGCATGCCGGAGTCCACCATCTCCTCGCGCAGGTCCACGGGCAGCGGCACCTCGGCGGCGCCGGCCTCGATCGCGCGGTCGGCCAGGGCGTCCACGGCCGCGGCGTCGCCCACGGTCAGCGCCATGAGCGCGGAGTTGGTGGTCATGCAGTCGGCGATCTCGCGGTCGCCGATGAAGTCGGTGTAGTAGCCGGGGGAGAGGTACATCGCGAAGGTGGACTCGGTGAGCTCGATGCACACCGAGTTCTCGTCCGAGAAGTCTTCTATCGCCTGTGCGCCGAGGGACGTCCAGAACTCGCGGATTCGCTCCGTGTCCGTCGTCGGGAGGTTGATGAACACCGGCTGGGAGAACAAGGCCATGGGGAGCACCGTAGACGAGGCGTTCGGCTCACCGCCACCGCGCGCGTGTCGCGGGCGCGCGGGCGTGGGGTGGGCCACGGAGCCGCTCCCGACGACGGCGCCCGCGGCCTGGCGTGTCTGCCCCCCTTGGTAGCGTGGCCGCCATGAGCGTTCCTCCCTCCGGCCCGCACGACGGCGCCCCCTCGTCTCCGGCGCCGGCCGCCGGCCCGGTGCCCGGCGGCTGGCCGCCGTCGGGATGGCCCTCGGACCGCCGGGGCGCTCCCGTGACTGCCGCCGCCGCGCCCGCCGGCCCCTCAGGACAGGGCGTGCCCGCGGGCTGGCCCGGGCGGACCCCGGGCCCCCGCACCGCGCCGGACTGGGAGCCCGGGCGCTTCCACTGGGGGGACGCCGTGGTGGTGCTGGCCTACGCGGGGCTGATGCTCTTCGGCCTCGGCCTGCCGCTGGCCATGCTGCTGGGCCTGGTGCCGGGGGACCTCGCGGCGTTTGACCTGGTCCGCGACGGGTTCACGGTGAACATGGTCAGCTACGCGATCCTCACGGCGCTCGTGCTGATCGTGGCCTGGCGGCCGCTCGTGACGTCGCTGCGGGTGTTCCGCACGGGCACGTGGTGGAAGATCCTGCTGCTGCCCGCCGTCTGGTTCACCTGCATCCTCGTGAACGTGCTGGTGCTGAGCCTCATCGGGGAGGCGCAGACCAGCGCCAACCAGGCCGCGCTCGAGGAGATGAGCGCGCAGGCCCCGCCCGTGCTCATGATCCTCATGACCGTGGTGGGCGCCCCGCTCGTGGAGGAGTACCTCTTCCGGCACCTGCTGGTGGGCAAGCTCTCCCGCTGGGTCAACGTGTGGGTGTGCGCCGTGGTCTCGATGCTGGCGTTCACGCTGCTGCACTTCCTCGGCACGGGCGGGCAGTTCGACCTCGTGGAGACCGTTCCCTACCTCACCCTCGCGATCGCGATCACGGTGACGTACATCCTGATGGGCCGCTCGTTCGGGTACGCGGTGCTGCTGCACATGGTGAACAACGGCATCGCGATCGCCATGCTCTACCTCGTGGCACCGCTGCTGCCGGACGTGCTGCCCGAGCCGACCGCGCCCGCGGCCGCACTGTCCCCGCTGCTGGCCCTGCTCGGCTGACGTGGCGGAGCCCCAGGGATCGACGGCCGCGCCCGCCCCGCAGGACGGACGCGCCCTCACGCGGCGCATCCTCGCGCTCGCCGTCCCCGCGTTCGGCGCGCTCCTCGCCGAGCCGCTGTTCCTGCTCGCGGACACCGCGATCGTGGGACGCCTGGGCACGCCGGAGCTGGCCGGCGTGGGGATCGGCACCACCGTCCTGCACACGGCCACCGGCCTGATGATCTTCCTGGCCTACGCCACCACGCCGGCCGTCGCCCGGCTGATCGGCGCCGGGGACCACGCGGCGGCCATGGACCGCGGCCGCGACGGCGTCTGGTTGGGCCTGCTGCTCGGCGCGGCGCTCGCGGTGCTCGGCTGGATCGCCGCGCCCTGGCTGACCGGGGCGCTCGGTGCCACGGGCGAGGTGCAGGAGCACGCGGTGGCGTACCTGCGCTGGTCCATGCCGGGCATCCCTGCCCTGCTGGCGGTGCTCGCGGCCACCGGCGTGCTGCGCGGGCTGCAGGACACCGTGACCCCGCTCGTGGTGGCCGGCGCCGGGTTCGCCGTGAACATCGGGCTGAACTTCGCTCTCGTCTACGGGGCGGGCCTGGGCGTGGCCGGCTCCGCGATCGGCACCTCTGCGGTGCAGTGGGGGATGCTGCTCACCTACCTGGCGGTGCTGGCCCCGCGCTTCCGTCGCGCCGGGACCTCGCTCGCGCCCCGGGCGAGCGGCATGCGCGCCACCGCCCAGGTGGGTTCGTGGCTGCTGCTGCGCACGGCCAGCCTGCGGGCGGCCATCCTGATCACCGTGATGGCGGCGGCCGGGGCCGGGGACATGACCCTGGCCGCGCACCAGCTCGTGTTCACCCTGTTCTCCACGCTCGCCTTCGCCCTGGACGCCCTCGCGATCGCCGCGCAGGCCCTGATCGGCGCCGAGCTCGGCGCGTCCCGGCCCGCCACCGCCCGCCGGCTCACGGACGTGATGGTGCGCTGGGGGCTGGGCTTCGGCGTCGTCACCGGCGGGCTCCTGGCGCTCGCGGCCCCGTGGCTGCCCGCCCTGTTCACCACGGACCCGCAGGTGCAGGCCGCCGCCACCGTGGGGCTGTGGGTGCTCGCCGCGGGCCAGCCGATCGCCGGGTACGTGTTCGTGCTGGACGGCGTGCTGATCGGCGCCGGCGACGCCCGCTACCTCGCCCTCGCCGGCCTCGTGAACCTCGCGGTGTATGCGCCGGTGCTGTGGGTGCTCGCGCAGGTCGCGGCCGGCGGACTCGGCTGGACCGTGGACTGGTCGGACCCCGCGGCGCACGTCCCCGACGCCGGCGAGCAGCTGGGCCTGCTCTGGCTCGGCTTCGCGGGGGTCTACATGGGCATGCGGGCGCTCACGCTGGGCTGGCGGGCCCGCCGCGACGACTGGATGCGCGTCGGCGCCCACTGAGCCGGCCGCCGTCGTGCCCGGGCCCCGCGTGGCCCTGCGCCCGCCGGCCGGGGCCGAACGCTGCCGTCGTCCGCCGCCTCTCCTAGACTGTGCCGGTGGCTACCGTGCAGACCCCCCTCGAGATCTCGTCCGTGGTGTTCAAGCCGATCCTGATCCGCGCCGTGGTGGCGCTGGCGTTCGGCCTGACCACCGTGTTCGTCGCCGCGCCCGGGCTGACGTGGATGAAGGTGTCGCTCGCGCTCTACCTCGCGTTCTCCGGCTCCGCCATGTGGGAGTACCTGCGCCGCGAGCCGGTCCCCGTGGCCATGCGCTCCCCGCTGTCCATGGCGGCCGCCGCCTGGATGCTCGGTGTGATCGTGCTGCTGTTCCTCGGCACCCCGGCGGGCGTGGGCCTCGCCGCCGCCGCGGCCCTGGTGCTCGGCGGCGGCGCCGAGCTCGTGGCCTGGGCCCGGCACCGCCGCGAGTTCATCCCCGCCCGGGACCAGCTGTGGACCGGCCTCGTGGGCCTGCTCTCCGGCCTCGGCGTGGCCTTCGGCGCGCTGCAGGGCTTCGGCCCGCACGCCCTGCTGGGCATCGCCGGCGGCGGTGCCATCATCATCGGCGTGCTGCTGCTCGTCTCCGGCCTCGGCTTCCACCACGAGGTGCGCCGCGACCGCGGCACCGCCAAGGGGCTCTGAGTCGACCCGCCGACGCCAGCACGTAGACTGGATCCGGTCCACCGCGCCGTCTCGCCAGCAGCCGCGCCGCCGCGGACCACGCCACCCGAGCCGCCCCCAGCCGTCAGGAGTCACGCCGTGAGCGCACCGTCCCCCCGCCCGTCCGCCGATCGCGCCGGAACCGGCCGCCCGGCACGCGGCGGCCTGCGCACCACGGTCAAGGGCCCGCTCGTGTTCTCCGCCGTCCTGGGCGTGATCGGCGGCGTGGTCGCCGGCATCACCGCCTCCGGCGGCACCCAGAACCCGCTGCGCATCGACATCGCGCTCATCGCGTTCGGCGTCTTCTTCATGACCTCGCTCGTGGTGGTGGCCATGCTCCAGCTCGCCGCCCGCGAGAACCCGGACCACCTCTCCGCCGGCTCGGGCATCAACCGCTCCTCCGAGGAGACGTTCCAGAAGGCCGCCGCCGAGCGCCGCGCCCAGGCCGCCCGGGAGCGCCGCGAGCAGGGCGGCACCGGAGGCGACGCCCCGCGCGCCTGAGGCCGGTGCCTCAGAACCCGAGGCTGCGTGCCTCCCGCCGCAGCGCGTCCGCCGAGGAGTGCAGCGCCCGCATCTCCGCGGCGTCCAGCTCGGGCTGGATCACGCGGGTGACGCCGTCGCGCCCCACCACGGACGGCATGGACAGGGCGACGTCGGAGAGCCCGTGGACGCCGTCGAGCACGGTGGAGACCGGCAGAATGGCGTGCTGGTCCCGCAGGATCGCCTCGAGCAGGCGGGTCGTGGCCACGCCGACCGCGTACGTGGTGGCACCCTTGCCCCGGATCACCTCGTACGCGGCATGCACCACGGTGTCCGCCACCTCGTCCAGGTCGGCGCGGGTGAACAGCGGGGCGGCCGGCGTCGGCCACTCCAGGATGGGCGTCGGGCCGATGCGCGCCGAGCTCCACGCGGGGAACTCCGTGTCCCCGTGCTCGCCGAGGATGGCCGCGTGCACCGACGACGCGTGGACCTGCGCCCGCGACGCCAGCAGCCACCGCAGGCGGGACGTGTCCAGGAGAGTGCCCGAGCCGATCACTCGGCCGGCAGGCAGACCGGTGAGGCGCTGGGCCACCAGCGTGAGGACGTCCACGGGATTGGTGACGAGCACGATCAGCGCGTCCGGCGCGTGCGCCTGAACCTGGGGCAGCAGGCCGCGCAGGATCTCCACGTTGTGCGCGCCGAGGTCGAGGCGGGTCTGCCCCGGCCTCTGCTTGGCGCCGGCCGTGATCACCACGACCTCGCAGCCGGCCAGGACGTCCGGGTCCGCGCCGCCGGTCATCGCGGACGCAGAGGTGAACGGGGTGCCGTGGGCCAGATCGAGGACCTCGGCGCGGACCTTGGGCTCGTCGATGTCGTAGAGGGCGACCTCGCGGGCGACGCCGCGAATCAGCGCCGCGTAGCAGATCGCGGTGCCGACGCCGCCGGCCCCCACGACGCCGACCTTGCGGTGGGCGGGTCCGAGGGACGCGGGGGCGACGGGGGTGTGCTCGCTCATGCCTCGCAGACTAGGGGTGTCCGGGCGGCCGACGGAACCCCGAGGCCGCCCCGTCCCCCGATGTTCAGCGCCGGGTCACCTGCGGGCAGGGCCGGGTCAGTCCTTCTTCTTGTCCGACTTCTTCTTGTCCGACTTCTTCTTGCCGGCCTTCTTCGCCGCCTTCTTGCGGGCCTTCTTCTGCGCCTTCCTGCGCTCCTTCTTCTCCTTCTCGGTCTCCTGGAGGGGTTCGTCGGCGGGCGCCTCGGAGTCCACGACGGCCTCCGGCGCCTCCGCCTCCTCCGGCCCGGCCGGATCCGTCGCGGGCGCGGCCTCCGCCGCCTCGGCCAAGCGTGCCCGGTAGGAGCGCACGTGGGTGCGGTTGGCGCAGTTGGCCTCGTCGCAGAAGCGCTTGGACCGGTTCCGGCTCGCGTCCACGAGCGCGTTCGCGCAGTCCTCGCCCTCGCACACGCGCAGGCGGGCCAGCTCGCCGTCCATCGCGGTCTCCGCTAGCGCGAGGGCGGCCATCGCGGCCAGCCGCTCCACCGCGTCGGCGGGGACCTGCGCCGGGGCCAGCCCGACGACGTCGCCCCCGGCCGTCAGCCGCAGCGGGCCGGCCTCGGCCAGCAGCTCGTTGACGGCGTCCACGGCGGCGGGCTCGTCCGTGGCGGCCAGCGCCCACACCCGGGTGAGGCGCTCGCGCAGCTCGCGGGCCCGGACGGCCGCGGCGGCGGCCAGGCGCAGGCGGACCTCGCCCTCCTGCAGCTCCGGCACCAGCGCGGGCAGCTGCGTGGCGGCGGTGAACCGCTCCGGCTCCTCCTGGCCGCCGCGCGGACCCGGCGCGGTGTTCAGGAACGCGGCGACGGAGGACAGGCGGGCGAGCGTGCGGGGCGAGAGCATGGCGCCAGCGTACGGCGGGGCCCGGCCCGGCGTCACCGGCCTCAGGCCGCCCGCCTCAGACGCCCCCGTCACCGCGCACTGCGACGCCCGCCGCGTCACGCATCCCGTCGGCCGGCGAGCCCCCCAGGTCACCTGGCTTCACAGCGGGACCGAACTCCGCGACGAGCGCTGACAGGTCCAGTAGCCTGGCGCACAGCATGCCCACGGCGTCTCGCGCGGGCACACCCGGGGCCGGTGGGGCCCCCGACACCAGCACAGGAGCCACCATGTCGCAGACCACCGAGGCGGGCGGCCGCCTCTCCGCCGGACACGTGATCGTCAAGACGCTCGAGTCCCACGGCGTCCGACGCATCTACTCCGTCCCCGGCGAGTCCTACCTGGACGTCCTCGATGGCCTGCACGACTCCCAGATCGAGAACGTGGTCTGCCGCCACGAGGGCGGCGCCACCTACATGGCCGAGGCCGACGGCAAGATGAACGAGGTCCCCGGCATCGCCATGGTGACCCGCGGCCCCGGCGCCGCCAACGCCCACGTGGGTCTGCACACCGCGTGGCAGGACTCCACCGCCCTCGTGCTGTTCGTGGGACTGATCCCCTTCGAGCACCGCGAGAAGGAGGCGTTCCAGGAGTTCGACCCGCACGCCTGGTTCGGCACCGGCGCCAAGCGCGTCATGGTCCTCGACCACGCCGACCGCGCCTCCGAGATCGTGGCCGAGGCCATGTTCGCCGCCACCTCCGGCCGCCCCGGGCCCGTCGTCGTCGGCCTGCCGGAGGACGTGATCCGCGAGCAGATCGACGCGACCCTGCACCCGGTGATCCCCGTGGCCACCGGCGGCATGACCGTGGAGGACTGGAAGTCGCTGCACTCCGCGCTCAAGGAGTCCAAGAAGCCGCTGTTCATCACCGGCGGCAACGACTGGACGGACGAGGGCGCCCAGCAGCTCACCCAGTGGCTCGAGGACCACAAGATCCCCGCCGCCGCCGAGTGGCGCACCGAGGGCACCGTGCCGTTCTCCTCCCCGTCCTACGTGGGCCCCATCGGCTACGGCCGCCCCAAGCCCACCTACGACCTGCTCGAGGAGACCGACCTGATCGTCTTCATCGGCACCGTGCCGGGCGACGTCGTGACGAACGGCTTCAAGATCCGCCAGAACTGGGACAAGAAGAACTTCCTCGTCACCATCGACCCCTCGCTGCGCGGCCGCTCCGGCCCCGTCTCCCACCAGATCGTGGCCAAGCCGGACGTGTTCGTGCGCGACCTCGTCCGCATGGACCTGGACGTCAAGCCCGAGTGGGAGGAGTGGACCTCCCGCATGCGCGGCGAGCAGGAGAAGTTCGCGGCGCTGCCGCCGGCCGAGCCCTCCGAGGGCCAGGCCAAGATGGCCACCCTCATGGCGAACCTCATGCCGAAGCTGCCCAAGGACTCGATGATCTCCCTCGGCGCCGGCGAGCACACCAACTGGGCGCACCGCTACTTCCCCACCGAGGGCTACCGCGCCATGATCTCCGCGCGCAACGGCTCCATGGGCTACTCGGTGCCCGGCGCCGTGGCCGCCTCGCTGAACTTCCCGGACCGCACCGTGGTGACCATCGCAGGCGACGGCGAGTTCCTCATGAACGGCCAGGAGCTGGCCACCGCCGCCCAGTACGGCGCGACGCCCCTGGTGATCGTCATGGACAACCAGGAGTACGGCACCATCCGCACCCACCAGGAGCGCGAGTACCCCGAGCGCGTCTCCGGCACCCAGCTGAAGAACCCCGACTTCGCAGGCATGGCCGAGGCGTTCGGCGGCCTCGGCATCCGCGTGGAGAAGGACGCGGATGTGCCCGCCGCCGTCGACGCCGCGCTCAAGGCCGTCCAGGAGGAGGGCCGGTTCGCCCTCATCCACTTGATCGTGGAGCAGCGCGTCAAGGCCTACTGAGGCCGGCGGCGCGGCGCGGTCCGCGCCGCCCCTCCGCTCAGGCCGCCGTCGTGGGAACGTCGAAGCGCAGCTTCGGTTCGGGGAAGGGCGCACCGTCGAGGCCCGTCTCGACCCGGTCCCGCAGCACGCCCCCGCACGCGCGGATCGTGGCCACGGAGGCGGTGTTCGTCTCGTCGCACGTGAGCAGGGCGGCGGGCACCCCGCGCGCGGCCAGCAGCGTCAGCGCGCCGCGCAGCAGGCGCACGGCGTGCCCCCGCCGCCGGAACGCGGGGCGCACCGCGTAGCCCACGTGCCCGTTGACGTGCCGCAGCGCCTCGTTCAGCTCCCACCGCACGGACACCCGGCCCACCAGCTCGCCTGCCTCGTCCACGCCCACGTAGAAGGACGCGGGCACGCGGCCGGGTTCGACGTCGCCACGCGCGTCGGCGGCGAGCGCGCGGAGGGTCGCGGGGAAGGAGCGGGTGCCGGCCATCAGGAAGTCGAACCCCTCCCGGTGCAGCTCCGCGTCCGCCTCGCGCGCCGCGATCTCGTCCGCGGTGCGCAGTGGGCGCAGCAGGAGGCCGTCCACGGTGACGGTGGGGCTGGGGTCGGGGAGCATGTGCCGAGTGTACGAGGGTGGACGCCGGGCGCGGCCGTGTGAGCCGCCCGCCGGCGCCAGCTGGGGTGACGTGGGTCACGTTGGGGGCTAGGGTGAGGGGACCGACGATCGCCCATCCCCAGGAGGCCGCGATGACCGTGCCGTCCTCGTCGGCGGAGCACGCGCCCGCGCTCGAGGCTCGCCCCGAGCTGCCGGGCGAGACCGTGTCCCGCGTCGCCATGACGCCCGCGGCGCTCGAGCTGATCCGCCGACTCCTCCCGATCCATGGCCCGCTCATGTTCCACCAGTCCGGCGGCTGCTGCGACGGCTCCGCGCCCATGTGCTATCCCGCCGGCGACTTCACGACCGGCGCCGCCGACGTCCTGCTGGGCACCTTCGCGCTGCCGGCCGAGGGGGACCAGGACGCCGTGGAGATCCCGTTCTGGATGTCCGCCGCCCAGTTCGAGTACTGGAAGCACACTCACCTCACCCTGGACGTGGTGGACGGGCGCGGCTCGGGCTTCTCCGTCGAGGCGCCCGAGGGCAAGCGGTTCCTGATCCGTTCGCGGTTGATGGCCGGCTCGGGATGAGCTCGACCCTCGCCACCGGCGCCTACCGACGCGCCGTGGACCGGGCCCACGAGTCCCTCGACTCGGTCCGCCTGTCACTCGCGCCGTCGTCGCCCACCGCTCCGACCGGCGCGGACCAGGGCCTGCGCGCCGCCCTCCAGGGGCTGCGGCGGGAGGTCCGCGAGTCCTGGCTGCGCTCCCTCGGCGCCCTCACTCCCGCGGGGTCGGCCCTCGACGCCGGGGCGGCCGCGACCGCGCCCGCGGTGCCCGGCCAGACCGACCCGGCCACCCTCGCCGACGACGACCTCGCCGCCGCCCGCCGCGAGCAGCGTCTCGCCGTGGCCCTGCCGGTGGTCCGCCGCATGCTCATCCACCCCGCGGCCGAGGCGGGGATGCTCGCCGCGATCGGCAACGCGCGCGGCCACCTGCTGTGGGTCGAGGGCGACCGGACCGCGGTGCGCCACGCCGAGACCATGGGCTTCGTGGCCGGCGCCGACTGGTCCGAGGCGTCCATGGGCACGTCCGCCCCCGGCATCGTCCTCGCGACCGGCGCCCCCACGCAGGTCAGCGGCGGCGAGCACCTGAGCCCGCGCGTGCACCCGTGGAGCTGTTCGGCCGTCCCGCTCACGGACCCGGCCACCGGGCGGCTCGTCGGGGTCCTGGACCTCACGGGCGGCGAGGATGCCGTCAGCCACCTCGCCCTGCCGCTGCTCCAGGCCACCGTGGACGCCGTGCACGCCGCCTGGCGGGACCTGCCCGCCCCGTCCCGGGGCCGTCCCCGCGGCACCGCCCCGACGCCGGGCCCCGCGGCTCCGCCGTCCGTCTCGCCGGGGCCGAGCCCCGCCGCCGCGCCGCACCGCCATGACGCCGCCGCGGGCCTGCTGCGCGTCACCGGCCATCTGCCGCCCACGCTGGACGGGGTCGAGCTCACCGGCCGGCACGCCGAGATCCTCACCCTCCTCGCGTGGCACGGCCCGGGCCTGACCGGCGCCGAGCTCGAGGTCGCGCTGTATCCGGAGGAGACCGCCGGGCACCGGCCCGCGCCGGGCGACGCCCCCGCCCGTGCCATCTCGCTGCGCGCCGAGGTGCATCGACTCCGCCGGGCACTGCAGGACGCGGGGGCGCCGGTGGAGCTGCTGTCCCGACCGTACCGGCTCGTGGGGGAGGTGCACGCGGACTTGCTGTGCGCGCGGGAGGCGCTGCGCGCCGGGGACCTGGACCGTGCGCTGCACGCGGCGGCCGGGCCGGTGCTGCCGCGGTCGGTGTCCCCCGGTGTCGCCTCGATCCGGGCGGAGCTGGGGGAGGCGCTGCGCGAGGCCGTCGCCCAGGACGCGGATGTCGAGCAGCTCTGGGCCTACCTGGGCCGCCCTGAGGCCCGCGACGACGTCGAGCTCTGGGGTGCCGCCCTGCGTCTGCTGCCGGCGGACTCGCCGCGGCGCGCGCTCGCCGTGGCCACGCTCGAGCGGATCGAGCGGGACCTGGCCTGACCCGGCCCGCCCCTCTTCCGCGCCCGACTGCAACCTTCGTGCAACCTCCTTGTGACTAGGGTCACAGCCACGGCAGGGCGCCACCCGGCGTCGAGGCAACCGCAGGCAAAGGAGCCAGCACCATGACCGTCTACGCATTCCCGGGCACCGAGGGGGCCAAGGTCGAGTTCAAGTCCCGCTACGAGCACTTCATCGGCGGTGAGTGGACGCCCCCGGTCAAGGGTCAGTACTTCGAGAACGTCACGCCCGTGACGGGCAAGGTGTTCTGCGAGGTCGCCCGCGGCACGGCCGAGGACATCGACGTCGCCCTCGACGCCGCCTGGAAGGCCGCCCCGGCCTGGGGCGCCACCTCGGCGGCCGAGCGGGCGCTCGTGCTGCACCGCATCGCGGACCGCATGGAGGAGAACCTCGAGATGCTGGCGGTCGCGGAGACCTGGGACAACGGCAAGGCCGTCCGGGAGACCCTCAACGCGGACGTCCCGCTGGCCATCGACCACTTCCGGTACTTCGCCGGCGCGATCCGCGCGCAGGAGGGCGGCCTGTCCCAGGTGGACGAGGACACCGTCGCCTACCACTTCCACGAGCCGCTCGGCGTGGTCGGCCAGATCATCCCCTGGAACTTCCCGCTGCTGATGGGGGTGTGGAAGCTGGCGCCCGCGCTGGCCGCGGGCAACGCCGTCGTGATCAAGCCCGCCGAGCAGACCCCGGCCTCGATCATGGTGTTCATCGAGCTGATCGCGGACCTGCTGCCGGCCGGCGTCGTCAACGTGGTCAACGGCTTCGGCCTCGAGGCCGGCAAGCCGCTCGCGCAGTCGCCGCGCATCCGCAAGATCGCGTTCACGGGCGAGACGACGACGGGCCGGCTGATCATGCAGTACGCCTCGGAGAACATCATCCCGGTGACCCTGGAGCTGGGCGGCAAGTCGCCCAACGTCTTCTTCGAGGACGTCATGGCGAACGACGACGCCTACTGGGACAAGGCGCAGGAGGGCTTCACCCTGTTCGCGCTGAACCAGGGCGAGGTCTGCACGTGCCCGTCGCGTGCGCTCGTGCAGGAGTCGATCGCGGAGAAGTTCCTCGACGCCGTCGTGGAGCGGACCTCGCGCATCGTCACCGGCAACCCCCTCGACACGGACGTGATGATGGGCGCCCAGGCCTCCAACGACCAGCTCGAGAAGATCACGTCCTACCTGGACATCGGCCGTCAGGAGGGTGCCGAGGTGCTCATCGGCGGCGCCCGCGCCGAGATGGAGGGCGAGCTGGCCGGCGGCTACTACGTGCAGCCCACGATCTTCCGCGGGGACAACTCGATGCGCATCTTCCAGGAGGAGATCTTCGGGCCGGTGGTCTCGACGACCACGTTCACCGACTTCGACGACGCCATGCGGATCGCCAACGACACGCTCTACGGGCTCGGCGCCGGCGTGTGGTCCCGGAACGGCAACACCGCCTACCGCGCGGGCCGGGCGATCCAGGCCGGCCGCGTGTGGGTGAACAACTACCACGCCTACCCGGCCCACGCCGCGTTCGGCGGGTACAAGTCCTCCGGCATCGGCCGTGAGAACCACCTGATGATGCTCGACCACTACCAGCAGACCAAGAACCTGCTCGTCTCCTACTCCGAGGACAAGCTCGGGTTCTTCTGAGCCGACGCCGGTACTGCACGCCCCCTCCCCACTCCACGAAAGGTGATCCCCCATGACCACGATGAAGGCAGCCGTCGTCACCCAGTTCGGCAAAGAGACCGACGTCAAGGAGGTCGAGCGTCCGACGCCCGGCCAGCATCAAGCGCTCGTGAAGCTCATCTCCTCGGGCGTCTGTCACACGGACCTGCACGCGATGGAGGGCGACTGGCCGGTGAAGCCGACCCCGCCGTTCATCCCGGGCCACGAGGGCGTGGGCATCGTCGAGGAGGTCGGACCCGACGTCGAGAACCTCAAGGTCGGGGACATGGTCGGCAACGCGTGGCTGTGGGGCGCGTGCGGCCACTGCCAGTACTGCCGCACCGGGTGGGAGACCCTGTGCGAGGAGCAGGTCAACGGCGGCTACTCCATGAACGGATCCTTCGGCGAGTACATGCTCGTGGACGCCCGCTACGCGCCCCTGATCCCCGAGGGCGCGGACCCGATGGAGGTCGGCCCGATCCTGTGCGCCGGCGTCACGGTGTACAAGGGGCTGAAGCAGACCGAGGTGCGGCCCGGGCAGTGGGTCGTGATCTCCGGCATCGGCGGCCTGGGGCACATCGCGGTGCAGTACGCCGTGGCGATGGGCATGCGCGTGGTGGCCGTGGACGTCGCGGACGACAAGCTGGCGCTCGCCTCCCGGCACGGCGCGGAGCTGACCGTGAACGCGAACGTCGCGGACCCCTCCGTGGAGATCCAGGAGAAGATCGGCGGCGCCCACGGCGTGCTCGTCACGGCCGTGCACCCGCAGGCGTTCGGCCAGGCCATCGCGATGACCCGCCGCGGCGGCACCATCGTGTTCAACGGTCTGCCCCCGGGCGACTTCCCCGCGCCGATCTTCGACATCGTCCTCAAGGGCCTGACCATCCGCGGTTCGATCGTGGGCACCCGGCAGGACATGGTCGAGGCACTCGAGTTCTACGCGGCCGGGAAGATCCACCCGACGTTCCACACCCGTCCGCTCACCGAGATCAACGACGTGTTCGAGGAGATGCGCCACGGCAAGATCGAGGGCCGCGTCGTCATTGACTACGCGATGCAGGACTGACGTGTCGCCTGGGCGTCGGCTGGGCGCGGGGTAGTATCGACACATCACGCGCACCAGTGCGACGGCGGTCGTCCCGCCCGGAGATCCGGGTCGGGGCGGCCGCCGTCGTCGTCGCGGGGACGGGGCGGGCGGCAGCGCGCCCGACACCCGGTCCTCAGCGGGCCGCGGCCGGGACGACGCCGTCGCGCAGCCACTCCAGCGCGGCCGGCCAGAAGGTCGGCGCGAACCGCGCGTGGAACAGCCCGAAGTGCCCGATCTCCGCCACACCGAGCTCCTCCGGCCGCACCCGCCAGCGCACCGTCCGCCGACCCGGCGAGTAGGAGTCCGCGCGGTCGAGGGCGGCGTCGGTGCCGAAGTCGTCGTCCACGGGCGCCACGATCAGCGCGTCCGCCGTGAACGCGGCCAGACGACGGCGCAGCTCGTCCCGGCCGGCGGCGGTGCGGGCGCTCGCGGTGAAGTCGCGGCGACTGCGCGCCCAGTCCAGGGCGACCCCGCGCGGCAGGTCCTCGAGCCAGCCGAGCCGCCGCCCCGGGAAGTGCCCGCGGGCCAGCGTGATCGCCGGCATCGCCGCATGCCACCGCGCCCACATCCGCACGCGCCCCGGCCGCGCCCGGTAGTCCCGCCAGTGGGCGTGCTGACCGCCGACGGCCACGTGCCGGGCCACGTGACGCGCCTTGTCTGCGAGCCCGATGCCGAACCCGCCGTAGCTGTGGCCCACCGTCAGGAGGGGGCCGGGCAGGTGCGTCCGGGCCCAGCCGAGCACGGCGTCCGCGTCGAGGGCGCCCCAGTCCGCCCAGCGCGCCCGCCGGGCCACGGCGAACGGCTCTCGGGACTCCCCGACGCCCCGGTAGTCGAACGTGACCGCGTGGAATCCGTGGCCGGCGAGGAACTCGGCGTAGCGCCGGTAGTACGTGGCCTTCACCCCGGTCGCCGAGGCGATCACCACGGTGCCCGCAGGCGAAGCCGGGGGCGTCGTCGTCGTGGGGGTGAAGTGGCGGGCCGCGAGGACGAAGCCGTCGGGAGCGCGGAGGCGCACGGGGGTGGAGGTGGTCTGTGTCACGCCGCCACCCTAGGCGCGGGGGCGGCGCGACCTGCGACACAATGGGCCCATGACTGAGACCCCCCAGAGCTCGTCCGGCCAGAGCCGGGATGAGATCCTCGCCCGCCTCGAGGAGATCTACGCGAACGACCCCGCGGTGCGCGAGCACGGCGTCACCCTCGGCGAGGTGGCCGAGGGGCGCGTGGTGCTGCACCGCGACGTCACCGCGGACATGGTGAACTCCCACGAGATCTGCCACGGCGGCTTCCTGTTCCACCTCGCGGACTCGGCGCTGGCGTACTGCGTGGCGACCTTCGGCGCGGCCCCCGTCACCCGGCGGGCGGAGATCACCTACGTGGCGCCCGCCAGGCTCGGCGCGCACCTCGTGGCGACCGCCCGCCAGTCGGTGGAGTTCGGCCGCGACCGCATGATCGAGGTCGGCATCGAGGCGGACGGCCAGCTCGTCGCCTGGTTCACCGGCCACTCCACGAGCCCGCGGCCGCGCGCATGAGCGCCGGGACGCAGGGAACGACGACGGCTGGGCCGGTCGTCGAGTCGGTGGAGCTGCACGTGGCGGAGGGCGCCGAGGAGGCGTTCGAGGCCGCCGTCGCCGAGGCCGCGGAGCTGTTCCGCGGCAAGGGGGCGACGTCCTTCGCGCTGACCCGGCAGATCGAGGACCCGGCCCGGTACCGGCTGCTGATCGGCTGGCGGACCCTCGAGGACCACACGGTGGGCTTCCGCGAGTCGGAGGCCTTCGGCCAGTGGCGGGCGCTCGTGACCCCGCACCTGGCGCAGCCCCCGGCGGCGACGCACTGGGAGTCGGTGGCCGCGGCCTTCTGAGCCCCCGCGCCCCGCGTTTTCGTGTGGGAAACGGGAGCCTTCCCGCGCGCTTTCGTGGGGAAACGGGAGCTTTCTCGCTCTCGTTTCCCCACGCACGACGGCGCCCCTCGCCCCCGACTCTTGCCCCCGCCCCGCCTCGGGCCTAGGGTCAGGTCATGGGCGCATGGGGAAGAAAAGTCTTTCAGAACGACACCGCGCTGGACCTCGTCGATGAGGTCCTGGACGGCACCTTCGACCTGGACGAGTTCCGCAAGGACTTCCGTCGAGAAGAGGACGAGGGCTACCTGGACGCGAGCCAGGGAGCGGCCCTGCTGGCCCTCGGGGCGCTCGTCCGGATCGCCCGCAACGAGGACCACGCCGACCTGGACGTGCTGCTCGAGCATGCGGAGGCCGAAGAGGTCGATCTCACCGACTTCATCGACCAGTTCTCCGACGAGGACATCCAGACCCTGCGCGAGCTGATCGGCGTGGTCATCCGTGAGCCCTCCTCCTCCGAGCTCTACGAGCTCTGGGAGGAGTCCGGGGAGCTCGAGCAGTGGCTCGAGTACTCGCGCCAGTGCCTGCCGTGAGCTGAGCGCCCGGCGTCCCTCGCCCGGCGCTCCCCGCCGGACGCCCCGCGCGGACGCCTCACGCCCCGCGCGGACGCCTCACGCCCCGCGCGGACGCCTCACGCCCCGCGCGGACGCCTCACGCCCCGCGCGGCCGCCTCACGCCCCGCGCGGCCGCCTCACGCCCCGCGCGGCCGCCTCACGCCCCGCGCGGCCGCCTCACGCCCCGCGCGGCCGCCTCACGCCCCGCGCGGCCGCCAGCCGGGATTGATCCGCTGGAACAGCTCGTGCGCGCGCCACCGCCCGTCGATCCGCAGATAGTCCGGCGCCGTCCCGTAGTGCTCGAACCCGCACGCGGCCAGCACCCGTTGCGAGGCCACGTTGTCCACGAGCGTCTCGCCCTGGAGCCGGTGCAGGCCCAGCACGTCGAAGCCGACGCCCACGAGGAGCCGCAGCGCCGCCGTCGCGATCCCCCGCCCCGTGCAGGCGCGGTCCACCCCGTAGCCGACGCTGGCCGAGTCGAACGCGCCGCGGATCACCGAGTTCAGCTGCGCGCGCCCCACGAGCACCCCGTCCTCCTCCACGAGGAAGAGCAGGCCGGTGCCGGTCTCGCGGGCGCGGTCCGCGGCGGCCACGAGGTCCGCCTGGCCGGCGGGCGTGTAGTAGGCCTCGGAGCGCGCCGGCTCGCCCGTGCGGAAGTGGTCCCGGTTGCGGACCACGAAGTCCACCAGGGCGGGGACGTCGTCGGGGGTGGGGTGGCGGAGGGAGACGCTCATCCCTCGGATCATGCCCGCTCGGCCAAGCGAATCCCACCGCGCCCGTCCGCACCCGGCGCCCCGGCCCGCCCTCGACCGCCACCACGACGACGCCGCCCCGGGAGGCGATCCCGGGGCGGCGTCGTCGTGGGTGAGGCCCGGCGTCAGCGCGCGTAGCGCGTGAGGCGCAGCGAGTTCAGCACCACCAGCACCGACGACGCGGCCATGGCGCCGCCGGCGATCATCGGGTTGAGCAGGCCCAGGGCCGCCACGGGGATGCCGAGCACGTTGTAGGCGAACGCCCAGAACAGGTTCATCCGGATGATCCCGAGCGTCCGGCGGCTCAGGTCCAGGGCCTGGACCACCTGGTCGAGGTCGTCGCCCATCACGGTGATCTGCGCGGCCTCGCGGGCCACGTCCGTGCCGGAGCCCATGGCGATGCCCATGTCCGCCGCGGCGAGCGCCGGGGCGTCGTTGACGCCGTCGCCCACCATGGCCACCACGCGGCCCTCGGACTGCAGGCGCGTGACCACGTCCACCTTGTCCTCGGGGCGCACGCCGGCCACCACGTCCTCGGCCGGGATCCCGACGGCGGCGGCCACCTGGGCGGCCACAGCGGCGTTGTCGCCGGTCACCAGCAGCGGGCGCAGCCCGAGCTCCTTCAGGCGGGCGATCGCGGCGGCCGAGCTGGGCTTCACGGTGTCCTTGACCGAGAGGACGCCGGCCACGCGGCCGTCGACGGCCACCCACACGGCGGTGGCGCCGGCCTGCTCGGCGGCGTCGAACTCCGCCTGCTGGGCGGGGCTCGGCTCGCCCACGAGGTCGCCGCGGCCCACGGCCACCCGGACCGGGCCGGCCTCGGGCAGGGCGACCGTGCCGGTCACGCCGCCGCCGGCCGTGGACGCGAAGTCCGCCACGCGGGGCACGGTCAGGCCGCGCTCCCGCGCACCCGCGACGATGGCGCGGGCGATGGGGTGCTCGGACCCGGCCTCGACCGCGGCCGCCAGGGCGAGGATGCGGTCCTCGGTGAGGGCGGCGTCGTCGGCGAAGGCGTGCACGTCGGAGAGGGCCATGCGGCCCTCGGTGACGGTGCCGGTCTTGTCCAGCACGATGGTGTCCACGGTGCGGGTGTCCTCGAGGACCTCCGGGCCGCCGATGAGGATGCCCAGCTGCGAGGCGCGGCCCGTGCCGGCCAGCAGGCCGACCGGGGTGGCCAGGCCGAGCGCGCACGGGCACGCGATGACGAGCACGGCCACGCCGGCGCGCAGCGCGGGGGCCACGTCGCCGCCGGTGACGAGCATCCACACCACGAACGTGAGGACCGCCAGGACCAGCACGATCGGCACGAACACGGCCGAGATGCGGTCTGCCAGGCGGGCGACGCGCGCCTTGCCGGTCTGCGCGTCCGAGACGAGCTGGCCCATCTGCGCGAGCGTGGTGTCCGCGCCGGTGCGGGTGGCGCGGGCGATCAGCCGGCCCGAGGTGTTCACGGTGGCGCCGGTGATCTCGTCACCGGGGCCGACCTCCACGGGCACGGACTCGCCGGTGAGCAGGGAGGCGTCCACGGCGGACGTGCCCTCCAGCACGACGGCGTCCGTCGGGACCTTCTCGCCGGGCCGGATGACGACGACGTCGCCCGGCTCCAGCTCCTCCGCCGGGATGACGCGCTCGGTCAGGGCATCCGCGCCGCCGTCGTCATGCGTTTGGGGCGACTTGTCGGAGGTGGAAGCGGCTTCGACCCCCGAGAAGTCACCCGAAACGGCGGCGACGGAGGCCGAGGCGTCGGGGGTCTGGGCGTCCCAGTGCGGGAGCACGGTGGCCTGCGCGGCGCCCAGGTCCAGCAGGGAGCGCAGCGCGCGCCCGGCCTCGCGCTTGGCGCGGGCCTCGAGCCAGCGCCCGAGCAGCAGGAACGTGGTGATGACCGCCGCCGTCTCGAAGTAGAGGCTGTGGTGCATCATCTCGGCCATGGTCCCGCCCACGTGGGCGGTCATGCCGGGCTCCAGCACCAGCTCCACGGCTGAGTACGTCCACGCCACGAGCACGCCCACGGACACGAGGCTGTCCATGGTGGAGCTGCCGTGCCGGGCCGCGCGGAACGCGGCCGAGTGGAACGGCCACGCGCACCACAGCGCCACGGGCGCCGACATCGCGAGCGCCACCCAGCCCCAGTGCGGGAACTGGAGGGCCGGGACCATGGAGATCAGCACGAGCGGCACCGTGAGGATCGCCGCGACGATCAGCCGCGGCCGCAGCACGTCCGCGCTCGGGCCGTGGGCCATGTGGTCCTCGTGGCCCTCATGCTCACCGTGCTCCGCGCCGGTGGCCTCGTGGCCCCGGTGGTCGGAGTGCCCGGCGTGGTCGGCAGCGTGCCCCGTGCCGCCGTCGTCGTGCCGGTCCCGACGCGCGGGCCGCGCCCGCGGATCCGGGCGCACGGCGGCCGTGTAGCCGGCCTTGGCGACGGCGTCGAGCAGGTCCTGGTCGCTCACGCCCGCGGGCACGGTGACGGTGGCGCGCTCGAGCGGGAGGTTGACCGAGGCCTCGACGCCCTCGATCTTGCCGAGCTTGCGCTCGACCCGGCCCACGCACGAGGCGCACGTCATGCCCGTGACGTCGAGGTCCACGCGGCGCGTGCCCTCGGCGTCCTGCAGGGCCGTGCGGCCGAGGGCCTCGGCGGCGCGGTCGGAGGGGGAGGGTGAGGCGGCCACGGTTCAGCCCTCGACGAGCCGGTAGCCGGCCTCCTCGACGGCGGCGCGTGCGGCGGCGGGGTCGAGGGGGCTCTCGGAGGTGACGGTCGCGGTGGACACGCCGCCCGCGGTGAGGTCGACGTCCACGGCGGTGACGCCGGCGATCTCGCCGAGCTCCTCCTGGACGGACGCGACGCAGTGGCCGCAGGTCATGCCGGTGATCTTCAGGTCGGTGGTGGTCATGGGGTCCTCCTGGGACGGGGTGGGTTCGGGTCGGTCTGGTGGGTCTGGTCGGTCGTGGGGGCGAGAGGGCCGGCGGGCCGGTGCCGTCGCGTCAGCGCAGCAGGCGGCCGATGGCCGCGGTGGCCTCGGCGACCTTCTCGTCGATGAGCTCGGTCCGGCCCGAGGCCTCGGCCTCGACGGCGGCCTCGGCCACGCAGTGGCGCAGGTGCTCCGAGGTGAGGTTCAGGCTCATGGCCTGCAGCGCCTTCGTGACGGCGGCGACCTGCGTGAGGATGTCGATGCAGTAGACGTCTTCGTCCACCATGCGGTGGATGCCGCGCACCTGGCCCTCGATCCGGCGCAGCCGCTTGAGGTGCGCGTCCTTGTCCCGGTGCGCCGCGTGCGGCGGGTGGGCGCCGGCGCAGGGGTCCGCGCCATCGTGGGCGTCCGTCGTCGTGGGGGGCGTGCTCATGCCCCGTTTCTATACCCCTAGGGGGTATTCCGTCAACCCACCCCCGCCCTTTCGTGCGGGAGACGGGAGGCTGCGCCCTTCCTTTCGTATGGGAAACGGAAGGCTCCCGTTTCCCGCACGAAAGCACCCCCGAAGGCTCCCGTTCCCCACGCGAAACCACCCCGCGGGGACGACGACGGCCACCCACCTGCGCGAGGTGAGCGGCCGTCGTCGGGATGGCGGCGGGTCAGGCGACCGGCGCCCCCTCGCCGGGCGGCGGGGCGTCGGAGCCCTCCTCGCCGAGGTCGGCGATGAGGCCGCGGACCTGCAGGTCCAGGGCGTCGCGGACGCCGCGCACCTGCTCGAGGCTCATGCCGCGGATGGAGGGCACGGACCACTCCTGCACCTCGGTGCCCTCGGGGATGTCGAAGGGCTCGGCGCCGTCGAAGAGCACGACAACCTCGGCGGCCTTGAGCACGTCCTCGTCGACGCCCTTGGTGTACGAGTGGTGCAACGGGATGCCGATCTCGCTCATGGCGTCGAAGGCCGTGGAGATCACCTCGCCGGCGGGGGAGGTGCCGGCGGAGCGGGACTTCACGGCGCCGCCGGTGCGGTTCTCCAGCAGCGCCGCGGCCATCTGCGAGCGGCCCGCGTTGCCGTGGCAGACGAAGAGCACGCGCGGGTGACGGGACTCGATGCTGCCCTGGTTGATGGCCATGGCGCGCAGGCGGGCGGAGGCGTGCTGCACGGTGGTGCTCGGCAGCATGTCCGGGTGCCGGCTGGTGGCCGCCAGCTGGGCGTAGGAGTCCATCACGACGGCGCGCACGGTCTCCTCGTCGCACACGCCGGGGAAGCGCTCCATGAGGTGCTCGATCTCGCGCTCCAGCACGTTCGCGGCCATGCCCTCCGGCTCCAGGCCCACCGGCGCCGCGGCGCGGCCGTCCGGCGACGCCGCGTCCAGCGGCAGGTCGTCCACCGCGGGCGTGCGGTCGGCATGCGGGTCCGGGGGGATGGCGGCCATGGTGGGGGTCCTCCAGGGGGACGGCGCTCAGGTGAACGCAAGGTGAACGGATGCCTCCACCATCCGCCTTCACCCGCGTGTGCGCAAGTAGCGCGCGTGCGCGCGCCTGCGTGTCGCCCCGCCCCGCCTCCCGACGGCGCCCCTCGCCTCCGCCTTCCAGCCCCGCCTCCCAGCCCCGCCTCTCTGCGCCGCGGACCGGCGGCGTCCCCGCCCGCCGCGTGGCCGGCGTCGGGGTGGGAGAGAATGGGGCCCATGTCTGTCCCCACCCTGCTGCCGGAGCTCGGCACCGCCGCGGCCGAGGCCGCCGTCCCCCCGTTCGCCCGGGCGGTGCTGTGGGCGCACGGGGACGCCGCCTGGCGCGGGGACGACGGCTGGACCGTGCTGGTGGACGGCCCCGACCGCCTGCGCCGGCTCTCGGCGCTGTGGCAGGCCGCCGTCGCCGGGCGCGAGGACCCGGCCGCCCCCGTGCGCGGCTGGGTGTCCGCCCCCTTCTCCGACGACTCTGTGGAGCCCGCCGTGCTGCGCGTGCCCGCGCGCCTTCGCCGCTCCACGGCCTCGGGCATCCGGGAGACGCCCCAGCACGTGGACGCGGCCGCGCTCGCGGACGCCGTCTCCGCGGACGGCGGGGCCCGCCTCCTGCCCGACGGCGAGGTCCCCCTGCCCGCCGACACCTCCGAGAGCGCCTGGGACGACGCCGGCTACGCGGCCGGGGTGCGCGAGCTCCTGGCGCGCATGGCCGCCTCGGACGGCGCGCTGGCGAAGGTGGTCATCAGCCGCACGCTCACCGTGCCCGCGGACGACGCCGACCTGTGGCGGGCGATCCGCGCGCTGCGGCGCGAGTACCCGCAGACGTGGGTGTTCGCCGTCGGCGGCCTGCTGGGGGCCACGCCGGAGATCCTCGCCACCCGGCACGCCGGGCTCGTGGGCTCGCGCGTGCTGGCCGGGTCGCTGCCGCGCGGCGAGGACGAGGCGGAGGACGCCGCGCTGCGCGCCCGGCTCGCCACGGACCCGCGTCTGGGGGAGGAGCACCGCTGGGCGGCGCGTTCGGTGCTGGACGCGCTCGCGCCCGTCGTCGACCTCGCGGATCCGGACCCCGCGCCCACCGTGCTCACCCTGCCCAACGTGCACCACCTGGCCACCTCGGTGCGCGGGCGCCTGCGGGACGGGCGCGGGACGGTGCTGGACGTCGTCGCGGCCCTGCACCCCACGGCCGCCGTCGGCGGCACCCCGACCCCCGAGGCCGTGCGCGTGATCCGCGAGGTCGAGCCCGTGGACCGGGGCCGCTACGCGGGGCCGGTGGGCTGGCTGGACCAGGACGGCGACGGCGAGATCGCCCTGGCGCTGCGCTGCGGCCAGCAGGTGCCCGGCGGGGTGCGGCTGCAGGCCGGCGGCGGGATGGTGCCGGGCGCGGTGCCCGAGGAGGAGGTCACGGAGATCCGCGCCAAGCTCCTGCCGATGCGCCGGGCGCTGGGGATCGACCTGGACTGAGCGGGAGCCAGAGCCGCAGGCTCCCGTTTCCCACACGAAAGCGGTGATCACTTTCGTGTGGGAAACGGGGGACGACGTCGCGAAGGCTCCCGTTTCCCGCACGAAAACGCGGGGGAGGCTCCCGTTTCCCACACGAAAACGCGGGGGAGGGGATGCGGAAGGACCCGCCGGCGCCGCCCCTCCGGAGAGGGGGCGGGCCGACGGGTCCTTCCGTCAGGTGCGTGCTGCCGTGTGGCGGATCAGGCCGCTGCGGCCAGGGGTGCGTGCGCCGGGGCGTCGGCCTGGAGGCGGCGGGCGGCCTCGCGCTCGGTCAGCGCTGGCAGGAACATGGTCATGCGGGCGGAGCGCTTGAGCTCGGAGGCGACCTCGCGCACGGTGGCTCGGACGGCCTCGGCGGTGGCGACGCCCTCGAAGCGGCGGGCGAGGGTCTCCTCGACGCGCTTGAGCACGTGGCGCTGCATCAGGGGGCTCGGCGCGGCGGGCAGGTGATGAACGGTGTTGATGCTCACGGTGAGCACCTCCTTCGGTGTCGGATCAGCGGATCCGGCGAGTCGTCGCGGCGGGGCCGCGGGGGTAGGTCTCGTGCGTTCCAGCCCCCCATTCCGTGAACGAAAGGTGAACGCTTCGTGAACGAGTCTATCGAGTCGCCGTGAAAATGCAACTGTCTGTTCATCTGCGTGACCTGGACCACGCCCTGATGCGTCCCTCCCGGGGGTGGAATCGGCTGATTTGCGGGGATCTTTGCCGCTCAGGATGGTGAACCGGACGTGAACGTCAAGATGAACGGAAGGTGAACAGGGCGCCGACGGCGACCCGTCCCGCCCCGTCCACGGCGCGCGGTGCGAGGGTGGAGGCATGCCCCGTGAAGCCCCCGGCCCCGTGTCCGCGGCCGGCCTCGCCCGGGAGGCCGCCATCCTCGCCGGCGCGGGCGCCGCGATCCTGCTGCAGGTGGCGCACCGGCCCGTCGGCGCCGGCGTCGCCGCCCACTCCCGGTTCACCGAGGATCCGATGCGGCGGCTGCGCCACACCCTCGGCTACATCTACGCCGTCACCCTCCCGGAGGCCGCGGGCGCGCGGGACGCCGTGGTCGCCCGGGTGCGGGCCGCGCACGCGCCGGTCCGGGGCGCCGACCACGAGGGCCGCCCCTACGACGCCGCCGACCCCGACGCCCAGCTCTGGGTGGCCGCCACCCTCTACTGGGCGGGCGAGCAGGTCCGCGGCCGCCTGTGGGGCGCGCTCGACCCCGCCGACGCCGACCGCCTCTACCGCGACTTCGCCCCGCTCGCCACGAGCCTCGAGGTCCCTACGGCCGCCTGGCCCGCGGACCGCGCCGCCTTCGCCGCCTACTGGGACGCCCGGATCGCCGGGCTCGAGGTCACGGACGACGCGCGGGCCGTCGCCGCTGACCTCTTCTCCGGCCGCGGCGTGCCGGCGCCGCTGCGGGCCGCCCTGCCGCTCGCCCGGTTCGTGACCGCCGGGCTGCTCCCCGCCCGGGTGCGCGCCGGCCTGGGCTGGGACTGGTCCCGGCGCGACTCGATCCGCGAGGCGCGCCTGTGGGCGCTGACCCGGACGCTCTACCGGCCGCTGCCGGCGGCGGTGCGCGGCGTCGTCGTGCGCTGGATCCTGCGCGGGCTGCGCCGCATGCCAGGGGCGGGCGGGCCGGCGTCGTGAGGCCGACCCGCCGGGGCGCCCGCGTCGTCTGGGAGAATGGTGCCGATGTCTGACTACCAGCCCCGCCGCCCCGGATCGAACCCCGCCCCCGCCCGCCGGACCGACCGCGCCGGCAAGCCCGCCCTCGGCCGGCCCAAGCGCGGCCTGATCGACGAGTCCGAGGCGCGCCAGCTCGCCGAGGACCGCGAGCGCATGCGCCGCGCCGGCGTCGGCCACCAGCTCTCCGCGCCCAAGCGCCGGGAGGCCGCCACCGCCGAGCGCCCCCAGGTGATGCCCCAGACCGAGGGCTGGACCCAGCCCATGGGCCCGGACGGCCGCCCCCAGCTGCAGTTCAAGCAGCCGCGCGTGTCCCAGCCGCCCACGCACCTGGCCGACCTCACGCTCGCCGAGCGCCAGGCGAAGGCCAAGGAGATCGGGCTGCCCGCGTTCCGCGCCAAGCAGCTCTCCGTGCACTACTTCGAGCGGTACACCACCGACCCCGAGCAGATGACGGACCTGCCCAAGGACAAGCGCGAGGCGATCGCCGAGGCGTTCTTCCCGCCGCTGCTCACCGAGGTCCGCCGCATGGAGACGGACCGCGGGGACACCGTGAAGTTCCTCTGGAGGCTGTTCGACGGCGCCCTCGTGGAGTCCGTGCTCATGCGCTACCCCGGCCGCGTCACGCTGTGCGTGTCCAGCCAGGCCGGCTGCGGCATGAACTGCCCGTTCTGCGCCACCGGCCAGGCGGGCCTGACCCGCAACATGTCCACGGCGGAGATCGTGGAGCAGATCGTCCGCGCCAACCAGGTGATCGCCGAGGGCGGCCTGGGCGGCAAGCGCAAGGACGGCGGCCACGACGCCGACCGCGTCACCAACGTGGTGTTCATGGGCATGGGCGAGCCGCTGGCCAACTACAAGCGGGTCATGGCGGCCGTGCACCGCATGGTGGACCCGGCCCCCGAGGGCCTGGGCATGTCCGCGCGCAACATCACGCTCTCCACGGTGGGCCTGGTGCCCGCCATCCGGAAGCTCGCCGAGGAGGGCGTGCCGCTAACTTTCGCCCTGTCCCTGCACGCGCCCGACGACGAGCTGCGGGACGAGCTGATCCCCGTGAACTCGCGGTGGAAGGCGGACGAGGCCATCGACGCGGCCTACGACTACTTCGTGGCCACCGGCCGCCGCGTGTCCATCGAGTACGCGCTCATCAAGGACATGAACGACCACGCCTGGCGCGCCGACCTGCTCGCCAAGAAGCTCAACGCGCGAGGCAAGGGCTGGGTGCACGTGAACCCCATCCCGCTCAACCCGACGCCGGGCTCCATCTGGACGGCCTCGGAGAAGGACGTGACGCGGGAGTTCGTGGAGCGGCTCAACGCCGCCGGCATCCCGACCACCCTGCGCGACACCCGCGGCAAGGAGATCGACGGCGCGTGCGGCCAGCTGGCGGCCGGCGACGAGGACGCCTGAGCTCTTTGCCTCTGGCCCCCAGCCTCGGTGCGCCAGCGCTTTCGTGCGGGAAACGGGAGCCTTCCCCCCCCCCCCCCCCCCCCCCCACGCTTTCGTCCGGGAAACGGGAGCCTTCCCCCCACGCTTTCGTCCGGGAAACGGGAGCCTGCCCGCGGGGATGACCCGCCAGAGACGAGATTCGGGCGACTTGTCGGAGGTCAGAGGGCCTGACACGTCCGACAAGTCACCCGAATCTCCCGCGGCGGAGGCTGCCCCCGGGCGGGGGCGGCTGAGACCCAGGGGGTCAGAACTGCACGGTCGTGCTCTCGCCCGGGTGGGCCTCCCCGCCGGTCACCTTGGCCTTGATCAGCTCGACGGCGGTGCCCACCGCGCCCGGGGACTCCCAGTACTGCGCGGACTCCACGTCCACGCGCACGAGCACGATCTGCGGGTCCTCCGGGCTTGAGCCCTCACCGAAGAACGCCTCGGTGGCGGGGTTCCAGAACTCCTTCTTGCGGGCGTCGTCGCGCACCACCTGGCCGTGGCCGGCCACGGAGGCCCAGAAGTCCTTGTCCTGCACGGACACGTTGACGGGCCGCTGGGAGGCGTCCGAGGCCACGTCGGAGGCGGCGCGGGTCATGAACCAGAGGGTGCCGGTCTCCTCGGCCTTCTGCAGGCCCATGGGGCGGGTGGTGAGCGTGCCGTCCGCCTCGGAGGTGGTCAGCATGCAGACGTTCGACTTCTCGAGCTTCTCGAGCAGGTGGGTGCGGGGGTCCTTGTGGCCCATGGCGGTGCTCCTTCGCGTCAGTGGTGCGACGACGCCGCTTGTCAGCGCCGGTTCGCACCCTGACGCTAACCCCGCCCCACCGTGGTGTGGCGAGGGCCGGGCGACGCACGGCCACGCTCGGCCACGCCCGGCGAGGCCTCAGCGACGCACGGCGGCGGCCAGCCAGTCGACGCCCAGCTCGTAGCCCAGCACGCCCGCCCCGGCGATCACGGCGTCCGCCACGGCGGAGACGTGCGAGTGGTGCCGGAACGGCTCGCGCCGGTGGATGTTGGAGATGTGCACCTCCACGATCGGCCGCCCGACGGCGGACAGCGCGTCCCGGATGGCCACGGAGGTGTGCGAGTACGCGGCCGGGTTGATGAGGATGCCGGCGTGGGAGGTGCGGGCCTCCTGGATCCAGTCGACGAGCTCGCCCTCGTGGTTGGACTGGCGGAAGTCGACGGCGAGCCCGTGCCCGGCGGCGCGGGCCTCGGTGCGCGACCGGACGTCGTCGAGGGTGTCCGAGCCGTAGATCTCGGGCTCGCGGGTGCCCAGCAGGTTCAGGTTGGGGCCGTTGAGCACGAGCAGCGGCAGGGCGGAGGGCGCGGTCGTCATGGGGCCAGTGTAGGAACGCACGACGACGGAGGCTCCCGTCTCCCGCACGAAAGTGCGTGGGGAGGCTCCCGTTTCCCGCACGAAAGCGCGGGGGTGCGTCGTCGTGGGGGAGGCGGGAGCCGGCCCGCGGAATAGCCGCACCGTCCGCCCCGTTGTCCCGGGCAGGAAGAACGCCCGCGCGCCTCCCGTCCGGGAGGCCGACGCGCCGGCGACCGCCGACGAAAGGACACCCCATCATGGCGACCAAGGACCTGACCCTCGAGGAGTTCGGCACCACCGTCTCGGAGAACGACACCGTGCTGGTGGACTTCTGGGCCGACTGGTGCGGCCCCTGCAAGCAGTTCGCCCCCGTGTTCGACGCCGCTTCGGAGAAGCACGAGGACGTGGTGTTCGCGAAGGTGGACACCGAGGACCAGCAGCAGCTGGCCGCGATGGCCGGCATCACCTCCATCCCCACGCTCATGGCGTTCCGCGGCGGCGTGCTCGTGTTCTCGCAGGCCGGTGCGCTGCCCGGCTCCGCCCTGGACAGCCTGCTGGAGCAGGTCAAGGGCCTGGACATCGCCGAGGTCCGCCGCATGGCGGAGCAGCAGGCGGCCGAGCAGGGCGGCGCGGCCGAGCCCGGCCAGGACGAGGCCGTGCAGTCCACCGCCTCGCACCTGGACGAGGTCAACGGCCGCTGACGGCCCCCCTGACGGGCTCTCGGCGTCGGTCGCGGACGGTCCCGCTCAGCGGGCCTCGAACGCCCCCTGCTGCCACTGCTCCACGAGCCACGGGCTGAACGCCCGGGGGACGGCGGCCAGGGCGGCGGCCAGATCGGCCGGTTCCACCCAGCACCACTCCGCGACCTCGTCCCGTTCCGGGGCGGGGTCGCCGTGCATCTGCGCCCGGAACACGGGGCAGATCTCGTGCTCCTCCATGCCGGAGGCGTCCGCGGCCCGGTAGCGGAAGTCGGGGAGCACCTCGACGACGTCGGACACCTCCGCACCCAGCTCCTGCGGGGCGCGGCGCAGCACCGCCTGGGCGGGGGACTCGCCGGGGCCGGGGTGCCCGCAGAAGCCGTTGGTCCACACCCCGGGGAACGCCTTCTTCCCGAGGGCGCGGCGGGTCAGCAGGAACCGACCGGCGTCGTCGTAGACGTGGCAGGAGAACGCCAGGTGCAGGGGCGTGCCGCCGTCCTCGGTGCGGCGGTGGACCGCGGCCTTGGCCTCCGTGCCCACGGCCTCGCCCGCCGGGGACAGCAGGACCACGCGCTCGACGTCGTCGGGGCCTGCGACCGGGACGTCCGAGGCCGCCATCCACGGTCGGACGACGGGGGAGGGGCGGTCGTGCGGGGAGGGCGTGGCCGGTGTCTGCATGCCTCTCAGTGTGGCAGGCGAGCCGAGCCGCCCATCAGATGTGGGCCACGTCACCCTGGCCCGTGCTCGACGTCCGGGCGTGGCTAGAGTGCTGAGGTCGGCGCCACACCCCGGCGCGTCCCACGTCACTCGAGGAGAGCACCCCATGGCCTTCGCCGCCCTTTCCCGTTCCGCCCGTCTTGCCGGCCTGTCCGCTGCCGCGCTGCTGGCCCTCACCGCGTGCGGCGGTCAGGACTCGTCCGACGCCGACGCGTCGGCCTCGACGACGGCGCCCGCCTCCGAGTCCGCGCAGAGTTCGGAGTCGTCGTCCGCCTCGGCGTCGTCGCTGTCCGCGGCTCCGGCCGACTACGAGGCCGGCACGTGCTTCACCGCCCCGCTCGGCGCGCGTGACCTGTCCTCCTTCGAGACCACCGACTGCGAGGGCGCCCACATCGCGGAGTACCTGTGGGCCGTGCCGGCCGTGGCCGAGGGTGAGGAGGCCGACCCCGCCGCCGCCCAGACCTGCACCGCCCAGGCCCAGCGCCTGAGCGAGGAGAAGGAGGACCAGCTGAACGGGGCCGTCCTGACCTCCTCCGAGCTGGGCAACTACGGCACCGACGAGAAGCACTGCGTCGTGTACGGGGTCTCCGGTGAGTGGGAGGGCCAGATCGTGGACCCGGAGCTCACCCTCGACGAGGCGATCGCCGCCTCCACCGGCGCCTGATCCAGGACGCCTGCGCACGGGCGCCGATCCGGGTTCGTCCCCCACGCCTGGACGCGCCCGGTCGGCGCCAGTAGTGTCTCGGCCATCGAGAAGTTCGATCATTGAAACGATGGCGCGAGGCGGACCCGCGCGCTCCGGCGGCGGGAGGTCCCATGGGCGAGGCGAGGCGCGGCACCGAGCAGGCGCGGCTGCTGCGGCAGGTGGTGCTGCTGCACCAGGAGGTGCGCATCCACCTGTGCCGGCTCATGGGCATGCACGACACGGACTACGCCGCCCTGGCCCTGCTCATGCGCGGCCGGCTCGGCCCCTCCGCGCTCGCCTCCGCCCTCGGCCTGAGCAGCGCCGCGGCCACCGCGGTGGTGGACCGGCTCGAGGCCGCCGGGCACGCCGAGCGACTGCCCCACCTGCAGGACCGCCGCCGCACCATGGTGCGCCTGCTCCCCGCCTCCCAGCAGCAGGTCCAGGCGGAGGTGGACCGGATGGCGGACGCCACCGGCGCGCTGCTGGAGGACTTCGACGAGCGCGAGCGGGCCGCCGTCGCCCGCTACCTGGCGGGCACCCGGGACGCCCTCGAGCAGTGGCGCGACGACGTCGCCGCGCGCGTGGCCGCCCGGGACGACTTCGCCGCCGCGGACTCGGAGGCCGGGCGATGAGCGCCGGGCGTGAGGGCGTCGTCGCCGAGCTGGAGGCCGCTCTGTCCCGCGCCGCCGGGCTCGCGCCGGAGTCGGCCGCGTTCGCCGAGCTGCTCGCCGGCCTGAGGACGCACGCCGGCGCCGGCAAGCTCATCCGCCCCCGCCTCGTGGAGCTGGGCTGGCGCGCCGCCGCGGACGGCCCGGTCCCGGCCGCCGAGCGCCCCGCCGTGGACCGGCTCGGCGCGGCCTTCGAGCTGCTGCACACCGGCCTGCTGGTCCACGACGACGTCATCGACCGCGACGTGGTGCGCCGCGGCGAGCGCACCGTCCACGAGGCCACCCGCCGGCGCCTGGCCGCGCGCGGCGTCCCCGAGGCCGAGGCCGCCCACGCGGGCACCGCCGTCGCCCTCATCGGCGGGGACGTCCTGCTCGTGGAGGCGCTGCGCCTGGCCATGACATGCACCCCGGACCCGGGCCGGGCCGCGCCGGTGGCCGCCGTCGTGCTGGACGCCGCCACCGCCTCCGCCGCCGGCGAGCTCGAGGACGTGCTCCTGGGCCTGGCCCGGCACACCGGCGAGGAGCCGGAGCCCGAGCGCATCCTGGCGATGCAGCGGCTCAAGACCGCCCACTACACGGTGTCCGCGCCCCTGCGGGCGGGGGCGCTGCTGGCGGGGGCGGATCCCGACGTCGCCGCGGGGCTGGGGGAGGCCGGCGCCGACCTGGGCGTGGCCTACCAGGTGGTGGACGACGTGCTCGGGGTGTTCGGCGCCCCGGAGCAGACCGGCAAGTCCGCCGACGGCGACCTGCGCGAGGGCAAGGCCACCGTGCTCACCGCGCACGGCCGCCGCGACCCCGCCGTCCGTGCCCTGCTCGACGCCGGCCCCGCCACCCCCGAAGAGCTCGAGGCCGCCCGCCGCGCCCTCGAGGCCGCCGGGGCCCGCGAGCACGCCCTGCAGGTGGCCGAGGAGCTGACGCGCCGCGCCGCCGAGCACCTGGCCGTCCTGCCCCTGGGCGAGGCCGCCTGCGCCGAGTTCGCCGACGCCTGCCACGCCGTCCTGACGAGGAGCTCCTGAGATGACCGCGCCCCCCGCACCCCCCGTGCCCGCCGACGCGCCCCTGTACACCCGCACCGCCCGCGCCGCCGCCGGCCGGGTGATCCGCCGCTACTCCACCTCCTTCTCGTGGGCCTGCCGCACCCTGCCGCGCGAGGCCCGCCGGGACGTCGAGGCGATCTACGCGATGGTGCGCGTGGCGGACGAGGCGGTGGACGGCGTCGCGCAGGCCGCGGGCCTGGACTCGCAGCGGGTCCGCGCCGCCCTGGACGACTACGAGCGGGCCTGCGAGGCGGCCATGGCCAGCGGCTTCTCCACGGACCTCGTGCTGCACGCGTTCGGGGACGTCGCCCGCCGGCACGGGATCACCCCGGAGCTGACCCGCCCGTTCTTCGCCTCCATGCGCGCGGACCTGGGGGTCAGCGAGCACGGGGCGGAGTCGCTGGCGGCCTACATCCACGGCTCCGCCGAGGTGGTGGGGCTGATGTGCCTGCAGGTGTTCCTCTCCCTGCCCGGCACCCGGGCGCGGACCCCGGCCGAGCGCGAGGCGATCCGCGCGCAGGCCGCCCGCCTCGGCGCCGCCTTCCAGAAGGTGAACTTCCTGCGGGACCTCGCCGCGGACCACGACGGCCTCGGCCGCACCTACCTGACCGGCGCCGCCCCGGACGAGCTCACCGAGGCGCGCAAGGCCGAGCTCGTGGCCGAGGTCCGTGCCGACCTCGCCGCCGCCCTGCCCGGCATCCGCGCCCTCGACCCGCGGGCCGGCCGCGCGGTCGCCTTGGCCCACGGGCTGTTCGCGGCGCTCGCGGACCGGATCGAGGCCACCCCCGCCGCCGAGCTGGCCCGCCGCCGCGTGCGCGTGCCGGACGCGCAGAAGGCCCGCATCGCCGCCCGGGTGCTGGCGGAGCAGGCCGGCCTGGCCGTGGCCCGACGACGCCGGGGAGGCCGCCGGTGAGCGCGGCGCCGAACGTCGCATCCGGTGCCGCAGCGCACGACGACGGCCCGCGCGCCGTGGTGATCGGCGGCGGGTTCGCCGGGCTGGCGACGGCGGGGCTGCTCGCCCGCGACGGCCACCGCGTGACCCTGCTCGAGCGGAACGACGGGCTGGGCGGCCGGTCCGGGCGGTGGTCCGCGGAGGGCTTCGCCTTCGACACGGGCCCGTCCTGGTACCTCATGCCCGAGGTGATCGATCGCTGGTTCCGGCTCATGGGCGCCTCCGCCGCCGAGCGCCTGGACCTGCACCGACTGGACCCCGGCTACCGCGTGTACTTCGAGGAGCACTTGGACGCCCCGCCCGTGGACGTGCGCACCGGCCACGCCGAGGAGCTGGTCGAGTCGCTCGAGCCGGGTGCGGGGGAGCGGCTGCGGGCCTACCTGGACTCGGCCGGCCGCGTGTACGAGCTGGCCAAGGAGCATTTCCTCTACACGGACTTCCGCCGGCCGGCGGACCTCGCCCGTCCCGCGGTGCTCCGGGCCCTGCCGTCGTTGGGGCCCCAGCTGCTCGGCGGGCTGCGCGCGCACGTCGCCGCCCGCTTCCGGGACCCGCGGATCCGCCAGATCCTCGGCTACCCGGCCGTGTTCCTGGGGACCTCGCCGGACCGGGCGCCGGCCATGTACCACCTCATGTCCCACCTGGACCTGAGGGACGGCGTCCAGTACCCGATCGGCGGGTTCGCCGCGCTCGTGGACGCCATGGCGGACCTGGTGCGCGAGGCCGGGGTGGAGGTCGTCACCGGCGCCGAGGCGACCCGGATCGAGGTCGAGGACGCCGCGCGTCGGCGCCGCCGCCGGGGCCGGGTGACCGGCGTCGTCGTCCGGCAGGGCGGGACCGAGCGCCGCCTGCCCGCGGACACCGTGGTGGCCGCCGCGGACCTGCACCACGTGCAGACCGCCCTCCTGCCGCCGGCCCAGCGGGTTGCCGAGTCCGCGTGGGACCGCCGCGACCCCGGCCCCTCCGGGGTGCTCGTGTGTGTGGGCGTGCGCGGGGCGCTGCCGCAGCTGGCCCACCACACGCTGCTGTTCACGGCGGACTGGGAGGACAACTTCGGGCGCATCGAGCGCGGGGAGGACCTCGCCGCGGACACCTCGATCTACGTCTCCCGCACCTCCGCCACGGACCCGGGGGTCGCCCCGGACGGGGACGAGTCCCTGTTCGTGCTGGTGCCCGCCCCCGCCGAGCCCGGCTGGGGCCGCGGCGGGATCCGGGTCCGCGAGGGCGACGGCTGGCGGGTGGAGCGCGAGGGGGACGCGCAGGTGGAGGCCGTGGCGGACCGCGCCCTGGACCAGCTCGCCCGCTGGGCCGGGATCGAGGACCTGCACGAGCGGATCGTGGTGCGCCGGACGATCGGGCCCGGGGACTTCGCCGCGGACGTTCACGCCTGGCGCGGCTCCATGCTGGGCCCCGGGCACACCCTCGCCCAGTCCGCGATGTTCCGCCCCTCCGTGCGGGACGCGGACGTGGCCGGGCTGCTGTACGCCGGCTCCTCCGTGCGCCCGGGCATCGGCGTGCCCATGTGCCTGATCTCGGCGGAGGTCGTCCGGGAGGAGCTGCGGCACGCCGCGCGGCGGGATGCGCTCCGCGCCCAGCGCCGGGGCAGATCCCAGGACGACGACGGCGCCCGCCGGGGCCGAGTGGCGGCGTCGTGATCCGCACGCTGTTCTGGGCCTCGCGCCCCGTGAGCTGGGTGAACACGGCGTATCCGTTCGCGGCGGCCGCGATCCTCACCGGCGGGCTGCCGACGTGGCTGGTGGTGCTGGGCACGGTGTTCTTCCTGGTGCCGTACAACCTGGCCATGTACGGCATCAACGACGTCTTCGACTTCGCCTCGGACCTGCGCAATCCGCGCAAGGGCGGGGTGGAGGGCTCGGTGCTGGCGGACCCCGCCGTGCGCCGCCGCGTGCTGCGGTGGTCCTGCCTCGTGGCCGTGCCGTTCGTGGCGGTGTTGGCCGGATGGTCGATCGCCCGGGGGCAGTGGGACGCCCTCGCCGTGCTGGCGGTGAGCCTGTTCGCGGTGGTCGCGTACTCGTGGGCGGGGCTGCGGTTCAAGGAGCGGCCGTTCCTGGACGCGGCGACGTCGGCCACGCACTTCGTCTCCCCGGCGCTCTACGGGCTGGTGCTCGCCGGGGCCGCGTTCACGCCCGCGCTGTGGGCGCTGCTGGGCGGGTTCTTCCTGTGGGGGATGGCCTCGCAGATGTTCGGCGCGGTGCAGGACGTGCTCCCGGACCGCGAGGGCGGGCTGGCCTCCGTGGCCACGGTGCTGGGAGCGAGGCCCACGGTGTGGCTCGCGGCCGCGCTCTACGCGGGCGCGGGCCTGCTGATGCTGGGCACGGAGTGGCCCGGCCCTCTCGCAGCCCTGCTGGCGGTGCCCTACGTGCTCAACGTGCTGCGCTTCCGCGCCGTCACGGACGCGACGTCCGGGGCGGCGCACCGCGGCTGGCGGCTGTTCCTGCCACTGAACTACGTGACGGGGTTCCTGGTGACAATGCTGCTGATCGGCTGGGCGCTGGCCCGGGGAGGGGTGTGAATGGTCTACCTGCTGACGCTGCTGGCCGTGATCGGCTGCATGGCCCTGCTCGACTGGCGCCACCGCCTCTTCCTGTGGGCCCGGCCCGGGGCCGCGCTGGTGGTGCTCGCCGTCGGGATGGCCTACTTCCTGGCCTGGGACGTGTGGGGGATCGCCGAGGGTGTGTTCCTTCACCGCGACTCCCCGTACATGACCGGCATCATGCTGGCCCCGCAGCTGCCGCTGGAGGAGGGCTTCTTCCTGCTGTTCCTCAGCCAGATCACCATGGTCCTGTTCACGGGGGCCGTGCGGATCCTGGAACACCGCGCCGGGCAACGGGCGGGGGTGCGGCCGGGCCGGAGTGCGGCCCGGGCCGGGGGCACGACGGCGGCCGGGGGGACGCGATGACCTTCCTGGACCTGATCCTCGTCTTCGTCGGCCTCGCCGCGGCCGTCCTCGTGGCGGTCGCGCTGACCGGGCGGGTGCGCGCCCGGCACACGGCGGCCATCGCCGCGGCGCTGGCGTCCCTGTGGGTGCTCACGGCCGTCTTCGACAACGTCATGATCGCCGCCGGCCTGTTCGACTACGGCCACGACCTGCTCTCCGGGATCTACGTTGGGCTCGCGCCCATCGAGGACTTCGCCTACCCGCTGGGCTCGGCGCTGCTGCTGCCGGCGGTGTGGCTGCTGCTGACGGGGCGCCGCCGCCGGGGAGGGGAGCGGTCGCCTGACGGCGGCGCCGAGCCCACGGGCGACGGCTCCAGCACGGCGGACGCGGGGCGCTGACGTGCTCCCGCTCATCCCGGCTGACCTGCTGCGCGCCCTCGGTCTCGTGCTCATCCCGGCCGCGTGGGCGGTGGCCGGCTGGCCGTCCGCTGCCGTGATGCTCCTCGTGTTCGGTGCGCAGTGGCTGACCCGCTGGCTCGTGCCCGGCTCCGCCCTGGACTGGGGCGCGCAGGCGGTGCTGCTCGCGGCCGGCTGGTTCAGCGTGACCGGGCTCTACCACCGGGTCGAGGCGCTGGACCTGGTGATGCACGCGGCGGCGAGCGCCGCCGTCGTCGGGCTGGTGGCCGTGGCCGCGCGGGCCCGGCTGCGCCGCCGGGGCGAGGACCCGGGCGCGCTGGTGCGCCGGCTCGGGCCGGTGCTGTCCGCCGCGGCGCTGACGGGCGCCGGCGTGGGCCTGGGCGTGCTGTGGGAGCTGGCCGAGTGGTGGGGGCACACCGTGGTCACCGCGGAGATCGGGGTCGGCTACGACGACACCATCGGCGACCTCGCCGCCGACCTGTTCGGCGCTGGTGCGGGCGCCGCGCTCGCCGTGCGTGGGCAGCTGCGGGCCGCGGGGTCCGCGCGGTGAGCGGCGGCCGGCCTGCCGGGGCGCTCACGGTGTCCGTGGTGGTCCCCGTGCTCGACGACGCCGCTCACCTGCGCGAGTGCCTGCGGCACCTGGCCCGGCAGACGCGCCCCGCGGACGAGGTGATCGTGGTGGACAACGGCAGCGCGGACGACTCGGCCGCCGTCGCCGCCGAGGCCGGGGCGCGCGTCGTGCACGAGCCTCTCCGGGGCATTCCCGCCGCCGCGGCCGCCGGCTACGACGCCGCCGTCGGGGACGTGATCCTGCGCTGCGACGCGGACACCCGCCCGCCGCCGGACTGGGTGGCCCGCGCCGCCGGCCGGTTCGAGGCCGAGCCGGACCTGGCCGCCCTCACCGGTCCCGGCACCTTCTACGACCAGCCGCGTCTCCTCGCTCGGCTGCGCTCGCGCGCCTACAGCGCGGCGTACCGGTTCGGGGCGGGGGCGGCGGTGGCCGGGACCGCACTGTGGGGCTCGAATCTCGGCCTGCGCGCCGAGGCGTGGCGGGCCGTGCGCGGGCGCGTGCACCGGCGCCGCCCCGACGTCCACGACGACCTGGACCTCTCCTTCCACCTCGGCCTGGCCGACGTCGGAAGCGTGGTCCACGACCGCCGGCTGCACGTGGGGGCGGCCGGGCGGATCTTCACGTCCCTGCCGGCGCGCGTGCGGCAGCTGCGGATGGCCGTGACGACCCTGCGCCTCAACTGGGCGCTGCTCTCCCCGGGGATGCGCTGGGTCCGGCGGGCGCGACGCTCACGCTGAGGCGCCGCGGTCCAGCGGGTTCCTGCGCAGCGGCAGCCGGCCCACGAGGGCGCGAGCGAGACTCCGGGGCCGCCGCCGCTCCCCGCCCGTGGTGCGCCGCTGGGCCTCGGCGAGGATGTTGGCGGCCATCTCGGGGAAGACCACGGCGTGGAACGGCAGGATGGCCGTCCAGTAGGCGCGGCCCAGCAGGCCGTCCGGCATGAAGATCGCCCGCTGGCGGTAGACGGAGCCGCCGCCCTCCCGCGGCTCGGTGGACATCTGCAGCCACGCCCGGCCGCCGGCCTTCATCTCGGCGCGCAGCGTGAGCCGGCGGCCGTGCTCCACGTCCTCCACCCGCCACCAGTCGACGGCGTCGCCGCGGCGCAGCCGGTCCTGGTCCCGCCGGCCCCGGATCAGGCCGGGCCCGCCGACGAGCTTGTCTGCGAGGCCGCGGACCTTCCAGAGCATCGGCGTGGAGTACCAGCCGTTGGCGCCGCCCACGGACTCGATCACGGGCCACACGTCCTGCGGCGGCAGGTCCGACTGGCGCTCCCGCTCGTCCGTGTACACGGTGGTGCCGGACCAGTCCGGGTCCGAGGGCAGCGGGTCGGCCGGGTCGGCGGCGGCGTGGAAGTCCGCGTCGAAGGTGACGTCCAGGGGGCCCTCCTTCTCCCGCTTCAGCGCCAGCCGCACGGCGTCCATGTAGGAGGTCAGCCCGCCCGGCGGGTCCGGGATGAGGTCGCGGACCGAGCGGTCCTCCACGACCGCCTCCTCGGCGAGGGATGCGGCCAGGGGCAGGGCCACCGCGACCGGGATGGGGGTCACCGTGCCGATCCAGAAGCCCGCCAGGGTCTGCAGCGGGAACGGAGTGGGGATCACGATGCGCCGGGACAGTCCGGCGGCCTTGGCGTAGTCCACCAGCACGCTTGCGAATGACTGGGGGTGTCCGTTGCCGATCTGTGCCCTCAGCTGCACGGGCTCCGGGAGGGCGCAGGCCTGCAGGAGGTAGTACAGGACGTCGCGGATGGCCAGCGGCTCCACCCGGTTCTTCAGCCAGGACGGGCCGGGCATCACGGGCAGCCGTTCGGCGAGGTGGCGGATCATCTCGAACGAGGTGGAGCCCGAGCCGATGATCACCCCGGCCTCGAACGTCAGCGCCGGCGTCGCCGCCTGCTCGAGACGCTCGGCCACGAGCGCGCGGGAGCGCATGTGGTCGGACAGCTCCGCGACGGGGATCTTGTCCGGGTGCAGGCCGGAGAGATAGACGAGCTGGGCCACGCCGGCCGTGTCCGCGGCGGTGCCCACGATGTCCGCGATCCGCTGCTCCTGGGTCACGAAGTCACCGCCCCCGCCCATGGAGTGCACGAGGTAGAGCACGGTGTGCACGTCCTGCATGGCGGCTTCGACGAGGTCCGCCTCGGTGAGGTCGAGTTCCACCGCCTCGACGCCCTCCGACCACGGCCGGTCCGCGAGGTCGGAGGGGTTCCGGGCGCCGGCCCGGACGTCGAAGCCGGCGGCGAGCAGTTCGGGGATGAGGCGCCCGCCCACGTACCCGGTGGCACCGGTGACGAGGACGCGACGGCCCCGGCCTTCCGGCAGGGACAGGCCGAGGGGGGAGGTGTGGGACGCCGGCGTGGCACCGGCGGGGACGGGGGAGGGCTGTGTGGACGCCATGGGCGCACTCTAGGGTCCGGGGCGGGTCGGCCTGAAGGTCTCAGGTGTGCGGACCCGGGGCCCGTGAGTGGGCACGCCGCCGGACCGGTGTCGGCCGGAGCAGGCCCTGCACGGTCCGTGAAAGACTGCTCGCTATGGCCACTGCAGATTCCGGAGACGTCCTGCCGCACCTGCGCACTGAGGCCATCCGCGCCGTCGTCGGGCCCACGAGCGCGGACCGCGGGTTCGCGATCGCCGCCTCCGGCGCCGTCGGCCGCCTGCGCTACGACGCGGCCACGGGCCGGCTCGCCGCCTCCGTGCAGGGCACCGCGCCGAGCCCCTACCGCGTGCAGGTGACGCTCCAGCAGGCCTTCGACGACGCCGACCCCGAGGGCGCCGCCGTGCGCATGGAGCCGGTGGGCGGGCGCTGCACCTGCCCCGTCGGCACGGACTGCAAGCACGTGGCCGCCGCCCTCTACCAGGTGGTCCGCCTCGACGCGGACCAGGCCCTGGACGACGCCCGTCGCAAGCTCGCCGAGATGGTCACCACCGCCGACGCGCTCCCCGCGCCCGCCGGCCCGGGCCACGACGACGGCGGCCCGCGCGGCTCCGGCTCGGGTGGCGCCGCCACGGGCCCGAAGCGCGCGTCGGGCGTCCCCGAGGCGCCCCACTCCGGCCTGGACTGGCGCCGTGTGATGGAGCCGCTGGCCGGACTCGATGGTCCGCGCCGGCTGGGCACGCCGCCCGCCCTGGCGATCGGCGTGGAGCTCGTGGCCGAGTCCTCCCGCAACGCGTTCCAGCAGTGGGGCCCGGCGCCCGCCGGCGAGGACCAGGTCCGCGAGGGCCGCCCCCTGTACGTGACCCTGAGACCCCTCAAGCGCGGCGCCAAGGGGACCTGGATCAAGGGCGGGCTGACCTGGAAGAACTTCCAGTTCGGCCGCGCCGAGTTCGCCCCCGCCCAGGAGCGGGCCATGCGCCTGATCTGGCGGCAGCTGCAGGCCGAGGACTCCTACCCCACGGACGCCTGGTTCGGCCTGCACGCCTTCGACTCCCCACGGATCTGGCAGCTGCTCGCGGAGGCCCGCGAGGTCGGGGTGGAGCTCGTGCCGCTGGGGCTGCTCACGGACGTGGTGCTGGAGGCGCCCGCCGCCGTCGGGCTGGACGTCACCCGCGCCCCCGACGGCGGCCTCGACGTCGCCCCGTCCCTGGACCCCGCCCCGCCCGGCCGGGGCCTGGCCGGCGTGCACGCGGTGGGCGGCATCGGCTTCTACCGCGTTGACCTCACGGACGAGCAGGCCGTGCTCCACCTGATCCCCGCCGAACGGCCCGTCCCCGAGGCCGTCCAGCAGATCGTGCTCGCCGGCGGGCCCGTGCGCGTGCCCGCCGCGGACCGCGAGGAGTTCCTCGGCCGGATCTACCCGCGGCTGCGTGGCACCCTGCCCGTCACCAGCGGCGACGCCTCCGTGGAGCTGCCCGAGTTCGAGCCGCCCGTGCTGCGGCTGCGCGCCGACTTCCGGCCCGACCACGAGCTCGTGCTGCGCTGGTCCTGGCTCTACTTCGACCCGCCCCGCGAACTCGGCCTCGACGCCGGCGGCGACCCCCTGCGGGACACCCGGCACGAGGCGGAGGTGCTGCGCGCCGTCGCTGAGCTCTGGCCGCGCGCCGGCCGCGCCGAGGAACAGGTCCTCGAGGGCGTGGGCGCCGCCCGGTTCTCCGAGCAGGTGCTGCCGCTGCTGCAGCGCGCCGACCACGTGCGCGTGGACGTCACCGGCGACCGCCCCGACTACCGCGAGCTGAAGGCCGCCCCACGCATCGAGGTCGGCACGAAGGCCACACAGAACGACTGGTTCGACCTGGGCGTGCAGGTCTCCGTGGACGGGCACGTGCTGCCGTTCGTGGAGCTGTTCACCGCGCTCGTGCAGGGCAAGACCACGCTCATCCTCGCCGACGGCTCCTACCTCGGCCTCGACCACCCCGCCTTCGACCGGCTGCGCGCCCTGCTCTCCGAGGCCGCCACCCTGCAGGAGTGGACCCCGGAGCACACCCCCGTCTCACGGCACCAGGTGGGCTTCTGGGAGGACCTCAAGGAGCTCGCGGACGAGGTGGACGAGGACCCGGAGTGGACCGCCGCCGTCGGGCGTCTGGCCGCCGTCGAGCGCCTCCCCGAGGCCCCGCGCCCCGCCGGCCTGAAGGCCGACCTGCGCCCCTACCAGGAGGACGGGCTGCGCTGGCTGGCCTTCCTGTGGGAGCAGGACCTCGGCGGGATCCTGGCCGACGACATGGGCCTGGGCAAGACCGTCCAGACCCTCGCGCTCTTCGCCCACGCACGCCAGGCCCGGCCCGAGCGGCCGCCGTTCCTCGTGGTCGCGCCGAGCTCCGTGGTGTCCGTGTGGGCGGCCGAGGCCGAGAAGTTCACCCCGGACCTCGACGTGCGCGTCCTGGACACCACCGTCCGCAAGCGCGGCACCGCCGTGGCGGACGAGGTGGCGGGGGCGGACGTGGTGGTCACCAGCTACACGCTCCTGAGGATCGACGCCGGCCAGTACGGCGGACTCGACTGGGGCGGGGTGGTCTTCGACGAGGCCCAGTTCCTGAAGAACCGCGCCGCGAAGGTGCACACGGTGGCCCGCGACCTGCGCGCCCCCTTCCGGCTGGCCATCACCGGCACGCCGATGGAGAACTCCCTCAGCGACCTGTGGGCGCTGCTGGGCGTCGTCGTGCCGGGCCTGTTCCCGAGCCACCGCCGGTTCCGCGAGACCTACGTGACCCCCATCGAGACCGGGGAGGACCCCGAGCGGATGGCGGCCCTGCGCCGCCGCGTGCGCCCCTTCATGCTGCGCCGCTCCAAGGAGCTCGTGGCGAAGGACCTGCCGCCCAAGCAGGAGCAGATCCTCCAGGTGGAGCTCGAGCCGGCCCACCGCAAGCTCTACGACCGTGTGCTCCAGCGCGAGCGCCGCAAGGTGTTGGGGCTGCTCGGGGACATGGACGGCAACCGGTTCACCATCTTCAAGTCGCTCACGTTGCTGCGGATGCTGGCGCTGGCGCCGCAGATCGTCGACGACCAGTACGCCTCCGTGCCCAGCTCCAAGCTCGAGCGCTTCCTCGACGACCTCACCGAGGTGATCGCCGAGGGGCACCGGGTGATCGTGTTCAGCCAGTTCACCAGCTTCCTGCGGGTCATCGCCGAGGAGCTGGACCACCTGGAGGTGGACCACGCGTACCTCGACGGGTCCACGCGCGGGCGCGCCGAGGTGATCCGCGGCTTCCGCGAGGGCGAGGCGCCGGTGTTCCTGATCTCCCTGAAGGCGGGCGGCTTCGGCCTGACCCTGACCGAGGCGGACTACGTGTTCCTCATGGATCCGTGGTGGAACCCCGCCGCGGAGGCGCAGGCCGTGGACCGGGCGCACCGGATCGGGCAGGAGCGGACCGTGATGGTCTACCGGCTCGTGTCCGAGGGGACGATCGAGGAGAAGGTGCTCGAGCTGCAGCGGCGCAAGGCCGAGCTGTTCGGCGCGCTCATGGACGAGTCCGACGACTCCGGCGCCGGCGCCTTCACCGACTCCCTCACCGCCGAGGACATCCGGGAGCTGCTCGGCGCCGAGGAGTGAGGGCCCCTCCGGGCGGCGCTTTCGTGCGGGAAACGGGAGGCTTCGGCGGCGCTTTCGTGCGGGAAACGGGAGGCTTGCTCCCCGTCTCCCGCACGAAAGGCGCGTGGTGGCGTGGGTAGCCTCGGCCCATGGACCCGCAGCCCCGCCTCGACCCCGGCACCCACCACGACGTCGCCGCCCCCGCCTCGCCCGTCGCCGACGCCGCGCCTGAGGACCAGGCCGCGCCGGGAGATCCGGCCTCGCCGGTCGCCCCCGCCTTCGCCCCGTCCGCCCGCTCCCAGGTCCCGCCGTTCACGGTGATGACCATCCTCGGCCGGGTCGCCGAGCTGCGCGCCGCCGGCCGCGACGTCATCAGCCTCTGCGCCGGGGAGCCGGGCGGGGGCGCCCCGCCCACCGTGAGCGCGGCCGCGGCCGAGGTCCACGCCTCCGGCACGCCGCTCACCTACACCCCCGCACTGGGCCTGCCGGAGCTGCGGGCCGCCGTCGCCGGTCACTACCGACGCTGGTACGGGATCGACGTGCGCCCCGAGCAGGTGGCGATCACCACCGGCTCCTCGGGCGCGTTCATGCTCGGCTTCCTCGCGGCGTTCTCCCCGGGCGACCGCGTGGTGCTGCCGCGCCCCGGCTACCCGGCGTACCGCAACATCCTGGCCGCGCTCGGGGTGGAGGTGGTGGACGTGGACGTCGACGCCGGCACCCGCTACCAGCCCACGGTCGCCCACCTGGAGGCGGCGCTCGCGGAGGGCCCGGTCGCGGGGCTCGTGCTCGCCTCCCCGGCCAATCCCACGGGCACGATGGTCAGCGCCGACGAGCTCGCCGCCCTCGCGTCCTGGTGCGAGGCGCACGGGGTACGGCTGGTCTCGGACGAGATCTACCACGGGATCGTGCACCCGCGGTCGGGCGACGACGACGGCGGCCCGGCGGGTGGCGGGGCGGCGGGCGGTGCGCCGGGTGCGGAAGGCTCCCGCTTCCCGCACGAAAGCGTGGGGGCGTGCGCGTGGGCGACCTCCCGCACCGCGATGGTGATCAGCTCGTTCTCCAAGTACTGGGGCATGCCCGGCTGGCGGCTGGGCTGGATGCTCCTGCCGGACGACCTCGCCACCACGGTCGACGGCCTCGCCGGCTCGGTCGCCCTGTGCCCGCCCGCCGCGGCCCAGGAGGCGGCCGTCCACGCGTTCAGCGAGGAGTCCTACGCGTTCTGCGAGGAGCAGGCAGCCGGCTTCACGGCGACGCGCGGCGTCGTGCTGGCCGCCCTGCCCCGGCTCGGCTGGGCCGACGCCGCCCCCGCCGACGGCGCCTTCTACCTGTGGGCCCGCCTCGCCCCGGGCATGCTGGCGGAGTTCGGCAGCGCCGTCGGCTACTGCGCGGCCCTGCTGGAGGAGGCCGGCGTCGCGCTGACCCCGGGCGACGACTTCGACGCCGTCCACGGGCCCGAGTTCGTCCGCCTCTCCTTCGCCGCCGGCCCGGACGCCGTCCACGAGGCGCTCGAGCGGATCGTCGCCTGGCACGCGGCGCGCGGCCTGGCCTGACGGGCCCCGCCGCGCGCCGTACCGCCCGGCGCCTCAGCCGCCCAGCCGGTAGTGGCGCTCGAGCGGCGTGCCGTTGACGGCCCGGTCGCCGCGTCGAGGGCGTCACGTGCCGGTTCCCGCGACGGGGCGGCGTCCACCGCCGTATTGCGAAGCATCCGCAACAGTCTTTATTGTGAACCGGTCGCATCTTCTCGCCCTCGTGAAAGGCTCCCCGTGACCCACTCCGCCCCGCAGCGCCGTTCCGCGCCCACCGCCGCCTTCTCCGCCACCCTCGCCGCCGCGGCCATCGCCCTCACGGCGTGCGGTGGGGACGCCGCCCCGTCTGGCCCGACGTCGGCCCCCGCCGCCGCCTCGGGCGGCGCCGAGTCGACGTCGGGTGAGGCGACGGCGGCCTCCTCCGTCTCCGAGGAGGAGCGCGTCGACCCGACCCGGACCACCGAGGTCTCCGCGGTGACCCCGCGCATCCTGCTCTCGCACGAGGACGGGCTCACGCTGCTCGACGCCGAGTCCGGCGAGGTGGTGAAGGAGCAGGACGTCCCGGGCTTCACGCGGCTGAGCAACGCCGGCAACGGCAAGGACGTCCTGGTGACCACCGGGAACGGCTGGGAGGTGTTCTCCAGCGGCATCCAGGCCAAGGCCCACGGCGATCACGTCCACAACTACGAGTCCGCGCCCGGCATGACCGGCGTGACGTTCCCGGGTGAGCACCCCGGCCACGTCGTCACCCACAACGGCAGGACCACCCTCTTCGCGGACGGCACGGGCGCGATCCGCACCTTCGACTCGACCCACCTGGACAAGGCGACCCCGGACCTCATGCCCGTCATGACGGAGGCCGAGACCGAGGACCCGCACCACGGCGTGGCGCTCGAGCTCTCCGACGGCACCCTCTTCACCACGCAGGGCACCGAGGACTCCCGGGACACGCTCCAGGTGATCGACCCGACGACCGGCGAGGTCACGGCCGAGACCGACGACTGCCCCGGCAGTCACGGCGAGGCTGCGGCCCAGCCGACGGAGGCGGGCGACGTCGTCGTGATGGGCTGTGAGAACGGGCCCGTCGTGTACCGGGACGGCGAGTTCCACAAGGTGGAGGTCGAGACCGAGTACCAGCGCTCCGGGAACCTGTTCGGGCTGCACGACTCGCCCATCGTCCTGGGTGATCACAAGGTCGAGGAGGAGCCGACGGAGGCTGTCGAGCGGCCCACGGCGATCGCCCTCATCGACACCCGCACCGATGAGCTCACCACCGTGGACCTCGGCTCCTCCTACTGGTTCCGCTCGCTCGGCCGCGCCGAGGACGGCTCCGCGGTCGTGCTGACCTACGACGACGAGGTCAACGTGATCGACGAGGAGACCGGTGAGGTCACCGCCGAGTACCCGGTGATCGAGCCGTGGAAGGAGAAGGACGAGTGGCAGGAGCCCGGCCCGATCCTCAAGGTGGCCGGGAACACCGCCTACGTCACCGACGCGGAGGCCCGGAAGCTCGTGGCCGTCGACCTGGAGACCGGCGAGACCGTCCTGGAGAAGGACCTGGAGTTCGCCCCGGTCGAGATGGCCGTGGTCACCGGCCGGCCGGAGTCCGTGAAGCCCGAGGAGGCCGCGGACGCCGAGTCCGGCCACGACGAGCACACCGACCACGATCACTGATCGGGCCGGACATGACGGCGGGGGTCAGCGCCGCGCGGCCGTGGCGGAGGCCGTGGCCCCCGCCGGAACCGGGTCCGACGCGTCGGCGGGGTGTCCGAGGCGCGGGGCGGACGGCTGGAGCGCGAACACGAGCAGCGTGAGCGGGCCGACGAACGGCACCAGCCCGAGGAACAGCCACGCGCGGCTGAAGCCGGCATCGTGGAGGCGCCGGGCGAGCAGGGCGAGCGAGGGGAGTGCGTGCGTGACCCCCACCAGGAGGACGGCCGCGTCGCGGAAGAACAGGTCCGGGGAGCCGAGGATGAACACGTCCAGAACGGTGGACACGAAGTGAACGGCGGTCTGCAGGGGCCATACGTAGAGCACCGCGAGCCAGAAGTCGGCGCGGGAGGCGCGCCCGCTGAACTGCGCGTAGCCGGCGTAGTAGCGGCGGATGGCCTGAAGCATGTTCATGGTCCGGCCCTCAGTCTGGCCGAGGGGACGCCAGCAGCCCCTGTGCCGCCATTGCCCCGTCGATCAGCCCGCCCGAGTCCACCGGGTGCCGGAGGTGGCCGATCCCGCGGACGGGCGGGTCGTCGTCGTGGTGGGTCGGCCGCATGCGGCGGGCCGTGGTCGTGTCCGTCATGGTTCCCCCTCGCATCACGTGTGACCTGCGTCATCCTGCCATGGCGGGTGGACGGGTCGGGCCCCCTGTGGACAGGCCTCGATGATCATCAGCGGGTGCTCCGCCCCGTCGAATGGGCGGCCGCGCCAGTCGCTCCAGACGCGGTCCACCGCCAGCCCCGCCGCCGCGAGGTCCTCGGTCACCTGCTCCACGGAGCGGAACTGCAGGTGCTCCTCACCCTCGCGGACCACGCCCTCATCCGAGCACTCGGTGCGTCATCGGTGCACGACGACGCCGTCCGCGTCCGGCGCGTTCGTCGCCTCGGACTCGACGAGGCGACCGGCCGCCGTCGTCCGTTCCGTGGGCTCCTGCTGCCAGTCCTCCCAGGCGCGGCGGACGGGGTTGCGGGTCTCGAACAGCAGCCGACCGCCGGGGACCAGGCCGGCGGCGATGCGCCGCAGGGCGCCGTGCCAGTCCTGGCCGATCAGGTGCATCGCCACGTTCCCGCTCATGATCACCAGGTCCGCCGACGCCGGCTCGATCAGCTCCGCGGTGCCCCGCCGCCACTCGACGCGGTCCCCGCCGGGGCGCGCCCGGGCGACGCGCAGCATGGCCTCGGCCGGGTCGATCCCGACGACGGCGCGGTCGTCGCCGGTCAGCGTCACCGTGAGCGATCCGGTGCCGCAGCCGAGATCGACGATCCGCCGGGCGCCGGACTCCTCGGCCGCCCGGCGGAAGTACGCGTGGTCCTCTCCGGGCGGGTTGTCGAGGTCATAGAGGGCGACGACGCGAGCGTCATCGTAGGCGCGGCGGTTCGTCTCGGCCGGGTCCAGATGCATGGACGGCACCGTATCCTGAAGATGACCGCATGCACCGGCAGCTGGACCACGAGGAGTTCGACCAGCGGCTCGAGGGCTGAGCCGCCCTGATCTGCCGCGCTCACCCCACAAAGACGCAGAAGGGGTGGCCGGCCGGGTCCGCGAACACGTACAGGGGCTCGTCGTCGGAGCGGTCCAGGACGAGGCGCCCGCCCAGGCCTAGGACGTGTCTGACAATGAACCCGGGGGCCAGCTGACACCATGGAGCGCATGTCTCGTTTCGGGACACAGGCGCGGCATCTCGGGGCTTCTGCGTGATCGCCGGACCGGGAGGCGGCCGCCGTGGTGCTGGCGACCCTGGATCGCCAGGATCCTGAGTACCTCTACGTGGCCCTGGTGGCCGCGACCGCGCCCTGCCGGATGGAGGCCGTGGGTTTCCACACGGGCACGTTCCCGCACGGGCTGAGCTGGAAGGCCACGGAGGAGGCGGAGACGGTGCTCAACGCCGCTGTGACCATGGGCCCGCGTGAGGCCGCCGCCGGTGCGCTGGCCATGCTGGCCTACGTGTCCTGGCTCCGGGGCGAGGGCTCCCTGACCGATGACCGGCTAGCGTTCGCCAAGGCATGCGCGCCGTGACCGCCATGATCGGGCGCCACCGCGGTGGCCGCGGTGGCCCCCGATCCCGCCCTGGCCTGAAAGCCCATCAAGGGCAGACCGAAACGGCCCGGGAGCCGCTCACCGGCGGCCCCCGCCGTGTCGAGGACTCGGCGGCACGGCCCGGTGCGCTGCACGCTGCGTACAGCGCATCGGACCGGGCGAGCACATAAGCCAGCTTGAGCGAAACATAATGGTGCGCTCAGGACGGTTCTTCCTGTCGACCCCGCTGACCCAAGAAAGCCACTACTGGCGGAACGCTCCTCGTGCTTGCATCGAATAAACGACTACAAGCAGGAAGACAAGTAGGTGGGCAGCCATGCCGGCAATGTATAGCCACGCTCCCCAGTACCCACTTTCACCCGGCAATCGAAATGCGGTCAACCCGGATAACATAAGGGCAGGGGCTAGAGCAAACACCCAGGGAGTGCCCCTTAAGTGCCCCTCGGCACTCTTTAATCGCCTAGATAAACCCCAGGACGCCACCGAGATAATAATCGAAGTGACCGCGAATCCTAGGGAGAAGGACGAGTGCCGCTCGCCCGTCCAGCCCGATGTAGTCATAATTACCCAGGTCGCAGGAATTATTAGTTGTAGAAAGGCAATGCCAACGATCATTGTTCGCAATCCCCCAATTCTCTAATACCCCGTAACATCGGCTACTCAGTTCCCATCCCAGTTCTTCGTTTTCGCCTTCACAACTTCATATTAGACGTTCGCAACGCCTCGGCAGCTTGCCCTACTCGACCCCCCGCCAGCGCCGTTCGCTACAGCAGCAGGCTGCCCACGGCGGGGGCCGCGGGGGCTCAGGACCACTCCCTCCACCGCCGGCGACTCCTTTCTTCGACCCCTGGACTGGCTCAGCAGTTGCCCGCGGCCAAGAGCACCGTCACCGTGTTCTCGGCCCATACCGTCGGACCGCACTACAGACCATGTGCCAAGCTCAGCCGGAGCTCCGGTGGGGGCGACGTGAGATCCGCGACGCCCACTCCGGCGCCAGCAGCTCGCATCGTGACTACAGCCAGATCTCGGCGACACGCCCCGCCCTGACCGCGCTCGGGGGATACACGCCACCCCACCCGCGGTATGTGGTTTGACACATCGGGAGGTATTCGGCCTCCTGCACCCCTACCGGAGGAGGCAGCTCATCGAGCAGCGGACCATCACCTACGCCGACGGCTACAACGCGGCCAAGACCTTCTACATGCGCCGTGAGAACCACGCATGGGCCGTGGCCCACCACTGGCGCGCCGTCACCGAACACCCCAAGGGCGCTCACTCCATCCAGGTGCTCACCATGCTCCTCCCCGAGCTCGTGCGCGCCCTCGCCGCTCACGAGCTCGACCACCCCCAGCCCTGAGCCAGCACTTCCCCCGACGGGCACGGACCGCACGGTCCCCGCCCGTCGGCGTTCCCGGCCCGCGCTAGCGGATCGAGGGCCTGGGCTCCTGGCCCACGCTGGCGGGGCCACGCCGGCGCCACGTGGCCAGCAGAGGTCTCAGCCGAAGACACCGCCGAAGGCCATGGCGGTGGCGGTCTCCACGACCCCGGTGACCGCGGAGCCTAAGGCGTGGTCGTGGGACGCGCGGTAGATCTCCGCGACGGAACGGACGTCGACGGCGTCGATCACCGGCTGCTAGAGCACGGGGCGGGTGACCATGGCCACGCATTAAGCGACCTCGGTGTCCGCGTCAGCGTCTCGGCCTCAGTCGACGTCGTCGCTCCCCGGATCCACCCACCGAGCGGCCGGCACGACGGCGGCCTGGGTGATGTTCCCGAGCAGGACCATGAACCCCCAGAGGGCGGCGTCGGCCAGCAGCCACGGCCCGGCATGAGCGCGGTCGGCGTAGGCCAGCAGGTGCAGCCCCACGGCCACGGCGCAGCCGACCGAGCCGAGGAGGATGCACCGCCAGGACATCCAGGGCGCCGTCCGTGGCGGACCGGCCACCCGCGTCGAGGGCGTTGGAGGCGACCAGCCACCGCGCCCGTCTTCCCGCCGGCGGGGGCGGTCCGCCCGGGGTGCTCCGCGTCAGGCCCGGGAGTCTGACACACCCCCTCCACGCCAGTCCGTCACACCGGGTCCGCCCCGGCCCGCCGCGCCCCGGAGAGGCTCCGGCCGGTCCCGGATGACGCGGCGGCGGCTCATATTTCGCGCGAGCCGGCCGTCCGCTGGACTCGCAGCGGCCCGCCGCGTGGGATGGGCTCACCACCCATCCAGAGCGGCCGAGAGATCTGGCTCGACGACGCCGCAGCAACCCGCCCGACGGACCCGGCCCCCCGGGAACGGCAGGCCCGGTGCTACCGCCAGGACCGATGGAGGAGAGCAGATGCCCCGTCATGCCACACAACAAGTCCACGCCGGCTACGAGCCCGCCGCACCCCACCGGCCGGTCGTCCCGCCCATCCACCAGACCACGGCGTTCCGTTTCCCGGATCACGCCACGGCGGCATCGATGTTCCGGCTCGAGACCCCCGGCTTCACCTACAGCCGCACGGGCAACCCGACCGTCGCGGTGTTCGAGAACCGCCTCGCCGCGCTGGAGGGCGGCATCGGCGCGATCGCCACGGCCACCGGCCAGGCCGCCGTCGCGCTGTCCCTGCTGGCGCTGCTGCAGGGCGGCAATCACCTGGTCGCCTCCAGCCAGCTCTACGGCGGCACCGTGGACCTGCTGACGGACACGTTCGCGGACTTCGGCATCGAGGTCACCTTCGCGGACCCGGCGGACCCGCCCGCGTGGGCCGCCGCGGTCCGGCCCGACACCCGCGCGTTCTTCCTCGAGGCCATCACCAACCCGCTCGCCACCCTCCCGGACCTGCCCGCGCTCGCGGACCCCGCCCACGCGGCCGGTGTGCCCGTGGTGGTGGACAGTACCCTCGCGACACCGGCCCTCTACCGGCCGCTGGAGCACGGCGCCGACGTCGTCGTGCACTCGGCCACCAAGTTCCTCGGCGGGCACGGCGCGGTGCTCGGCGGCGCGATCGTGGACGGCGGCACGTTCGACTACGGCGCGGCGCCGGACCGGTGGCCGCAGCTGGCCCGACCCAAGGCCCGCTACGGCGGGCAGACGCTGGTCGAGCGGCACGGCCGCGGCGCCTACCTGACGCTGGCCCGCAGCAAGTTCCTGCACGACCTCGGCCCCACCCTCGCCCCCGCGAGCGCGGCGCAGTTCATCCAGGGGCTCGAGACGCTCGACCTGCGCGTGGCCCGCCACACCGCCACCGCCCTGGCCGTGGCCGAACACCTGGCCGGGCACCCCGCCGTCGCGCGGGTGCACCACCCCGGCGTGGCCGGGCATCCCAGTGCGGCGCTGGCCGCCCGCGACTTCCCGGACGGCGTCGGCTCGGTGTTCTCCTTCGACCTGGCCTGCGGCCCCGAGGCCGTGGCCCCGTTCCTCGACGCGCTCGAGCTGTTCCAGCTGGTGGTCAACGTCGGCGACGCCCGGTCTCTCGTCTCCCACCCCGCGACCATGACGCACTGTCGCCTGACGCGGCAGCAGCGCGAGGCCGCCGGGATCGCCGAGACCACTGTCCGGCTCTCCATCGGGCTGGAGTGTCCCGACGACCTGATCGCGGACCTGGACCGTGCCCTGGCCGTGGTGTCCGCCGCCGGGCCGTCCGTCCCCGCCGCCACGCCCGCCGTCCCCGAGACCGCCGCCGTCACCCTGGAGGTGCGCTGAGATGACCGCCGTCCACCACACCACCCGCCCCGTGTCCCGTCCCGCCGTCCGCGGCTTCACCACCACCGCCGTGCACGCCGGCCAGGAGCCCGACCCGCTGACCGGCGCCGTGGTGCCGCCGATCTACCAGGCCAGCACCTTCGTGCAGGACGGCATCAACGTGCTGCGCGCCGGGCACGAGTACAGTCGCGGCTCCAACCCGACCCGGAACGGCTTCGAGACCCAGCTCGCCGCCCTCGAGCACGGCGACCGGGCGTTCGCGTTCGCCTCCGGACTCGCCGCCGAGGACGCCCTCCTGCGGGCCGTGCTGCGCCCCGGCGACCACATCGTGCTGGGCGGCGACGGCTACGGCGGCACCCATCGCCTCATCACCACCGTCCTCGAGCCGTGGGGCGTGTCCAACACCCCCGTGGACATCACCGACCCGACGGCGGTCGCCGCGGCCGTCCGCCCCGGCCGCACCGCGCTGCTGTGGGTGGAGACGCCGTCCAACCCGCTGCTCGGCATCGCAGACCTGGCCGCATGGGCGCAGATCGCCCACGACGCCGGCGCGCTGCTGGTCGTGGACAACACGTTCGCCTCGCCCTACCTCCAGCGGCCCCTGGACCTCGGCGCGGACGTGGTGGTGCACTCCACCACCAAGTACATCGGCGGGCACTCGGACGTGCTCGGCGGCGCCGTGGTGGTGGCCGACCGCGAGTTCCGCGGCCGGGCACTGGCCGAGGCGGTGGCCTACCAGCAGTTCGCCGCCGGTGCGGTCGCCGGCCCGCAGGACTCCTACCTCGCCGCCCGCGGCCTCAAGACGCTCGGCCTGCGCATGGACCGGCACGGCGCCAACGCCGCCGCGCTCGCGGGCTGGCTGCAGGGCCGCCCCGAGGTCGCCCAGGTCTTCTACCCCGGGCTGCCCGACCACCCGGGCCACGACCTCGCCGCGCGGCAGATGGACGGCTTCGGCGGCATCGTCTCCGTGCGGCTGGCCGGGGGAGAGGCCGCGGCCCGCGCGTTCGCCGAGGCCACCGAGCTGTTCGCGCTCTCGGTCAGCCTCGGCGGGGTCGAATCGCTGCTCTGCTACTCCTCCGAGATGACCCACGCCTCCGTGCGGGGCACGCCCCTGGCCGTCCCCACGGACCTGGTCCGGCTCTCCGTCGGCATCGAGGACGTGGCCGACCTGCAGGCGGACCTCGAGGCCGGCCTCGAGTGCGCCGCACGCGTCGCCGCCGGCCGCGGGACGCCGTCGTCGTCCGCGGTGCCCCGTCCCGCCCCCGTCCACCACCGCACCACCCGCGTCCGCACCCCGGAGAGGACCCGATGAGCCACGCCACCCTTGTCCCGAGCACCGTGCCCACCCGCGTGGACGACCTGACGTTCAGCATCCACACCACGCCGTTCGACGAGGACTACACGCCCGCCGCCAGCACGCGCGCCACCACGAACTTCGCCAACCTCGCCCGCGGCGCGGACCGGCGGGAGAACCTGCGCGCCGCCCTGGCCATGATCGACGGGCGCCTCAACGACCTCGCCCCCTGGGACAACCCGGAGCGGGACCGCTACACGGCGCGGATCGAGATCGTCTCGATCGACGTGCACTTCACCGCCGACGACGGCGCAGACGTCGACTTCCCGCTCATGGAGATGCTCGACGTGCGGGTGGTCGAGCGCGCGACGGGCGCCGTGCTCGGCCGCAGTGTGGGGAACAACTTCTCCTCCTACGTCCGCGACCACGACTTCTCCGTGGTGCTGCCCGCGCACGCGGCGACGTCGCCGGGGACCGAGGAGCCCGACGGCTTCGGCGACAAGCACGGGCGGCTGTTCCGGCACCTGCTCGACTCGCAGGCGTACCGGGAGCGGTTCCCGCAGCCGCCCGTGATCTGCATCAGCGTGTCCACGAGCCGCACCTACCGGCGGCTGACGAACGAGCACCCGGTGCTCGGAGTCGAGTACCGCCAGGACGAAGCCTCCCGCACGGACCGCTACTTCGGCCGGATGGGCCTGGGGATCCGGTGCTTCCTGCCGCGCGGGGCCGTGGCGCCGCTGGCGTTCTACTCGCGGGGCGACCTGCTCAACGACCACGCGAACCTCTCCCTGGCCGGGCTGATCGCCACCATGGAGACCTTCCAGCGGATCTACCGGCCGGAGATCTACAACGCGAACGCCGGGGCCGGCGAGGTCTACCGGCCGCGCCTGGACCACGGCGACTTCTCGCAGACCCGGATCGCCTACGACCGCGAGGAGCGGGCCCGCCTCGGCCGGGAGCAGGGGGAGTACACGCAGGAGCACTTCGTGGGCCCGCACCGCGACCTGCTGGAGCGCTGGGCCGCCGCCCACGCCGCACGAGACACCGAGGAGACCCGATGACCACCCTGATCCCCACCGCCCTCGTCGGCAGCCTGCCCAAGCCCGGCTGGCTCGCCGAGGAGGAGACGCTCTGGTCGCCCTGGAAGCTCGAGGGGGAGCAGCTGCGCGAGGGCCAGCTCGACGCGCTCGCCCTCGCCGTGGCCGACCAGGAGCGCGCGGGCATCGACATCGTCTGCGACGGCGAGCAGACCCGCCAGCACTTCGTCACCACGTTCATCGAGCACCTCGGCGGCGTGGACTTCGACCGGCGCGAGACGGTGCGGATCCGTGACCGGTACGACGCGAGCGTGCCGACCGTCGTCGGGGAGGTGGGCCGGCCGGCGTCGGTCTTCGTGGACGACGCGAAGGCCCTGCGCGCGCGGACGGACCGGCCCATTAAGTGGACCCTGCCCGGGCCGATGACCATGATCGACACCCTCGCCGACCGCCACTACGGCAGCCGCGAGAAGCTCGCGTGGGAGTTCGCGCGCATCCTCAACGAGGAGGCGCGGGAGCTGGCGGCGGTGGGCGTCGACGTCGTGCAGTTCGACGAGCCCGCGTTCAACGTGTTCTTCGACGACGTCCGCGACTGGGGCGTGGCGACGCTCGAGCGTGCGGCCGAGGGCCTGACGTGTGAGACGGCCGTGCACATCTGTTACGGCTACGGGATCAAGGCGAACAACGACTGGAAGGCCACGCTGGGGCAGGAGTGGCGCCAGTACGAGACGTCGTTCCCGCTGCTGCGCGAGTCCACGATCGACACGATCGCCCTGGAGCGGCACCATTCCCGGGTGCCGGCGGAGCTCATCGGCCTGCTGCGCGGCAAGAAGGTGATGGTCGGCGCGATCGACGTGGCGAGCGACGAGATCGAGACGCCCGAGGAGGTGGCCGCGACCCTCCGGGAGACCCTTGAGTTCGTGGACGCGGACAAGCTGATCGCGAGCACCAACTGCGGCATGGCGCCGCTGGCTCGCTCGGTGGCGCGGGACAAGACGGCGGCGCTCGTGGCCGGCGCGCGGATCCTCCGGGAGGAGCTGGGCGGAGAGTGAGGGGGGGTGCCGGCTCACCCCCACACGCCGGAATCGGCGATGAGCCGGACCGCGAGCACCGCCATGACCACCGCGATCACCACGTCCACCACGCGCCACGCCTTCGGGTCGGCGAGCACCCGGGCCAGCAGGCGCGCGCCGTAGCCGAGCGCGGTGAACCACAGGATCGAGGCGGCGACGGCGCCGGCGGCGAAGACCCACCGCGCGTCGGGACCGTGCTGGTTGGCGAGGCTGCCCAGCAGCACCACGGTGTCCAGGTAGACGTGCGGGTTGAGCCAGGTCAGCGCGAGTGTGGTGGCGATGACCGACCCCGCGGTGCGCGGCGCCTGCTCGGCCACGAGCCCCTGCGGGCGCAGCGCGGCACGCAGGGAGGAGACCGCGAACCAGAGCAGGTACAGGGCGCCGCCCCAGCGCAGCACCTCGAGCAGCCACGGCACGGCCTGCACGAGCGCGCCCACCCCGGCGGTGCCGGCCAGGATCAGCACGGCGTCCGAGGCCATGCACACCAGCACGACGGCGCCCACATGCTCCCGGCGCACGCCCTGGCGGAGCACTAAGGCGTTCTGGGCGCCGATGGCGACGATGAGGGCGAGTCCGGTGAGCAGGCCGGTGCCGGCGAGGGTCCACATAGGTGAGGACGCTAGAGCCCGGCCGGGCCTGAGCCAAACGAAGAGAACGACAGACGCCTAAGCTCTGCTTCATGAACCTGGATCAGCTGCAGGCGCTGCGTGCGATCGCGGACGAGGGCTCGTTCGAGGCGGCCGCGTACGAGCTCGGCGTCAGCGCCTCCGCGGTCAGCCAGCGCATCCGCGCCCTGGAGCGGGAGGTGGGCCAGGTGCTGCTCCGGCGCGGCACACCCTGCGAACCGACCGAGGCCGGTGTCGGCCTGGTGCGCGTGGCCCGGCACATGCGGGTGCTCGAACAGGAGGCGTGGGCCGGGCTGGGCCGCACGGCGGCCGGGCGCAGCGTCACCTCCCTGGCCGTGCCCGCCGACGTGCTGGGCACGTGGTTCGGGCCGGTCCTGGCGGAGGCCGCCGACTGGGACGACACGGTCCTGGACCTGCACGTCGAGGACCAGGACCACAGCGCCCGGCTGCTGCGCCGAGGCGAGGTGCTGGCCGCCGTCACCACGGAGCCGCAGCCGGTGCAGGGGTGCGCGGCGGGGCCGCTGGGGAGCATGCGCTACGTCCCGCTCGTGGCGCCCGCCCTGCTCGCGCGGCACGCGGCGGGCGACGTCGTCGACCTCGGCGCGATGCCCATGATGCGCTACAACGCGAAGGACGACCTGCAGCGCCTCGCGCTGAGCGGCGCCGGGCTGGACGTCGCCCCGCCCACGCACCTGGCGCCGTCGTTCGACGGGTTCCACCGGTCTGTCCGGGCCGGCCTGGGGTGGGGGATGCTCGTGGACGCCCAGGCCGTCGAGGACGTGCGCGCCGGTCGGCTGGTCCGCGTGCCCGGGCTCGACGACGTCCTCGTGCCCCTCTACTGGCAGGCGGCCACCCTGCCCGTGACGCGCCTGGTGCGGCTCACGCGGGCGGTGCGGGAGGCGGCCCAGCGGACTCTCGAACGGGGGTGAGGCGGCACCACGGGGTCGCGGGCCGTCAGCGACGTCGCAGCGGTGCCGGCGCCTCCATGGAGGCCTCGACCAGCACAGGCCGGAAGCCCAGCGCCTCGTTGACGTCGAGCATGTGCCGGTTCTCCTCGGCGTTCCACGTGATGATCGCGCGGGCCTCGGGCAGTGCGTCGCGGACGGCGATGAGGTTCGCCGCCTTCACGCGCATGCCGAGGCGGTGGCCGCGGTGCTCGGGCAGCACGATGGTGTCCCACTGGTCGATGAGCCCGTCGGGACGCGAGCGGGGCGCCACCAGCTCGCTCAGGGCGACGATCCGGCCGGTGGCACGGTGCCGCGCCACCGCGCGGAAGAGCCGGCCGGTCGTGAGGATCTGCCCGTCCAAGCGACGCACGCGGGCCGCGTCCCAGACCTGCTCCACCACGGTGCGTTCCCCGGAGGGCACGTCCGTGGCCATGCGGGCCTTGAGGACGGCGAGGTCGTCCTGCAGGGCCGCGTCGGCCGCACCTTCCCAGGCGTGGAGCTCGTAGTCCGACGAGACGCGTTCGGCCTCGGCCAGGGCGACGGCGGGGTCGATCCCCGGATCGGCGAAGTCATACCGGCTCACCCGCTCGATCTGGACGAGCGCGAAGCCGTAGGACTGGGCGAGACGCACGCCCGGATGCCCGGCGGGCACCGCGCCGGCGCCGTTGGGCGGGGTGAGCGCCCGTTGCCCGGACACCGGCCGCGGCGTCAGCGGCCAGGTCTCGAAACGGGTGAGGCCGGCGGTGTCCAGGACGAGTCGCTCGGCCAGTGCGCGGCCGTGGCCGCGTCCGCGGTGCCGCGGGTGGACATAGACGGTGAGGGAGGCCGCGTCAGGGTCGTCGACGTGGTTGATCAGGACGCGGGCGTAGCCGACCGCCTCGCCGTCGACGTACGCCAGGTAGCGGCGCAGCGTGTGGTCGGTCTCGGCGGCGGCCTGGATGAGCGCGTCCGTGGGGGTCTCGTCCCACTCGGTCGTGCCGATCAGCTCGTGGTTGTACTCGTCTCCGAGCTGGCAGTAGGCCCGCCAGTGGGGGTCGTCCGACGAGGCGGGCAGGGGGAATTCGATGATGTCAGGCATGCGGTGACTGCTTTCTGCAGAAAGGGGTGGGCGCAGAGGCACCCGTCGAGCCGTGCTCGAGACGGGCGCGCGGGGAGGTCCGGTGGTGGGTCGTCGGACCCACGGGGTCACTTCTGCTGCATCATGGGGTGAACTGTGTCACGACGCGGACCGGTGGGCAAGGGCCTTCGCTGTCGAGATGCAGGCAGATTTCACCTGACGCGCGGGGAACTCTTCGCATATCGGTCGGGATCCGGTCGACGTGACACTGGGTGTCCAGGTGCGCGCCCCCGCGGTCCCCAGGCATCGGCCGAGACATACGGGCGGCTGCCGCTCTAGCGCGTTGATTGTGGCGAGTCATGTGGCGAGTGAAACGCCGGGCCGGCAGCGCGCAGAGCGCGCCGCCGGCGGACGCGCCAGAAACGACCATTACGGCTCGACTGCGAATTGCGCCCCGTTGAAGGCATCCTGTGGCACGACCGCTCCCTCAAACACTCGCTCACGGTTGCCGGTGAACTGCGCCTCGGCGAACGAGGTGGTTTTGCCGGTGAACTGTGCCTCGGTGAACCAGGTGTGCTCGCCGGTGAACCGCGCCTCGGCGAACGTGGTGTTCTCGCCGGTGAACCGCGCCCGGTCGAACCAGGTGGTTTTGCCGGTGAACTCCGCTATGGCGAACGTGGTGTTCTCGCCGGTGAACTCCGCTCTGTTGAACCAGGTGTACTCGCCGGTGAACTGCGCCTCGGCGAACGAGGTGGTTTTGCCGGTGAACTCCGCTCTGTTGAACCAGGTGGTTTTGCCGGTGAACTGAGCCCTGTCGAACGTGGTGTTCTCGCCGGTGAACTGCGCCTCGGCGAACAAGGTGGTTTTGCCGGTGAACCGCGCCCTGGCGAACGTGGTGTGCTCGCCGGTGAACCGCGCCTCGGTGAACGAGGTGTGCTCGCCGGTGAACCGCGCCTCGGTGAACGAGGTGTGCTCGCTGGCGAACCGCGCCCGGTCGAACCAGGTGTGCTCGCCCGTGAACTCCGCCCCGGTAAACAAGGTGTTCCGGCCGGTAAAGCGAGCACCTATGAGGTTCAGGTCGACCAAGTAGGCGCCGATGAGGTTGAAGTCGAGCCCGCACCACGCGCCTCCTTCTTGTAGATGGTCGCGGAGGACAGCGCCGATGGTGGTACGGATCTTCGCGTCCGCAGCCCGTAGAGCTTCATCGGCGGGTGGGGGGAGGCGGAGAAACCCGCACAGCACGTCGACGCACTGCTGGCGCTGTTCAGGCCAGTCGTCGGCCAGGTTGGCCATCGCGTATACCCCGGCCAGCTGCACCGCCGCCCGGTCACTGCCGAGCTGGGTCGCGGCCTCACCGTAGCGGGACCGGAACGCCGCATCGACCTCTCTTTGGGCCGCAGCCTCGGCCCGTTGGCCTTCGGCGTCGCGCTCGAGGATGCGCTGTTTGAGCACGGAGATGGTCAGCGCGACCGCACCGCCTGCGCCGGCCACGACGGTCAGGGCGAGCTTCAGCAGGTCGATGCCCTTGACCTTGAGCCTGTCGCTGTCATCCCAGGGCCATACGCCTCGGAACATGAGCCACAGCACGATCGTGAGTACGGCGGCCACGATCAGGCCCAGGATCACGGCGGTGGCTGCCCAGCCCAGCACTCCCCACAGGCGCGGGTGTTTCACCCGTCCGCGCTTGGGCTTGGCCGCAGGCTGCGCGGGCACCATGCCGACTTTCGGGTGCGGGGGAGTGATTGGGCTGTCGCTCATGCGCCCAGTGTCGCAAACTCGTCGTTCGGTCCGCTCACTAACGAGGGATTTCGGCCAGGTGGCCGGGTCGGGGCGTGGCCAAGGCGTCGCACGCTCACGCGGTCTGCCCGCAAACGATGGCCGAAACACCAGATGGGCCGAAACCCGCAGTGACCGTTAGGGAACAAAGTCAGGACGCGCGAGGATGTCCACCCAACGGGGTCAACCTCAAGATTCAGAAGGCGTCTTCGGACCTCGAGGCTCATGGTTACCTCGAGCCCGGTGGTACCAGTTCGTACCGGCCCGTCCTCACGTCCGCAGGCCTCGAGCTCGGACAGCGCTTCAACTTGGGCCTCATCGACGAAGTGATCCGCATCCGTGAACAGGAGCATCAACTCATCTGGAACCGTGTTCTTGCCGTTCAACGGTGTCAGCCGGCTCCCTGTTTCAAGCTGCCACCATGCGCCCATGCTTCTACCGTAACCGAGCTCCACGGACTACTTATGTGAACCCCATCCCCATAGCACGCCAGCCATGTCGAAATGGAGGCACAGCCTCGTGGGCACCAGGTCGACTGACCGAACGCGTTGATCGATCCCTTAGCAGCAGCGTGAGTGCGCCCTCCCACAGGGCCACCGTGGTAGATCAATCCGGCCAGCGGCCTCGTATGGTGTGTCCATGTTCAACGAGTCTTGGCCGTGGAAGCGCGATCTTGCCAACGCTGCCGAGCGCTTGGAACGGGCCCGGCTGGGCCTCCCTGCGGTCCTAGACCAGGCCGTCGATGGAGAACTAGATGGCGCGGATTCATATGAGGCGGAGATAGAAGCGCTCTACCTTGTTGAGCGGGACGTCGTGAACGGAGCCTTCGCCGTCCGGCGCCTGATCGGGATGCCGTCCAAGGTCACCAAAGCAACGAGGGAGACAAAGGCAAGAGTGGTCCGTTACCCCCTGCGGGTGGGCGCGAAGACGCCTGACGTCTGGGATGCCTTTGGAGATCTCGACATGTACGACATGGAGGCACCCGCGGAGGTGGTGGTCACGGCAAACGAGGTCTGTAACCTCTTCATTCACAGCCTCATCATGCGCTTCGCGTGGACCCTCGAATCTCTGCCCCTTGGTGACTGGTGGGCCCTAGACGAGAGTGATCCTCGCGTCGAGTGCACCCCGGACGAACTGGCTGGATGGCTGGTCGCTTCCGACAGGTCCAGTACCCAGCATTTGACTTTCATCCCGCTTCGTGAACTCGTTCGAGTTATGCGCCTCTTTGCTGAGGATGAGGTAACGATGGTGACGAATCGCCGGGACCCCCAAGGTCGTATGCATTCCACGGCATCGTGACACTGGTTGATTAACCTTGCCCTTTGCGGAGATCGCCCTCTGGTGAGCGTCGTGCAGATGCGTCGCATGCGGCATCCAAAAGGCCCGGCCGCCAACCTGCCCGCCATGGAGACCCACACTGGCCGAGCCCTGCGCGCGCAGCTCACGCGGAAGCATTCGTGAACTAATAACGCCCAGCCCGGCCCACTCCCACCGATCCGTGTACCCGGGCCTCGTGAGATGCGTCGCGCGAGGGTGCCCGCCGCCCATCCTGGCCGGGAGGAGGCCACGAGGTGGGGATGCCGCTCTAGGGTGTGCCTGAGAAACCGTCCAGTCGGGCATACCCCTTTACGCACCCCCGGCCCTACGAGACCATCACGTCAGAGTCGGTTCAGTTCGGACCCGTTGGACACAAGTGGCGGAGCGTCTAGGACGTGGTTGGACAGACTGTGGCCTATGTGCGGACCAGCTCGGCCGACCAGAACCTGGACCGTCAGCTCGAGGCGGTGGGGGAGTGCGACCGCATCTTCCAGGACAAGATCTCCGGCAGCTCGAGGGCCAAGCGCGCCGGGTTGGCGGAGCTGATGACCTACGTGCGGGAGGGGGACCTGGTGAAGGTCGCCTCCATGGACCGCCTCGGCCGCGACACTCGGGACCTCTATGCGATCGTGGACGAGCTCACCGCCAAGGGGTGTGCGGTGCAGTTCGTGTCCGAGCGGATCACCGTGGACAAGTCGGGCACCTCCCCGGTGGACGGGCTGATGTTGGGGATTCTGGCGGCGTTCGCTGAGTTCGAGCGCCGGCGGATCAAGGAGCGCCAGGCCGAGGGCATCGCCCTAGCCAAGGCCCGCGGCAAGTACGTGCAGGTCCCGAAGCTCTCGGACACCGACGTGGAGCAGGCGCGCGTGATGATCGAGATGGGGATCCCGAAGGCCGAAGTGGCGCGCACGTTCGGGGTGAGCCGGCAGACCCTGTACACCTCGTTGCGCAGGCAAGCCTCAGACTGAACCCCATCCTCGGCCGCCGGCGTCCCTTGAGTTTCTGCTTCAGTACGCGGGCGCGGCCTTGTACAGGGATTCAGCGTCTTGGGCTGCGTGGACGCCGGCCCGGACGACGTCGTTCTTCAAGTCCAGCACCCGCAGCTGGCCGTCGATCTCAGCGACGGCCTCGATCCGGCCGAATGCGTCCCCGTGGGCCTGGGCGTACTCGGCCAGGCCCCGCAGCTTCGGTAAGGCGTCGGCCAGGTGCGTGCCGTGGGGATCCACGATGTCCGCGCGGCTCATGCTCGACCTGGACCTCCAGCGTCTCGACGCCGTCGCCGTGCTGGGCCGCGGTCCCGCCGCGGACGCGCGCGAGGCCGAGCAGCGCCTGTGGGAGTCGGCCCTGGTCAGCGCCTGGCGGGAGGCGGACGAGATCGAGCGGCTGCCGCTGCCGCAGCAGTGGGACGAGGACGTCAAGCGCCGCGCCGCCGCCCTCGCCGCGCGGGTGGAGGACCTCGCCGCGCACCGCAGCGACGTCGCCGCGCGGGCGGAGCTCTAGCGCGCCGTGTCCTGCGGGAGGCGGTCGCGGTCGAAGGTGATGTCCGTGTAGCCGTGGGGCACCGGGTTGCCGTCCTCGTCCAGGGACACGAACACGATCTCCTCGATGGTCAGGATGACCTCGCCGCTGATGATGTTGCGGACCTTGGCCCGCATGGTCAGCGAGGTGCGGCCGAACTTCACGGCGCGCAGGCCCATCTCGATCATGTCCCCCTGGCGGGCGGAGGAGCGGAAGTTGATCTCGGAGATCAGCTTGGTCACGGAGCGCGGGTTGCCGAGCTGGATGATGGCGTAGATCGCCGCCTCCTCGTCGATCCAGCGCAGCAGGGACCCGCCGAAGAGGGTGCCGTTGGCGTTGAGGTCCTCGGGCTTGACCCACTTGCGGGTGCGGTAGGAGATGTCGTCGGCGGCGCGGCCGTGGTCCGCGCCCGGGGCGGTGGAGGTGTCCATGGCCCCACGCTAGTGCGCCGCGCGGACTCCGGTGCCGAGTCCCCGCGCGGGGGTGCTCGTGTGACGCGCGCCCTACGCTGGGGACCATGAGCGCCGCCTTCGACCACATCCGCCGCGACGACGGCGAGCACGTCGGCTACCTCGAGATGACCGACGACGGGCTGTTCGTGCCCCGCGACCGACTTCGCCGCGTCTGCGGTGATCCCATGGAGCTGGAGGAGGCGGAGGAGCTGCTGGACGCCGTCGGGCTGCGGATGCTCGCCGAGGACTGGCTGTTGGACGCCGCCGACGGCGGCGCGGCCCGGCGGGTGCGCATCCGCGAGATCACGCGGGACACGGTCACGGTGGCCCCGGTGCTCGACGACGCGGCGGTCGCCCTGTCCGTGGACCTTGCCCGGGCCGAGGTCCTGACGCTGCCCACGGATCGGCTGCGGCCGGCCGACGGCTGACGCCCGTCTCGCCCATTCGACCGACCCTCAGCGACATCACCGCAGTGCAGCGCCGCGGTGATGTCGCTGGGGCTCGGTGACTTCGGCGGGGCGGTGCAACGGGCTCAGTGCGTCGGCGCCTCCCCGCGGACCTGGCGCAGCACCTCGGGCAGGACGGCGCGCGCCCAGTCCCGGTAGCCGGCCCCGTTGGGGTGGAAGAGGTCGTGGGAGAGCATGCTGACCTGGTGGCGCAGCGAGGTGCGCCGGGTGGCCGCGTGCACGTCCGCGACGCCGAGGCCGTGGCGGGCGGCGATCACGCGGACGGCCGCATTCGCGCACTCCACGCGCGACTCGTACGGCGGGATGCGGAACACCGGGACGGTGCCGAGGGTCGCGCCCGCGGGCAGGCGCTGGGCGACCTCTTCGAGCGGGGCCGCGAACCGGTCCACGCGGAAGCGGACCGGCCAGGCGACGTCGTTCCCGCCGACCACGCACGTCACCGCGTCCACGCCGTCCGCGGGCAAGAGGGGGAGCTGGTCCGCCAGCACGTGCGCGGCGGTGGCGCCGGAGACCGCGAGGTTGAGCACGCGCACGGGCCGGCCGGTCCGCTCGGCCACGCCCGCGGCCACCTGCGCCACGTACGACTCCTCCACGCGCGCGGCCCCCACGCCGACGGCGGCCGAGTCGCCGAGGACCGCCCAGGTCAGGGCGTCCGGGGTCCCGACGTCGGCGCTCGCCGCCGCCTTCCAGTGCGCCCGGTACTCGGCGTCCTGGGAGGCGGCGCTGCGCCAGCGCGTGCGTCGCTGCGTCATGGTCCCCACGCTAGCGGCCTGCCGTCCCGCAGCGCGTTCCGGGACCGTGCGGGTGGGGCGGATCGACCTGACGATCGCGACATCCCCTGGGTTCTGCCGGCAGGTCATGTCGCGATCGTCAGGTGGGTCCGCGGCGGGCGATGGCGGTGCGCAGCAGCACGGCCTCCGGGAGCGTCACGTCAGGCCCAGGAAGCGCCGCAGCTCGTCGGCGCCCGTGATCCGCACCGGGTCGTCGCCGCGCACGAACTCGTCGGGGCGCAGCTCGAAGAAGACGTCGGTGGTCGGCATCCCGCGGCGCTCGGCCTGGCCACGGCCGGTCTCCATGCGGCGCGACCCGGCGACGTCGGCGCCGTTCATCGCCTGCACGCCGACGACCCGCCCGCCCCGGCGGACCACCAGCTCGATGCTCGCGCCGCCGCCCTGGGTGCGGGCCAGCGTGGAGGCGAAGAACCGCAAGTAGTTCGCCGGGATCTCCTCCGCGGGGGCGTCCGTCCACGGGAAGGCGAACGGCGTCCAGGACGGGTCGTGGATCCCGCCGGCGACGACGTCGAGCACCTCCGGGACGTCCGCCTCGCGCAGGGCGGTCATCCGCAGGTCGCCGGACTCCACCACGAGGCCGGAGGGCGGCCAGATCTCCTCCAGGGTGCCGGTCATGACGGGAGGCTGCCGGTGCTGGCGGGCCGCCGCCCCGTCAGCGCCCGCTAATCCCGCCCACGCCCGCTCTTGCCGCCGCTGATACGGTGGTCCGCATGTCATACAGAGGCATCGCATCGATGAGGCTCCGCTCCGCCCGCTGACGGCGGCGGCGACTCCTTCTCCCTGACTCCGCTCGCCGTCCTCGCATCCCGCCGGGCGGCCCCCTTCGTGCTGCCCGGCTCCATGACGAGCTGAGAGACCACGATGACTCTGACCCCTCCCCACGCCACTGCCCTGCCGGCGGGCGCCTCCGCCCACATCCGAGCCGAGTGCATCACGCTCACCCTCGGCGACCGCACCGTCCTGGACCAGGCGGACGTGACGGTCTCCGCCGGCTCCCGGCTGGCGATCGTCGGCGAGAACGGCCGCGGCAAGACCACCCTCCTCCACGTGCTGGCCGGCACGCTGGCGCCCGACTCGGGCACCGTGACCCGCGCCGGCACCCTCGCCCTCGTCGAGCAGGACCTCGACGCCGACGACGACCGCACGGTCGGCGACCTCATCCACGACGCCATCGGGGAGTCGCTCGCCGTCCTGGACCGTCTCGAGGCCGCCACCCGCGCGCTGGCCGAGGGCCGGCCGGGCGCGGACGACGACTACGCCCGCGCGCTCGAGACGGCCACCGCCCTCGAGGCGTGGGACGCGGAGCGGCGCATCGACGTCGCCCTGGAGGGGCTCTCCGCCTGCACGGACCGCACGCGCCCCCTGAACTCGCTGTCCGTCGGGCAGCGATATCGCGTCCGGCTGGCGGTCGTGCTCGGGTCGGCCGTGGACCTGCTCCTGCTGGACGAGCCCACCAACCATCTCGACGCCGGGGCCCTGGAGCACCTGACCCGTGCCCTGCGGGAGCATCCGGGCGGCGTCGCGGTGGTCACCCATGACCGCGCCCTGCTGAAGGACGTCGCCGAGACCTTCCTGGACCTGGACCCCACGTCCGACGGGCGCCCCCGGCAGTACGCGGGCGGCTACGCGGGGTGGGAGAAGGGTCGGCGCGCCGAGCGTGCCGCCTGGGAGCAGGCGCACGAGCAGCAGGTGGCCGAGCATGCGGCCCTCGCCGAGGCGGCCGAGGCGGCCCGCGGTCGCCTGCAGGACCGGTGGCGCCCGGACAAGGGCACCGGCAAGCACCAGCGGGCCACGCGGGCCGCGGGCGTGGTGCAGGCCTTCAACCGCCGGGTGCGGGACCTGGAGGCGCACGAGGTCACGGTGCCGGAGCCGCCCCGGGCACTGGCCTGGCCGGCGTCGTCCACCCGGGCCGCCCGCCCGCTGCTGAGCGCCGAGGGGGTCGACGTCGCCGGGCGCCTGCGCGGGCCGGTCTCGGCGGACCTCACGGGCGGCGACCGCCTGCTGCTCACCGGTCCCAACGGCGCCGGCAAGTCCACGCTGCTGCACGTCCTGGCCGGGCGCCTCGACCCCACGGCGGGCCGCGTCCTGCGGCACACGGGCGCGCGGATCGCCCTGCTCACCCAGGAGGCCCCCGCCTGGAACCCGCGGCACACAGCGCGCCAGGCGTTCGAGGTGCACCTGCACCGCCGGGGCCTCCTGGCGGACGACGACGGCGGGGCGCCGCCGCTCGCCTCGCTCGGGCTCCTGGAGCCCCGGAGCATGGACGCCCCCGTCGGCCGCCTGTCCCAGGGGCAGCAGCGGCGCCTCCACCTGGCCCTGTGCCTCGCCGAGCGGCCGGATCTGCTGATGCTCGACGAGCCCACCAACCACCTCTCCGCGACGCTCGTCGACGAGCTGACGGAGGCCCTCCGCGCGACCCGGTCGGCGGTGGTCGTGGCCACCCACGACCGGCAGATGCTCCGCGACCTCTCCGACTGGCCGCGGCTGGAGCTCACCGCCGAGGCGGTGGCCCGATGATGCCGACCGCCGCCCTGAAGCCGCTGTCCGCCTCGCTGCCCGCCGGCGTCATCGCCGACCGGGTGTCGAAGAAGCGGATCCTGGTGATCGTCCTCGCGGCGAACGCCGTGGCGGCCGGCACCGTCTCGGGGCTCGCCCTCGCCGGGGCGGCGCCGTACTGGCTCCTCGGGCTCTCGGCCCTGCTCATCGGGGCCTCGACGGCGTTCTTCTTCCCGGCCTACACGGCGCTGGTCCCGATGCTCGTCGACGAGGATCAGCTGATGGCCGTGCACGGCCTGGAGGGGGCGACGCGGCCCGTCGTCGGCCAGGCGCTGGCACCGGCCGTGGCCGGGGCTGTCATCGGCGCCGCGAGCCCGCCGGCCGGCGGCCTGCTGATCGCCCTCACCCTCGCCGCCGGTGCGGTCCTCGCCGCCCGACTTCCCGACGTCGGCGCTCGCCTCCCCGACGCGGCCGGCGGTCTACGGGGCGGTGCTGGCCGCCCTCGGCCTCGGCGGCCTGGTGGGCTCGCTGGTGGCCGGCGGAACGTCGGCGCCCCGGCGGTTCCTGCCCGCCATGGTGACCGCCTGGGCCCGCGCCTGCCTGCCGCTGGCCCTGCCCGCGTGGACGTCGAGCCCGTGGATCATCGGGGCCGGGCTGATGCTCTACGGCGCCGGCATCGGGGTGGGCATGGTGATCTGGGGGACCGCGCTCCAGACCCACGTGCCGCTGGTGCTGGCCGGGGTGCTGGCCGCGGCCGGGCAGCTGCGCTCCGAGGATGTAGAGATGCAGCCAAGATTTCACACGACACGCGGTGGACACTTCCGACATCCGGTGAGGAACCCTGAGGTGTGGAAAGTAAGTGCGCCCGTCTCCACCTCCAGAGTTTCCAAGGGTGGGCGGGCCGAGGTGTCACGCGGAGTCGGGGGAGTCCGGGCCTGCGTCGCCGTGAGCCTCGGACGATGGGCGTTTGGATGTGCGGTTATAGACAGATGACTCCCACTCCTGCCCACCGGGACTTCTCCACCACACCCGCTTATGCGAACCGGGTCTGACGTCATGGGGCGTCAACGGCGCGTTTCGGGTCGGGTGCCACTGCGCGGCCAGGTCCGGGCGGAGGTCTGCCAATGACAGCCCAGGCTGGGGGCGGGATCGTGCTGCTCCGGCGCGCGCTTTCCCGCAGTCCGGGCAGCCAAGGGTCTGACGTCGAGTTCGCTGCCCGACGACAGCCTCCCATTCGGCACCGCAGAGACTGCAGAGCCACCACGCGGATGCGTTCCGCGCATTCGCCACGTCCGCCGGTGTCAGGCCGCCATTCTTTGATGGATGCCACGGCCGATCCTGCGCTCGGCGTCGGCTTTCTTCGCGGCGGATGCTCGAGACGCCCACAGCGCTGATCGTGGACTACATCGACGAACACAAGCACGAGTTCGGTGTCGAGCCGATCTGCGCCACGCTGTCCGCGGCAGGCACACAGATCGCACCGAGCACGTACTACGCGGCCAAGACGCGCCCTCCTTCAGTGCGCAGCCTGCGCGATGAGCAGGTGCTCGTGGAAATCCGGGGGGTGCATGAGGCCAACTACGGGGTCTACGGGGCCCGGACGGTCCACGCGCAACTGCGGAGGGAGGGCCTGCAGGTGGCCAGGTGCACGGTGGAGCGGCTCATGCGAGCCGCAGGCCTGCGCGGGATCAGCCGCGCGAAGGGACCGAGGACCACGGTCCCAGGCCGCGGCCCGGATGAGCGTCAAGACCTGGTCCAGCGAGACTTCACCGCGGCGGCTCCGAACCAGCTGTGGGTCGCTGACATCACCTACTGCCGCACTTCCAGCGGATGGGTGTACGCCGCGTTCATCATCGACGTGTTCTCCCGACGGGTGCTGGGCTGGCAGCTGTCGAAGTCGTTGCGCACGGACCTGGCCCTGGACGCGTTGGAGATGGCGTTCTGGACGCGTCAGCGCGCAGGCCAAGACGTGGCCGGGCTACGGCATCACAGCGATAAAGGAGTCCAGTACGTCGCCGTGCGATACACCCAGCGGCTCGCCCAGGCCGGCGCAGTCGCCTCAGTCGGCTCGACGGGGGACTCGTATGACAATGCCCTCGCGGAGGCGTTCAACTCGCTGTTCAAGGCGGAGCTGATCCGGAACAAGGGGCCATTCAAGTCCATCGAGGACCTGGAGATCGCGGTCGCGGAGTACATCGACTGGTTCAACCATCGTCGTGTGCACGGCGAGATCAGGCTGGTCCCTCCGGTCGAGTTCGAGGACGTCTACCATCATGAGAACCCCGTGCCGGCGCCCGCCGGGACGGCACTTACGAGCCTCTAACAAACCCGGGGCGATTCATGACTTACTGTCTCGAGCCGTCGAAAAGCACATGTTCGGGACGAAGATGCGCTCGGTCATCAAGCTGCCCGGGGATGGGGTGGGCTCCGTCGTGGAGCAGCAGTTCGGGCTCGCCCGTCAGATCCTCGTTACCGGGCTGGTGCCCATCATCGAGCCCGAGGTGGATATCCGCAGCCCCCGCAAGGCCGAGGTGGAGGACCAGCTCAAGGCGGCAATCCTCGCCCAACTGGACAAGCTCGGAGACGACCAGTCGGTCATCCTCAAAGTGACGCTGCCGGAGCGGGCGGACTTCTACCGCGAGTTCGTGGACCATCCCCGAGTGATCCGCGTCCTGGCCCTGTCGGGCGGCTATACCCGGGCCCAGGCCACCACCCTGCTGGCCCGCAACCACGGCGTGATCGCCAGCTTCTCCCGCGCCCTGACCGAAGGGCTGAGTACGGCCCAGAGCCCAGCGCAGTTCAATGCGGTGTTGGATGAGGCCATCAACGCGATCGCGACGGCCTCTCGCACCTGACCGGAGGCCATAGGACCGCTGCGGTAGTCCGCGGCCGCCGAAGCGGTGTCCGACCACCCCCCATTCCTGGGGCCGGGCACCGCCTCAGCGGCGTCTGCCGCGCAGTTCAACGGGCAGCCACCGAGGAGCGCACGAAGTCCTGGCGCACCCCCAAGGCGCGGTCGGTGCGCCGGATGGACTCGCCGCCGTCGTCGACGGTTCCGGTGAGGGCCCGGATCGCGTCGATGTTCTCGGGGACGACGATCGCCTGGTTGTCCACCGTGTAGGTGTAGTACAGCTCGTTGCCGTCCACGGTGAGGATGTCTTCCCAGAGGGCCACCTCATACATATCACCCCGGGGCCGGCCCAGGTCCTCCATGAGTTCCACGGTGCTATTGACCGCCACGACGCCGTCCGAGCGCCGGACGAAGGCGATCCGCGGCATCGCCCGGAACGCCTCCAACACCTCCTGCTTCTCGGCCGGGCGGGTGAGCTCGATCGTCCAGTAGTGCAGGTGGTTCTGAGTGTGGGCTCCCTTGGCGGCCATGGTGACCACGTCCAGGTCCGGGACCACCGACTGGGCGTCGGGCCCCTGATGGCTGGGGATTCGGCCCTCGGGGACGATGGTGTTCATGATCCCGGAATGGTCCGATTCCCACGGATCGGTGGCCCGGCGGATGAGCACCCCCCGGGCCTTGGACAGCAGTCCGACGTCCTTCAGCGCGGTAAGGGCCCGGACGGTGGCGGTGGTATTGCAGGACACCACCCGGGTGCTGTCCCGGCCCAGGGCGGTGGCGTAGTTGGCGTGGGCGACGAAGGAGTGGCCGGTGAGATCGTGCTTCTCCCCGCCCTGGAACACGGATTTGACCCCGTGGGCACGGTAGAGCTCCAGGTTGCCGGCGCCCACCTGGGCCGGGGTGCAGTCCACCACGACGTCAACGTTCTCGAGCAGGTCGTGCAGGCCTCCGACGACGGGAAGGCCGGCATCCGCCATCACCGGTAGGGCCTGCTCGGTAGAGGCGTAGACGGGGATGCCCTTCCCGGCCGCAGTCGCGATCCGGTAGTCAGCGATGACGTCACTGACTCCGACCAGCGCCATGTCCTCCTGGGCCCGGACCGCGTCGGCGACGCGTTTGCCGATGACCCCGTACCCGTTCACCGCGACCTTGATCTTGCCCTGCATGCTCGTCTCCTTTCCTGGAGGACCTGTTCCGGTTTCGGGGTCTATCGCCAGCCGCGTCTCACCGGATGCCCGCAGCGGACGACGGTGCTCAGAGCTTGTCGAGCATCTGTTGCATTTCGGTGATCTCGGCCTCCTGGTCGGCGATGACCTGCTCGGCGAGCTGCACGGCCTGCGGGTTTTGGCCGTCCTTGGCCTCGTCCTTGGCCATGTCCACGGCGCCCTTGTGGTGGGCGGTCATCTGCTCCAGGTACAACCGGGCGGCCTCGGTGCCCTGGGCCTGGTCGAGGGCGGTCATGTCCTCCTCGGACATCATCCCGGACATCCCGCCGTGGTCCATGCCCTCCATACCGTCCATGCCGTCCGTGTCCACGGGGTCTTGGCCCCAGGCGGTGAGCATGGAGTTCATGCGCTTGATCTCCGGCCCCTGGGCGTCGATGACCTTCTGGGCGAACGCGGCCACCTCCGCCGGGACGTCATCCTTGGCCAGCAGCATCTCGCTCATCTCAACGGCCTGCTGGTGGTGCGGGATCATCATTTGGGCGAACATCACGTCCGCGTCGTTGTGCTCGGCGGAGACCTCCTCAGCCGAACCGGTCGCCGTGGTGGACGGTGTCGCGGTGGCCGTGGCCGCAGGGGTGGCGGCCGGGGCGGAGCTGGTCGCAGTGGCCGAGGCCTCAGCGCCGGCGTTCTCGTCCTGGGCGCCGGTGCCGCAGGCGGTCAAGGTCAGGGCGGAGGCCAGGGCCAGGGCGGTCAGCGTCATGGTGCGTTTCATGGTGGGTCCTTCCACAGTGGGTTGAGGGTTCATATCAGAGTTCGCGCCAAGAGGCGCGATCAGGAGGTCGCGGGTTGAAGGGCAGCCTCCGGCCGGGGGGCGCCGAGGGGGGCCAGGTGGCCCGGGTCCAGGTTGATCCGGCGCAGCAGTTGGGCGTTGAGGGCGACCACGATGGTGGAGGCGGACATCAGGATCGCGCCCACCGCGGGGGAGAGCACGAACCCGATCGGGGCGAGCACGCCGGCGGCCAGCGGCACGGCGAGCACGTTGTAGCCGGTGGCCCACACCAGGTTCTGGATCATCTTGGTGTAGCTGGCCTGGGAGAGCTCGATCATCGACAGCACCGCGCGGGGGTCGTTGCTGGCCAGCACAACGCCGGCGGACTCCATGGCCACGTCGGTGCCGGCGCCGATGGCGATGCCGACCTCGGCCCGCGCCAGTGCCGGGGCGTCGTTGACGCCGTCGCCCACCATGGCCACGGACAGTCCCCGGGACTGCAACTCGGTGACCTTGGTGTCCTTGTCCTGGGGGAGGACCTCGGCGAAGACCTCGTCGATGCCCAGGTCCGCCCCGACGGCCTCGGCGACCTGGCGGGCATCGCCGGTGATCATCGCGACCTTGATGCCGCGGGCGTGCAGGGCGGCCACGGCGGCCCGGGACTCGGGGCGGACCTTGTCCTCCACGGCGACCGCGCCGATAACGGACCCCTCGCGCAGCACGTGCAACACCCCGGCCCCGCGCGCGGTCCAGGAGGCGGTGTGCTCAGTGATCTCCGCCGGCATGGTCAGGTTAAGCTCGCGCAGCATGTTCGGGCCCCCGACGAGGATCTCGGAGCCGTCCACGGTGGCGCGCACCCCGCGGCCCATGGCAGCACTGAAGTCCGTGCCGCGCTTGCGCAACGTGCTGGCCTGCGGGTGCTGCCCGGCGGCGGTGACGATGGCCCGGGCCACGGGGTGCTCGCTGTCAGCCTCGGCCGCGGCGGCCACCGCCAGCAGTTCTGCCTCGGACACGCCGGGCATCGCGGTGACGGCGGTGACGACGTGGGCGCCCTCGGTCAGGGTGCCGGTCTTGTCGAACAGGACCACGTCGATGGTGCGCATCCGCTCCAGGGCCATCCGGTCCTTGATCAGGACCCCGGACTTGGCGGCCTTCTCCGTGGAGAGGGCGATCACCAGCGGGATGGCCAGGCCCAGGGCGTGCGGGCAGGCGATGACCAGCACGGTCACGGTGCGGGTGACCGCGTCGGTGGGCTGGCCGATCGCGGTCCACACGATCGCGGTGATGATCGCCGCAACCAGGGCGAACCAGAACAGCAGGGCCGCCGCCCGGTCCGCCAACGCCTGGGCCCGGGAGGAGGACTCCTGGGCGTCGGCGACCATCCGCTGGATCCCGGCCAGGGTCGTGTCGGTCCCGACGGCGGCCACCTTCACCCGCACGGTGTTGTCGGTGGCCACGGTCCCAGCGACCACCGTGTCCCCGGCCTGGCGCAGCACGGGCTTCGACTCGCCGGTGATCATCGCCTCGTCGAACTCCGCGGCGCCCTCGAGGATGGTCCCGTCGGCCGGCACCCGGGCCCCGGCCCGCACTAGCACCACATCGCCCACGGCCAACTCGGTGATCGGCACGGTGATGGTGTCACCGTCCACGACCTTCTCGGCCTCCTCCGGCAGCAGCGCCGCCAGCGCGTCCAAGGCGGAGGAGGCCGCGCCCAGGGCGCGCATCTCCATCCAGTGGCCCAGTAGCATGATGACCACCAGCAGCGCCAGCTCCCACCAGAAGTCCAGCATCAGGTCCCCGATGCCCAGGGTCGTGACCCAGGAGGCGACGAAGGCCACCGTGATGGCCATCGCGATCAGCAGCATCATCCCGGGCTGGCGGGCGCGCAACTCGGTCAGCCCGCCCTTCAGGAAGGGCATGCCGCCATAGAGGTAGATCACGGTGCCCAGCACCGGGGCGATCCACGCCGAGCCCGGGAACTCGGGGACGTGGTAGCCCAGCAGCTGCCCGACCATGTGGCTGAAGAACACCACCGGGATGGAGAGCACCAGTGAGACCCAGAACCGGTTCTTGAACATCGCGGTGGAATGCCCGGCGTGCTGACCGTGGTCGTGGACCTGGTGGTCCTCGTCCAGGGCCGAGTGGGCGTGACCCTGGGGCATGGCCTGCCCGTGGGTGGCCGCGTCCGCGGGGTGGTGGGCGGCATGGTCGGTGTGGTTGGCGTGGCCGGCGTGGGGGTTCGGGTCTGGGTGTTCGGCGGTCTGGTCGGTGGGGTGATCGTGGTGGTGCGGGGTGCTCATGGTGTTCCTTCTGCTCGGCGGTCTGTTCGGCGACCGGCTCGGCGGTGGGGCGCCGACCTCGAGGGGATGGGTCGGTTAGATCCGGACGCGGTAGCCGGCCGCTTCGATGGCCGTCCGCACGGAGTCCGCGGAGGCGGGCCCGGTCACGGTGACGGGGGAGGCCCCGCCGGCGACCAGTTCGATCCGGACATCGTCCACCCCGTCCAGGGCGCTCACGGCCTCGGCGACGGAGCCCACGCAGTGTCCGCAGGTCATGCCCTCCACCTGGTAGGTCGCGGCACCGGCGCTCGTCCCGGTTGGGTCGGCACTCTGGTGCCCGGCGGGGGCGGTGGCGTCGGCGGCTGGGGCGCAGCACGAGCAGCCGTTGGTGGCCCCCGGCAGCGGGGTGCGGGCGGATTCGGTCATGACGGTCTCCTTCAGGTCTGAGGGCGGCGCCGGACGGCACCTCTCCTCTTGGTATATACCCCCCGGGGGTATCATTCAAGGGGTGGAGCGCCGGTGTTCACGGTGGATGAACGGGTGCGCCGGTAGGTGGGCTGGTCGGGGGGCTGCTTGGTGGGCATGTCGATGGTGAACGTCGCCCCGGCCGTGGTGGAGGTGGCGCTCAAGGTGCCGCCGTGGGCCTGGATGAGAGCTCGGGAGATGGCCAGGCCGACCCCGGAGCCGCCGTGGTCACGGTCGCGGGCGGTGTCCCCGCGGTAGAAGCGTTCGAAGACGTGCGGCAGGTGCTCGGGAGAGATCCCCTCCCCGGTGTCGGTGACGCTGAGCGTGACCCCGGACGGGCTTTGTCGGGCCTCGAGGGTGACCCGGCCCCCGGCCGGGGTGTGGCGCAGGGCGTTGGTGAGCAGGTTGCCCAGGACCTGGCCCATGCGCTGGCGGTCCACGTCCACGGCCAGGCCCGGATCGGCGTCCATGGTCAGGGCCACGCCCTTGGTGGCGTAGGCCTCCTTGTGGGCCTCGGTCGCGGCATGCAGCAGCCCGCTGACCCCTTGGGGGCTGCGGTCCAGTTCGATCCGGCCCTCCTCGGCGCGGGAGACGTCGTTGATGTCCTCCACCAACCGGGTCAACCGGGCCAGCTGCTCGCCCATCAGCTCACCGGTGGGCTCGTCCCAGTGGGACACCCCGTCTTGCAGGGCCTCGTGGTAGACGGTCAGCACGGAGACGGGGGTGCGCAGCTCGTGGGCCAGGTCCGAGAGCATCCGTCGACGGGTGTCCTCGGTGCGCTGAAGCCGTGCGGCCATGGTGTTGAAAGACCCTGCCAGCTCCTCCACCTCGGTGCCGGCGCCCATGGCCGGCACGCGGGTGTCGTACCGTCCACCGGCCATGGCCTTGGCCGCCTGGGTCAGGGCGTTGATCGGACTCTGGATCCGGCGGGCGACATGCCAGGTCAATGACAGACAACAGAGCAAGGCCGTGGCCAGGGCCACGCCCAGGGTCCAGAAATTGGCGTCCCGGTAGGCCTGCTCCACGTGCAGCATCTGGGCTGCATCGTGTCCGGCCCCGGCCTGTTCCAGGTGCTCGTGGAACAGTGGTGGGCCGGCCAGGGAGGCCACCACCACCGCGGCCAGCACGCTGGCCCCCACCACCAGCAGCTGGGAGAGGAAGAACCGGGCCGCTAATCCTTGGTAGCGCCGCCGGCCGGTCATTGCTCCGCCATCCGGTAGCCGACCCCGCGGACGGTGTCGATATAGCGGGCCGGGTCCGCGTCGAGCTTGCGGCGCAGGTTCTTGATGTGCACGTCCACGAGCCGTTCATCGCCCACCCAGGCCGGGTCCCAGACGATATCGATCAGCTGGCGCCGGGAGAAGGCCTGGTGCGGGCGCCCCGACAAGGCGGCCAGCAGGTCGAACTCCGTGCGCGTTAGTTGCACCACCTGGCCCGACACGCGGGCCTCGTGGGCGGCCAGGTCGATGACCAGGTCACCGCAGACCCGTTCCGGTTCGGGGGCTGACACCGTTGTGCGCGGCCGGCGCATGACCGCCCCCACCCGGGCGACCAGCTCCCGGACGCTGAAGGGTTTGGTGATGTAGTCATCGGCCCCCACCGCCAATCCCTCCAACCGGTGGTGCTCATCGCCGCGGGCGGTGAGCATCAGCACATAGCACTCGGAGAAGGCCCGCACCCGCCGGCACACCTCGATCCCGTCCAGCCCGGGCAGGCCCAGGTCCAGGACCATCACGTCGGGCTCGTGAACCCGGGCGGCCTGCACTGCGGCCGGGCCGGTGTGGGTGAGGGCCACCTCGTAGCCGGCCCGCTCCAGGTAGGTGGCCACCATGCGCGCCAGCGGCTTCTCGTCATCGACCACCAACACCCGGCCGGCCGCCGGACCAGTCCCAGTGTCAGTCCCAGTGCCAGTGCCAGAGTTCATGGGTCCAGTCTCGCTCTGTCTCGCGCCCCGGCGGCTCAGAACGGTGCCGGGGCGGGGAATCTTCATCGAATCTTCAAGGCAAACCGCCCCATCCCCGCGCGTCACCGGCCGACAATGGTAGAAGCCCCGCCTTTTGGCCCGGGGCGGAAAGGCTCCATGACCCCCCTGACCCGCAGAACCCTGATCGCCGGCGGGCTGACCCTGCTCGGCGCTGGCACCCTCACCGCCTGCGCCGCGCCGAACCCCGCGACATCCCCGGCGGCCGGCACCGGCACGCAGGGCACCGGCACGGCCATCACCCACGTCCATGCCCTCACCCGGGACCCCGAGTCCGGTGAGGTGCTGCTGGCCACCCACCAGGGCCTGTTCCGGCTCCAGGACGGGGAGCTGACCCAGGTCGGTCCGGTCGTGGACTTCATGGGCTTCACCCTGACTCCCGAGGGCCGTTATCTGGCCTCCGGTCACCCCGCGCCGGGCACCGACCTGCCCGAGCCGCTGGGCCTGGCCGAGTCCACCGACCGGGGCCAGAGCTGGACGGTGCTCTCCCGCGGCGGCGCATCCGATTTCCACGCCCTGGCCGCCGGCCCGAACGGGGTCCTCGGCTTCGATGGGCAACTGCGCGCCAGCACCGACGGCCTCACCTGGCAGAGCCTTGAGATCCCCGTTGCCCCGGCATCGCTGGCGATCTCCCCCCAAACCGGGACCGTGCTGGCCACCACCGAAACCGGCATGTTGCGCTCGACCGACCACGGCGCGACCTGGACCACCCTGGACACCCCCCAGCTGATGCACCTGGTCGCCTGGGCCGATGACACCACCGCCGTGGGCGCCGGCACCGAGGGACACCTGCTGACCAGCACCGACGCCGGCGACACCTGGACCGCCAGCGACCGCCCGGTCGGCACGGCCACCGCCCTGGGAGCGGGCATCACCGACGACGGGCAGACCGAAGCACTGCTGGTCGTCGGCTCGACCGTGCTGTCCACCACGGACGGCGGGAACACCACCGAATCGCTGCTGTGACCTCCCCCCGCCGCCCCCTGTCCGGCTGGCCCGCCCTTCGAACCGTTCTGGGCACCCTCGTGTTGATCCTGGGCCTGCTCGGGATGCACGCTGGTACGGGTGAAGCGCACTGGGTTTCGTTCCGATCCAACTGAAGGAGAATCGGAACATGCCCAAGAAGTACACCCCCGAGCTGCGTGAGCGCGCCGTGCGGATGGTCCTGGAACGCCAAGCCGCTGAGGGAGGCCCGCGTTCGCATTCCATCCGAGCCATCGCCCCGCAGGTCGGAGTCGGTGAAGAGACGCTGCGGATGTGGTGCAACCGCCACGGCCACGAGGTAGCACCGGTGCCTGCTGGCGAGAGTCCGGCGGAGGAGATCCGCAGGCTCAAGCGAGAGCTCGCCGAGGCCCGCCGGGCAAACGAAATCCTCAAGGCCGCCTCGGCTTTTTTCGCCAGGGAACTCGACCGCCCCACGACGAGATGATCCGGTTCATCGACGAACACCGCGATCGTTTCGGGGTCGAGGCCATCTGCCGCACCCTTGGTGCGACAGCGCGTGGGTTCATCACCTCTCGCGGCTACCGCGCCGCGAAGAGACGGCCTGCCTCCGAGAGGGCTCTGCGAGACGAGCTCCTCATCGAGGAGCTCGAGCGGATCCACGCGGAGAACTACAGCGTCTACGGGGTCCGGAAGATGCACCAGGCGATGGCCCGGGCCGGCTGGCAAATCGGGCGCGACCAGACCGCCCGGCTCATGCGGGCCGCCGGTCTGCAGGGAGTGCGGCGGGGCCGCAAGCCAATCACCACGCGACCGGCATGTGAACCGGATGCTCGTCCTGATCTCGTTGAGCGCCGATTCGCCGCTGAGCGTCCTCACCAGCTGTGGGTCGCTGACATCACCCATGTGCGTATTCTCGGCGGGTTCTGCTACGTCGCGTTCATCACCGACGTCTTCACCCGCCGGATCGTGGGGTGGGCCGTGTCAGCCAGTCTGCATACCCAGGGGCTGCCGCTGCTGGCCCTTGAACATGCCCTCCTGAGCACTGGTGCCAGCCGGGGCCGGGAAGGCCTCGTCCACCACTCAGACCGAGGCGCCCAGTACGTCAGCTTGGCCTATTCGGACGCGCTGATCGCCGCGGGGGTGAGCGCTTCGGTGGGCACCGTGGGCGACTCCTATGACAACGCCCTCGCCGAGACCGTGAACGGCCTCTACAAGGCCGAGCTCATCCATTCCAAGCGGGTGTGGGAGTCCGTCGAAGAGGTGGAACTGGCCACGATGGGGTGGGTGCACTGGTGGAACACTGCCCGCCTCCACGAGGCCCTCGGGTACTGCACTCCCGCGGAGGTCGAGGCGACCTACACTCACGACCAGGACTCAGCGCCCGTTGCGTCCTGACCTCGGAACGAAACCCAGGGCGCTTCACGTACTCGGCGCCGGCGGTGGCACCCCCAGATGGAGCCCGCGGTGTGTGTCACAGCGTGCCGCACCGGTCGGTTCCGGCAGTCCGCGGCGAGGCGGCGGGAGCCGGGGCACGTGGTGTTGCGGAAAGGGTGGGGACTAAGTGGCGCTGCGGAGCTCGTCCCAGAGGGCCTTCACTCGGGTATCGATGGCGTCGACGATGGCGCGCACGCCGTCGGGGGTCTCTGCGGCGGGGTCGGCGATCTCCCAGTCGAGGTAGCGCTTGCCCGGGTAGACCGGGCAGGCGTCCCCACAGCCCATGGTGATGACGTAGTCCGCGGCCCTCACCACATCATCGGTCAGCGGCTTCGGGTACGCCCCGGACAAATCGATCCCGCGCTCGGCCAGGGCCTGTACGACCAGGGGGTGGACCTCGGAGCCGGGCAGGGACCCCGCGGAGCGGACCTCCACCTTATCCCCGGCGTGGTGGGTGAGCAGGGCCGCGGCGATCTGGGAGCGGCCGATGTTGTGCACACACACGAAGAGCACCTGCGGAACCGGGGAGGCGATCTTGCCCTCGGACTGGGCCAGGGCCCGCAACCGGTTGTCGGCGAAGTGGCTGGCCGTGGAGGCCAGGTAGGTGCGCACCTTTGCGGTGCGCGAGAGGGTGGCGTAGGACTCGAAGACGTAGCGTTCCACGGTCTCCGGGGAGAAGACCCCGGCGTAGCGTTCGGCCAGGTGCTCGGCGGAACGCTGCAACACGTGGGTGTCCAGGGTGGTCGGCTCAGACATGACGGCTCCTCAGGGTCAGCGGGCTGGTCAGCAGCAGGTGGCGGCCTGAACCGGCAGCAATACCGGCAGTCTGGACGCGGGTGCGGGCAGGGTTTGGGGGGCCGGGGCGCAACAGCCCTGGTCGGCGGTGTCGGCGGCTGTGGCGGGGGCCGGGGCGTCGCAGGATCCGCCGAGGTCGGTGGAGCAAACCCCGGTCTCGGGCAGCTGCAGCTCGACGTTGTCGGCGGCGGTGCGGTCTCCGGCCAGGGCGGCGGCGATGGAGCGGACCTGCTCGTAGCCGGTGGCCATCAAGAAGGTCGGGGCCCGCCCGTAGCTCTTCATGCCCGCGATGTAGAAGCCCGGCTCCGGGTGGGCGAGCATCTTCTCCCCGTGCGGGGTGACCGAACCACAGGAGTGGAACTCCGGATCGATCAGCGGGCCCAACTGGCGGGGAGCCTCCACAGCCGGGTCCAGCTCCAGCCGCAGTTCCGAGAGCATGCCCAGTGCAGGACGGAACCCGGTGGCCGGCACCACCACGTCCACGACCAGATGTTCCTTCCCGGCCGGGGTGGAAGCCTGCACCATCATCCCCAGACCGGTGGTGGTGAAGGCGGTGATGGTGAAGGAGGGGTGCACCTGGATGGTCCCGGTCTCCACCAGGTGGCGCAGCCGGGTGCCCAGGGCGCCGCGGGCGGCCAGCTCGTAGCGGTCCTCCCCGCCATAGACCCGGGCGACGTCGGCCGAGCGGACCGCCCAGGAGATTCGGGTGCCCGGGGTGTCCTGGGCCAGGGTGCCGAGCTCGAGCAGGGTGTTGGCTGCCGAGTGCCCGGCCCCGACGACCAGCACATGCTGACCGGCGAACCGGGCCTGGTCGGCGCCGAGGACGTCCGGCAGCGGGGCGGTGATCTGCCCGGCGGCAAGGGCCTCGGCTTCGCCGGGAGCGGGCAGCCCGGCCTGGCCCAGCGGGTTCGGGGTGGTCCAGGTGCCGGAGGCGTCGATCACCGCGCGGGCGTGAACGTCCTCCACGGCGCCGTCCGCGTGGGCGACTCGGACCAGAAACGGGGTCTGGGCCCGGCCGGTGGTGCGGGTCTTGTCCATCCCGGCCCGGGACACCGCGACGACCCGGGCCCCGGTGCGGATCCGGGGGGCCAGGGCTTCGGTGGCGGCCAGCGGCTGAAGGTACTGCTCGACGAGCTCAGCCCCGGTGGGCAGGGCCTCCGGGTCCGGGGCGGTCCAGCCTCTGGTCTCCAGCAGACGGGCGGCGGCGGCGTCGACGTTGTACCGCCACGGGGAGAACAACCGGGTGTGGCCCCACTCCCGGATCGCCGCCCCGACCACGGGGCCGGCTTCCAGGACCAATGGGGTCAGGCCGCGCTCGGCCAGGTGGGCGGCCGCGGCCAGGCCCACGGGGCCGGCCCCGATGACGACGACCGGCAGGCCGTCGGTGTCCGCGCCAGTGGTGTCAGCCATGGGTGGGTTCTTCGACGAGTGCGGTGGCGATGCTGTAGGCATCGTGCAGGGCGGCCAGGTAGCGTTCGGCGTCCAGGGCGGCGGCACAGCCGGTGCCGGCGGCGGTGATGGCCTGGCGGTAGCGGTGGTCCACCGCGTCCCCGCAGGCGAACACCCCGGACAAATTGGTGTGGGTGGTGCGGGCGTCCACGACGATGTACCCCTCGTCATCCAGGTCCAGCTGCCCGGCGACCAGTTCGGTGCGCGGCAGGTGCCCGATGGCCACGAACACCCCGGTGGCGGCCACCTCACGCGTGTCCCCGGTGATGGTATCGGCCAGGGTGACCCCGGTGACCTTGTCGGTGCCGTGGATGGCGGTCACGGCGCTGTTGTAGGCGAAGCGGATCTTCTCGTTGTCCTTCGCCCGGGCGGCCATGATCTTCGAGGCCCGCAGGGCATCCCGGCGCACCACGACGGTCACGGACTTTGCGAAGCGGGTCAAGAACAGGGCCTCCTCCATAGCCGAGTCCCCGCCGCCGACCACGATGATGTCCTGCTCGCGGAAGAAGAACCCGTCGCAGGTCGCACACCAGGACACCCCGTGCCCGCTGAGCTTCTTCTCCTCGGGCAGGCCGAGTTCCCGGTAGGCCGAGCCGGTGGCCACGATCACCGCCGGGGCCCGGTACGTCTTCCCGGCCAGGGTGGTGACCTCCTTCAGATGCTGCTTGAGCTGCACGGTGTCGGCGTCGTCGTACTCGATGACTGCCCCGAACCGGGCGGCCTGTTCGGCCAGTCCGGCCATCAGCTCCGGTCCCTGGATGCCGCCGGGGAAGCCGGGGAAGTTCTCCACCTCGGTGGTGTTCATCAGGGCCCCGCCGTGGGTGACGGAGCCGGCGATGACCCGGGGGGCCAGTCCGGCGCGGGCGGCGTAGATCGCGGCGGTGTACCCGGCCGGACCGGACCCGATGATGATCAGCTGGTCCGTGGCCTGCTCAGTGCTCGTGGTGTCCGTGCTCGTGGTGCTCATGGAGTGGTTCGCCTTCAGTTCGCGGTGGACTCGGCCGGGAGCAGTTCGGTGATGAGCTGCTGGATGCGGGTCTTGATCTCGTCGCGGATCGGGCGCACGCCCTCGACGCCCCGGCCGGCCGGGTCGTCCAGCTTCCAGTCCTCGTAGCGCTTGCCCGGGAAGAACGGGCAGGCGTCGCCGCAGCCCATGGTGATCACCACGTCGGAGTCCTTCACGGCCTGCTCGCTGAGCACCTTGGGCTGGTTCGCACTGATGTCGATGCCCTCCTCGGCCATGGCCTCCACGGCGGCAGGGTTCACGGTGTCGGCCGGGGCAGAGCCGGCGGAGCGGACCTCGATCCGGCCCCCGGCCAGATGCTGCAGGTAGGCGGCGGCCATCTGGGAGCGGCCGGCGTTGTGCACGCACACGAACAGCACGCTGGGCTTGGTGGTCTCCGGGGTGGTCTCTGCGGTCATCAAGTCATCCATTTCAGTCAGGAGGTGAAGGGCGAACGAGGGATCAGGAGGCGGGGCTGCCGGTGAGTTCGGTGAGCAGGGTCCGCACGCGGGCGTCGATGTCGTCGCGGACCAGGCGCATCCGTTCGATCCCCTCGATGCCGCGGGTGGAGGGCTCATCGGTGTGCCAGGTGACGATGGTCCCGGCCATCCCGTCCACCGGCTCGACCCTGGCCTCGTCGCCGAGCACGACGACCCGGTCCACCCGGGCCAGCAGGTCCGGGTCGATGGGCTTGGGGTGCCCGGCGGACATGTCCGCCCCGGCCTCGGCGATCACCTCAGCGGACAGGGCGTTGATCGACTTCCCGGGCTTGGTGCCGGCGGAGTGGACCTGAACGGCGCCGGCGGCGTGGTGTTCCATCAGGGCCGCGGCCATCTGGGACTTGCCCCCGTTCTTGGCGCAGACGAACAAGACGGACGGCCGGGAGGCGGACTCTGGGGTGGTCACTGGTGGTCTCCTGTCGGGGGGTGCGGGTTCAGGCGCGATGCGCGGCGGCGGCCTGGGGTCGGGCGGGGACGGTGGGGTCCCCGGGGAAGAGCTTGCGTCCGGCCCACAGGGAGACGTAGACCAGGCCGACGAGCACGGGGACCTCGATCAGGGGTCCGACGACGCCGGCCAGGGCCTGGCCGGAGGTGACCCCGAAGGTGCCGATCGCCACGGCGATGGCCAGCTCGAAGTTGTTGCCCGCGGCGGTGAAGGCCACGGTGGTGGACTTGGCGTAGTTCAGGCCCACGGCCTTGGAGGCGATCAGCGAGATGGAGAACATCAGCACGAAGTAGGCCAGCAGCGGCAGCGCGATCCGGGCAACGTCCCAGGGGTTGGAGGTGATGGCCTCGCCCTGCAGGGCGAAGAGCAGCACGATGGTGAACAGCAGCCCGTACAGGGCCCAGGGCCCGATCCGGGGCAGGAACCTCTCCTCGTACCAGGTGCGCCCCTTGGCCCTCTCGCCCAGGAGGCGGGTCAGGAAGCCGGCCAGCAGGGGGACGCCGAGGAAGACCAGGACACTGAGCACGATCGCCCACACGGAGAAGTCGGCGCTGGTGGTGGGCAGGCCCAGCCAGGACGGCAGCACCTGGAGGTAGAACCAGCCCAGCGCGCCGAAGGCGACGACCTGGAACACGGAGTTGATGGCCACCAGCACGGCGGCGGCCTCCCGGTCGCCACAGGCCAGGTCGTTCCAGATGAACACCATGGCGATGCACCGGGCGAGCCCGACGATGATCAACCCGGTGCGGTACTCGGGCAGGTCCGGCAACAGCATCCAGGCCAGGGCGAACATCAGCGCCGGACCGACGATCCAGTTCAGCACGAGGGAGGTGATCATCAGCCACTTGTCCCCGGCCACCCGATGGGCCTCGTCGTAGCGGACCTTGGCCAGTACCGGGTACATCATCACCAGCAGGCCGATGGCGATCGGCAGGGAGACCTCCCCGATCTTCACCGCCTCCAGGGCGGTGTTCAGCCCGGGGACGAAGCGTCCCAGCAGGAGGCCGGCTGCCATGGCCAGCAGGATCCATCCCGGGAGCCAGCGGTCCAGGAAGGACATCTCCTTCAGCACCGGCTGGTGCGGGGCGGGTGCGGTGGTGCTGACGCTCACGGGTAACCCATCTGTTGTATCGACTGATATCGATACGGACACTACATGGGCATATCGATGTCCGTCAATGTAGGATGGGGTGATGGTCGCGACAACTACTATTCCCGCCCCCGAGGACACCGACCGCCCCAAGGGTGACGACGCTCTGGGGTCGGTGGCGTGTTGTTCCCTGTCGGCCGGTCCGATCGACGCCGCGCAGGCCCAGCGCGCCGCCGGGATGTTCAAGGCCCTGGCCGATCCCATGCGTCTGCGCCTGCTGTCGCACGTGGCCGCCCAGGGTTGCGCTGCGGTGTGCTCGTGCGACCTCACCGAGGAACTCGGCATCAGCCAGCCCACCGTGAGTCACCACATGAAGAAGCTCGTCGAAGCCGGACTGCTCACCCGCGAACAGCGCGGGCGGTGGGCGCACTACACCGTGGTCCCGGCGGCCTTCGCCGAGCTGGGCCGGATGCTGGAGCTGGGTTGACCCCGCCCGCACCGTCAGCAGACCCGACAGCGCAGTCCGTGATGGCCGGTGCGGTCGACGTCCTGGTGATCGGGGCAGGCCAGGCCGGGCTGGCCGCCGGGTTCTACCTGCACCGGATGGCCCGCGACGCCGCCCGGGGCCGCGGCGGCCCGGCGCCCAGCTTCGCGATCCTGGACGCCAACGAACAGCCCGGTGGGGCCTGGCAGTACTACTGGGACACCCTGGAGTTGTTCTCCCCGGCGGACTATAGTTCCCTGCCCGGCTACCGGATGCCGGCCTGGACAGGCCCAGGTAATCCCTCGGCCGCCCATGTGGTGGACTACCTGCGCGCCTACGAGGACCGCTACGGGCTGCCGGTGCACCGGCCCGTCACCGTCCACGCCATCGAGGATCACCCCGACGGCGGCTACCTCACCCGCACCGACCGGGGCACCTGGACCAGCCGGGCGGTCATCAACGCAACGGGCTCTTGGCGCCGCCCCTTCGTCCCGAGGATGCCCGGTGCGGAGGATTTCACCGGCTCCCAATTGCACACCACCGGCTATCGCGGACGGGAGCCCTTCGCCGGGCAACGGGTCGTGGTGGTCGGCGGGGGCAACTCCGGTGCGCAGATCGCCGCCGACCTGCTCCCGGCCGCCGCCGAGGTGACCTGGGTGACCCGCCGGCCCCCGCGCTACCTGCCGGACGACGTCGACGGCCGGGCCCTGTTCGCCCTGGCCACCGGCCACGTCCAGGCCACCCGCCGCGGTGAACCCAGCCCCGGCGGGGTCGGCTCGCTCGGCGACATCGTCGCCGTGCCCCCGGTCCGCCAGGCCCGCGACGCCGGCCGCTTGCAGGCCCAGCCGATGTTCTCCGGTTTCACCCCCACCGGTATCCGCTGGGACGACGGCCGGAAGCTCGAGGTCGACACGGTGCTCTGGTGCACCGGTTTCCGTCCAGACCTGGCCCACCTCCGGCCCCTGCGCCCGGCGATGGAGGGCACCGTCCCGGCCACCGCCGGTGACCCGCCCACGCGCTCTCGCGACCGGGACGGGCTGTTCTTCCTGGGCTACGGGGACTGGTGCGGCCCGGCCTCGGCCACCCTGATCGGCGTCGGGGCCCCCGCCCGGGCCACCGCCACCGCGGCGGCACGACACGTCCTGTCCGGGGGCTGATGGAGCCCGGCTGCTCCCGGTGGTGCTCGTAGACGGGGCGATTCCCCGATTCCCATACACTGGTTTCTATGAGTTCTCCGTTGCCCGATTTCGGTGTGCCCGTTCCCGCAGGTCCGGGCCGACTGGCCCCGGATCGGGCCGCTGCGGAGGACCTGGCTCGGCTGCTGCGCGCCTTGGCCGATCCCACCCGGATCCAGTTGCTGGCCCTGATGCACGGCGCCGGCCCCGAGGGGGCCACGGTCAAGGAACTCACGGATGCGCTGACGTGAAGCGCCCTGGGTTTCGTTCCGAGGTCAGGACGCAACGGGCGCTGAGTCCTGGTCGTGAGTGTAGGTCGCCTCGACCTCCGCGGGAGTGCAGTACCCGAGGGCCTCGTGGAGGCGGGCAGTGTTCCACCAGTGCACCCACCCCATCGTGGCCAGTTCCACCTCTTCGACGGACTCCCACACCCGCTTGGAATGGATGAGCTCGGCCTTGTAGAGGCCGTTCACGGTCTCGGCGAGGGCGTTGTCATAGGAGTCGCCCACGGTGCCCACCGAAGCGCTCACCCCCGCGGCGATCAGCGCGTCCGAATAGGCCAAGCTGACGTACTGGGCGCCTCGGTCTGAGTGGTGGACGAGGCCTTCCCGGCCCCGGCTGGCACCAGTGCTCAGGAGGGCATGTTCAAGGGCCAGCAGCGGCAGCCCCTGGGTATGCAGACTGGCTGACACGGCCCACCCCACGATCCGGCGGGTGAAGACGTCGGTGATGAACGCGACGTAGCAGAACCCGCCGAGAATACGCACATGGGTGATGTCAGCGACCCACAGCTGGTGAGGACGCTCAGCGGCGAATCGGCGCTCAACGAGATCAGGACGAGCATCCGGTTCACATGCCGGTCGCGTGGTGATTGGCTTGCGGCCCCGCCGCACTCCCTGCAGACCGGCGGCCCGCATGAGCCGGGCGGTCTGGTCGCGCCCGATTTGCCAGCCGGCCCGGGCCATCGCCTGGTGCATCTTCCGGACCCCGTAGACGCTGTAGTTCTCCGCGTGGATCCGCTCGAGCTCCTCGATGAGGAGCTCGTCTCGCAGAGCCCTCTCGGAGGCAGGCCGTCTCTTCGCGGCGCGGTAGCCGCGAGAGGTGATGAACCCACGCGCTGTCGCACCAAGGGTGCGGCAGATGGCCTCGACCCCGAAACGATCGCGGTGTTCGTCGATGAACCGGATCATCTCGTCGTGGGGCGGTCGAGTTCCCTGGCGAAAAAAGCCGAGGCGGCCTTGAGGATTTCGTTTGCCCGGCGGGCCTCGGCGAGCTCTCGCTTGAGCCTGCGGATCTCCTCCGCCGGACTCTCGCCAGCAGGCACCGGTGCTACCTCGTGGCCGTGGCGGTTGCACCACATCCGCAGCGTCTCTTCACCGACTCCGACCTGCGGGGCGATGGCTCGGATGGAATGCGAACGCGGGCCTCCCTCAGCGGCTTGGCGTTCCAGGACCATCCGCACGGCGCGCTCACGCAGCTCGGGGGTGTACTTCTTGGGCATGTTCCGATTCTCCTTCAGTTGGATCGGAACGAAACCCAGTGCGCTTCAGTCCCTGACAGCCTCGATCCACCCGTGCCAGCGGGCCCCCGGGTCCTGCCGTGTGCCGCGGTCGACCACGGTGAACCTCGCCGCGGTCATCACGCCCGCGAGCTCGTCGACCGGCCAGTACCACGCCGTGGTGACGGCGTGGTCGAAGGCCTCCAGCTGGTCTGAGGCGAAGAAGCCCAGCAGCAGTGACCCGCCAGGGCGCAGCGCCTGGTGCGCGCGCTCCAGGAGGGCAGGCATCTCCACCGGCGGCGTGTGGATGATTGAGTACCAGCCCAGGATCCCGTTGAAGGCGGCTACGGGCAGGGTCTGGAACGAGCCCGATTTCACGCGTACCTCCGGGTGGGTTCGGTGTGCGTGGGTCACGAACTCTTCGACCGGCTCGATGCCCGTCACGTCATGGTCCAGCGAGGCCAGGTGTGCGGTCCAGTGGGCCGGCCCGCAGCCGACATCGGCCAGAACCCCATCCACCCGGTCGGCCCAGGCTTCGACCAGGAGCCTGTCGTCCTCGGCCACGGCGTCCATGGTCCCCAGCAGCTCCGTGTACTCGGCCGCGCGGGCGTCATAGGCGGCCGGGCTGGTGGAAAGTCCTTCCCGGGCGGTGTCGTCAGGGGTCACCGCTGCCCCTCCGCCGGCGCGAGGATCTGCCAGAGCTCGTGGTCCTGCCAGCGGCTGGCGATCCGCAGGTACTGCGGAGCTAGGGCGTGTCTGATAATGCTTCGAGGGTTTGGCTAAGGCCCTGGATCCATTCTCAGACACGCCCTAGGTCGCGGGCGAGTACCGCCGGGTAGCTCGGGCCCTCGAGGAGTGTCATGAGGATGCGGGAGCGGGTCGGGTCGGCCATCGCCCGGCCCAGCCGGTTCATCACGTCCAGCCGCGAAGCAATAGTCAGCATGCGCTGACCATACAGAACCTGCTGACCTCTCGTGTGTGGCTCCCGCTGCTGATATCTGCATAGGTGTATGGTCGTGGCATGAGTGTGACGCCGTTGGATTCGTGTCAGGTCACCGCCGTCCATCCGGAGAAGGTGGCGCTGACCCGGGAGAGGATCCCCGACGAGCGCGAGGCCGGCAGGTTGGCCGGGCTGTTCAAGCTCCTGGGGGACCCGCGCCGTGCCCGGGTGCTGTATGCGTTGCTGGAGGCCGGCGAGCTGTGCGTGTGTGACCTGGCGGCGTCGGTCGATGTCGCGGAGGCGTCGGTGTCCCAGGTGCTGCGGGTGCTGCGTACCGCTGGGGTGGTCGAGAACCGCCGGGAGGGGCGGATGGTGTACTACCGCCTCGCTGACGGGCATGTGCGGATGCTGCTGGACGTCTCCCGTGAGCACGCCCGCCACGAGGGGCAGGGCTGATGGGGGCGGGACACAGCCATGCCCCGGCGACCGGGCATGCCGGTGGCCGCTACCGTCGGCGGCTGGCGGGGGCGTTCGCCCTGACGGCGGGCTTCTTCCTGATCGAGCTGGTCGCGGGGCTGGTGTCGGGGTCGTTGGCGCTGCTGTCGGATGCCGGGCACATGGCTGCCGATGTGGTGGTGCTGGGTGCGGCGCTGCTGGCGACGCGCATCGCGAGCCGGCCGGACTCCACGGGGCGACGCACCTATGGCTCCTACCGGGCCGAGGTGTTCGCCTCGGCGTTGGCGGTGCTGGCGATGCTCGCGGTCGGGGTGTACGTGGTGGTCGAGGCCATCAGCCGGCTGGGCGACGCGCCGGAGGTGGCCTCCGGCGCCATGCTCGCGGTCGGCTTCGCCGGCCTGGTGATCAACATCATCTCCATGCTGCTGCTGCGCAGCGGGGCCAAGGACAGCCTGAACGTCAAGGGCGCCTACTACGAGGTGATCGCCGACGCCGCCGGGTCGGTGGGTGTCATGGTCGCCGGCGTGCTGATCATCCTCACCGGCCAGCCGATCTGGGACGTCGTGGTCGCGGCGCTCATCGCGGTCTTCGTCATCATCCGGGCGGTGGTTCTGGGCAGGCAGGTGATCGCGGTGCTGGGCCAGCACGCCCCGGAAGGGGTGGACCCGGAGGACGTCGCCGGTGACCTGGACGCGGTCGAGGGGGTGGAGGAGGTCCACGACCTGCACCTGTGGACCCTGACGTCGGGGATGAACGTGGCCACGGCCCACCTGGTCGCTGACCAGGGCGCGGACCACGGCGCCGTGCTTGCCGGCGCGCGCCGGGTGCTGCGCGACCGTTACGGTATCGCCCATGCCACCTTGCAGGTGGAGGGCGCCGGCAGCGACGGCTGTCACGACCTGAGCTGGTAGCACTCGGCACGGAAGCCCGCTCGCGAGAGCCGCACATGCTTGAGCAACGTCTTAGGAGCGCGCGATGACCGCGAAGCACGGCAAGGGCCCCGGGCCGGACGAGGGCCAGCGGCCGGCCCGGCGCGGGGTGGTGCTCACCCTGCTGGGGATCGGTCTGGTCGCCGCGGCTTACGTGGTGACGATCGTGGTCATGGTGGTGCGGTGACGCGGCCCAAACGGACCGCGGCCTCATGGCGGCGCCGCAAGGCGGTCATCGCGTCGTCCAGTGCTGTCCTCGTCGGGTCGAGCACGTAGAGGTCGTGAAGACGTCCAGATATAGGCCTGGGACGGGAGTTCTTGCATCGACTGAACTCCCCGGTGGTTGCAGGTCCGATACGCAGGGGTGCCAGTAAGTAGGGCTGATCGGCGCCCATTTTCTTGTCTCGCGCCCCGGGGCGAGGCGGTCCCCTATCGGTGTCCCTGTGTGCGGGGCAGGTTCACGCCGCGCAGCAGGAGAGCTTGGCGATGTCGGTGGTGAAGGCCTGCGCGGTGAGCTTGAGGCCTTCGGCCATGGTCAGGTAGGGGCTCCAGAGGTTGGCGACCTGGCTGGTGGTCATGCCGGCCTCGAGCATGTAGACCCCGGCGGCGGCGAGGTCGCCGGCGTCCTGGGCCAGGGCGGTAATGCCGATGATGCGGCCGGTGTCGGCGTCGGTGACCATCTTGATGAACCCGCGGGTGTCGCGGTTGACGATCGCGCGTGGGACGTGCGCGAGTGACAGGACACGGCTGTCGTAGCGGATCCCGGCAGCGGAGGCCTGCCGTTCGGTCATCCCGACGGCGGCCAGGGCGGGGCTGGTGAACACGACCCGGGGCAGGTGGCGGTAGTCGACCTCGAGGCCGGCGCCGGTGAGGGCGTTGTCGGCGACGAGGGCGCCGTGGGCCGCGGCGACATACACGAACTGACGGTGGGCGGTGACGTCACCGGCAGCCCAGACGCGCGGGTTGGTGCTGCGCAGATGGCTGTCGACGACCACCTCGCCGTGGTCGCCGGTGCGCACGTCGACGGTGTCGAGACCGAGCGTGGCGGTGACCGGGCGGCGCCCGGTGGCGACGAGTACCTCGGCCGCCCGGAGTTCCTGTGAGCCGTCAGTGGTGGTGGCAGTGACCGTGACCTCGCCGGTGGCCGGGTCGCGGCGGACCGCGCTGGGCACCGCGCCGCGGATGATCTGGATGCCTTCGTCCGTGAAGATCTCATCCAGGGCGGTGGACGCCTCGGGTTCTTCCTGGGACGCCAGCCGTGAGCGGACCAGCATGGTGACCCGGACGCCGAGCCGAGCGAAGAGCTGGGCCTGCTCCATCGCGACGTAGCCGCCGCCGATGACCAGCAGCGACTCCGGGACGTGGTCCAGTTCCATCGCGGTGGTCGAGGTCAGGTAACCGGCCTCCTGCAGGCCGGGGACCGGCGGCGCCCAGGGCCTGGAGCCGGTGGCGATGAGGTAGTGCGCGGCCCGGACCGTCTCCACCGTGCCGTCAGGGCCGGTGACGCGCAGTGCCGGCTCGCTGGGTGTGCCGACGAACGTGGCGTCCCCGGGGTGGAAATCCCATCCGTACTCGGTGGCCAGGTCCAGGTACTTCTCGCCACGCAGTGACCCGACGAGCCGATCCTTGCCGGCGATCAAGGCGGGCATGTCGACCGGCCGGACTTCGGGGAGCGGCAGGCCGGGGAACCGGGAGGCGTCGAGTGTGACGTGGCGGGCCTCGGCGGTCGCGAGCAAGGCCTTGGAGGGCACGCACCCGGTGTTCACGCAGGTACCGCCGACGGTGCCACGCTCGATCATCACCACCCGTCTGCCGAGGTTGGTGGCGCGGATCGCGGCCGCGAACGCCGCCCCACCGGACCCGATCATTGCCAGGTCATACGACCTGCTGTTAGCCGTTGCCGTCATGAACTCCTCCTTCATCGCCCTCAGGATCGACCTTCCAGTGCACTGGAAGGTCAAGGGGGAGAATGAGTGGCATGCGGATCGGTGAGGTGGCTCGGGCGTCGGGCACGACGAGCAAGACCCTGCGGTACTACGAGGAGGTCGGGCTGCTACCCGCCGCGGACCGCACCCCGGCGGGCTACCGGGACTACGGCGCCGAGGTGCTCGACCGGCTGGACTTCATCCGCCGGGGGCAAGCGGCCGGGCTGACCCTGGCCCAGATCGGTCAGGTGCTGGACATCCGCGACCGGGGGCAGGCCCCCTGCCGGCACGTCACCCACCTGCTCGACACCCGCCTTGATGTGATCGACCGGCAACTCGCCGAGCTCGCGCAGCTACGCACCACGATCGCCGACCTGCGCGAGGACGCCGCCGCCGGCGACCCGGCCACGTGCTCCCCCGAGGATGTCTGCCGCTACCTGTGACACCGAAGTTCACGGGCCCGTGGCAGCGCATGGCGGCCCACTCTGTTGCGTTGGGGTGTTAGATCTTTCGCAACGGTTCTGTTGCGCGGGGTGCACCCTATCGCGACGCCTATTCCTCCGGCCTGCCGTCGGCCGCTGTCCCGGTGAAGGATCCCCTTACGGGCATGCGATCTGGGCTGACGCCTGTGACCGAGTGTTCAGTTCGCGCTGTATAGTTCAGTCCATGATGACTATTGCTTCGCGTCTCGACGTGATGAACCGCCTGGGTCGTGCACTGGCCGACCCCACTCGATCCCGGATCATCTTGACCCTGCTCGACCATCCCGCTTACCCGGCGGAACTGGCCCGAGATCTGGACCTGACACGCCCGAACGTGTCCAACCACCTGGCATGCCTGCGCGATTGCGGGATCGTCGTCTCCGAGCCCGAGGGTCGTCGGACACGATATGAGATCGCCGATTCGCACCTGGCGCAGGCGCTGACGGCACTGGTCGATGCCACCCTGGCAGTGGACGAAGACGCCCCGTGCATCGATCCCGCCTGCTCGCTTCCCGGATGCGACGCAGCTGGGGAGGGCGCATGATCCTCACCTCGGTCTTGCAGGCGATGGGCCTGTTCGCAGCGACCAACATCGACGACATCATCGTGCTCTCCCTCTTCTTCGCGCGAGGGGCAGGCCAGCGCGGCACTGCCGCCCGCATTCTGGCCGGCCAGTACCTCGGATTCGCCGGCATCCTCGGTGCCGCGGTCCTGGTGACCATTGGCGCCGGAGCATTCCTGCCCTCGGCAGCCATCCCGTACTTCGGTCTCATCCCTCTGGGCCTCGGCCTCTGGGCCGCATGGCAGGCCTGGCGCGGAGACGATGACGACGATGACGACGAGGCCAAGGTTGCCGGCAAGAAGGTCGGCGTGTGGACAGTCGCAGGCGTCACCCTTGCCAACGGCGGCGACAACATCGGCGTCTACACCCCTGTCTTCCTCAGCGTGAAACCTCTCGCAGTAGTCGCCTACTGCATCGTCTTCCTCGCGCTCGTCGCGGTCCTGGTGGCCCTGGCAAAGTTCGTCGCCACCCGCCCCCCGATCGCCGAAGTGCTCGAACGCTGGGAGCACGTCCTCTTCCCCATCGTTCTCATCGGCCTCGGCATCGTGATCCTCGTCAGCGGCGGAGCCTTCGGACTCTGACGTAGCGGCAGCGATCCAAACGGCCCCGACCGGGCGCACCCCTCTCGGTTCAGACCGCGACACCTACCTGCAGCCAGTCCTGCGTGATCGCGGCAACAAGACCGCCTCGGAGCGCTGCAAGAACCCCGCCACCAAGCGAACGAAGCCACACCCATTTGCCGAAGAGGGAGCGCTGCTGTTGGTGGACGCCGTGGACGTGGCGGAGCCCGACGAGGAGGAGAGATACTCGTGTCCGGTCCCCTCCACCCTGCCTGCCTAAAGAAGCCCCGCACCGTCCCGGTGCGGGGCCTTTTCCACTGCATCCGATTATGTGTGCGGCCGGGCAGCTAGGGCGTGTCTGACAATGTCTTTGCCCAGGCGATGACGGCGTTGAGGACGACGGCCGCGCGGTAGACGATGGCGTGTTTGTCGTACCTGGTGGCGAGTCCACGCCACTGCTTGAGGTGGCAGTACTGTCGCTCGATCACGTTGCGGTTCTTATAGTCGATGGCGTCAAGTCCGATCGGGCGCCCGCCGCGCGAACCACGTCGCCGGCGATGGCCCTTCTGGTCATCAGGTTCGGGGATCACGGCCTTGATGCCGCGGGAACGGAGGTGCCCGCGGATCGCACGGGACGAGTACGCCTTATCGGCTCGGACCGCGTTCGGCCGGGTGCGCGGTCGGCCCCTGTCGCGACCCACCCGCAGCTGGCCCATCAGAGGCAAGAACATCGGCGAGTCGCCCGCCTGTCCCGGGGTGATCAGCGTGACCAGCGGGCGCCCCTTGCCGTCGACGAGCTGGTGGATCTTCGTCGATAAGCCGCCTCGGGAGCGGCCAATGCCGTGGTCAGGCGGCTCTTCCCGCAGATTCTTGTAACTCGATCCAGCCCCCTGTGAGGCGGGTCGTGTTCGTCGCGTGCTGATGCGCGCGAGCGATAGTCGAGTCCACCGACAGTGACCAGTCCACCAAACCGGCGGCGTCTGCGGCAGCGGTGAGCTTGGCGAGCACCCGATCCCACGTCCCGTCGCTCGCCATCCGGTAATGCCAGGTCCACACCGTCTGCCACGGACCGAACACCTCAGGCAGATCACGCCACGCGATGCCCGTCCGATACCGATAGACGATGCCCTCGACCATGGTGCGCGCATCGGAGAACTTCCGACCCGGCCTGCCCGTCGGGCGCGGCAACATCTCCTCGATCAACGACCACTGAACATCCGAGAGCACCTGAAAACGCGACACGCAATCACCCTCTCAGCCCTCGCCCCCAACCTTTGTCAGACGCGCCCTAGGCCGTACCGCTGGAACCTGTGGTGTTCCAGCACGCGGCGGGAGGCGTGGTTGTGGGGGAGGATCTCGGCCTGCACGCGGTGCAGGCCGAGCTCGTCGAAGGCGATCTGCAGGGCCTGCCCGACGGCGGCGGTCGCCACGCCGCGGCCGGTCGCCTCGCGGGCGATCCAGTAGCCGATCGAGCAGAACTGGCCGGCCCCGCGGACCACGCTGGCGAGGGTGAGACGGCCGAGCAGGTGCCCGGCGTCGTCAGTGATGACGAAGGCGTAGGAGCGGCCGGCGGCCCGGTCACGGTCTGCCTGTTCGAGGGCCTCGCGCTGGCCGGCTTCGGTGAACCAACGGGCCTGGCGTTCCGGCTCCCACGGGGCCAGATGCTCGCGTTGGCTCCGTGCCAGGGCGGCGAGGGCAGGGGCGTCTGCGGGAACGGTGGGACGCAGGCGGAAGGGCATGAATCGAGGGTAGCGACCGTGATCCCGTGCGCTGGTCAAGCGAGGGGCAGGAGGAGCCGGTGTCAACCCTTCAGACCCTGATCGACGTATGAATCAAATTGGCGCGCTTCTGAAATCTTCGTTGCATCTCGACAGAGGAGTCCGCCGCCGCCTGATCGGGGCGGGGCTCGCGTCTGGGGCCCTTCGACGCCATCGCCGTCGTCCGGGTACGCACCCGCCCCCGCTTGCCGCTATCCTCTCCTGAACGGTGTTCAGTGATCGCCTGCGCTCCCGCAGGCGTCCCCCTGGACGTCCGACCGCCCGACGACCATCACCCGCACGTCCCCGCCAGGAGCCCCCATGCCCACGTCCGACACCCTCGCCTCCGGGCGCCCCGCGCACCGCACCGACGACCGCCGGCCCCGCCGGTCCTCCGCCGGCTCCGGCCTCGCCCGCGTCGCCGTCTTCGCGGCGCTCATGGCGGTGCTGGGCCTCGTTCCGCCGGTGCCGGTGGCGGGCATCCCCGCCCCGATCGTGCTGCAGAACCTCGCGGTCACCCTGGCCGGCGTGATCCTCGGTCCGTGGCGCGGGGCCGCCGCCATGCTCCTCTTCAACGCGCTCGTGGCCCTCGGTCTGCCCCTGCTCACGGGCGGCCGCGGCGGGCTGGGCGTGTTCGTCGGCCCGTCGTCGGGCTTCATCCTCGGCTACGTGGTCGCCGCGGCCGCGGTGGGCCTCGTGTTCTGGGCCCTGACCGGCCGCGCCCGCCCGGGCCTGCGCCCCGGACGCGTCCTGGCGGCCGCCCTCGTGGCGGGCCTGGTGGGCATGGTGGTGCTGTACGCGGCCGGCGCGGTGGGCTTCATCGTCGCCGCCCACATGGAGCCCGGCGCCGCGGTCCTCGCGATGGGCGCGTTCGTCCCCGGGGACACCGTCAAGGTCGTCCTGGCCGCGCTCCTGGTCACCGGCCTGTGGAAGGCCTACCCGCGGGCGTTCCGCTGATCCCGTGACCCTCGCCCACCCCGCCTCCCGGCCCATGCCCGCCACCTCACCCGCGACCACCGGCGCCACCCCGCCCGACCCGGCCGCCCGCCTCGTGCCCCTCCGGGACGCCGACCACGCGGCGGTCCTGGCCGAGGCGGTGCGCGTCCGCGCGTCCGGCGGGATCCCCGTGGTCGGCGACGAGCGCTGGCCGGCGGCGCTGATGGCCGCGCAGGTCGAGCACGCGGCCGCCACTCTGCGGGACCTCGCGGCGCGGGATCCGCGGGCGGCCGCGGAGATCGCGTGGGCCGCGTTCACGTCCGGCTCCACGTCCCGCCCGCGCGTCGTGCTGCGCACCGAGGCGTCCTGGCGCGCGGGGCACCGCGTCGCCGCCGACTGGCTGGGGCTGAGCCCGGGGGAGGAGCTGCTCGTGGCCGTGCATCCGGTCTCCTCGATGGCGGTGCACGCCGCCTCGCTGTGCGGCGCCCTGGGCGCGCGGCTCCGGGTCACCGCCCGCGCCCGGCTGAGCGCCGCCGACCTCGCCGGGCCGGCCGTCCTCGACGCGACGCCGTCGCAGCTCGTCGACGCCCTCGACCTGCTCGACGACGGCGCCCCCTCCACCCTGCGCGTCGCCCTGATCGGCGGGGACCGGCTGCCCGCGGGCGCCCGGGACCGGGCCGCCGCCCACGGGATCCGGGTGGCCCACTTCTACGGGTCCGCGGAGGCCAGCTTCGTGGCCGTGGACCTCGACGGCGCCGGCCTGCGTCCCCTGCCCGACGTACGGCTGCGCATCGCGGACGGAGCGGACGACGCCGGCCCGGCGGGCCCGAACACGCCGGACCCGAACACGCCGCGGGCCCGCACCGGTCTGCTCGAGCTGCGGTCGGACCAGCTCGCCGCCCCGGACGACTCCCGCCTCTCCTCGGGGGCGCCCCGCTGGCGCGAGGACGGCTGGCTCACCACCGGCGACCGAGCCACGTGGGACCCGGACGCGGGGGTGCTCGAGGTCCACGGCCGGGCGGACGACGTGATCCTCACCGCCGGCGCCACCGCCGCCGCGGCAGACGTCGAGGCCGAGCTGGCCGCGGCCCGGGACGGGTCCGGCCGCCCCGTCGCCTCCGGCGTGCTGGTGGTCGGCGTCCCCGACCGGCGGCTGGGCGAGCGGGTGTGCGCCGTCGTCGAGCCGGCCCGGGGACAGGATCCCGAGGCCGCGCTGCAGATGCTGAAGACCGCCGCCCGCGCCGGGCTGTCCCCGGCCGCCCGGCCGCGCCGCTGGGTGCTCGTGGACCGGCTCGAGCGCACCGGCAGCGGGAAGATCCGCCGCGTGCTCCCCGACGCCGCGCTCCCCGCGGCGACCCGGCACGCAGCCGGACGGCAGGGCCACGCATGAGCGGGCCGCAGCGGCACCCGGAGTCGGCCTGGATCACGGCGGTCGCGCGCACCCCGATCACGGGCCGCTCCCGCGCTCAGGGCCGGATCGGCGCGGGGGAGCTCGCCGCGGGCCCGGTGGCCGCGGTCGCCGCCGGGACGCGGCCGGCCGCCGTCGTGCTCGGCAACTGCGCGGGCCCCGGCGGCAACCTCGGACGGATCGCCGCCCTCGGCGCGGGGCTGGGGGTGCAGACCCCCGGCTGGACGGTCGACGCCCAGTGCGGCGCGGGCCTGCTCGCCGTGGCCCAGGCGGCCCGCCACGCCGTGGACACCGTTCGGCCGGCCGTGGGCGGGGGCGTCGAGTCGCCGAGCACCGCCCCCGAACGCTCGCTCGACGGCGTGCCCTACGCGCAGGCGCCCATGGTCCCGGCCGGCTGGGACGACCCCGGCATGACCGCCGCCGCGGACGCCCTCGCCGCCGCCCGCGGCATCTCCCGCGCCCGCCAGGAGCGGCTCGCGCTGCGCTCCCATGCGCTCGCCCGCGTCGGCGCGCTGCTCCTCCTCGGCGACGACGGCCCCCGCGCCCTGGCGCCCTCCGCGCTCTCCCGATTCCCCGCGGTCACCCCCGGCGCGGACCCCGCCACGGCGGTCACCGGGGCGACGGCGGCCCGCATCGCCGACGGCGCCGCCGCCGTGCTGCTGGTCCCCGGATCCGCGGCCGCGGCGGCGACGGTCGCGCCGGCCGGCCCGCCCGGGGACGCCGCGGCCCTCCGGCCCTGCCGCGTGGTGGCCTCCGCCCTCACCGGCGGGGACCCGGCGCTGCCCGGGATCGGACCGGTGGCGGCGGTCCGCGAGGTGCTGGACGCCGCGGGCATCGCGCTGGCGGAGGTGGCCGTCGTCGAGGTGGTGGAGGCGTACTCGGCGCAGGTCTGGGCCGTGCTGGACGAGCTCGGCCTGAGCGCCGAGGCCGGTGCCGCCCGAGCCGACGACTGGGGAGTGGACCCGCGCGTCAACGCCGAGGGCGGGGCGCTCGCGTTCGGCCACCCGTGGGGCGCCTCGGGCGCCGTCGCGGCGACGCACGCGGTGCGGCGCCTGCAGTCCTGCCCGCCGGGGTCGAGCGCCCTGGTGGCCTGCGCCGTGGGCGGCGGCATGGGCGTGGCGCTCGTGCTGGAGGTGGCCTGAGATCATGCGAGGCATGACGGAGCAGACGACGGGCGTGAGGCTGCGCGGGGCGCGCGTGGAGGCGGACGGGCCCGAGGGCGTCGTCGCCCTGCTGCAGGACGTGGACCTGGACCTCACCGCGCCGCGCGTCGCCGTGGTGGGGGAGAACGGCTCGGGCAAGTCCACGCTGGCGCGCGCCGTGGCGGGGCTGGTGGACGTCGTCGCCGGCGAGGTCACGGTGCACGGCGTGGACGCGGTGCGGGACGTGAAGGCGCTGCGCCGCGTCGTCGGGATGGTGTTCGCCAACCCGGCCGCGCAGGCCATCATGCCCACGGTCCGCGAGGACGTGGAGCTCACCGTGAAGTCGCTCCGGGACGACGACGGCCGGCGGCTCTCGAAGGTCGACGTCGCCGCGCGCGTGGCCGCGGCGCTCGCCGAGCACCGGCTCACCGAGCTCGCCGAGCGGCCCTGCCTCGCCCTGTCCAGCGGGCAGGCCCAGCGCCTGGCGATGTGCTCCGTGATGGCCGGGCGCCCGCGGCTGGTGATCGCCGACGAGCCCACCTCCCTGCTGGACGGGCGGCACCGGCGCATCATCGCGGACCGGCTGCTCGCCGCCGACGGGTTCCAGCTGCTGCTCGTCACCCACGACCTCGAGCTCGCCCGCGCCTGCGACGACGCCGTGTGGGTGCACGAGGGCCGCGTGCGGGCGGTCGGGCCGGCCAGCGAGGTCGTGGACGCCTACGCGGCGTTCCTGGACGAGGCCGTGGCGGCGGAGTCGGCCGTGCCGGCAGCGGGCGATCCGGCCGCGGGGAATCCGGCCGGGGCGTCGGCCGAGGCGCGACCGTGATCTCCCTGTACGTCCCCGGCGACTCGCCCCTGCACCGCGCCCCCGCCGGCCTGAAGCTGGCCCTGTTCGCGGCGTGGGCGCTCGCGGTGACGCTGGCGCCGCCGACCCCGTGGACCGCGGGGGCCGCCGTCGGGATGGCGCTGGCCGCGTACCTGACGGGCTTCGGGCCGCGGCGCGGGGCGGCGATGCTCGGCCGCGACCTGCGCGCCCTCTGGGTGTTCTACGCGTTCCTGTTCGCCGCGCAGTGGCTGTTCGCGGACCTCACGGCGGCCGCGCTCATGGTGGGCCGCGTGCTCGGGCTCGTGCTGGCCGCGCAGGTGCTGACGCGGACCACGCGGATCGCCGAGCTGGTGGGCGTGGCCGAGGCGGTGCTGTCGCCCGTGGAACGGATCCCGTGGCTGGGGCCTCGGCTCGCCCGGGCGGGGCTGCGGCCGGAGCGCGTCGGCCTGGCCATGGGCCTGGTGCTCGCCTCGATCGGGCACCTGCGCTCCGTGGCCGAGCAGGTGCGGCAGGCCCAGGCCAGCCGTGGCGTGCGCATGGCGCCCTGGGCGTGGGTGCTGCCGCTGCTCGTGCTCTCGGTGAAGCACGCGGACGATGTCGGCGACGCGCTCGCCGCCCGCGGCATCGAGTAGGCGCGGGTGCAGACCCTCCGCCCGCAGGCACGCCGTTGCGCTCACGACTCGCCGCGTGCAGGAATCCCGCACGGCGAGTCGTGAGCGCAACGCCGGGGCGGCCCGGAGGCGCCCCGCCCGCAGGAAAAGAAGGGATGATCCCGTACCTAGGTACGTGCTATACCTAGGTACATGAACGAGCCCACCGACCGACCGCCGTCAGGAACGGCGCCGGAGGCCTGGCCCTCCGCCTGGGTCCGCGCCGCCCTCGAGCCCGCCATCCTCGGCAGCCTCGCGGGCGGGCCGCTGCACGGCTACGGGATCGCCCAGGCGCTCGCGGACCACGGCTTCGGCCGGCTCCGCGGCGGCTCGCTCTACCCCGTGCTCGGCCGCCTCGAGGAGGCCGGTCACATCACCGCCCGCTGGGCCCCCGGCGACGCCGGCCCCGGCCGGAAGGACTACGAGCTCACCGACGCCGGGCGTGCGGCCTATCGCGACGCCGTCGCGAATTGGCGCCGCCTCGGCGACGCGCTGGCCGACCTCGGCGCGACCCCGCGCCTGACCGCACAGGAGGGAACCGCCCGATGAGCACCCACGACCACGACCACGATCACGACCCCGCCGACCCGCGGCGCGCGACCACGTCCGCCCCGGCCTCGCTCGAGCCGGAGATCGAGGCCATGCACGCGGCCCGCGGCAACGAGGAGGACCGGGACTGGGCCCTGCTCCTCGTCGGGGTGCTCGTCTTGGACGGCGTCTCCACCGCCGCCGCGCGACGCCACCTCCGGCGCGCCGCCGAGGCCGTGGCCCAGAGCGGCGAGGGCCCGGACGAGCTCTTCGGCACCCCCGTCGAGTTCGCCGCGCAGATGCGGGCGGACGCGGCGGAGGCCGGGGAGCCGATCGTGGACTCCACGCCCGACGCGTCCTGGCGGGACGTGCCCGTCGTGGGCTTCACCGTGGCTGCCGCGATCAGCGTCCTGTTCTTCGTGGTCTGGCTCGTCCGGGACGGCCTCACCACGGAGTACTCGTGGGGGCTCCTGGCGGGCCCCGTGCTGATGTCGCTGCTGGGCGTCGGCGCCATGACGCTGTGGGAGCGGCTGCTCCCGCGCGTCTCCCGGCTCGTCGCCGTCCTGGCGGCGGGGGCCGCGTTCGTCGTCGTCGTCGGCGGGCTGGCCGGGTGGCTGGTGACGGGCGGCGGGACCGAGACGCTGTTCACCGGCAGCACCTTCTGGCTGCTCGCGCTCGCCCCGGTCCACGCCGCGCTCGCGTGGCTCGCGAACCGGGTCCTGCCCGAGGCGCGCCCCGTGGCCACCAGTTCCGCCGACCCCCTCGACGACGACGCCTGGGCCCGCGAGCTGGCCGGCACCCTGCGCCTGCGCATGCAGCTGTCCGACGCGCGGATCCGCGAGATCGTCCGGGAGGCGCAGGCCCACGCCGCCGACGCAGGCCGCCCGCTGGCCGAGGAGTTCGGCGCGCCGGCGGGGTACGCCTCGCGCTTCGCGAAGGACGGCGTCGCCGGGAAGCGCCGGATGGCGTGGTTCTTCACCGCTCTCGCCGGGCTGGTGGTGCTCACGAACGTCGCCGGGGCGGTCGAGGACGGCGGGATCGATGCGTGGAGCGTCGCGCAGATCCTGGCCCTCGTGCTGGTGGTGGGCGTGTCGTGGCGGGAGTACCGGGCCGCCGTGCGTCGTCGTGATGCTGTCGCGCCGGGCGCGGGCGGGCGCTGACCGCCGCCCGGCCCGTCACTGCTCCCGTCACTGCGCCGGGTGTCCGGCCCCGGCGTTGCGCTCTCGACTCGCCGCGTGCAGGAATCCCGGACGGCGAGTCGTGAGCGCAACGGGGGCCGTTGCCGCTCTTCGCCCGCGCCACCCCTGCGCAGAGTGGTCACGACACGCCGTCTCCCTCCCGCGGACGCGGCCTGTCGTGACCACTCTGGGGGCGGCTCGGGGTCCGGGGCGGCCGGGCAGCGAGGGCGGGCCTCCGTACACTGCAGGGGACGACGCCGGACGGGCCAGCGGGCCCGACGGCGAGAGGCCGACAGGGGGCAGGATGCGCACAGCGGGACGGGGCCGGATCGTCGGCGCGCTCGCCCTGGCCGGAGCGCTCGCCCTCGCCGCACCCGCAGCCGCCACGCCCGCCCCCGCAGCCGCCACGCCCGCACCCGCAGCCGCCGCCCCCACCCCGGTCTACCCGTCCGCCCCGGGCGGGCCGGCGCACTCGACCCCGACGCCGTCGCTGATCCCGCTGGACTCGGACGAGCACGGCTTCGGCGACCGCCTCGCCGCGGACGGCCGGGTGGTCCCGTCTCTGGGCATCCTCACGGAGAGCATCCACTTCGCGGTGCTCAACCCGGAGGAGCCCTACGTGGACCAGAACACGCTCATCATGCTGGCCCGCAGCCTGCCGCTCGAGGGCCGGATCGTCATGCTCACCGTGGACGTCGCGGACCCGGGCGCGGACGAGGCCGCCATGCGCGCGGACGCCGAGGCCACGGCCCGCGCCATGGTCCTGGAGTACCGCACGGGCATGCCCGAGGACCCGCCGAGCACCGGCCCGGACGGCTTCCCCCTGCTGGACCCGCCGTGGGTGATGACCACCGTGATGCTCCCGCCCGCGGACGACGACGGCGCCCTCGCCCCCGTCGTCCACCTCGCCACGGGCACCGGGGTCACCCCGGGCCCGGACCTGGTGTCCCGGCTGGAGGCGGACCTGCGCGACGCCCGTCCCGGCACCGAGCACACCGGGGCGCTGGAGGCGCTGGTGCGCACCGCCGTCGCGCACACGACGCCCTCGGATCAGGTCCGCGCCCTGGCGGAGGAGGAGGAGGAGTCGCTGTTCGCGGACCGGCCGGCCTGGCAGTGGGCCGCGCTGGGGGCGCTCGTGCTGGGGCTGGTGGCCGTCGGGGTGCTGGCGCTGCGCCGTCGTCGCCGCGGCACCGGCACCGGCCCCGCCGAGGCGCCCGCGCCGCTCCCCGCGGACCCGGCCCGCTTCGCCCACGCGGGCGACGACCCGGCCCTGCGCCTGCGCGCCCTCACGGAGCTGCTCGCCCTGGCCGCGGACGCCCCCGGGGCGCGCGCCCTGCCGCAGGCCCGGGAGGCGACGGCCGCCGTCGTGGAGCACACCCTCGCCCTGGACTCGCTGGCTCCCGGCAGCCGCCGCGGCCGCCCGGACGCGTTCCGCCGGTCGGTCCGCCCGGAGCTGGAGGACCGGGTGGGGCAGGCCGAGGCGACGCTGCGCGCGCTGGTCGAGGCGGGCCGGCGCGCCCGGCCCGCGGTCCGCTTCCCCGACGTCGTCCGGGAGGCCGTCCGATGAGAGAGCGCACCCTCGCCGGGATCGCGGTGGCCTGCGCGGTCCTCACGGCGGTGCTCGCGGGGCTGGCCCTGTGGGTGAGCGTCGTGCAGCCGCGGCACACCGTGCGGATCGAGGTGGAGGAGGGCACCCCGTTCGGCATCAGCCAGGGGACCGTGGACGCCGTCCTCGCCCAGCGGCCCGTGCGCTCGTGGGAGCCGATGACCCTGCGGGTGACGCCGGAGCACCTCACCTTCGAGCAGTCCTTCCGCGGCGAGGGCCTGCCCGAGGGCGTGGACGTGCTGCTCTCCGCCCAGACCGAGGGGTGGGGCCCGCAGCACCCGGACGCGGACCCGGAGGACCGCCCGGAGCAGGACTCCGCCGGGGTGGTCATCCGTCCCCGGCTCGGCCTGGACGAGGACGTGGCGGACCGGGTCAACCTCGAGCGCATGTACCACTCCGGCCTCGGCGCCGGGCAGGGGCCGACGGCGGTGGTCAACGTGGCGCGCGCGATGGGCGAGGCCTCCTACGGCGGCCCGGCCCGCGTGCCCGCCCTGCACCTCGGGCTGGCGCTGCCCGTGCTCGCCGGGGCGCTCGTGGCCACGGCGCTGTGGGCGCGGGCCCGCCGCCGCCGGGCCGACGTCCGCCGCTCCCTCGACCGCGGCCGCGCATCCCTCGCCCGGGTGCTCCTCGAGATGGAGGCGCTCGAGGTCTCCATGGCGGGCGTCGCCCCGCACGCCCTGCCCACGGGTCACGCCCAGTGGCGGGCCGAGCTGCGTCGCGGCCTGGAGCGTGAGGCGAAGGAGGAGCGGACGCTGACCGCCGCCGTCGAGAGGGAGGGCGGGGCGGCGCCGCGCCGGACGCGGGGCACGAAGGGCGCGAAGGCCGCGACGTCGAAGAAGGCGAGGGAGCGGGGCCTGGAGGCGGAGGCGCTGGGCGCGCGCGTCGCCGCGTTCGAGGCGGCCACGCGCGGGTTCGAGGACGCCGTCGAGCAGCTGATCGACTCCGCGGACGTCCTGGCGGCCACTCCGCGGCGCACCCGGGTGCTGGACCGCGTGCTGGCCCCGGTGGCCGAGGAGGTGCTGGCGCTGACCGGCCTGCTGCGCCAGGCCCCCGACGGCGCGGTGGACCCCGCCGTCCGGCACGGCCTGGAGGCCGCCTACGACGACCTGCTCGCCGTCGCCCAGCACGAGCGGCTGGATCGGGCCGCGGCCCGGCGCTGGAAGGACGCGGAGAAGCGCCTGGCCGGCCGCGCCCGCGAGGTCACCGCGCAGCTCGAGCGCTTCCCGCTCGGTCAGGACGCGGGCCTGACCGAGGGTCCCGACGACGGCGACGGCGGCCTGGTCGCCCTGCGCGCCGGGCTCGGGCTCAGCGCCCGCCCGGCCGGGGACCTGATGGCGCAGCTGGCCCGCGCGCGGCGCACCGCCGTCGCCCTGGTGGGGCCGCTGGGCGGGGGCGACGGGACCGACGCCGGGACCGGGGCGGCCTCGGCGTGGGTGCCCGGGACGGGCCGAGCGAGCGGAGCGGCGGGCGACGGCGCGGACCCGTCGGATCCGCCCCGGACGGACGGGCCGTCGTCGCGCCGCGCGGTGCGGGCCGCCGGCCCCGCCGAGTCGCCCCACCTGCGCCGCGCGGCGTGGGCGCTCGTGGCGGTGCTCGCGGTGCTGGTCAGCCTCCCGTTCGCCCAGCGCGCCACGGACGCCGCCCTGCCGCCCGACCCGTACCGACTCGTGGGCTCCGAGGCGCTGCGCAGCGTGAGCGTGGACGGCCCGGCGGACGGGATCGACGTCGAGCGCGTCGCCGAGCACGTGGACGGCACCTTCCCGCGCGCCCTGGACGTGGTGGTGGCCGTGCGCGCCGGCGAGGCCTACCTGACCCCGCGCGCCACCCGCACCGACGCGGAGGACGGGAAGGGGCCGTGGTCCGAGCTCGGCGTGGACCTGGACCCCACGGCCACCGCGGAGGGGCTGCGGCGGGTCGTGGCGGAGTCGGGCGCGCTCCTGGACCCGGCCACGGGCGAGCTGCGCCGGGACGCCGTGGTGCTGCCCGTGTTCGTGTTCGAGGACGGCCGCCGCGTGATGGGCCGCATGCCCCTGAACACCGTGGACACGGCAGAGCCCTGGACCGTGGCGGGCGTGGTGCTCAGCTCCCTGCCGCACGCGCAGGGTGCGAGCCTGGCCGGGGAGGTCGGCTCGGCCGTGGTGCGCGCCGGGCAGGCCATGCAGTCCGCGGACCGCGAGGGCGAGGCGCCCGCCCCGGACGTCGAGCCGGCCGTGCTGACCACGGTGCTCACGCTCGGTTTCGCCGCCGCTCTGCTCACCCTGGCGCTGGCCCTGGAGTCCCTGGCGACGACGGCGGCCGGCCTGCGCGGCCTCGGCTCGCTGACGTCCTCGGGCCGGCGGCTGCAGGCGATCACCCGGCGGCTCGAGGCCCTCATGCTCGGCCTGGACGACTCCCGCCTCGACGCCGTGGCGGTGCTCGGCCGCGGCCCCGCGGGGACGGCGAAGGAGGCCGGGCAGCGCCTCTACGAGCGTGAGCTGGTGGCCGCCTGGCGGGAGGCGAAGGCCCTCGCCGGCACCTCCGTGGTGGAGCGGCTGCGCGGCGGCATGGCGGACCGGCTGGACGCCCTGGAGGCCGCCGCGAGCGTCCTCGAGGGGCGCGAGGCCGACGTCGCCGAGCGCGCGGCCGACGTGCTGGAGCGGGCCCGCCGCCACCCGGCGTGAGGTGAGGCGGGGCGCCGCCGAGGCTGGCCGCCCGCCGGTGTTGCGCTCACGACGCGCCGCGTGCAGGAATCCCGCACGGCGAGTCGTGAGCGCAACGCGAGGGGAGTGCCCCACCCGGCCCGGCGTGAGTCAGTCGCCGCTCAGGCCCCGGCGGCGGCGAGCACCCGGGCCACGTGGCGGCGGTGCACCTGGTGGATCAGCTCGATCAGCGCGCAGCCGAGCACGGCGATCACCAGGGCGGCCGTCAGCACGTCCGCCGGCGGCAGCTCCATCTGGTGGTACCAGCGGGAGGCCGGCACCAGCACGACGGCGGCCAGCACCGCGTACATCCCCAGGATCAGCACCACCACGCGGCGGGTCAGCGGCCGGGACATCACGCTGAGCACCCACAGGCCCACGAGGGTGAGGGTGATCATGAACGCGGTCTGCTGCTGGGCGAGGTCCACGTGGGCGGCGGTGAGGCGCACGTACGCCTGCAGCGCCACCATGGACAGCAGGATCACCACGCCGGAGGGGATGGCGAAGCGCAGCGCCCGGCCCAGGAACCCGGGCACGTAGCGGCGCGGGTTCGGCAGCAGGGCGAGGAAGAACGTGGGCAGCCCGATCATGATGAAGTCCACGGTGGACGCCTGCCGGGGCAGCAGCGGGAACTGCCAGGCCAGCAGGGAGAACACCACGCCGAACAGCAGGGCGTACGTGGTCTTGGTCAGGTAGATGTGGGCCAGGCGCTCCATGTTCGCGATCACCTGGCGGCCCTCGCCGAGCACGGCGGGCAGACGGTCGAAGCGGCCGTCCAGCAGCACCATCCGGGACACCGCCTTCGTGGCGGGGGCGGCGTTGCCCATGGCGATGCCCAGGTCCGCGGTCTTCAGGGCGAGGGCGTCGTTCACGCCGTCGCCGGTCATGGCCACCACGTGCCCGCGCGACTGCAGGGCCGCCACCATGGCCTTCTTCTGGTCCGGGCTGACGCGGCCGAACACGTCGTGCTCGGCCATGACGTCCGCGAGGGCGGCGGGGTCCTCTGGCAGGGTGCGGCCGTCGTGGGCGTGGCCGGGCACGTCCATGCCCACCTCGCGCGCCACCGCGGCCACGGTGCGGGGGCTGTCCCCGGAGATCACCACGGTGCGCACGCCCTGCGCGTGGAAGTAGCCGAGGGTCTCGGCGGCGTCCGGGCGCACGTTCTCGCGGAACGTCACGACGGCGGCCGGGACGCGTCCGGCGGGCAGCGCGTTCCCGGCCAGGGGCGCGTCGGTGCGGGCCAGCAGCAGCACGCGCAGGCCCTCGTCCGAGAGGGCGTCCGCCTGGGCGCGCACGGCGGCGACGTCGTCCCGGCCGGTCCCGGCCTCGCCCGGCCGGGCGTCGGCGTCGCCCAGCAGGGCCTCGGGGGCGCCGAGCAGCCACGTGCCGGTGGCCGCCCCGACCTCGGGGCCGAACGCGACGGCGGACCACCGGCGGGCCGAGGAGAACGCCACGCGGTCCGCGGGCTCGTGCGGCGGGGCGTCGGCGAAGGGCTCGTGCAGGGCGGCGGCGGTGGGGTTGGCGTCCGGGTCGGCGCCGAACCAGGCGAGCACCGCGCACGCCGCGGCGTCGACGTCGGCCGGGGCGCCGTCGTCGTCCGTGGACGTGGAGGTGGACGGGGACGCGGAGGCGGGGGCGAGGAGCTCGTGGAAGCGCACCCCGCCCTCGGTGAGGGTGCCGGTCTTGTCCAGGCAGACGGTGTCCACGCGGGCGAGGACCTCCACCGCGGGCTGCTCCTGGATGAGGACCTCGTGCTGGGCGAGCTTGAGCGCGGACACCGCGAACGCGATGGTGGTCATCAGGGCCAGGCCCTGAGGGATCATGCTGGTCACGGCGGCCACGGACGCGATCAGGGCGGGCTCGAGGGCGGCCTCGCGCGGCTGGGCCAGGGCGTGCGCCCACCCGCCGACCGCCGTCATCTGGCCGTACACGATCACCGCGATGATGGGCACCAGGCCGATCGTCAGCCAGCGGGCCACCTTCTCCAGGGCGCCGCGCAGCTCGGAGCGGATCGCCGAGAACCGGCGGGCCTCCGCGCTGAGCCGGGCGGCGTGCGAGGCCGGGCCCACCGCCGTCGCGCGCACGAGCCCGGTGCCGGCCACCACGGACGAGCCGGAGAGCACGGCGTCCCCGGGGGCCTTGGGCACGGGGTCGTTCTCGCCGGTGAGCAGCGCCTCGTCCAGGTCCAGGCCGTCCGAGGCGAGCACCTCGCCGTCCACGGGCACCTGGTCGCCGCGGCGCAGCACCACGACGTCGTCGCGCACGATCCGCGCCATCGGCAGGGACACGCGGGCCCCGTCCCGGACGACGACGGCGTCGTCCTGGTGCAGCAGCGCGATCCGGTCCAGCTTGCGCTTGGCCGAGTACTCCTGGACGACGCCGATCACCACGTTGGCGATCGCCGCCAGGGAGAACAGCAGGTCCAGCCAGCGGCCCAGGGAGATCACGACGACGGCGCACAGTGCGATCGCCAGATTGAACAGCGTGAGCACGTGCACGCGCAGGATCTCGGCCAGCGAGCGGGAGGTGTCCTTCGACTGCTCGTTCGTCAGGCCCGCGGCCTCGCGCTCCGCGACCTCCGCCGAGGTCAGCCCGGAGACCCCGGACAGCGCACCCGGTGCGGCGGCGGGCGGGGGCGCGGGAGCGGGCGGCGTCATGGCTCAGACGCTACCGACTCCGGCGGGCCGGACACATCAGACCCAGGGGTGAATCGCGCCTCAGACCGGGGTGGGGGCGGGGCCCCGGGGGTGGGGCGGGGGCTCACTCGCCGGTCTGGCCGTCGACCGCCTCGCGCAGCAGGTCCGCGTGGCCGCAGTGCCGGCCGTACTCCTCGATCATGTGCGTGAGGATCCAGCGCAGGGACACCGGGTCCCGCCCCTCCCGGATCCGGTGGGTCCGCGCCAGGGCGGCCGCGCCGTCGTCGTCCGCGCCGGCCAGCAGGTCCACCACGGTCTGCCGGGAGCGCGCCACCTGGTCCGACCACACGGCGCGCAGGTCGTCCGCGGAGTCCTGGGCGGCGCTGTGCCAGTCCCAGTCCGGGTCCGCGTCCCAGTCCGCGGAGACCCACGGCTCCGAGGTCGGCTCGCCGAGGGCGACGGCCTCGAACCACCAGAACTCCACGAACGCGAGGTGCTTGAGCATCCCGCCGAGCGTCATCTCGGAGGGGTGGCCGGGCAGGCGGCGGTGCAGCGCCTCGGTGTCCAGGCCCGAGCACTTCCACTCGAGGCTGGCCCGCAGGAAGTCGAGGAAGCCGAGCAGGGTGGCGGCCTCGCCGGCGGCGGCCGGCGGCTCGGGACGGCCCTGCTCGTCGTAGAACACGGTGGTCATGGGCGCCAGGCTACGCCCCACCCCAGTTTTCGTTCGGGAAACGGCGCGTCCGGGGGCGGCTGCACCGCACGGTGGCGAGCCGCTGAGCCCCGCCGTCGTGAGCTGCCTGGGGATCCGAACCCGAGGACAGCTTGACGTCATCTATAGATACGCCGTGTACTTAGATACATGAGCCCACTCCCTGGCGACGGCGCCCCCGCTTCCGCAGGCCCCCGCCCCTGGCCCGCAGCCTGGTTGCGCGCCGCGCTCGAGCCCGCGATCCTCGGCGCGCTCACGGCCGGGCCGCTGCACGGCTACGGGATCGCCCAGACCCTCGCCGCCCGCGGCTTCGGCACGCTCCGCGGCGGCTCGCTCTACCCCGTGCTCGCCCGCCTCGAGGAGGCCGGCCACGTCAGCACCCGCTGGGTGGAGGGCCAGGGCGGTCCCGGCCGCAAGGACTACGCCCTCACCGACGCCGGCCGCGCCGCGTACGCCGACGCCGTCGCCTCCTTCCGGGCCCTCGGCGCCGCGCTCGCGGCCCTGGGCGCTGAGGGGGAGGCCGGTGCCGACGGCGGTACCGCCGAATCCGTCCCCGCTCCCGATCCGCAGGAGGTCACCCGATGAACGACGCCACCGCCCGCTCCGCCGCCCGCGCGGCCGAGGCCGACTGGCTGCGCGCGGCCGCCGCCGCGCTGGCCGCCGAGGAGGTCGCCCCGGCGCACCGCCGCCGTCTGCTGGCGGAGGCGCGGGCCGTCGTCGTGGCCACCCAGGAGGACCCGGAGGAGCTCTTCGGGGCGCCCGAGGACTGGGCTGCTCAGGCGTGCGCGGACGCCGCCGAGGCCGGCGAGCCCCTCACAGACGCGCGCATCACCACGGGTGCGGATGTGCTCAGGGTGGGCTTCGTCCTGGCGGGTGCGGGTGCGCTGCTGGCCTTCCTGCTGACCCTCCTGAAGGACGGGCTCACCACGGACGTCTCCCTCGGCGTGCTGCTGGTGCCGCCGGTGGTCGGCGTGGGCGGAATGGGCGTGCTGTGGGGGTGGGAGCGGCTGCAGCGGCACGTGCCCACGGTGGCGGCCGCCGGTGCGGCAGTCTGCCTGGCCGGCGCACTGCTCGCGGCCCTGGCCGTGCTCATGGTGAGCGTCGGCGACGCCGGGCTCGCCGCGGGCGTCAGCTCCTTCGTGTGGCTCGGCGTCGCCGCGGTGTGCGGCGTGCTGTCTTGGGTGGCCGCCCGGCTGCTCCCGGAGCGGGACGCGGACCAGGGCCTCACGCCGGACTCGGAGGAGGAGTGGGCCGCTCGCCTCGCGTTCCTGCTGCGCTCCCGCGCCGACGTGCCGGAGGGCAGGGTGGGCGAGATCGTGGCCGAGGCCCGTGCCCACGCCGCCGACGCCGGCACCACCCTGGCCGAGGAGTTCGGCTCGCCCGCCTCCTACGCCGCGCGGGTGCCGCGGGACCGCGTCCACCGCGCGCGCACGACGGCGGCGCTCACCACCGTCGCCGCGGCTGCGGTGGTGGGTGCCATGGTCGGCGTCCTCGTGCCGAAGGGTGAGGCGCAGTGGTGGCACTGGCTGGTGGCCGCCGGCACGGTGGCCGCCGCCGTCCTCGCCTGGGTGGATGTGCGCCGCGCGGCCGCAGGCCGGACTGATGAAGGAGGACAGTGATGACCCGCCGTGAACCCCCGCTGCCGGACCTGCTGGAGCGCTTCGCCGCCGCGCGCGGCGTGTCGGCGGATGGGGACTGGGCCGCCGCGGCCGCGGGCCGCTTCCTGCTGGACGACGTCCGGGAGGAGATCGTGGTGCGCGAGCTGACGGAGGCGCTGGCCGTCGTCGTGGGCTCCGGGCAGGGACCGGAGGAGCTCTTCGGTCCGGCCGTGGGCTGGGCCCGGGAGCGCACGGCGGAGTCGAGCGCGGCCGGGGAGCCGGTGCTGGCCACGGACCCGTCGCTGACGTGGCGGGCGGCACCGTGCAACGCGCTGATCATCGCCGCACTGTTCTCCGTGCCGTTCGCCGTCGTGTTCGCGTTCCGGGACGGCTCCACCGTGGACTACACATGGGGCCACCTGCTGTTCCCGTTGGTGCTCGCCGTGGTGATGACGGTGGTCATCACCCTGTGGTCCAGGACCATCCTCCGGCGTTCCTTCTCGGCCACGGCGGGCATCGTGGCGGCGGGCGCGGTGCCACTGGTGGTCGGGGCGGGGTTCCTGCTGCCCTGGCTCTCGGAGCAGCCGCTGTTCACGGGCTCCGTGGGGTGGCATGCGGCGATCGTGGCCGGCTATCTGGGCCTGGGTGCGCTGGGCTTCTGGCGACTGCCCACGGACGACGTCCCGGACGCCACCACGGCGCAGACCCCCGACGACGACGCCTGGGCCCTCGTGCTCGGCGGCGTCCTGCGCTCGAAGCTCGCCTACTCGGACGCGCGCGTGCGGGAGGTGGTGGACGAGGCCCGCGCGCACGCCGCGGCGTCCGGCCGTCCGCTGGCCGAGGAGTTCGGCACACCGCAGGACTACGCGGCGCGGTTCCGCCCGGACCGCGGCCGGCGGCTGCGCTGGGAGGCGCTCCTGCTCACCGCGGTGGCCGTGTACTGGGTCGGGAAGCTGTGGGCGCAGCTGGCCGACCGGTCCGCTCCGCCGGACTGGTGGGCGGTGGCAGGCGCGGTGATCATGCCGCTGATCGCGTGGCGGGCGTGGCGGATGCGTGGGCGCGCGGCCGCCTGACCCCTGCCCCGGGCCCCGCGCGTCACGACCTCGCGGCCTCCTCTCAGCCCTCCGCCCGCGGCGGATCCACCACGAGCCGCACCCGCGGGCTCGCCTGCTCGGCGGCGTCCTCCTGGGTCTCGGCGATCCGGCGGCCGCCTACGACCAGCTGCAGGACCACGGCGTCACGTTCCTGCCCGGCGTGCCCACCATGCACGGGGCGTTCCTCTCCGTGGCCCGGGCCCGCCGTGAGGCCGGGGCCGAGCCGGCGGACTTCTCCCGGCTGCGCATGCCCCTCTCCGGCGGTGCGAGCCTGCCGGTGGAGACGCTGCACGCCGCCGAGAAGCTGTACGGCGTGCCCGTGTTGGAGGGCTATGGGCTGTCCGAGAAGGCGGGCGCGTGCTTCTTCAACCCCGTGGACGCGCCGACCCGCCCGGGCACCGTGGGCCGGCCGGTGGACGGCTTCGAGTTCCGGATCGTCGCGATGGACGGCACCGAGGTGCCCGAGGAGGACCACGAGACCTCCAGTGAGCTTGCGCATCCGGGGCGAGGGCATCATGGCCGGCTACTGGGGCCGCCCGGAGGACACGGAGGCGGCGTTCGACGAGGACGGCTGGTTCCGCACCGGGGACATCGCCCGCCGGGACGAGGCCGGGTACGTGATGATCGTGGACCGGCTCAAGGACGTGATCATCCGCGGCGGCATGAACGTGTACCCCCGCGAGGTGGAGGAGGTCCTCTACGAGCACCCGGACGTGGTCGAGGCCGCCGTGGTGGGTGTGTCCGACGAGCGGCTGGGCGAGGAGATCGCCGCCTTCGTCTCGCTGGCCCCGGGCAGCGCCGCCACGGGGGAGCAGCTCCAGGCGTTCGCGGCCGAGCGTCTGGCCCGCTACAAGCAGCCGCGGGAGGTGACCGTCCTGGACGGACTGCCGAAGAACGCCACGGGCAAGATCCTGCGCCGCGAGCTGCGTCAGGGGTGAGGGGCGCCGGGCGGTCCGGGCGCAGGTCGTCTGGTCTGAGCGAGAGGAACGACGGACAGATGACCTCTCGCTACGCTCCCGGTATGACTCAGCCGCTCGCCCACCCGCCCAAGGCCCAGCCGGGCGAGAGGATCGCCGTCGTCTCGCCGTCGTTCGCCGCCCCCGGGTTCGCGCCCGCGGTGCACGAGCAGGCGATGCGTCGGCTGCGCGGGCTCACCGGCCTGGAGCCGGTCGAGTACCCGACCACCCGTGAGCTCGGCGCGAGCCCCGAGGACCGTGCCCGTGACCTGAACGCGGCGTTCGCGGACCCGCGGATCCGGGCGGTGTTCGCCACGGTGGGCGGGGAGGACCAGGTCACCGTGATCGGCCACCTGGACGCGGCGGCGGTACGCGCCGATCCCAAGCCGTTCCTCGGCTACAGCGACAACACCAACCTGCACCAGTGGCTGTGGGCGAACGGCGTGGCGAGCTTCCACGGCGGGTCCACGCAGGTGCACCTGGGGCCGGGACCGACTGTGGATGAGGTGCACACCGCGTCCCTGCGAGCCGCCCTGCTGACGGGAGGGCGGCTGGAGATCACGGAGCCGGGCGAGTCCGAGGACGTCGGCGTGGACTGGCAGGATCCGCGGGCGCTCACGGACTTCGGAGAGCGGGAGCCGGTGGTGGCCGACGACGACGGCGGCGGGCCCGGTGCCTCCCCGTGGCGGTGGGCCGGCCCGGAGCGGTCCGTGACGGGCCGGACGTGGGGCGGCAACCTGGAGGTGCTGCAGTGGGTGCTGGCGGCCGGCCGCGGCCCGGCCGACGTGGCGGCGCTGCGCGGCGGGGTGCTCCTGCTGGAGACCAGCGAGGAGATGCCGAGCGCCACGGACGTGCGGCGCATGCTGCGCGTGCTGGGGGAGCGGGGGATCCTCGGCGAGGTGGCCGCCGTGCTGGCGGCCCGCCCGCCGGTCAGCGACTTCGACGTGCGCCCGGACGCCGAGGAGCGGGCGCGGCTACGGCGCGCGCAGGCCGACGTGATGGTCGAGACCGTGCACCGCTACAACCCCGACGCCGCGGTGTGCGTGGGCGTGCCCTTCGGCCACACACGACCGCAGTGGATCCTCCCGCACGGCGGCGAGATGACCGTGGACGGGGTGGAGAAGCGGGTGTGGGCGGAGTTCGGGTGAGGGGTCTGGACATGGCGGGCGGCGAGGCCGCCGTCGCCTGGATCCTGGGTGCGCTGCGTCGCGAGCTGGGGGCGGCGAACCTCGGCGAGGAGGACCTGGAGATCGTGGTCGAGCGCGATCGTGTCTGGGGCTCCCTGTGGACCGTCACGGCCCAGGGGAGGCGGTTCTGGTTCAAGCGGCCGCACGCGTGCCTGCGGCGGGAGGTGCAGCTGCGTCGGGTGTTGAGCGCGCGGGCGCCGGGCGAGCTCCTGTCGACCGTCGCCGCCTGCGCCGAGACCGGCTGGCAGCTCACCGCGGACCAGGGGCCCGTGCTGGCCCAGCGCGCCCGCGAGGACGGACCGTCCCACTACGTGGAACTGGCCCGATCCCTGGCGCGCGTGCAGAAGTCGTTGACCGCCGCCGACGTCGCTGAGCTGCGGAACATCGGCCTGCCGGTCTTCGAGACCGGCGACGCCGTCGCCCGCCTCGACGAGCAGCTCGGCTGGTTCTCGGGGCTGCCCGCGGGGCATCCGGCGCAGTGCACCGTGGCGGAGCGGGAGCGAGCGATCGAGGGGATGAGCGTGGTGGTGGAGCGATGGGCTGTGGATGCCCGAATGCTTGAGGGCGTGGTGCCGGAGCTGAGCGTGGACCACAACGACCTCCACGGCGGCAACGCCTTCGTGACGGCCGAGGGCGTGCGACTCAGCGACTGGGGCGACACCGTGCTGGCACACCCCTTCGCGAGCCTGCGCGCCCTGCTGGTGCCAGTGCGGAACGTCTTCGAGACGGAGGCCATGGAGCAGATCCGCGGTGCCTACCTCGCCGAATGGGGGTTGGGTGAGGACGTCGGAGACGTCCTGGACCTGGCCATGATGCTCGCGGTTCCACAGCGGCTCTCGTGCTGGTCGGCGCTCGCGGACGCCGACGCATGGGCCGAGTACGCCGAGTACATCGCCCCGTTGTGGCGCGAGATCGGAACGCCGGTGGCGGAGGTCGAGGTGCCGTAGGGCTGGACGGCTTGATGCGATGGGGCGTCGAGCGCGCTGGAGCCACCATGCGTACTGCACTCGGTGATCGAGCCGTGCTCGCGATCCTCCGCTCCGTGCACCACGGCGCGTCCGTTACGCTGCCCGATAAGTGGGCCGCATGGTGGCGTCCCCGGGCGAAGGAGCGATCGTGGTGGAGCCTGCAGGCCTGCGAAATGACGCTATCCGATGGTTGGCAGAACGCACCCTCGATGGTCAGCTTTCCGTGACTCGGGAGGACCTGGCGGACTATCGCTGGGACGGCGAGAAGTTCCCTCTGATTTCGACCATGCAAGGCATTCGGCGTCCGGCCGGGTGGAGTGCCACACTGTCGATTCGCACCGCCTTTCGCCGATCCGGAGAGACGCGCCCTTACGAGGATGAAATCGGAGATGATGGGCTGATCCGCTACAAGTGGCGTGGTGACAACCCGCAACAGCCCGAGAACGTGGGCCTGCGGAACGCTATGCATCAACGTCTTCCCATCATCTGGTTCATTGGCATTTCCATGAACCCTGCTCAATACCAAGTGATCTCCCCGGTGTACATCCTCGGAGAAGAGCCAGAGCGGCAGCAGTTCGTCATGGCTCCCTTCGCAGAGGAGGACTACGTTCCGGACCTCATGACGGGCTCCGTCATGGAGTCTTCCCTCAAGCGGTACCTCAAGCGCGAGACGACGGTGCGCCTTCACCAGCCGCTCTTTCGTTCCACAGTCCTGGCGGCGTATGGAAACCACTGCTCAGTCTGCAATTTTGCGCATCCAGAGCTGTTGGACGCCGCCCACATCGTTCCTGACCGCGAAGTGCACGGCCTTCCGACCGTGACCAATGGGATTGCGCTGTGCAAGATCCACCATGCGGCGTTTGACCGCAGATTCCTTGGACTCCGACCGACTCAAGGCAGGCCGGTGGTCGAGATTCAGCAGGATCTTCTCGACGAAGTTGATGGCCCGATGTTGCGGCATGGACTCCAGGACCTCCACGGTAAGCCGGTCATGACGATGCCGAAGCGCCGGGTCGATTATCCGAGTAACGAGAACCTCGCATGGGCGTATGCGGAGTTCACCCGGGCGGGCCGCGCAGCCTGATAGCGCGCCAGCGGGTCTCCTGCACCTCATGTTCGACATAGGCCAGAGCAGCAGCTCGCTGCCGCCACCGCAGGCCCGGCCGCCCACCCTGGCCAAGACCCCGCCGCGGGCGATGGACTGGGAGGACCGGCATCCCCGTCGCAGGAATTCCAGCAGCAGCACCCGCAGCACCCCAGGGAGGCACCCATGAAGACCATCGCCGCGGTCGCCACCGCCGCCGAGACCCCGCTGACCATCACCGAGGTCGAGATCGACGACCTCCGCGCCGACGAGCTACGCATCCGCATGGTCGCCTCCGGCGTCTGCCACACCGACGCGATCGTCCGCGACCAGTGGTACCCCACCCCGCTGCCCGCCGTCCTCGGGCACGAGGGCGCGGGCGTCGTCGAGGAGGTGGGCGACGGCGTCACCGGCTTCGCCCCCGGCGACCGCGTGCTGCTCTCCTTCAGCTCCTGCGGCCACTGCCGCGCCTGCCACGAGGGCCAGCCCGCCTACTGCGCGGACATGTTCGCACTGAACTTCGGCGGGCGTCGCCTCGAGGACGGCAGCACCTCCTACACCCTCGACGGCGACCAGGTCTCCTCGCACTTCTTCGGCCAGTCCTCGTTCGCGCAGCTGGCGAACGTCCCGGCGCGCTGCGCCGTGAAGGTGGACGACGACGCCCCGCTGGAGCTGCTCGCCCCACTGGGCTGCGGCATCCAGACCGGTGCCGGCGCTGTGCTGAACGTGCTCCGACCGGAGCCGGGCTCGTCGATCGTCGTGTTCGGCGCGGGCGCCGTGGGGCTCTCCGCCGTGATGGCCGCGAAGGTGGCCCGCTGCGGCACGATCATCGCCGTGGACATGCACCCGGACCGCCTGCGCCTGGCCGAGGAGCTCGGCGCAACCCACACACTCCAGGCCGGCGAGCCCGTGGCCGAGCGCATCCGCGAGCTCACGGACGGCGGCACGGAGTACGCCGTGGACACCACCGGCGTCGCCGCGATCTTCGGCGACAACGTGGATGCCCTCGCCCCGCGCGGCGTGCTGGGCGTGGTCGGCGCCGCCGCGCTCGGCACCGAGGCGAGCTTCGACATCGGCACCAACCTGCCCAAGGGCATCACCATCCACACGATCGTGGAGGGCGAGTCCATCCCGCAGGTCTTCATCCCGCGCCTCATGGCCCTGCACGCCGCCGGCGAGTTCCCGTTCGACCGGCTCGTGAAGTCCTACCCCTTCGCGCAGATCAACCAGGCGTTCGAGGACTCCAAGTCCGGGGAGACTCTCAAGCCCGTGGTCGTCTTCGACCAGGCCTGACCCCGCCGGCTCCGTCCCGCGCCGGTTCAGCCGCCGCGCGGGCCCGTCCGCGTCCCGCGCCCTCCCGCCCCTGACAACCCGGGCGCCCGCCGCCTAGCGTCGGGAGCACGCACCGCACCCGTCCCCGAACCTCGAGGAGCATCCCCATGAGCCCCACCACGCACGCCGCCGCCACCTTCCACGGCAACGACGTCAGCAAGCAGTTCATCGCCGGGCAGTGGCGCGACGGCGCGGCCGGCAGCACCAAGCAGGACGTGAACCCCTACGACGACGCCGTCGTCGCCGAGTTCGCCCTCGCCTCCGAGGCAGACCTGGACGAGGCCTACCGGGCCGCCGCCGAGGCGCAGAGGGAGTGGGCCGCCGTCGCCCCCGGCAAGCGGGCCGCCGTGCTGCGCCGCGCCGCCGAGCTGCTCGAGGAGCGCCGCGCGGAGATCGTGGACTGGCTCGTGAAGGAGTCCGGCTCCACCGTGATCAAGGCGAACATCGAGGTCTCCCTCGCCGCCGGCATCACCCAGGAGGCGGCCTCGTTCCCCTCCCGCGTGCACGGCACCATCCACCCCTCCAACACCCCGGACCGCGAGATGCGCGTCTACCGCAAGCCGGTCGGCGTCGTCGGGGTGATCTCCCCGTGGAATTTCCCGTTGCACCTGTCCCAGCGCTCCGTGGCGCCCGCCCTGGCCCTGGGCAACGCCGTGGTCATCAAGCCGGCCTCGGACACGCCCGTCACCGGCGGCACCCTGATCGCGCGCATCTTCGAGGAGGCCGGCCTGCCCGCCGGCGTGCTCTCCGTGGTGGTCGGCGCCGGCTCCGAGATCGGCGACGCCTTCGTGAAGCACCCCGTGCCGCGTCTGATCTCCTTCACCGGGTCGACGCCGGTCGGCAAGCAGGTCGGCGCCAACGCCGTCTCCGGGGACCACATCAAGAAGGTGGCGCTGGAGCTGGGCGGCAACGCGCCCGTCGTCGTGCTGGACGATGCAGACCTCGACGCCGCCGTCGAGCAGTCCGTCACCGGCGGCTACCTGCACTCCGGCCAGATCTGCATGTCCGTGCAGCGCGTGATCGTGGACGAGAAGGTCTACGACGAGTTCCTGCCCAAGTACGAGGGCGCCGTGAAGTCCCTGAAGTTCGGCGACCCCCGCGAGGAGGGCGTGCTCGTGGGCCCCGTGGTCAACGACCAGCAGCTCGAGACCCTCAAGAAGAAGATCGCCTCCGCGGAGGCCGACGGCGCCCGCGCGCTCGTCTCCGGGGAGATCGAGGGCCGTGTGGTGCCGCCGTTCCTGTGGGTGGACGCCGAGCCGGACATGGAGATCGCCCGCGACGAGATCTTCGGCCCCATGACCGTGGTGCTCAAGGCTCGCGACGAGGCGCACGCCCTCGAGCTCGCCAACGACCACGAGTTCGGCCTGTCCTCCGCCGTGTTCACGCAGGACCTGGACCGCGGCCTGCGCTTCGCCGACGGCCTGGCCGCCGGCATGAGCTTCATCAACGAGATGACCGTGCAGGACGAGGCCCACGTGGCCTTCGGCGGCGCCCGCAACTCCGGCCTGGGCCGGTTCAACGGCGAGTGGGCCATCGAGGAGTTCACCACGGCCCACACCATCGGCGTGAAGCGGCTCGGCTGAGCCGGGCGGGGGCGGCGCCGGCAGACGCCTGCACGTGAGACGAGTCCCGCACAGTTGGGGGTATACCCGTGAGTAACCCCCAACTGTGCGGGACTCGTCGCGGCTCCTGGCGGTGCGGGGGCAGGGCGGCTGGGTGCTCACTCTCCGGGCAGCACCGGCCGGAGCACGACGCCGCGGCGCGCGGCCTGGCGGCGCATCGTGCGGGCCAGGGTGGTCTGGAAGGCGCGCCAACCCGCCGCGGTGAAGACGTCGCCGGCGACCCAGGTGACATCCCAGTCGTCCGCCTCGAGGGCCCGGCGCCGGGCGCGGTCCCGCTGCCACTGCGCCTTGTCGGTCCGGTGCTGGTCCCCGTCGAGCTCCACGACCATGCGCAGCTCCTCCCAGCAGAGGTCCACCCGCTGGCGTGTGCCGTCGGACAGCGTGAGGAGCGGGTTCACGGCCGGCTCCGGGAATCCCGCCAGCTCGAGCCGATGCCGGAGCCGGGACTCGGCGGGGGAGTCGTGGCCGGCGCGGAGCATGCCGGCGGTGAGGCGCGCACGGACGACCCCGCGGACGTTGGACCGCGATGCGGCCGTGCGCTCGAGCCGGGACAGCGTCACCGCACGGTCAGGCAGTCGCTCCAGCCGACGGGCCTCAGCACCGTGCTTCGTGACGAGCAGGCTGTCTCCGGCGACCACCAAGTCCTCCGTGGAGAGCTCCCGGGCGAGGTCCACCCACGTCCAGTCCGGAGTGGTGAGCCGCAGGCCGTGCAGCATGCGGACGGGCGCCCGGGGGTGCAGCCGGTGCGAGCGCACACCCTCGCGCGTCGCGTGGCCCCCTCGACCGGAGTACTTGGCGATGTGAACGGTCTCGTCGACCTCGAGCCGGCTCGGCAGCCACATGCCCCAGACCCGCGCCGCGGTGGCGTGGGAGAACACGCCGGAGGGGTGCAGCTCCTGCAGAACGAGGAGCCGCTCGAGGAACGACGCCTCGCGGCCGCGCGCCGTCCAGAGCGCGCGGCCCTCATGACTGAGGTCATTCGCACGAAGTCGCTCCTGGCCGATGCCTGCCTCCCGCGCCATGCGCGTGGTGAAGAGCGTGGGCGGCCCGTCCGGCTCGTGGCCGGGCGGGGCCGAGGACGGAGACATGGGAGGCAGCGGAGCCGGGGAGCGAGCCATGCCGCCAGGGTGCGCCGGAGGCGGGTGCCGCCGTCGTGGTGGAGGGCCGGGTGTGGAGCCACCGGTCGCCCCTGCGCCCTGTGCAGGAGCCGCGCCCACCCGCCCCGATGGAACGAGTCCCGCACAGCTGGGGGTTACCGGCGGGTATGACCCCAACTGTGCGGGACTCGTCTTCCGGCGCGGGTGGGAATGACGACGGCGGCCCCTCGCCTCGACGCCCCGGGCCGATGGGCTTATCCGCGTGGAATAGGCTCCGCTACGCAGGGCTCGTCGCAAGAACCGCCCCGCCTCACCGCTTCCGGTACAGCCCCTTCTTCTGGAACACCGGCTCGCTCGTCACCAGCATCCCCAGCGAGCGGAAGATCCCCTCGTCCACGGAGCCGAGGATGGTGGTGGTGTGGACGTCGCAGCCCTCGAGGTTCGCGAGCTGTTCCACCGCGGCCTTGGCGTTCGGGTCCGTCGCGGCGGACACGGACAGGGCGATCAGCACCTCGTCCGTGTGCAGGCGCGGATTGGTGGAGCCCAGGTGCACGGTCTTGAGCGTCTGGATGGGCTCGATGGACTCGGGGGTAAGCAGGTGCACCTCGTCCGAGAGGCCGGCCAGCACCTTGAGCGCGTTGAGGAGCATGGCCGCGGAGCAGCCCAGCAGCGCGGAGGTCTTGCCGGTCACCAGGGTGCCGTCCGCCAGCTGCACGGCCGCCCCGGGCTCGCCGGTGCGCTCGGCCACGAGCAGGGACGCGCCCACCACGGGGCGGTCCTCGGAGGTCAGGCCGAGGCGGGACATGATCAGGGCGATGCGCTCGGAGACCTCGTCGCTCTCCCCGTTGGCGGCCTCCTCCACGGCGGCCTTGTACCAGCGGCGGATGATCTCCTGGCGGGCGGCCTGGCGGCAGGCCTCGTCGTCGACGATCGCCGCCCCGGCCATGTTCACGCCCATCTCCGTGGGGGAGCGGTAGGGGGAGGCGCCGGTGAGCTTCTCCAGCAGCGCGGCCAGCAGCGGGAACACCTCGACGTCGCGGTTGTAGCTGGTGACCTGCTCGCCGTGGGCGGCGAGGTGGAAGGGGTCGATGAGGTTGATGTCGTCCAGGTCCGCGGTGGCGGCCTCGTAGGCCACGTTCACCGGGTGCTCCAGCGGCAGGTCCCAGATGGGGAACGTCTCGAACTTCGCGTACGACGACGGGATGTCCCGCTGGTGGTCGTGGTACACCTGGCTCAGGCACGTGGCGAGCTTGCCGGAGCCCGGGCCGGGGGCCGTCACGACGACGAGGTCCCGCGTGGTCTGGGACCACTCGTTCCGCCCGAACCCCTCCTCCGAGACGATGCGCGCGGTGGCGTGCGGGTAGCCGGGGATCACGCGGTGGCGGGCGACCTTCAGGCCCAGCCGTTCGAGCTTCTCCAGGAACGCCAGCGCCCGGTGGTTGGCGTCCTCCAGCTGGGTGACCACCACGTGCTCCACGAGGAAGCCGCGCTCGCGGAACACGTCCACGAGGCGCAGGACGTCGTCCTCGTACGTGATGCCGAGGTCCGCGCGTACCTTGTTCCGCTCGAGGTCCTTGGCGTTGAAGCAGACGAGGATCTCGGTCTCGTCCTTGATGCGCTCGAGCATCGCGATCTTGTTGTCCGGGGTGAACCCGGGCAGGACACGGGAGGCGTGGAGGTCGTCGAAGAGCTTGCCGCCCATCTCCAGGTAGAGCTTGCCGCCGATCTCACGGCGGCGCTCCTGGATGTGCTGCGACTGCAGGTCGATGTACTTCGCGCGGTCGAAGCCGATGCGGCGCAGGGGCGCGGAGGCCGCGCGTCCGTCGGTGGTGCTGGCGGGGAGGGCGGTCTCATGCGTGCCGGTCATGGACTCTCAGCCTAGTCCGTCCGGCGAACGCCGATGCGCACGGTTCCCGCGCCTCGGCAGCCTCGGCCGTCTTGCACCGGCCCCCGCGCCCCGTGCTCACGCGGGCGCGTCAGCCCCGCGCATCGTCCTCGGCGTCGTCGGCGATCCAGTCGTGCTCCGGGTCGTCGTAGCTGCGGGTGCGGCCGGTGCGCAGGTCGGTGACGTCCATGACGCCGGTGGCCGGGTCCAGTCGGACCTGCTGGCGGGAGGCGGGGTCGATGACGGTGATCGTCTGGGTCTCCGGGTCGTACTCGTCCACCCGCACCTGGTCCTCGTACTCCTGCCGCGGCCCGTAGGAGGCGGACCCGGGCTCGCCGTCGTCGTCGAAGGCGTGGTCGCGGGTGTAGGCGTCCTCGACGGCGTCGTAGTGGTAGCCGGCGGGCGCGGGCGGGTGGTGGACGGCCCGGTCCGCGATCGCCTCCGCCTCGCCGACGTCCATGCCCCCGGGCCCCGAGGCCGAGCGCAGGCGGCGCTCGCGGGCGCGCTCCACGCGGCGCGCGGCGGCGTCCTGCGCCTGGGTGGCCAGCCGCCGCAGCCGGTCCAGGGACTCCTTGTCCTGGCTGATGTCCGCCCCGAACAGCCGCCACTGGTACCGGTAGGCGAGCATGCGCACGGCGAAGATCAGGAACGCGATCAGGAAGCCCGTGAAGGCGTTGAGCACCCCGTTCATCGCGGCGATGGTGGCCACGGTGGCGCCCACGAAGGTCGGCATCACGTAGACGCCGCGCGGGTCGAAGATGGACGGGACCTCGTTGGCGACGATGTCCCGCAGCACCCCGCCGCCGAGCGCCGCGACCATGGCCACCACCACGGTGGACACCGGGTGCACGTCCATCGAGTGCGCGATCAGCACGCCGGAGACCGTGAACAGCGCGAGGCCGCCGGCGTCGAAGAGGGTGATGGTGAGGTTCAGCCGGTTCGGATGGAGCGCCTTGACGTACACGAGCAGCGAGACCAGCACGGGCGGTGCCAGGTAGATCGGGTTCTCCAGGGACGCGGGCAGGCCGCGGTCCAGGAGGATGTCGCGCGTGAAGCCGCCGCCGAGCCCGGCGAGTAGGGCGAGCGCCATCGAGCCGACCAGGTCGAACTCCTTGCGGGAGGCCAGCAGCGCACCCGAGGTGGCGAAGAAGAAGATGCCGATCAGGTCCAGGGTGGTCAGCAGCCACGGCACGTCGGAGAGGTCGGCGAAGAACTGCTGGACGTCCACAGCGGCTCCTTCCGTCGGGTCCGGGGGTTCACCGGCCATTGTCCCGTGCGGCCCGCGCGGTGGCTCGTTTGTTCACCCGGGTGTCCCCGGGGGGACGCCCTCGCCTGCCCCGGGCGTCTCCTCGTTCGCCGGGGGGCCGTCCTCGCCGGGGTCGGCGGGCGGCCCGTCCCTGCCCTTGCGGTCGCGGATGTCCGGCACGGGCGGCTCGTCATGGGGATCCATGCGCTGGCGCTGGGTCTCCCCCGAGATCTCGGCCCCCGGGGCGAGCCACTCCCGGCGCATGGACACCACGCGCAGCACGAGCACGAGCACCATCACCGCAGCCGAGGTCAGCGGGCCGAGGAGCTCCGCCTGGCCGAGGGCCGCCGTCGTGCCCGCGCCGAGGATGGCCGGCAGCGCGTACCAGCCGCGCCCGCCGAACACGGCGGGCGGTTCCCCGGCGACGACGTCGCGCAGGATGCCGCCGCCGACGGCGGTCACCAGGCCCAGCACCGCGGCGGCGACCGGGCTCAGGCCGGCGAGCAGGGCGATGCGCGTGCCCACCACGCAGTACACGGCCAGGCCGATGGCGTCGAAGGCCATGACGGCGTGGTGGCCGCGCTCGCCGTCGAAGATGCGGAGGAACACCGCCAGGGACGCGACCGCGGGCAGGATCAGGTACCAGGGGTTGTCGAAGGCCGCGGGCACGTCCCGGCCGACCACGAGGTCCCGGACGACGCCGCCGCCCGTGCCCACCATGAGGGCCAGCAGCAGGGAGCCGACGATGTCGTAGCCCTTGCGCACGGCGAGCACGGCGCCCGAGATCGCGAAGAAGAACACGCCCACGAGGTCCACGGCGGTGATCGCCGCGGTGATCGCGTCGGCGAGCTCGCCGTGCGCGTCGATCGGCTCGGGCACGTCCCGTTCGAGTTCGGCGGGGTCCTTGGGGGTGGCGGACAGCAGCCACACGGGGAGAGACGGAAGCAGCACCCGCCCATCGTCCCCCGTCAGGCGGTCCCGGGTCAGCCCTGGGCCGAGGCCGGCCCCGTCACAGGGCGGAGCCGGCCTCTCCCGGAGGGACGGGAGCGGCGCCTGGTGGTGCCGCGGGTTAGCGGACGAGCAGTACTCCGGCGCTCCGGGTCAGCGAGCCAGGCCGAAGTGACGCCGGCCGGCGACCAGGGCGCCCGTGCCCGCGGCAGCGACGGCGGCCAGCCACCAGGCCTGGCCGGAGCCGGTCTCCACGGTCTCGGGGACGGTGTGCTCGCCGGCGGGCTCCGAGGGCTCGGAGGCCTCCGGGACGTCCGTCGAATCCGGGGCGGGGGTCGCCGGGGACTCCGGTGCGGGTGCCTCGGACGCGTCGTCCTCGCCCTGGGCCTCGAGGGCCTCCCACACGCGGGCCTCGTCGAACGGGAGACCCGTGCCCTGGACCCCCAGGTGGGGGTCGGCGGCCCGCGGGTCCCCGATCGAGAACGTCACGACGAGCGTCTTCTGCTCGCCGGTGCCGCCGTCAGTGAGGGTGAAGACGGCCTGGTCGGTGCCGGTGAAGCCCTCGTCCGCCACGTAGACGGTGCTGGCGAAGCTGCCGTTCGCCCCGTCGGGGGTCCAGTGCGTGGGATCGCCGATGCGGGGCAGCTCGACGAGGGTGCCGTGCTCCGGCTGCTCGGCCACCGTCATGGTGGAGTCCTCGATGGGGGCGCCGCCGGGGAAGTCGCCGCTGGAGTTGCCCGACAGGTGGACCAGGCGGGAGCCGGGAGCGGCGAGGTGGGTCTGGTGGTCCACCGTCGGGCGTCCGCCGAATTCGTAGGCCTGCGGGCCCCTGGCGTCCAGGAACATGCCGGGGACGTCGTCACCGAGGTCCCGGTCCTCCCCGAACACCAGAGTCGCGGTGGCCTTCCCGTCCACGTAGAGGGTGAAGACGGCGCCGGTGGTGCCCTCCTCGCCGAGGACCCGACGCTGCTCCAGGACGTCCACGTAGCCGGTCTCGAGCTCGGCGTCGTAGGTGAACTCCACGTCCGTCTCCGGGCCCATCTCACCGGGGACGTCATAGGAGATCTCTTCGAGGTCAGTGAAGGACGGGTAGAACGGCGCCACGGTCACGCGGACGTCCTTGACGGCGTGCTGTGTGTAGAAGCGGCCCGTCCGGGGCAAGAGTTCCGTGGAGCCGAAGGTGCCCCCGACGAAGTGCCCGTTCTGCCACCCGTCTGTGGTCTCGGCGGGGGCGGCGAGGGCCGGGGCGGCCGCGGTGGCGGCGAGGCCACCCGCCAGGACGACGGCGGCGAGGGCGGTGGACAGCGGGCGGGTGGTGCGGCGAGCGGACATCAGGTCTCCTCGGGGCGTGCTCTACGGCGCGTCGCGGCCGCCGGGTGGCGGCAACGCCCTCAGCTTGTCCGCGTGGCGCCCGCCACACCAGAGGTGTGCTCAGGTCGTGACCATCCTGTCCTCGGATCGTGACCTGGGCGTCCGAGCCCGCCGGGGGGCCGACGCCCAGGCCGCGTCCGGGCCGCCCCGGGCGGGCCGCCCCGGGGCGGCCGGTCCGGTCAGTCCTGCGCCGGCCCGAACTCCTTGGCCAGCTGGGCCGCCACGCCCGTGTAGCCGGCCGGGGTGAGCTCGAGCAGGCGCGCCTGGGCGCCGTCGGACAGGCCGAGCCCGCGCACGAACTCGCGCATGCGCTCGCCGTCCACGCGGTGCCCGCGGGTGAGCTCCTTGAGGCGCTCGTAGGGGTTGTCCATGCCCTCGACGCCGGCGATCGCCTCGGCGCGCATCACGGTCTGGATCGCCTCGCCGAGCACCTCCCAGTTGGTGTCCAGGTCCCCTGCGAGCACGGCGTCGGCGACCTGCAGCTGGCCCAGGCCCTTGGTGACGTTGGTCAGCGCGAGCACGGAGTGGCCGAGGGCCACGCCGATGTTGCGCTGGCTCGTGGAGTCCGTGAGGTCGCGCTGCCAGCGGGACTCCACGAGGGTGGCGCCGAGGGAGTCGAGCAGGGCGCACGAGAGCTCGAGGTTGGCCTCGGCGTTCTCGAAGCGGATCGGGTTCACCTTGTGCGGCATGGTGGAGGAGCCGGTCGCGCCGGCCACGGGGATCTGCGCGAAGTAGCCGATGGAGATGTAGCTCCACACGTCCACGCAGAAGCCGTGGAGGATCCGGTTGAAGCGCGCGACGTCGGCGTACAGCTCCGCCTGCCAGTCGTGGGACTCGATCTGGGTGGTCAGCGGGTTCCAGGTGAGGCCGAGGTGCTCCACGAAGGACCGGGAGAGGGCCGGCCAGTCCGCGTCGGGCGCGGCGGCGAGGTGGGCGGCGTAGGTGCCGGTGGCGCCGTTGATCTTGCCCAGGTACTCCTGGGCGGCGATGCGCCGGGTCTGACGCGTGAGACGGTGCACGAACACGGACATCTCCTTGCCCAGCGTGGTGGGCGTGGCCGGCTGGCCGTGCGTGCGGGAGAGCATGGGGGTCTCGGCGGCCTCGGCGGCCATCGCGGAGACGGTGGCCACGGCGGCGCGGGCGGCCGGCAGCCAGACCTGCTCGACGGCGTCGCGCACACCCACCGCGTAGGCGAGGTTGTTGATGTCCTCGGAGGTGCACGCGAAGTGCACGAGCGGCTTCAGCCGGCCCAGGCCCAGCCCCTCGAGGCGGTCGGCGATGAAGTACTCGACGGCCTTCACGTCGTGCACCGTGACCTTCTCGGTGGCCGCCAGCTCGGCGACGGAGTCGGCGTCGAAATCCGTGACGATGGCCCGAAGGCCGGCCTTCTGCTCGTCCGTGAGGGGCGTCAGGCCCGGCAGCACGGCGTGCTCGGCGAGATGGATGAACCACTCCACCTCCACGTGGATGCGGTTGCGGTTCAGCGCCGCCTCGGAGAGGTGCTCCACGAGCGGCGCGACGGCGGCGCGGTACCGGCCGTCCAGCGGGCCGAGGGCCGCGCCGGAGTCGGCCAGGGAGCGGCGGTGGTCAGTGGACGCGGGGGAGGGGCCTGCGGGCTGCGTGGTCATGGCTCCATTCTGGCACCGCGGGTGGACGCCGTTCGGCGGCGGGACCCTTGATCACCACGCACCGACATCGGCGAGGGCGGACTCGTCGCCCAGGGAGGAGGTCGGGATCACCGACAGGGTGCCGTCCGACTCGAGGCAGACCGCCGCCACCTGGTCGAGCCCGCCGATGCCCTGGGAACGCACGGCCTGGCGCACCTCGTCCTCCGTGAGCCGGGCCTCGGCCACGGCATCGGTCAGGAGTCGCCCGTGCCGCACCAGGAGGGTGGGCTCCGAGCGGACGAGCGAGGTCTGCACTCGCCGCCGGGAGGTCAGCCAGGAGACGATCACCTGCAGCAGCAGGAGCACTGTGAAGCCGGTGAGCCCGGCCACGAGCGCCGTCCCCGAGGCGGTGACGGTGCTGGCCAGCACCGAGCCGAGGGCCACCGTGACGATCATGTCGAAGGCGTTGAGCTTGGCCAGGGAGCGCTTCCCGCTGACCCGCAGGAGCACGACGACGGCCACGTAGGCCAGCGGGGTGACGATCAGGATGCGCAGGAACTCGTCGAGGGGCGGGAGGAGCATCGGGCCAGTCTGCCGCCGGGCGGGGGAGCGGGCCAGCGCTCCGGCTCGGGCCGGTCCGGCGATCCGCGTGGGCGCCGCGTGGGCATCGGGGGGCCGATCCTGTTTGACTGTCCCCCATGAGCACCGCCCCCGCCCTCGTCACCGTGGTCGAGCGGCCGCACAGCATCCGGCACATGTCGCCCCTGCGGAGGCTGTTCCGCCCGTTCTGGGTGATCCCGGCGCTCGTGAGCCTGGCCGCCGTCGTCGTGGGCCTGACCCTGCCGCTCGTGGACGCGGGCCTGCGCCACCAGATCGGCGTGGCCTTCCCGGGCGGACCGGACGGGGCGCGCAGCGTGCTGGGCACCATCGCGAGCGCGATGATCTCGGTGACGGGCCTCGTCTTCTCCATCACCATGGTCGTGATGCAGCTGGCGAGCAGCCAGTTCAGCCCCCGCATCCTCCAGGACTTCCTCTCCACGCGGATCACGCAGTGGACGCTCGGGGCGTTCGTCGCCTCCTTCGTCTACTCCCTGACCGTGCTGCGGGAGGTGCGCGGCGCGTCCGGCGGCGGGGAGGTCTTCGTGCCCCAGCTGTCCGTCTCCCTGGCCTACGTGCTGGTGCTGACCGCGTTCGCGCTGTTCCTCGCGTTCATCCGCACGATCATGTCCCTGATCCAGGTGTCCGACGTCGTCAGCCGCATCGGCGAGGCCACGTGCCGAGCGGTGGAGGAGCACTTCCCCGAGGCCGACGACGCCCCGGAGCGGGGGACGTGGGCGCCGTCGGGCCCGGAGCGGACCGTGCGGGCGGGCGACCGGCACGGGCACGTCGTCGAGGTGGACGAGCGTCGGCTCGCCGCCCTGGCACGCGAGCACGACCTCCACGTGGAGCTCCTGGTGGGTCCGGGGGACTTCGTCGCCCCCGGCACCGCCTTGGCCCGGGTATGGGGCGACACCGCCGAGGACGCGGACGAGGGCGTGGAGAAGGCCCTGGCGCTCGGTTCCCAGCGCAGCCTGCCGCAGGACCCGGCCTTCGGGGTGCGGCAGCTCGTGGACGTCGCGGAGCGCGCGCTCTCCCCGGGCATCAACGACCCGACGACGGCCACGCAGGTCCTCGCCGAGCTGCGCGTGATCCTCGGGCGGGCGGTCACCCGCCGCGACGCGCCCCGGCACGTGGCGGACGAGGACGGGGCGCCGCGCGTCGCCCTGCGGAGCGACACGGTGGAGGACCTGCTGCGGCTGGCCGTGGAGGAGGTCGCGCACTACGGGGCGGACACCCTGCAGGTGCCGCGGGCCCTCGAGCAGCTGCTCGGGGAACTGGACGCCGTCGCTCTGCCGGAGCACCGGCCGGCGCTGGACCGCACACGGGCGCTGGTCGCCCGCCGGACGGAGGACGACTGATGGACCTGCCACAGATCACGCCGCTCGCCGTCGCCGTGGGGCTGGCCGTCGCCGTCGTCGGCTGGCTCCTGGGGCGACTGCTCGGGGCCGGTGTCGCCTGGCTGTTCGCGCGCCGGGGCCGCAGCCCCAGTTCCGCGCGGGTCTTCGGCAAGCTCGTGGCCGTCGGCGTCACGGTGCTGTCCCTGGGCGCCGCCGTGACCGTCGTGTTCCCCAGCGTGAAGCCGGTGGACCTCCTCGGGGGCATCGGCGTCATCTCCATCGCGGCCGGCATCGCGTTCCAGACCGTGCTCGGCAACATGTTCGCGGGCATGGTGATCCTCGCGCGGGACCGCTTCCGGGTGGGCGACCAGATCCAGGTCGGCGAGCACGCCGGCAACGTCGTGGAGATGGGGCTGTCCTCGACCGCCGTCAAGACCTTCGACGGGCGCCTCGTGCTGATCCCGAACCAGATGCTGCACTCCCAGGCCGTGACCGTGCAGACCGGCTTCAGCGCCGTGCGCTCCTCCCTGCGGGTCGACGTCGAGACGGGGAACGACCTGGCGCGGACCCGGGAGATCGCCGTGCGGGCGATGTCAGAGCTGCCCCAGGTGCTCCGGGACCCAGCGCCGCAGGCGCTGCTCGCCTCGGTGGGCGTGACCACCGTGGGCATGGACCTGCGCTTCTGGTCCGGGGCGCGGCAGATGGAGACGAAGGAGGCCATGGACGCCGTCATCCACGCCGTCCTCACCGCCTTCGAGAAGAACGGCGTGGCCACGGGCGACGACGTCCGCGTGGTCGACGCCGGCCCGGAGCTGCGCCGCATCCTGGAGGGACCGGGTGCTCCGAGAGGGCAGGGCGGCCCCGATTACCCCGGTGGGCTCGCCGGTCCGGGTGAGCCGGACAGGGCAGCCCGCCCCGGCTCAGACTGAAGCGCGGGCGGAGTCCCAGTCCCGGCGTAGCAGGGTGAGACGGACCGAGTCCCATCGCCGGCCCTCCCAGGAGCGGGCCTCGGGGATGCGGGCGACCTCGGTGTACCCGACGCGGACCGCCGACGCGATCATCCGCGCGTTGCCGGACCACGTGACCAGGCTCAGCAGGTGCGCGTCCGTCTCCGCGAACGACGCGTCCGACCACAGCGTGAGCGCCGCCCGCCCGACGCCGCGGCCCCACGTGGTCGGGTCGAACAGCAGGATGCCGAGCTCCCACCAGCCCGAGCCCGCCGGATGCTGCTCCGTGCGGGTCACGAGACCGACGGGGGTGCCGTCCACCGTGACGACCCGGACGTCAGGGTCGCCGACGCGCCGGCGCGCGTGGTCGGCGTCGAAGTCCACGCGGCTCGGCGGGGCGGCCGTGTCCGCGGCGTGGAAGTAGGGGGCGTCCCACCACTTCCACTCGGGGTCCTCGGCGCCGTGGATCCAGGTCCACAGGAAGTCGGCGTCGTCGGCGGCCACCGGGCGCAGCGCGACGTCGGTCCGGGGCGGGGCGTCCGCGCGCGTCCCGGAGGGGCGAGGGGTGGCGGGATCGAGCTCGGTCATGGCGCCATCCTGCCCTCCGCCGCGACGGGGTGGCGAGTGCAACATGCGGACGCGTCCGGTGGCCCGGGGCGCGGTGGACCTACCGTGGCTGACGTCGCGGTCGCCCGGCGTCGGCATGCCGAGAGGGATGAGGAGACCGAGATGACGGAACGGACTGGGCAGGCCCACGAGGCCGGGACGATCGACCGGCTGATGGCCGGGTGGGTCGCCGACGTCGAGACCCCGGACGCCTGCGCCGCCCACCTGCTCTGCGACCGCTGGCCGGCCGACGCCGTGGCGTTCCGGTTCGTGGCGGAGGACATGTCCGCCGTCGACCTCACCTTCGGCGAGCTGGCCGACCGCTCCCGCCGCCTCGCCACCGGTCTCGCCGCCCGCGGCGTCACGCGCGGCGACCGGGTCCCCGTGATGATGTCCAAACGGGAGGAGCTCGTCATCACGCTGCTGGCCCTGTGGCGGCTCGGCGCCGTGCACGTGCCGCTGTTCACCGCGTTCGCCGCGCGGATGCGCATCGAGGGCGCGGCGGCGCGGCTCGTCGTCGCCGAGCCCCGTCAGGCCGAGAAGCTCACGGACATCCCCGGCATCGAGATCATCCGCACCGGCGCGGAGTGGGACGCGCTCGCGGACTCCGCGCCGCTGGCCGAGGACGTCGCCGTCGGCGGGGACGCGCCGATCGCCCTGCTGTTCACCTCCGGCACCACCGGCCGCCCCAAGGGGGTGCCCGTGCCGCTGCGCGCGGCCGCCGCGTTCGCCGTCTACCTCACGTGCGCGGTGGACCTGCGCCCCGAGGACCTGTTCTGGAACGCGGCCGACCACGGCTGGGCGTACGGGCTGTACTACGGGATCGTCGGCACGCTGGTGCTCGGGGCGACCTCGGTGCAGTACCGCGGCGCGTTCTCCCCGGCGACCATGGTCGAGGTGATCCGCTCGCAGGGCGTCACGAACCTCGCCGGCGCCCCCACGATGTTCCGTGCGCTGGCCAAGGCCGGGGAGGTCACCGAGGACGCCCCGCTGCGGCTGCGGCGCGTGTCCACGGCGGGGGAGCCGCTGCCGCCGTCCGTGCTCGAGTGGGGCCGGTCGGCCCTCGGCACGGAGATCCGCGACCACTACGGCCAGACCGAGCTGGGCATGGTCATCTGCACCCTCGCGCACCCCGAGCTGGCCGCGCCGCCCCGCCCGGGTTCGATGGGTGTGCCCCTGCCGGGGATCGCCGCCCAGATCCGGGACGGGCAGATCGCGATCGACGCGGCCTCGCCCCTGTTCTGGTTCCCCGGCTACCTCGGGGAGCCGGAGAAGACCGCGGAGCGCTTCACCCCGGACGGGCGCTGGTACCTGACCGGGGACACCGCCCGGCAGGACGACGACGGCTGGTTCTTCTTCTCCTCCCGGGACGACGACGTGATCCTCGCCGCCGGGTACCGGATCGGCCCGTTCGACGTGGAGTCCGTGCTCATCGACCACCCGCGGGTGCAGGAGGTCGCCGTCGTCGGCCTGCCGGACCCGGAGGGGGTGCGGGGCGAGGAGGTCGTGGCGTTCGTGGTGCCCGCCGGGGCCGTCGTGGACCCGGACGCCCTGGCGGCCGAGCTGCAGGCGAAGGTCCGCGACGAGTACTCCAAGCACGCCTACCCGCGCCGGGTGCACTTCGTGGACCGGCTGCCCAAGACCCCCTCCGGCAAGCTGCAGCGGTTCCTGCTGCGCCAGGGCGCCGCCGACTGAGTCAGCGGTGCACGAGCCGCAGGAACGCGCCGATCATCGGCAGGTCCTCGGGCCCGGTGGGCAGCGCGTCCGCGAGGGCGGGGGAGTGGACGAGGTAGGCGGCCCACTGTCCGCGCGAGATGGACACGTTGAGCCGGTTCCGGTTCAGGAGGAAGTCCAGCCCGCGCGGCACCTCCTGTGGTGAGGACGCGGCCATCGTCAGGATCGCGACGGCGGCCTCCCGGCCCTGGAACTTGTCCACGGTGCCGACGGCGGTGCCCTCGAGGCCGGCGGCGTCGAGCGCCTCCCGGACCGTGGCGACCTGCGCGTTGTACGGGGCCACCACGATCACGTCGGACGGCTCGAGCGGCCGGCCGGGGTCGTCCGGGCCGGTGGACCAGGTGCGGCCGAGCAGTGACTGGATGATCTCGACGACGGCCGCGGCCTCCTCGGGCGAGGACACCGCGTTGCCCGTGTGGGAGACCGGCCAGGGGTGCAGCCCGGGCTCCACACCGTCGAGCCGGCGGGCGTCCGTGACCTCCTCCCGAGCGCCGAGCCGGCCGGCGTAGGAGAGCTCGGAGACCGCGCGGGTGAGCGCCGAGTGCATGCGCCACGAGGTGTCCAGGAAGAAGCCGCGGTCGGCGCGGAGCACGGGGGCGCCCTCCGCGATCCAGGTCAGGGCCGCGTCGCCGATGGGCTGGGGGTGCTCGCCCCTGCTGACCTGGGGGAGCTGCTGCGGGTCACCCAGCAGCAGCACCGTCTCGGCCAGGGCGCTCGCGCCCAGGAGGTGCGCGAGGGAGAGCTGCCCGGCCTCGTCCACCACCAGGAGGTCGACCGGCTGGGCCGCGGCGTTCGCGAAGGTCCACGCGGTGCCGCCCAGGACCCGGCCCGGTGCCAGGAAGGCATGGACCTCCGAGGAGCCCAGGGACGTCCAGCGGTGCAGTCCGTCCGGGTCCTTGGGCTCCTTGCCCACGCGGTCGGGGTCCACACCGACGCCGATCAGCTGGTCGAGGAAGTTCTCCACCACCGCGTGGGACTGGGCCGTGACACCGACCGTCCAGCCCCGGTCCAGGAGTTCCTTCACCGCGCGGCTGCCCACGTACGTCTTGCCGGTGCCGGGAGGGCCCTGCACGGCCACGTAGGAGCCGCGTGCGGACTCGACCGCCTCGACCAGGCCGCCGACGCCGTCCCGCCGGCCGTCTCGTACGTCCGCCCCGATCGCGGCGAGGGTCCGGCCCGTGGTGCGCGGGGCACGGCGCGCCAGGATGTCGAACACCGTTCCTTCCGGCAGCCGGCCGCGGCGGGCGGCCTCGGCGGCCTGCTCCCGGATGCGTTCGAGGAGGCCACCGGGCCGGACATAGTTGAGGTGGAACACCGCCATGGGCACCTCCGCGTGCGGTTCCGGCTCGTACTTGGCGCTGAGGCGCTGCAGCAGGCTGACGCGGAACCGGCCCGGTGCGATCTCCTCCACTTCGGTCACGTCCACGGGCGATCGGCTCTGCCAGCGGACGGCGTTGGGGGCCAGCTCCGCCCCGCGCGGCGGCTGCTCGTACAGGGCATTGAGCTTGAACCTCTCCTGGCTGTTCCGACGCGGCCGGACCTCGGTGCCCGGCTCGAGGCGCCCGGTCACGGTCAGCGTCCGGGCGGGGTTGCTCCTCGGGGTGGGACGTTCCCATGCACCCACCGACTCGACGGTGTCGAACACCAGGTTCGCGCGCGGCTCCTGCCACTCGTCCGGGGCGGACACCGCCCGATCGAACATGGCCCACCACAGCGGCTTGTTCTCCCTCGCGAAGTAGCCCAGGCCCGCGGCCAGCAGGGCGATGCCGCGCCGCCCGCCGTCGAGCTCCGCCTCCGGGGCCCCCGTCCCGCCCGCCTCGCCCCTCTCGACGCCCGCCAGCGCCTGCAGCGAGGCGGCGAGGGCCGCGTCCTGCTCCTGGAGCGACGGCGCGGCCTCGACCAGCGGTTCGTCCCCGGTCGCGGCGTCGTCGACGGGACGGTCCGCGACGGCGGCCTCCTCGGGCTCGACCTGCGCCAGCAGCCAGTCCCGCAGCCGCGCCGTGGAGACGCAGTCGTACCGGTTGTAGTCCTCGATGTCGGCGCGGATCGCCCTCGCGACCTCGGTGTCCCCGGCCTCCATCGCGGCGACGTACCGGTGGTACTCGGTGACGCTGTCCGCCGCCGTCGTGACGCCGTCCTCCGCCCGGTGCTCCGCCCCCATGTAGAGGGGCTCCAGCTTCTTGATGGAGTAGCTCGGCACACCGGCCCGCAGGGCGGCGCGGACCGTGGAGTAGAGGTCCACGAACAACCCCGCGCGCAGCCAGTCGTCCAGCTCGCGCTCGCCCACGCCGTGGCGCACGGTCAGGCGTTTCAGCGCGGTGACCTCGTACGCGGCGTAGTGGTAGATCCGCATCCCCGGGTGGGCCGCGCGCCGCGCCTCCACGAACGCCACGAACTGCTCGAGCGCCGCCCGCTCCTCGCCGCGGGTGTCCGCCCACAGCCCCGTGAACCGGAAGTCCCCGAAGGCCGTGCCGGCGGTGTCCCCGCCCGGGGCCTCCACCCAGCCCCACAGGTACTCCAGCCCCTCCATCTCACCGGAGGGGGCGGTCCACAGCGGGTCGCCCTCGAAGTCGAAGAACACGTCCCCCTCACTGGGCTCGGGCAGCCAGAGGATCGGCACCGGGTCCACGATGGTGAACGGCGGGGTCCCGTCCGGCCGCCGGGGCGCCAGCTGGGCCGCGGCCTGGTCCCGCAGCGCCCGCCACGTGCGCTCCGGCATCCCCGCGGGGGCCGCGGCGGAGTCCGCCAGCTGCTCGATGGTCTCGATCCCGGCCTCCCGCAGCCGCGTGCGCTGCAGGCGGGTGGCCCCGGCGGTGAGCAGCACGTCCCGGTGCGCCTCCACCGCCTCCGCACAGGCCTCGCACGCCCCGCAGACCGCCAGGGCGTCGTCGCCCCAGCGGGCGGGCTCCCCGGAGGCCACGTGTGCCCGCAGCAGGCGCTCCAGCCGGGCCCGCTGGTGCCGATACACCGGGATGACCTCGGCGAGGTCCGCCCGGTGCCGGGTGCCGTCGCCCAGCCAGAGGCTGCCGTGCCGGGTGCGCGGCACGCCCATCCCGTCCAGCAGGTCCGCGTAGGCGGCGACCTGCAGCAGCGCCGTCACGCGGGCGTGCCGGGCCAGCTTGGTGTCCACCACCTCGTAGGCGCCCTCGGGGTGCTCCTCGTCCCGGCGCAGCACCAGGAAGTCGGCGAGGCCGCCGAACGCGCCGTCGTGCAGCATCGCCTGGAAAACGACGGCGGGCCGCCCCGCCAGCGCCTCCGCGGTCCGCTCGCCCGCGGCCGCCACGGTGGCCGCGGTGTACGGGCTCGGCCGTTCCAGCCGCACCACCTGCTCCTCGCCATGCTCGGCCACCAGGCCCCTGAGGGCGCGCTCCTCGTGGGCGTCGCCGAGCCCGGACACGCGCTTCAGCATGGGGTCCTCGACGGCGAGCCGCGGCGCCCGCCCCAGCGCCGGATCCACCTTCATGCGCAGCCACCCGTAGGTGCACGTGGCGGCGGCCGTGATGTCCGAGGGGCTGAGGGAGACGAGCGTGCCGTCGGGCGCGATGCTGACCATGGCCACACCCTAGGCGTGACGCCGGACACGGCAAGGCCGCACCGGTCCGCGCCCGCCGTCGTCATCCGGTGTCACGAGGTGGGCGGCGCGCCGGTCCGACTTGACGCAGGTCACATCGACGGAGTTACCTAATGATCGTTCAGTAATTGGACGCGCGCCCCCGCGCGCGCTCCGCGCCCCACCCCGGGAGAGGACCATGGCCGAGACCCCCCACCACCCCCAGTTCGCGGCGGACCGCGTCGCGCAGTGGCTCGGCGTCACCCTCGAGGTCGCGGAGAAGGGCCACGCCCGCATCCGGATGACCCTGACCGAGGACCACCACAACGGCTTCGGCATGGCCCACGGCGGCGCGGTGTTCGCCTTCGCGGACTCCTGCTTCGCCCTGACCTGCAACGACCCTGGCGGGGACGGCTCCACCATCACCGTCGCCTCCGGCGTCGACGTGAACTTCCTGGCCGGCACCCGCGCCGGGCAGACCCTCGTCGCGGAGGGTCGCCTGGTCGCCGCCGCCGGCCGCTCGGCCGTCTACGACATCACCGTCACCACCGACGACGGCATACCGGTGGCCGCCTTCCGCGGCCGCTCCCGCACCATCCCCGCCCCCGGACGCTGACCGAGGGGCGCACCCGCCGGTGCGCCGCCGTCGTCGACCGCCGCCCCACCGCCCGAACACCCAGGAGGACGCCATGCTCGAGGCCTCGATCCCCAACCCGTACACGCCGGCACCCCTGCCCGCCCCTGCAGACCGCGGGGCGCAGGACCCCGAGGAGACGATGAGCCGGGACCAGATCGAGGCGCTCCAGTTCGAGCGCCTCCGCTGGTCCCTGCACCACGCCTACGAGAACGTGCCCGCCTACACCGAGCACTTCGACGCCCACGGCGTGCACCCCTCCGACTTCAAGGCGCTCGAGGACCTCGCCAAGTTCCCGTACACGGACAAGGAGTTCCTGCGGAAGAACTACCCGTTCGGCGCCTTCGCCGCCCAGGGCCCCGAGCTGCGCCGCATCCACGCCTCCTCCGGCACCACCGGCCAGCCCACCGTGGTCGGCTACACCGACGACGACCTGGCCACGTGGGCCACCCTCGTCGCCCGCTGCTTCCGCGCCGGCGGCATCCGCCCCGGTGACCGCGTGCACAACGCGTACGGCTACGGCCTCTTCACCGGCGGCCTCGGCGCCCACTACGGCGCCGAGCGCATCGGGGCGGCTGTGATCCCGATGTCCGGCGGGCAGACGGAGAAGCAGGTGCAGCTGATCACCGACTTCCAGCCGCGCGCCATCCTCTCCACGCCCACCTACCTGCTGACCATCGCGGACGGCTTCAAGAAGCTCGGCCTGGACCCCCGCGAGTCCTCCCTCGAGGTCGCGATCCTCGGCGCCGAGCCGTGGACCGACGAGATGCGCCGCGAGATCGAGCAGACCTTCGACCTCGACGCCCTGGACATCTACGGCCTCTCCGAGGTCATGGGCCCGGGCGTGGCCGGCGAGTCCGCGGCCACCAAGGACGGCTCCCACATCTGGGAGGACCACTTCCGCCCCGAGATCATCGACCCGCTCACGGACGAGGTCCTCGAGACCGGCCGCCACGGCGAGCTCGTCTTCACCTCGCTCACCAAGCAGGCGCTGCCGATCATCCGGTACCGCACCCACGACCTCACCCGCCTGCTGCCGGGCACCACGCACCCGGGCCACCGCCGCATGGGCCGCATCACGGGCCGGTCGGACGACATGATCATCCTGCGCGGCGTGAACCTGTTCCCGTCGCAGATCGAGGAGCTGGCCCTCAAGGAGCCGGCCCTGTCGCCGCACTTCACCCTCGAGATCACCCGCCCGGACCGCATGGACCAGATGGCCGTGAACATCGAGCGCCGCGATCATGCAACCCTCGAGGAGGCCCAGGCCTGCGCCGCGCACCTGCGCATGGAGATCAAGACGAAGATCGGCTCCTCGTGCGTGATCAACGTGGTGGAGCCGGAGACCCTGGCTCGCTCCTCCGGCAAGCTCAAGCGGATCTACGACCTGCGCGACAAGGGCTGATCCCGCCGACGCCCCCCTCAGCCCGACGGCGGGCGGGCCGGTACAGTGAAGCGGTCCGGCCGCCGTCGGCGTCTCCCCGAAGAAGGTCCCCCGTGCCCCACAGCAGCACCGCCCCGCGCCGCGGGCGTCCCGGCTACGACCGGCAGACGCTCCTGACGGTGTGCGTGGACGTGTTCAACCGGCACGGCTACGAGGCCACGTCCATGGGGATGCTGGCCCAGCACCTGGGCATCTCCAAGTCCGCGATCTACCACCACGTGGAGTCCAAGGAGGCGATCCTCGAGCAGGCGCTCGACGACGCCCTGGATGCCCTCGAGGCCTCCCTCGACGGCGTGATGGCCGACTTCGCCGGCCCCGGCGAGCAGGTCGAGGCGGCGGTGCGCGGCACCCTGCGCGTGCTCGTGGAGAAGATGCCCGAGGTCACCCTCCTGCTGCGCCTGCGCGGCAACTCGGCGGTGGAGCTGGCCGCCATGGAGCGCCGCCGCGCCATCACCCGGCGCCTGGGCGAGATGATCGCCGCCGCCCAGGAGGCCGGCGCCGTCCGCGGGGACATCACCCCCCGGAACCTCGCCCGCCTCGCGCTGGGCATGATCAACTCGATCGTCGACTGGTACCGGCCCGAGTCGGACTCCCCGGGCCACAAGTCGGTCACCGAGATGGTCGACGCCGTGACCCGCGTCGTGCTCGGGGGTCTGCGGGGCTGACCCGCCGCCCCGCTCCGACCTCCGCCCCCGCACCCACCGCTTTCGTGTGGGAAACGGGAGCCTACGGGACGTTTTCGTGCGGGGAACGGGAGCCTGCGGGGCGCCCTCAGCCCTCCAGCGCCGCCTCCAGGTCCTCCACGAGGGCCACTGCGCGCTCCTCGGCGCCCTCGGGCACGCCGGCGCCGTCCTCGCCCTGGGAGACCGCGTACACCCGGTCTCCGACCTGGACCACCGTGGACACCGCGTAGATGATGCTGCCCGACACGGGCACGACCGTGAACGAGGTCTCGCCCGGCGCGCCCGTCAGCGGCTCGACCGAGGAGACCCCCATCGAGGACATCTCCTGGCCCTCGCACGCCTCCGCCGCGTCACGGGCGGCCTCGGCCACCGACCGGGCCGTGGCCTCATCCGGGTAGACGGCCACCTGGACGCCGAGGGGCTCGACCTGGAGCCCCGGCCGGCCCGAGGCGGCGGTGCCGTCCGTGGACCCGCCCGTCGTGGACGCCGTCTGCGGCTGCGCGTACCAGGCGGCCTGGGCGGCGCCGGACGCCTGGTCCGCCTCCCGGGCGGCGCGCGTGGCGTCCACGCAGGCCCGCCGGCCGGCGTCGTCCCCGGCGTCTTCCGCCAGGGCGTCGACAATCGCCGCGTCCTCCTCCAGGGCGGCCTTGCGCTCCAGCGGGGAGGAGAACGTCTGGCCCAGCTCGGCCGCGGGCCCGGCGGCATCCTGCACCACCGCGCGCAGCCGCGTGGCGGACTCCCCGGAGAGCTCCTCGGGCAGGTCCAGGGACAGGGCGGTCGCGGTGGGCGTGCTCGACGCGGAGGCGCTGGCCGCAGGTGACGTGGACGCGGACGAGGCCGCCGTCGTCGTGGACGACGCCGACGAGGGGGCGGGGGAGGGGGCGGGGGAGGAGGGCTCTGCGCCGCCGCTCGCGCACCCGGCGAGGGTGAGCGCGCCCACGGCGAGGACGCCGAGCAGGGAGAGTCGGGGGGTCGTCATGGCCCGACTCTACGTGCGCTGTGACGGACGCCACAAGCAAGCGGCGGGGGCATGCGTCGGGGCCGCCCGATGCGGGGTGCGCACCGGACGGCCCCGGAACCGTCGGCGGAGGAGGTCAGCCGAGCGGGGTGTCCTTGTCGCCCAGGTTCCAGTCCTCCACCGGGCCGAGGTTCTCCCCGTCCGGCCCGTAGCGGTAGAAGCCCTGGCCGTCGGCCACACCGCTGTGGCCCTCGGCGATGCTCTTCTCGAGCAGCTCAGCGAAGCCGCGCTGCCAGTCGACGCCCGTGTTGCGGGAGACGTTGGCGGCCACGTGGAAGCCCACGACGTCGTAGGTCTGGAACGGGCCGCGCTCGTTGCCGGTGGCCACGCGCCAGGTGCGGTCGATGTCCGCCGGGTTGCCCACTCCGTGCATGTACAGCTTGGAGCCGGCCTGCAGCCACGGGATGAGCAGGGAGTTGAGGAAGTAGCCCGGGATCTCCTTGCGCACGTGCACGGGGACCATGCCGGTCTCCTCGGCGAACTGCAGGGCACCCGCGACGGCCTCCGGCGAGGACGCGGCGGTGCCCATGACCTCGGCGGTGTTCTGCGCCCAGATGCGGTTGGCGTAGTGCAGGGCCAGGAAGCGCTCCGGATGGCCGCTGGCGTCGGCGAAGTCCGAGGGCAGCAGGGAGGAGGTGTTCGTGGCGAACAGGGTCGTGGCGGGGGCGAGCTCGCCCACCTGGGCCCACACCTTGCGCTTGAGCTCCAGGTTCTCCGGGACGGCCTCGATCACGATGTCCGCATCCGCCAGGGCCTCGCCGAGGTCCGAGGTCGGCGTGATGCGGGCGATGGCGTCGTCGAAGCGCTGCGGGTCGTAGCCCTCCCCGAGGTCTGCTTCGTAGCCCTGGCGGATCCACGCCCAGCGGCGCTCGATCCCCTCGAGGGCGGCGGGGACGGCGTCGTAGGCCATCACCTTCTTGCCGTGGTACGCCGCCTGCATGATGATCTGCGAACCCAGCACACCGGTGCCCAGCACGGTGACCTGATCGAAATGGGTGAACTCGGACATGTGTGTCGACCTTCTTCTCTCGCGGTCCGAATGGGACGCCCAGGTGAACGTCCCGGGCACGCTCCTTGTTCCCGGGGACGACGACGGGCCGCCCGGTGCGCGGGGGCGCACGGGACGGCCCGTCGGGGCGGGGAGGCTCAGCCCTGGGAGGTCTCGGACGGGGCCATCGGCCAGGTCTTGGCCACGAGCGTCAGCACGTCGTACTGCGCCACCAGCTCGTCGTTCTGGTTGTGCAGCCGGCAGTCCCACGCCACCTCGCCGTACTCGTCCGTCACACGCGGGGTGATCTTCTTCGCGGTGAGGGTGACGCGGATGGAGTCGTCGTAGGTCACAGGCGTGACGAACCGCAGGCTCTCCAGGCCGTAGTTGGCCAGCACCGGGCCCGGATCCGGGGCCACGAACAGGCCGGCGGCCCAGGAGACGAGCAGGTAGCCGTGGGCCACGCGGCGCGGGAAGAACGGGTTGGCCATGGCGGCCTCCTCGTCCGTGTGCGCGTAGAACTTGTCCCCGGTCTCCTCGGCGAAGTCCGTGATGTCCTGCAGGGTGACGGTACGCAGGCCGGAGGCGAACTGGTCGCCGATCCGCAGCTCCTCGAGGGACTTGTAGAACGGGTGCTTCGCCTTGCCGGCGTCCACGTCCTCGCGGGTCACGGTCTGCGCCGCGGCGCCCTGGTGCCACACGCCGGTCACGGCGGTGAGGATGTCCGGGGAGCCCTGGATGGCGGTGCGCTGCATGTAGTGCTTCACGGCGCGGACGCCGCCGAGCTCCTCGCCGCCGCCGGCGCGGCCGGGGCCGCCGTGCACCAGCACCGGCACGGGGGCGCCGTGGCCGGTGGTGGTCTTGGCGGTCTGGCGGTTCAGGAAGTGCACGCGGCCGTGGTGGGCGCCGATGCCGGCGGCGAACGCGCGGGCGGTCTCGCCGTCGTTGGTGGCCACCGTGGCCACGAGCGAGCCGGAGCCCAGCGCGGCCAGGGCGACGGCGTCCTCGACGTCCGTGTAGCCGACCACCGAGGTGACCGGGCCGAAGGCCTCCACGGCGTGCACCTCGGGGGTGCGGGCGTCGTCGAAGGAGAGCACGGTGGGGGCGAAGAACGCGCCGGACTCGGCGTCGGCGTCGCCGGTGGAGGCGTCCGGGCCGCCCAGGCGGACCTGGCCGCCGGCGTCGACGAGGCGCTGGACCGCGCCGCGGACCTCGCCCTGCTGCTCCTTGGAGGCCAGGGCGCCCATGGTGGTGCCCTCGACGCGCGGGTCGCCCAGGACGACCTTGCCCAGGCGGGCGGACAGCGCCTCCACGACGGCGTCCACGCGGTCCTGCGGGACGATCACGCGGCGGATGGCGGTGCACTTCTGGCCGGCCTTGACGGTCATCTCCTGGAAGACGACCTTCACGAACGCCTCGAACTCCGGGGACTCGGGGTCCGCGTCCGGGCCGAGGATGGCGGCGTTGAGGGAGTCGGTCTCCGCGGTGAAGCGGACGCCGCCCTCCTGCACGTTCGGGTGCTTGCGCAGGGTCTGCGCGGTGGCGGCCGAGCCGGTGAAGGAGACGTGGTCGCGGTAGTCCAGGTGGTCCAGCAGGTCGCGGGCCGAGCCGGAGATCAGCTGCAGCGAGCCCTCGGGCAGCACGCCCGACTCGAGCATCAGCTCCACGCACTTCTGGGTGACGTAGCCGGTGGGGGTCGCCGGCTTCACCACGGTGGGCACGCCCGCCACGAAGGACGGGGCGAACTTTTCGAGCATGCCCCACACCGGGAAGTTGAACGCGTTGATCTGCACGGCCACGCCGGGGATGCGCTGGTAGATGTGCTCGCCGATGAAGGAGCCGTCGCGGGAGAGGGGCTCCACGGGGCCGTCGGTGATGACGTTGGAGTTCGGCAGCTCGCGGCGGCCCTTGCCGGAGAAGGTGAAGAGGGTGCCGATGCCGCCGTCCACGTCGAACGCGTGGTCGCGCTGGGTGGCGCCGGTGGCGAAGGAGACGTCGTAGAGCTCCTGGATCCGGGAGTTCAGGTAGAGCGCCAGCTCCTTGAGCTTGAGGGCGCGCTCGTGGATGGTCAGCTCGCCGAGGGCCTTCTGGCCGACGGTGCGGGCGTGCTCGATGGCCGCGGCGGTGTCGAGGCCGTCGGTGGAGACGCCGGTGAGACGCTCGCCGGTGTTGGCGTCCGTCACCTCGGTGACCTTGGACGGGTTCTGGGGCGTCCACCAGGCGCCGTTGACGTAGCTGGGGAGGATCTCCGGGAGGGAGGGGAGGGTGACGGTCACGGGTGCTCCTGGTCTCGGGGGCTCGGACGAGTCCCGACCGATCGGTCGGTTATTGATGCTCACCCTAGCCGAGACGCGCGTCACGCGGGAGGGGCGGTCCACGTCGTGACGCGGGACGGCGGCTCTCGCGGGAAGCGGGGCTGGGGCTGGGGGCGCGGCGAGCCGGGCCCGGACCGGGGCGAGGCCGGGGCGAGCCGGCCGGGGCCGGGGCCGGGGTGAGGCTGAGGCGAGCCGGGGCTGGGGGCGCGTGCCGCCGTCGTCGTGCCGCGTGCCGCCGTGGTGCCCGCGCGTCCTCAGATCCCTGCTCCTTGCGCCAGGGCTGGCAGACACGCCGGAACGGATCCGGCGTAGCGGCGTGTCTGCCAGCCCTGGCGCGGCGGGCGGGGCGGCTGTCCACAGACCCCGCTTCCCGACGACGGCGGCCCGCCGCCGCCGGGCATGCTCGGCCCATGCCCCGATCGCCCTCGCCCCTGCCGCCGATGCGGTGCGGCCTCGACGAGACCGAACGCGAGCCGACCGTCTTCTCGACGAACGCGGCGCAGGAGGCGGGCGTTCCGCCCGGGCGGCTGCGGCGGTCCGACCTGGAGCCGTGGGGGCGCGGGCTGTGGCGGGTCCGTGACGCCGTCCCCGACGTCATGGACCACCTCCGCGCCCTGCAGGACCTCCACCCGGAGGGCGTGTTCACCCACGTCACGGCGGCAAGGGTGCTCGGGCTGTGGCTCACCGGACCCCTCGCCCGAGACCCCGCGATCCACCTCGGGGCGCCGCGCCACCACGGGACCGGGTCGCGGCGGGAGGGGGTGCGCTCCCACCGGCTCTACGGCGACGTCCCCGTGCGGATCGTGGACGGCGTGCGGGTCACGGCCACGGGGTGGACCTTCGTCGACCTCGCGGCCGCTGCCGCCACGGTGGAGACGCTGGTCGCGCTCGGGGACAGCGCGGTGCGCACGGCCCCCACGGAGCGGCGTCGTCGCGACCTGCCGCCGGGGGTGACGTCCCTCGAGGAGCTGCGCGGCGCCGTCGCCGAGCGACCACGGGTGAAGGGGATCCGGCTCGCGCGCGACGCGGTGGACCTGATGCGGCCCGGGGCGGACTCGCCGCAGGAGAGCCGGCTGCGGGTCGGTCTCGTGCTGGACGGGGTGCCCGAACCGCAGGTGAACCCGCGCATCGTGCTGAGCACGGGGCAGTGGCTGCGCGTCGACCTCGCCTGGCCTGCGGCTCGGCTCGTCGTGGAGTACGACGGCGACCAGCACCGCACGGAGCAGCGGCAGTGGCGGGAGGACCGTTCGCGGGACGCGGGGTTGCGGGCCGACGGGTGGGAGGTGCTGCGCGTGACGGCCGACGTCTTCCGGCCGGCCGAGTGGGAGCTGTTCGTGCGTCGGGTGCGGGCCCGTCTCGGGCGGGACGCCGCGGGTCGAGCCGCCGCGGGGTAATCGGCGGGTCGCCCCGGAGCCGGGAGCCGTCGTCGTGCCGGCGCCCCACCAGGCCGCCCTCCGCCCGCCGTCCCCCCTCCGCCCGCCATCCATTCCTCCCCAGGGCTGGCAGACACGCCGCTACGCGTCCGAGGTAGCGGCGTGTCTGCCGGCCCTGGCGGACGGTGGCTCTGGCGGGGGGTTCCGGGGGACGGCTCTGGCAGCTCAGGGGGCCGGGCGTAGAATCGGGGCAGTCCGCTCGGACGCACCCCCGCACCCCCGCACCCCACCTGGAGAGTCCCGCTTCATGCTCCGCACCATGTTCCACGCCAAGATCCACCGGGCCACCGTGACCCAGGCGGACCTGCACTACGTGGGGTCCGTGACCGTGGACCAGGACCTCCTCGACGCCGCGCAGATCCTCCCGGGCGAGCTCGTGTCCATCGTGGACGTCACCAACGGCGCCCGCCTGGAGACGTACACGATCGCCGGCGAGCGCGGCTCGGGCGTGATCGGCATCAACGGCGCCGCCGCCCACCTGGTGCACCCCGGGGACATCGTCATCCTCATCGCCTACGCGCAGATGGACGAGGAGGAGGCCCGCCACATCCAGCCCCGCGTGGTCCACGTGGACGGGGAGAACAAGATCGTCGAGCTGGGCGTGGACCCGGCCGACGGCCTCCTCGACGGCGTCTCCCGCCCGCCGCAGTCCCGCGGCTGGAACGAGGCGCAGTCCGAGCTCTGAGGGGCGTCCTGCCCGGCTGATGCCCCGTCCGGCCGATCCCCGTCCGGCGGACGCCCTCCCGCACGACGACGGCGCGCTCGGCTCCGCCTTCCGGCGCGGCGCCTCGCCCGGCGGCCGACGGCGGTCCCTCCCGCCCGGCTCAGGCAAGCCTGGCCGTCGTGGAATCCGCCGCGCCCTGAGCGGCAGGATGGGGGCATGACCAGGCTGTTCCGCTTCGCGAGGTCCTACCCGCTCGTCGCCGTCACGCTCGTCGTGCTCGCACTGGTGCTCGGGCTGCACGCGGCCGGCCTCGACGCCGCGGCGGCCGTCATCGCCACCGTGTACGTGGCCGGGAACATCGCATGGGCCGCCGTCGGGATGGTGCGCGAGGTGCTGCGTGGTCACTTCGGACTGGACATCCTCGCGGTGGTGGCCATGACGGCGTCCCTGCTGGTGGGGGAGCATCTGGCCGCGCTCATCATCGTCCTGATGCTCACGGGCGGCGAGGCCCTGGAGGACTTCGCGGCGGCCCGCGCCCGCCGCGAGCTCACCGCGCTGCTGGAGAAGGCGCCGCAGACCGCCCACCTGCTCGGCGCGGACGGGGAGGCCCGCGAGGTCCCGGCCGCGCAGGTGCGCCCCGGGGACGAGCTGCTCGTCAAGCCCAACGAGGTGGTCCCCGTGGACGCCGAGCTGCTCAGCGCCGAGGCCGCCTTCGACGAGTCCTCGCTCACCGGCGAGTCCCTCCCGAGCGCGAAGGCCGCGGGCGACGCGGTGCTCTCCGGGTCCGTGAACGGCACGGCCGCCGTGCGCGTGCGGGCCACGGCGGCCGCCGCCGACTCCCAGTACCAGCGGATCGTGGCGCTCGTGGAGCAGGCCCACGAGCAGAAGGCCCCGGTGGTGCGCCTCGCGGACCGGTTCGCACTGCCGTTCACGGCCGTCTCCCTGGCCATCGCCGGCGTCGCCTGGTGGGCCTCCGGGGACCCCGTGCGCTTCGCCGAGGTGCTCGTGCTCGCCACGCCGTGCCCGCTGCTGATCGCCGCCCCGGTGGCGTTCCTGGGCGGCATGAGCCAGGCCTCGCGCCGCGGCGTGATCGTCAAGGGCGGCGGCGTCCTGGAGTCCCTGGCGCACGCCCGCGCCGTCGCCTTCGACAAGACCGGCACCCTCACCCATGGCCGCCCGCGCCTGCAGCGCGTGGAGCCGGCCGAGGGCTTCACCGCGGACGCCGTGCTCGCGGCCGCGGCGGCGGCCGAGGCCTACTCCACGCACGTGATGGCCGAGGCGGTGGTCCGCGCCGCCGACGACGCCGGCCTCGCCCGCCTGTCCGCGCGTGGGGGCACGGAGGAGGGCACGCGCGGCGTGCGGGCGCTCGTCCGGGGGACCGACGGCGGCGCCGGCGCCGGGACCGGCACCGACACGCACGAGCCGGGGGCTGCCGTCGAGGTGCGCGTGGGCAAGCTCGCGTTCGTCCGCGAGGTGGCCCCGGACGCCCCCGAGGCGCGGTTCGCGCCGGGCGAGACGGCGGCGTACGTGAGCGTGGACGGCCGCCACGCGGGCACGCTCGTGCTCGCGGACGCCCTGCGCGAGAACGCGGGCGAGACCGTGGCCGCCCTGCGCGCGGAGGGCTTCGAGCGCGCCGTCATGCTCACCGGCGACAACGAGCACACGGCCCGCTCCCTGGCCGCCGAGGCCGGCCTGGACGACGTCGCGCACTCCCTCCTGCCCGAGGACAAGGTGCGCCTGCTCGCGGAGCTGCGGCCGCGGCCGGTCATCATGGTCGGCGACGGCGTCAACGACGCCCCCGTGCTCGCCGCGGCGGACGTGGGGATCGCCATGGGCGCGCGCGGCTCGAGCGCGGCGGGGGAGTCCGCCGACGTCGTCATCACCCGGGACGACATCGGCCGCACCGTGGAGGCCGTGCGCATCGGCCGGCACACCTACCGCATTGCGCTGCAGGCCGTGCTGCTGGGCGTGGCCCTGTCCGTGGGCCTGATGCTGGTGGCCGCGTTCGGCCACATCCCCGCGGTCGCGGGCGCCCTCACGCAGGAGCTCGTGGACCTGGCCTGCATCCTCTACGCGCTCCGGGCGCGCACGAGCCCGCGCGGCACGCCGCAGGGCGCGGCCGCACGGGCTCGGGGGCGTGCGCCGCAGGAGGCGGCGCGGGCCTGACCGGTGGCGGCCCGGCCGGGCGGGGCCGGTGGGTCGGTGTCGGTCAGACGCGGCCGATCAGACCCGGCCGGTCAGACGGCCGCGATGCGGCGCGCCGCGATGATCAGCTGCTCCATGAGGCCGGTGAACTCCTCGGCGCGGCGCTCGCGCGGGGCCAGGCCGTCCGCGTCGAACTCGGTGAAGAGGTTGAAGTCCAGCTGCGTGCGGATGTCGGTCATGTTGAAGTTGGCCACCGCCGAGCGCCAGTGCTCCACGGCGCGCACGCCGCCGGCCGCCCCGTAGCCCACGAACGCGACGGCCTTGTCCCGCCACTCCGCCCCGAGGGAGTCGAAGGCGTTCTTGAAGGCGCCGGGCACCGAGTGGTTGTACTCGGGGGTGACGAACACGAAGGCGTCGCACGCGGCGATCGCGCGGCCCCAGGCGGAGACGCGCTCGTCGTCGTACTGGCCGTTCGCGGCGCCGGGGACGGTCGCGCTGGTCAGCAGCGGCACGTCGAAGTCGGCGAGGACGATGCGCTCGACCTCCACGTCCTCGATGCCGGCCACGTGCTCCTGCGCGCGCTCCATCACCCAGTCGGTGACGGTGGCGGCGGTGCGCCCCTCGCGGATGGACCCCTCGATCACGCCGATCTTCATGCCTGAATTCCCTTCAGTCTTGAAATGTTCTCGGGCGCGATTGTGCCAGCACCGACGGTCCGGTCGAGACCGATGGCTGCCGTTTTCCTAGGATCGTGAGGGCGGCCACGCCCGATTCCGCTCACGGCGGCACGGCCGCCCGGGCCGCGCCGCGCCTCGGCGCGCATCCCGACGTGGACCGTCCCCGAAGAGAAGGAGCACGCCCATGCAGGCCCAGGACAAGACCTTCGTCGTCACCGGCGCCGGCCACGGGATCGGCCGCGAGGTCCCCCTCGAGCTGCCGCCGGCCGAGGCCGCGCGGATCATCGTGGACAAGGCCGTGGAGAAGGGGGACTACCGCGTGACCGTGGGCAAGGACGCCACGTTCCTGGACCGGCTCTCCCGCTTCGCCCCGCAGCGGGCCACGGACATGATCGCCAAGAAGATGGCGAGCCTGCTGGGCTGATGCCGGAGCGTGCGGCGGGCTGGGAGAACGGGCCGTTCGAGCCGGTCTCGGCGTGCGGGCGCGTGCTCGTGGCCCGCTGCGAGCCCGAGGGCGTGAACGTCGGGCTCGTGGTGGGCCGGGAGCGGGCGCTGCTCGTGGACGTCGGCACGTTCCCGGCGCAGGGGGCGGCGCTGCGCGCGGCGGCCGACGACGTCGCGGGGCGGCTGACCGGGGTACGCGTGGGCGTCGCGGTGCTCACCCACGACCACTACGACCACTGGTTCGGCCTCGCCGGCCTGCCCGACCTCGAGGCGTGGGCGCACGCCGGGCTGGGGGAGCCCGCCGGGTCCTCGGCGGACTGGCTGCCCCGGGTGGGGCTCGCCGCGGCGCCGCGGCCGTCCCGGCGGATCGACGACGGCGGGCGGCAGGTCCTCGACCTCGGCGGGCTGAGCGCGGTGGTGGAGCACCACGGCCGCGCCCACACGCGCACGGACCTCACGGTGCTCGTGCCCGAGGCCGGCGTGCTCTTCGCCGGGGACCTCGTGGAGGAGTCCGGGCCGCCGCAGCACGGCCCGGAGTCGGACCTGGCGAGGTGGCCGGGCGTGCTCGACGCGGTGCTTCAGCGCCTCGAGACCCCGGCCGCGCCCTCTTCACAGAACGAACCCTGCGGTATGGCCCCTACGACCGGGGAGATAGGGGCCATACCGCAGGGTTCGTTCCACGGTGAGGTGCGGGTGGTGCCGGGGCACGGCGCCGTGGTGGACGCCGCGTTCGTGCGGGCGCAGCGGGAGGCGCTGGCCGCCGCGCCGCCCGGGTGAGGCCCCGCCGCCTCAGCGGCCGGCCGGGAGGGCCCGGGCGCCCAGGGCGCGCCGCGCCGACCGCATCGCCCACGCGTGGCTGAGCCGCATCGCGGCGCGCGCCCCGGGCAGCCGTGCCGCCGCGCGCAGCCGGCCCGCGCCGAGCACCACCTCCTGCTCCCACGCCACCGTGCAGCCGCCCGTGCCTCCCGCCGGTCCGTCGTCGTCGTGGACCGTCACCCGCACGGTGCCCCTCAGGTCCCCGTCCAGGCGGGCGACCAGGCGCCCGCGCTCGCGGTCGTCCAGCTCCCGGGCCATGACGAGGCGCACCGGGATGAGCCCGCGCAGCAGCACCGCGACGCGCGGGGCGCCGTCGTGGCCGGCCCCGTCGATCCGGCGGGCGCGGGAGACGCTCGGCCACCACGTCGGATAGCCCAGCGGGTCGGCCAGGAGGGCGGCCACCTCGGCCGCGGGCCGCGGCACGGCCCAGCGATGCGTGAACCGGAAGGGCCGGCGGGCGGAGGCGGGCATGCGCCCAGTGTGTCCGGGCCCGGGGGTGCGCGGCGAGGCCGGGACGACGCCCACACGACGACGCCGGCCTCCCGCCGTGGAGGCGAGGGCCGGCGTCGGGAGGCCGCGCGGGGCGCGGGATCAGCCCTTGCTGTAGTCGAAGAAGCCCTTGCCGGACTTCCGGCCGAGCTCGCCGCGGGCCACCATGTCCCGCATGAGCTGCGGCGGGGCGAAGCGCTCACCCAGCTGGGACTCGAGGTACTCGGCGATGCCCAGGCGCACGTCCAGGCCCACGATGTCCGTCAGCGCGAGCGGGCCGACCGGGAACTTGTAGCCCAGCACCATGGCGGCGTCGATGTCCTCGGCGGAGGCCACGCCCTCCTCGACCATGCGGATGGCCTCGAGGGCGATCGCCACGCCCAGGCGGGAGGACGCGAAGCCGGGGGCGTCCTTCACGACGACCGGGGTCTTGCCCAGGCCGCGCACCCACTCGGTGGTGAGGGCCTTGAGCTCGTCGCCGGTCTGGGCGCCGATCACGACCTCCACGAGCTTCGACGCCGGCACCGGGTTGAAGTAGTGCAGGCCGCAGAAGCGCTCGGGGCGGCGAAGGTGCGTGGCGATCTCGTCCACGGACAGGGAGGAGGTGTTCGTGGCCAGCCACGCGTCCTCGCGCAGGTGGGACTCGACGTCGGTGAGGGCGTCGATCTTGACCTGCATGTCCTCGAAGACGGCCTCCACCACGAGGTCGCAGCGGGCGAAGTCGGCGCGGTCCACGGACACGGTCAGGCGCTCGGCCCACACGTCCAGGTCGCCGTCGAGCTTGCCGCGCTCGAGGGAGGCGGCGAGGTCGGACTCGATGCGCTCCTTCGCGGCCTCGGCGGACTGCGGGTCGCGCTCCACCACCACGACCTCGGACGAGCCGGAGGTCAGGAAGGCGTGGGCGATGCCGCCGCCCATGCGGCCGCCGCCGAGGACGCCGACGACGGCGGGCACGGAGGCGCGGGAGGTGTCAGGGGTCTCGGTCATGTCAGTCCTCACTTCTTCTTGCGGTCCAGGAACGCCTGCATGCGATCGAACTTGGCCTCGGACTCGAACAGGATGGCCTGCGCGATCTCGTCCACGTGGGGGTGGGCCTCGCGCGGCAGGTGGAACACGCGCTTGGACAGACGCACCGCCAGCGGGTCCTGCTTGGCGATGCGGTCCGCCAGGGCGTGCGCGGCCTCCTCGAGGGCATCCGGCTCGTGCAGCTCGGTGACGAGCTTGAGGTCGAGCGCCTCCTGGGCGTCCAGGATGCGGCCGGCCAGCAGCAGCTCCAGGGCCACCGGCTCACCCACCAGCTCCTTGAGGCGCCACTGGGCGCCCGCAGCGGCGGTGATGCCCAGGCCGGTCTCCGGCTGGCCCATCTTCAGCGCCGGGGTGGCGATGCGGAAGTCGGCCGCGTAGGCCAGTTCCGCGCCGCCGCCGAGGGCGAAGCCGTCGATCGCCGCGATCACGGGCATGGGCAGCCGGTGGATGCGATCGAAGACCTGCGAGTTCACGCCTCGCAGGGCGTCGTCGCGACGGCGCTCGCGCAGCTGTCCGATGTCTGCGCCGGAGGCGAAGATGCCGGAGAACGTCCCCGGCTCGCGCTTCGACTCCACCTGCGTGCCCGAGATGATCAGGATCTTCGGCTCGCGTTCGAGATGGGCGCAGAGTTCGTGGAACTCGTCGACCATGGTCTGGTCGATGGCGTTGCGCACGCCCGGGCGGTCCATGCGCGCGTGGACGCGGTCCTCACGCTCCTCGACGCGCAGTGCCGTGAAGTGGCTGAAGTCGGTCATCTGCTCAGACCTTCTCGACGAGCATCGCGGAGCCCTGGCCCACACCCACGCACATCGTGGCCAGGCCCCTGTCCGCGCCCTCGCGTTCCATCCGACCGAGCAGCGTGACCACGAGACGGGAGCCCGAGGAGCCCAGCGGATGGCCCAGGGCGATCGCGCCGCCGTCGGCGTTGACGATCTCCGGGTCCAGGCCGAGGCGGCGGATGGTGCCCAGCGACTGGGTGGCGAAGGCCTCGTTGAGCTCGACGGCGCCCAGATCCGCCACGGACCAGCCGGAGCGCTCGAGGGCCTTCTCGGTGGCCGGGACGGGGCCCAGTCCCATGATCTCGGGGGCCAGGCCCGCCGAGGTGGACTCCACGACGCGGGCGCGCGGGGTCAGGCCGTACTTCTGCGCGGCCCGCTCGGAGACGACGAGGATCGCCGAGGCGCCGTCGTTGAGGGAGGAGGAGTTGCCGGCGGTGACCACGCCGTCCTTCTTGATGATCGGGCGCAGGCCGGCGAGCACCTCGGGGGTGGAGCCGGGGCGGGGGCCCTCGTCCGTGTCCACGACCGTCTCGGCGCCCTTGCGGCCCTTGACGGTGACGGGGACGATCTCGTCCGCGAAGCGGCCGGCCTCGATGGCGGCCAGCGCACGCTCGTGCGAGCGGGCGGCGAAGGCGTCGGCGTCCTCGCGGGTGATGCCGTCCACCTCGCCGACCTCCTCGGCGGTCTCCGGCATGGAGAAGGTGAACTTCTCCCCGAACTCGCCGTCCGCGAAGCGCGGGTTCACGAAGCGCCAGCCGATCGCGGTGTCGAAGGCCGCGCCGGGCTTGGCGAACGCCGTGGTCGGCTTCTCCATCACCCAGGGGGCGCGGGACATCGATTCGACGCCTCCGGCCACGACGACGTCGGCCATTCCGGAGCGCACCATCGCGGTGGCGATGCCGATCGCGGACATGCCGGATGCGCAGAGGCGGTTCACGGTGATGCCCGGGACAGTGTCCGGGAAGCCGGCCAGCAGCCAGGCCATGCGGGCGACGTTGCGGTTCTCCTCGCCGGCGCCGTTGGCGTTGCCGAGGATGACATCGTCCACGACCGACGGGTCGATGCCGGCGTCCTCGATCACGGCCTTGATGGTCAGGGCGGCGAGGTCGTCGGGGCGGACGGACGAGAGCGCGCCGCCGTACCGGCCGACGGGGGTGCGCTTGCCGCTGACGAGCAGGGCCTGCGAGGGGGTGCTGGACATGGGTACTCCTTGGTTCGGCAGCGACGGACGACGGCGCGGCGAATTACCGACCGTGCGTTCAGGATTCAGTATCCCGGGCGGGTGTGACGCGGGTCAACCGATGGGCGGGGTGTGACGGGGCGGGGCGGATCGATCACCGGAGCTGGGCGGGGGCCGGATCCGGGGGACAGGGCTGGCGGGATGGGGTTCACTGGGATGAGGCGTGACGGCCGCCACATCCCCGGGCGGCCCGTCGACGCGTCCCTACCCCCACGGAAGGCCTCACCATGACCGAGAACACCGTCCTGACCTGCGCCGAGCTGCTCGCCGCCGTCTCCGCCCCCGAGGGCGCCGGCGTGGAGGTCCGCGACCCCGCCACCGGCGAGGTCGTCGGCCGCGCCCCGCAGAGCACCGCGGAGGACCTGGATGCCGCCGTCGAGCGCGCCCATGCCGCCCAGCGCGACTGGGCGAAGCTGTCCCACGAGGAGCGCTCGGCGCACCTGCACCGCGCCGCGGACGCGATCGAGGCCAACGCCGACGCCCTGGCCGAGCTGCTCTCCCGCGAGCAGGGCAAGCCGGTGAAGAACGGCCCCAACGCGATGTTCGAGGTCGGCGGGTGCGTCGCGTGGACGCGTTCGGCGGCGTCGTTCCCCATGGAGCCCGAGGTGGTGGCGGACGACGAGTCCGGCCGCTCCGAGGTGCACTGGGTGCCGCTGGGCGTCGTCGGCGGCATCGGCCCGTGGAACTGGCCGATGATGATCTCCGTCTGGCAGATCGCCCCGGCCCTGCGGATGGGCAACACCATCGTGCTCAAGCCCTCGGAGTACACGCCGCTGTCTGTGCTGGCACTGGCCCACGTGATGAACACGGCGCTCCCGGCGGACGTGCTGCAGGTGCTGCCGGGCGACGGTGCGCTCGGCCGCGCGTTCACCGCGCACCCGCGCATCGACAAGATCACCTTCACCGGCTCCACCGCCACGGGCAAGGCGATCATGAAGGGCGCCGCGGACGACCTCAAGCGCCTCACCCTCGAGCTCGGTGGCAACGATGCCGGCATCGTCCTGGACGACGCCGACCCGAAGGCGATCGCCGAGGGCCTGTTTTGGGGCGCGTTCATTAACACCGGCCAGACCTGCGCGGCCCTCAAGCGCCTCTACGTGCCGGACGCCCTGTACGACGCGGTGTGCGAGGAGCTCGTGGCCGTGGCGCGGCGGATGCCGATGGGCCCGGGCCTGGAGGAGGAGAACGTCCTCGGCCCGCTGCAGAACCGCGCGCAGTACGAGATCGTGGAGCGCCTCGTGCAGGCGGCGAAGGACGGCGGCGGGCGCGTGCTGCTCGGCGGGGACCCGGATCCGGAGCGCCCCGGGCTCTTCTACCCGACGACGATCGTCGCGGACCTCGACAACGACAACCCGCTCGTGGCCGAGGAGCAGTTCGGCCCGGCGCTGCCGATCGTCCGGTACACGGACCTCGAGCAGGCGATCGAGTGGGCCAACGGCCTCGACGTCGGCCTCGGCGCCTCCGTGTGGAGCGCGGATCCGCAGCGCGCCAAGGAGGTCGCGATGCGCCTCGAGGCCGGCTCGGTGTGGATCAACAAGCACGGCACCATCGACCCGCGCGTGCCGTTCGGCGGGGTCAAGCACTCCGGCATGGGCCGCGAGTTCGGCGTGCTGGGCCTGAAGGAGATGGCCGAGGCCAAGTCCATCAGCGTCTGACGGCGGGGGCGCACGCCCCGACCCGGCACGACGACGGCGCCGCACCCTTCGCGCGAAGGGTGCGGCGCCGTCGTCGAGCAGCCCGCGGCCGCTCAGTCCGCGCTCGGCCGCTCCAGCTCGAACACCTCACCGAGGCCGCCCCACTCCATGCGGCCGAGCCGGGAGACGGGCCCCAGGGCGTCCGGGTCCGGCAGGATGCGGCCGCGGGCGTCCGTGGTGAGCACGTCCGTGTCCACGCTGACGTGCACCACGCGGCCCATCAGCAGGAAGCTGTCGCCCACGGGGTGCACCTCGTGCAGCCGGCACTCGAGCGCGGCGGGGGAGGCCGCGACCCGCGGGGGCGCGACGACGACGCTCGGCTCCGGCGTCAGGGATGCGGCGGCGAACTCGTCCACCTCGGGGGCGAACGGGGCCGAGGTCCGGTTGGCGGCCTCGGCCAGCGCACGCGTCACGAGTGAGACCGTGAACTCGCCGGTGGCCTCGGCGTTGCGCAGGGTGTCCTTGCGGCCGGTGGAGCCGATCAGCACGATCGGCGGCTCGCTCGAGGCCACGGTGAAGAAGGAGTGCGGCGCCAGGTTGGGCACGCCGTCCGCGGAGAGGGTCCCCATCCAGGCGATCGGGCGGGGGATCAGCAGGGACTTCACCAGGAGGGTGGTCTCGCGGTCGCCCAGGGCGGCGGGGTCGAACTCGGTGCGTGCGCTCATGCCCCCAGTCTCCCAGCCCGCGCGCCCCGCGCCGGGCGTCGGGCGCGAGACCGACCCCCGCGGCGCGCCCGCGCCTGGCGCGGACCGGGGCGGGCCTCACATGACCTCGTAGCGGCTGCGCAGCATCAGGTAGACGCCGTAGAGCATCAGCCCGACCGCGAGCACCCCGAGGGCCGCCTCGCCGAAGGGCTGGGCCGCGAGCCCCTGGAGGGCACCGCCGAGGCCCGTGGAGTCCTCGGGGTCCGCGGTCGCCGTCGAGACGAGGAACAGCACGCCCAGCGTGAGCAGCACCAGGCCCTTGGTCGGGTAGCCCACGGTGCCGAGCGCCGTGACGGCGCGGTCCACGCGCGGGTCCGAGGCGCGCCGCAGGTCCTTGCGGAAGCGCCGCGTGACGCCCTTGACCACGTAGTACCCGGCCATGGCCACGAGCCCCGCGCCCGTCAGCAGCAGGACGACGACGTCGGCCGGGTGGCCCATCAGCCGCGCGGTGAGCGAGCTCGTGGAGCCGGCGGAGTCGGAGGTGCCGCCCAGCGCGTAGGTGCCGAAGACCACGGCGAGCGCCGCGAAGACCACGGCCTGCCCGGCGGCCTTGCCGCGGGCCTTCCAGCGGTCCGCGCGGTCGCCGTCGTCGGCGGGCCACACCGCCTGGCCGAGGTTCCACAGCGCGAGGGCGGCGCAGCCGACCAGGCACGCCCAGATCAGCGCGGTGCCCCCGGGCATGCCCGACAGCGTCTGCAGCGCGCCGGTGGTGTCCGTGCTCTCCTGCTCGTCCCCTGCGGCCACGCGCAGGGCCAGCAGGCCGATCAGCAGGTGCAGCACGCCGTTGGCCACGAAGCCCACGCGCGCGGCGCGCTCCAGCCAGGGGTGGTCGGCGGCCTCCTGGGCCGCCTCGGCGACGCCAGAGCCCGGGACGGCCCCTGCATCCGGCCCGGGGCACTTTCGCTCGGGACATCGTCGCTACCATCCCGATTTCCTGGGATGGTAGCGACGATTTCCCGCACGAAAGCAGGGTCCGGGTCCGGGGTGGGGGAGGGGGCGGGGGAGGAAGGCCGGGCACGACGACGGCGCCGCACCCTTCGCGTGAAGGATGCGGCGCCGTCGGGGTGCGGGGCGGGACCGGTCAGGCGACCGGCTCGCGGGTGCCGGTCTCGGCGACGACGACGCCCTCGTCGTGCAGGTTGCGGTCCTGGATGCCCTTGGGGACGAACAGGACGGCGATGAGGGAGACCGCGGAGATGATGATCATGTACCAGGCCACCGGGACCCAGCCGCCGTCGTTGAGCAGCAGGTCGGCGATCAGCGGGGCGAACGCGCCGCCGATGATGGCGCCGATGGCGTAGCCGATGGACACGCCGGAGAAGCGGACGCGGGCCGGGAACATCTCGGCGTACATGGCGGACTGCGGGCCGTAGGACGGGCCGAGGCCGATCGAGAGGATGAACAGGGCGGCCGCGAACATCGGCAGCGAGGCGGTGTTCATCATCTGGAACATCGGGAACGCCCAGGCGATGATGAGCGCGTAGCCCGCCACGAAGGCAGTCTTGCGGCCGATCTTGTCGGAGATCCAGCCGCCGAACAGGGTGAAGATGAACCAGCCGAAGCCGCCCACGAGCGCCGCGATCAGGGTGTCGTTCGGCGCCATGCCCAGGTTCTTCTGGCCGTACTTGGAGAACCAGGCGATCACCAGGTAGCCCACCGCGTTGTTGGCGGCGAAGATCAGGGCCGCGAGGACGACCTCCTTGGTGTGGTTGCGGAAGAGCTCGCCCAGCGGGGCGGACTCGTCCTTCTTCAGCTGCTGCATCTCCTTGAACACCGGGGACTCCTCCACGGCCTTGCGGATGATGTAGCCGATGAAGATGAGGATCACGGAGATCAGGAACGGGATGCGCCAGCCCCAGGCGAGGAACTGCTCGTTGGTCATGGAGGCGCGCACGGCGAAGAGGACGCCGGTGGCCAGCAGCATGCCCAGCGGCACGCCGATCTGCGGGGCGGAGCCGAACAGGCCGCGCTTGCCGCGGGGGGCGTGCTCCACGGAGAGCAGCGCCGCGCCGCCCCACTCGCCGCCGGCCGAGAAGCCCTGCAGCAGGCGGAAGACCACGAGGAGGATCGGGGCCCAGATGCCGATGGAGGCGTAGGTGGGCAGCAGGCCGATGAGCACGGTGGCCGCGCCCATGCCGATCAGGGTCAGGGACAGCACGAGCTTGCGGCCGAAGCGGTCGCCCATGTGGCCGGCCACGATCGCGCCCAGGGGGCGGACGAGGAACGAGATGCCCAGCGAGGCCCACGAGGCGATCTGCGCGCCCTGCTCGCCCATGGGGGCGAAGAACAGGGGCGCGAACACCAGGGCGGCGGCCTGGGCGTAGATGAAGAAGTCGTACCACTCGATGGTGGTGCCGACGAGGGTGCCGGCGAGGACCTTGCGCTCCTCGGCGCGGTCGCGCGTGCGGGCGGGATGCTCGGCGCCGTGCGCGGCTGTGGTGTGGCTCATGGGTGCTCCTGGGGTGCGGGTGGCGAGGGGAAGGGGACGTTCTGCTCGCCGGGGCGGTGCAGCGGGAGTGTCTGGAGTCCGGACCGACCGTTCGGTCGGTTCGTGCTCAGGATCACACTGTAGACGAGATCGTGGGCTCCGTCACACTTTCTCCAGGATGACGCGTTCGTGACGTTCCTCATGCACGATGCGTCTTCCGTGGGGTGGGTCGGCGGGGCCGCCAGCCGGCGCGACGACGGCGCCGCACCCTTCGCGCGAAGGGTGCGGCGCCGTCGCCGCGGTCTGCGCCGTGGCTCACTCTGCCGCGAGCGGCAGGGTCCGCTGCTCGGGAAGGGTGTTCCAGAAGCCGATGTCCGCCGTCTCGATGGATCCGTCCGCGATCGCCTTGGTGGTCGCCTCGAGGGTCACCACCGTCTGCTTGATGAGGTATCCGTTGGAACGCTGGCCGAGCACGTAGCTCTCGTACTCGTGGTCGGACATGCCGCGCATCTCGAACAGAAGCGTCGCGATCCCGTATTCGGCCGCGACGCCGTTCCGTGCGATGGTCTCCGCCGTGCCGCCCACGTATCGGCCCAGGTTGCCCCAGCCGTACTGCTCGACGGCGTCGTAGACGACCGAGCCGAGGCGCTGCGAGTCCTCGACCACGTCCGGTGCCACGTTCGGCGACGTGGGATACAGGATGGAGCCGGAGACCAGCTCGCCGTCAACAGCCGACCGCGTGCCCTGATGGTGCAGATCGATCATGTAGTCGATGTCGTACGCGCCGAGGACGTTCTCATGGAGGGCCCTGGTCTCCGGCTGGGTCTTCGCCACATGGTCTCGATTGAGGTCCACCTCGTTCGCGTTGTAGCGAGTGAGGTTCCGGTCGCCCGAGGCGATGTAGTCCTCCAGGGAGAAGTCCACGTCGCCCATGGCCCCGTCCGGATTGGCCATAGGCACGACGAGCACGTTCACATCGTCGAGCACGGACCGCATCTTGCCGGTGCCGAGGGACTTGATGAAGGCCATCGCACCCTCGGTGGTGAGCTGCTCATTGCCGTGCTGCTGGGTGAGGAAGAGGATCGTCGGGTTCTCGGGATCGGAGATCCACGAGGCCAGGTGGATGTCCCGCCCCTTCACCGACTGACCGATCACGGTCAGCTCCATCGCGTCCTGGCGGGCGTCCTCCTTCTGCAGCTGGGCGACGAGCTCCGCGTGCGTGGTGAGGATCGAGGTGTTCACCGTCGAACGGGGGTTGTGGTTCGGGCCCTTTCCGACGGCGCCGGCGGGGGTGGCCATGGCCGTGCCGCCGAGCGCCAGGCCTGTTGCCAGCGCGAGGGCTGTCAGCCGCCGGCGTACGGAGGGTGCGGGGTGGGGGTGCTCAGCGGACATGCGGCGGTCTCCTCTGTGTCGAGTCCCGGCTCGTCCGCGAAGGGCTGTCCACCGCGGTCTCGCCGGTGCGAATGTCGCGGACGCGGCGTGCGGCGCCCGTTCGACGAGGCTCACGTGGCGAGGGGGTGGGGTCAAGACTTGAGGCGACGCGCGTCACTCCAGTGCACGCAGGTAGCGGCGGGTGATCCGCCGCTGGGCCGCGCGGGCGAGGGGGTCGAGCGCGCGGGACCACCACGTGCCCGGCCGCGAGAACGCGCGGATCCGCAGCACGACCTCGCCGGTGCGCGGCTCCAGCGTGAGCAGGAAGAGCTCCTCGCCGGACTCGGGGTGGCCGGGCAGCGTCCCGTAGGCGAAGCCCGCCCGGTCCGGCTCGGCGACGACGGCGACCACCCGGCACTGCCAGCCGCCCACGAGGCGGCCGAGCAGGCCGCCGCCGGGCACGAGGCCGGGCCCCGGGGCCAGGCGGACCTGCGTGCCGACGTCGAGCGTCGGCGTCGAGGGGTGCACGGCGAAGCCGGCCGCCCGCTGCAGGCGCCAGGCGAGCAGCTGCGCGGCGAGCCGGTCGAAGTCGGCCCTGCCGTGGCCCACGGTGCGGCGCTCGTCGAGGTGCCGGTACCCGGGCGGGAGCTCCCCGAGCGTCGCGCCGACCTCGCCGTAGGTGAGCGCCGGCGCGACGTCCCAGACCCCGCCCACGGCTCAGCCGCGGCCCGTGAACTCCGGGCGACGCTTCTCCTGGAAGGCCTTGAACCCCTCGGCGTAGTCGGCCGTGTTGCAGAGGTCGCCCTGGGCGATGTTCTCGGCGTCCAGGGACTCCCACAGGCCCACGCGCTCGTCACGGATCTGACGGACCAACTCCTTGGAGGCGCGGAACGCCAGGGTGGCGCCCTGCGCGGCCTTCGCGGCCTTGGCGCGGGTGAACTCGAGCAGCTCGTCCGCGGGGACGGAGCGGGAGAACAGGCCCGCGCGCACGGCCTCCTCGCCGGAGATGAGCTCGGCGGTGTAGATCAGGTCCAGGGTGCGGTGGGCGCCCAGGCGCTCGGTGAACAGCCAGTGGCCGCCCGAGTCCAGGGTGGCGCCGAGGTTGGCGAACGGCGAGCCGATCTTGGCGTCCTCGGCCACGTAGACCACGTCAGTGGCGATCGCCAGGCCCAGGCCCACGCCCAGGCAGGCGCCCTGCACGGCGGCGAAGGTGGGCACGCCGATCTCGGACATGGCCCGCAGCACGGGGGTGACCTTGTCCCGCAGGTAGGCGGTGGCGTCGTCCTCGGCCGGGTCGACGGCGGAGATGTCGCGCCCGGCGCAGAAGCCGCGGCCCTCGCCGTGCAGCAGCACTACGCGGACCTCGCCGGACTCGACGCCGGCGGCGGCGCGGCGGTAGGCATCGTGCAGGTCCGCCAGGGCGGCCTCGTCCAGGGAGTTCATCTTCTTCGGGGCGTTCAGGCGCACCTCGGCCACGCCGTCGGCGACCGTCATCTCGATCATGCTCACGTCGGAGTCCTCTCGGGAGGGGAAAGCGGGAGGGGGGATCCGGGCTGGGGGAGGGCCCGGGTGAGACGGCACCGGCCCGTCGGATCGACGGGCCGGTGCGGTCAGGGGGAGGATCAGGCGTCGTAGTCGACGGTGATCGAGTCGGACGTGGCGCGGGTCTGGCAGGTCAGCACGTAGCCGGCCTCCACCTCGTCCTTCTCCAGGGCGTAGTTCTCGTCCATCTCATACTCGCCGTCGGTGACCTTGGCGCGGCAGGTGCCGCACACGCCGCCGGCGCACGCGAAGGGGACGTCCGAGCGCACGCGCAGGGCGGCGTTGAGGATCGTCTCGTGCGCGGACTTGGGGGACTCGACCTTGCCGGAGAGTCCGTCCAGGTTGAACTCGATGGTGACGTTGTCACCCGAGGGGTCCGCCTCCACGACGCGGCCGGAGTGCCCCTGCGGGTTCTCCGGGCGGCCGGTGGAGAACAGCTCGAAGCGGACGTCGTCCTCGTCCACGCCGCGCGCGGACAGGGTCTCGCGAGCCAGCTGGACCAGCTCGAACGGGCCGCAGAGGAACCACTCGTCCGTGCCGTCCACGTCGATGACGCGGTCCAGCAGGGTGGTGAGCTTCTCGGCGTCGATGCGGCCGGACAGCAGCGGGGACACGCGCTGCTCGCGGGAGAGCACGTGGTGCACGGTGAAGCGCGCCGGGTACTTGTCCTTGAGGTCGCCGATCTCCTCGGCGAACATCACGTCCATGGCGGAGCGGTTGGCGTAGACCAGGTCGAAGCGGGAGGTCTCCGAGGCGGCCAGCACGGCCTTCGCGATCGCCATGATCGGGGTGATGCCCGAGCCGGCGGCGAACGCCACCAGGTGCGTGTTCCTGTTCTGCGCGACCTTCTCCGCCGCCACCTTCTCGGCGTCGTTGAGCGAGGTGACGTGGGAGCGGGACGTGAACGCGCCCTGCGGGTTCATCACGTCGATCTTCTCGCCCACCTCGAGGACCTCGTTGGCCCACGTGGAGAACTTGCCGCCGATGTCCTTCTTCACGGCCACGCGGATCTCGCCGCGCTTCGGGATCGCGCAGATGGAGTAGGAGCGGCGGACCTCCTGGCCGTCCAGCTCCTTGCGCAGGGCCACGTACTGGCCCGGCACGTAGTCGTAGTCGTCGGCGAGCTCCTCGGGCACCGCGAAGGTGACCTCCACGGAGTCGTCGGTCAGGCGGCGCAGCTCCGACACTTCGAGGGTGTTGAACGTGGCGCGGCGCTTGCCGGTGGCGGGGGTGACGGTGGTCTCGGTCATCAGTGCACCTTGAAGTAGTCGAAGGGCTCGAGGCACTCCCGGCAGGTGTACAGCGCCTTGCAGGAGGTGGAGCCGAAGCGGGTGATCTCGCGGGTGTTCAGGGAGTGGCAGCGCGGGCACTTCACGGCCATGCCGATCATGACCGGCCCGTCCGTGGTGCGCGCCGAGGGCGGGGCGATGCCGTACTCGGCGAGCTTGGCCTTGCCCTCGTCCGTCATCCAGTCCGTGGTCCACGCCGGCTGGAGCACCAGGCGGACCTCGGACTCCTCGAACCCGGAGCGCTCGAGCGCCCGGGAGACGTCCGTGGTGATGGTGTCCATGGCGGGGCAGCCGGAATAGGTGGGCGTGATGACGACGACGGCCTTCTCGCCCTCGGCCCGTGCCTCCCGGAGGATCCCCAGGTCCGCGATGGACAGCACGGGGATCTCCGGGTCGTGCACGGTGGAGGCCGCATCCCAGACCCGCGCGTCGGCGGGGTCGGCGGGGCGCAGCGCGCTGGCGGTGGTCACCAGGACGCTCCCGGGTGACGGCGGGCCAGGGACTGCATCTCCGCGAGGATGTACCCGCGGTACTCGCTCATCGCGCCGGAGCGGTCGCCGCCGCGGGCGGTGCCCGTGGTCGGGACCTCCAGGCCGGCGGCCTCGATGGCCTCGCGGATGCGGGTCATCGTGGGCTCCTCGAGCGAGGACGGCAGCACGGCGATCCCCTGCTCGGCCAGCGGGCGGGTGGTCTCGTCGTCGTGGAAGAGCTCGGGCAGGTAGGGCCACAGCTCGTCCAGGCCCCGCTGCATGCGGAACTTCGACTCGTCCGTGCCCAGGCCCAGGCGGTTCAGCCACAGCGCGGCGTGGTCCTGGTGGTACAGGACCTCCTTGAGCGCCTTGTCCGCGATCGCGGCCAGAGTGGCGTCCGTGGACTCCTTCAGGCGGGTGTACAGCTCGAACGCGTAGAACGAGTAGTACAGCTGGCGGGCGATCGTCTTGGCGAAGTCGCCGTTCTCGGCCTCCACGAGGCGGACGGAGCGGAACTCCTCCTCGTCGCGGAAGTAGGCGAGCTCGTCCTCTGACTTGCCCCACGCGGTGCCCGCGTAGCTCAGGAGGAAGCGGGCGTGGCCCACGAGGTCCAGGGCGATGTTGCCCAGGGCGATGTCCTCCTCGAGCTCGGGGGCCCGGGAGATCCACCAGGACAGGCGCTGGCCGAGCATGAGGGCGTCGTCGCCGAGGTACAGGGCGTAGCGCGCCGTCTCCTCGGAGGCCTTCTGCTCGCCGGAGGCGATCTCCTCGGCGGTGATGGCCACGCCGGCGGAGTGCTTCGTGGCGGAGTCGTTGGTCGCGAAGCTCACAGGTGCGGCACCCCCTCGGACTGCTGGTAGTAGGTGGCGTGGCGGTAGGACTTGCCCTGCGGGGACTCGAAGAAGCCGCCCTTGGAGTCCGGGTCGGAGGCCGCGATGGCCTCGGCCGGGACGACCCACACGGAGGTGCCCTCGTTGCGGCGCGTGTACAGGTCACGCGCGTTGCGCAGGGCCAGGGACGCGTCCGGGGCGTGCAGCGAGCCGGCGTGCACGTGGGAGAGGCCGCGGTTCGCGCGGACGAAGACCTCCCACAGGGGCCAGGCGTTGGATGCGGCGGTGTTCTCGCTCATGGATCAGGCTCCGATCAGGTGGGTCTCGGCCGGGGCGTGCTGCTCGGCCTGGCGGCGGGCGTAGGCGGCGGCGGCGTCGCGGACCCACGCGCCGTCCTCATGGGCCTGGATGCGGCGGGCCATGCGCTGGGTGTTCATGGGGCCGTTGCCCTTGATGACGGACATGAGCTCGTCCCAGTCCAGCTCGCCGAAGTCGTAGTGGCCGCGCTCCTCGTTCCACTTCAGGTCCGGGTCCGGCAGGGTCAGGCCGAGGGCCTCGGCCTGCGGGACGATCATGTCCACGAAGCGCTGGCGCAGGTCGTCGTTGGAGAAGCGCTTGACCTTCCAGTCCATGGACTGCTTCGAGTTGGGGGAGTCCTCGTCCGGGGGGCCGAACATCTGCAGGGCCGGGCCGTAGAAGCGGTCGACGGCGTCCTGGGCCATCTGCTTCTGCTCCGGGGTGCCGTGGGAGAGCTCGTAGAGGATCTCCCAGCCCTGGCGCTGATGGAACGACTCCTCCTTGCAGATGCGCACCATGGCGCGGCCGTAGGGGCCGTAGGAGGCGCGGCACAGCGGCACCTGGTTGCAGATGGCGGCGCCGTCGACGAGCCAGCCGATCGCGCCCATGTCCGCCCAGGTGCGGGCCGGGTAGTTGAAGATCGAGGAGTACTTCGCGCGGCCGGTGAGCAGCTGGTCGTTCAGCTCGTCGCGGCCGGTGCCGAGGGTCTCGGCGGCGGAGTACAGGTACAGGCCGTGGCCGGCCTCGTCCTGGACCTTGGCCATGAGGATCGCCTTGCGCTTCAGGGAGGGCGCACGGGTGATCCAGTTGGCCTCGGGCTGCATGCCGATGATCTCGGAGTGCGCGTGCTGGGAGACCTGGCGGGTCAGGGACTTGCGGTAGGCCTCCGGCATCCAGTCGCGGGGCTCGATGCGCGAGTCCTCCGCGATCAGGCGATCGAAGTTCTCCTGGCCGGCCGCATCCTCGGGGGACGGGACGGAGGCCAGGCGGGTGGTGGAGCTGGTCTGCGTCATGGGGTTCACCTCACGCTGAGTGCGGGCTGATTCCGTGGTCAAGGTGCGCGGGCGCGCACCGAATTACTGACCGCTCGTTCAGGATAGGTCAGGGTGTGACCCCGGTCAACACGTCCTTCCCTGTGCGACGTCGGCCGGATCCGCCCGCCTCCGCCCTCTGCTCCTGCACAGCCCGCGCCGGGCCCCCGCCCGTCCCCGGGCGGGCCGCCGCGGCCCCGCGGGCCCGCGCGTCGTCCCTACGGTGACCGCATGCTCCAGCTGATCGGACCCCAGCACCTGGCCGCGGCCCTGCAGGCCGCCGGCCTCGACGACGACGCCGCACGCCTCCTCGCGTGGGCGGACCCCGCCCGCCGGGACCGGGACGCCGCCCAGGCCGCCCTGGACGAGCTGGCCGTGGCGCAGGAGTCGCTGCGCGGCGCGCTGGCCGGCCTGGTCGCCGCCGCCCGGGACGTGCGGGCGGGCGCGGCCGTCGCATGGCGCGGGCCGGCGGCCGAGGAGTACGCGGACGCGGTCGCCGAGGCGGTCGGCGCGGCGGAGGGGCTGGAGCGCGAGGCGGGGGAGTGGCTGGCCCTGCGGGCCACCGCCGAGCGGGAGGCCGAGGACGCGCGGCAGGACGCCGAGGCCCGCCTGCGGGCCGCCGAGGAGACGGCGCGCGCCGCGCTGCGGGCCCTGGCGGTGGCGGCGTGACCGGCGGGCGGGCGGCCGGACCGGACGGCGTCGCGTTCAGCACCCACGGCGGGCCCGGCTCGCTCTACGCGGAGACCGAGCAGATGCGCGCGGTGGCGGCGGGGCACGACCGCGCGGCCGGCGAGGCCCTCCGGGTGGCCGGCACCGCCGAGTCCGCCGGGGCCGGGCTGGTGCGCGCCCCGCGGGTGAGCCCCGCCGCGGCCGTGCTGCAGGCCCGGCTGTGGGAGGGGCTCGAGCGGGTGCGGGCCCTCTCGGACCGCTGCGCCCGGATGGACCGGGACCTGCGGGCGGCCGCCGTCCGCTACGAGGAGGCCGAGCGGGCCGCCGCCGGCATCGTCGCGGCCGAGGACGTGGGTCTGGGTGCACTGCCCCTGGAGGCGTGGCGTCGCGGCCGCGACGGTCTCACCACGCGGGAGGCGGAGCGGCTCGGCGAGGTCGCCGTGCAGGCCGTGCCGGAGGCCGTGGCCTCCGCCGTGCTCACGGCGGCGGGGTTCCCCGCGCTGGCCGCCCTGGCGCGCATCGACCTGAAGAAGCTGTCCTGGTGGCAGCGGAAGACGCTGAAGAGACCCGTCTCGCGGGGGGCCTCGCGGCTGGTGGAGGAGGCATCCGAGGGCACCGAGCTGCTGCGGGTCTCCCCGGACGAGGCCTGGACGGCCGTGGGGGCGGTCGCCCGGGCGCTGAGCATCGCCGCGGACCGGGAGGTCGCCGTGGCCGGACCGCCCGAGGACCGCCCGGACGCGCCGGCGCGCCTGGACGGCTCGGCCGCGGACCTGCTGGGGTTGATCCCGCGCGGCGGCGTCGAGGGGGAGCTGACGGTCACGCGGGTCGAGCGGGAGCGCGGCGGCCCGGCCTGGGTGGTGGGGCTGCCGGGGACCCAGGGCGGGTTCGCGCCGGACCACGCCTCTCGGAACCCGTGGGACGCCTCCGGGCTCGCGGACGCCCTCACCGCCGACTCCGCCGCCACGGCCCCCGCGGTGCGGGCCGCGCTCGAGGCCGCGGGCGTCCCGCACGGCGCGCCCCTGGTGCTCGCCGGCTACTCCCAGGGCGGCGTTCACGCGGTGAACCTGGCCGGGGACGCCGGGTTCACGGCCGCCTACCCCGTGGCCGGGGTGGTGACGGTGGCGGCCCCCTCGGGCAACGCCGCGCGGACCGGCGGCGCCGCCGTGCTCGAGTTCTCCTCGGACGCGGACCTGGCCACGGCCGTCGACGGCGCGCCCGTGCCCGCCTCCCGGCACCGGGCCGAGGTGGTCTTCCACCCGGGCGGGCAGGGCTGGGGCCCGCCCCCGGCACCGGGGGAGGAGCCCGGAGCGGCGCCGGCCGGCGGCTTCCGCACCGCGGGCCCGGACGCCGTGGGCGAGGACCTCACGGCCGCCCACGACTTCGACGGTCACCTCGCGATGGTCCGCCAGTTCGAGGCCGCCGACCCCGCGGCCCGCGCCGAGGTCGCCGGCCTCTCGGCCACGCTCGCCGGGCTCAGCGCGGGCGCCGTCGCCTCGAGCCGCAGCGTGCGGCTGCGCCGGGCGCCGGCCCCGCGGGAAGCCGCCGGGTCGACCTCGCCCGTGGCCCCGGGCGGGCCGGGACGGCGCTGAGCCACCGTGGCGGGGGCGCGGAGCGGCGTCGCCCCCGGACGACGAGAGCCGCCGGGGGCCCGAGCGTGATGCTCGGACCCCCGGCGGCTCGGTGCGGGCCCGCCGCCCCTGACGGGGTCAGGAGGCGTCGAGCAGCACGCCCGCGAAGAACTCGTTCAGGCGCTCCACCTCGTCCAGGCCGAAGACGCCGGAGACGTAGTGGTCCGGGCGGACCACCACCACGGCGCCGTCGCGGCTGATGCCGCGGGCCTCGAAGATGTCCTCGCCGTGCTTGGGCTGGCACGTGGCGAAGATGTTGTTCAGGTCCAGCAGGCGCAGGTCGCCCGACGTCGGGCGGAACACGGCCGGCACGTCCGGGTGCGCGAACTCGGTCTGCTTCTGCTGGTAGACCACCTTGACGTCGAAGCGCGCGTCCTGCGGGCCGTCGGCGGGGGTGTGGCGGTTGCGGAAGGAGTGCGGGTCCTCCTCGACGGCCTTCGCCCAGGCGGCGACCTTCGAGTCGGCCGAGCGGGGGGAGGCGGCGTCGGCGAAGACGTACACGCGCCAGCGGCCGTCCGCGCGGTGCAGGTGGCCCAGGTGCTTGACGTTGGTGTCGCACGAGCGCTCCACCAGCGCGGACTTGAAGCGCTTGCCGATCGGGAAGCCCGCGGCCAGGGACTGGCCCGTGGCGTCCGTGGTCAGGATCGAGGGCTTGTACTCCGTCATGAAGCCGGCGGGGAACTCGGCGGTCTTCGTGTAGAAGTCGGCCACCTCGTTGGGGTCGCCCAGCTCGGAGGTGGGCTTCGCCATGAGCGTCGACCACTCCTTGTCGAAGTCGATCAGGTTCTTGGCGATCTCCTTGCGCTCCTCCGCGTAGGTGGGCACCAGCTCGGCCGGGGCCACGCCGGAGAGCACCTGGCCCAGCTTCCAGCCGAGGTTCCAGCCGTCCTGCATGGACACGTTCATGCCCTGGCCGGCCTTCGCGGAGTGGGTGTGACAGGCGTCGCCGAGCAGGAACACGTTGGGGTGGGCCACGCGCTCGCGGTTGTCGAAGCCCGAGGTGAGGCGGTGGCCCACCTCGTACACCGAATGCCAGGCGACCTCCTTCACGTCCAGCGTGTAGGGGCGCAGGATCAGCTGGGCCCGGCGGATGATCTCCTCGATCGGGGTCTGGCGCACCTTGTGGTCGTCGTCCGCCGGGACCTCGCCGAGGTCCACGTACATGCGGAACAGGTGGCCGCCCTCGCGGGGGATCAGGAGGATCGAGCCGGTGCTCGAGTGGATGGCGCACTTGGTGCGGATGTCCGGGAAGTCGGAGACGGCCAGCGCGTCCATCACGCCCCAGGCGTGGTTGGAGGCGCCGCCGGAGAGGGAGTGGCCGATCGCCTTGCGCACGCGGGAGCCGGCGCCGTCGGCGCCGACCACGTACTTCGCGCGGACCTGGCGGGTCTCGCCGGACTCCGGGTCGGCCAGCGGCTCGCCCTGGGCGTCCACGGTGCGGCGCAGCGTCACGAGCACGGGGTACTCGCCGTCGTTCGTGTCCTCGAGGGTCTCGAATGCCCAGCCGTAGTCCGGCCGTGCGCGGGTGGGGGAGTTCTTCATGTACTCGGCGAACCAGTCCAGGATGCGGGCCTGGTTCACGATCAGGTGCGGGAACTCGGAGACGCCCGCCGGGTCGTCCTCGGCCAGCGAGGTGCGCACGATCGTGTCCGCGTCGTCCTCGGCCGGGTTCCAGAACGCCATGGAGGTCAGGTCGAAGGCCTCGTCGATGATCTCGCTCGCGAAGCCGAAGGCCTGGAAGGTCTCGACGGAGCGGGCCTGGATGCCGTCCGCCTGGCCGATCTCGAGGCGGTGGGGGCGGCGCTCGATGATGCGGGTGTGGACGTCCGGGAACATGGCGAGCTGGGCGGCGGCGATCATGCCGGCCGGCCCGGTGCCCACGATCAGCACGTCCATCTCGTCCGGCAGCTCGGCGGGGCGGTCGAGGCCGATGCCGGCGGCGGGCTGGACGCGCGGGTCCGTGGAGACGTAGCCGTGGTGGTGGAAGAGCATGGGGTCCTTTCGCTGCGGGGGAGTCGCGGCGCGACGCGTGCTGCCCCATGTGGTGTTCTTTGAGAGAACACGGTGTTCCCAGGGGGAACTTGATGTGACAGACTGTACGACGACGTGACCCCGTTCACAACAGGTGGGCGTGTCCGTGACGCGCCCCGCGCGTCGCGCTTTCCAGGCGGACGAGGAAGAGGTGCGGCATGGCAGAGGACGACGGCAGCCCCGCGCCCGCCCGGGAGGGCGCGCCCTCCCAGACACTCTCCCGCGCGCTCGCCCTGCTCGAGGCGGTGGTCGAGGCCGCCGAGCCGCCCACCATCGCCGACCTCGCCGACGGTCTCGGCGTCCATCGCTCGGTCGCCTACCGCATGCTGCGTACCTTCGAGGCCCACGGCCTGCTGCGCCGCGACCCCCTCGGCCGCGTCCACAGCGCCCCCGGCCTGGCCGTCCTCGCGCGCCGCGTGGAGCAGGACCTGCGCACCGCCGCCATGCCGCACCTGTCCGCCGTCTCGGCCGACCTGGGCATGACCGCCTTCCTGGTGGTGGGGGACGGCTCCACCTGCCTCACCCTGGCCACGGTGGAGCCGCCCCGCGGCAACCTCGTCACCCAGCGCCCCGGCACCCGGCACCCGCTGGGCATCGGCGCGCCGGGCATGGCGGTGGCCCTCGCCCTGCCGGAGCAGGAGTGGGAGCAGCGGCGGGACGACGCCGCCCCGGAGCGCCCGGAGCTGGGCGAGGCCCGGGAGCGGGGCTGGGCGGTCAGCCGCGACGAGGTCATCACGGGGGTCTCCTCGGTGGCGGTGCCGCTGAGCGTGCCGGGGCAGCTGCCGGCCGCCCTCGCCGTCGTCTACGCCACGCGCCCCGAGGACCCGGAGCGCCTGGGCGGGCGCCTGAAGGAGGCGGCCCAGGCCGTGGCCGCCTCGCTCGGCGCGGCCTGAGCCGCGCCCCCTCCCGCCCCGGTCCGGCCGCCGCGCCCGCGCGTGCGGCCGCGACTACCCTGTGACGCATGACTGATGACGCCCAGCCCACGCCCGCCGCGGTCGCGCCGCACAAGAAGGTGGGCATGCTCCCGCCCTATGCCGCCGGCAAGCCGCCCGTGGCGGTCCCGGGCCTGCGCCCCTACAAGCTGTCCTCCAACGAGAACCCGCACGCGCCGGTGGCCGGCGTCATCGAGCGGGTGCGCGGGGTCGTGACCGGCCCCGAGGACGCGCCCAGCACGCTCTGCCGCTACCCGGACACCCTGTCCACGGGGCTGCGCGAGGCCCTGGCCGCGCACTTGGACGTCCCGGCGGACGACGTCGTCACCGGCGCCGGCTCCCTCGGCGCCCTCTCCCAGGTCATCACCGCCTTCGCCGGCCACGGCGAGGCCGGCCGCGGCGACGAGGTGATCTTCGCCTGGCGCAGCTTCGAGGCCTACCCGATCGTGGTGCGCACCGCCGGCGCCGTGGACGTGCAGGTGCCCCTCACCGCGGACCACCGCCACGACCTGCCGGCCATGCTGGCCGCGATCACGGACCGCACCCGCGTGATCCTGCTGTGCACCCCCAACAACCCGACCGGCCCGGTGCTCACCACCGCCGAGGTCGAGGGCTTCCTGGCCGAGGTGCCCGAGCACGTGCTCGTGGTCATCGACGAGGCCTACGTGGAGTTCGTCCGGGACGAGGACGCCGTGCGCGGCCTGGACATGTACCGCAAGCACGCCAACGTGGTGGTGCTGCGCACCTTCTCCAAGGCCCACGGCCTGGCGAACCTGCGCGTGGGCTACTCGGTGTCCCGCCCGGAGATCACGAAGGCCCTGCGCACCGTGGCCACCCCGTTCGCCGTGTCCACCGTGGCCGAGGAGGCCGCGATCGCCTCCCTCGAGCACCTCGACGAGGTCCTGGAGGGCGTGCAGCTCGTGGTGGACGAGCGCGAGCGCGTGGCCGCCGCCCTGGCCGAGGCCGGCTGGGACGTGCCCGCCTCCCAGGCCAACTTCGTGTGGCTGCCGCTGGGCGAGCGCACCGCCGACTTCGCCGCGGCCGCCCAGGCCAAGGCCCTGTCCGTGCGCGCGTTCGCGGGCGAGGGCGTGCGCGTGAGCATCGGCGAGCAGGAGGCCAACGACCGTTTCCTCGAGGTGGCCCGCGACTTCCTGAAGTGAGCCGGTGACGTGAGCGGCACCCTGGACCGGCTGATCCGGATCCTCAGCTCCTTCGACGCCGAGCGGCCGGCCATGACCGTGGCCGCGCTGGCCCGGCGCGCCGACCTGCCCCTGCCCACCGCCTACCGGTGGGTGGAGCGGCTGGTCGGCGCCGAGCTGCTGCAGAAGGACGACGACGGCCTCGTGCGGCCCGGCCTGCGCCTGTGGGAGATGGCCTCCCGCAGCGCCCCGAGCATGTCCCTGGCGCGGACGGCCATGCCGTTCCTGGTGGACGTGCAGTCGGTGCTGCGCCAGAACACGCAGCTGGCCGTGCTGGACGACGAGGGCGTGCTCGTGCTCGAGCGGCTCTCCTCGCAGGGGGCCGTGGTGAACCAGGCCGCCGTGGCGGGGCGGCTGCCCCCGTTCACCACCTCGCTGGGGCTCGTGCTGCTGGCACACTCCCCGGCCGACGTCGCCGAGCGCTTCATCGCCCGGCACCGCCGCCAGCTGGGCGTCGCCGTCGAGCACCACCCCAGCGAGGCCGGCGGCGCCGCGCCGGCGGGCGCGAGGGTGCGGGTGACCGCGCCCACGGAGCCGCACCTGCGGGCCCTGCTGGCGGGGATCCGCCGCGAGGGCTACGCGGCCGTGGACGGGGCGCTGGACGAGGAGGCGCGCGGCATCGCGGTGCCCGTCACGCGGGCGGACGGCACCGTGGTGGCCGCCCTGGGCGCCGTGGTCCCGTGCGAGGCGCCCTACACGCCGGGCGTGCCGCCGCTGCTCATGACGGCGGCCCGCGGCATCGCCCGGGCGGTCGGCGGGGATTCTCACTGAGTGAGAACGCCCGCCCGCCGACCGTGGCGGACGCCACACGATGGGTGGGACCACGTCCGGCCGAGGCACCCCTGCGCGGACCGACCGTGGCCGGCCGGACAGGTGACGCCCCCGTCGAAAGGACGCCATGACCCAGCAGCCCGTGACCCGCACCCGCGTCGGCATCGTCGGCGGCGGCCCCGCCGGGCTGATGCTCTCCCACCTGCTCTCGAAGCAGGGGATCGACAACGTGGTCCTCGAGTCCCGCGACCACGAGACCATCGCGAACACCCACCGCGCCGGCATCCTCGAGCAGCCCAGCGTGGACATGCTCACCGGCACCGGCGTGGACGGCCGCGTGAAGACGGTCGGCGACGAGCACCGCGGCATCTTCCTGCGCTTCGACGGCGAGTCCCACGCCCTGGACTTCCCCGAGCTCGTGGGCGCCACCGTCACCCTCTACGCCCAGAACGAGGTCTTCGTGGACCTCGCCGCGGCCCGGGAGCGCGACGGCGGCGACGTGCGGTTCGAGACCGAGGTCGTCGAGGTCCTGGACATCGACTCGGACACCCCCGGCGTGCGCTTCCGCTCCGTGGCCGGCGGCGAGCAGGGCCCCGTGGAGGAGCTGCGCTGCGACATCCTCGTGGGCGCGGACGGCTCCCGCTCCACCGTGCGCAAGGCCCTGCAGGCCGGCACCGAGGGCAAGGACTACTTCACCGCGTACCCGTTCGCGTGGTTCGGCATCCTCGCCGAGGCCCCGAAGTCCTCGCCCGAGCTGATCTACGCCCGCTCCGAGCACGGCTTCGGCTTGATCTCCCAGCGCTCCGAGACCGTGCAGCGCATGTACTTCCAGTGCGACCCCGCCACCCGCGTCGAGGACTGGTCCGACGACCGGATCTGGGAGCGCCTGCAGAAGATCGTGGCCGGCCCGGACGGCCTCACCCTCAAGACCGGGCCCATCATCGACAAGACCGTGCTGGGCTTCCGCTCCTTCGTGCGCACGCCGATGGACCACCGCAACGTCTTCCTCGCCGGCGACGCCGGGCACACCGTCCCGCCGACCGGCGCCAAGGGCCTGAACCTCGCCTTCGCGGACGTGCGGGTGCTGTTCGAGGCGCTGGACTCGTGGGCCTCCACCGGCTCCCGCGACCTGCTGGACGCCTACTCGGACACCGTGCTGGCCCGCGTGTGGAAGGCCCAGAACTTCTCGTCTTGGATGACCACCATGCTCCACGCCCGCCCCGAGGCCTCGGAGTTCGAGGACATGCGCGTGCGCGGCGAGCTGCTCAACGTGGTCAGCTCCCGGTTCGGCCAGCAGTACCTGGCCGAGCAGTACACCGGTTGGCCGCACCGCTGAGCCGCCTCCACCACCCCAGACCCTCGGAAGAGAGAGGAGCCCACGTGAGCGACCCCGTGCAGAAGCAGGACGACGACACGTTCGACAACGCCCGCGTGCTCGACCCCGCGGCCACCCAGGACTCCCAGGAGCAGATCAGCGAGGAGATGGCGGCCGTCCACGGCCAGGCCTCGGGCGAGACCCAGCCGCGCCTGGACTTCCCGCCGTACCGCTCCTCCGTGTTCCGCCACCCCACCAAGTCGATGGCGCACGCGGACCCGGAGAGCATCGAGCTGTGGTCCCCGGCCTTCGGCCACCGGGACGTGCACCAGCTCGAGTCCGACCTCACGGTGGGCCAGAACGGCGAGCCCATCGGCGAGCGCATCAAGGTGCGCGGCCGCGTGCTCGACGGCCAGGGCCGCCCCGTGCGGGGCCAGCTCGTGGAGATCTGGCAGGCCAACGCCGCCGGCCGGTACGTGCACAAGCGCGACCAGCACCCGGCGCCGCTGGACCCGAACTTCACCGGTGTGGGCCGCACCATCACGGACGACCGCGGCTTCTACGAGTTCACCACCATCAAGCCGGCGCCGTACCCGTGGAAGAACCACCACAACGCGTGGCGCCCGGCCCACATCCACTTCTCGCTGTTCGGCACGGACTTCACCCAGCGCATGATCACCCAGATGTACTTCCCGGGCGATCCCCTGTTCTCGCTGGACCCGATCTACCAGGGCATCACGGACCAGAAGGCCCGCGACCGCCTGGTGGCCACCTACGACCACTCGGTCTCCGAGCACGAGTGGAACACCGGCTACTACTGGGACATCGTGCTCACGGGCAGCCACCGCACCTGGATGGAAGACGAGGAGGGCGATCACTGATGCGGATCGACGAGAACAGCGAGCGCGACGCGCAGGGCCGGCTCATCCCGACCCCCGGCCAGACCATCGGCCCGTTCTTCGGCTACGCCGACGGCTACGAGCAGGTCCACCTGCCCTTCCGTGACGGCCAGAACCTGGTGCCCCCGGGCCGCGCGGACGCGCTGCGCCTCACCGGCACCGTGTACGACGGCAACGGGGACCCGATCCCGGACGCCATGCTGGAGATCTGGCAGGCGGACGCCCAGGGCGTCATCTCCCAGGAGGACGGCTCCCTCGTGCGCGACGGCTTCACCTTCACCGGGTGGGGCCGCGGCACCGTGGACAACGTGGGCACCTACACCTTCTCCACGGTGGAGCCCGGCGCCACGGGCGAGGGCAAGGCACGGTTCATCAGCCTCGTGGTCTTCGCCCGCGGCCTGCTGAACAAGCTCCACACGCGCGTCTACCTGCCGGAGGACACGGAGGCCCTCGCGGCCGACCCCCTGCTGCAGTCCCTGCCCGAGGAGCGCCGCCGCACCCTGATCGCCGAGCGTCTCGACGACGGTTCGCTGCGGTTCGACGTGTGGATCCAGGGCCGCGGGGAGCACGCGGACAGGGAGACCGTGTTCCTGCAGTTCCCCGGCATCGAGTACCCGCAGCACGACTGATGCCGGACATGGACGACCTGGACCTCAGCGCCGACGCCGGCCTGCTCAACCCCGCCTGGGCGGGCAGGCCGGTGGCCCGCGCCACCGCGGACCGCGCGTTCCTGCAGCGCATGCTCGAGGTGGAGGCCGCCTGGGTGGCGGTCCTCGCCGCGCACGGGCTGGCCACCGACGAGCAGGCCCGGCAGGCCGAGGAGGCCTGCGACCCGGCCGGCTACGACCTCGTGGCGCTCGCGCGCGCCGCGCAGGGCGGCGGCAACCCGCTGATCCCCGCGCTCAAGGCGCTGCGTGAGCGGCTGCCGGCCGGCTCGACCGCCGTGCACATGGGCGCCACGAGCCAGGACGTCATCGACACCGCGCTCATGGCCATGGCGGCCGAGGTGGGCCGGGACCTCGGCGAGGACCTGCGCGGCCTCGCCGCGGCCCTGGCAGGGCTCGCGCGCGAGCACCGGGGCACGCCCATGGTCGCCCGGTCCCTGGCGCAGCACTCGCTGCCGTCCACCTTCGGGCTGCGCGCGGCGAACTGGCTCGACGCCGTCGGGCAGGCCGCGCAGCGCCTCGAGCGCGCCACCGCGGCCCTGCCCGTGCAGTGGGGCGGCGCGGCGGGCACCATGGCCTCGCTCGCCGGCCACGTGGACCGAGCGCACCGCGCCGGCCGCCTGGACGAGTCCGTCACCGTGTTCACGCTCGTGGAGGACCTCGCCGCCCGCCTCGGGCTCAGCGCCCCCGCCGGCCCCTGGGACACCAACCGCATGGCGGTGACCGGCGTGGCGGCCGCGCTCGCGGACGTCGCGGCGGCGTGCGGCAAGATCGCCAACGACGTGCTGCTCTCCTCCCGGATCGAGAACGGCGAGCTCGGCGAGCCCCTCGCGGCCGGCCGCGGCGGCTCCTCGGCCATGCCGCACAAGCAGAACCCCGTGCTCTCCGTGCTCGTGCACTCCGCGGCGCTGTCCGCGCCGGGGATGCTCGCGCAGGTCTACACGGCCGCCGGCGCCGCCAACGACGAGCGCCCGGACGGCGCGTGGCACGCCGAGTGGCCGGCCCTGCGCCAGCTGCTGCGCGTGGCCGGCGGCGCCGCCTCCCTCACCCGCGAGCTCGCCGAGGGCCTGCGCGTGAACGCGGACCGCATGGCGGAGAACCTCGCCCGGACCGGCCCCGTGCTCGTCTCCGAGCGACTCATGGCCGAGCTGGCCCCGGCGATCGACGAGGCGTCCGGGGATCCCGGCGCGGGCAAGGCCGCGATCCAGGGCGCCGTGGACGACTCCCTCGCCGGCCGCGGCGACTTCCGCGCGCTGCTGCGCGAGGCCGTGCCGGACACCGTCTCGGACGACCGCCTCGACGAGCTGCTCGACCCCGCCGGGTACACCGGCGAGGCCGGCGCGCTCGTGGACCGCATCCTCGCCGCCCACGCCGAGCTGATCGACGCCTGACCGGCGCGCCCGGCGTGCGCGTCCCCCGGCCAGGCCGGAGACGCCGCGCCGGGCCCGCCCCCGACCCTCCAGAGGAAGGACCCTCCCCATGGCCCAGCCCACCGTCACCACCACCCTCCTGAAGGCGGCCGAGTCGTCCGCGCGCGTGCTCCTGGTCGGCGCCGGCCTCGGCACCGGCGTGCACGCCCTGTGGTCCCTCGCCGCGCAGCGGATGGCCGAGGACACCCTCGTCATCGGCTACGACCTGCCCGGCCACGGCGCCTCCGCGCCCCACGCCGAGCCGTTCACGATCGCCGAGCTGGCCGACGCCGTCGTCGCCGCCGTGGCGCGCCTGAAGGACGAGGGCGCGATCCCCGCCGACGTGCCCCTGGCCTACGCGGGCGTGTCCCTCAACGGCTGCGTGGCCCTGCAGCTCGCCCTCGAGCACGCGGACGTGGTCTCCGGCGTGGCCGTGGTCTGCTCCGCCGCGAAGATCGGCGAGGCGAAGGCCTGGCACGAGCGCGCCGAGCTCGTGGAGAAGGCCGGCACCCCCACCATGGTGGCCGGCTCCGCCGAGCGCTGGTTCGCCCCCGGGTTCATCGAGCGCCACCCCGAGCGCACCACGGACCTGCTGCACACGCTGCAGGAGGCCGACCGCCACTCCTACGCCCGCCTGTGCGAGGCCCTCGCCGGCTTCGACGTGCGCGAACGCCTCGGCGAGATCCGCGTGCCCGTGCTGACCGTCCACGGCGCGCACGACGCCGTCACCCCGCCGGCCGCCGGCGAGGAGATCGCCGCCGCCGTGCCGGGGACCACCGTCGTCGCGCTCGACGACGCCGCCCACCAGGCCCCGCTCGAGCAGCCCGTGGCCACCGCCGAGGCGCTCGCCGCGTTCCTGACGACCGTGCAGGAGGCGGCCAAGTGAGCGGCGGGCGGACGGAGCACGCCGGCGGCGCGGACGCCGGGCAGACCCCCCTCGGCCACCAGATGGAGCGCACCTCCCAGGAGATCCTCGACGCCGGCATGGCCGTGCGCCGCGAGGTCCTCGGGGACGCCCACGTGGACCGCGCCGAGGCGAAGAAGGACGCGACCACCGAGGACTTCCAGAACCTCATCTCCCGGTACGCGTGGGGCACCATCTGGACCCGCCCCGGCCTGGACCGGCGGATGCGCTCGGCCGTGACCATCACGGCCATGGTCTCCGGCGGCTACTGGGAGGAGTGCGCCATGCACCTGCGCGCCGCCCTGCGCAACGGGCTGAGCCGGGACGAGATCAAGGAGATCCTGCTGCAGACGGCGATCTACTCCTCGGTGCCGGCCGCGAACGTCGCGTTCAAGCTGGCCCAGGAGGTCTTCGCGCAGGTGGACGAGGACCTGGCGGCCGGCCGGCCGCTCTGAGTCCCGCGAGGACCACCGCGACGCACCGCCCCCGGCTCCGGCCGGGGGCGGCGCCGTCTCAGGCCGGGGGCGGCGGGGGCCCGATGACCCGCCACATCAGGCGGCGGTAGAGCAGGGCGCACGCGGTGAGCACGAGCGCGCCGGAGAGGATCGGGGCGAGCAGGTAGTCCCAGCCGGCCTCCACGAGCATCACGGCCAGCGCCGTGGCCCCTGCCGGGGCGTGGATGACCCGCAGCCCGGCCATCACCCCCATGGCCAGCCCCATCCCGGCCGCGAGCGAGTACCAGGCCAGCGGCAGGACCGAGGACACCGCGATCCCGCACGCGGCGGCGGCCACGTGCCCCACGAGCACGTTGGCCGGGTGCGAGTGCGGGCCGTGCGGCACGAGGAACACCAGCACGCAGGACGAGCCGAACGCGCCCACGAGCAGGGGCACGGAGGTCAGGTCCTGCCCGATGCTGAGCGTGGCGATCGTGGCGGCGCCGGCCAGGGACGCGGCCAGGATGACGTGCCAGGGCAGGCGGGGCAGCAGCGGACGGCGCCACGGGTCCAGGAGCCGGGGGCGGCGCAGGCCCGGCACGCGGGACAGGCGGGACATCCTGGCTCCTTCTCCTCGGCGGTGGGCCCCTCCAGGGTAGGTCGCGGGCGCGGCCGAGGCCGGTCCCGGGGCGGGCGGGACCGACTGTGACGGCCGGATCAGCGGCGCAGTGCGACGAGCGCGTCCTCGGCGTCCCGCGCCGCCTCGCGCAGCACCGGCAGGGCCTGGGCGACGGCGGCGCGCGTCTGCTCGTCGGCGCTCGGCTCGGCCGCCCCGGGGGTGCGGTGGGGCAGCGCCGTGTTGATCGCGGCGACGACGGCGCCGTCCGGCCCGCGCACCGGCACGGCCACGGAGCTGAGGTGGTCGTCCAGCTCGGCCGTGACCACGGCGTGGTCCTGCCGGCGCACCCGGGCGATCTCCTCGAGCAGGGCCTCCACGTCCGTGACGGTCCGCGGGGTCCGCGGGGTGCGCGGTGCGGCCTCGAGCACGCGGCGCACCGTGGCCGGGGGCAGGTCCGCGAGCAGGACGCGCCCCATGGAGGTGAGGAACGCGGGCATCCGCGTGCCGACGTCGAGGTTCACCCGGATGATCCGCTCCGTGTGCACGCGTGCGATGTAGAGCAGGAACGGCCCGTCCAGCACGGCGGCCGAGCAGGACTGCTCCAGCTCCTGCGAGGCGCGGGTGAGCACCGGGCGCAGGATCTCGGCCAGGGACGTGCCCGTCCAGTAGCCGTGGCCGAGCTCGAGGACGCGGGGGGTGAGCCGGAAGTCGCGGCCCTCCTGGACGGCGTAGCCCTCGTGGACGAGGGTGTGCAGGACCCGGCGGGCGGTGGCCCGGGTGGTCCCGGCGGCCGCGGCGGCGTCCGAGACCGTGAGCGACGGGCGGTCCGGGGTGAAGGAACGCAGCACCGCCAGGCCGGTGGCCAGGGCGCGGACCGGCGGCTCGGGGCGGGCCGGGGCGGCGTCGTCGTGCGGGGGAGCGGGGGCCATGCGGCCACCCTAGCGTTCGCTGTGCGAACGGACGTGCGCATGGCGCACATCCCTGGTTCCGCGTCCGGGGCCCGGCCTAGCGTGGCCAGAGAGACCCGAGACCGGGACCCGACCGAAGAGGAGACCCCGCCATGACCCTCGCCGACGCCTACGTCTTCGACGCCGTCCGCACCCCGTTCGGCAAGATCGGCGGCAAGCTCGCCGGCACCCGCCCGGACGACCTCGCCGCCCACGTGATCCGCACGATCGTGGACCGCGCCCCCGGCCTGGAGGGCCTGCGCAACGAGACCGCGCAGGAGACCGCCGACGCGCTCGCGGGGAAGCCGATCGAGGCGGGCACGGACCGGGCGCGACCGGACCGGATCGATGAGGTCGTGTTCGGCAACGCCAACGGCGCCGGCGAGGAGAACCGCAGCGTCGGCCGTATGGCCTCCCTGCTGGCGGGCCTGCCCGTGACCATCCCCGGCACCACCGTGAACCGCCTCTGCGGCTCCTCGCTGGACGCCGCGATCATCGCCTCCCGCCAGATCAACACCGGCGAGGCGGACGTGATGCTCGTGGGCGGCGTGGAGTCCATGTCCCGCGCCCCCTGGGTGCTGCCCAAGACCAGCCGCCCCTTCCCCCTGCACAACCTCGAGGCCGTGAACACCACCCTCGGCTGGCGCCTGATCAACGACGCGATGCCGAAGGACTGGACCATCTCCCTCGGCGAGTCCACCGAGCGGCTGCGCGAGCGCTTCGGCATTACCCGTGAGCGCCAGGACGAGTTCGCCGCGCGATCCCACCAGCTGACCGCGAAGGCCTGGGACGAGGGCCGCTACGACTCCCTCGTGGCCGCCGTCCCCGGCACGGACCTGGAGCGGGACGAGACCGTCCGCCCGGACTCCACCCCCGAGACCCTCGCGGGCCTGCGCACCGTGTTCCGCAAGGAGGACGGCACCGTCACCGCAGGCAACGCCTCGCCCATGAACGACGGCGCCTCGGCCGCGCTGCTGGGCTCCGAGAAGGGTGCCGAGATCCTCGGCCTGCAGCCGATCGCCCGCATCGCCGGCCGCGCCACCGCCGCGAACGAGCCGGACTTCTTCGGCTACGCCCCCGTCGAGGCCGTGAACCTGGCCCTGAAGCGCGCCGGCATCGGCTGGAAGGACGTGGCCGCCGTCGAGCTCAACGAGGCCTTCGCCGCCCAGTCCCTGGCCTGCACGGACGCGTGGGGCGTGGACCCGGAGATCGTGAACGCCTGGGGCGGCGCGATCGCCGTGGGCCACCCGCTCGGCGCCTCCGGCACCCGTGTGCTCGGTACGCTGGCCCGCCGCCTGCAGGCCACCGGCGAGCGCTGGGGCGTCGCCGCCCTGTGCATCGGCGTGGGCCAGGGCATCGCCGTCGTCCTGGAGAACGTGGACGCCCGCTGAGTTGGCCGCCCCGAGACCTCTTCCGTCTCCCTCACACCCAAGGAGTCCCCATGCTGGAGTTCGTGGACACGGCCGCGCAGGCCGTCTCCCAGGTCACCGACGGCGCCACGGTGCTGATCGGCGGGTTCGGCAACGCCGGCCAGCCGATGGAGCTGGTCGACGCGCTGCTCGAGTCCGGGGCCACCGGCCTCACGGTGGTCAACAACAACGCGGGCCAGGCCGACGCCGGCCTCGCCCTGCTCATCAAGGAGCGCCGGGTCGCCAAGATCATCTGCTCCTTCCCCCGTCAGTCCGACTCGTGGCACTTCGACGAGGCCTACCGCGCCGGCGAGATCGAGCTCGAGCTCGTGCCGCAGGGCAACCTGGCCGAGCGCCTGCGCGCCGGCGGCGCCGGCATCGGCGGCTTCTTCACGCCCACCGGCTACGGCACCCAGCTCGCCGAGGGCAAGGAGGTCCGTGAGATCGACGGCAGGCACTACGTGCTGGAGTCCCCGATCCGCGGCGACGTCGCCCTGATCAAGGCGTACGCGGCGGACCGGTACGGCAACCTCGTCTACCGCAAGACGGCCCGCAACTTCGGTCCCGTCATGGCCGCGGCGGCCGAGCACACGATCGTGCAGGTGGACGAGATCCGCGAGGAGCCCATCGACCCGGAGCACGTGATCACGCCCGGCATCTACACGGACGTGATCGTGCGGATCGAGACCGAGTCCGGTGTGAAGGAGCGCGAGGAGCGCGAGGCCCTGGCCGCCGGCAAGCCCAAGCCGTGTGCGGCCACCAAGACCGCGGCCGAGAAGGCCGCAGAGGGGAAGTGAGGAGCGCCATGAGCTTCATCCAGACCGACACCCCGCTGACCCAGGACGAGCTGGCGAAGGTGATCGCCGCGGACATCGCCCCCGGCTCCTTCGTGAACCTGGGCATCGGCCAGCCCACCACGGTCTCCAACTACCTGGAGGCCGAGAAGAACGTCACCCTGCACACCGAGAACGGCATGCTGGGCTTCGGCCCCGAGGCCGAGGCCGAGGGCGAGCAGGTGGACGAGGACCTCATCAACGCCGGCAAGATCCCGGTCACCGAGCTGCCCGGCGCCGCGTACTTCCACCACGCCGACTCGTTCGCGATGATGCGCGGCGGCCACCTGGACGTGTGCGTCCTCGGCGCCTACCAGGTCTCCGCCACCGGCGACCTGGCCAACTGGTCCACCGGCAAGCCCGGCGCCATCCCCGCCGTCGGCGGCGCGATGGACCTGGCCATCGGCGCCAAGGACACCTACGTGATGATGGACCTCTTCACCAAGAAGGGCGATCCCAAGCTCCTTGCCGAGTGCACCTTCCCGCTCACCGGCGTCGGCTGCGTCTCCCGCATCTACGCGGACAAGGGCGTGTTCCTGCTGGACGAGACCGGCGTGGTCAAGGTCCGCGAGCTGCACGGCATCACCTGGGACGAGCTCGAGGAGGGTCACCCCGGGGTGCGCTTCGAGAAGGTCGAGGGCTGACGAGGCCTGCCGGACGCCGACGGGGGCGGGGAGGGGTGACCCTCCCCGCCCCCGTCGCCTTCGTGTGGGAAACGGGAGCCTCCCGGGGTGCTTTCGTGTGGGAAACGGGAGCCTCCCGGGGTGCTTTCGTGTGGGAAGCGGGAGCCTCCAGCGGCGCCTCCGGGCGGGAGACGGGAGCTCAGGCGATGCGCAGGACCATCCCCGGGTGCAGCAGGGTCGAGGCGGTCATGCGGTTGAAGCGCTGCAGCTCGGCCATGGAGACGCCGGTGCGGTCGGCGATGATCCACCAGCCGTCGTTCGGCCGCACCGTGTAGGTGGCGGGGGCCAGCGCGGGCGCCGCCGCAGTGGCGTTCTGGCCGGTGACCAGGACCATCCCCGGGTGCAGCAGGGTGTCCGCGGTCATCCCGTTGAGGCGCTGCAGGGTCTCCATGGTCACGCCGGTGCGGTGGGCGATGACCCACCAGCCGTCGCCGTCGCGCACGGTGTAGGTGCCCGGGGCCGGAGCGGGAGCCGGCGCCGGCGCGGGAGCGGGCGCCGGGGCCGTGGCGGCCGTGATCAGCACCATCCCCGGGTGGAGCAGGGTGTCCGCGGCCATGCCGTTGAGGCGCTGCAGCTCCTCCGCGGGCACGCCGGTGCGCCGGGCGATGACCCACCAGCCGTCGTTCGGCTGGACGGTGTACGTGCCCGTGGTGACAGGGGTGGGGGCCGGGGCGGAGACGTCGGCCACCAGGCGCAGCACCATGCCCGGGTGCAGCAGGGTGGACTCGGTCATGCCGTTGAGCTCCTGGATGGTGGCCGCGGGCACGCCGGTGCGCCGGGCGATGACCCACCAGCCGTCTCCGTCCTGGACCGTGTAGGTCGTCGGCGTCGTGGGCTCCGGCGTGGGGATCGGCTCGGGCTCCGGCGTCGGGGTCGGCTCGGGCTCGGGCGTGGGGGTCGGCTCGGGCTCGGGGGCGGGGGCCTCCTGTCCGGCGGCCGCCGCGATCGTCGCGGCCCGGTCCCGGACGTCGTCGAACCGGGCCATCAGGTGCCGGCCCGGGCAGGCGGTGTTCGACGTCGTGCGGTGCGGGAAGATCGTGTCCACCGTGACCGGCGTCCCCGCGGCGTACTTGGTGCTGCCGCCGGAGGTGAGGGTGACGCGCCCGTAGGGATCGAGTCCGTCCCGGTACAGGTAGTAGGCGGTGGCGCGGGCCATCGCGTCGACGACCTCCTCGGAGGGGGCCACGACGTCGTAGTTGCCCATCGTCGAGATGCCCATGGTGCCGGTGTTGAACCCGCCGGCGTGCGTGCCGAGGGGGTTGGCGTCGAGGGCGCCGCGGCGGCCCTCGTAGATGTTGCCGAACCGGTCGGTGATCAGGTGGTACGGGAAGTCGCCCCAGTCCAGGGTCTTCGTGTAGTACGCGTAGATCGCGCGCATCTGCTCCACGGCCTGGGCGCGCGTGTAGTCGTTCGTGCCGGCCGAGTGGTGGATGGTCAGGGCGCGCGCCTGCTCGAACTGCGGGGAGGCCTGCGCCCAGGACTCGTCCGCGCCCCACTGGGCGCGCGTGATCACGTCCGGCAGGATCCGGGTCCGGGCCTCGGAGGCGGTGGAGACCGTGCGGGCCGTCGCGGGCTCGGCGCCCCCGACGACGGCGCTGGACTTCACGCCCCGCGGCAGGGCCGCGTCCTGGGCGGCCTGGCCCGTGGAGACGGCGGGGTGGGCGCTGGCGACCGCTTCGTCCGTGGCGGCGGTGCCCGGGTCGACCAGGGACAGCTCGAGGCCGGCCGGGGCCGCGCCGTCGGCGGTGGTGAGGCGCAGCTGGGCGCCGTCGGCCCCGAACGCGACGAAGGGGTCCGTGCCCGTGCGGGTCACCGCGGCGCCCTCGGGCAGCACGGCGCGCTCCAGGATCTGCCACGGGCCCCACGCGCCGTCCTGGCGGACGCGGATCTCCACGCGCTCCACGGCGTGGTCCGCGGCGGCGTCCCAGACGGCGGCGGCCATGGTGAACGGGCGGTCCACCACGGGCTCGCCGAGCACGACGCCGGCGGGCGCGTCCGCGAGGGCCTCGCCCTCCTGGGGCACGGCGGCCACGGCGGCCCCGCGCACCTCGGAGGCGGCCGCCGGGGCCTGGCCGGAGCCGGCGGAGGCGAGGGTGCGGAGGGCGGCGGCGTCGCCGGCCTCGGAGGCGGGGGAGGGGGCCGCCGTTGTGGGGACGGGCTGCTGCGGGAGCAGGCCGCCGACGAGGACGGACAGGGCCGCCACGACGACGGCGGGGGCGAGCGGGCGGGGGGACGCGGAGCGCGGCGCGGAGAGCTTCATGCGGGTGCCTTCGGAAGGTGTGGAGCCCGGGGCGGGAGGGAGGCGAGACGGCGTGCCCGGGGCGAGGACGGCGGCGGACCTGCGGGGAATCCGGCCCGAGCCTCGGCGATCGTAGCGTGAAGGGGCATTGCGGGAGGCCATTTCCCACTGTGGATTCGGTCTATTCCACGGGTACGGGGCGTCCATTTTCCGAGTTCACAGCGCAAGCGCATTCCGCGCGGAGGAAACGCACAGCAACGGGGCTCCTCGGGCCGGTGGCGCCCGCCGGACGCCGGCCCGCCGCACGCCGTCCGCGAACCCGCGTGCGGCGTCCGGGGCGGGCGCTACCGTGGCGGGAGACGAGCACGGACCGGCGAGGCCGGCGGAGCACAGGAGGAGCAGGTCATGGCGGAGCCCATCCACATCGGCGCAGCGGCGGACATCCCGGAGGGGGAGGCCGTCGTCGTCCCTGCGGCCACGGCCGGGACGAGCGACGACGTCGCCGTGTTCCACGCCGAGGACGGCGCGTTCTACGCGATCGACGACACCTGCACCCACGAGGACGCCTCCCTCGCCGAGGGCTGGCTCGAGGGCACGCAGGTGGAGTGCCCGCTGCACTCCGCGCAGTTCTGCCTCAAGAGCGGCGAGGCGCTCTGCCTGCCCGCCACCCGGCCCGTGGGCACCCATCCGGTCCAGGAGCGGGACGGGCAGCTCTACCTCACCCCCGGCGCATGAGCGGCGACGTCGACGCGCGGGCGGGCGCGCCCGCCTCGGTGGTCGTGGTGGGCGGCGGCGTGGCCGGGTTCGGGGCGGTCCGCGAGCTGCGCCGCCGCGGCCACACCGGGTCCCTCGCGCTCGTGGAGCCGCAGGGCGTGCCGTACGACCGGCCCCCGCTGAGCAAGGACTACCTGACGGGGGAGACGGACGCGCACCGGCTGCTGTTCGCGCCGCCGTCCTGGTTCGCCGAGCACGACGTGGAGCTGGTGGAGGAGGCCGCCGTGCGCCTGACGCCCGGCGGCGCCCACCCCGACGGCGACCCCGTGCCGCACCGGGTGGAGCTCGCCTCCGGGCGCGTGCTCGAGGCCGAGGCCGTGGTGCTCGCCACGGGCGGCCGCCCCCGGCCCCTGGACGTCGAGGGCGCGACGCACCCGGGCCTGATCACGCTGCGCACGCGCGCCGACGCCGACGCGCTGCGCGAGCGGCTGCACTTCGGGGCGGAGGTGGCCGTGGTCGGCGGCGGGTTCACCGGCGCCGAGGCCGCCTCCTCCGCGCGGCAGGCCCTCGCCGCCGTGACCCTCGTGACCGCCACGGACGCGCCCGCGCTGCGTGCCGTGGGGCCCGCGCTCGCGGCCCGGCTGCACCGGATGCACGCCGAGCACGGCGTGGCCGTCGAGGTCGGCCGGGTGGCGCGCATCGAGCACCGGGACGACGACGGCGGCGCCGCGCTGCCGGCCGCCCACCGCCTGCACCTGGGCGACGGGCGGACCGTGGACGCCGACGTCGTGGTGCTGGCCGGCGGCACCGTGCCGGACACGGCGCTCGCCGAGGAGGCCGGGCTGGAGGTGGCGGACGGGATCCTCGTGGACGAGGCCGGCCGCACGAGCGTGCCCGGGATCCTCGCCGTGGGCGACGCCACCCGGGCGACCGACTCGGCGTGGGGGCCGTCGCCGCACTGGGAGCCGGCCCTGAGCTCCGGCGCGGCGGCCGCCGCGGCGCTCCTGGGGGAGGAGCCCGAGCCGCCCGGCGCCCCCTGGCTCTGGTCCGACCGGCACGGCTGCCACGTGGAGGCCGTGGGGGACATGGCCGTGCCCGCGGGCGGGGCGAGCGTGGACCGCGAGGCGCGCGGCGCCGCGGTGGCGAGCTTCGTCCTCGACGCCGAGGGGCGGATGCGCGGGGCGGCGTCGATCGACGACCCCATGGCCGTCAAGGCGGCCCGCCGCATCATCGACCGCGGGATCGTGGTGGACCCGCAGGCCCTCGCCGACCCGACGGTGCCGCTGAAGTCGCTCGCCCGGGGGTGAGGGGGCGCGCCCCACCACACCCCCGGGTGAGGAGGAGCTTTCGTCCCTCATCCCTTTCGTGTGGGAAACGGGAACTCCCGTTTCCCACACGAAAGGGGTGGGAAGGCTCCCGTTTCCCACAAGAAAGCGGTGGGGCGGGGAGCGGGAGTGGGGGAGCCCCCTGCCGCCCCCGCCTCACGTCCCGCAGTACGTCACGAACGGGGCCGCGTCCGACGGGCCCGGCTCGGCGTACCGCTCGAGGCCCGGGCGCGGGGTGAACGGGTCGGTGACGGCCTCCAGGAGGCGGCGCACCGGCCCCAGGTCCCCGTCCTCGGCGGCGGTGAGGGCGTCGTCGAGCAGGTGGTTCCGCGGGATGTAGACGGGGTTCGCCGCCCGCATCCGGGCCGCGTCGGGGCCCAGCGACTGCCAGTCGCGCAGCCACGCGACGACGGCGGCCGGGTCGGCCGCGCCGGGGACGAGCATCTGCGCCTCGGCCAGCTTGCTGGCGCTTGCCTCAGCATTTCCCCGCCCGGCGCCCGAAGCCACGTGCTCCGCCAGCCGCACCCAGAAGCCCGTCCAGTCGGTCCGCGCGGCGGCCAGCACGGGGAACAGGCGGTCGGTGAGCGCCGCGACGTCGGCGTCCGTCACCTCCTCGCCGAGCCCCAGCTTGGCGCGCAGCCCGCCCCGCCACGCGGCCAGGTGCGTCGCCTGGAAGCCGCCGAGCGCCTCCTGCGCGAGGTCGACGGCCCGGCCGGCGTCGTCGTCGAGCACGGGCACGAGCGTCTCGCCGAGGCGCGCCAGGTTCCACGCGGCCACGGGCCCCTGGTTGCCGAACGCGTACCGGCCCTGCGTGTCGATCGAGGAGAAGGACGCCGCGGGGTCGAAGGCGTCGATGAAGGCGCACGGCCCGTAGTCGATGGTCTCGCCGGAGAGGGTCATGTTGTCCGTGTTCATCACGCCGTGCACGAAGCCCACGAGCATCCAGCGGGCCACCAGCTCGGCCTGCGCGGCGATGACCGCCTCGTACAGCGCGAGCGCCGGGTTCTCCGCCTCGGCGGCGTGCGGGTGGTGGCGGAGGATCGCCTCGTCCACGAGCCGGCGCAGCACCGCGACGGGGTCGGCCCGCTCGGGCAGCGCGGCGGCGTACTGGAACGAGCCCACGCGCAGGTGGGAGGCCGCGGTGCGGGCGAGGAGGGCACCGGGCTGCCACCCCGCCCGACGCACGGGGCGCCCCGTGGCGACGACGGCCAGCGCGCGCGTGGTCGGCACGCCGAGGGCGTGCATCGCCTCGGACACCGCGTACTCGCGCAGCATGGGGCCCAGGACCGCCTGCCCGTCCGCGTCACCGCGGGCGAACGGGGTGCGGCCGGAGCCCTTCAGGTGCAGCTCGCGCCAGGTGGGCAGGGCCTGCGGGGCGTCGTCGGCGTCGCGGGTGCGCCGCGGCGGGACCAGCTCGCCCAGCAGCAGCGCGCGACCGTCCCCGAGGCGGGGGGAGTAGTGGCCGAACTGGTGTCCGGCGTAGGCCTGCGCCACCGGCTTCGCCTCCGGGCCCGGCCGCTCGCCCGTGAGGAGGCGGAGGCCGTCGTCGGAGGCGAGCCAGTCCGCGTCCAGGCCGAGCTCCTCGGCCAGCCCGGCGTTGAGCAGCACCAGCTCGGGACCGTCGGTCTCCTGGGCCTGCCAGGGCAGGGCGAGTTCGGGGAAGCGGTCGGCGAAGCGGTGGTGCAGGGTGGGCGCGGGCATGGGCCCCACGCTACGGCCCGCCCGCCGGCGGGACACGCGTCGAGCGGCCGCCGGGTAGGAGGCGAGGGTGAGGCGGCCGCGGCCCTCAGTACGACGCGCGGGGGGCGGCCGCGCCGTCCGCCGCGGCATCGCCGTCGGCCTGCGGGGCCGGGCACCAGCGGTCGGCGAGGGCCTCGGCGCCGCGGGCCATGAGGGCGACGTCGGCGCCCACGTTCACGAAGTCCGCGCCGGCGTCGGCGTAGGCCTGGGCCTGGTCCGTGGCGAACGCGTTGACGCCCACGGTGGTGCCCGCGGCGTTACACGCCTCGATCACGCGCCGCACGGCCGCCACCACGTCCGCGTGGCTCTGCTGGCCGATCAGCCCCATGGAGGCCGAGAGGTCCGAGGGGCCGACGAACACGCCGTCCACGCCGGGCACCGCGGCGATCGCGGCCGCGTTCTCCACGCCGCGCACCGTCTCGATCTGCACGAACAGGCTGACGTGCTCGTCGTCGTGCTGGAGGTAGCCCTCGATGCGGTTCCACCGGCCGGACCGGGCCAGCGCGGAGCCCACGCCGCGGTCCCCGTGCGGGGGGTAGCGCAGCGCCCGGACGGCCTTGGCGGCCTGCTCGGGGGTGTCGATCATGGGCACGAGCAGGGTCTGGGCGCCGAGGTCGAGGTACTGCTTGATGCTGATCCAGTCGAGGAACGGCACGCGGGTCATCACCGGCACGCCGTAGCCGGCGATCGTGCGCAGCTGGGCCTGCACGTTCTCCAGGCTCAGGGGGGCGTGCTCGCCGTCGATCAGCAGGTAGTCCAGGCCGGCGCCGGCGCAGATCTCGGCGGCCGTGCAGTCGCCGGAGGAGAGGAACATGCCGGCGGCGGGGCGTCCGCCGCGGGCGGCCTTGGCCTCGGTGGTGAACAGGTCACGGACGAGCGGCTGGGTGTTGTGGCGGACGGGCATCGGGAGTCCTCTCAGGCGAAGTGGCAGGTCACGGTGCCCAGGGGCCCGTAGTCGGCGGTGACGGTGTCGCCGGCGCTGACGTGCATGGGGCGCGTGAACGAGCCGGCGAGCACGATCTCCCCGGCGGCGAGGGCGTCGCCGTGGTCGGCGAGGCGGTTGGCGAGCCAGTGCACGCCGTTGCCGGGGTGGTTGAGCACGCCCGCGGCCACGCCGGTCTCCTCGATGGTCTGGTTGCGGGAGAGGGTGCCGGCCACCCAGCGCAGGTCCACGGCGTCCGGGGCCACGGGGCGGCCGCCGAGCACCATGGAGCCCAGGGCGGCGTTGTCCGCGATGGTGTCCACGATCGTGCGGCCGGCCAGCTCCACGTGGGCGTCGAGGATCTCGAGGGCGGGCACCACGTACTCGGTGGCGCGCAGGACGTCGAAGAGGTTCACGTGGGGGCCGCGCAGCTCGTCCTTGAGGACGAAGGCCAGCTCCATCTCGATGCGCGGGTTGGTGATGCGCGCGGTCTCGTACTCGTGGCCGGACTCGAAGACCTGGTCGTCGAAGATCACCCCGTAGTCCGGCTCGGTGATCCCGGTGGCGGCCTGCATGGCCTTGGAGGTCAGGCCGATCTTGTGCCCGACGACGCGGCGGCCCGCCTCCACCTGGCGCTGCGCCCAGATGCGCTGCACGGCGTAGGAGTCCTCGATCTCCATGCCCTCGTACCGGGCGGTCAGCAGCGGCACGGGGGTGCCGGTGCGGCCGGCCTCGTGCAGCTCGTCGGCGATCTTCACGTGGGTCTCGTGGTCCAGCATGGCGGTCTCCTTCTCGACGGCGGGCGGGCCCCTGGGCTCGATCGTATACGATACGGGCGGCCGGAGTGGCGGGCGTCACCCTCATGACGCCGCGGGTCGCGGCGCGGCACCGGCGTACGACCCGTCCATCGTGGCATCACCCCTGGTGAGACGCACCTCTCGGAATACCCGGCCACCCGCGGCCTGTTGCTTCAGACATGAACGACATCCTCACCGTCGGTCTCGTGGGCGTCGGGCGGCTCGGCAGCGCCGTCGGCCAGCTCGTGGCCGAGGCGGGCCACCGCCTCCTCGTCGCCGACCGCCCCGGCAGCCGCGTCTTCCGCTCCGTCGTCGAGACCCTCCTGCCGGCCGCGGACGCCGTGCCGCTGGCCGACGTCGTGGAGCGCGCCGACGTCGTGATCCTCGCCCTGCCCCAGCCCGCGCTCGCGGACCTGGACCTGGCGCGCGCCCGCGGCGTGCTCCTGGACGCCACCAACGCGTGGGAGCACACGGACGGGCCGGACTCGATCCACCGCATGGACCCCCTCGCCTGGACCGAGCGCGTGCCCGGCGTGCCCGTGGTGAAGTCGCTCAACCACGCCGGCTATGGCGAGCTGCTGATGGACGCCCGCCCGGCCGGCGCGCCGGGGCGTCGCGCGTTCGCGGTGGCCGGCGACGACGGCGCGGCGGTGGACCTGGTGGCCTCGCTCGTGGACTCGATGGGCTTCGACGCCGTGCCCACCTCCGCGGCGGACGCGCCCCTGCTCGAGCCGGACGGCGCCGTGTTCGGGCGCCGGTTCGACGAGGCCGGCCTGCGCGAGGCCCTGCCGCACGCCGCCGCCCGCGTGGGCTGAGCCCGGGACGATCACCGCGTCAGCGGGGTGCCGGGGCGGCCTCAGTAGGGCGCCCGCGCGTGGCCGATCGCGTCAGCGGGGGTGCCGGGGCGGCCGCTGGGCGCGGCTCCCGCGCCACTCCTGCCAGGCGAACTGCGCCGCCCACACCAGGCCGAGGGCGACCACCATGAACACCACCGTGGACACCGGGGACGAGTCCTCGCCGCCGATCAGCAGATCGCCCAGGCCGGAGAACAGCGCCGTGGGGATCGCGATGACCATGCTGCCGAGCAGCACGGCGAGGGCGATGGCGAGCTTCTTGCGCATGGGCAGATCCTGCCACGAGGGCTGCCGATGTGCCGGGCCGGTGCCGTCAGGCCTCCGGGCGGCGGCCGATGCCCAGGCCGGGCTTGCGCCGGTGCACCGTCAGCCAGGCCAGCCCCTCGGGCCCCGCGGTGAAGCCGCGCCGCGACTGCCGCGGCAGCCACAACACCTGGCCGGCGCGGATCGGCACGTCCTGATCGGCCGTGTGGAGCAGGCCCGAGCCGGCCACCACGTGCACCAGGATGTCCAGGGCGGGGCCGTCGAAGGGCTCGTTCCGTCCGCCCGGCGGCAGGCGCACGACGTTGGCGTCGAGGTCGCGCGGTTCCTGCTCCAGGCGCCAGGCCGCGCCGGGCGCGGCGCCGGCCGGGTCCGCCGTGAGCTCGGCGACGTCGGCGAGGATCCGCGGGGTGGTCTCATCCATGCCGCCAGGCTAGCCAGCGCCTCGCCGGGCGCACTACTGCCAGGTAGTCCTGGATTTACTTGGCAGTAGTGCGCCCGGCCCGGCGCAGGCGTCAGAGCTGGTTGCCCAGCTTGTACTCGCCCTTCTTGTACTCCGGCATGGAGTCCTCGCCCTCCTCGGCGCGGGTGTAGGAGAACCCGTCGGCACCGATGGTCACGGCCATCTCGGAGTCGTCGGTGCGGGCCACGACCTCCTTGACGTTGCCGTCCAGGTCCAGCACGAGCGAGGCGTCGGTGTACCAGGACGGGACGACCGGGGTGCCCCACCAGTCGCGGCGCTGGTTGTCGTGCACGTCCCAGGTGACCACGGGGTTGTCCGGGTCGCCGGTGTAGTAGTCCTGGGTGTAGATCTCGACGCGGTGGCCGTCCGGGTCGCGCAGGTAGAGGTAGAAGGCATTGGACACGCCGTGGCGGCCGGGGCCGCGCTCGATCGCGTCGGACATGCGCAGCGAGCCGAGCTTGTCGCAGATGGCGAGGATGTTGTGCTTCTCGTGCGTGGCGAAGGCGACGTGGTGCATGCGCGGGCCGTCGCCGCCGGTCATGGCGGTGTCGTGCACGGTGGGCTTGCGGCGCATCCACGCGGCATAGACGGTGCCGTTCTCGTCCTGGATGTCCTCGGTGACGCGGAAGCCCAGGTCCTGCATGTAGCGGGCGGCGCGGGGCACGTCCGGGGTGACCTGGTTGAAGTGGTCCAGGCGCACCAGGGCGCCGGGGGAGTAGAGGTCGTAGCGCCAGGCCAGGCGCTCCACGTGGTCCACCTCGTAGAAGAACTCGTACGGGAATCCCAGCGGGTCCTCGACGCGCACGGAGTCGCCGACGCCCTTCACGAAGCCGTCCTTGTTGCGCTCCACGCGGCAGCCGAGCTCGGTGTAGAAGGCCACGGCCTTGTCCAGGTCCTCGGGGGCGCGCACGCGGTAGGAGAACGCGGCGACGGCGGCGGTGTCGCCCTTGCGCAGGATGAGGTTGTGGTGGATGAACTCCTCCATGGAGCGGAGGTAGACGGTGTTCTCGTCCTCCTCGGTGACCACGAGGTCCAGGACGTCCACGTAGAACTGGCGCGACTTCTCCAGGTCCGTCACCACGAGCTCCATGGAGGCGCAGCGCAGCACGTCCGGCGCCTCGGCCTTCGGGGTGGGGATGGGGTTGTCCGTCTTGACGGGGCCTTCCTGGCCCACGTAGGTGCCGACGGAGGTCTTGGTACGGCCTGCGTAGTTGCTCATGCGTGTCTCCTGAACGAGAGGGTGGCCGCGGGGACGGCCGGGGCAGGTGTGCTGTGGAACACCTTCTGCACCGATCGTATACGATCCCGGCGGCCGGGGGAAAGGGCGGATCGGGCGCCGTGCTCCCCGGCGCGTACCGCGTGCAGCAGGGGCGCGTTTCGGGCGACTTTCCGGGGGTGCTCCGCCCCGACACCTCCGAGAACACACCCCGAACGGTTGGGGTGGGTTATGGGAGGTACTGGGCGCCGGGACCTCCGACAAGTCACCCGAAACGCCTGGGGTTGGGGCGGAGTGGGGTGGGGGCGGGGCGCTCGCATCCCCGTACGACGACGGCGCCCGCACCTTCGCGCGGAAGGTGCGGGCGCCGTCGTCGTGCGTTCCCGGGAGATTCGGGTGACTTGTCGGGGGTCAGAGGCCTCCTGACCCCCGACAAGTCACCCCAATCTCCCGGCAGGGCAGGGAGAGGGGTCTCAGCCGTCCAGCTTGGCGGCAGCCTCCTCCTGCTTGCCGAACACCGGGTTGTGGACCTCGCCGAGGTTGATGTGCACGGCCTGCTGATCGGTGTAGAAGTCGATCGAGCGGTAGCCGCCCTCGTGGCCCAGGCCGGAGGCCTTCACGCCGCCGAACGGGGTGCGCAGGTCGCGCACGTTGTTCGAGTTCAGCCACACCATGCCGGCCTCGACGTTCTGCGCGAAGTTGTGGGCGCGCTTGAGGTCGTTGGTCCAGATGTAGGCGGCCAGGCCGTACTTGGTGTTGTTGGCCAGCTCCAGGGCCTCCTCGTCCGAGTCGAACGGGGTGATGGCCACGACCGGGCCGAAGATCTCCTCCTGGAAGATCCGGGCGTCCGGGGCGACGTCGGCGAACACGGTGGGCTGCACGAAGTTGCCCTCCGGGAAGCCCTCCGGGCGGCCGCCGCCGGCCACGAGGCGGGCCTCGGACTTGCCGATCTCCACGTAGGACATGACCTTCTCGAAGTGCTCCGGGTGCACGATCGCGCCGACCTCGGTGGTCTCGTCGTTCGGCATGCCGACCTTCACGCGGGAGGCCTGGGCGGCGTAGCGCTCGACGAACTCGTCGTAGACCTCGCGGGCCACGAGGATGCGGGAGCCGGCGGTGCAGCGCTCGCCGTTGAGGGAGAACACGCCGAAGATGGTCGCGTCGATCGCCGCGTCCAGATCCGCGTCCGCGAAGACGACGGCGGGGGACTTGCCGCCGAGCTCCATGGACAGGCCCTTCAGATGCGGGGCGGCGTTGCCGAAGATGATCTGGCCGGTGCGGGACTCGCCCGTGAAGGAGATCAGCGGCACGTCCGGGTGCTTGACCAGCGGGTCGCCGGCGAAGCCCTCCTCGCCGAAGCCGTGGACCATGTTGAACACGCCCTTGGGCAGGCCGGCCTCCTCGAAGATGCCCGGCCACAGGGAGGCGGAGAGCGGGGTGAACTCGGCCGGCTTGAGGACCACGGAGTTGCCGGTGGCGATGGCCGGGGCCAGCTTCCAGGACTCCAGCATGAACGGGGTGTTCCAGGGGGTGATCAGGCCCGCGACGCCGATCGGCTTGCGGTTGACGTAGTTGATCTGGCGGCCGGGCACCTTGAAGGTGTCGTCGTGCTGGGCCACGATCAGGTCCGCGAAGAAGCGGAAGTTCTCGGCGGCGCGGGCGGCCTGGCCCTTGGCCTGCTTGATCGGCAGGCCGGTGTCGAAGCACTCCATGGCGGCCAGCTGGTCGCCGCGGGTCTCCATGATGTCGGCGATCTTGTGCAGCACGCGGGAGCGCTCGCGGGGCAGGGCCTGGGACCAGACGCCGGACTCGAAGGCGGCCTTGGCGGCGGCCACGGCCTTGTCCACGTCGGCGGTCTTGCCGGAGGCGGCCTCGATGTAGGGCTGGTTGGTCACCGGGTCCAGGACGTCGAAGGTGTCGCCGTCCACGGAGTCCACGGACTGGCCGTCGATGTAGTGGCGGATGACGTCGGGCAGACCCTCGGGCTTGCGGTCGTTGATCTCGGTCATGAGAGCTCTCCTTGGTGGGCGAGGTAGGCGTGCAGGGTGTTCAGGCGGTGGGCGCGGGCGGCGGCCTCGATCTCCTCGAAGCGCGCCCCGTCCTCGATCAGGCGCAACAGGTGCTCGTGCTCGTCCACGGAGGCCACGGCGCGGCCGGGCACGTACGCGAACGTGGACGAGCGCAGCGCGGCCAGGCGGTTCCAGCCGCGGTGCACCAGGTCGTGCACGTGCTCGTTCTGGTGATGCTCGAACAGGATCGAGTGGAAGCGGCGGTTGAGCTCGGTGAACGCCACCGGGTCCCAGGCCTTCTCCGACGCCGTCATCGCGCGCATGGTCGCGTTCACCTCACGGGCCGCCGAGAGGTCCTCGGCGGTCACGTGCGGGGCGCACTGGGCGGTGGAGAACCCCTCCACCAGCGCCAGCGTCTCCATGGTGTGGCGGTACTCGACCGGGTCGATGCCCACGACGGTGGCGCCCACGTTGCGCTCGTAGGCCACCAGCTTCTCGGACTGCAGGCGGCGGATCGCCTCCCGCACGGGCACCACGGACATGCCCAGCTCCGCAGCGATCTGGGACAGCACCAGCCGGTCGCCCGGCTCGTGGCGCTGGTCCCTGATCCCCTCGAGGATCGCCTGGTAGGCGCGGTCGGCCTTGGAGACGGGGGTGCCGGCGAGGCCGACCGTTCCGATGTCCGTCCGACGCATGGTCAGGCGTCGCCCTCCGGGGCCGGGGCGTCCGGCAGGGTCTTGCGGTACTCGTCGAACGTAGCCTTCCACTCGGCGTTCGGGGGGAACATCCCGTCCACCGGGTGGCCGGCCTTGACCTGCTCGTACGCCCAGGCGTCCTGGAGCTCCTGCTCGTAGGCGTCGTCCACGACCTCCTGGAGCAGGGACGGCGGGATGACCACCACACCGTCGTCGTCACCGACGATGATGTCCCCGGGCTGCACGGTGGTGCCGCCGCAGGCGATGGTGCCGCCGACCTCCCACGGGATGTGACGGCGGCCCAGCACGGCCGGGTGCGTGGCGCCGGCGTAGACCTGGAGGCCGACCTCGGCCACGGCGGCGGAGTCGCGGATGCCGCCGTCCGTGATCACGGCGTTCGCGCCGTTCACCTGGGCGCGCAGGGCCAGGACGTCCCCGAGGGTGCCGGTGCCGTGCTCGCCACGGGCCTCCATGACCACCACGTCGTCCGGCTGCACCGAGTCGATGGCCCGCTTCTGGGCGTTGAATCCGCCGCCGAACTCCTTGAACAGGTCCTCGCGCTTGGGCACGTAGCGCAGGGTCTTGGCGTAGCCGAGGACGCGCCGACCCTGGTGGATCGGGCGCGGGCCGTCGATCGTCGCGTTCTGGATGCCGCGCTTCTGCAGCTGGGCGGTGAGGGTGGCCACCGCGACGGCATCGATCTTGGCGCGCAGCTCCGGGGTCAGCAGGGAGCGGTCCGGCTGCGGGGCGCTCGCGACCCAGTGGCCGTTCTCGTCCACCGGGCCGGGCTGGGAGCCGGCCGCCGGCTGGGAGGCGGCGGCGCCGTCGTCGGCCTGGGCGTCCGAGGCGGCGGGCAGGCCCGCGGCCTCGCGGGAGCCCCAGGCCTCCTCGCGCTGCACGTCGTCCACCTTGGGCTGGGCGCCGAACGGGGCCATGGCGTGCTCGGACTCGGTCACGCGGGTGACCAGGCGGCCGGTGGTGGGGGCGCCGGGCGCGGTGGGGGCGTCCACCTCCACCTCGACGACGTCGCCCGGGCGGGCCACGGACGAGCCGGCGGGGGTGCCGGTGAGGATGACGTCGCCCTCCTCGAGGGTCATGAGCTGGGAGAGGTCCGCGACGAGCTGGCCGAAGGGGAAGACGAGGCCCTCGGTGGTGTCGTCCTGGACGATCTCGCCGTTGACCCAGGTGCGCACGCGCAGGGCGGCCGGGTCCAGGCCCTCGGCGGAGATGACCGCGGGGCCGAGCGGCGTGTAGCCGTCCCCGGACTTGTTCTTCACGTTGGAGCCCTTGTCCGCGTGGCGGAGGTCGTAGAGGCCCCAGTCGTTGGCGGCGGTGATGCCGGAGACGTGCGACCAGCCTTCCTCCGGGGTGACCCGGCGGGCGGTGCGGCCGATGATCAGGGCGATCTCGCCCTCGTAGGCGAGCAGCTCGGTGCCGGCGGGGCGCTCGACGGCGTCCCCGGAGCGGGCGATCGACGTGCCGGCCTTGATGAAGTAGCCCGGCGCCTGCGGGGAGCGGCCGCGCTGGGCGATCCGCGAGGGGTAGTTCAGGTGCAGGGCGAGGACCTTGCCCGGCCGGTTCTCCCGGGCGGCGAAGTCGTGCTCGGTGACGGTGGGCGTGGTGTCCGGTGTGCTCTGCGTCATGCTGTGGATCGTATACGATCCAGCGGGCCGGGGGAAGGGGTCACGCTCCAGGCGGACGCCGGACCGTTCGGCGGGGGCTGGCGAGGCGTCGTCGGGGTGCGCGTCCCGCTGGAAGGGAGGGGATCACGCACCAGGCGGACAGGTGGACGGCCGCCCTCCTCAGCGGGCGCGGGCCACGGCGTCGTTGACCACGGGGGCCAGGCGTCGCACGCCCTCGACCAGCCGCTCCGCCTCCACGAACGGGTAGGCCAGGCGCAGCGTCGAGTGGACGCCCTCGACCGGGGTGAACGCGCCGCCGGGCACGAACACGGCGCCGGCCGCGATGCCCCGGTGCATCAGCTCGATGGTGTCCACGCCGCCGGGCAGCGTGGCCCACAGGAAGAAGCCGCCGCGCGGGGTGATGAACTCGACCCCGGGGTCCCAGTGCTCGCGCACCGCGTCCACGAGCACGCCGGCGCGCTCGCGGTACAGCCCGGTCACGTGGCGCACGTGGCCCTGCCAGTCGAGCTGCGTGACGAACGCCGTCGAGAGCATCTGCGAGTACGTGGAGGCGTGGATGAACGCGGACTCGGCGGAGAGGTAGAACTCCCGCTTGAGCTCGGCCGGCACGAGCGCCCAGCCGATGCGCACGCCGGGGGAGAAGATCTTGGACATGGTGCCGAGGTAGACCACGCCGTCGCGGTGCTCGGCGGCGATCGGGGCGACGGGGTCGCCGTCGAACGCGATCTGCCCGTACGGGTTGTCCTCCACGATGAGCACGCCGTGCCGCTCGCAGATCGCGGCCACCTCGGCGCGGCGGTCGGCGGGCAGCAGGGCGCCGGAGGGGTTGGCGAACGAGGGGATCGTGTAGAGGAACGCGACGCGGCGGCCCTCGGCGGCGAGGCGGGTCAGCGTCTCGTCGAGGGCGGCGGGGACCAGGCCGTGCTCGTCCGTGCCGGTGGCCACGGCGTCCAGCTCCCACGTGTTGAAGGTGGTCAGCGCGCCCACGAAGGTGGGGTCCTCCACCACGACGACGTCGCCCGGGTTGCCGAACGCCCGGCACGCGGTGTCGATGGCGGCCTGGGAGCCGGGGGTGATGACCACGAGCTCCGGGTCCGCGTCCGGGATGCCGTCGGCGGCCATGACGGCGGCCGCGGCGGCGCGCATCTCCTCCGTGCCCTGGCCCGGCCCGTACTGCAGGGACTCCGTGCCGAAGCGGGTCATCAGGTCCGAGGCGATGCGGCCCAGCTCGTCGAGGGGCAGGTCCGCGAGCCACGGGTTGCCGCCCGCCAGGGAGACGAGGTTCGGGTCCATGGCGATGTCGAAGACGTCGCGCACGGCGGACTGCTTCACGCCGACGGCACGGTGGGACAGGTGATCTCGCAGATGACGCACGCTCGGCACCTTATAGCACGGCGCGCGGGGGCACGAACGGGGGATGACGGACGACGACGGCGGTGCGCCCGGGGCCGGGCGCGCTCGGCTCAGGGGGCGCTCGGCTCCGTCGCGTCCGGATCGTCGACCCCGAGGTTCCCGGAGCCGTCAGCGCCGGCGTCCTCGGCGGGGGCGGACTCGTCGGCCGGGTCGGCCCCCTCGTCCTGCGCCGGCGGCTCCTCGACCTCGGCGGGGTCGTCCGTGGACTCGGACCCGTCGTCGACGGTCCCGTCCCACTCGGTCGGGGCGTCCTCCTCCGTGGGCGCCGTCTCGTCCTGCGGCTCCCCGGTCTCCTCAGCGGGCTCCTCCCACGCGGTGGGGGAGGGCTCGGCGGACTCCTCGGCCTCGGCCCACGGGTCCTCGGTCGGCTCCGACCAGGTGTCCTCCGTCGGCTCGGCCCAGGGGTCCTCGGCGGGCTCCTCCCAGGGTTCGTCGGCGGGCTCCGTGGGCGACTCGGACGGGGCGGCGTCCGACTCCGGGACGTCCACCTCGTCTCCGAGGGCCAGCGGGGCCAGGCCGAGCACGTCGTCGAGGGGGCGGCCGTCCACCTCGAGCCGGACCTGCCCGGCGGAGGTGTGCGCGGCGGCGGTCTCCTGCAGCTGGGCGCGGATCCGCTCGGCCTCGCACTCGCCCTCGGCGGTGACGGTGCCGGTGAAGGTGAAGACGTCCACGTCCCCCTCGAGGCGGTGGCCGGTGGGCGTGAGGCTCTCGCGCGTCTCGAACACCGCGTTCCACAGCGAGGGGTCGCCGTGCCAGCCGCGCTCGTCGGAGAAGAGGAAGTCCAGGGCGGCGTCCGCGTCGTCGGGGGCGTCGGCCGGCACCGTCTGCACCGGCACGAGCAGGTCGTCGCAGCCGTAGGGGCGGCCCGTCGAGCCCGGGACGGCCTCCGCGGCGGGCACCGTGAGCCACACGGTCAGCGGGGCGTAGCCGTCCACCTCGGGCCGGGGGAGGGCGTCGCCCTGGGTCGAGCCGTCGGTGGCGGCGGGCGCGCCCGGCTCCGCGGCGCAGCCGCCGAGCAGCCCGACGGCGGCCGCGGCCCCGACGAGCAGCAGGGCGCGGGAGGCGGGTCGCTGGCGCATGGGGGTCTCCTGGCGGTCGGGGGAGCACGGGGCTCGGACGGCGCGGCCGACCCGGGGGCGGGGTCGGCGGCCTCCTCCATGCTACGGCGCGGCGCCGCGCGGCCGGGCCCCTGCCCGGATCCCGCGGGCGCGGGCGGGCTAGGGTGGAGGCCATGCCCGTGAGGAACCGTCGCGCCGCCGCCCTGCCCGCCAAGCTCAGCCGCTCCTGGCTGCTGGTCAACGCGGCCCGCCCGGAGGACTTCGCCCCCGCCCTCGCCTCCGAGGCGGACTCGGTGATCTTCGACCTCGAGGCCGCCGTGCCGGAGGAGCACAAGGACGCGGCCCGGCAGCACGTCGTGGACGCGCTCTCCGGCGGCATGACGGCGTGGGTGCGCATCTCCGCGACCTCCACGGACCACTGGCAGCGGGACCTCGAGGCGCTCGCGGGCGTCGACGGCGTGCGCGGCGTGGTCCTGGCCGAGACCGAGGAGCCCGAGCAGGTCACCTTCACGGCGATGCGCCTGCGCGCCGGCACCCCCGTGATCGCCCTGCTGGAGTCGGCGCTGGGCATCGAGAACGCCACGGCCGTGGCCAAGGCGCCCGGCACCTTCCGCCTGGCTTTCGGCGTCAACGACTTCCGCAAGGACGTGGGCGTCGGCGAGGACCCGCTGGCCATGGCCTACGCCCGCTCCCGCATGGTGATCGCCTCCCGCGTGGGCGGTCTGCCCGGCGCGATCGACGGACCGCCCGGCAACACGGACGGCGAGGACGCGGTCGTCGACTCCAGCGCCGTCACCGCCTCGATGGGCATGACCGGCCGCCTCGTCCTGAACCGGGATCAGGTGGACTGGGTCAATCGGGCGATGTCCCCGTCCGAGGACGAGCTCGCGTGGGCCCGCGACCTGCTCGAGAAGCACGCGCAGGGGGCCGCCGTCGGCGACGGCTCGTACCTGCCCCGCGTGCTGCGTGCCCAGAAGATCGCGGACCTCGCAGACTCGTACGGGCTCTGGAACGCGTGAACACGGCCTGGGCGCGCGCATGAGTTCCCGCACCGACGGGTGGCTCCGCCCATGATGGCGTGGATCGACGGGCTGCCGCTGCTGTGGTCCATCGGGTTCTTCTGGATGCTGGCGATCCTGCGCACCCTGATCGTGTTCTCGCTCGGGCGGGGGCTGGCCTCCGGCGTCGAGCGGACCCGCTGGTTCGCCCGCGTGATGGAGGGGCCCGTCTATGTCCGGGCCCAGCGCTTCATCCAGCGCCACGGGGTGTGGGCCATCCCGTTCTGCTACCTCACGGTGGGAATCCAGACGGCGGTGATCGGTTCCGCCGGCGTCGCCCGCATGCCCTGGCGCCGGTTCCTGCCGGCGGCCGCGCTCGGCACGTTCCTGTGGGGCGTGGTGTACGGGACCGTCGGAATGGCCGTGGTGTGGGCCGTCATCGGCGCGGCGCTCGGAGAGGGCCGGGGCGTCCTCGCCCTCGTGCTGATCCTCGCGGCCGTGGCAGCGTTCGTCGTGTGGCGCCGTCGCCGCACGCTGCGCCGGCACGGGGCCGGGTGACGTCGTCGTCCGTGACGCGGGCCGGGGTCCGCCGCCGGGGGACTAGAGTTGACCGCGTCTTCGCCCCGGCCAGCCGCCCCGCGGCCGGGGCCGCCACCCCTTCGGAAGGACCCCCATGAGCGACGAGCGCGCCCGCAGCTTCTCCGCATCCACCGCCTCCGCCGCCGACGATGGCGCCCGCGGCACCGGCACGACCCGCGTCAAGCGCGGCCTGGCGGACATGATGAAGGGCGGCGTGATCATGGACGTCGTCAACGCGGAGCAGGCGCGCATCGCCGAGGACGCCGGCGCCGTGGCCGTCATGGCGCTTGAGCGGGTCCCGGCCGACATCCGCGCCCAGGGCGGCGTGGCCCGCATGTCCGACCCCGACCTGATCGACGGCATCGTCGAGGCCGTGTCCATCCCCGTGATGGCCAAGGCGCGCATCGGCCACTTCGTGGAGGCCCAGGTGCTGCAGGCGCTCAAGGTGGACTTCATCGACGAGTCCGAGGTGCTCTCCCCGGCGGACTACGTGAACCACATCGACAAGTGGGACTTCGACGTGCCCTTCGTGTGCGGCGCCACCAACCTCGGCGAGGCCCTGCGCCGCATCACCGAGGGCGCGGCCATGATCCGGTCCAAGGGTGAGGCCGGCACCGGCGACGTCTCCGAGGCCGTGAAGCACATCCGCACCATCCGCAAGGAGATCGCCCAGCTCCAGGGCCTGGCCCAGGATGAGCTGTACGTGGCCGCGAAGGAGCTGCAGGCGCCGTACGAACTGGTACGCGAGGTCGCCGAGACCGGCGCCCTGCCCGTCGTGATGTTCACCGCCGGCGGTGTGGCCACCCCGGCCGATGCGGCTCTGATGATGCAGATGGGCGCCGACGGCGTGTTCGTGGGCTCCGGCATCTTCAAGTCCGGCAACCCGGCCGAGCGCGCCCGCGCCATCGTGAAGGCCACCGCCCAGTTCGACGACCCGATGGCGGTCGCCGAGGCCTCCCGCGGCCTGGGCGAGGCCATGGTGGGCATCAACGTGGGCGACCTGCCCGCCCCGCACCGCCTGGCCGAGCGCGGCTGGTGAGCGCGCCCCTCGTCGGGGTCTTCGCCCTCCAGGGGGACGTCCGCGAGCACGTGCGCGTGCTCGAGGGGCTCGGCGCACGGACCCGCCCCGTGCGTCGGGCCGCGGACCTGACGGGGCTCGACGGGATCGTGCTGCCCGGCGGCGAGTCGTCCGTGATGGACCGGCTCGCCGGCCTCATGGGCCTCAAGGAGCCCCTGGCCGACGCGATCGGCGCCGGGCTGCCCGCCTACGGCACGTGCGCCGGGATGATCCTGCTCGCCCGCGAGATCCAGAACCCCGCGCCGGGGCAGGGGAGCCTGGGGGTCCTGGACGTCACGGTGCGCCGCAACGCGTTCGGGGCCCAGGTGGACTCCTTCGAGGCGGATCTGGAGGTCCCCGCCGTCTCGGCCGAGCCCGTGCACGCGGTGTTCATCCGCGCCCCCGCGGTGCTGCGCGCCGGAGGTGAGGTGGAGGTGCTCGCGAGCGTGCCGGCGTCGCGCCTGTCCGCGGCGCCGCCGGAGCTCGGGCTCGACGACGCCGCGCAGGTCCCGGTGGCCGTGCGCCAGGGGCGGGTGCTCGCCACGAGCTTCCACCCCGAGGTGACCGGCGACCACTCGTTCCACCGGGAGTTCCTGCGCGGGCTGTGACCCGCGGGGCTGTGACCTGCGGGCTCAGGCGGAGGCGAGCACGTCCGCCGTCGTGCGCGCGTCCTTCCGCGGGTCCAGGCCGAGCGGCCCGGCCATGGCCTCGGCCACGGAGGGCAGCGTGAGGGCGCCCTCGTGCGCGTTGAGGCCGGAGGCGAAGCCCTCGTCCGCGGCGAGCGCCTCGCGCCAGCCGAGGTCCGCGATCCGCTGGATGTAGGGGAGCGTGGCGTTGGTCAAGGCCGCGGTGGAGGTCTGCGGCACGGCGCCGGGCATGTTGGAGACGCAGTAGTAGATCTTGTCGCCCACCAGGTAGGTGGGGTCCTGATGCGTGGTGGGGCGGGAGTTCTCGAAGCAGCCGCCCTGGTCGATCGCGATGTCCACGAGCACCGAGCCCGGGCGCATCTGCTCCACCATCTCGGCGGTGACGAGCTTGGGCGCGGCGGCGCCCGGGATGAGCACGGAGCCGACCACGAGGTCCGCGTCCGCCACCGTTTCGGCGATGTTCAGGTGGGACGAGGCCAGCGTGCGGATCCGGCCCTGGTGGACGGCGTCCAGCTGTGCGAGCCGCTCGAGGGAGATGTCCAGGACGGTGACGTCCGCGCCCATGCCCGCGGCGATCACGGCGGCCGCCTCGCCGGCCACGCCGCCGCCGATCACGGCCACCCGGGCGCGGCGGGTGCCGGGCACGCCCCCCATCAGCACGCCCGAGCCGCCCTGCGGCTGGAGGAGGTGGTAGGCGCCCGCGGCGGGGGCCAGGCGGCCGGCCACTTGGCTCATGGGGGCCAGCAGCGGCAGGGCGCGACCGCGGGTCACGGTCTCGTAAGCGATGGCGGTGGTGCCGGAGTCGAGGATCGCGCGGGTGCACTCGGGGGAGGCGGCGAGGTGCAGGTAGGTGAAGAGGACCTGGCCGCGGCGCAGGCGGCCGTACTCCTCCGGCTGGGGCTCCTTGACCTTGAGGACCAGCTCGGCGCGCTCCCAGAGCTCGTCCGGGTCCTGGACGAGCTGCGCGCCGGCGTCGAGGTAGACCTGGTCCGAGATGCCGGAGCCGACGCCGGCCCCCGCCTGGACCAGGACCTCGTGGCCGCGGCGGACCAGCTCCAGCACGCCGCCCTGGGTCAGGGCCACGCGGAACTCGTTGTTCTTCACCTCAGTGGGGACTCCGATCAGCATGCGGCGAATCTAGTGGTGTGGGCGGCGCAAGTGGAGTTCGGCCGCAGGATCTGCGGCACGGGGCGCTAAACTAACGCGATCATTCACGACGGGCGTCACATCGGGGTGGGAACGGTGAATCTTCTGCACGGGCTGGACGGCATGGACCGGCGACTCCTCGAGCTGCTGCGCCAGGACGCGCGCCGCACGAACGCCTCCCTCGCCGAGGAGCTCGGCATCGCCGCGTCCACGTGCCTGGCCCGGCTCAAGGCCCTGCGGGCCTCCGGCGCGGTGCGCGGATTCACAGTGGACGTCGACCCGGCGGCCCTGGGGCACGGGCTCGTGGCCCTCGTCTCCGTGCGCATCCGCCCCGGCGCGCGCCACCGCATGGAGGAGCTCTTCGACCGGCTGCGCGGGCTCTCCGGGGTGCAACAGGTGTTCTTCCTCGGCGGCGAGGACGACTTCCTGCTCCACGTAGCCGTGGCGGACTCCGAGGAGGTCTCCCGGTTCGTGCTCAAGAACCTCTCCGCCGACCCGGCCGTCGCGGCCACCCGCACCTCGCTGGTGTTCCGCCACGAGGGCGGGGAGCGGCCGTGGTGAGGCGCTGACCGCCGCGGGGGTGAGCCCGTCCCGCCCCGCCGTCGGGGGGCGGGCGCATACTGGTCAGGTGACCCTCGCGATCGTCGTCTCCGTCCTGGCCGTGCTCCTGCTGATCGTCGGGGTGGTCGGGACCGTCTACCCGATCCTGCCCGGCTCCATGCTGATCCTCGTCACGGCGGTCGCCTGGGCGTGGATCCTCGGCTCGGGCGCCTCGTGGACCTTCGGGCTCATCGCGGCCGGCCTGGCGATCGCCGGCATGAGCGCCTCCGCTGTCCTCACCGGCCGGCGTCTGCTGCGGGAGAAGGTGACGCGGGGGCCGATCACGTGGGGCGTGATCGGCGCGATCGTGGGCTTCTTCGCCATCCCGATCGTCGGCCTGTTCATCGGCTTCGCCGCGGGCCTGTTCGGCTCGCAGTGGGCGCGCACCAAGGACGCGCGCGCGGCGCTGGCCAGCTCGTGGGGCGCACTGAAGGCCATGGGCCTGGGCATGCTCGTGGAGCTCGGCTGCGCGATGCTCGCCCTCGTCTCGGTGGGCGTGGGCATCCTGGTGCACTTCGTCTTCTGAGCCTGGGCCGCACGACGACGCCGGGCCCGTCCCGCGTCCGGTTCAGCCGCCCGCTGCGTCCGGGCCGGCGGTGGTGAACCGGGAGAACCAGTGGATGTGCTCGCGCACGGCCTGCGCCGCGCGGGGTCCGTCCCGCTCGACCGCGGCCGCCAGGATGTCCCGGTGCTGGCGCTGCAGCTCGTCGCGCACGGCGCCCCAGTCCTCGACGCCGGCCATCGCCTCCTCGACGTAGCCGATGGTGGCCTCGCGCAGGGACCGCAGGATGGTCTCGAGAACCACGTTGCCGCTGAGCGTGGACAGCAGCACGTGGAACTCCGCGTCCAGGCGGTGGAACTCGCGGGCAGGAAAATCTGGGACGTCCATGCGGTCCAGGTGCGCGTGCGCCGTCGCGAGGATCGCGCCGCGGCCGGGGACGTCGTGCTCCGCGGCCTCGAGGGCGGCCTCGGTCTCGAGCAGCACGCGGGTGGTGACGAGGTCCGCGACGGGCAGCGCCCGGGTCGCCACGTGCATGCGCAGCGCCCAGGCGAGCGCCGCGGAGGGCTCGGAGACCACGATGGCCCCCGCCCGCGGCCCCGAGCCGGTGGCCGAGCGCACCAGACCCATGGCGTCCATGACGCGTCCGGCCTCCCGGACGGAGGACCGGGACATCCCGAACCGCTCGGCCAGTGTGCGCTCGCTCGGCAGCTTGTCCCCCACCTGGATCCGCCCGGAGCGCAGCTCCCCCTCCAGCCAGTCCAGGATGACCGCGTGGCCGGGGGCACGGCGGCGGCCCGGCTCGGGTTCGGCGGGCGGGGTGGGCGGGCGGGCGGTCATGGGCTGCTCCAGCGGGGACGGGACGGACGGGGCCGTGGGTGAGCCTAGGCCCGACGGCGGCCGCGCCGCTCCTCGCGACCGGGCGGTCGGGACGAGGACCATCCCCACCCACGCGCGCGCCCACGCATGCGCCGAGCCACGCGCCGAGCCAGAGATATCCGCTGCGGAGACCGTGATCTCACGGCGGAAATCTCTGGCTCAGCGTCCTGGAGGGGCGGGAATCTCTGGCTCGGCGTCGGACGCCCGACCCGATCACCCGATCACGGCAGCATCCAGGACAGGACGTTGGACTGCAGGAACACGATGGTGCACACCATCAGGAGCAGCGCCACGGACCAGGGGAGCACGGTGCGCAGGATCTTGGACTCCTGCCCCTCCATGGACACGGCGGTGGCGGCGATGGCCAGGGACTGCGGGGAGATCATCTTGCCCACCACGCCGCCGGAGGTGTTGGCGGCCACCATGAGCGAGGGGTCGAGGCCGGCCTCCTCGGCCGCCGTCTGCTGCAGGGTGGCGAACAGGGCGTTCGCGGAGGTGTCCGAACCGGTGACGGCGGTGCCGAGCCAGCCGAGCACGGGGGAGAGGAACGCGAAGGCCGCGCCCACGCCGGCGACGGCGGTGCCCATGGCCAGGGTCTGGCCGGAGAAGTTCATGACGTACGCCAGGGACAGCACCAGCACGATGGTCAGCCCGGACCAGCGCATCTTCCAGAAGCACCGGCCGATCTCGGCGAGGGCGTCGCCGAAGCGCAGCGGGAACCGTCCGCCGCCGGTGAAGACCGAGTAGATCAACGCCACGAGCAGGCCGGTGATCAGCAGCAGGGTGCCGGGGGAGGAGAGCCACTGGAAGGAGTAGACGGTGCCGGTGATCGGCTCGCCCGCCGCGGTGACCAGGCGGCCGTCGAGGCCGGGCCAGGGGATGCGCACATTGGTGGAGGCGAGCCATCCGGCCAGGTCGAAGCCGAGGGTCCAGAGCTTGGCGATGCCGAAGACGGTGATGACCAGCAGGTAGGGGAGCACGGCCATCCAGATCCGCCCGGGGGTGAGGTCGCCGGCGGGCCGGGTGGGCGTGATCCCGAGGCGGGCGTCGGCCTCGGCGGCGCCCTTGGGCCGCCAGAAGCGCAGCAGCACCACGGCGGAGGCCATGGCCAGCAGGGAGGCGACGACGTCGGTCAGCTCGTACGAGAAGTGCGTGGAGGCCCACCAGATGCCGAGCGCGAAGGTGCCGCCGATGGTCAGCAGCGCGGGCCAGGTTTCGCGGATCCCGCGGAAGCCGTCGATGATCCACACGAGGAAGAACGGGACGAGCGCGGCCACGAACGGGGCCTGGTGCCCCACGATCGCCCCGATCTCGGCGGCGGGGATGTCGGTGAGCTGGCCGGCGGTGGTGATGGGGATGCCCACGGCGCCGAAGGCCACGGGGGCGGTGTTGGCCAGCAGCACCACCACGGCGGTCTTCAGGGGCGGCAGTCCCAGGGCCAGCAGCATGGTGGCCGTGATGGCCACGGGGGCGCCGAACCCAGCGAGGGCCTCGAGCATGCCGCCGAAGCAGAAGGCGATCAGCACGGCCTGGATGCGGATGTCCCCGCCGCCCACGGTGTCGAAGATGGCGCGCATGTCCTCGAACCGGCCGGAGAGGACGGTCACCTGGTAGAACCACAGCGCCATGACCACGATCCACACGATCGGGAAGAAGCCGAACACGGCGCCCTGCGAGGCGGAGAGCAGGGTGAGGTCCGCGGGCATGCCGAAGGCGAGGATCGCCACGAGCACGGCGGCGGTCAGGGAGACGAGGCCCGCCTGCCAGGCCTTGGCCTTGACCAGCAGGAGCATCACGAAGAAGGTCAGCAGCGGGATGGTGCCGAGGGCGGCGGAGAGCCCGAGGCTGCCGGCGACGGCGTCGGTGGTCGCGGTGAACGTGCCCACGGGGGCGCTGGCTTGGATGAGGGGGTCCACGGGGTCTCCTGGTGCTGGGGTGCGTGGTCAGACCACAGTCGTCTGTCCACGGACAGTAGATGGTGCACGTCACACTCGGCAACCTCCGTCCGGTGCGCGCATGCCCCGCGTCACCACGGCACGGCCGCGTGAGGGGGGTCACAGGCGCGGAGGGACTCTGCTATGGTCTGACCACACCTTGGGGCGACGCCCGTCCGCGCCCGCTCCACCACCCGTCGACCCCCGGAGGACGGACATGAGAGTCGCCCTGTTCGCCACGTGCATCGTGGACGCCATGTACCCGAAGGTCGCGCTCGCGACCGTGCGCATCCTCGAGCGCCTCGGCCACGAGGTGGTCTTCCCCCGAGGACAGGGCTGCTGCGCGCAGATGCACGTCAACAGCGGCTACCTCGACGACGCCCTGCCCGTGGTGAAGAACCACGTGCGCACCTTCCAGGGCGCGGACTACGACGTCGCGGTCGCACCCTCCGGATCCTGCGTCGCCTCCCTCGGCCACCAGCAGCCCATGGTGGCCCGCGCCGCGGGGGACGAGGCCCTGGCCCGCGACGCCGAAGAGGTCGCCGCCAACACCTACGAGCTCGCCGCCCTGCTCACGGACGTCCTGGGCGTCACGGACGCGGCCGCGCAGCTCGGCTCCTGGTTCCCGCACACCGTGACCTACCACCCCTCCTGCCACGGCATGCGGCTGCTCCGGCTGGGGGACCGGCAGGAACGCCTGCTGCGCTCGGTGGCGGACATCGACTACCGCGCCCTGCCGGACGCGGAGGAGTGCTGCGGCTTCGGCGGGACGTTCTCCCTGAAGAACCCGGACGTCTCCGGCGCCATGGCCGAGGAGAAGATCGGCAACATCGAGCGCACGCAGGCCCGGCTGTGCACCGGCGGGGACGCGTCCTGCCTGCTGCACCTGGGCGGGGTCATGTCACGGCGCGGGACCACCGCACCGGACGGCTCACCCGTCACCACCCTCCACTTCGCGGAGATCCTCGCCGCCACCCGCGAGAACCCGCTGGACGTCAGCGGCCCCGTGGACCTGTCCATCCCGGCGCAGGGACCCGCCCGCCGCCGTCGTCAGAAGGAGGCCACCCGATGACCCGCACCGCCCTGGGCATGCCCGCCGTCCGCCCCGCGCACGGCCACGGCAACATCGTCCTGGACGAGCCCTTCCCCTCCGCGGCCCGCACCCAGCTGGGCAACGCCCAGATGCGCGCCAACATCCACCACGCCACCCACACCATCCGCGGCAAGCGCGCACGCGTGGTGGGGGAGCTGCCGGACTGGGCCGAGCTGCGCCAGGCCGGCTCCGCCCTGAAGCAGCAGGTGATGGCGGACCTGCCCGCCCTGCTCGAGCAGTTCGAGCAGCGGGTCACCGAGCGCGGCGGCGTGGTCCACTGGGCCCGGGACGCCGAGGAGGCCAACCGGATCATCACCGGGCTCGTGAAGGCCAAGGGCGTGGACGAGGTCATCAAGGTCAAGTCCATGGCCACCCAGGAGATCGACCTCGAGCACGCACTGCAGGCGGAGGGCATCGCCGCCGTGGAGACGGACCTGGCCGAGCTGATCGTGCAGCTGGGCCATGACAAGCCCTCCCACATCCTGGTCCCGGCCATCCACCGCAACCGGGAGGAGATCCGGGAGATCTTCGTGCGGGAGATGCCGGAGACCGACGAGTCCCTGACCTCGGACCCCTCCGCGCTCGCGGACGTGGCCCGCGTGCACCTGAGGGAGAAGTTCCTCACCACCTCGGTGGCCATCTCCGGCGCCAACTTCGGCGTGGCGGAGACGGGCACGCTGACCGTGGTGGAGTCCGAGGGCAACGGCCGCATGTGCCTGACCCTGCCGGAGACCCTCATCACCGTGATGGGCATCGAGAAGATCGTCCCCACGTTCCAGGACCTCGAGGTCTTCCTCCAGCTGCTGCCCCGCTCCTCCACCGGCGAGCGCATGAACCCCTACACGTCCATGTGGACGGGGGTCACCCCCGGCGACGGACCGCAGGAGTTCCACCTGGTGCTGCTGGACAACGGCCGCTCCGCGGTGCTCTCCGACCCCGAGGGCCGCTCCGCCCTGCACTGCATCCGCTGCTCCGCGTGCATGAACGTGTGCCCCGTCTACGAGCAGACCGGCGGCCACGCGTACGGCACCGTCTATCCGGGACCGATCGGCGCCATCCTCTCCCCGCAGCTCACGGGCGTGCAGGAGGGGGCCAACGGCAGCCTCCCGTACGCGTCCTCCCTGTGCGGGGCCTGCTACGACGTCTGCCCCGTGGCCATCGACATCCCCTCGATCCTGGTGCACCTGCGCGATCAGGACGTGCGCGCCACCCACGCGCGCAAGAAGGAGGAGTCACGGGTGCCCCTGCCCTCGCAGATGGACCTGCTCATGGCGGGTGCCCGCACCGTGATGTCCTCCGGCACCCTCATGGGCATGGCCGAGCGCGGGCTGCCCGCGGGCCGGGTGGCCGCGGGCCGGGACGCCACCCTCGGGTGGCTGCCGGGGATCGCCGGCGGCTGGACGGACCAGCGGGACGTGCCCGCGCCCCCGCGCCAGTCCTTCCGCAACTGGTGGCGCGGCAACGCCGAGCACACCGAGGAGCGGGTGGCGCGCGACGGCGGACGCCGCGACGTCGCCGCCGAGGATGAGACCACGACGACGGACGGACAGGAGCAGCGATGAGCGAGGCCACCCCCACCACCGTCCCGGCCACCCCGACGCCGGGCCCGGGCGGGCCCGGAGGCGAGGCCCGGGCCGCGATCCTCGACCGGATCCGGCAGGCCCTGCAGGACGGCCCGACGCCGGACCCGGTGGAGCGGACCTACCGCCGCACCTCCGAGGCAGCACCGGGCGACGTCGTGGAGCAGCTGGTGGACCGCCTCGTCGACTACAAGGCCGGCGTGCACCGCGAGGACCTGAGCACCGTGGCGGACCGGGTCGCGGACCTGCTGGGAGAGGGCGCCCGCTACGTGGTCCCGCCGGGTCTGGACCCGGCCTGGCTGCCCGGGGACGGGCAGGGCCGGGTGCGGGTCACCGAGCCCACCACCGCCGACGCGGGGGCCCTGGGGGTGCGCGAGCTGGACGGGATGGACGCGGTGGTGACCGGCTCCACCGTCTCCTGTTCCGAGACGGGGACCATCTTCCTCACGGGCCGCCCCGAGGAGGGCCGGCGCGCCATCTCCCTGGTGCCGGACCACCACGTGTGCATCGTCCCGCTGGACACCGTGGTGGAGCTGTTCCCCGAGGCGCTCGCCCGGGTGGAGCCGACCGCCGCGATCACCATGATCTCGGGCCCCTCGGCCACCAGCGACATCGAGCTCGAGCGGGTCGAGGGAGTGCACGGGCCCCGGCGGCTGGACGTGATCCTCCTGGACCGCTGAGCCCTCCGGGACCGACGCGGCGGGGGAGGTCGCCGACCACGACGCCGGGCCGCGCCTTCCTGGGGAAGGTGCGGCCCGGCGTCGGGCAAGGGGCGGACGTCCGCCCGGCCGTCAGATGATCGAGCGGCCCTCACGGCGCGCCTCGCGCCAGTCCTTGAAGAACGCGGCCGCGATGCTGGCGAGGACGGCCAGCACGAGCACCGGCCACATGAGGACGTACAGGGTGAGTCCGAGGGTCATCGGGGTCTCCTTCGGGGTCGGATCGGTCAGTCGGTCACGACGCGCGGGCGCCGGCGGGCTGGGCCACGGGGCGGTCGGCGGCGTCGTCGGTCGCGGGGTCGAAGTCGCCGGTCACCCGGGCGATGCGGTCGAAGTCGAAGTCCTGGCCGGAGCGGACGGACATGCCCCAGCAGACCAGGAACGAGACGGCGTAGGCCACGAGCGAGCCGGACAGCGTCGCGTAGTCGCGCAGGAAGCCGAAGCCGACGAACGCCGTCGCCGCGGTCGCGAGCGCACCCACGACGACGGCGGCACGGAGCCCGAAGAAGCCGAAGGCCATGATCCCGAGGACCACGCCGACGCCGAGGATCGCCAGGGCCTCCACCACGAGCGCCCAGGCGCCGGTGAGCGGGATCCACTCGAAGCGCACGGGCAGGAACACGGCCAGGGCCGCGAGCACGCCCACGGTGAAGGCCGCGTTGGTGACCTTGCGCCAGTAGAAGGACGCGATCACGGGGAACACGAGGCAGCCCCAGAGGGCGCCCACGAACACGAGCAGGTCCAGGATGTTGAACCGCGCGGTGGCGAAGTACAGGGCGGCGGCGGTGGCCACGATCATGGTGACGCGGCCGATCAGCAGCATGGTCTTCGGGTTCGCGTTCTCACGGCCCACGGACTGGCCGTAGACGTCCGTCATCACGATCGAGGACAGCGCGGACAGGTCGGAGTCCGCCGTCGAGGACAGCGAGCCGATGATCATGAGGAACGCCAGGGCGACGACGGCCACCGGCAGGTACGTGGAGACCATCTGCGGCAGCAGGTTGTTCATGTCCCCGCCGACGGGCTCGACGCCCAGGTACAGGGCCATCACGCCGATCATGCCGACGCCGATCACGGTGCCGCCGTAGCCGACGGTGGCCGTGATGAAGGTCGGCTTGATGAGGTCCTCGCGCACCGCGAAGAGGCGCTGGGCGATGGTCTGGTTGCCGATCGCGTAGGCCAGCACGGCCGCGATGTACGGGGCGCCCTGGTTCATGAACGCCTCGGAGGAGAAGAAGTCCTGCTGCTGGGCGGTCACGTTGCCGGCCTGCACGCCGGCCTCGAACATGCCGGGGCCGCCGGCGGCGAAGAACACCGCGGGGATGATCACCACGGTGGCGCCGAGCATGGCCACCACCTGGGCGAAGTCCGTGAGCACGGAGGCGCGGAAGCCGGACCACAGCGTGTACAGCAGCACGCCCGCGGCCACGATCAGGATGCCCGCCCCGAAGGACAGCGGGGAGAGGATGGCGATCAGGGCGCCGCCGGCGATGAAGTTGGAGGTCAGCGAGATCACGGAGCCGAGCACGTTGGACCCGGCGAGCATGAGCTGCGAGGAGCGGCCGTGGCGGGCGTACATGACCTCGGCGAGCGTGTGGGCGCGCGGGGCGACCTTGCGGATGCGCCGGCCGAACGGGTAGATGAACAGGATCATCAGGGCGCCCCACAGGCCGTAGTGGATGGGCCCGGAGACGCCGTAGGTGTAGCCGGCGGTGACCGATGCGTACATCGAGGACGCCCAGATCCAGGTGGCCGTCATGGAGGCTGCGGAGACGCCGAAGCCGATCTTGTTTCCGGCGGTCATGTAGGCGTCGGCGTTCTCCTTCCTCCGGGAGATCGCCAGCGACATGAGCATGGTGCCGCCGTAGAAGAACACGACGAGCACGATCACGCCGATCACGCCGAGCTGGACCAGCTCGGCTCCGTCCTGGGAGGGCGGCATGGGACTTCCTTTCGCACGGGGACTGCGGTCGGTCCGGTCCGCAGGCGTGCCGGCATCAGGGCGCGGCTCCGCAGGGCGGAGGAGGCGTTCTGATCCCGACGCGGCGGGGGCCGGGTGGTGGAGGGCATCCCGCCGGGTCCCGAGTCCACGGACGGCGAGCTCACTGCTCAAGCCGTCGCGGCCCCTCGGCCCTGTGCGGCGCTGTCAACACCGGTGCCACCGGCGGCCGTGGGCGCACCGGGGACCCAGCGACCCTCACATGTTTCGGAGCGGAAAGGCAAACCCGGTGACCCGCCTCACGCCCGCGCCGCCGTCGCGGTCAGCTGGCGAAGTGCCCGGCGAGGGCGATCATCCGGGCGCGCCACGCGTCCGCGGACGGCCCCTCGTGCGCCGCGTCCACGGCGTTGAGCACGAGCCGCACGAAGGTCCACGCCCGCACCCGCTCCTCGTCCAGCCCGGCGGCCTCGGCCACGACGTCGGCGCGCAGCCGCACGTGGATCCGCGCGTTGTGCGCGGCGGCGGTGACCTCGGGCCGGTTCCACACGATCGGAGCGACGGCGTACGCGCCCTCGCCGGCCACGGGCTTGGGGTCGATGGCGAGCCACCGCCCGCGCCTGGCGACGTGCCCGCGTCTCGCGTCGGGCGCGGCCCCTGATGGTCCGTCGTCGGGCAGGGGCGCCAGGACGTTGCCGTCGTGCAGGTCCTCATGGACGAGCCGCGGCTCGGGGGCGCTGTCCACCAGCCGGCGCAGGTGGGACCGGGCCTGCACCTGGAGGCGCCGGGGCACCGCGGCCACGGGCGCGGCGAGCGTGCCGTCCCAGCGCTCGGCCTTGACCGCGACGGCGTCGAACTGGGGCGTGGCTGGGCGGTCCAGGGCGCGCAGCAGCCCGCCCACCGCCTCGCACGCGTCCAGGACCGGCTCGAGCGTGAGGGGCCGGTCGGCGTCGAGGCGCTCGAGCAGCAGGGCGCCGTCCGGCGGGCTCGCCGCGTGCAGGCGGACCGCGCCGGCGCCGTCCCACAGGCGCAGGGCGAGGTGCTCGTGGCGCGCCTCGAGGTGCGGCCAGGTGAGCTTGAGGACGGCCGGGCGCAGGGTGTGCCGGCGCACGGGCAGCACGAGCGCGCCGTGGCCAGTCCACGGGGCGCCCGGGGCGTCCGGGTCCAGGGTGAGGTTCCAGGCGGCCAGCCGCTCCTCCACCAGGTGCGGCAGCCGGGCCAGCCAGGCCTCGCCGGAGACGGCCTCCCCGCCGGCGGCCGCCAGCAGCGGGTCGGCAGGCCGCCGCGCGATCCGCTCCGCGAACGCGCGCGGGACGAGCTCGGACGGGGCGGCGCCGGGCGGCGCGGGGGAGTCGGGCATGGCGGGCACGCTACCGGGCCAGAATGGGGGGATGCCCGCCTTCGCGTCCCCGTCCGCCCCCGCCTCCCGACGGCGGCGCCGCGCGCTGGCGGCGCTGCTGGCCGTCGTCGTGGTGGTGCACCTGGTGGTGCTGTACCTGCCCGGGAACGACGTGCCGCAGACCGGCTTCGAGGTCCCCGGGCTGGACAAGGCGATCCACGTGCTCGCGTTCGCGGTGCCGACGTGGGCGGCCGTGCGGCTGGGATCATCGTGGTGGTGGGCGCTGCCGTTCGCGGTGCATGCCCCCGTGAGCGAGGCGGTGCAGCACGCGTGGGTGCCGCTGCGCACCGGCGACGCGTGGGACATGGTCGCGGACCTGGCCGGCGTCGTGCTGGGCGCGGCGCTCGCGTGGCGGGCGGTGCGGCGCGAGGTCGAGGCGCCCGGGGAGGTCGGGGAGGTCGGGGAGGTCGGGCGAGGCGACCGGATTGGAGGATCGGGCCGGCCGGGCGTATGATGTCCGGGTGCCCTTCCCCCGGGAAGTGCATGACCTGGGGCTATAGCTCAGTTGGTAGAGCGTTTCGTTCGCAATGAAAAGGTCAGGGGTTCAATTCCCCTTAGCTCCACATCCGGCGAAGGGCCGAGGGCATCAGCTCTCGGCCCTTCGTCATGTCTGGGGGTGTCCGGGGGTCGCTACGGTGGATCGATGACCGATGCCGCTGCCGTGCTGGGGGCCTTCTTCGCTGCGGAGGACGCCCGGGACTGGGAGACCTACAGGTCGTTCCTCCACCCCGACGTCGAGTGGGTCCTCGGTGACCGGGTGATCCGGGGGATCGACCGCTACGTCGAGGCGATGCAGGCGGCGTACGGGGACGACGACGTCCGGTTCCGCTGCGAGTGGAGCCACGTGTCCGAATCCGGCTCGCTGGTCGCGGCACTGCTCGTGGACGACGCGGGGCGCCGCTCGCTGGACGTGTTCGAGTTCAAGGACGGACTCGTCTGGAAGGAGCACGAGTTCCTCCTGGGTCGGACGGCCTCGGCCGTGGAGCCTCGGTCCCTGCCGACGCAGGGTGAGCCGCGATCGACGGAGGCGACCGAGCGCCAGTGAGGTCGACATGCGCCTCCTGAGTTCCCCACCCGGCCCAGGGCCGAGAGCAGATGCCCTCGGCCCTCCTTCATGCCCGGGGCGTCATGGCGGCGGCGACGCCCCGCCGGCTCAGTGCGAGGCCGTCGTCGCCGTGGAGAGCGCGAGCCGGGACCGGCCCAGGTCCACCTGGCGGGCGTCGCGGAGCTCGACGCCGTCCCAGACCGGGGCGCCGTCCAGCGCGTGCCACGCTCCACCGTGCCGGACTGGCCCGGTGTCGTGACCCTTCGGATCGACGGAAACGGCCGGGATCGACGGGCGTTCCGTCGATCCCGACCGTTTCCGTCGATCCGCCGGGTGGAGGGGTCCGAGCGAGTGGGGACGGCGCCACCCCCCCCCCGCGCCCACCCCCCCCGCCCCACCGCCCCCCCGCCCCGGACACACGGCGCCTTCAGGCTTTCCGGATCCGGGGTTCCGGGTCTATGGTCTCCGGGTACCGCCGCGCGGGATCGCCCCAGGTCAGCCGCGCTTCACCCGTCCGCTCGCCGCGGACGGCCCCGGAACGGGGCCAGACGAGAGGGGCTGCCGATGCGCATCAGCGTGCTCACCCACATGCTGCATCCGATCCGCTCCCCGTACGCCGGCGGCCTCGAGATGCACACGGCCATGACCGTGGAGCACCTGGTCCGCCGCGGCCACGAGGTCACCGTGTACGCGCGCGAGGGCACGCGGCTGCCGGCCGACGTCGTCCCCGTGCTGCCCGCCGAGGGCGCCGGGCCCGGCAAGGAGGGCGACCGGCTGCGCGAGGAGGCCACGCGCCGCGCGTGCGAGATGGTCCTCGCGGACGGCTCCGACGCCGTCCTGAACAACAGCCTCTCCCCGGCGCCGCTGCAGCTGCTGCGCGAGCGCCCCATGGTCACCGTGCTGCACACGCCGGCCACGCTGGCGGAGGTGCTGGCCGTCGTCGACCACCCGGACTGGCGCGCCCCGCAGCACCACCGGTGGGCCTGCGTCTCCGCGTCGAACGCGCTGGCCTGGCAGCATCGGCTGCCGCGCGTGGACGTGGTGCCCAATGGGATCGAGCTGCACCACTGGGTCTCGGACGCCGCCCCCGTGCCCGGCCGCGCCGTGTGGTCCGGGCGCATCACCGCGGAGAAGGGGCTGCACGTGGCAATCGACGCCGCCCGCCTGGCTGGCATGGAGCTGCACTTCGCCGGGCCGATCTCGGACGAGGCCTACTACGCCCAGGAGATCGTCCCGCGCCTCGGCCCGGACACCGTCCACCACGGCCACCTGGACCACGCGACCCTGCCGCACATGCTCGCCACCGGCGAGGTCTTCCTCGCCACGCCCCTGTGGGCCGAGCCGTTCGGCCTGGCCACGGTGGAGGCCATGGCCCTCGGCGTGCCGGTGGCCGCCCTGCTCTCCGGCGCCATGGGGGAGATCGTGGCCCCGCAGGCCGGCGCGCTGGCCGTGCACCACACGGCGGAGGCGCTGGCCGTCTCCATCCGCCACGCCCGCCGCAAGGACCGCGGGCGCGTCCGAGCGTGGGCCTGCCGATTCAGCGCGGAGACCATGGTGGAGGGCTACGTGGACCTGCTCGAGCAGGCCGCGGAGGACGCCCGCGACGGCGAGCTCGTGTGAGCGACGGCGCGGCGGTGGTCTCGCGGCCGGGCGCATCCGCGCGGCCCTCCCGACGACGGCGCGTCCTCTACTACGCGCACCAGCACGGCTCGGGGCACGTGCGGCACGCCGCGAACCTGGCCGCCACCGGGGCGTTCGACGTGACGGTGGTCAGTGCGCACCCGGACGCGGCGCGCATGCTGCCGGCCGGCACCCCGGTGCTCCCGCTGCCCTCGGACGTCGTGCCCGGGCACGTCCAGCCGGAGCGATCGCCCCTGCACTGGACGCCCGTGGGTCCGCAGATCCGCGACCGCTTCGCCGCCCTGCACGACGCCGCGCGGGACGTGCGCCCGGACGTGTGCGTCGTGGACGTCTCCGTGGAGGCGGCCCTGTTCCTGCGCCTGGCCGGCTGGCCCGTGCTGCACCGCCGGATGCACGGTGAGCGCACCGACCCCGCCCACGCGCTCGTCTACGCCGAGGCCGACGGCCTGTTCGCCCACTACGCCGAGGAGCTCGAGGACCCCGCCTGGCGGGAGGCGCACGCCGGCCGCACCGCGTTCCTGGGCGTCCCCGACGTCACCGGGCGCCTCGGCGCGCGGGCCACGACCACCACGGCCACGACGACGGCGGCCGGCGGCTCCGCCCCGCGGGTCGCGGTGATCGCGGGCACCGGCGGCGGCGGGGTGCGGGCCGCGGACCTGGCCCGGGTCGCCGCGGCCGTGCCGGAGGCGACGTGGGAGGTGTACGGGCCGGTGGCCGGTGCGGACGAGCTGCAGGCGCCCGGCGGCGCCGCGGGATCCCGCAGCTCCGACGCCGACGCGACGACCGGGACCGCGCCGACTGCCGGCGTCGCCCTGCCCGCCAACGTGACCCTGCACGGCTGGGTGGAGGCGCCGGCGAGCCGGGCCGCGGAGGCCGACGTCGTGGTGGTCTCCGCCGGGCACAACGCCGCCGTGGACGCCGCCCGCTCGGGCCGGCCGGTGGTGCTGGCGCCGGAGCCGCGGCCCTTCGACGAGCAGCACGTGTTCGCCCGCGAGGCGCGCCGGGCCGCCGGCGTGCCGTGGTGCGCGTGGGAGGACCCCGACGCCGACTGGGCCGGCGCCGTCCGCGGCGCCCTCGCCGACCCCTCCGCCGCCGACCGCCTGGCCGCCCTGTTGCTCGTGGAGCCGGGGGAGTACCGGCGTCGCTGGGAGACCGCGGTCGAGACGGCGCTGGAGGCCACTCAGGGCTGACCGCCGCCTGCTGGGCGCACTACTGCCAGGTACGCGTCGATCTACGTGGCAGTACTGCGCCCAGCTCGCCCCGGCCAGCTCGCCCCGCCCAGCTCGCCCCGGCCAGCCCAGCCCCAGCCCGCCCGCCCCCGCTCAGTACGCGGCGTCGTCGCGCCGTGCCGCGGCCAGCTCGTCCGCCGAGGGGTGACGCAGCAGCTCGAGCCGCTCGCCCTCGGGGTCCCACGCGATCAGCCCCGCGTCCGCGAACGCGCGCAGCCACCCCTCCATGGCCCACCGCCCGTGCACGGCGCGGAAGCGCCGCGCGTTGACCAGGATGTCCTCGAGGTGGTGCAGCGGCGGGGTCATCACCCCGTGGTGCTGGTGGAACGCCTCGGCGGGGCTGAACCGCAGCGTCAGGCCGGCGTCGCGGGCGCGGAAGGCCAGGTCCGTGTCCTCGGCGCCGTAGCCGGTGAAGCCCGCGTCGAAACCGCCGATGCGAGCCAGGTCCGCGCGGTGCAGCGCCAGGATCAGCGTCCACACGAGGTGCCACTCGTCCGAGGGCCCGGCGGTCAGGTGCGCGCGCGCCCGGTGGGGCACGGAGAGGCGGCGCAGCAGGGCGTCGGCACGGTGCGAGGTCAGGTCGGCCTCCTCGACGGCGCGGGTCCAGCCCGGCCGCAAGTAGCGGGGCCGGCCCATCACCACGGACCCGGGGTGGGCCGCGACCTCGGTGGCCAGCACGCCGACGGTCTCGGCCGCCGGGATGCAGTCCACGTCGAGGAAGACGAGGATCTCGCCGGTGGCGAGCTCGGCGGCGCAGTTGCGGGCCTGCGCCAGCGGCAGGCCGGCCTCGGCGGCCACGTGCCCCACCGTGACGGGCAGGCCCGTGGCCGGCACGCGGCCGTCCGGCTGGCCCATGAACACCACGACCACCTGGTCCGGGCGGCGGTGGGAGCGTTCCAGCCCGGCGATCACGCGTGCCAGGTGCTCGTCCCGGTGCCCCGTGATGACCAGCACGGACACGCTCGGCAGCGCCCCGCGCGCCCGGGCGAGGGCCTCGCGGTAGACGGCCACGTGGGCGGCGGCCACGCGACGGCGCTGTCGGGCCCGGGCGGCCGGGTCGGCGGGGGCCGTGCGCGCGCGGGCGCGCACCAGCGTCTCGAGCGCGTCGGCGAGGGAGTCGGGGTCCTCCGGGTCGAACGCGGCGAGCGAGTCGGGGCTCAGCCAGGCGCCGGACTGGTCCGCGATGTGCCCGATGTCCGCGACGGCCACCGGCACCCCCAGATCCCGGCACATCTCCACCCAGCCCGAGTGGGTGCCGATGCGGTACGGCAGCACGGACACGTCCACGTCGCGCAGCAGCGCGTGCAGGGCGGGGTCGTCGAGCCGGTCGTGCTGCCACAGCTCGAAGCCGTGGTGGGCGCAGCCTGCGCGCAGCGCGGCCAGGGCGTCCTCGTCCTGCACGGTGGCCTGGACCTCCACGGTCACCCGCGCGTCGACACCGCGCTCGGCCAGCGTCCCGACGGCGGCGGCGAGCACCGGCAGCAGCGCCACCGGGGCCACCTGGGCCCGCAGGTCCTTGGCGTGCACCAGCAGGCGGGCGGGGGCGGCCGCGCCGTCGTCGGACGCGTCGGGGGGCAGCAGGCCGGGGGCGTCGTCGGCGCCCTGCGCCGCGAGGTCCTCGAGCGGGACGATGTGCGGGTGGGGGACCACGAGGGCGCGCACGCCGTAGTCGCGGGCGAGGGTCGCCGCGGCGCCGGGGGTGAGCGTGAGCACGGCGTCCGCGCGGCCCAGCAGCACGGCCAGGCGGTCCCGGTGGGGGCCCTGGTCCGTCAGGTGCGGGTTCTCGAGGTCGTGCACGGTCACGACGACGGCGCCCCCGTGCGCGTGCTGCGCGCCCAGGGCGGCGGCCAGCTGGGCGGGGCTGAAGTGCTCGAAGCCGAAGTGCACGTGCAGCACGTCCGGGCGGTGCTCGGCCAGCCACTCCGCGTCCAGGGCCCGGGGCGGCCACCACTGGTGTGCGGGCGCGCCCGGCACCGTCGGGTCCGGCAGGAACTCCACGTCCGGCGCGGCGCCCGGGTCGAGGGGGCGGATCGCACGGGTGTACGGGTGCTGCGCGGGCACGTGCTGGACGGTGATGCTCACGGGGGAGGGCCTCCTGACCTGGGGATGCGATGCCGCGCGGGCGGCGTGTCCCCGGCTGAGAACGGGGTGGCGAAAACTAGTCTGACAGGGCAGGATCACAGAACCGGCACCATGGCGTCCGGTTCGTCTCGGCGCGGCCCGCGCCGGCCGTCGCAGCAGCAGGTGAAGGGGACCGTTGGACGTGGAGTCGCAGCCGCAGGGGCGGGTGCTGTATGTGATCGTCGGCCCGCCGGAGCACGGCGTCGTCCGCCACGCCCGGCAGACGGCCGCCGCCCTCCGACGGGTGGGCGCCGAGGTGGAGCTGCTCACGGCGGAGGACGTCGCGGCGTTCCACGGCCTCGTGCCGCTGATGACCGAGGCCCGCTCCCTCGGCGCCGCCGTCCACCTGGACGTCACGGACGCCCTGTTCGGCCCCACCGCCGCCGTGGCCGCGGACCTGCTCGTGGACGTGCTCCCCGAGGGCGCCACGCTGACTCTGCACGACATCCCCCAGCCCGCCGAGGGGGACGGCCGCTACCGCCGCCGCGGAGAGGCGTACGCGCGGCTGGCGCACCACGCGGCCGGCGTCGTCGTCTCCTCCCAGCACGAGCGCGCGCTGCTGGCCGAGCTCGTGGACGCCGACGCGGACGTGGTGCCGCTGCCCGTGGAGGACCGCCGCGCCGAGGCCGCGCGCGCCGAGTCCGTGGTGCCGGAGAACATGGCCGGTCTGGACCAGGACGTGGTGCTCTTCGGGTTCGTGTACCCGGGCAAGGGGCACGCCCTCGCCCTCGAGGCGCTCACCGAGCTGCACCGTCAGTGGGGCCCGAACTCCGGGGCGCCGCGCCGGCTGACGGCGCTCGGACCCGTCAGCATCGGGCATGACGACCTCGTGGCGGAGCTGACCCGCGACGCCGAGGCGCGCGGCCTGGAGTTCCGCGTCACCGGGTTCGTGCCGGACGAGTTCGCGGACGCGGCCCTGCTCTCGGCGGGCATCCCGTTCGCGGCGCACCGCAACGTGTCCGCGTCCGGGTCTCTGGCGGCGTGGACCTCGGTGGGGCGGCGGGCCATCGCCTCCGCCGGCCGCTACACGGAGGAGATGGAGCGCCTGCGCCCCGGCACCCTGCGGCTCGTGCACCCGAACGGGTCGCCGGCCTTCGCGATGGCCGAGGCGATCGCCGAGGCGGTCGAGGACCCCGAGCGCACGTGGCTGGACCCCGCCGTGGACCTCTCGCCCGGGGCCGAGGACTGCGCGCGGATGCTCTTCGACGTGCTCCGCCGCGTGCACAGGTGGACGTGAGCGCCGCCGTCTCCGTGGTGGTGCCCTACTACCGGGCCCAGGCGGACCTCGACCGGCTCACGGCCGCGCTCGCGGCCCAGAGCGGTGTGACCGGCGGGCTGCAGCTCGTGGTGGCCGACGACGGCTCGCCCGTCCCGCCCATGGTGGGCCCGGACCCGCCCTTCGACGTGGTGACCGTGCGCCAGCAGGACCGCGGGTTCCGAGCTTCGGCGGCCCGGGCGCTCGGGGCGGAGGCGGCCGACGGCGACGTGCTCGCCTTCCTCGACGGGGACATGCTTCCCGAGCCCGGGTACCTCGCCGCGGCCGTGGCGGCGGTGGCCGAGGCGCCCCGGGACGCCGCGGTGGTGGGCCGGCGGCGGCACCTGGCCGAGGCCTGGCTGGAGCGGGCCTGGGCGGACGGCTGGCGGCCCGGGCATGAGGTGCCCGCGGACGCCCGCCTGGCCGACCCGGCCTGGCTGCGCGAGGGGTACCGGACCACGGACGAGCTGCGCCGCGCCGACTCCACCGGCTACCGGTACGTCATCTCGGCCGTGCTCACGGTGGCGCGTGAGGTCTACGAGGACGCCGGCGGCTTCGACCCCGCGTTCGTGGGCTACGGGGGGGAGGACTGGGAGCTGGCGCACCGGCTGTGGCGCGTGGGGGCGGCGCTGCGTCACGCGCCGGACGCGGTGGCGTGGCAGGCCGGTGCCGACTTCGGCGGGCGCGGCGACGCCGCCGAGGCCGCCCGGGTGAAGGCCCGCGAGGCGCTCGTGCTGGCCTCCCGCATCCCCGCGACGACGGCCCGCGGTCACGGCCTGTCCCTGGCCGGCCCGCTGCGGGTCGAGGCGCACGTGCGGGTGCCGGAGCGCGCGGACGGCGCGGCGGCGGCCGTGGTGGCGGTGGACGCCGTGCTGCGCGCGGCACCGGGGGCGCGGGTCGGCGTCGTGGGCGGCCTCGACGAGGCGGCGGCGCGGGCGCTCGGCGACCCCCGCGTGCGGCTGCTGGGCGAGCCCGACGGCGGCGCGGCGGCGGCCGAGGACCTGCCGCCGACGCCGGCGCGCGGCGACCTCGACGCCGTGCGGTCGGTGCCCGACTGGTCCGTGGACGTGCGCGTGCCGCTGCGGCCCGCCGCGGCCGGAGCCCGGCCTGACGCGGACGCCGTCGCCGCGTGGCTGCTGCGCCTGGAACGGGCCGGCGTCGAGCGTGTGGAGGTGCTGGGCGAGCCGGGCGAGCGGGCCGAGCGCGACGTGCTCGCCGTGCTGACGTGCGCGCGGGCGCTGTGGCGGCGCCGGCGGGGCGGGACGTCGCGGGTGTGGCGGGTGCCCGCCTCCCGGCTGGGCTGGGCGCCCGTGGCCGCCGTGCCGGACCTCGAGGCGTGGTGGGGCGGCTGGGGCTGAGCGGGCCGGTGCCCGCGGGGCGGGGCTGGCACAATCGCGGACAGGACGGAACACGGGAGGACCGATGAGCGAGCTGGACGAACTGGACTTCGTGGCCGTGGAGATCCACACCGCGGGGGCCGACCCGGCGTCCGTGTGCGCCGTGGACATGGCCCTCGTGCGTGGCGGCGAGATCGTCGCCGCCGAACGGTGGCCCGTGCGCCCGCCGACCGGGCCGACGTCGTTCTCCCGCCTGCACACGCAGCTGCACGGGGTGGACGAGGCCGCCGTCGCCGACGCGCCGGAGTGGCCCGAGGTGGCCGCCCAGCTCGACCTGCTGGGGGAGCACCTGCCGTTCGTGGCGTCCGGGGCGGACCGGGACCGGGGCGCCTACGAGGCGGCCACCCGCGCGACCGGCGGGACGCCGCAGGAGCACGAGTGGCGGGACGCCCTGGCCCTGGTGGGCCGTCTCCGCCCGGACGTCGACCCGCCCCGGATCGCGACCGCGGCCCAAGCCCTCGGCGTCCCCGACGGCGCCCGCCCGGCCGGCGCCGGGTCCGAGGCCGTGCGGACCGCCGACGTGGTGCTGGCGCTCGCCCGTCAGAGTGGGCGGGGCACCGTGCGCCGGCTCTGGAGCGAGGCGGCGCCGCCCACCCCGGACGAGCCGATCATCCCGGAGTCCCTGCGCCGGCGCCACGGCATGGAGCCGTCCGTGCCGCCCGCGGGCGCGCACCGGTGGGCGCCGCCCGCGCCGGCACCCGTCGCGGCGTCCGAGGCACCGGCCGCGCGCGGGGGCGGCGTGGGCTGGAAGCTCGCGGGCACGGCCATGGTGGGGATCGCGCTGGGCGCCGCACTGTTCTTCGTGGCGAGCGTCGCGGTGATCATGGAGTACCTGGAGGACGGGCGCGGCTCGGACGCCACGGTGGGCATGGGCATCGCGGCGCTCTCCGCGTTCCTGGCCTGGTGGTTCGGGAAGACGGGCGTCGACTGGATCCGTCGCCAGGACGGCTGAGGAGAGAGGACGCAGGCGTGCACGAGGACGAGGGACGACGCCGGCACTACGGCCACTTCTACGGGCTCGAGGACCTGCCCGAGGGCGACCTGCTCCTGGTGTGGGGCAACTGCCAGGGCGAGTCGTACCGGCGGCTCCTCGGCGGGGAGCCCGGCACACCGCTGCACGGGGCGGACGTGGTGAGCGTCCGCGTGCCACCGGCCTTCGAGGTCCAGCCGGACGAGGTCGAGCACCTGGAGCGGCTGCTGCCCCGCGTGAAGGCGCTGGTCACCCAGCCGATCCCGCACGACTACCGGGGCATGCCCATCGGCACGGACCAGCTCGTGGCCCGGCTGCCCGAGGACGCCGTGGTGGTGCGGATCCCCGTGGTGTACGACGTCTCGCGCTTCCCCTGGCAGGTCACCCTTCGCAACTGGAAGTTCGCGCCCGGGGCAGCCGAGCGGCCGGGGGAGGACCCGCCCGTCGTGCCGTACCACGACCTGCGCGTGCTGGCCGAGGCGGCGACGGGCCGTCGTCGGGAGGTGGCGCCGGCGGCGATCCGCGAGGCCGCGGCCGCGTCCGTGCAGGCGCTGCGGGCGCGGGAGGAGGCGAAGGGGACCCTGTCCATGGCGGATCTGGTGGCGGCGGAGCGGGGCGTCGGCTTCTACACCGTGAACCACCCGACCAACACGGTGCTGACCCGGGTGGCCGAGCGCGTGGCCGAGCACCTGCCGGGCGACGTCGCCGTCCAGCCCGTGCCCGCCTCCCGCGTGCTCCTCGGCGGGGTGCGCGCGCCCCTCGAGGCGGTCGTGATCGAGGCCCTCGACCTGGACGCCGAGCCGACCGAGGACTGGACCGTGGCCGGACAGACCGTCCCGGCCGAGCAGCTGCGGCGCACGCATCTGGACTGGTACGCACAGAACCCGCAGGCCGTGGAGGTCGGGATGCGCAAGTACGCCGAACAGCTGCGGATGCTGGGCCTCGCGGGCTAGCCCCGGCCCCGGCCCCCAGTGGAGGATGGGCGGCACGTCCCGTCTGCCCCGGAGCGCGTCTGCGGGGGCGGTCGTACCGTTCCCCTGACCCCGCCACCCCACGGAGGACCACGTGACCGAGCAGTACGACATCCTGATCGTCGGTGGCGGCAACGCCGGCGTGTCCCTGGCCGCCGCACTGCGGCGGAGGCGGCAGGGTCGGGTCGCCATCGCCGACGGCCAACAGCTGCACCGCTACCGGCCGATGTTGAACTACGCGGCGGGCGGGCAGGCGGACATGGCCCGGTTCGAACGGCCGATGCGGGCCGTCATCCCGGACGGGGTCGAATGGATCCCGGACCACGTCGTGGCCGTGGACGCCGAGGAACGGACCGCGGTGACGACCACCGGGCTGACCGTCGGCTTCGGCCACCTGGTGCTCTGCCCGGGGCTGACCCCGTGGTGGGGTGCGATCGACGGGCTGCGTGAGGCCTACGCCGCCGGATGGGCGGCGAGTGCGCACGTGCCCGAGCACGTGGACGCCGCCCGGGCGCTGCTGTCGCGTGTGGCCGCGGGGGACCGTGTGGTGGCGAATGTGCCGGCTGAGCCCTCCTCGTGCGGCGGCACCGTGCTCAAGGCGCTGTTCCTGGCCTGCGCGGCGTGGGAGCGCACGGGGATCCTGCCGGACGTGGATGTCCACCTGGTGACCCCGTACGGCCGGATCCTGGACCGGCAGACCATCGACCCCGCTCTGGCCGAGGCCGTGGCGAGGTACGGCATCCGTGTGCACGCCGACGCAGAGGTGAACGCGGTGGACCACGAGGCCCGCGAGGTGGTGCTCAACACCGGTGAGCGGATCACCGACGTCGCGGCCGCGTACATCACGCCCGTGGTGAGGGCCCCGGAGTTCATCGCCGAGGCGGGCCTGGCGGACGACGGCGAGGCCGGCCTGGCGGCCGCGGATCCCGCGACCCTGCGGCATCGCGTGCACCCGCACGTGTGGGCGCTGGGCGACGCCGCCGCCCTGGGCACACGGCCCTCCGGCGGTGCCCTGCGCCGGCAGATCAAGGTCCTGGCCCAGAACATCCAGGCCGCGGATGCGGGGAAGCCGCTCCAGAAGTACGACGGCTACACCGTGATCCCGGTGATGGTCAGCCGGGACGAGCTGGTCCTGGACGAGCACGTCCGCGACGGCTCCGAGGACCGGTCGGTCCCCGGCGTGGACCTGACGAAGCCGCGGAAGAGCACGGCGGCCTTCGACCGCTTCGGCCAGCCTCGGATCTACTGGCACCGACTGCTCAAGGGGAAGGTCTGAGCCCAGCGTTCTCGCTGACGCGACACGTGCGGCGGGCGTGCTTTCCCTTGCGGGGCGCCCCCGCCCGATCCGGATGACGACGCCGGCCCGCCGAGCGTTTTCGTTCGGGAAACGGCGGCGTGTCGCACCGCTTGGCCGCGGTGTCCACGCCCACGCGCTCGTCCCGGGCGCGCAGGAGGGCCTCGTCCGAGAGGTGCTCATCGCGCCCATGGGGTACTTCGGCTAGGCCAGGCCGGATGCCGCGTCCAGGAGGCGGGGCTTGAACGGGTGGCCCTTTCCGACGGCGGCCATGAGGGCGATCTTGCGGGCTGCTCAGGAGGCGAGGACGGCGGATCGTCGGCGCATCTGACCCTTCTGAGTGGGCGCGTGGTCGCCAGAAGGGCCAGAGATGCAGAAGATTCCGGGTAGGGGCGGGCACGACGTCGGTCCATACGGCACGCGACAATGCGCAAAATTCATTTGCGCTAATCCTCTATGGACTAAGTCTCACCCCTCTTGTGCTATTCGTGGGCCGGGGTAATCTCGATTCCAGCAGCACCGTCCCAGTCCGGGGCGGGCCCGAACCGGAAGGACCTCCCATGACCGCCACCGTCAGCTCCTGCGCCGCCAGTGCCTGCGCCTTCAATGCCGAGACGTCCTGCAACGCCCTGGCCATCACCGTCGCCGGCTCCGACCGCACGCCCGGCTGCGGCACCTTCGTCCAGCTGGACGTCCGCCGCCCGGTGACCGAGGGTGCCTCGACCGTCGGTGCGTGCCACCGCCTCGAGTGCACGTACAACGCCGACCTCGCCTGCACTGCCGAGGGCATCGAGGTCACGGACGTGGCCACCTGCGCCACCTACTCGATCGACTGACGCCGCCCCTCAGGGGTGGGCGACGCGCGCGGGGATCGCGTCCAGCAGTCGCCGCCAGGCGTGCCGGGGGCTGTGGTCGAGCCGGCTCGCGCTGGGCAGGGCCACGTGCACCGCGGTGGTCTCGCCGTCGCGGACGCGCAGCAGGGTCACCCCGGCTTCGTCCGCGTCGAGGGCATGGGCGGGGGACTCGGACCGGGGTTCGGTGCCGACCTGCAACGGGGTGCTCTCGCCCGGCAGCAGGCCCAGGGCGACGGCGTCGGCCAGGTCGGCGAGCACCTCGGGGGCGGTGCCCAGCACGTCGTCCGCCAGGTCTGCGAGCTCGGCCTGGTCGACGAGTCCGCGCGACGTGAGCGGCAGGGTGTGGCGGCAGAACACGGCGACGCCGTCGACGTCGTGCAGCAGGATCCGCTGGGTCTCGACGACACCCACGCGCACCCGCGGGCCGACGTCGGCCACGAGGTCCGCGACGCGACCGCGCAGCCCCAGCTCCGCGACCTCGGCCGAGTCCCGGCACCAGCGCAGGGTGCCGAGCAGATGCACGGATGCCAGGCGGGTGGGGAGCGTGAGGTCCAGGGCGTCGCGCAGGACGTCCACGCGCACGTCCAGCGGCGCGGGCGTGTGGAACGCGCCGAGCGAACCGAGGAGGTTGGGGACGTGGGCGACCACGAGGCGGCCGTCCGCGCTCACGCCGTGGACGGCCGTCGTGAGTGTCTCGCCGGCGCGGAAGGCCGTGACCTCCACGGAACCCTCGCCACGGAGCAGTCGCTGGGCCAGCAGCAGGCGACGGGACGCCACGGGCGGCAGTGGATGGGCGGGGTGCGTGGAGGCGTGGGCCATGGGGGTCCTTCCGGCGGGTTTCCGGAAACCAGTAAGGCACACCTCAGTGAGATACGCAAGGCGAGTGTTGTGTATTTATCGGGTGCGGGGCGGTGGGGCGTGTATCAGGAATCGTCTGCGGATCTGACCCTTCTCGGCGGCCGTGGCCGGGTCAGAAGGGTCCGATGTGCAGAAGAGTCCTAAGGCTCGGGGCTGTCACTCCCGGGTGCGCTCCCGGGGCCGGCGAAGCTCCGCGGCGCGACGACGGGGTTGACTTCGCGCGGGTGGTGCGCCCGGAGCGCCGCCGTCGTCGCGTGCTGCCGAGAGCAGGGCGAGATGGAGGTCGAGCGACCGCGGGGGCGTGTGCCAGTCGGGCCCCAGGACGGCGCCGAGCTGCTCCAGTCGTTGAAGGACCGTGTTGCGGTGCAGGAAGAGCCGGCGGGACGTCTCGGCCACGTTCATTCCGGCGTCCAGGTAGGCCAGCGCGGTCTCCCGGAGGGCCGAGGCACGCTGGGGCGGCAGATCGCGCAACGGCGCCAGCGGGCGGGCCGTCACGTCCTTGCCCGCCTCGCCGACCCCGGCGAGGACCATGCCCACGGCGCCCACGGTCGACGCGTCCACGGCGTGGAGCCCTCCGGCCACCCGGCTGACGGCGAGGGCGTTCTCGAGCGTGCGGAACGCTCCCGGCAGATCGCGGAGGTGCTCGCCCGGCCCAAGGAAGGCCATCTGCCATACGGCCTCCGTCGCGTGCCGAACCGCGGCCTCCACGCGGGCGGGCACATCCGGGCGGTCGCCGACCACGCACCATGTGCCGCCCCACGGGGCGCTGAGGCGCACTCCGGCGACGGGTGAGAGCACTCGCTCGGCGAACTGGGGTTCGGGTACGGCGGCGAGATCGATGACGACCAAGCTGACCTGTGAATCCTCGCGCAGGCCGAGCTCGGAGAGCGCCCGACGTCGTCGCACGATTCCACCGGCGGAATCATCGACGAGTTCGGCCAGCAGGCCGGCGCCCGCCTCGAGCTCGGTGGCGCGCCGCGCGCTGCGGAGCCGTCGTGCGAGCAGGAGGTGCTGCGCGGTCCTGACCAGGGCCTTCTCCTCGGCAGGGTTGAGGGCGCGGCGGACGGCGAGCCAGTCGTGCGCGTCCCGATCTGCGGCAACGAGCGTCCAGGTGCAGCCGTCCGGCGCCACGACCTGGTGGACCACGCCTGCGGTGTGACGGGAGGGGAGGGTGGGGGCGGGCCGCAGCGGCGACGTCGGACGTTCGGGGGAGAGGAGTTCCACCTCCACCCCGAAGTGCTCGGAGGCCCGATTGAGCACGGCCGTCTCATTGGGCTCCGCCAGGAGGGCCTGGCATTGGCGAGAGGAGAGCTCCTCCAGGCGAGTGAGCTCACGCAGGGACTGGCGTTCGTGATCCCGGTCTGCGTCCGCGCGCCCCGCGGCGTTGAGTGCCTCCGTGTAGCGGTGTGCGTTCTGGATCGCGATGGCGGCATGTTTGGCGAGTGACTCGACGATGGTCACCTCGGAGTGGGTGAACCTCCGGGCGCGACGTTCGGCGACCATCAGGGCGCCGAGCGGTCGGCCGTCGACGACGAGGGGTGAGCCCATGATCGCGTGGACGCCCTCGGCCTGCACCGCGTGGTCCACCTGGGGGATGTGGGTGATCGTCGGGTCGTTGGAGTAGTCGAGGCTCTGGAAGGGTGCCAGACCCTCCGCCACCTTCCCGAGCACTCCCGTGCCGATGGGCATGCGGATCGTCCGGTACGCGTGGGTCACGACGCCCTCAGCCCGGCGGATGTACGTCTCACCTGCTGCGTGGTCATTGAGGCTGAGATACGCCATGTCCGTTCCGACGAGGGCCCGAGTACGCCGAACGATGGACGCCAGGACGGATTCGGTGTCGGCCAGTTCCGCGAGGTCGGCAGCCGTGTCGAGCAGGGCTCGGAGGAGGCGGTGGTCGAGGGCGTCAGTGGACATTTTGCCTACTCTATCCCGTGAGAGATGGACTGGATGTCTATAGCGCTTGAAGGGGTGCGCTGGTGGGATGAGGGGAGGCCATGAGGCCTACATCACACATCCCCGTCGTGGAAGGCGCTCACATGCTGATCCGTGGAGCTGTTCTCGAGGAGATCGGCAGGCAGAGGCCGTACGCCTCGTCCCGTCCCCTCACCGTCTCGGACCTGGAGCTCGATCCCCCGGGCGCAGGCGAGATCCTCGTCCGCATGGAGACTTCGGGCGTGTGCCACTCGGATCTCTCCGTGGTGAACGGTCATCGTGTTCGGCCCGTCCCCATGCTGCTCGGCCACGAGGCCGCCGGGATCGTCGAGGAGCTCGGTGAGGGGGTCGACGACGTGGAGATCGGCCAGCGGGTCGTCATGACGTTCCTGCCTCGATGCGGCGAATGCGATGCGTGCAAGACCGACGGTCGCCTGCCCTGCACCCCCGGCACGGAGGCGAACAACGCCGGCGTCCTCCTGGGCGGCGGGACCCGACTCCACCGCGACGGCGACGAGGTGTTCCACCACCTGGGCGTCTCAGGATTCGCGACCCACGCGGTCGTGAACCGGAAGTCCGTGGTGCCCGTCGGCTCCGACGTGCCGGCCGCCGTCGCTGCGGTCCTGGGATGTGCCGTGCTGACCGGCGGCGGCGCCCTGCTCAATGCCGCGGCCCCGGAAGAGGGGGACTCCATCGCGATCGTCGGACTCGGCGGCGTGGGGGTCGCGTGCCTTCTGACGGCGGTGGCGAGCGGTGTGCAGGAGATCATCGCCGTGGACATGTCCGAGGAGAAGCGGGAGCTCGCCCTCAGCTATGGCGCGCATGCCGCCTACTCACCCGAAGAGATGGCGGAGCGCGGCATCAAGACCACCCACGCCGTCGAGTGCGCCGGCCATCCGGCGGCCTTCACGACGGCGTTCAACGCGACGTCGCCGGGCGGCAGGACCGTCACGGCAGGGCTTCCCTCGCCGGAGCAGACGGCGGAGATCTCACCGCTCACCATCACGGGTGAGGCCCGCACGATCATCGGCTCGTACCTGGGCACCTCTGTGCCCGCTCGCGACATCCCGCGATACGAGCAGATGTGGCGTGAAGGTCGGCTGCCCGTGGAGAAGCTCGTCTCCGCGACCATGCGGCTCGACGACATCAACGAAGCGATGGACCAGCTGGCCGATGGCCGTGCGGTCCGTCAGATCATCGAATACTGAAGGCCACGGACATGACGACTACTGCGCATCACTCGCTGGACGACGAAGGCATCGGGGAAGTCTCCCCGCACTGGAAGGCAGGGCCCTTCCAGATCCGCCTGCCGTTCGTGCACTACCGCTTCGAGTGGCCGGACTACGTCCAGGGCCTCCTGATGTGCGCCGTGGACCTGGCGGCCATCCCCCTGATGGTCGAACTGCTCGGCATGCCGTTCGAGGTGGCCCTCGCCGTCGTGGTGTTCAACGGCCTCCTGTACCTCACCCATCACCTCCTCGGCGATCCGGTGGTTCCCGGGTGGATCACCCCGGCGATCCCGCTGGTCATGGCCTACTGCTCAGCGTTCCCCGAGGGGGAGGAGCGCGTGCATGCACTCATCGCGTTCCAGTTCATGCTGGGCGTCTTCTCGATCACGTTGGGTGCGACGGGACTCGCCTCCAAGGTGGTCTCGCTGATCCCCTCCGCCATCAAGGCGGGCGTCCTGGTGGGTGCGGGAATCGCCGCCGTCCAGTCACTCTTCGTCGCCGGAGGGCGTTTCGAGACCTTCCCGGTCACCATCACGATCGCGGTGGGGATCGCCTTCCTCCTGCTCTTCTCCAGCCGGTTCGCCGCGATGCGGACCAAGAACCCGATGTGGCGCACGATCGGCAACCTGGGCATCCTCCCGGTGATCCTCCTGGCCGTGGTCATCGCGCCCCTGGCCGGCGAAGCGCCGTGGCCGACCATCGAGTGGGGGTTCAACACCCCGGACTTCGCGGGCCTCTTCGCCGGATACACGATCTTCGGCATCGGCCTCCCGCCGGCCTCGATGTTCCTCACCGCGCTGCCCACCGTGCTCGCGACCTACATCGTCGTGTTCGGTGACGTCCTCCAGTCCCGGGCGATCCTCAAGGAGGCCGACCAGATCCGCACGGATGAGGCGGTCGTGTACAACCCGGACCGTGCGCACCTGATCTTCGGCGGCCGCAACACCCTCATGTCCATGATCGGTCCGGACGTGGCCATGTGCGGTCCGATCTGGTCTGCCATGCACGTCGTGATCGTGGAGCGCTACAAGGAAGGCCGCAAGGCCATGAAGTCGATCTTCGGCGGGGCAGGGTCGTTCCGGTGGGGCACGAACACCGGGCTCCTGCTGCTGCCGATCGTGACGCTGGTGCAGCCGGTGCTCGGGGTGGCACTGGCCCTGACCCTGCTCATCCAGGGATTCGTGTCCGTGAAGGTCGGCATCATGGAGGCCCGCAGCCTCAAGGATCTTGGAATCGCGGGAGTCACCGCGGCGGTGCTGGCGTCCAACGGTGCCGCATGGGGCCTGGCGACGGGAGTCATCCTCTGCCTCGTGGTCTACGGCCGGGACTTCTTCCGCGGTGAGCCGGATGCCACCTTCAAGGCCATGCTCCGCGCGCAGGAGGGCCAGGCCGCCGAGAGCTGACCTCTCACGGGCCGCAGCCGTCGACCGAGGCCTCGGGATGCATCGCCCAGTGCGACGCAGACCGGGGCCTCGGTGCGTGGGTGGGTCTGGCCGCCGGAGGGTCCGCGCGACGAACTGAGTCGGAGTGGGAAGCGGCCGTGCCGGGTGAGAGCCGAGACCTGGGATGTCGCCGTGCCAGAATGAGGCCGACTGCCACACCGCCGTGCTCCGAAAGGCTCTGCCGCCTTGGGACTGATGCACGCATAGGTGACAGTCCCATGGCTCGGATCCCGGGCGAACGAGGCCCCCTGGGTGGCCTGGCGTTTCAGGATCATCCGTACGGCGCGTTCACGCAGCTCGAGGCTGAACTTCTTGGGCATGGTCCGATTCTCCTTCAGTTGGATCGGAACGAAACCCAGGGCGCTTCAGGCTCTGCCAACGAGGTCACCGGGCCAGCGTCATCCTTCCCGGCTCGGACCTGGGGCGGGTTCCCTGACAGGCGCATCCGCGACGCAGATTTTTGACGAGCCACGCGCGGAGCCAGGTTGCCGGCTGCCCTCGTGTCAGACTGCAAAGAGATCGACCGATTTCCTGCAGGTCGGCATGACAGGGGAAGCGAGGCGCCAGCACCATGGCACCCACCGAGGCTCGAACGGCGGCGTTAGATCAGAGGCACAGCTACGACGTGATAACTGACGGCCATCTGCTCATCTCCCAGGGGAATGGGTGTCATGCATAAGGCGCCCCCTCCAGAACGGGATTCGCGACTGCCGTTCACCGTTCTGCTCGCGGACGCCCCCGGGCAACCGATCGAGATCCACGATCACTCCGTCGGCCTCCACATGGTTCTCGTCGAGAAGTCGTCGGTGCACTGGTTGAACACGGATTGGGACGTCACCGGCGTCTACCTGTTGCTTGACCTTGTCCAAGCCGACGGGTCCTTCGGTGCCTATGTTGGGAAGTCCCCGGCAGGGGTGCGGTCACGGCTACAGCAGCACGAGCGAGAGAAATCCTGGAACCGCGCCCTCTTGATCCGCCGGTCTACGTTGCACGGGTTGACCTCCGCGCAGGCAGGGTGGCTGGAAGGCGACCTCCATGAGCTCCTGCGCGCATCCGAGCGCGCTGTTCTTAGCAACTCTGTAACGCCCGGTGACGACACCGTCCCCTCCTACGACCAGACCATCCTGGAATCGTTTCGAGATCCCATCGTTCGTGTCCTCCGCCTCCTCGGCTACGAGACGGAGAGTGTGGATTCCAGCTCTCCGGCCGGTGGAACGCAGCAACGACGAAGCAGCAAGTACGCCGGCATTCAGCTCGCCGACCTCATCGGCACCGATCTCCTTCATGCAGGGGACCGGCTGATCTCGGTCAACAGCTCGTGGCCGGCCAGCGCGAGCGTGAACAGTGACGGGACCATCTCCTGCAACGCCACTTCGTACACGTCGCCCTCCGCGGCCGCGGCCGCAGTAAGGGGCGGGGCGGCCAACGGCTGGGACTTCTGGGCCGTCGAAGGCCCGGGCAAGTCCGTTCGCCTGGCCACTTTGCGTGAGCAGTACTTCGAACAGCGAGAAGCGGAGGGCTCAGACACCTGAGCAACCCAAAAGCCGTCCTGCAGCAAGGCCGAGATCCATACGGGCTGGCTGACAGGACACTGCAGGACTGATGATTTCGGACCCCGGAGGGACACACATGGCAGACCAGGCGCAGGCTGCGCGCAAGCGCGCCGCGAAGGAGTTCGCGGAGAAGTGGGCCGGACGCGGCTATGAGAAGGGCGACACGTCCTCGTTCTGGCTCGAGCTGCTGCGCGATGTGGTCGGCATGGAGGACGTGACCACCAACGTCCGGTTCGAGAACCGCACCACCGAGCGGGGCTTCATCGACGTCGTCATCCGCGACGCCAAGACCGTGATCGAGCAGAAGTCTCTCGGCGTCGACCTGGACAAGGCCGAGATGCGCCAGGGCGTGGCTGTGACCCCCTTCGGGCAGGCCAAGCGCTACGCCGACTCCCTCCGGAACTCGGAGCGGCCAGACACGATCATCGTCTGCGATTTCGACCGCTTCCGCATCCACGACCTGGACACCGAGCACCCCGAGCGGGACTACGAAGAGTTCCGCCTGGCCGAGCTGCCCGAGCAGCTGCACCTGCTGGACTTCCTCCTTGACCCCCAGCGCGAGCGGCAGCGACGCGAGACGCAGGTCTCCCTGGACGCCGGCGCCCTGATCGGCAAGCTCTACGACATGCTGCGGGCGCAGTACCTCGACCCCGACTCCGAAGCGTCGATGCACTCGCTGAACGTGCTGTGCGTGCGGCTGGTGTTCCTGCTGTTCGCCGAGGACGCCGGCCTGTTCCCCAAGAACGCGTTCTACCACTACCTCAAGCCGGTGCCGGCCGATCGGGCCCGGGCCGCGCTCAAGGAGCTCTTCGCCTACCTCAACGCCGCCCCGCAGGAGCGGGACCCCTACGCCTCGGAAGCACTGAAGGCCTTCCCCTACGTCAACGGCGGCCTGTTCGCCGCGGACGTGGAGATCCCCCAGCTGACCCAGGACATCGTCGACATGCTCCTGGATGAGGTCAGTGAGGGTACGGACTGGTCCCAGATCAGCCCCACCGTGTTCGGCGGCGTGTTCGAGTCCACCCTGAACCCCGAGACCCGCCGTTCCGGGGGCATGCACTATACCTCCCCGCAGAACATCCACCGGCTGATCGACCCGCTGTTCCTGGACGAGCTAAAGGCCGAACTGGACGGCATCCTCACCGCCCAGGGCGTGGGGGACCGTAAGCGACGCAACGAGCTGACCCGGTTTCACGACAAGATCGCCGGCCTGAGGTTCTTCGACCCGGCCTGCGGGTCCGGGAACTTCCTCACCGAGACCTACATCCAGCTGCGCAAGCTCGAGAACAAGATCCTCTCCGTGCTCCTGCACGACCAGGGCGTCTTCGAGCTCCAGGAGCAGCACTCCCCCCTGAAGGTCTCCCTGCAGCAGTTCCACGGCATCGAGATCAACGACTTCGCCGTGAACGTGGCGACCACGGCCCTGTGGATCGCCGAGCTGCAGGCCAACGCCGAAGCCGAGACCATCGTCTACGGCATGGTCAAGGACCTCCCCCTGAAGGACTCCGCCCACATCGTGCTCGGCAACGCCCTGACCGTGGACTGGGCCGAGGTCCTGGACCCGGCCGAGTGCGACTACATCATCGGCAACCCCCCGTTCCTCGGCTACTCGAACCTGTCCTTGGAACAGAAGGCCGACCGTCAGAAGGTGATGGGGGCGGCCGGAGGCGTTCTGGACTTCGTCACGTGCTGGTTCGCGCTCGCTGGCCAGTACATGGGGGGCACCCGAACACAGGCGGCCTTTGTTGCCACGAACTCGATCTGCCAGGGCCAGCAGGTCCAGCCGCTGTGGAAGCCACTTTTCGAGGCCGGGGTGGTCATCAACTTCGCCCATCGCACCTTTACTTGGGCAAGCGAATCCAAGGACGCGGCCCACGTGCACGTGGTGATCGTGGGCTTCGGTTATCACTCCTGGTCACAGAAGACGTTGTTCACACATCTGCGGGGCGGGGAGGTCGCGGTTGAGCATCCAGACAACATCAACGCCTATCTCGCACCAGCGCCCAACCTGTTCATCGCCAAGCGCAGTAAGCCATTGAGCGCCCCGGTGCAGATGATCGCCGGAGGGAAGCCGACGGATGGAAAGCATCTGCTGCTCAGCAGGGAAGCGCGCGATGAGCTGGTGGCAGCTGAACCAGCGGCTGAGGAATGGATTCGGCCGTTCTCCATGGGCGAGGAGTTCATCTCAGGGACCGAGCGGTTCTGCCTGTGGCTGGTGGACTGCCCGCCGGAAATCCTGAAAACCATGCCTCTGGTCAGGGAAAGGGTTGAACGGGTCAGGTCCATGCGGCTGGCATCGCCTAAGCCGGCCACACAGGCGAAGGCGGCGGTCCCGTGGCGCTTCGACGAGGTCAAGTACCGCGGAGAGGGCGATTACATCGCGGTGCCAAAGGTGTCCTCTCAGCGCCGCGTATACGTCCCCATCGGGTTCGTTACGGACGGGATGATCCCTGGCGACAAGCTGTTCTACATCCCGTCGGAGTCCCGTTACGTCTTCGGAGTCCTGATGTCCCGCGTCCATAATGCGTGGATGCGGTCTGTGGGCGGCCGCCTCAAGAGCGACTACAGCTACGCCAACACGCTGATCCACAACACGATGGTGTGGCCAGACACCTCTGACTCACAGCGTGAGAAGATCGAGAAGGCTGCTCAGGCCGTGCTGGATGCGCGAGCAGAGCACCCGCAGGCTTCACTGGCGGATCTGTATGAACCGGACGACGCCTGGCTCTACCCGGCTCTCACCGCCGCGCACCAGGCCCTCGATGACGCCGTGGAGCGGGCCTACGGGCTCGAACCTGGCCTAGACGAAGCTGACCTGGTCGCGCACCTGTTCGAGCTGTACGGCAAGGCTGTAGGAGCCACCTCGTGAAGCTCGGCTATGTCCGCGTGAGCACCCGCGACCAGGAAGGCTCCCTCCAGGCCCAGGAGACTGCGCTGGCCGGGGCCGGCTGCTCGAAGAGCTTCCAGGACCGGCTCTCGGGGGCCAGAGCCGACCGGCCCTGACACCTCGGGACGACCTGGCCTTAGGGCCCCCGTTAGGCTCGTCCCATGGTCGCCGCGCGTGAAGTCACCCTTCAGGAACTCCTCGGGGGCTCCTACCAGTACACGGTCCCGCTCTATCAGCGGACGTACTCCTGGGGCCGCCCGCAGTGGCAACGACTGTGGGAGGACGTCGTGGACGTCGCCGACCACCGGCGGGACAACCCGTCGGCAACCCACTTCATCGGCTCCCTCGTTCTCGCCGGCTTCCGGGACAACGGGCCCGGCGGCGTCCAGCGGTGGCTCGTGGTGGACGGGCAGCAGCGACTGACGACGCTGACGCTCCTCCTCGCCGCTGTCCGCGACCACCGGGCTGAGCACGAAGGCCCCATGCACGCCGATCGGGTCAACGAGAAGTACCTGGTCAACAAGTGGGAGGACGGCGATCTCCGCTACAAGGTCCTGCCCACCCAGGCCGACCGTGCCGCCTACCGCGGGCGGATCGAGCACGCCCCGGACGCTGCCGAGGGCTCCAGGATCAGCGAAGCCCACCAGTTCTTCCTGACGAAGCTGTTCGGGTTGAGTCAACCGTCTGCTGACGGTGAAGAGGAGCAGCTGACCTTGGCGGAGGTTGAGTCCGCCGTCGTCGCCGGCCTGTCGATCGTGTCCGTGACCACCGGGGAGAACGACAACGCTCACCGCATCTTCGAGTCGCTGAACAACACCGGCCTCAAGCTCACCCAAGGCGACCTGCTCAGGAACTACCTGTTCATGCAGCTGCCCACACGGGCGGATGAGGTCTACACCACCCTGTGGCTCCCGTTGCAGAACCTGCTCTCCAATGAGGAACTGGAGACGCTGTTCTGGCTTGACCTGGTGCAACAGGATCCCAAGGTCCGCCAGACGGAGATCTACGCGGGGCAGCAGCGTCGCATGCGTGGCCTGCAGGATGAGTCGCAGGTCAGGGCGGAAGTCGAGCGGTTCCTGGCGTTGGGGCGTCTCTACGACGTCATGCTCCGTCCGGAGAAGGAGAAGGACGCCGCAGTGCGGTTCCGCTTGGCGCGCCTGCGCGCCTGGCGCACGACGACGACGTTCCCCATCACACTGCACCTGATGGAGCGCCGGTCCTTGGGGGACATCGACTCGGACGAACTGGCCCGTGCGCTCCTCTACCTCGAGTCGTACCTGGTCCGGCGCCTCGTCTTCGGCCGCTACTCCGACGGTCTCAACACCACCTTGCTCGCGGCGACGGCGGACATCCAAGGTCAGGACGATCCGGCGGATGCCCTGCACCGCTTCCTCTCCAGCGGACGGAAGCACTTCGCCTCCGACGATCAGATCCGCCAGGCCGTGATGACGGCACCCTTCTATACGACGGGCCGGGCGGCCCACCGGAAGCTGATCCTCCGGTGGATCGAGGAGTCCTACGGCAGCAAGGAGCCGGTGGATCTCGACAGCGCGACCATCGAGCACGTCATGCCGCGGACGCTCACGGAGGAGTGGGAGCGCGCTCTGGCCGGTCAGCTCGAGGCGCACCAGGACCTTCGAGAGGTGCACACCGAGCTCCTGCACACCTTGGGCAACCTCACCCTCACCGGGTACAACAGCGAGCTGAGCAATGGGCCCTTCGCGGTCAAGCGTGCGGAGCTGGCCAAGAGCGGCATCCGCATGAACCAGGAGATCTCCGCTGAGCCGGTATGGGGTCCCGCGCAGATCCGTGCTCGCGCCGAGCGGCTGGCGGACCGGATCGTCGGCATCTGGCCGGGACCCTCAGCAGAGGCCGCCTCCGGAGTCGCTCACACGGCCTGGCAGACGCTGACGGATGCCGTCGCGGCCATTCCCGACGGGTCCTGGACCTCCTACGGCGAACTCGCACGGCTGATCGGAAGCCATCCGGTCCCCGTGGGCACCTACCTCGCACGGACGGCCCTGCCGCACGCTCATCGTGTGCTCCAGGCGGGAGGCACCGTCTCTCCGTCCTTCCGGTGGCCCGACGTCCACCGCACGGACGATCCGCACGACGTCCTCGCAGCCGAAGGCGTGCGCTTCTCCGAGGACGGACGGGCCGACGGCGGCCAGCGGCTGTTGGCGGAGCAGCTCGCCGAGCTCATCGATGTCGACGTCGACCTGACCGATCCCCGGTCGCTCGCCGCCCCGGGCAACGACCCTGCGCTGCGGGACCGCTGGGTCGACCGACTGCACGACCACAACGATCCCGAATCGGCCCGCGCACTGATCGAGGTCCAACGAGGCTGGGTCGAGCGCGGTGGCCGGGCGGAATTCGCGGACAATGCCGCCGGCGGTTGCTTCTTGGTCGTCCCGCGCGCGTCAGCACGCGTTATCTGGCCGGTGATCCTGTACCCGACGTACGGCGTCGAGGTCGTCTTCTATCATCTGGCGAAGTGGGCTCCCTTCACGGACGAGGCGCTTCTCGACGAATTCCGGGGGCGTCTGAATCTCGTCCCCGGGCTGGAATTCGGCCCTGAGGCTCTCCGTCGGCGCCCGAGCATCAGGCCGCAGATCCTTCAGCCGGCCGCGGCGCAGGAGGCGTTCCTCGATGCGCTGGAGTGGTTCCTGCACACCGTCCAGGAGGACGACAGAAGTGCCTGACAGCCCTGCCAGGGGCAGGTCCTGACGACGCGCCGACCCCCTCACCCCGTCCGCCCCACCCATTACGCTCGCCCCATGAAGATCGGTCTCCGCAAGCCCAGCCTGAAGAAGTCCATCAAGGCCCGCACCACGGGCCGCGCCAAGCGGGCGATCAAGCGCAAGCTCATCCCCGGTTACGGCCGCAAGGGGATGGGCTGGCTGCGCGATCCGAAGCGCGCCGCCTACAACGCCGTCTACCGGCGCACCACGGTCGGGCTGGGCGACGTCCTGAAGATGTTTCGATGAGCACGCGCAGCAGCATCCCCGACGCCGTCGATACGGACCGGACCGCCGGCACCATCGAGCTCCTCGAACCGCCCCGTGAGGCCGTGGAGTGGATGGAGTCGCCGGACCGGCCCACGGACCTCTGGTGGACCACCAAGGTCCGCGGGGAGGTGGACCCGTACTGGCACGAACTGAAGAGCGCCGCTCAGATCGCGGATCTGGTGCACGCACTCACCGACCCCCAGGACCTCGTCCAGCCGCTTCAGGAACTGACTAACGCCGAGACCATCGAAGTGCTAGTCAGCTGGGCGCAGGGCCACGGCCTCCCGTTGCCCTACGGGGGGCCCTGCGCACGTACGGCTACCCGCCGGACCCGGGGCTCGTCGCGTGATCGCCGGCGGTCGTGTCGCGCGGCCGCCTCGTCCCCGCACCGCACCAGGCATCATGGCCCAATGACGTCCACCCTGGACCTCCTCGCCGCCACCCCGGCCCTCCGCCCGCTCGACCCGGCGGACGTCGCCGCGGCGCTCGCGGCCGCGCCCGAGCTGGCCGGCTGGGCGGTCGCCGCCCCCGAGGCTCCCGTCGCCGCCCCGCCCGAACTCGCCATCACCTACGCCACCGGCGACTTCGCCACCGCCCTCGCCCTGGCCGACCGGATCGGGGAGGCCGCCGAGGCCGCCGACCACCACCCGGACCTCGCTGTCTCCTACGGCCGGCTCGGCGTGCGCATGCACAGCCACGACGTCCGCGCCCTCACCTCCCGGGACGTCCGCCTGGCCCGCACCGTCGCCCGCCTCGCCGCCGAGGTGCTCGCGCCCACCGCCCTGGCCGCCTACGGCACCCTCGCGCCGGGCCGCTCGAACGCGCACGTCATGGACGGCGTCCGCGGCCCGTGGACGCCCGGCACCGTCCGCGGCGTGCTCCACGCCAGCGGCGCCGGCGCCGCCACGGGCTACCCGGGCGTCGTCCTCGCCACCCCGGCCGCAGCGGAGCACCCCGCCGCCCAGATCGCCGACGTCCCCGCCCAGCTGCTGGTCTCCGTCGACCTCCCGGACCACTGGGACCGCCTCGACGCCTTCGAGGGCGCCGGCTACCGGCGCGTGCCCGCCGTCGTCGCCCTGGACGACGACGCCGTCCGTCCCGCCTACCTCTACGAGCTGGTCCCCGATGCCGTCCCGCCGTCCGCCTGAGCGCCCCGTCGTCGGCCCCGCCGCTCCCGACGTCGCCCCGTCCCGTCCGGTCCCCGGGTCCTGTCAGCGCGCGCTCGTCCGGCGCTCGCCGCTGATCCTCGCCGCGGTCGTGCTGCTTGTCAGCGCCGCCGTCCTCGCCGCCCGGGGCGAGACGGAGGCGGCCGGCCTCAGCGTGCAGATCGCGATGGTCGTCCCCGTGACGATCGCCGTCGAGCGCGCGGCCCGGGTCCGCCTGCCCACCTCCCTGCACGCGATGTATGCGGCTCTCCTGCTGTCCGCCCCGTGGCTGGGCGCCGCACTCGGGCGCTACGCCGCCTGGCCGTGGTGGGACGTCCTCGTGCACTTCTTCTCGGGCGTGCCCATCGCGCTGGGGGCCGTCCTGCTCCTGGGCGTCGCCGCCGCCCGCCGGAGCCTGGTCATGCCGCCCGGGCTCGAGGCCCTCACCGTGGTGGGGCTGCACTCGCTCGTGGCCCTGGCGTGGGAGGTCGCCGAGTTCACCGCGGACCAGGTGCTCGGCGCCCAGACGCAGAAGGGCAACACGGACACCATGACGGACCTGATCGTGGGCACGCTGGGGGCGCTGCTCGTCGCGCTCGCCCTGTACGCGCACCGCACCCGGGGACGGTTCCCCTGGCTGGCCCGCTTCGCCGGGGCTCGGACGGACCTCGCCTGCGGGGGGCCGGCGCAGCCGCCGCCGGCCTGAGCCCGCGACGCCGTCGCCTCAGTGGGCGACGCCGCCGGCCCGGGCCGCAGCCCGCCCCTCACTGGCCCGCGAAGGCCTCCACCCGCCGCACGGCCTCCGGATGCTCGGACGCCGCCGCGATCGACGCCGCCTCCTGCCGCACGTGCGCGCGCAGCGCCTCGACGTCGGCCCCGCGCGCCAGCGCCTTCGTCGGCCCATAGGTGTGCGCCGGACCGGCCACCAGCTCGTCCTCGAGCTCCGCCAGACGTGCCGCGAACGCGTCGCCGGCCACCGCCTCAGTCGCCAGGCCCCACGCGACGGCCTCGGCCCCGTTCAGGCGCCGCCCGCCGAGCAGCAGCTGCGTCGCGCGCACCGGCCCGAGCACCCGCGGCAGCCAGTAGGACACGCCCGTGTCCGGGGTCATCCCGAGCGCGGAGAACGCCGTCACCAGCTGGGCGTCCTCGCGCACCAGCACGACGTCGCCGCCCAGCATGAGCCCGAGCCCCGCCCCGGCGGCCGTCCCGTTGACGCCGGCCAGCACCAGCAGGCGAGAGCCCGTCAGCGCCACCGCGACCTCGCCCGCCGCCTCGCCGAGCTCCTGGATCATCGTGCGCCGCTCCGGCCCGGCGGGGGAGGCAGCCATGGCCTGGACGTCCCCGCCGCCGCAGAAGATCCGCCCCGCGCCGGTCAGCGTGAGCACGTGCACGGACTCGTCCGCCTCGGCCGCGGCGATCGCCGCGAGCACCTCGCGCGCCATCGTCAGTCCGAGCGCGTTGCCCTTCGCGGGCCGGTTCAGCGTCAGCCGCACGACGCCGGGCCGCGTCTCGACGAGGACGGCGGGGGCGTCGTCGGCGGAGGAAGGGGTGGGCGCGGTGGTCATGTCAGCTCCTAGGAGACGGAAGGTGGGGGCGGGTGTCGGCCACGTGCAGGGCCGGCCGGGGCTCACGCAAACGCGCTCATCCCGGTCAGGTCCCGGCCGAGGATCAACGCCTGCACGGACTCCGTGCCCTCGTAGGTGTGCAGCGCCTCGACGTCGGCGAAGTGCCGCATCACCCGGTGCTCCAGCAGGATGCCGTTGCCGCCGAGCATGTCCCGGGCGATCTGCGCGACCCGCCGCGCGCCCCGCGTGCAGGCGTACTTCAGCAGGGAGGCCTGCTCGTCACGCAGCCGCCCGGCCGCCTGCAGGCGGGCCACGGCCACGCAGCGGGTCTGCATCGCGGTCACCTCGTCCAGCATCTGCGCGAGCCGTTCCTGCACCATCTGGTGCGCTCCCAGCGGCTTGCCGAACTGCTCGCGCTGCCGGGCGTAGGCCAGCGCGGCCTCGAACATGGCGGTCGCGTGGCCCAGCGCGGACCAGCCCACGTTCACGCGGGTGGCCACCAGCACGCGCGCGGCGTCCTTGAACGTCGCCACGCCCGGCAGCCGCGCGTCGTCACCGACCCGCACGTCGGTCAGCGTGATCTCGGCCTGGTGGATCGCCCGCAGCGCCCCCTTGCCCGTGATCACCTCGGCCTCGTAACCGGGCGTGGACTGCTCCACCACGAACCCCTTGACCTGGCCGTCCTCGGTGTCCCGGGCCCACACGATCGTGATGCCCCCGGCGGCCCCGTTGCCGATCCACTTCTTGGCGCCGTTCAGCACCCAGCCGCCGGCGCCGTCGGGCCGCGCGGACGTCTCGAGGGACACCGAGTCCGAACCGTGCAGCGGCTCCGTGAGCGCGAACCCGCCCGGCAGCGTGCCGCGCGCCACCGGCTCGAGGTACCTCTCCTTCTGCTCCGGGCTCGCGCAGTGCACCAGGGCGCGCAGCACGAGCCCGCCCTGCACCGCCGCCGCAGCCGCCATGGAGCCGTCCGCCCGGGAGATCTCCATCGCCACCAGGCCCGCGGCCAACGGGGACATCACGGCGTGCCCCGGCACCTCCAGCCCGTCGGTGAGCAGGTCCAGCTCGCCCGCGCGCGCCACCAGGTCCAGCGGGTACTCCGCCCGGTCCCAGTGCCCGTCGATCCGCTCGAGCACCTCCCGGCCGTAGGCACGGGCGCGGTCCCAGTGCGCGCGGTCCTCCTCCGTCGCCTCCCCGAACGCGTCCAGATAGTCGATGTCCAGGGGCGTGACGACGTCGTACGTCGGCTTCTGCCTGCGTGTCACCGGGCCTCCTGCGTCCGCTCGGCGCGCAGCGCGCGCTTGAGCAGCTTGCCCGACTGGTTCCGCGGCAGCTCCGCCACGAAGTCCACGCGCTTGGGCACCTTGAAGCCCGCCAGGCGCTCCTTCACGTGGGTGCGCACGGTCTCCGCGGTCAGCTCGGCGCCCTCCTTGAGCACGACGACGGCGGTCACCGCCTCGATCCAGCGCTCGTCCGGCAGGCCGATGACGGCGACCTCGGCCACCTCGTCGAGCTCGTAGATCGCGTCCTCGACCTCCCGCGGGGCGACCAGGACGCCGCCCGTGTTGATGACGTCCTTGATGCGGTCCACCACCTGGATGTAGCCGGCCGCGTCCTGGGTGACCTGGTCGCCGGAGCGGAACCAGCCGTCGTCGGTGAACGCGTCCGCGGTGGCATCCGGGCGGTTCCAGTAGCCGGAGAGCAGCTGCGGCGAGCGGTACTGGATCTCGCCGGGCTCGCCGGGCGCGGCGGGGGCGCCGTCGGCCGTCATCACCCGCGCCTCCACGTGGAACACGGGGCGGCCGCACGAGGCCGGCCGCGCGTCGTGCTCCTCGGGGCGCAGCACGGTGCACAAGGGGCCCAGCTCGGATTGGCCGAAGCAGTTGTAGAAGCCGATGCCCGGCTGGCTCTGACGCAGGCGCTGCAGCACGGTCACCGGCATGATCGAGGCGCCGTACTGGGCCTTGCGCAGCGAGGAGAGGTCGCGCGTGGCCAGGTCCGGATGGTTCGCCAGCGGCACCCAGACGGTGGGCGCCAGGAACAGGGAGCCGATGTGCTCGGTCTCCACCAGCTCGAGCATCCGGGGGATGTCCGGGGCGGCCAGCAGGCGCACCGTGGCGCCGAGGCTCAGGTAGGGGAGCAGGAACACGTGCATCGCGGCGGAGTGGTACAGCGGCATGGCCACCAGGGGGCGGTCCTCGGCCGTGAAGTCCAGCGCAATGATGCAGGAGAGGTACTCGGCCACGAGCGCCCGGTGGGACATCATCGCGCCCTTGGGCGTGGAGGTGGTGCCGGAGGTGTAGAGCAGCTGGGCCAGATCGGTGGCCGACACCTCCGCCTCCGGGGCCGCGGCATCCAACGTCTCGTCCTGGGCGGTCTCCAGCACGGAGGGCTCGGCGTGGCCGGCGGGGAGCATGGTCCACACGTGCCGCAGCCCGGCCCCGCCGCCGTCGGCCCGGACCTGCTCGACGCGCTCGAGCATGCCGGCGTCGGCCACGAGCAGCTCCGCGCCGGAGTCCTCGAGGGCGTGGGCGAGCTCCCCGCCCTTGAGCGCGAAGTTCACGGGCACGTGCACGTAACCGGCCGTGACGCAGGCCAGGAAGAGCAGCGCGTAGGCGTCCGAGTTGGTGGCGTAGGCGGCCACCCGGGTGCCGGCCGGCAGGCCGGTGTCCTGGAGGCGGCGGGCCACGCGGTGCGCTCCGTCCCGCAGCTGGGCGTAGGTCCAGTCCCGGTCCTCGAAGCGCAGGGCCACGGTCTCGGGGTGGCGGGCCACAGCCCGCGTGAACAGGCGGCCGATCGTGTCCTCGGGCGAGGGGGAGCCGGCGGTCGGGGCGGCGGGCGAGGTCTGCTCGGTCATGGGGTCCTCCAGGTGGGGGCGGGACGGGGGTGCTGGGGGTGAGGGCGATGGGGGAGGGGGGTCTCGATCGGCGAGTGCAATCTTTTCTCCCGGAGAATCGATTGCATTCTTCCGACGACGGCCTCGCCGCCGCCTCGGGTGAGGACGGTGCCGTCAGAGCCGCTCGATGACGGTGACGTTGGCCTGGCCGCCGCCCTCGCACATGGTCTGCAGGCCGTAGCGGCCGCCGCTGCGCTCGAGCTCGTGCAGCAGGGAGGTCATCAGCCGGGCGCCGGTGGCGCCGATGGGGTGGCCCAGGGCGATCGCCCCGCCGTTGACGTTGACCTTCGCGGGGTCCGCGCCGGTCTCGGTCAGCCAGGCCAGCACGACGGCGCCGAACGCCTCGTTGATCTCCACGAGATCCATGTCGTCGATGGTCAGCCCCATGCGGTCGAGCGCATGCGCCGTCGCCGGGATCGGGGCGGAGAGCATCATGACGGGGTCCGCGCCGCGCGCGGAGATGTGGTGGATGCGGGCGCGCGGGGTGAGGCCGTGACGACGCACCGCCTCCTCGGAGGCGAGCAGGAGGGCGGCCGCGCCGTCGGACATCTGGGAGGCGGTGGCCGCCGTGTGCAGCCCGCCCTCGACGATGGGCGGCAGGGAGGCGATCTTCGCCCGGTCCGGGGTGCGCGGGCCCTCGTCCGCCGCCAGGCCGGCCAGCGGCAGGATCTCCCGGTCGAACCGGCCCTCGGCCTGGGCGGCCAGCGCCCGCTCGTGGGAGCGCACCGCGAACTCCTCGAGGGCGTCCTGGTCCAGGCCCCACTGCCGGGCCATCATCTCGGCGCCGCGGAACTGGGAGATCTCCTGGTCCCCGTAGCGGGCGGCCCAGGACTCCGAGCCGGTGAAGGGGTCCGCGAAGCCGAACTCGGCGGCCGCCCGGTTCGAGTGGGAGAGCGGGATCGCGCTCATGGACTGCACGCCGCCGGCGACCACCAAGTCCGCGGTCCCGCTCATCACGGCCTGCGCCGCGTAGTGCACGGCCTGCTGGCCCGAGCCGCACTGGCGCTCCACCGTGGTGCCCGGGACGTCCTCGGAGAGCCCGGCCGCGAGCCAGGCGTTGCGCGCCACGTCCATGGCCTGGGGGCCGAGCTGGTCGATGCAGCCGAGGATGACCTCGTCGTACTCGGCCGAGTCGATGTCCTGGCGGCCCACGAGCTCGCGCAGGGGAGCGGCCGCCAGGTCCAGCGGATGCACCTGCGCCAGGCCCTTGCCGCGGCGTCCCACCGGGGTGCGGACGGCGTCGATGATGTAGGCCTCGGGCATGGGGCTCCTCCAGGAGGTCGGGGCGACTGTGGCCCTGGTCACGCTAGCCCCGGCTCCCCGGCCGGACAACCTCGCCGGGGCATCATGGACCCATGCGCGCCGACCACCGCTTCGAGGCCACCCTGGACGAGGACCTGGAGGCCGCCTCCGCCTCCGCCCTCCACCACTGCCTCGTTACCGAGATCCCGCCGCTGACGGACACGCAGCTGCGGGCCTTCCGCCGGGCCCGGATCGAGATCCGCGCGGACCACGTCCCCTCCTTCGACACCGGCCTCACCGGCCTGCGCCTGGTGGTGGCCGCCGTCGCCCTAGGCCTGAGCGCCGCGGCCCTGTACAACGTGGCCCCCAACGGCATCGTCCTGGTGTGGGCGGTCGTGGCGCTGGCCGTGGTGCTGCTGCTGGCGATGCTGGGCATGACCCTGCTGCACGGCCGCAACCGGCGGCGCTCGCAGACGCTGGAGATGGCCGTCGCCCTCGCGGAGATCGTGGAGCCGCTGGGCGCCCGGCCGCGCGTGCGGCACTGAGCCGGACGACGGCGTCGCCCGCCTCCGCCTGGCGGCGTCGGCATTCCGCGGAGGCGTGCCCGCCTGCCCGGGGACGGCGGGGGAGGGTCAGTGCTCCGTGCCGTGTTCCAGCGCGTCCTCCGCGGCCTCGTCCACGCTGCGGGTGAGCGCGGTGAGGAACTTCGCGACGGCGGCCAGCTCGTCCGGGCTCAGCGACTCGACCGCGTCCAGCATGCTGCGGTGCATGCGGCCCAGGGTGGCGCGGACCTCGTCGTCGGTGCGCGCCGTGGTCTCGATGATCACCGACCGACGGTCGGCCGGATGCGGGGACCGGCGCGCGTAGCCGTCCCTGATGAGGCGGTCCACCAGGGCGCTGGCGGAGGCGGGGCTGATCTCGAGCGCGGCGGCGAGGTCGCGCTGGCGCACCGGCCGGCCGGCGCGGCTCTCGCGGAGCAGGTGGCGCAGGGCCAGCAGGTCCGTCTCGCCCATGCGCATCGAGTCCCGGGTGCGCTGGCGCATGCGCCGCTCGGCCGCGAGGTAGCCGCGCAGCAGGTTGAGGACCTCCACGGGCCCGGCGGAGTCGGGGGAGGAGAGGTACCAGTAGCCGCTCGCGGACGGCGCACGGTGGTCCTCGGTCATGGTCTCCCCTCCTGACGTGCCGTGATGTGATGGCGCGGCGGCCCGGGTGTTGTTAGCCTATCGAACAGATAGAGACTCGAACAGTCTGGTCCGCTCCCACTCCCGGGCATCGGATGGGCGCCTCTCCGAGCATAGAGAACAGGAGCAGGGACATGACCGCGACGATGCACCCGCACGTGGAGGATTCCACGGACGGCCTCACCACCACCTCCGCCGACCGGGCCGAAGAGGTCGCCGCCCGATGGGCGCAGGAAGTCTGGATCGCCCGCGCCCGCCGGCTGGCGGCCAGCGCCGAGCGCGCCGTGCTCGTGTTCCCCGAGGTGGCCTCCGCGCGGTTCGCCATCGACGGCGGCCCCGCGGCCCCGACCGTGGACATCGACTGCACCGTGCTGTCCGGCGAGGACACCGAGGCCGTGATCGAGACCATCACCTGCAAGGTCGTCGCCGACCTCGAGCAGCTCCTCGACGCGCGGTTCGCCACCCGGCGGATCAACGTCCAGGTGGCCGCCGAGCCTGTGGTCCCCGGCATCGGGGTGGTCGAGCTCGCCTGAGCGGGCCGTCGTGCCTGGTCAGGCCCCCCGGGGAGGGGTCTAGCGTGTGCGCGACAGGCGCCGCGTGCGCCGTCACCACGAAGAGGAGCCGTCCATGGCCGCCCCGCACACCCCCCGTCCCCACGACTCCGACCCTCACGACGCCCGCCGGGCCGCAGACGAGCACTCCGGCCACACGGACCGCGGCGGCACGCCGCCCGCCGAAGGGTCCGGAGTCGGCCCCACGAACCCGCAGATGGACGTGGAGCAGCCGGGTGAGCGATCCACGGGCAGGATCGTCCTGTTCGCGATCATCGCCCTGCTGGTGATCGGCATCCTGCTGTTCGTCCTCGGCCGCATGTTCGACGTGTTCGGCTGAGCGGGGCGGACCTCACCTTGACGGTGCCGCCGTCCCGCTCCACCGCGGAGAAGCGCCGGCCTCTTGAATCACCGCAGAGAAGCACGAGCTCTCCGCATCACAGCAGAGAAACGACATCACCGCCGGGCGGACCGGCGGTGATGTCGTTTTCTGCAGGTGGGTCTGGTGGCCTGGTGGCACCGGCGGACGGGCCGGCGGGTGAGCCGTCCGGCGGCGGCGGGGCCCCCAGCCCCGTGGGCTCAGAACCGGCCGCCGGTGGTGCGGCGCCCGCTGCGGGAGTTCATCGCGCCGCTGAGCAGTCCGCCCAGCAGGCCGCCGCCGCGGCTCGAGGAGCGGCCGGCGCCCATGCCGCCGAGTCCGCCCAGCAGGCCGCCGAGCCCGCCGGAGGTGCGGCCGTAGCCGCCGGTGGTCCGGCCGTAGCCGGCCTGGCCGCCGTAGCCCCGCGCGGTGCCGCCGGAGCTGCGGCGGGAGAGCTCGCGCAGCGCGAGGCCGCCGAGTGTGCCGAGCAGGGCGCCGCCGGCGCCGCTGGAGCGACGTCGGCCGTAGGTGTTCGCGCCGATGGTGGGGCGGCGTCGGCTGCCGCCGAGTGCACGGGTGATGCCGGACAGGATGCCCATGGTGTCCTCCTCGTACGTCTGGCCGGCCGCGGTGCACGGCCGGTCGGGTGAGAGCCAACGTAGGCCCGCGCCCCCCTGATCCGTCCAGGGTTCGACGCCGCTGGGACGGACGCCGCTGAGACGGACGCCGCCGGGACGACCCCCGCACCGGCCCGGGGCTCCCGGACCGGCCGGCGTCGCGCCCGGCGGCGTCGGCTCACTTCTGCAGCGGAGCGGTCTCCGGCGTGTCCTGCCACAGCGCCACGTTGCGGGCCTCGGGCAGGTCGGAGATGTGGAAGCCCGGATCCATGCCCGCCTTGAGCTTGCGCTCGTAGTCCTTGAGCAGCTTCACGGCCAGGCCGCCCAGCGGGATGATCGCCACGAGGTTGATGGTGGCCATGAGCGCGGCGAACGTGTCCGCGAGGTTCCACACCAGCGCCACGGAGCCGAGCGCGCCGCCGACCACGCACACCAGCACGAGCACGCGGAACACGGTGATGGCCGCGTCGGCGCGCTTGCCGGCGAGGTACCGGATGTTGGCCTCGCCGTAGTAGGTGTTGCCCAGCATGGAGGACCAGGCGAGGAAGAAGATGATCACGGTCAGCGCGGGGCCGGCCCATGCGCCCACGGCCTGCTGCAGCGCGTTCTGCGTGACGGCCATGCCGAGGGCCTCGCCGTCGCCGTAGGCCGGGTTGGAGAGCAGGATGATGAACGCCGTGGCCGAGCAGACGATCAGGGTGTCGAAGTACACGCCGAGGGACTGCACGAAGCCCTGCTTGGCGGGGTGGGAGACGGCCGCGGTGGCGGCGGCGTTCGGGGCCGAGCCCATGCCGGCCTCGTTGGAGAACATGCCGCGGCGCACGCCCTGCATGATCATGGCCATGCCGACGGCGGCGCCGGCCACCTCCTGGAAGCCGAGGGCGTGGCCCACGATGAGGCCGATCAGGGCCGGCACCTCGGTGATGTTCAGCGCGAGGACGATGATCGCCAGGATGATGTAGAACACGGCCATCACGGGCACGACCACGTTGGTCACGGCGGAGAGCCGGCGCACGCCGCCGAAGATCACGAGGCCGGTGATGACGGCCAGGGCGATGCCCACGATCCACGCGGTGGTGGTGGAGACGCCCCAGTTGGCCTGCACGGACTCGGAGATGGAGTTGGACTGCACGGCGTTGAACACGAAGCCGTAGGTCACGGTGATGGCGAGGGCGAAGATCGTCGCGAGCCAGGGGGCGCGCAGGCCGTCGCGGATGTAGTAGGCGGGGCCGCCGTAGAAGCCGTCCGGGCCCTTCTGCTTGTACAGCTGGGCGAGGGTGGACTCCACGAAGGCCGTGGCGCCGCCGATGATGGCCAGCACCCACATCCAGAACACCGCGCCGGGGCCGCCGATCACGATCGCGATCGCCACGCCGGCCACGTTGCCGGTGCCCACGCGGGAGGCCGCGGAGATGGTGAAGGCGCGGAACGGGCTGACGCCGTCGTTCTCGAAGCCCTTCTGCGAGCCCGCCGTCACCGAGCGGACCATCTCCGGGAGCATGCGCACCTGCACGCCCACGGTACGGATCGTGAACCACACGCCCGCCGTGAACAGCAGCGCCATGACCACGTACCAGTACTTGTTGTTGAAGGCGGAGACCGCCGCTGTGATCGCTTCCACAAGATCACAGCCTAGGGCCTGGTCACCGCCCGCGCGGCATCGGCCGGTGGCCCTCGGCCGCCTCGGCCCGGGCAGGCGTCTGCCCGGCCTCGGCCTCGGTCTCCTCGTGCAGGTCGATCAGCCGGTCCAGGCGGCGGCGCAGGTCTTCCTCGGAGGTTCCCACGCCGGCGTGGCGGGCGGCGGCGCGGGCCAGGTCGTCGGCCAGCTCGTTGCCCTGCACGCCCACGTGCCCCTTGACCCAGGTGGTCTCCACGCGGACGTCCGCGGCCTGGGCGAGGTCGACGGCGGCCAGCAGGCGCCTCAGGGTGCGGCGGATGCGCTCGCCGCGGGCGCCGCCGAGGGTCAGCCGGTCGCGGCGGGCGGCGTTGAGCAGCGCCAGGGCGGCACGCGAGTCGGAGTGGATGGTCACGCGCTCGCCGGGGACGCCGGCCCAGGCGCTGACCACGTGGCCGAGGACGAGGGCCTCGAGTTCCACCTCGAGGGGGGTGGTGGCCCCGTTGACGGCCTGGACGGCCCACATGCTGGGCCCGCCCACGGCGGCGGCGCCGCCGATCCGGGAGCCGCGCAGCACGGAGCCGTCCACGTAGACGTCCGCCACGTCGGCCTCGTCGGAGAAGGAGAGGCTGTGGGTGACGGCCGGGAGGGTGCGTCGCAGGAAGCGGTCCGTGCGGCGGCGGGAGAGGAACACGCCCGAGGAGCGGCGCAGGGCGTCCTCCTCCTCCTGCGTGGCCTCGATGGCCTCCAGGGGGATGCGGGGGGACTCGGTGCGGGCCACGATCTCGGGGTCCACGTCCGGCAGGAGGTAGCTGGAGCGCTGGGTGCCCACGGGGGACTCGTGCAGCCGGTAGGACACCACCCGCATCTCCACGGGGGCGAGGACCTCCAGCAGGGAGAGCAGCTCGGCGTCCCGGTCCGAGCGCAGGCGGACGATCACGGGCCGGTCCGGGGGCAGGTCCACGGTCACCGTGGACCAGAAGGCGTGGAGCTGGGCGGTGCCCACCATGCCCGCGTGCACATGGCCGCGGACGTCGTCGCCGAGCTCGCGCAGCACGAGGTCCCGGGCCACGTAGACGATGCCGCCGGGCACCGGGTGCAGATCCATGCGCAGGGCCGGGCCGTGGTCCACGCCGGGCAGCATGGCCAGCGGGGCGGCCACCACGCGCACCCCGTCGGGGCGGACGCGGGTGCGGGGCGGGGCGGGCCGCGGAGTGGCGGGGCGGCGGTCGGTGAGGTCGACGGCGGGCCGGTCGTAGGGGATGCCCCGGGGGCGGCGGGCGCGGACGACGCGCAGCGGCGCGTGTCGCTCGGCGGCCTTGGCGCCGGGTCCACGGAACTCCCAGCCCACGTCGACGAGCGCCGCGGGGTGGCCGGCGGCGACGTCGTGGTGCAGCGAGCGGTCGACGGCCGTCCGCGGGTGGTTGATCCTGGCTCCCATAGTCATCGGCTGGTGGTCGGAGGGGACCGCGCCGGGGGTGTCAGCCGGGTCCGGGGCGGCCTTGCTGGTCCTGCCGGGAGGCGCATTCCTCAGCAGAGGGAATGCGGTCTGCCCGGGTCGATTTAATGGTCGACCATACCGACACCTGCGTCGGGCAGGCAGGTCTGTCCACCTGTGCGACCACGAACCGCGCTCACAGCGGATCCGTGCGGTGGCGCTGCACGTCCGGGCCCACGCGCACGCCGAGGGCCTCGGCCTGGGCCCGCTGCTGGCGCAGGGAGACGCCGCCGAGCAGCAGGGCCAGGGCCCGCTCGCCCTCCTCCGGGGTGGGCGCCGCCTCGGTGAGCAGGGCGTGCAGGCCGAGCCCGCCGAGCCCGAGGGCGAGCGCGGAGAGGACCACGTCGGCGCCGTCGCGGTGGCGCAGCAGGGCGGCCTCCGCGACCTCGGCGCGGCCGGCGAGGTCGGCGATCCCGCGGTGCCGCACGGCCTCCTCGGCCTCGGCGACGATCCGGTCCGCCACGCGCGCCAGCAGGGTCTGCTTGTCCGGGACGTGCCAGTACAGGGCGGAGGCCTGCACGCCGAGCACCGAGGCCACGCGCCGCATGGACAGGTCGCCCATGCCGAAGTCCTGCAGGATCCCGACGGCGGCGTCCACCACGTCCGTCGCGCTGAGGCGGCCGCGGGAGGAGCCGGCGCGGGGTGGTGAGCTCATGCGCTCGAGGCTACCGCGCGTCGCCGTCCGGCCCCGGCCCGGCGCCCTCGTCCGGCTCGCCCTCGCCCGGCGCGGCCAGGCGCCCACCCGCGCCGAGGCGCACGGTGCGGTCGGCCATCACGGCGGCCTCGGCGAGGTCGTGGGTCACGACGACGGCGGTCACCCCCGCCGCCCGCAGCACCTCGCGGATCTGCACGGCCAGGCGGGCCCGCAGGTCGGCGTCGAGCGCGGACAGCGGCTCGTCCAGCAGCAGCACGCGGGGCCGCGGGGCGAGGGAGCGGGCCAGCGCCACGCGCTGGGCCTGGCCGCCGGAGAGCGACTGCACGGGCCGCTCGGCCAGCTCCGCCAGGTCCACGAGCTCGAGGAGCTCGGCCACCCGCGCCCGGCGCCGCTCCCGCGGCCACCCGGCGGCCTCGAGTCCGTAGGCCACGTTGCGGGCCACGCTGCGGTGGGGGAACAGCTGCCCGTCCTGGAACACCATCCCCACGCCGCGCCGGTGCGTGGGCACCGCGGCCACGTCCTCGCTGTCGATCTCGACGACGCCGCCCACCACGTCCTCCAGGCCCGCGATCCCGCGCAGCACCGTGGACTTGCCGGAGCCCGAGGCGCCCACGAGGGCGACGATCTCCCCGGGGGCCAGCTCCAGGTCCAGGCCGCGCACGGGCGTGGTTCCGTCCGGGTAGGCCACGCTCAGCGCGCGCAGGCGCAGGCCGGCGGGGTCGCGGCCGGCCCGGCCGTCATCGTCGTGGCCCCGGGGCGCCGGGTCCGGGGTCGCGCCCCGGGACGTCCTCGTGGTGCGTGCCATCAGATCCCTCCTCGTGAGGCCGCGGCCCGCGGGCCCAGCCGTTCGCAGGCCATCATGGTGCCGGCGCTGAGCACGGCGAGCACCGTGGCCGCCGCGAGCGCCATGCCGTAGTTGTCCGCCCCGGGCCGGCCGAGGAGCTTCACGATCAGCAGGGGCAGGGTCTGGTAGTCGGGGCTGGAGAGGAAACTGGTGGCGCCGAACTCGCCCAGGGACACCGCGAACGCGAACCCGGCCGCCACCCCCAGCCCACGCAGGAGGAACGGGCCGTCCACGGTGGCCAGCACCCGCAGCGGGCCGGCGCCCAGGGTGCGGGCGGCCTCGCGCAGCCGCGGGTCCACGGCGCCGAGCACCGGCACCAGCGAGCGCACCACGAGCGGCAGCGCCACCACCGCCTGCGCGATGGGCACGAGCGCGCCCGAGGCGGCCAGCGCCGGCGCCTCCGCCCGCAGGGACACCACGAACCCGAAGCCCACCGTCACCGCGGAGACGCCCAGCGGCAGCAGCAGGGCGCCGTCCAGGCCGCGCTGGGCCCGCCGCCCCGCGGCCGAGCGCACGGGCCGGGTGAGCAGCAGCGCCAGCGGGACGCCGATCAGCAGGGTCAGCAGCGTGGCGTCCAGCGCGATCCGCAGCGAGTGCTCGAGGGCCTGCGCCGGGGTGACGCCGCCGGAGAACCCCGCCCCGGGGCTCGAGGCGAGCAGGCGGTAGTTGCGCAGCCCCCAGCCCTCGCTCGAGTGGAAGGAGCGCACCAGCAGGGTCGCCAGCGGCGCGAGGACGAGCAGCGCCGTCGCCAGGGTGACGGCCACGGGCGCGGCGTCCGCGCGGGTGAGCCGGCGCACCGGGGCGTCGCGCAGCCGCAGGGCGCGGCGGGTGCGCCGCGCGGTGGCGCCCGAGACCAGCACGGCGGCCAGCACCACGAGGAACTGCAGCGTGGAGAACACGGCCGCGGTGCGCAGGTCGAAGTAGACCACCGTCTGGACCCAGATCTCGGACTCCAGGGTGCCCACGCCGGGCCGGCCCAGCGTCTGCACGATCCCGAACGCGGACGCGCAGAACAGGAAGACGAGCGCCGCAGAGCTGGCCAGCGCCGGCGCCAGCTGCGGCAGGGTCACCGTGCGGAAGGCGCGCCAGCCCGAGGAGCCCAGGGTCCGCGCCGCCTCCGCCTGCCGCGGGTCCAGGGACGCCCACAGGGCGCCCACCTGGCGCACCACCACGGAGACGTTGAAGAACACCATGGCCAGCACGACGGCGGCCGTGGACTGGTCCAGGCCCGTCCAGCCGAACGGGCCGCCCGGGGCCAGCAGGGCGCGGAACGCCACGCCGACCACCACGGTGGGCAGCACGAACGGCACCGTGATCACCGCGCGCAGCGCCGCCCGTCCCGGGAAGGCGCGCCGGTGCAGCACGAACGCCGCCGGCAGCCCCAGCGCCACCGCCAGGACCGTGCCGGCCGCCGCCATCCCCAGCGTCTGGCCCACGATCCGCCACGTGCGCTCGCGGCCCAGCACCTCCGCGAAGGCGCCCAGGTCCAGGACGCCCTCGGCGGACACGCCGCGCCAGAGCATCGCGCCCACCGGCCACGCGAAGAACACCAGCAGGAACGCCACGGGCACCACCGCGGCCAGCAGCCACCACGCCCCGATCCCGTCCCCGCCGGCGGTGCGCCGCCGTCGTCGTCCCCCGGACGCGGCCGGGCCGGGCGCGTCCGAGGGCGCGCCCGGCCCGCCCACCGGCGCGGGGAGGGAGGTCAGCCCGCCCGTCAGGAGGCCGCTTCCTCGTGCAGGGCCGTCCACTCCTTCAGGAGGTCCTCACGGCGGGAGTCCAGGAGCCCCGCGTCCGGGACGATCGGGTCCTCGACCAGCGGGGCGTGCTCGGCCCAGGCCTCGGGCAGCGGGACCGAGGAGTCGACCGGGTACATGTACATGGCGTCCGGGATGGCCGCCTGCACGTCCTCGGTGAGCAGGAAGTCCACGAACGCGCGGGCGCCCTCGGGGTTCTCCGCGCCCTCGACGACGCCGGCGTACTCCACCTGCGGGGTGCATGAGGCCGCCACCACGTCCGTGTCCGGGGCGAACGCGGGGGAGGAGGAGTAGGACAGCACGATCGGCCGGGTGCCGGTGCCCTCGCCGCCGGAGAAGGAGGTGTTGTAGGCGTCGGACCAGGAGGCGTCCACCTGCATGCCGCCCTGCAGGGCGGTGCGCCACCAGTCCTGCCAGCCGTCCTCGCCGAACTCGGCCACGGTGGCGGCCAGCAGCGCCAGGCCGGGGGAGGAGCTGACGGGGCTGGTGACCACGGTCAGCTCGGCGTACTCGGGGGCGGCCACCTGCTCCAGGGTGGTCGGGGCCGCCAGCCCCTGCTCCTGGAACCACGGGGTGTCCACGTTCAGGCACACCTGGCCCTGGTCCACCGGGGTCATGCGGCCGTCCACCACGAGGTCCCGGGCGGAGTCGGGCAGGTCGGCGGGGACGTGCTCGGCGATCACGCCCTCGGACACCAGGCGGTGGGCCGAGTGGTCCTCGATGCCGTAGACGCCGTCCACGGTGGGGGCGTCCTTGGCCAGCAGCAGCTGGTTCACCACGGAGCCGGCGTCGCCCGGGGCGGTGGTGACGAGGGTGTGGCCGGACTCCTGCTCGAACCGGGCGATCAGCTCGTCCGGCAGGGAGAAGGAGTCGTGCGTCATGATCGTGACGGTCCTCGCCTCGGCCGAGGACGAGCCCTGGTCGCCGGAGCCGCCGCGGTCGGCGACCGAGCAGCCGGTGAGGGCGAGGGCCGCCACGGAGAGGGCGGCGAGGGCGCCGTGCCGGCGGGGCCGGGTGCGGACGCGGTGCGGGGCGGTGGTCATGGTGGTCTCCTCCGTGCGGTGCAGGAGGGGCCGGTGCGACGCCGGCCGGGGACGACGTCGACCGGGAGGACTCGACTTCCTTCGCCGGTGCGAGCCGGAGCAGGTTCGAGGGTCTGCGGCGGACCGCACTCTCAGCGCCGTGGGGCGCTCCCCTGTCGATGTGACACCTCGACCCTACCCCGTCCGGTCCCGTGCATAGACTGCCCGGGTGAGCGCCGCACAGCCCGTCGGGGCGGCCCCGACCCCCTCCGCCGCCGGTCCCGTCTCGGACTGGGACATCCGCCGTCCGCATCGCATGTGGCCGCGGATGCTCGTGATCGTCCTGACGCTGGCCGGGCTCGTGCTCCTGGTCCAGTTCTTCCAGGGCATCGCGTCCATCGCGGCACCCGTGTTCCTCGGCCTGAACCTCGTGATCGTGGCCTACCCGCTGCAGGCGTGGCTGATCCGCCGGGGCGTGCACCCGGTGCTCGGGGCCGCCGCCAGCGTGGTGGTGGTCGTGGCCGTGCTCGGGGCGTTCGTGGGCATGATCGTGTGGTCCGGCCTCGAGCTGGTGGCCGAGCTGCCCAAGTACTCGGGCCAGTTCCAGCAGATCGTCCTGGACGTCTCGAACTGGCTGAACGCGCGCGGCGTCACCCCGGACATGGTCTCCCAGCAGCTCGCCTCGATCGACATGAGCGCGGTGACCAGCGCGGCGGTCGGCGCGCTCACCAAGATCGCCACGAACCTCTACGCCGTGCTCGGCCTGCTCGTCACCGTGGTGATGGGCATGTTCTTCCTGGCCATGGACTCCATGGACGTGGAGCGCCGGGTCCGACTGCTCAGCACCGCCCGCCTCGAGCTCGGCGAGGCGCTCATCGACTTCGCCCACGGCGTGCGCCGGTACTGGGTGGTCACCACCGTGTTCGGCCTGATCGTGGCCGTGCTGGACGTGATCGCCCTGGTCCTCATCGGCGTCCCGCTGGCGCTCGTGTGGGGCGTGCTGAGCTTCCTCACGAACTACATCCCGAACGTCGGGTTCATCATCGGGCTCATCCCGCCGGCCATCCTCGGCCTGGCGGCGGGCGGCTGGACCTCGTTCCTGTGGGTGGTGGTGAGCTACAGCGTGCTGAACTTCGTGCTGCAGTCCGTCATCCAGCCGAAGGTGGCCGGGGACGCGATCGGCGTGATCCCCACCGTCAGCTTCCTCTCCCTGCTGTTCTGGGCTTGGGTCCTCGGCCCGCTCGGCGCCATCCTCGCCCTGCCCTGCACCCTGCTGGCCAAGGCCGTGCTCATCGACGCCGACCCGAACGCCCGGTGGGTGAACTCGCTGATCGCCTCGGACCTGAAGGGCATGGAGCGGCGGCAGCACTCCCTGCTGGAGCGCCTGCGCGAGGGCCGGCGCGGCGAGGGCCGGGCGGGGAAGGCGGACGCCGAGGCCGTGGCCGGCATCGACGGCGCCGCAGCCGGGGTCGACGACGCGCCGGACGTCGACGACGCCGCGGCGGGCGCCCGGCGCCCCGAGGCGGCCCCGACGGGGTCGACGCTCACCGAGCCGGCGCGCACCGAGCCGGGACCGGCCGCACCGGCCGACGGCCCGGGCCTCACGGGCGGGGCTGCACCAGCACCAGGTCGCTGAGGGAGCCGGCCAGCCGCAGCAGAGGCGCGCCGGGGAACGGCACGGGGCGCAGCCCGGGGTGCAGGGCCGCGCACGCGGCGGCGGCCGCCTCCTCGGTGCCGGCGTCCTCGAACGCGGGCCGCAGCACCGCCGAGCCCAGGGGCACCGTGTCCACGAGGGAGCGGGGCCCGATCTCCGCGGGGTCGTGCTCGGGCGGCAGCGCCCCGCCGGGCACGGTGCGCACGCGCAGCGGTCGGCCGGCGGCGTCCGGCGCGTCCTGCAGGATCCGCAGCGCGGCCGCGCCGTGGAGGTGCTCGGGGTGGAAGCGGTCCGCGCGCCAGTGCACGGCCGCCTCGCCCCCGCCGAGCAGGCGCACCCACGCGCCCAGGTGACCGGCCCCGCCCCACGGCCCGGTGGGGATGCGGGGCACGGGCGGCAGCCACACCACGCGGGTGATCCCCAGCAGCGTCGCGAACTCCGCCTCCACCTGCTCCGGGGTCCACGCCGGGTTGGTCCGGCCGTCCAGCACGGGGTCCGCGGCGACCACGGCCGTCCCCTCGCCGTCGGCCACCCACGCGTCCCGCGGGGCCCGCAGCATCGGGGTCAGCAGGGGCAGCCCGGCGGCCGCGGCCACGGCGGCGGCCACGCCCGCGTCCCGGGGGCCGGGCCCGCCCGCGCCGGCGGCCGGGCGCCAGGCGATCGCCGCCAGGCCCTCGGGGCGGCGCACGAAGCCCGGCCCGGCGCGGCCGAGCAGGGGCGAGTCCACGGGGGCGGCCAGCAGGTCCACCTCGGGCGGGATCAGGCTCCGGGCGGTGTGGTCCGCGGGGTCGGCGAGCACGGTCACGGGCAGCACCTCGGCGAGCGTCTCCGCGAGCCCGGCGACGGCGTCGCGGGCCTCGTCCAGCAGCGCGGGCACCGGGTGCCGGCGCGGCAGCGCCAGCCAGGCCCGCTCCGGCTGCTCCCGGGGTCCGGGCACGCGCGGCCGGGCGTCGGGACGCCCGGCGGCGTCGGCGGGGACGGTCTCGGCGGCGGGCATGGCGGGCGGCTCCGGAGGCGTGAGGCGTGTTGCATGGGGCGTGATGCTCGGACGCGCCGGGGACGCGTCCTCCCTGCCGAGCATAGGCCGCCGCGCGGCGCGGCAGGGGGGTGCGGCGGCCCCCGGACCGGGCCGCTCTGGCAGGGTGGGGACATGCATCTGATCCCACGCACCCTCTGGGTGCTCGCCCGCGCCCGCCGCCGCCCGCCCCTGTCGATCTGGGACTCCGCGTCCCTGCCGATGCGGGCCCTGCCCACGGACGTGGACATCGCCGGCCACGTGAACAACGGCCAGTACTTCGGCCTGTTCGATCTCGGCCGCTTCGACCTCATGGCCCGCTCCGGCGTGATGCGGGCCGTCCGCCGGCGCGGCTGGCTGCCCGTGGTGCAGGCCGAGCAGATCGCCTTCCGCCGCTCCGTCACCCTGGGCGCCGCGTTCACCCTGGAGACCCGGATCATCGGCCTGGACGAGCGCGCCGTCTGGTTCGAGCAGCGCGTGGTGGTGGCCGGGGACGTGGCCGTGCGCGGGTACGTCTGCACCCGGCTGCGCGGCCGCGACGGCACCCCCGTGGGCAACGACGAGGTGCGCGCCCTCGCCGTCGAGCTGGGCCACGATCCGGCCGCCGAGCCCGAGCTGCCGGGCTGGCTGCACGACTGGCGCGAGCAGGTCGCCCTGCCCTCGGCGCGCACCCCGCTGCCGCACGCCTGGGGGCGCTGACCGGGGCCGGTTTGACCGGTGACGCGGCTCGCGTGCAGAGTGCGCCCATGACCCCCACGTTCTCCGCGCAGGACCACGACGACCTCGACCGTGTCCTCACCGCCACCGGCGGCATCCCCGACCCCGCCGACCTCCAGCACCTGGCCGACGACGCCGTCGCGCAGGTCCGCCGCTGGCTCGCCGACGCGCGCGGCCACCAGGCCGACTTCGCCGCCCAGCAGCTGGCCGGCGCCCTGAAGGAGCCGGGCGGCCTGGACTTCATCGTCCGCTTCGTGGACCACGTGGTGCGGCCGGAGGACCCGGCCATCGCCGCCCGCGCCCTGCGCGAGCTCGCCCAGCAGGCTCCCGGCTTCCTGCCCCCGGCCCTGCGCGCCGTGTTCGGGGTCGGCGGCCGCGCGGCCCCGCTCGTGCCGCGCGTCGCCGTGCCGGTGGCCCGGCGCGTGCTGCGCCGGATGGTCTCCCACCTGATCGTCGACGCGCGCGACCGGCAGCTCGGCGAGGCCATCGCCGCCCTGCGCGACGAGCGCACGCGGCTTAACGTGAACCTGCTCGGCGAGGCCATCCTCGGCAAGGGCGAGGCCGACCGCCGCCTCGAGGGCATCGCCGGGCTCATCCGCCGCGACGACGTGGACTACGTGTCCGTGAAGGTCTCCGCCGCCACCGCCCCGCACGCCCCCTACGCGTTCGACGAGGCCGTCGCGGACATCACCGAGCGCCTCACGCCGCTCTACGAGCTGGCGCGGGACAACGGCACCTTCATCAACCTGGACATGGAGGAGTACCACGACCTCGACCTCACCCTGAACGTGTTCACCGGCCTGCTCGAGCAGCCCGGGCTGCGCGACTACGAGGCCGGGATCGTGCTGCAGGCCTACCTGCCGGACGCGCTTGCGGCCATGGTGCGCCTGCAGGAGTGGGCGGCCCGGCGCGTGGCCGCCGGCGGGGCCCCCGTGAAGGTGCGCGTGGTCAAGGGCGCCAACCTGCCCATGGAGCTGATGCAGGCCTCCCTCATGGGCTGGCCGGTGGCCACCGTGGCCTCCAAGCAGGAGGCGGACACCAACTACAAGCGGGTGCTGAACTACGCGCTCACCCCGGAGCACCTGCGCCACGTGCGCATCGGCGTGGCCGGGCACAACCTCTTCGACGTCGCCCTGGCCCACCGCCTCATGGACCGCCGCGGCCTCGGCCCGGAGCAGGTGGAGTTCGAGATGCTGCTGGGCATGGCCACCGGCCAGGCCGCGGCCGTGAAGGCGGACGTCGGCTCGCTGCTGCTCTACACCCCGGTGGTGCGGCCCGAGGAGTTCGACGTGGCCATCTCCTACCTCGTGCGCCGCCTCGAGGAGGGCGCCTCCCCGGAGAACTTCATGTCCGCGGTCTTCGACCTGGACGCGGACGAGGCCCTGTTCGCCCGGGAGGAGGAGCGCTTCCGCGCCTCGCTGGCCCACCTGGACGCCGAGGTGCCCCGCCCCTCCCGCGGCCAGGACCGCTCGCGCGGGGAGGACGGCGTGCGGCCGGCCCCCGTGGACGGGTTCGCCAACACCCCGGACACCGACCCCTCGCTGCCCGGCAACCGCGCCTGGGCGCGCGGGATCCTCGAGGCGATCCCCGGCTCCGCGCTGGGGGCCGAGCGCGCCCGCGCGCACCGCGTGGGCACCGCCGAGGCCGCCCGCGCCGCGATCGCGGACACGCAGGCCCCGGGCGCCGCGTGGGGCGCGCTCACCGGCGCGCAGCGGGCCGAGGCGCTGGACGCCGTCGGGCGGGCGCTGCACGCCGGCCGCGGACGCCTCCTGGAGGTCGCCGCCGCCGAGACCGGCAAGACCCTGGACCAGGGCGACCCGGAGATCTCCGAGGCCGTGGACTTCGCCCACTACTACGCGCGGCTGGCCCGCGGCCTGGACGAGGTGGAGGGCGCCCGCGCCGTGCCCGTGCGCCTGACCCTGGTCATCCCGCCGTGGAACTTCCCCGTGGCCATCCCCGTCGGCGGCGTCCTCGCCGCCCTGGGCGCCGGCTCGCCCGTGGTGTTCAAGCCGGCCCCGCAGTCCGAGCGGACCGGCGCCGTCGCCTGGGAGCTGATCGTCCAGGGCCTGCGGGACTCGGGCCTGTTCGACGACGGCGGCCCCCTCGCCGCGCACGACCCGGCGGACCTCGTGCGGCTGGTGACGATGGCCGACGAGGACGAGGAGGAGGTGGGCACCGCGCTGGTGACCGACCCGGCCGTGGAGCGGCTCATCCTCACCGGCGGCTGGGACACCGCGAAGCTGTTCAAGGGCATGCGCCCGGACCTGCACCTGCTCGCGGAGACCTCCGGCAAGAACGCCGTGATCGTCACCCCGTCGGCGGACCTGGACCTGGCCACGAAGGACGTGGTGCACTCCGCGTTCGGCCACGCCGGGCAGAAGTGCTCCGCCTCCTCCCTCGTGGTGCTCGTGGGCTCGGTGGCCACCTCGGAGCGGTTCCACCGCCAGCTGCTGGACGCCGCCTCGTCCCTGCACGTGGCGCACCCGGCCGACCCGCGCGCCCAGATGGGCCCCGTCATCGAGGAGCCGGGCGAGAAGCTGCGCCGCGGGCTCACCGAGCTCGGCGAGGGGGAGCGGTGGGCGCTGCGCCCCCGCGAGCTGGACGCCACCGGGCGCCTGTGGAGCCCCGGCATCCGCTCGGGCGTGCGCCCCGGCGCGGACGCGCACCTCACCGAGTACTTCGGCCCCGTGCTCTCCGTGATGACCGCGGCCACCCTGGACGAGGCCATCGACATCGTCAACGCCGTGGACTTCGGCCTCACCTCGGGCCTGCACTCCCTGGACCCGGACGAGATCGCCCACTGGCTCGAGCGCGTGCACGCCGGCAACCTCTACGTGAACCGCGGCATCACCGGCGCCATCGTGCGTCGCCAGCCGTTCGGCGGCTGGAAGCGCTCCGTGGTCGGCCCCACCACCAAGGCCGGCGGCCCGCACTACCTGCACGGCCTCGTGGACTGGGAGGACGCGCCCTCGTCGACGTCGGAGTCGCCGGCCGCGGACCGGGCGGGGGAGGGGACCGTCGCCGGGACCCCGGCCGCCGCCGAGCGGTCCTGGCTGGACGCCGCCCGCGCGCTGGACGAGCGGGCCTGGGCCGCCACGTTCGGCGCGGGCACGGACGTCTCGGCGCTCGCGGCCGAGCGCAACGTGCTGCGCCACCTGCCCGTCCCCGTGCTGGTGCGCCGCGCGTCCGGCCCCGCCGAGCACCTGCTGCGCGTCGTCTCCGCCGGCCTGCGCGCCGGGGCGCCCATGACGGTGAGCATCGCCCCGACCCCGGCCGCGCAGGCCCCCGGCACGGACGACCTGTCCGCCGAGGCACTGCGCGGGCAGGTGGCCGAGCTCGTCCGCACCGCCGGCGCGGGCCGGGCCGAGGGCGCCGCCCCGGTGAGCGTCGTCGTCGAGGACGCCGCGGCGTTCCACGACCGCGCCCGCCAGCTCGCGCAGATCCCGCCGGCCGCCGAGGGCGGCGGGGACGCCCGCATCCGCCTGGTCGCCGACTGGGCGCAGGACCGCGAGGGCGCCCGGGCCGCCGGCGCCGCCCTCCACGCGGCCCTCGGGGACACCCCGGACGTGGCCGTCTACGCCGGTCCCGTGGTCTCCGCGGGCGAGGTGGAGCTGCTGCCGTTCCTGCACGAGCAGGCGGTGTCCGTGACCGCCCACCGGTTCGGCACCCCGGACCACCTCACCGACGCGATCCTGTGAGCTGAGCCCGCCGCGCTCCTCGGGAGGCTGTCCGCACTGCGACACAGTCTCCCGGGGATGCCGGATCGAGTGATATAGGGCACCATGGTCGGGTGAACAACAGACTCCTGATCGTCGCGACCCTCTCCCTCGGCGCGCTCGTGGTCGTCCTGGTCGCCGCCATCGGCAACGGCGCCTGGTGGGTGCTCGCCGCGATCGTCGTCGGGCTGCTGATCCTGGCCGTCCGCGACATGACCCAGAAGCGCCACGCGATCCTGCGCAACTTCCCCGTGCTCGGGCACATGCGGTACCTGCTGGAGTCGATCCGCCCGGAGATCCAGCAGTACTTCATCGAGCGCAACTTCGACGGCAAGCCCTTCGACCGGGACACCCGCTCGCTCGTGTACGCCCGCTCCAAGGGCCTGGACAGCCACAAGGCGTTCGGCACCGAGCGGGACACCTCGGAGATCGGCTACGAGTTCCTGCTGCACTCGTCCGCCCCCGTGAACGCCCCGGCCGAGGCCCCCACCGTGCGCATCGGCGGGCCCGACTGCCGCCAGCCCGTGGACATCTCCCTGATGAACATCTCCTCGATGTCCTTCGGCTCGCTCTCGGCCAACGCCGTGCAGGCCATGAACAAGGGCGCCGGCCTGGGCGGGTTCATCCACGAGACCGGCGAGGGCGGCCTCACCAAGTACCACCGCGGCAACGGCGCGGACCTGTTCTGGGAGATCGGCTCCGGCTACTTCGGCTGCCGGAGCGACGACGGCACGTTCAGCGCGGAGAAGTTCGCGGCCAAGGCGGCGCTCCCCGAGGTCAAGGGCATCACCATCAAGATGTCCCAGGGCGCCAAGCCCGGCCTGGGCGGCATGCTGCCCAAGGAGAAGATCACCGCGGAGATCGCCGAGGCCCGCGAGATCCCCATGGACCAGGACTGCCTGTCCCCGGCCTCCCACTCCGCGTTCCGCACCCCCCGCGAGATGGTCCGGTTCATCGGGCACCTGCGCGAGCTCTCCGACGGCAAGCCGGTGGGCATCAAGTTCTGCGTGGGCTCCCGCGTGGACGTGCTGGCCATGTGCAAAGCCATCTGGGAGGAGCGGATCGCCCCGGACTTCATCATCGTGGACGGCTCCGAGGGCGGCACCGGCGCCGCCCCGCTGGAGTACTCGGACCGCGTGGGCACCCCGCTGACCGAGGGCCTGATGCTCGTGCACAATGCCCTCGTGGGCACCGGCCTGCGCCACATGATCAAGCTCGGCGCCGCCGGCAAGGTGGCCACCGGCTCGGACATCGTCAAGCGCCTCATCCAGGGCGCGGACTTCACCATGTCCGCCCGCGCCATGATGATGGCCACCGGCTGCATCCAGGCGCAGAAGTGCCACACCAACGAGTGCCCCGTGGGCGTCGCGACCCAGGACCCGCGCCTCATGCGCGCCCTGGACGTGACGGACAAGTCGAACCGCGTGTTCAACTACCACCGCCTGACCGTGCGCGAGGCCGTGCAGATCATGGCCTCCATGGGCGTCACCCACCCGTCCCAGCTGAACACGCGCATGCTCCGCCGCCGCGTGGACCACCTGGCCACCCGCTCCTACGCGTCCATCTACCACTGGCTGCGCACGGACGAGCTGCTCAACGACCCGCCGGCCGGCTGGGCCATGGACTGGGAGGAGGCGGACGGCGACCACTTCGGCGAGCACGCCCGCGTGGACTACCTCACCGAGCGCGACCCCGAGTGGCGCTCCGAGCTGCTCATCCCGGGCCGCGAGGAGCAGGGCGCCCCGGTCCAGGGCTCCCCGGCCTCGGGCGCCGGCTCCCGCGTGGCCGTCGGCGACTCCCGGGACACCGTGCCCGCCACCACCTCGCCGCTGCCGCGCGTGAGCACGCTCGCCGAGGGCGAGACCCTGTACTCGCGCAGCACCCGCTCCCACGACCCGGCCCGTGAGCAGGCCGGCGTCACCCAGCGCGTGGACACGGACGGCAACGACGGTCTGTCCCCGCACGCCGGCGAGGACCCGGAGCGTCAGGACGGCGAGGAGGTCACGCAGCGCGGGACCACCGGCCGCGTGGACGCCGAGCCCCGCGGGGAGGGCCGCGTCGGCTGATCCGGGCCGGCCGTCGTCGTCCTCGGACGCCGACCGATGGTGCGCTGGGCGCACTACTGCCAGGTAGACCGCAAGGTACTCGGCAGTAGTGCGCCCAGCGTCGTCGTGGGGCGGTCCACCCCTCACCCGACGTCGGCGCACCTCGCCCCCCGGTTGACGCCCCGCCCATCACCCGACGTCGGCGCACCTCGCCCCCCCGGGCGACGCCCGGACCGCCGCCGCGTCGGCCGGGTCTAGCCTGGGTCCGTGACCCCGGCCTCCTCCGCCCCCGCCGCCGCGCGCTCCGGCCCCTCCACGGCGCTGCTGTGGGTGCTGCTGGCCGCCATGGGCGCCGGGCCCCTGTTCAACTACGGGATCTCCGCGTCCTCCACGGTGATCATCGAACGGCTCGGGGTGACCTCCGGCCAGCTGGGCACCGTGATGACCGCGGTGTTCGCGGCGGCCGCGGTCACCTCCCTCGGCCTGGGCCGGGCCGCCGACCGGCTCTCCTCCCGCGCCCAGATGAGCATCATCTTCGGCGGCACCGCCGTGGCCCTCGTGATGGGCGCGTCCGCCCCGTCCCTGCCCGTGCTCTACGCGGCGGCCGCCGTCGCGGGCGTCACCCAGGCGATCTCCAACCCCACCACCAACCGGATCATCCGCACCGTGGTCCCGCCCGAGCGGCGGATCGGGTGGATCGGCGTGAAGCAGTCTGGCGTGCAGGCCGCGCAACTCTTCGGCGGCCTGTTCTTCCCGGCCGCCTCCCTCGCCCTCGGCTGGACGGGGGCGGCGCTGGTCGTGGCCGTGCTCGCGTGCGTGCTGTGGGGCTTCGCCCTGTGGGCGGCCCCGCCGCTGCCCGGCGCGGCACCCACCGCGGACCCGGACGCCGAGCGCGCCTCGGCACCCGACGCCGACCGCGCGTCGGCTCCGGACACCGGGCCGGCCGCGGCCCGCGCGCGCCGCCGGGACGGACGACGTCGGCGGGGCACCACGGCGCTGCCGGCCTCGGTCTGGTTCTTCGCGGCCATCGCGTTCCTCACCGGCCTGGGCATGCAGGCCACCAACATGTACCTGCCGTTGTTCGCGGTGGAGTCCCTGGACCTCACGCTCGTGGCCGGCGGCGCGGCGGCGGCCGTGTCCGGCGTGATCGGCGTGTTCTCGCGCATCTGGTGGAGCCGCCGCATGGCCGCGGGCGCGCGCCCCACCGCCCTGCTGGCCGCGATCTGCCTGGGCGCCCTGGCCGGCGTCGTGGTGCTGCTCGCCGCCGACCTCGCCCACCTGCCCGCCCTGCTGTGGGTGGGGGCGGCCGTGCACGGGCTGACCGTGCTGGGCGCGAACGTGGTCACCAACGCCGGCCTGATGAGCGAGGTGCCGGCCGAGAGCCTCGGCCGCGCCAGCGGCGCCAACGCGATGGGCATGTACGCCGGGTTCGCCCTGGGGCCGCTGGTCATGGGCGTGCTGCGCGACTTCACCGGCGACTACCGGGCCGGCTTCGGCGCGGTGGGCCTCGGGTATGTCCTCGCGTTCCTCGTGGTGCTGCTGCTGCGCCGCCACGTGGGCCGTCGCGCGGCGGATCTGCGCGCCGAGACGGCGTGAGGGGCAACGGCGTGGGCGGGCGCGGGTCGCGTGGGCGCGGACCGGAAGGGGACCGCGCGTCCCTGGCGTGGCTCTGGGCCCTCGTGGCCGGGGCCGCGCTGACCCAGACCGCCCTCAACCTCGCCCGCCCCGTCACCAGCTACCGCCTGCTGGCACTCGACGCCCCCGAGGCCGCCGTGGGCTGGGCGACGGCGGCCTACGCCCTGCTCCCGCTGCTCGGCGCCCTGTGGATGGGCCGGGCCACGGACCGGCTGCCCTCCGCGGTGCCGCTCGTGGCGGCCGGCGCCCTCACGATGGGCGCGGGCGGGGCCGGCCTGGCCCTCGCGACGTCGGCGGCGGCCGTGTACGCCGCCTCCGCCGTGCTCGGCGTGGGCCACCTCGCCTTCACCATCGCGGGGCAGGCCGCGATCGCCCGACGCGCGGGCCCCGGGCTTCTCGACGCCGGCTTCGGCTGGTTCACGGCCGCCTTCTCCGTGGGGCAGATGGCCGGGCCCCTGCTCGCCGGGCCGATGCTGGCCGACGGCGCCACCGTGGAGGCCACCGCGCTCGCCCTCTGGGTGTCCGCCGGGATCGCCGCCGCCGGCATGCTCCCCGTGCTCCTCGTCCCGGGCGCGCGGCCCCGGCCGGGGGAGCGGGACGGGACGGTCGAGCCGGACTCCCGTTCGGGTGATGCCGCCGAGGGCGCCGACGCCTCTGCCCCGCGTGGAGGCGAGACGGCGGACGCCGCCGCATCCCCGGGGGAGGCGACCACGCCGGAACCGGCGGCGGGGCGGCACGGGGGGCGGCCGAGCCTCGCGCGCATCCTGCGGGTGCCGGGCGTGGCCCCGCAGCTGCTCGCCTCGGTGGCGCTGCTGGCCATGGTGGACATCCTCACGGCGTTCCTGCCGGTGGTGGGGGAGCACTACGGCGTGAGCCCCGCCCATGTGGGCGTCCTGCTGGCCGTGCGCGGGGCGGGCTCGCTGCTCTCGCGGGCGCTGCTGCCGTGGCTGCGGCGCCGCTGGAGCCGCGAGGGGCTGGTGCGCACGGCCCTGCTGTTCTCCGCGGCGGCGATCGGCGTGGCCCCGCTGGGGCTGGCCGAGCCGACGTGGGGGTGGGTGGCCGTCGTCGCGATGGCGGCGGGCGGGTTCACCCTGGGGCTGGGGCAGCCGCTGACCATGTCCCTGGTGACGCAGGCCGTGCCGGCGGGCTGGCGCTCCAGCGCCCTGGCCGTCCGGCTGATGGGCAACCGGGCGGGGCAGGTGGTGCTGCCCGCGACGGCCGGCCTGCTGGCCGCCCCGCTCGGTCCGGCCGCGGCCGTGTGATTCGCGTGCGCCGTGCTCGCCGCCTCCGGGCTGGAGCGGACGGCGGCCGCGCGCCGCCGTCGCTGACCTCGGCACGACGGCGCCGCCCGCCGCCGGACACGACGACCAGCGCACACGCCCACCCCCCGGACACGACGACGCCCCCGGTCCGTGTGGACCGGGGGCGTCGGGACGTCCCCGGGGGACGTCAAGCCTGGTGGGCGAAGATCAGATCTTCGTCACGTTCGCGGCCTGGAGGCCCTTGGGGCCGTCCTGGGTCTCGAACTCGACGCGGTCGTTCTCCTGGAGCTCCTTGAAGCCCGAGCCCTGGATGGCGGAGAAGTGCACGAACACGTCCGCGGAGTTGTCCTCGGGGGCGATGAAGCCGTAGCCCTTCTCAGCGTTGAACCACTTGACGGTGCCGACAGCCATGATGGTGTCCTTTCGATGTGCCGCCGCAGTGCGGTGGCGGTGTTGGACCGCGGCCCGGGATGGGACGCGGGTGAAGCGGCGAGACTGAACCGCTTGCCCAACACTCATCAGCACCGGCCGGGGCCGGGAGGACGAGCAGTGAAGATGGCGGGATACAGCTTGATCAACTTCAGACACCATCCTCGCACGGATCGGCCGCCGCCGGAACCACGTGGGGAATGTTCACCCGGAGTTCGCCCGCGACGGGCCTGAGGAGTCAGAGCGCGCGCAGGCCGTGGAACAGGTTGCGGTGCAGCGCGGCGGGCGCCACCTCGTCCGTGTGGTCCGCGAAGCCGGTCACCTCGAGCAGCACCACGGTGTGGTCCCCGGCCGGCACCTCGGCGTGCAGGCGAGTCTCCAGCCACAGCGCCGCGCCCTCGATGAGCAGGGCCTCGTTCGGGCTGACGTGGACGTCCAGGCCGGCGAACCGGTCGCCCTCGCGGGAGGCGAGCTGCCGGCACAGGTGGGTCTGGTCCGCCGCGAGCAGCGAGACGCCGAGCGAGGCGGCCTGCCGCAGGCGCGGCCAGGTGCGGGAGGTGTTCTGCGCGGAGAAGGCCACGAGGGCCGGCTCCCAGGAGATGCCCACGCCGAACGAGGAGGAGACCATCACCTCCCGACGGTCCTCGGCGAGGCCGGCCACGGCCACGACCCCGGTGGGGAACGCGGACAGGCCGGAGCGCAGGTTGTGGTGGGAGAGGTCGGTGTCCCACACGCGGGTGCGGTCATCGAGAGTCCGGGTCATGGCGTCGGTCCTCTGCAAGACGAACGCGGCTCCGCGGCGAGGCGGTCACGCGGATCGACACGATCCACGGAGGCGCGGTACTTGCCCGCCGGAGGTCCCCGGGGGCCGAATCATCACCTGGAGCACCCCACTACTGCGTGAGAGGGTTGCCGTCCCGCCGGCCAGGGCCGTGATGACGGGAACTCGTGATTCTGCGTCCCACACTAGGACCGTCCCCGCCGCCCGGTCAACGTGGTCCGTCAGATGGGACGGCGGGCCGGTCTTCCGGCGTCACAGTGCAGAGTCACGGGAGCGCAACGATTCGAGGGCGTCACGCTCGACGCGTTGCCCCGCCCTGTGGCCCGGGTCACACTGGGGCATCCGCCGCGCACCCCGCGCGGTCATCCTGCAGAGGGGAAGCCATGCCGCACCGCCGCCGTCGCCCCCGCGTCCCCGTCGCCCTGTCCGTCGCCGCGGCGCTCGGCCTGGCACTGTCCGCCTGTGCCTCCACGACGACGGCGGGCGTCGGCTCGCAGTCGCCCGCGCCGTCCTCGGCGGCGGGCACGACGTCCTCCGCCGCGGGCACGTCCTCCGCCGCACCGACGACCTCCGCCGCCCCGACGACGCCGGGCACCGCCGCCGAGATCGCCGGGGACGAGGCGGCCGCACAGGCCCAGGACGACGCCGCCACCCGGACCGCCCTGAACCGCGCCGTGGACGAGGACGGCATCCCCTACGCCGAGCTCGACCCGTCCCTGACCCTCGTCCCGGACGGCGCCTCGATCCTCTGGGAGGGGCTGGCCGTGGGGGCGCAGTCGCTGCGCGTGGACGCCCGCGCCGGGGAGGAGTACACGGTGGTGCTCCTCTGCGCGGAGCAGGACGGGTCCCGCCGCAGCCTCGTGATGACCACGGTGCCGGGCGAGGACTTCAGCGACGTGATGGCGGAGTCCCCGGGCTGCGGCCACTGGTCCGCGGGGCTGCCCGCCCGCGAGGCGGATGGGCCGCTGACGCTGACCGGCGTCGTGCCCGACGGCGGCCCGTTCCGCATGGTGGTGTACCGGTCCGAGGGCTGACACCCTCGCCCTTGCCCAGCCCCGCCCGCTCAGCCCCGCTCGTCCGACGCGCGGCCGCGCAGTTCGTCCAGCTTGCGGCGGTCCCGCTTGGTGGGCCGGCCCGCGCCGCGCTCGCGGTGGGGCACCGCCAGCAGCTCGCGCGGGATCGGCGGCGGGGAGTGGTCGATGTAGTTCTTCACGGCCACGGGCGCGCCGACCCGCTTGCCGATCAGCCCGGTGACCTCGAGGATCCGCTCGCGCTGGTCCTTGCGCACCCGAACGCGGTCGCCCACGGCGAGGGTGTGGGCGGCCTTGACCGGCTCGTCGTTGACGCGCACGTGCCCGCCGCGCACGGCGGCGGTGGCCGCCGAACGGGTCTTGTACACGCGCACGGCCCACAGCCACGCGTCCACCCGGACGGCGCCGCTCACGCCGCGCCCCCGGGCCGGGCCGCCGTCGTCGTGGTGGTCACCGCCGGGCCGCTCACGCGAACCGACCCGCTCACGCGAACCGACCCGCTCACGCGAACCGACCCGCTCACGCGAACCGGGTCCGCACCGCCACCCCGTGGGCGGGCAGGCGCTCGTCCTCGGCGAGCACGCTGATGCCCTCGGCGAGCTCCTTGAGCCCGGTCTCGGTGTACCGGATGCGCTGCTGCAGGCGCAGGAACGTCACGGTGCTCAGGCCGGAGGAGTGGCGGGCGGTGCCGGAGGTGGGCAGCACGTGGTTGGAGCCGGCGGAGTAGTCGCCGAGCGGCACGGGGGCGTGCGGGCCCACGAACACGGCGCCGGCGTTGCGGATCCGCGCCGCGACGGCCTCAGGGTCGCGGGTCTGGATCTCCAGGTGCTCGGTGGCGTAGCGGTCCGAGACCTCCACGGCCTGGTCGAGGTCGCGCACCAGCAGCACGCCGGACTGCGGCCCGGTGAGGGCCACGCGGATCTGCTCCTCGTGGAGGGAGCCGGGCACCTGCGCCTCGATCGCCGCGAGCACGTCCCGCACGAGGTCCTCGGAGTCCGTGATGAGCACGGAGGCGGCCAGCGGGTCGTGCTCGGACTGGCTGATCAGGTCCGCGGCCACCCAGTCGGCGCGGGCGGTGCCGTCCGCGATCACGGCGATCTCGGAGGGCCCGGCCTCCGCGTCCACGCCGATGATCCCCTGCAGGGCGCGCTTCGCGGCGGCCACGTACACGTTGCCGGGCCCCGTCACCATGTCCACGGGGGCGCAGAGCCACCCGCCGCGTTCGTCCCGGACGCCGTGGGCGAGCATCGCCACGGCCTGCGCGCCGCCGGCCGCGTAGACCTCGTCCACGCCCAGCAGGGCGCACGCGGCGAGCACGGTGGGGTGCGGCAGGCCGCCGTGGTCGGCCTGCGGCGGGGAGGTCACCGCGAGCGAGCCGACGCCGGCCGCCTGGGCCGGCACCACGTTCATCACCACGGAGGACGGGTACACGGCGCGGCCGCCGGGCACGTACAGGCCCACGCGGTCCACGGGGATCCAGTGGTTCTGCACCGAGGCGCCCTCGCCGAGCTCCACCGTGCTGTCCTGCGGCAGCTGCGCGGCGTGCACGAGCCGGGCGCGCCGGATCGACTCCTCCAGGGCCGCGCGCACGTCCGCGTCCAGGCCCTCGAGGGCGGCGGCCAGCGCCTCGGCGGGCACGCGCAGGGCGGGCGGGCGGACGCCGTCGAAGCGCTCGGCCAGCTCCAGCAGCGCGGCCTCGCCCCCGGTGCGGACCTGCTCGAGGATCGGCGCCACCACCGGCACGGTGGAGGCCACGTCCACGTCCGCGCGGGGGATGATGCGGGACAGGTCCGCGGCGGCGGTGTCGATCTGACGCAGGTCGGTGACGGAGAGCACGGGATCCTCCAGGGAGGTCGGGGGGCGGGCGTCGGGGGCCGGCGGCGCGGGACCACAACGGCGGCGGCCGGCCCCGGACCGCGCGGACGGTCAGCCTCCATTGTGCTCTTCCCCGGCGGGCGTCCGGTCACCGGTGTCAGACTGTCGTCATGCTCCTCGCCGCGCTCTCCGGTCCCGCGTCCCCGCCCGTGCTCGGCTCCCTGGCACGCCTGTTCGCCGGGGAGAACGTGCCCGCCGGCGTGGAGGGCAACGTCCAGGACGGGGCGGCCGCCACCACCGCCGCCCTCGGCGTGGAGTGGGGCACCCTGCTGACCGTGCTCGTCGCCTTCGCCGTCGGCGCCACGCTCGTCTACGCGGCGCTGCAGCTGGCCCGCGGCGTGCTGCGCCGCCGCCCCGCGTTCCAGCACGGCGCGGCCCGGCTCAGCGCGCCCGCGGCGGTGGCTGCCGGCTTCCTGGCCGCGCGCATCTGGCTGGGCGTGATGGCGGAGGAGCAGACCTGGTACCGGCCGGCGTCGTTCCTGCTGCTGATCGCCGTGGCCGCCGCCGGCGCGTGGGCCGCGTGGCGGCTGGTCGGGGTCATCGAGGAGGGCATCCTCGGCCGCTACCAGGAGACCGGCGTGGAGCACCGCCGCGAGCGCCGCATCCGCACGCAGACCATCCTGATCCGCCGCATCCTCAACGCGGTGATCGTGGTGGTGGCGATCGCCGTCGTGCTGCTGGGCGTGCCGGAGGTGCGCTCGCTCGGCGCCGGCCTGCTGGCCTCCGCGGGCGTGATCTCCGTGATCGCCGGCCTCGCCGTGCAGTCCACGCTCACCAACGTGTTCGCCGGCTTCCAGCTGGCCTTCACGGACGCGATCCGCGTGGGGGACGTGGTGGACATGGAGGGCGTGTTCGGCACGGTGGAGGAGATCACCCTGTCCAACGTGGTCCTCAAGCTCTGGGACGGGCGGCGCATGGTCTACCCGTCCTCCCACTTCACCACCCAGCCGTTCGAGAACTGGACGCGCGTGGGCACGGAGGTCTCCGGCGTCGTGGAGCTGGACGTGGACTGGCGCGTGCCCATGCCGGCGCTGCGCGAGCGCCTCACCCAGCTGCTGGACTCCACCGACCTCTGGGACGGCCGCGAGTCCTCCATGCAGGTCACGGACGCGATCGGCGGCACCGTGCGCATCCGCGCCGTGGTCTCGGCCCGCAACTCCGGCGACCTGTGGGACCTGCGCTGCCTCGTCCGCGAGGACCTCGTGACGTTCCTGCGCAGCGAGCACCCCGAGGCCATCGTGGTGCAGCGCGTGGCGGAGCGGCTCCCCGCCCACGACGACGCGGCCCCCGCCTCCGAGGGCTCCGACGCGGGGGCCCGCGGTGCCGACCCGACAGGCGAGCCGGGCCCGGACGGCTCCGGGGTGGCGGCCCGCGAGCCGCGCCCGCGCACCGCGGAGCTGCCGCGCGTCGAGGGCGGGGAGCCCCGCCCGGACACGGTGACCACGCCGCTGACCCGCGTGGACGACCACGCCGGCCTCTACACCGGCTCGATCACCGCGGTGCAGCGCAACCGCGAGCTCGCCGGCCCGGGCGAGGAGGCGTTCGCCGAGCGGCGCGCCCAGCAGGCCAAACAGGCGGCGGAGGCTGCGACGGCAGACGAGGCCGGGCGGCGCAGCGGCGCCGGCTCCCACGCGGACGGCCTCCTCGACGACGCTGTCACGCGCCGCCGTCAGGACGACGAGGACTGAGGCCCGGCGGGAGCGCTCAGCGCTCCAGCGTCGGGTCCCCGGGATCGACGGGCGTGAGTCGACGCTGCTCGACCATCGGCTCGGAGGCGGGCAGGCCGCGGGTCGCGGGGTCGGTCTCGGCCACGTGGCTGACGGCCTCCGGGGTGCGGTCCCCGTACTGCGTGTATTCCTTGACGCACAGCACCGGCTGGTCGATCTCCTGGAGCAGCTCGTCCGAGACGGAGCCCATCACGAACCGGCCGAAGCCGCCGCGGCGGCGCACGCCGATCACCACGATGGACGGGTCCAGCTCCGCGGCCACGTCCTTCATCTCCTGCACGGTGGAGCGCCCGCGCGCGTACTGGCGGAACTCCGCGTCCACGCCCGAGGCGTCGAGGCGGGCCTGCACGCCGCGCTGCTGCTCCTCGGTGACGAGGGACTTGGTGCGGTGCTCCCCGCCCGGGCCCGCGTTGACCACCACCACGCGCTCGCCGGTGGAGCGGGCGATGTCCAGGGCGGTGTCCAGGGCGGCGTCCGCGGACGTCGAGGGGGCGTAGCCGACGAGGATGGTCATGGGGTGCCTCCGCGGGGGTCGAGGTGAGGAGTCGAGACTGCAGGGTGTGGCCCCAGCGTAGTGGCGGCGGGCCGCCCCGGGGGAGGGCCGACGGCGCCGCGGGACCGCTCAGCCCTCGCGCAGGTGGCGCAGGTGCGCGGCCACCGTCTGGACGGCCACGCGCGCCACGGTGCCCTCGAGCCCGGGGTAGATCCGCGGGGCCAGATGCTCGGGGGTGACGGTCGCGGCCTCGTCCTCGCCCAGCTCGGCGAGCGCCGCGCTGACCTGCGCCAGCCGGCCCTCGCGGTGGTGCCGGTAGTCGCGGGCGACGACGTCCAGCGGCTCCGGCACGGGCCCGTGCGCGGGCAGCACCGTGAGCGGGCCCGCCGCCTCGAGGCGACGCAGGCTGGCCAGGTAGTCGGTGAGCGTGCCGTCCGGGTGGTCGAGCATGGTGGTGCCCGAGCCGAGGATGGTGTCGCCCGTGATGACCGCGCCGTGCGCGCCCGCGTCCGGGACGGCGAACGAGTAGGAGTCCGAGGTGTGGCCCGGGGTGTGCCACGCCAGCACCAGGGTGCCGGCGACGTCGATCCGCTCGTCCCGCGTCAGGACGGCGGCCCCGCCGCGGCACCAGTCCGGGTCCGCGGCGCGCACGGGGGCGCCCGTGGCTGTGTGGAACGCGTCCACCCCGCCGGTGTGGTCGGCGTGCCGGTGCGTCACCAGGATGAGCGCGATCCGGCGCCCCTCGGCCGCCGCACGGACGCGCTCGAGGTGGGCGGCGGCGTCGTCCTCCGGGCCCGGGTCCACCACGACGGCCGCATCTGAGTCCGGTGCGGCGACCACGTACGTGTTGGTGCCCGCGAGGGTCATCGGGGAGGGGTTCTGGGCGGTCACGCAGCGCACCAGCGGGGCGGGCGTGAGGCCAGGCGTGGCGGGGGTCGTCGTCATAGGCTCGAGTGTATGGAGAACCAGCAGACCGGCCAGGCCGCGGACCGCGGCACCATCGACACCCGCGAGGGGCTCAAGGGCAACTACGTGCAGTCGGGCGCCGAGTTCACGCGCGACACGAACTACATCACCGACCGGATCGTGGCAGACCCGGAGGCCGTGCGGGCCCTGCCCGTGGCCGAGCCGTCCACGGTCGGCCGCGTGGGCGGCGGGCTCACCGAGGGGGCCGAGGCGTGGCCCGTCGAGGCGGGCCGCTACCGCCTCGTGGCGGCGAGGGCGTGCCCGTGGGCGAACCGGACGATCATCGTGCGGCGCCTGCTCGGCCTGGAGGACGCGATCTCGCTGGGCACCCCGGGGCCGACCCACGACGAGCGATCCTGGACCTTCGACCTCGACGAGGGCGGGAAGGACCCCGTGCTCGGCACCGAGCGGCTCCAGGAGAACTACTTCACGCGGTTCCCCGACTACCCGCGGGGCATCACGGTGCCGGCGATCGTGGACGTGCCGACGGGCGGCGTCGTGACCAACGACTACCCGCAGATCACCCTCGACCTCTCGACGGAGTGGACCGCGTTCCACCGCGACGGCGCCCCGCAGCTGATCCCCGACGCCGGGCCGGAGCGGGACGAGATGTTCGAGGTGATCAAGCGCGTGTTCACCGAGGTGAACAACGGCGTGTACCGGTGCGGCTTCGCGGGCTCGCAGGAGGCGTACGACGCCGCGTACGAGCGGCTGTGGGCCGCGATGGACTGGCTCGAGGAGCGACTGACGACGCGCCGCTTCCTGATGGGGGAGCGGATCACCGAGGCCGACGTGCGGCTGTTCACCACGCTGGTGCGGTTCGACCCCGTGTACCACGGGCACTTCAAGTGCAACCGGAACAGGCTGACCGAGATGCCGGCGCTGTGGGGCTACGCGCGGGACCTGTTCCAGACCCCGGGCTTCGGGGACACGATCGACTTCGCCCAGATCAAGGAGCACTACTACGTGGTGCACGAGGACATCAACCCGGCGGGCATCGTGCCCGCCGGCCCGGAGCTGGCGAGCTGGATGAGCGAGCACGGGCGTGAGGCGTTCGGCGGCGACCCGTGGGGCGGCGGCACCGCACCCGGGCCCGTGCGCGAGGGCGAAGAGGTCGACCCGGCGCACACCCCGCTGCACTGACCCGCCCCCGCTTTCGTTCGGGAAACGGGAGCCTTCACGGGCACTTTCGTTCGGGAAACGGGAGCCTTCCGGGCCCGGCTTCCCGCACGACAGCGCTGGGGGACGACGACGGCGCGCACCCGGCGATTGAGGCTCGCCTGCCCTTCGTGGCGGGCGGGCCCCGACCGGAGCATCCTGGTCCCCATGAACGAGTCCACCGCCCCCTCCGAGCCCACCGTCCGTGACGACGTCGCCGCCTCCTCCGGCCACGCCGGCCCCGAGCCGCACGCCGGCGGCGGGCTGCACGAGCGCCTGAACTGGCTGCGCGCCGGCGTGCTCGGCGCGAACGACGGCATCGTCTCCGTCGCCGCCACCGTGGTGGGCGTGGCGGGAGCGACGACGGCGGTCGCCCCGGTCGCGATCGCCGGCGTGGCCGCCGTCGTGGGCGGCGCCGTGTCCATGGCGCTGGGGGAGTACGTGTCCGTGTCCTCGTCCTCGGACTCGCAGAAGGCGCTGATCGCCAAGGAGCGCCGCGAGCTGGCCGAGGACCCGGAGGGCGAGCTCGAGGAGCTCGTCGGCCTGTACGAGGCTGAGGGCCTGAGCCGCGCCACCGCGGAGACCGTGGCCCGCGAGCTCACCGAGAAGGACGCGCTCAAGGCCCACCTGCGGGCCGAGCTGGGGATGGACGAGACCGGCGTCGTCAGCCCGTGGTCGGCGGCCGGCGCCTCGTTCGTGGCGTTCCTCCTCGGCGCGCTGCTGCCGTTCCTGACGATCATCCTCGCGCCCGTGGACATCCGGGTGGCGCTGACCTTCGTCACCACGCTGCTCGCGCTCGCGGTGACCGGCGGCATGGGCGCGTGGCTCGGCGGCGCCCGGGTCCTGCCGGCCATGGTGCGCGTGGTGATCGGCGGCGCGCTCGCCCTGGCCCTCACGTTCGCGGTGGGCGCCTGGCTCGGGACGACGGTGGCCTGAGCGGGCAGGATGGCCGCATGAGCGAGCCGGAGCGTACGAGACCCGAGACCACGCCCGACGGCCACCACATCGTCGTGGACGGCCGGAAGTGGCGCGCCCAGGACCCGCACATCCCGGCGGCGCTCGCGGGCGAGCTCGTGAAGGGGCTCATGGCCGCGCGTCGACTCGTCCGCACGGACCCGACGACGGCGCGCCCCCGCGTCCAGGACGCGAAGGTCGCGCTGGGGGAGCGCGGCGACCCGTGGTGGGAGCCCACCCCGGAGGGCACACGCGAGCGGCTGGCCGCCGCGATGCGGACGCTGCTGCGCCAGCGGGATGAGGGGAAGACCATCTGCCCCTCCGACGCCGCGCGCGTGGCCGGGGGAGAGGCGTGGCGCGACCTCATGGACGAGGCCCGCGCCGTGGCCGCGGAGCTGCACGCGGCCGGCGCCGTGGAGGTGCGGCAGAGGGGCGAGCGCGTGAACCCGGCCGCGGCGCGGGGCCCGATCCGGCTGGCGGAGGGGCCGCAGCTGGGCTGACGGCTGGAGTGGCGGTGCCTTCCCGCCCACCGCGAGGAGGGCGCAGGGTGGAGGCATGGCCACGCAGAAGAAGTCCGAGTCCGACACCCCGCAGATCAAGGACCCCGAGATGTACGAGGCGCTCCGCCGAGACGGCGCCTCGAAGGAGAAGGCCGCGCGCATCTCCAATGCGGCCGCCCGCGACGGGCGCGAGGAGGTCGCGGAGCGCGGCGGCGAGTCCGAGTCCTACGAGGAGTGGACCGTGGACGAGCTCGAGGACCGCGCCAAGGAGTTGGACCTCACCGGGTACTCGGACAAGCGCAAGGACGAACTCATCGCGATGCTGCGGGAGCACTGAGCGCTGAGCACCGAGCCTCCTGCCGCCGTCTGGAACCCGCCGCCTCCAGGGGCCTGACGACGTCCCCCGGACGGGAGAAGGATGGAGGCGCGTCCGCATCCCCGAGGGGCCCGGCCGATCCGGGCCGTGACGCGTCAGGAGGAGCATCCATGACCACCATGAAGGCCGTCCGTTTCACCGCCTACAAGACGTTCCCGGAGCTCAAGGAGATCGAGCGTCCCGCCCCCGGCCCCGGCGAGGTGCTGCTCAAGGTGGCCGGCGCCGGCGCCTGCCACTCGGACGTCGCCGTCTACGACGAGTTCGAGCCCGGCATGAACCCGCTCGTGGACCCGGAGTACACGCTGGGCCACGAGACGTCCGGCTGGGTGGAGGAGCTCGGCGAGGGCGTCACCGGCTTCGAGGTCGGCTCCGCGCAGCTCGTCTACGGCCCAGTGGGCTGCGGCCACTGCCCGGCCTGCTCGCGCGGCCAGGACACCTACTGCCAGAACGTGGCCGAGATGGACTACGCCGGCATCGGCCTGGGCCGCGACGGCGGCATGGCCGAGTACGTGACCGTGCCGGCCCGCAACCTCGTCCCCCTGGGCGACGCCGACCCCGTCCCCGCCTCGGCCCTCGCCGACGCCGGCCTCACCCCGTACCACGCGATCAAGCTGGCCCTGCCGCGCCTGAACCGCGCCGGCGCCTACGCGCTCGTGGTGGGCCTGGGCGGCCTGGGCCTGATGGCCGTGCAGATCCTCAAGGCCCTGACCGGCGCCACCGTGATCGCCACGGACATGAAGCCCGAGGCCATGGCGGAGGCGGAGAAGTACGGCGCGGTGACCGTGCCCTCCGGTGAGGACCAGGTGGCCCGCATCCGCGAGATCACCGGCGGCCGCGGCGTGGACGCCGCCTTCGACTTCGTGGGCATCGCCGCCACCGCCCGCGCCGCCCTGGACTCGGCCGCCGTGCAGTCCCGCGTGACCATCGTGGGCATCGGCAACGGCTCCACGATCGACTGGTCCTTCCTCTCCACGCCGTACGAGGCGGAGCTGGTGACCACCTACTGGGGCACCGTCGAGGAGCTGCACGAGCTCGCCGGCCTCTACCGGGACGGCAAGGTCGAGCCGCTCTACACCACCTACGCGATGGACGGCGCCCTGCAGGCCTACCGCGACCTGCAGGACGGCAAGATCTCCGGCCGCGCCGTCGTCGTGCCCCACGGCCAGGCCTGACCCGCCCCGGCCACGGCGTCCCGCCCCGCATCCCGGGGCGGGGCGCCGTCCCCGTGCCCGGTGGACGTTCCGGGCCGCGGCGGCCCCGGAGGATGCCCGCGTCGAGCTCACCGTGGACGTGGACGGCCGGGCAGACCGTGGCCGTCCTGGAGGCGATGAAGACGGAGACGCCCGTGACGGCCCCGGCGGCGGGCGTCCTGCGGCGGGAGGCACTGGCGCCCGGGGCGGGCGTGGCCCGCGGACAGCGGCTGGCCCGCATCGAGTCCTGACGCGGACCGGACCGGGGCCCGCAACACGCCGGGGTCCCGGTCCGGTCCCGTTGAGTCGCCGTCCCGGTGCTGACCTGGCACGATCACCCCATGACCTCCGCCGACCACCGACCCGAGCCCGACACCGCGCCGGAGCCCGAGGCCTTCCCCGCGCTGGAGGATCCGTACCGGCGCAGCCTGCTGACGAACGAGCAGCGCAACGCGTGGGCCGCCCTCTCGGCGGCGTGCCTCGGCCTCGTGTCCCAGATGGAGTCCGACCTGCACCGGGACGCGGGCCTGACCCCCTTCGAGTTCCACCTCCTCTACGTGCTGGGCGCGGAGGAGGCCAGCCGCGAAGCCGAGGGCACGATGCCCATGAGCCGCGCGGCGCAGCTCGTGGACTCTTCCCTCTCCCGCCTGTCCCACGTGGTGCGGCGCATCGAGGAGCGCGGCTGGGTGGAGCGGCGCCCCTCGGCCGAGGACGCGCGCGTCACCCTCGTCAGCCTGACCCCCGAGGGCCGGCGTCGCATGGAGGCCGCCGTCCCCGCCTACGACCGGATGGTCTGCCGCGTCTTCGTGGACCACATGGCGGAGGAGGACCTCGCCGAGGTCACGCGGCTGTCGATGCGGCTGCTGGCCGGGCTGCGCGAGGACCACTGGCTGTTCGACGCCATGGACCCGGACGGGTCCCGGCGGGCGGGCGCCGCCGGGGCCGACGCCGGGGCCGTGACCGGGGCCACGGGGGAGTCCGAGGCGGATTCCGAGGGCCGGCCGGCGAGTTGATCCCGCGCCCTCGCATCGCGTAGGGTAGGACGGCGCACGCCGCGTTGTTCTCGCTGTTCCCCGGTCAGGTGACCGGACGGACGGAGGGTCGGAAAAGCAACGCGCTCCCGCAGACCGGATCCCGGAACGCCGTCACAGCGGACCGGGGCTCACCGTCCACACCAGCGATCCCATAAGGCACTTCGGTTGGCTCTCACCCAGCCTGGTCCACCTTTTCGAGAAGTCGCAGTAAGAGTGCGGTGTCCACACCCGGGGCGGGGCTCACAACAGGCCCTGCGCGGACTCGTCCGCGCAGCGCCGCCATGCGGGTTCCGCCCGTCCTTTTACTACTACTTGCCACGAGGAGTGATCATGGCAGCTCACTGCCAGGTAACCGGGGCTGGGCCGGGATTCGGCCACAGCATCTCCCACTCGCACCGTCGCACCAAGCGCCGGTTCGACCCGAACATCCAGAAGAAGACCTACTGGGTCCCCTCCCTGCGCCGCAACGTCACCCTGACGCTGTCCGCCAAGGGCATCAAGACCATCGACGTGCGCGGGATCGACGCCGTCGTGGCGGACCTGATCGCGAAGGGAGTGAAGCTCTGACATGGCCAAGGACAAGGACGTTCGTCCGATCATCAAGCTGAAGTCCACCGCCGGCACCGGGTACACCTACGTGACCCGCAAGAACCGCCGCAACAACCCGGACCGCATCACCCTGAAGAAGTACGACCCGGTGGTCCGCAAGCACGTCGACTTCCGAGAGGAGCGCTGAGATGGCCAAGAAGTCCAAGATCGCCAAGAACGAGCAGCGCAAGGCCATCGTCGCCCGCTACGCCGAGAAGCGTCTCGAGCTGCGCAAGACCCTCGTGGACCCGAACGCCTCGGACGAGGCCCGCGAGGCCGCTCGCCTGGGCCTGCAGAAGCTGCCCCGCGACGCCTCCCCGGTGCGCGTGCGCAACCGCGACGCCATCGACGGCCGTCCGCGCGGCACCTTCCAGCGCTTCGGCATCTCCCGCGTGCGCTTCCGCGACATGGCGCACCGTGGCGAGCTGCCCGGCGTGACCAAGTCCTCCTGGTGACCCCCGCTCCCCGCTGACGCGCGTCGGCGGGGCAGGGTCCCACCCCGACGGCGGCCGCACCCTCCTCACGGAGGGTGCGGCCGCCGTCGTCGTGTCCGGGGCCCGGATCGTGCTCGCCGCCCGCCCGCTCCGGGGGCGCCGCGGGCGCTCCGGCGGGGAGAAAACCGGAGAAAAGGGCGGATTCACGCCGATCAGGGGGCGCTTCCGGGGCCTCGAGGTGGTACGTTCGCAACTGGCAACCCGGTCCGAACGGTCCGGGACCCGTGAAACCGACGTCCCATAGGGAGGACCCATGGCCATGAACCGCAAGGAACTCGTCGCCGCCGTCGCCGAGCGCTCCGGCAACACCCAGGCCGCCGTCAGCGATGTGCTGGACGCCCTCTTCGAGGTGTTCACCGCCCAGGTGAAGAAGGGCGAGAAGGTCTCGATCCCCGGCTGGATGGCCGTGGAGCGCACCGAGCGCAAGGAGCGCACCGGTCGCAACCCGCGCACCGGTGAGGAGATCACCATCCCCGCGGGCTACTCCGTGAAGGTGACCGCCGGCTCCAAGCTCAAGGCCGCCGCCTCCGAGTGATCCCGGCCGCGGAGCGGGCCTTGCGGCCCGTCCCGCGTCGCCGCACCACGGGCGTCCCACCGCAGGGTGGGGCGCCCGTCGTCGTCTCCGGGGCGGTCCCGGACCCGGCGTAGGATGGCAGGGTCCCCAGCCGGTCGTCGCCGACCGGGCCCGTGCGAGAGGAGCCGAGGCATGCGCAGCGCCGTCGACGCCGCCCCGCACGCCTCCGGGCGCCCCCATCCGGCTCCGGGCCGCGTGGTCCGCGGCCCCGCCCGCCTCGCCCGGGGCGTGGCCGGCGCCCTGGCCATGACCGTGCTGGCCGCCCTCTTCCACGCCGCCGCCGTGCCCGGCGTCGGCCTGCCGGACGTCCGCGTCGCCGCGTTCGCCGCCGTGCTCGCCGCCCCGGTGTGCACCGCGCTCGCCGGCCGCGCGCTCTCGCTGTGGCGCACCGCCGCCGCGGTCGGCGTCGCCCAGGGACTGTTCCACGTGCTCTACGGGATCGCCGCCGGTGGCCACGCCGTGACCCCCGCCGCCGGTGTCGACCCGGCCCACCTCCACCACGCGGCCGCCGCGGCGGGACCCCTCGTCTCCGTGAGCGCCGGGCCGGCCGCCGGACACGTCCACGCCGCCGACCCGCTGATGCTCGCCGCCCACGCGGCCGCGGCGGTGCTCACCGTGCTGGTGCTGCGCCGCGGCGAGGCCCTCGTGCTCGCCGTCGCCGAGCGCGTGCTCCAGGCCGTGCTCCCGCGCGCCGCCTCCGCCGGTCCGCTCCCGCTTCCGTCCCCCGCGCGCGTCCCGGCGCTGCCGGCGCCGCGGCCGACGGAGTCCCTCGTCCTGCTGGGCACCCCCGGGCGGCGCGGACCGCCCTTCGCCCTCGCGGCCTGACGACGCCGGCCCCCGGCGTCCTCGAGGCCCGACCGCGCCCGACGACCCTTCGGCACGGTCCGCCCGCGGCGTCCGCCGCGGACCCGAGCGGACCGGTGAGGACACCATGCATCACCCCCACGAGACCGCACGCCCGCGCCGGGGAGCCGGCCGCGCCGCCCGCACGGCGGCCGGCCTGGCCCTGATCCCGGCGCTCGCCCTGGCCGGGGCCGCCCCCGCCGCCGCCCACGACGAGCTCGTCCGCACATCCCCGGGCGTCGACGAGACCGTCGGCACCGCGCCCGAGCGGGTCGCCCTGACCTTCAGCGGCGACCTGATCGACGGCGAAGGCATCCAGAACCTGCTCCAGGTGAGGGACGCGGCCGGCAACCAGTGGCAGGCCGAGCCCGGGACCGTGGACGGTCCCGGCTTCTCCGCGCCGCTGTGCGAGGGGCTGCCCAACGGCGACTACCGCGTCGCCTACCGGGTGGTCTATTCGGACGGGCACTCCGAGGAGCGCGCTTTCGGGTTCGCCGTGGACGACCCCGCCGCCCCCGCCGAGGGCACCGCCCCGGACGGCTGCGGCGTGGCCGCGGCCCCCGCCGCCTCCGACGTCTCGACCCCGGCCCCCGCCGGGTCCGGCGCCGGGACCGGGGAGGCGTCCGAGGCCCCCGCCGAGCAGGGCTCCGCCGAGGCGGGCGAGTCCGCCGAGGCGGGCGCGCTGCCCGCGTGGGTGTGGGCCGTCGGCGTCGCCGGGCTGCTCGTGCTCGTGGCGGCGCTGATCCTCATGGGCCGTCGGGCCCGCGCGCTCGGCCACCTCGACGACGGTCGCTGACCAGACCCCTCCGGCCGGCCCCACGAGGCCAGGCCCTCCCTCGCGCGCCCGCAGGCTCCGCCCCGGAGCCCGGCCACGCCCCGCACTCCTGAAGGAAGCGAACAGCCATGACCACCCCCCGTTCCGCCCGCCGCCTGTCCGCCGCCGCCGTGGTGGCCGCCGCCGCCCTCGGCCTGACCGCCTGCGCCGGCGGCGCGGACGACGCCGCGTCGTCGTCCTCGAGCGCCCCGGCCGCCGCGACGACCACCCCGGCCGCCGCGTCATCGTCCGCCCCCGCCGAGGGGAAGGGCGCGCCCCTGACCGTCTCCGACCCGTGGACCAAGGCCACCGAGGACGGCATGACCGGCTCCTTCGGCCTCCTGGAGAACTCCTCCGACGAGGACCTGCACGTGGTCGGCGTGAGCGCCGAGGTGGGCGCGAAGGCCGAGCTGCACGTGATGGTCGCCGACGAGGACGGCCAGATGGTGATGCAGCAGTCCCCGGACGGCTTCACGGTGCCCGCCGGCGCGTCCTTCGAGCTGGCCCCCGGCGGCGCCCACGTGATGCTGATGGGCCTGACCGAGCCGATCGAGCCCGGCGAGGAGGTCGCCTACGAGCTCGAGCTGGAGGACGGCTCCACCATGGAGGTCGTCTCCGTGGCCCGCCCGTTCGCCGGCGCCAACGAGTCCTACCACGGCGGCGGGGCGGAGGAGTCGGACGAGCATGCCGACCACTGACCCCGCCGAGCACCCGGACGACCCCCGCGGGGAGGACGCCCGCCCGGCGTCCCCCCGCGCGGAGGACGCCCGCCCGGCCGGGCCCTCCCGCCGCGGCCTGCTCTTCGGGGCGGGCGCGGTGGGCGGCGGCCTGCTGGGCACCGCGCTCGGCTACGGCGCCGGTCACGCCTCGGCCGCCCCGGACGCGCCCGCCGCGTCGGGGGCGGCCGGGGCGGGGGCCTCGCCCTCCGAGGTCATGGGCGACACCGGCATCGAGGGCGAGGTCGGCCGGGCCGGCTGGGCCGAGCCCGGCGGCCAGTCCGCCCGGGTGGCCGTCAGCTCGCCCGTGGGCACGGACACCGTGCCGTTCCACGGGCCCCGCCAGGCCGGCGTCGACACCCCGGCCCAGGCCCACGCGGTGTTCCTCGCCTTCGACCTGCTCCCGGACACGGACCGGCTGGGGATCGAGCGGATGCTGCGCCTGCTCACCGACGACGCCGCACGCCTCACCCAGGGCCGGGCCACGATCGCGGACACCGAGCCCGAGCTCGCGGCGGCCCCCGCCCGGCTCACGGTGACGTTCGGCTTCGGCCCCGAGCTCCTGGCGCGCGTCGCCCCGGACCGGGCCCCGGCCTGGCTGCGGCCCCTGCCCGCCTTCCCGCAGGTCGACCGCCTGGACCCCGCGTTCGGCGACGGGGACCTGCTCCTGCAGATCTGCGGCGACGACCGCATGTCCGTGGCGCACGCGCGGCGCATGCTCATCAAGGCGGCGCGCCCGTTCACCGCGGAGCGCTGGGCGCAGGAGGGCTTCCGGGCCTCCCGAGGCGCCCACCCCACCGGCACCACCATGCGCAACCTCTTCGGGCAGGTGGACGGCACCGCGAACCCGGCCGCGCAGACCCCGCACCTGGACCGCGTGGTGTGGGGCGTCGGGGCCGAGCAGGTGGGGATCACCCCGTGGATCCAGGACGGCACGTCCCTGGTGGTCCGGCGCATCGAGATGCTCCTGGACACGTGGGACGAGCTGGACCGCCCCGGCAAGGAGCGGGTGATCGGCCGGACCCTGGGCACCGGGGCGCCGCTCACCGGCGAGCAGGAGCACGACGAGCCGGACTTCGCGGCGCTCGGCCCCGCCGGGTTCCCCGTGATCCCGGACATCTCCCACCTGCGGCGCGCCCGGATGGACGTGCCGGAGTACGGGATGCTGCGCCGCGGGTACAACTACGACGACCCGCGCGGGGCCATCGAGTCCGGCGCGGGGCTGATCTTCGCCGCCTACCAGGCGGACGTGGACCGGCAGTTCGTCCCGGTGCAGGAGCGGCTCGCCGAGTCCGACCACCTGAACCTGTGGACCGTGCCCGTGGGCTCGGCGGTCTTCGCGATCCCGCCGGGCTGCGCCGAGGGCGGCTTCGTGGGCGACGTCCTGTTCGCCTGAGCCGCCCCCGGCACGCCCCGGCCGCGCACCCGGCCGCAGACCCGGCCGCAGACCCGGACGCACGACGACGGCGGGACCCGCCCCGCCGTCGTCGGGCGTCCGCCCCCTTTGAGAGGATGGACCCCATGCCCTCCGTCACCGCCCCCGCCCGGGGCAGCCGCCCCGCCTCACCCGACGACGCCGCCCGCCCGGGCGCGTCCGGCCGGCCCGGGGTGCCCCGATGGATCTGGGTGCTCGTGGCCGCCGCGGGTGCCGGCGCCCTCGCCGTCGCCGCCTGGCTGACGGGCATCACGGCCGTGCGGGAGCTCTCCGACCCCGGCTGGATCACCCGCTGGGGCGTGCCCGCGGGGGAGCTGGTCTCCAACCTGGCCATGACCATGGCCATCGCGGCGATCATCTTCGCCGCCGGCATCCTGCCCCCGCACGCGGCGGGCACGGAGCGCTGGCATCGCTCCGCCGCGCAGCGCCGCGCGGACGCGCAGGAGGGCCCGCTGCCCGAGCACCCCGCCTTCACCCGGACGCTGCGGGTGGCCGCGGTGAGCGCCGGCGTGTGGACGGTGGCCGCCCTGGCCGTGGGGATCCTGTCCTACTCGGACCTGGCCGGCATCCCCGTCACCGCGGCGGAGGGCTTCACGGCCGGGCTCGTGGCGTACGTGGCCGGGATCTCGGTCGGCCAGGCATGGTTCTGGGTGACCGTGATCGCCGCCGTGGTGACCACGCTCGTGATCGCCGTGCGCTCCCACAACGGGCTGTTCTGGACCGGCATCCTCGCGATGATCGGCCTCGTGCCGCTGGCCCTGATCGGCCACGCCGCGGGCGGCGACGACCACTACGGCGCCGTGAACTCGATCGGGCTGCACCTGCTCGGCGTCGTCGTGTGGGTGGGCGGGCTGCTCGTGCTCGTGGCCATCTCGGACACCCTCGTGGGCCCGGACGGCGCGCAGGGCCGGGCCCGCGCCCCGCGCGAGCAGGGCTCGACGCCCCTGCTGCACACCGCGCTGTCCCGGTACTCGGTCCTGGCCGGGCTCGGCCTCGTGACCGTGGCGCTGTCCGGCGTGGTCAACGCGTCCATCCGCATGGACGACCCCGCCCAGCTCACCAGCCCCTACGGCATCCTCGTGGTGATCAAGTTCCTGGCCACTCTCGGCCTGGGCCTCGTGGGCCTGATGCACCGCCGCTGGGTGATCCCGCGGCTCGACGCCGGCCCGGACCGTCCCAGCCCCGCCCCCGCGCGTCGCCTGCTGTGGCAGCTGATCGCGGTCGAGGCCGTGGTGATGGCCGCCGTCATGGGCCTGTCCGCCGTGCTGTCCCGCACCGCCCCGCCCGTGCCGGAGGAGCTGGCCCCGGACGCCACCCCCGCCCGCATCCTCACCGGCTACGAGCTGCCCCCCGAGCTGACCGGCGCGCGCTGGATCACCGAGTGGCGGCTGGACTGGCTGTGGGTCGCGATCATCGCGTTCCTGGCCCTGTGGTACCTGCGCTCCGTGTGGCGCCTGCACCGCCGCGGGGACCGCTGGCCCGTGCTGCGCACCCTGTCCTGGATGGTCGGCCTGGCCGTGCTGCTGTGGGCCACCTCCGGCTCCCCGGCGGTCTACGGCCGCGTCCTGTTCAGCTCCCACATGATGGGCCACATGACGCTGACCATGATCAGCCCGCTGTTCCTCGTGCTCGGCGCCCCCATCACCCTGGCGCTGCGCGCCCTGCCCTCCCGCACGGACGGCAGCCGGGGCCCGCGCGAGTGGATCCTGTGGATCGTGCACTCCCCGTGGGGGCGGTTCATCACGAACCCGATCGTGGCGGGCGTGAACTTCGCCGGCTCGATCCTGGTGTTCTACTACACCGACTTCTTCCGGTTCTCCCTCGAGACCCACGTGGGTCACGAGTTCATGAACGTGCACTTCCTGCTCACGGGCTTCCTCTTCGCCCTGGTCATGGTCGGCTCCGACCCGCTGCCCAGCCGGCCCGCGTACCCGCTGCGGCTCGTGCTGCTGCTGGCCACCATGGTCTTCCACGCGTTCATCGGCGTCGCCATGACCGGCTCCACCGGCCTGATCCAGGCGTCCTGGTTCGGCAACATGGGCCGGAACTGGGGCCCCAGCGCCCTCGAGGACCAGCACATCGGCGGCGCGGTCATGTGGGGGATCGGCGAGTTCCCCACCGTGGTCATGGCCGTCATGGTGGCCGTGCTCTGGTACCGCACCGACCGCCGCAACGCCGAGCGGCTGGACCGCCGGGCGGACCGCGACGGCGATGCCGAGCTGCGCCGCTGGAACGAGATGTACGCCCGCATGCACGGCACCCCCGCCGCCCCGGCCGAGCCCGCGCCCGCCGCGGCGTCTCCCGCCGATTCCGCCCCCGACCCCGCCGACCAGGAGACCCGAGATGGCCGCTGAGCACCGCGCACCCGCCCGAGGACTCCGCCGGGCCCGAGGACCGCGCCGCGCCCGCACGCTGGCCGCGGCCGCCGTCGTCGGGATGCTGGCGCTGACCGGCTGCGGGGCCGGGGACGAGCCCGCACCCGAGCAGCCCTCCGCCCCTGCGGACGCCCTCCACGGCGACGTCGGCGGCGCGGCCCCGGCCCCCGAGGAGGGCGCCGAGGGCCTCGGCCTGGGCGACCGGCAGGACGAGCGGATGGCCGCCGCCGCGGCCGAGCGCGCCGTGGGCTTCGGCTTCGTGCGCCAGCGCGCCGCCGCCCCCGAGGAGATCGACGCCGCCCGGGAGGACTCCCGCGCCCGCCGCTCCGACGCGGACCGCACCACCGTGCAGCCCGCCGCGTGCAAGGCGCCCCTGACGGCACTGGACTTCTCCCCGATCTCCCTGGACGAGGGAGATACGACCCGCGTGGACGTCGGCGCGGACACCTTCACGGGCACCGGCACCGTGGAGGTCGCCCGCCTCACCGGCTCGGGACGCCAGGAGGTCGAGCGCCACCTGCAGACCGTGAACGCCCTGCTCGCCGACTGCCGCGAGATGACCATGACGGTGCAGGACGGGGACGCGAGCGTGGACTACCGCCTCGCCGTCTCCGAGGCGCCGCTGTCCGAGGGCACCCCGGCCCAGTCCGCCCTGGTGTGGGAGCGCTCCCTGGCCTCCGCGGACGGCCCCCAGCTCACCGCGCAGGTGCTCACCGCCGTCACCGCCGACGCCGTGGTGATGGTCTCCTTCGTGGGCCAGCCCGAGGCCGGGCGCAAGGAGTTCACCCTGATCGCCGAGGAGATGCTGGCGGCCGCGCTCGCGGCCGGGTGAGCCGGACCGGCCGCGCCGCGACCCGGACGGCCCGGGCGGCCCGCGCGGCGCACCGGGCCGGACCGGCCGGCGTCGTCTTTCCCCCTGTGACGACGCCGGCGTCCGCTGAGCGCGGACGCGTCCGGGGCGTGCGCCATGATGGTGGGCATGACCGATCCGCAGACCCCGCCCGCCGTCTCGCCCGACGCCGCCCCGTCCGACGCCGCCCCCGCCGCCGTGCCGCGGGCCGCCTCGCGCGTGCGCGCCTCCGAGCTGGTGGGCCGCGGCTGGCTGAACACCGGCGGCGAGCAGGTCACCCTGGAGGACCTGCGCGGCAAGGTCGTGATCCTGGACTTCTGGACGTTCTGCTGCATCAACTGCCTCCACGTGCTGGACGAGCTGCGCCCCCTCGAGGGGGAGTTCGCGGACGTCCTCGTCACCGTGGGCGTGCACTCGCCCAAGTTCGAGCACGAGGCGGACCCGGACGCGCTCGCGGCCGCCGTCGAGCGCTACACCATCGAGCATCCCGTGCTGGACGACCCGGAGCTGACCACGTGGCAGGCCTACTCGGCGCGCGCCTGGCCGACGCTCGTGGTCGTGGACCCCGAGGGCTACATCGCCGCCCACCTCTCGGGCGAGGGGCACGTGGCCGGCCTGTACTCGCTCGTGCGCGAGCTCGTGGCCGAGCACGAGGCCAAGGGCACCCTGCACCGCGGCTCCGGCCCGTACGTGCCGCCGACGCCCGTGGCCCGGGACCTGAAGTTCCCCGGCAAGGCGATCTCGCTGGCCGGCCGCGGCACGGCGCCGGGCACGTTCCTCGTGGCGGACACCGGCCACCACCGCCTCCTCGAGGTGGCGGAGGACCTCACCACGGTGCTGCGCGCGGTCGGCGGCGGGGACCCGGCCGGGGCCGGCGAGGAGCAGGCCGGGCTCGCGTTCCCCACCCCGGCGGAGAAGGGCCACGCGGACGGCGGCCCGGAGCAGGCACTGTTCAACGAGCCCAACGGCCTGGCCCTGCTGCCCGAGGACGTGGCGGAGCGGGTCGGCTACGACGTGGTGGTCGCGGACACCGTGAATCACCGCCTGCGCGGGCTGCGCCTCGCGGACGGCGGCGTGAGCACCGTGGCCGGCAACGGCGTGCAGAAGCTCATCGACTCCGAGCGCGCCAAGGAGGCCTCCGCCGGGGACGCCGAGGGCGTCTCCGTGGACCTGTCCGACCTCCCGGGGGAGCCCACCGCGATCTCCCTGTCCTCCCCGTGGGACGTGGCGTGGGACCCGGCCGCGGGCCGCGTGGTGATCGCCATGGCGGGCACCCACCAGCTCTTCGACTTCGACCCCGTGGCCGGCGCCCTCGCGGTGCACGCGGGCACGGGCCTGGAGGGCCTCCTCGACGGCGACGCCGGCTCCGCCTGGTTCGCCCAGACCTCCGGCCTCTCCGTGGGCCCGGACGGCACCCTGTGGGCCGCCGACTCCGAGACCTCGGCCGTGCGCTGGCTGCGCACCGGCGAGGACGGGCGCCGCGAGGTGGGCACCGCCGTCGGCACCGGCCTGTTCGACTTCGGCTTCGTGGACGGCGAGGCCGCCCAGGCCCGGTTGCAGCACCCCCTCGGCGTGACCGCCCTGCCGGACGGCTCCGTGCTCATCGCGGACACCTACAACGGCGCCGTGCGCCGCTACGCCCCCGCCGGTGAGGACGCTGCCGGCCGCCCCGTGGCCGCCGCCGTCTCCACCGTGGCCCGCGGGCTGCAGGAGCCCTCGGACGTGCTCGTGGAGTACGACGCCGAGGGGGCGCCGGCGGCGATCGTCGTCGTCGAGACCAACGCCCACCGGCTGGTCCGGCTGGCCGTGCCGGAGGAGTACCTCACCGTGGACGAGGGCGCCCGGCAGACCCAGCGGCCCCGCACGCCCATGGTGGCCGGGGACGTGGACCTGGCCATCGGCTTCGCCGCGCCCTCCGGCCAGAAGCTGGACGACCGCTGGGGCGACCCCACCCAGCTGAAGGTCTCCTGCTCCCCGGAGGAGCTGCTGCTCGAGGGCGCCGGCACCTCGACCGGGCTGAGCCGGACCCTGCGGCTGAACCCCGCGGTGGCCGAGGGCGTCCTGCACATCACCGCGCGCGCCGCCGCCTGTGACGGGGAGAAGGGGCAGCCCATCCCGGACCACGCCGCATGCCACCTGTACCAGCAGGACTGGGGCATCCCGGTCACCGTGCACGCCCCGGAGGGGGCCCCGGAGGGCGCCGAGACCCGCCTGGACCTGGACCTGCGCGGGATACACTGAGTCCCGACGTCCGCCCCCGACCACGAAGGCTGCGCAGAACCATGACCACGCTCATCGTCACCTCGTCCGCCCACGGATCCACGCGTGAGATCGCCGAGCGCGTGGCCGAGGTGCTGCGTACCTCCCAGTCCGTCGAGACCGTCGTGGAGGACGTGGCCGGCGCGGCCGCCTGGCTGGCCACGGCCGACGCCGTGATCGTGGCGGCGCCCGTGTACGAGGGCTCGCTTGCGGCCGACGCGCGGCACTTCCTGGACTCGCGCCGGGCCGAGCTCGCGGACAAGCCCCTGCTGTTCCTGGCCTCCGGCGGCGGCTACGAGCTGGACCCGAAGGTGCGCGAGAAGCTCGAGTCGTACGGCCCGCGCGAGATCGCCTTCTTCCGCGGCGCCCTCGTGGAGGAGCGCCTCGGCTGGCTGGAGAAGCTCAAGCTCAAGGTCTCCCGCAACGAGAACTACGGCGACTACCGCGACTGGGACGCCATCGAGGCCTGGGCCAAGTCGCTCTCGGGCCACGGCGTGCGCTGACCCCCACCCCCGCCGCCGCGCACTTTCGTGCGGGAAACGGGAGCCTTCGCTGGGCCTTTCGTGCGGGAAACGGGAGTCTCGGGCACCGCGCCTCCACCGGACCCCACCACGACGTCGGGCCGCACCTTCGCCTCGAAGGTGCGGCCCGACGTCGTCCCGGCGGCAGGTCTGATCGCGTCGGGTGGGCCGGACGGGTGACTGGCGCCGCCGGTGCCGCCCCGCGCGTGGTCGGCGGCTGAGCCAGCCTCCCGTTTCCCACACGAAAACGGGATGGGGGCCTCCCGTTTCCCACACGAAAACGGGTGGGAGCCTCCCGTTTCCCGCACGAAAACGGGTGGGAGGCTCCCGTTCCCGCACGAAAGCGGGGGCGGGCCGGGCCGTCAGCGGCGGAACAGCCCGCCCAGCAGGCCGCCGCCGCGGCGGCCGCGCGTGCCGAGCACCGAGCGGACGACCTCGCGGCCCAGCTGGGTGCCCGCGGACTTCATGAAGTTGCCCATGGCGCGCTCGAAGTCGCTCGGCTTGTCCGCCTCCTTGCGGGCGCGGGCGGCCGCCTTCTCCTCTTCGCGGCGCAGCGCCTCGATGTCGCCCAGGTCCACCCCGGACACCACGGTGCCGCCGCCGTGCCCGTCCGCCACGCGGGCGTCCCCGGCGCCGGCGGCGCTGCCCCGGGCGCTGCCGCCCGTGCTGGGGGCCGCCGCCGCGGCCTGCGCGGAGAGCACCTCGGACGCGGACTCGCGATCCTGCGCGGTGCCGTAGACCGGCAGCAGGGCGGAGGCGCCGACGATCTGGCGCATCGCCTCCTCGGGGGCGGGCTCCATGGCCGACTGCGGGGACCACATGCGGGTCAGCGCCACGGGGGTGGGCGCGCCCTCCGGGTCCATCACGGTCACCACGGCCTCGCCGACCTTGGCGGAGGTGAGGGTCTCGGCGAGGTCGTACTCGGTGGTGGGGAAGGTCTGCACGGTCTGCTTGAGCGCCTTCGCGTCCTGCGGGGTGAAGGCGCGCAGGGCGTGCTGCACGCGGTTGGCGAGCTGGCCGAGCACCTCGGCGGGCAGGTCCTGCGGGGTCTGGGTGACGAAGAACAGGCCCACGCCCTTGGAGCGGATCAGGCGCACGGTGGTGGTGATGGCGTCCAGGAAGGCCTTCGAGGCGCCGTCGAAGAGCAGGTGCGCCTCGTCCAGGAAGAACACGAGCTTGGGCTGGTCCAGGTCCCCGGCCTCGGGCAGCTCGGCGAAGAGGTCCGCCAGGAGCCACACCATGAACGTGGAGAACAGCTGCGGCTTGGCGGCCAGGGTGGGCAGCTCGAGGCAGGTGATCACGCCGCGCCCGTCCGGGGCGACGCGCAGCAGCTCCGCGGTCTCGAACTCGGGCACGCCGAAGAACGCGGCCATGCCGGCGGCCTCGAGGCCGGTGACCTCGCGCAGGATCACGTTGGCGGTGGACGTGGCGACGCCGCCGAGCCCCTTGAGGTCCGCCTTGCCCTCGTCCGAGGTCAGGTGGGTGACGACGGCCTTGAGGTCCGCGAGGTCGTCCATGGCCAGGCCGCGCTGGTCCGCCCAGTGGAACATCAGCTGCAGCGAGGACTCCTGGGTCTCGTTGAGCTCCATGATCCGGGAGAGCAGCACGGGCCCGAACGCGTCCACGGTGGCGCGCACGGGCACGCCCACGCCGTCGCCGCCCAGGGCGAGGAACTCCACGGGGTAGGCCTGGGACTGCCAGGGCATCCCGGTGGCGGTGGTGCGCTCGGCGAGCTTCTCCGAGGCCTCGCCCGCGACGGCGAGCCCGGAGAGGTCCCCCTTGACGTCCGCGAGGAACACGGGGACCCCGGCGCTGGAGAGCTGCTCGGCCATCATCTGCAGGGTCTTGGTCTTGCCCGTGCCGGTGGCGCCGGCCACGAGCCCGTGGCGGTTCATCATGCGCAGCGGCAGCCGCACGGGGGTGTCCGCGTGCACCTCGTCCCCCACCACGGCGGCGCCGAGCGTGAGGGTGGCGTCCTCGAAGGAGTAGCCCTGACGGATGGACTCGAGCAGGCCCTCGCCTGCGGTGTTCTGTGCCATGGGCCACATCCTAGGGCCACCTCCCGGACGGGCTAGCCTGGCCGCATGTCCCGCCCCGCACCGCGCCCCCGGCCGGCCTCCCACGGAGGCCGCGCGTCCCGGCCCCGCCCGACGACGGCGCCGCCCGCCCTGCCCGACCGGCCCGGCTGGGTGCGCCTCGTCGCCGGCGGCGTGGTGCCCGCCCTGGTCGCGGCGGCCGCGGTGCTCGCGGCGCTGCAGGTCTTCGTGCTGAACCCGCTCGCGGCGGCCCCGGGGGACCGGGCGCTGGGGCAGGTGTACGCGGACCTCGGCATGGCGGGGGAGGGCGCCCTGCCCTTCCTGCTCCCGGTCCTGCTCTGCGCGGCGGGGCTCGGCGTGGCGGCGATCCTGTGGTTCCTCGTGTGGCGCCGCGAGGAGGTGGACCCGCTCGCGGTGCTCGCGCTCGGCCTCGCCTCGCTCGTCGCGGCCACCCCCGCCTACTTCTTCGCCTCCTTCGGCATGGGCATGGCCCTTGCGGACACGTACGGCATCGGCGGGGCCGACCACAGCCCGTGGGCCCGGCCGATCTACGTGCTGAGCGCGCTGGCGCTGGCGGCGCTGTTGGCCGTCGTCGTGCTCCTGCTGCGCGGCCCCGCCGGGGGCCGCGCGACCCCGCGCCCGACCCGCTAGGCCAGCAGCAGCGCGACGGCGATCATCGCCGGGATCGCCACGATCGTGGTGATGAGGATCGTGTCCTTGGAGACCCGCAGCCCCGCGTCGTAGCGCACCGCGGAGACGAACACGTTCTGCGCCGTCGGCAGGGAGGCCAGCACGACGGCGACGAACACCTCCCGCGCGTCCAGGCCGAGCACGAACTGCGCCAGCACCCAGGCGATCAGCGGGTGGACGAGCAGCTTCACGCCCGAGGCCAGCAGCACGTCCGCGCGCCGCCCGCCGGCCCGCTCCAGGGGCCGCGAGCCCACAAGGGACATGCCGAAGGCCAGCAGCATCGCCGGGATGGAGAGGCCGCCGATCAGCTCCACGGACTGCATGAGGGGCCCGGGCAGGGTCCAGTCGTTGAGGGAGAAGAGCAGGCCGGCCGCGGAGCCGAGGATCATGGGGTTCGTGCCCGTCTGGCGCAGCTGCGCCGCGAGGGCCTGGCCGCGGGAGCGGCGCACCGCGGGCCGCCCGCCCGCGGCCCGGGCCCGGGCCTCGCTCGTGGTGGCGGCGTCCATGGCGGCCACGTACAGGGGCGTGTAGATCGCCAGCTGGAAGATCAGCACGGGGGCGGCGAGGGCGGCGTCGCCCAGCACGTACGCGGCGATGGGGATGCCCAGGTTCGCCGAGTTCACCATCGAGGCGCTCAGCGCGGCCATGATGCGCTCGGAGGCCGGGCGCTCCTTGAACAGCGGGATCGAGACCGCCAGGAACAGGGCGGCCGCGGCGAGGGCGGACAGGGTGGCCACCCACAGCTGCGGACCGAGCACGGCGGCCACGTCCGCGCCGGAGAGCGTGACGAACAGCAGGGCCGGGCTGCCGATGTAGAACGCCGTGCGGGAGAGCACCGTGCGGGCGTCCTCGCCGAGCACGCCGGAGCGGCCCACCAGGAAGCCCACGGCGATGATCACCCAGACCACCACGAAGCCGGAGAGCACCTGCGTCACGGGCGCTCCCCGGGGCGGTCGGGCGCGGTCGGGCGCGGCGAGGCGAGGGGCATGCCGCGATCCTACGTCGGGGACGTCCGCTAGCCTGGATCACGACGGCGGCGCCCACCGCCGAGCGCGCCGCGCGGCCCGGTCCCGCGCGGCAGGGCCGCGCCGGCCCGGCGCGAAGGGGAGCGGATCCTCGGGCCCACCCGCCTGCGACGGACGTCGAACCGACCCCCGCGGCGCGTGCGAGGCCGGGCGGCGCGCGCCCGTGAGGATGCCCCGATGACCCGTCAGTCCGACCTGAAGACCCTGATCCGCGCCCGCATGGCCGTCACCGGCGAGCGGTACACGGCCGCGGCGGCCGCGCTCGCCGACGAGTGGGAGGCCGCCGAGCGCTTCCACGCCACCGTGCTGGCCCGCTTCTTCGACGGGGAGCGGCTGCGCTCGATCCCCGCCCGGCGCAAGCCGCGCGTGGCCGTGCTCCTGGAGCTGCTGCGCCGCTTCGCCCCGGATCGCGCCTACACCGAGCCGGAGGTCAACGACCTGCTGCGCCCGGCCCACGAGGACGTGGCCACGCTGCGGCGCGAGCTCGTGGACTACGGCTTCCTGGACCGCGCGGACGGGGTGTACCGGATGGCGGACGCCGGGCCCGACGTCGACCCGCGCTTCGCCGCGGATCTGCCCGTGGACCTGGAGCGGCGCCTGCGTCAGCTGCGCGCGGGGCGCTGAGGCGGGCCGCCGTCATCGTGGAAGCACTCAGGGCCCGGCGGTGGCCGGGCCCTGACGAGGTGATTCCTGGTGGAGCGGGCGACGGGAATCGAACCCGCGTATCTTGCTTGGGAAGCAAGCGCTCTACCATTGAGCTACGCCCGCGCAGCCGCTCGGCTTCTCACCTGCGGCGCGGGCACCACCATACACCAGCCCCGCCCGCCGGCCCGGACAGGCCGCCCCGCCGAGGGCGTCGCACGCCCGCTCCCACGGTGTCCCGTCGGGGCCCGCTGGTAGAGTCCAGACCGCGTCCGGCCGCGGTCGGGCGCGCCCCGCAGCCCCCGTCCCGGAAGGACGCACCATGCGCGAGACCACGGCCGACGCGGCCCCCGGCCAGACCCCCGCCCGCCCCGACGACACGGCGGTCTACCGCTACCTCGCCTTCGGCGAGACGCAGCGCCCCTTCCTGATCGGCGGGCCCGCCCCCGCCGCCGCCCCGACGGCCCCCGCCGCCGACCTCGAGTCCCTGCGCGCGGCCATCCGCGCCCACGGCGGTCCGCTGGCCTCCACGGCCGCCGTCCGCGGCTCCGACGCCGCGGCGCAGCCCGCCCCGACGACGCAGCCCCGGACCGCCCCGGTGCGCGTCCCGCGCTCGCTGCGCGAGGCGCGCGGGACGGTCCGCGACCTCGACGCCGCCCGCCGCGGGCTCGCCGCCCGCGTGGCCGACGCCCGCGAGCGCGCCGCCGTGCCGGTCGAGGCCCTGCTGCACGCGTCCTTCGTGGAGGCGCACGCGGGGGAGCGCCCGGCCGAGCGCGCCGCCGCCCGCGGCCGCGTCGAGGGGCTCGTGGACGCCGTGCTGCCGCCGGCCCGCCCCGCGGACGAGGACGCCGCCGCGGACGTGCTGCTCGCCCTGCGCGAGCCCGCCCGCGAGGTGTTCGCCTCCCCGTCCTTCGCGGCCCGCCCGTACGTGGACGCCCCCACGGTGCGCGCCCTGTTCGAGGACTTCCTGGCCCACCCCCGCCGTCACGACCCCGAGCGCTTCTGGCGCCTGCTCAACCTCGAGCTGTGGCTGCGCGACGCCGTCGACGGCGAGGCCGCCCCCGCCGCCCGGCCGGGCGCCGCCGAGGAGGCCGAGCCGGCCCCCGCCGCCGCGAAGCCGGACCACGAGGCCAACCCCGGCAAGGAGCTGGACCTCGTCTCCGAGGAGGACGGCCGCCGCTACCGCCGGTTCCCGCTGCAGACCCCTCTCGTGGACCGGGACACCGACCTCATGGCGTACCTGCGCCCCGAGATCGAGGACTTCTTCCGCGACCTGCCCGCGGACGCCATGCCCGAGGGAGCCCCGTGGCACTTCTCCGTGTCCGAGAAGATCGTGGCCATCACCCAGGGCCGCTCCTACTTCACGTGGGAGATCCGCCCGGGCGCCGCCGCGCATGTGCTCTCCCGCCTGGTCACCCGCACCCCCGCGGGCATCGGCCTGGGCGACCCCACCACCATGCAGCTGGCCATCCAGGAGGCGGGCCTGCCGCGCATCGTGCTCTCGGCCGCCGCGGGCGCCGTCGGCAAGGTCGCCGGGCGCCGCGGCGTGTTCTACAACGTGGTGGGCGGCAACGTGCGGGCCATCGACGGCCCCACCACCTACTCCGCGTTCCCCGCGAACGTCTCCGCGAAGCTGCCTCCGGCGGACCCGGACGGCGTGGCCCGCGAGGTCTCCGCGATGATCCGCGCCGCGGACATCCCCCAGTGGGCGCGGCGCTCGTTCGCCGGCACCGTGGTGATGGACGCCAACGACATCGGCCGCAACGCCCTCGGCCGGGACACGGAGGCCCCCGCCGCCGTCCTCGAGGCCGCCTTCGCGGACAACCCGCTGGGCCAGGGCCGCGAGCGCACCCCGCTGGCCGTCGTCGTGCGGATGGACTGAGCCCATGCTGCTCTCCGACCAGGACATCCGCGCCGAGCTGGCCTCCGGCCGCGTCGGCCTGGACCCGCTGGACGAGGCCATGGTGCAGCCCGCGTCCGTGGACGTGCGCCTGGACCGCTTCTTCCGGCTGTTCGACAACCACCGGTACGCGCACATCGACCCGCGCCAGGAGCAGGACGAGCTGACCCGCCTGGTGGAGGTGGACCCGGACGAGGCGTTCATCCTGCACCCGGGGGAGTTCGTGCTCGGCTCCACGTACGAGCAGGTCACCCTGCCGGACGACCTCGCCGCGCGCCTGGAGGGCAAGTCCTCGCTGGGCCGGCTGGGCCTGCTGACGCACTCGACCGCCGGGTTCATCGACCCCGGGTTCACCGGGCACGTCACCCTCGAGCTGTCCAACGTGGCCACCCTGCCGATCACGCTGTGGCCGGGCATGAAGATCGGCCAGCTCTGCTTCTTCCGGCTCTCCTCGCCGGCCGCGTCGCCGTACGGCACGGGCGCGAACCAGAACCGGTACCAGGGCCAGCGCGGCCCCACCGCCTCACGCGCGCACCTGGACTTCCACCTCACCCGCATCGACCGCTGAGCGACGCGCGGGGCCGTGTGACGGCGTTCACCCGGCGGCCCCGCGCGCCCCGTAGCATGCCCGGCATGGACCCCGCCGCCTCCGCCGTCCCCGACGCCGCCCTCCCGCGCCTCGCCACCGCCGCCCCGCGCCGCCAGGTGATGGCCTGGGCGCTGTGGGACTGGGGATCGGCCGCGTTCAACGCGGTCATGGTCACCTTCGTGTTCGGCACGTACCTCGCCTCGGACGCGTTCGGCCCGGACGAGCGGGGCACGGCCTGGCTGTCCACGGCGCTGGCGGTGGCCGGCGTCGTGATCGCCCTGACGGCGCCCGTGATGGGCCGGCGCGCGGACGGGGCGGGTCGGCGCCGCCTGTGGCTGGGGGTCATGACGGCGGCCGTGATCGCCTGCACCGCGGCGTGCTTCCTCGTCACCCCGCAGGAGTCCTCCCTGCTGCTGGGCGTCACGATGATCGCCCTCGGCACGGTGTTCTTCGAGTTCGCCGAGGTGCAGGTCAACGCGATCCTCGTGCAGATCTCGACGCCGGCCACGATCGGCCGGATCTCCGGCATCGGCTGGGGCGCCGGCTACCTGGGCGGCATCCTGCTGCTGCTCATCGTGTTCGTGGGCTTCGTCTCCGGGGACGCGCACTGGTTCGGGATCACGGGGGACGAGGCGCTGAACATCCGCGTGGTGGCCCTCGTGGCCGCGGCGTGGTTCCTGGTGTTCGCGATCCCGGTGCTCGTGGCGGTGCCGGATCCGGCGCCCGCGCCCACGCCCGGCGGCGGCCCGCGCCGCGAGTCCCTGGCCGCGTCCTACCGGGCGCTGGGGTCCACGCTGGCGCGGATGTGGCGCGAGGACCGCAACACCCTGTGGTTCCTCGTCTCCTCGGCGGTGTTCCGCGACGGCGTGGGGGCGGTCTTCGTGTACGGCGCCATCCTGGGCACCACGGTCTACGGGCTCGCGGCCTCGGACGTGATCCTGTTCGCGATCGTGGCGAACGTGGTGGCCGCCGCGGGCGCGTTCGCGGGCGGGCGCCTGGACGACGCGATCGGCCCGCGCCGCGTGATCCTGGGCTCGCTGGCCGCCATGGTCCTCGTGGCGGCGGGCCTGGCCTTGGCCTCGGGCACCCTGGCGTTCTGGATCGGCGGGCTGGCGCTGTGCCTGTTCGTCGGCCCGGTGCAGTCCGCCTCGCGCGCCTTCCTGGGCCGCCTCACCACGGAGCGGACGGCGGGGGAGGTGTTCGGCCTCTACGCGACGACGGGCCGCGCGGTCGGGTTCATCACCCCGATGCTCGTGACGCTCGCGCTCGCGGCGGTCCCGGACAACCGCGTGGTCATCCCCGTCATCGCGCTCGTGCTGATCGTCGGCGGCGTGCTGTTCGCGCGGGTGACGGACCCGGTCACGCGCAGCGCTGAACCGGCTCCCTGAGCCGCGGGCGGCGCGGCGCCGTCCTATAGGGTGGGACAAGCCCTCGCACGCGCCCAGACGAAGGGACTCCATGCTCCTCACCCTGTCCGCTCTCTTCGTCGTCGCGCTCGCCGCGCCGGCCGTGTTCCGCTGGACGGGGCGTCAGGGCTTCTACCTCCTCGCCGCGGTCCCCGCCGCCGGCTTCTTGTGGCTCCTGACCCAGCTGCCGCACGTGTTCGCCCTGCAGGAGGCGCTCGACGCGGGCCGGCCGATCCCGGCCTCCGCGGCCCACCTGGACCGCAGCGTGCCGTGGGTGCCGTACCTGGACATCGAGCTCGCCTTCCGCATGGACGTGCTGGCCGCGTTCATGTCCCTGATCGTGCTGGGCGTCGGCGCGCTGGTGCTGGCGTACTGCGCCCGCTACTTCCGCGAGCACGAGCCGCGCAACGCGGTGTTCGGCGGCCAGCTGCTGGCCTTCGCCGGCGCGATGTTCGGCCTGGTGACCACGGACGACCTCATGGTGCTCTACACCTTCTGGGAGATCACCTCGGTCCTGTCCTTCCTGCTGATCGGCTACTCGGGCCACCGCATCTTCGCCCGCCGCTCCGCCATCACCGCCCTGATCGTCACCACGTTCGGCGGCCTGGCCATGCTCGCCGGCCTCATCATGCTGGCCCACGTCTCCGGCTCCTGGCGGATCTCCGGCGTCCTCGAGGCGGCCCCGGCCCTCATGGCGGACCCCGGGATGCGCGGGCTGCTCGAGGTCGCCGTCGCGCTCGTGCTGATCGGCGCCCTGACCAAGTCGGCCCAGGCGCCGTTCCACTTCTGGCTCCCGGCCGCCATGGCCGCGCCCACCCCCGTGTCCGCGTACCTGCACGCGGCGGCCATGGTGAAGGCCGGCGTGTTCCTCGTGGCCCGCCTGGCCCCGGAGTTCCACGACCTCACGTCCTGGCAGGTCCTGGTGCTCGGCGTCGGCCTGTGGACCCTGGTGCTCGGCGGCTGGCGCGCCCTGCGGCAGACGGACGTCAAGCTCGTGCTCGCCTACGGCACGGTCTCCCAGCTCGGCTTCCTCATGGTGGCCAACGGCCTGGGCACCCGGGACGCGGCGATGGCCGGGCTCGCCATGCTCCTGGCCCACGCGGTGTTCAAGGCGCCGCTGTTCATGATCGTCGGCATCATCGACCATGAGGCCGGCACCCGCGACCTGCGCCAGCTCTCCGGCATCGGGCGCCGCCATCCGGTCCTGGCCGCCGTCGCCGTGGCGGCAGGACTGTCCATGGCCGGGCTGCCCCCGCTGTTCGGCTTCGTGGCCAAGGAGTCCGTGCTCGCGTCGCTGGCCGCCCACGGGGCCGCCCACGGCGGCGTGTGGGCCTGGACCCCGCTCGTGGTCATGGCCCTGGGCTCGGTGCTCACCTTCGCCTACACGTGGCGTTTCCTCTGGGGCTGCTTCGCCGTCAAGCGGGACGAGGCGGGCGAGACGGTGCCGGAGACGCAGTTCCACACCCGCGTCACCGCGCTCGAGCTGGCCCCGGCCGCGCTGCTCGCGCTCGCCGGACTCGTGCTCGCCTTCCTGCCCGGCCCGGTGGAGGGGATCATCACCGCCCACACGGGCTCCCTGCCGCCGCTGGACCCGGCGGAGAAGCCGGCCTACCTGGCCCTGTGGCACGGCTGGACGCCCATCCTCGCCCTCTCCGCGGGGATCTGGGTGCTCGGCGCGCTGCTCGCCCTCGCCCGCCGCCCGTTCGAGGCGCTTCAGGAGCGCACCGAGTCCCCCGTGGACGCCGCCCGCGGGTACCGCCGGCTCATCGGCTACGTGGACGAGACGGCCGTGTGGGTCACGGGCCGCACCCAGACCGGCTCGCTGCGCCGCTACCTGGGCATCATCCTGGCGGCGGCGTTCCTGCTGCCGGCCGCGTTCCTGCTCTTCCCGGTGGGCCGGGCCGAGCGCCCGCTGGCCACCTCGTTCCTGGCCGCTGACCTGATCTGGTTCGAGACCCCGGCGCAGCTGCTGATCGTGGCGATCATCGCCGTCGCCACCGTGTTCGCCGTCCGCGCCCGCCGCCGCTTCAAGGCGATCATGCTGGTGTCCGTGACCGGCTACGGCGCCGCCGCCCTGTTCGCCCTGCGCGGCGCCCCGGACCTCGCCATCACCCAGGTGCTCGTGGAGACCATCATCCTGGTCACCCTCATCCTGGGCCTGCGCGTGCTGCCGCCGGACTGGTACGACCGCCGCGCCGGCTCGCGGCGGCTGGGCCGCCTGGCCGTGGCCGTCGGGTTCGCGCTGACCATGATGTGGATCGCCGCCACCGCGCTGGCCGCCCGCACCGCCGAGCGCATCTCGCTGCCCATGCCGGAGCTCGCCTACACGGACGGCTACGGCACCAACGCCGTGAACGTCACCCTCGTGGACATCCGAGCGTGGGACACGTGGGGCGAGATCACCGTGCTGGCCGCCGCCGCCACCGGCGTGGCCTCGCTGATCTTCCTGCAGCACCGCGACGGGCGCACCCGTAGCATCGACGACGTCGCCCCCGGCTCCGTCGGCGCCTTCGGCGCCGACTCCGCGCTGGGCAGCCGCGAGCTGTCCGTGGTGCGCAGCTTCGCCGTGGACGACCGCGACGGCCAGTGGCTCGTGGCCGGCCACACGATGGCCCCCGAGCGGCGCTCGATCATCCTCGAGGTCGTCACCCGCTTCATGTTCCCGATCATGATGCTGCTCTCCGTCTACCTGCTGCTGGCCGGGCACAACACCCCCGGCGGCGGCTTCGCCGGCGGCCTGCTCGCCGGCCTGGCCCTCACGCTGCGCTTCCTCGCCGGCGGCCGGTACGAGCTGCAGGAGGCCTCCGTGATCCCGGCCGGGCCCATGATCGGCCTGGGCCTGGCGATCGCCACGCTCACCGGGATCGCCCCGCTCTTCTTCGGCGGGCAGATCCTGCAGTCCTACGTGGTGGAGTTCACCGACCTGCCGCTGTTCGGCGACGCCCTCAAGCTGGTCTCGGCCACGGCGTTCGACATCGGCGTGTACCTCGTGGTGGTCGGGCTCGTGATCGACGTGCTGCGCTCGCTCGGCGGCGAGGTGGACCGCCGGGGCGAGGAGGCCCGCCGCGCCCGCCTGCGCGCCGCGGCCCGCCGTCGTCATCCGCGCATGCCCACCCCGTCCACCCCCGACGCCCAGGAGGCCGCCCGATGATGACCGTCGACCTGGCCCTGCTCCTGGCGATGGGCGTGATGTTCGCCGGGGGGATCTACCTGGTGCTCGAGCGCACCCTGACCCGCATCCTGCTGGGGATCATGCTGATCAACAACGGCGCCATCATGCTGCTGTTCCTCGCCTCCGGCGGCGTCGGCCTGGCCCCGCTGTTCGTGCGCGGCCGGGACCCGCACGAGTACGCGGACACCCTGCCCCAGGCGCTGATCCTTACCGCGATCGTCATCGGCTTCGCCATCACAGCGTTCCTCACGGCCATGATCTACCGCTCCTGGCTGATCAGCCGCGAGGACGAGGTCGAGGTGGACGCGGAGGACGTCAAGATCGCCCGCCAGGGCGCCTGGGACGCCGAGGACGACTCCGAGCTGGTGGAGGAGCACTCCGAGTTCATGGACGACTCCACCGACCCCAACGCCCACTACGAGCACACGACGGAGGCCCGTCCGCAGGTGCAGCACGCCATCCCCGCCCCGCCGACCGCCGCCGGATCGCGGGAGGCCGCCCGCGGCCGCCGCCCCGAGGGGGGCGAGCGCGCATGAGCATCGGCTCCGTCCCCATGACCGACCTGGCCCCGCTGGCCGTCATGATGCCCGTGCTGGGCGCGGCCGTGACGTTCATGCTGGTGCGCCGCCCGCGCGCGCAGGTCGTGGTCACGGTCACCGCGCTCGTGCTCACCCTGCTGCTCAACTGCCTGCTGCTCGCGGCGGTCTGGGAGGGCGGCGTCGCCTCGGTGCACGTGGGCGGCTGGCCCGCGCCGCTGGGCATCACGCTCGTGGTGGACCGGCTCTCGGCCCTCATGCTGGTGGTCTCCGCGCTGATCACCCTCGCGGTGCTCCTCTACGCGTCCGCGCAGGGCATGGTGAACCGGGACGAGGGCGGGCCGGTCTCGATCTTCCACCCCACGTTCCTGATCCTCGTGGCGGGCGTGTCCAACGCGTTCCTGGCCGGCGACCTCTTCAACCTCTACGTGGGCTTCGAGATCCTGCTGACCGCCTCCTACGTGCTGCTCACCATGGGCGGCACGGCCCAGCGGATCCGCGCGGGCGTCACCTACGTGGTGGTCTCCGTGGTCTCCTCCGTGGTGTTCCTGATCGCCATCGCCATGGTCTACGCCGCCACGGGCACCGTGAACATGGCGGACCTGGCCGTGAAGCTCGGCGAGCTGCCCAGCGACGTGCAGATGGTGCTGCACGTGCTGCTGCTCGTGGGCTTCGGCATCAAGGCGGCGGTCTTCCCGCTCTCCTTCTGGCTGCCGGACTCCTACCCCACGGCCCCCGCGCCCGTCACCGCGGTGTTCGCGGGCCTGCTCACCAAGGTGGGCGTCTACGCCATGATCCGCACGGAGACCCTGCTGTTCCCCGGCGAGCACGTCAACGCCCTGCTCTTGGTGGTGGCGGCGCTGACCATGGTGGTGGGCGTCCTCGGCGCGCTGGCCCAGACGGACATCAAGCGCATCCTCTCCTTCATCCTGGTCTCGCACATCGGCTACATGATCTTCGGCCTGGGGCTGGCCACGCAGATGGGCCTGGCCGCCACCGTGTTCTACGTGGGCCACCACATCACCGTGCAGACGGCGCTCTTCCTGGTCACGGGCCTGATCGAGAACCGGGCGGGCACTGCCAACATCGACCGCCTGGGCTCGCTGGCCAAGGTCTCCCCGTTCGTCAGCGTCCTGTTCCTGATCCCCGCGCTCAACCTCGGCGGCATCCCGCCGTTGTCCGGCTTCCTGGGCAAGGTGGGCCTGCTGCGCGGCGGCGTGGAGCAGGGCACCGGCCTGTCCTACACGCTCGTGGGCGTGTCCCTGCTGGCCTCCCTGCTCACCCTGCTCGTGGTGGTGCGCGTGTGGACCCGTGCGTTCTGGCGCAAGGTGGAGGACGTGGAGCACCCGCCCGCCCAGCTGGTGGCCGCCTACGAGCGGACCATCGACCGCGGCCTGCGCCCGCGCCGCCTCGAGCCGGGCCTCGTGCTGCCCACGGCTGCCCTGGTGGTCATGACGCTGGCCTTCACGGTCCTGGCCGGCCCGCTGTTCGACCTCGCCGACGCGGCCGCCACGGACATGCTGGACCGCACGCCCTACATCGCGAGCGTGCTCGACCAGGCCGCCGCCGAGCGCGCCGCCGAGACCCTCAGCCACGACCCGACGGAGGTGCACGATGCCCGGCACTGACCCCGCCCGCGACGCCACCGGCGCCGAGCGTCCGGCGCGCCCGCACCGCGTCCGGGACATGGTGGGCCAGTGGCCCCTGATCGCGGTGCTCGTGCTGCTGTGGTGCGCCGTGTGGGAGGACTACTCCCTGCACGTGGCGCTCGCCGGCCTGGCCTTCTCGCTGCTCGTCATGGTGCTGTTCCCCATGCCGCGCATCCCCTTCAGCGGCCGCCTGAACCCGTGGTGGTTCCTCGTGTTCACCTCCCAGTTCCTCGGGGACGTGGTGCGCTCCTCGGTCGAGGTGTCCAAGGTGGTGCTGCTGCGCGGGCGGGCGGCGCGCAGCTCGATCGTGGGGGTGCGGCTGCGCAGCCACGACGACCTCGTCATCACCCTGGTCAGCCACGCCCTGGCCCTGGTCCCCGGCTCGATCGTCCTCGACGTCGATCGGGCCCGGTCCATCCTCTACCTCCACGTGCTGGACGCCACCACGGACGAGGACATCGAGGACTTCCGCGCCAAGGCGCTTCGCGTCGAGGCCGGCATCATCAAGGCGGTCGGCACCCGGGAGGACCTCGAGCTGGTCCACCGGTACCCGGACACGGCCCCGCCGGAGGAGGAGTCGGCCGAGCGTCGGCGCCCCGCCGCCCCGCGGCCGGGGGGCACCGCACCCATCGGAGACACCGCCGACCACGCGAAGGAGGGCGCATGACGGACCCGTTCCACCTGGCCGCCTGGATCGCCGGGACGCTGCTGTTCGTCGGCGCCCTCGGCGCGCTCTACCGGATCGTCCGCGGGCCGTCCCTGCTGGACCGTGCGATCGCCACGGACGTGCTGCTCGTGGTGCTCTCCTCCGGGCTCATCCTGGACATGGCCGTGCGCCGCCACACGGACAACGTGGTGCTCGTGGTGCTGGCGGCCACCGTCGGCTTCGTGGGCTCGGTGACCGTGGCCCGCTTCGTCGAGGACCGGCGGCCCGACCACTCCATGGAGGACCAGGCGCGCGTGCCCGGCACCTCCGACGTGCCCGGCGGGGAGGAGGGACGATGACCGAGACCGCGACGTTCCTGGACTGGCTCTCCGCCGCGCTGCTGGTGTCCGGCGCGTTCTTCACGCTCGTGGCCGGCGTGGGCCTGCTCCTGCTGCCGGACCTGCTGGCCCGCATGCACGCCTCGGCCAAGCCCCAGGTCCTGGGTCTGATGCTCATGCTCGCCGGCCTGGCGATCGCCTGGGAGTCCTGGCCGTGGCTGCCCGTGCTGTTCCTGGCATGGGTGACCCAGATGGTGACGGCCCCCGTGGCCTCGCACCTGGTGGGCCGCACCGCCTACCGCACCAAGCACGCCCGCCGCGAGCTGCTGCACCGGGACGAGCTGGCCGCCGTCGCCCGCCGGGTCGAGCCCGCGCCGGAGCTGGATCCGCGCTCCCCGGAGTCGCGGCGCCGCCGGCGCCGCTGAGCGCACCGGCCCGCACACCGCGGCAGAGAGCACGACGGCCGCCGTCCGGAGCAGTCCGGGCGGCGGCCGTCGTCGTGCGGGGGCCGGGTGCGGCTCAGACCTCGTTGTCCACGCGGTGCGCGGCGGACTCGGTGACCTTGCGGATCGCGGCGCCGGCACCGCGCTGGCCGGCCACCTTCAGGATGGCGGCGACGCCCGCGGAGATGAAGGCGAAGGACAGGGCCTCGACGATCGGCAGCGTCTCGTCGGCGGCGTCGTCCGGGGCGTCGTGGCCGGTGACGAGCTTCCAGCCGCCGGCCACCACGCGGGAGCCGATGATGCCGCCCACCAGCGTGATGCCGGTCGACAGGGCCTTCTGGGCGAGCGTGTTCATGGTGGGCCTTCCGTGTTCGTGGGGGTCGCGAGTCGGTCTGGGACCGCGGCCGGCGACGCCGGGCGGGCCCCGTCCAGCCTATCCCGCGGTCGGGGCGGGGTCGCCGGCCACGTGGGCGCCGGGGTCGCCGTCGGCGTCGAGGTGGGCCTGCAGCTCGAGGGTGAGCGCGTGGTCCACGGGGATCTCCACGCCGTCCACGGCGCGCACGGGCAGGACGCCGCGCACGGAGGAGACCAGCCAGACGCCGTCGGCGCCCTCCAGGTCCGCGGGGACGAGCGGGCCGTAGCCCAGCTCCCAGCCGGCCGCGCCGGCGGCGGCGAAGATGACCGCCTGCGAGGTGCCCGCGAGGATGCCCTTCTGGCGCAGTGGGGTGAGCAGCCGGCGGGTGCCGTCCACGCCCGTGCGCACGATCAGCACGGTGGAGGTGGGGCCCTCGAGCAGGTAGCCGTCCGCGCTGGTGAACACCACGTCGTCCGCGCCGTGGGCCCGCGCGTAGCGCAGCGCGGCCATGTTCACGGCGTAGGAGAGGGTCTTGGCGCCCGTGAGCAGCCACGGGGAGCGCTCCGGCGCCCGGGAGTCCAGGCCGCGGTCCAGCAGGAGCACGCGCAGCCCGGTGCGGCGCTCCTCGTCCTCGACGGCGGGGGCGGGGCTGAGCAGCGCCCAGGCGGAGGGCTGGGGCAGGGCGCCGGGCGCGGCCTCGGGCCCGCGGGTGACGGTCAGGCGCACGGAGAGGCGGTCCCCGGCGGCCACGTCGTTGGCCGCGGTGAAGGCCTGCAGGCCCCGCTCGACGGCGGCCTCCCACGCCGCGGCGCTCGGCGCCGGCAGCTGCAGGGCGGCGGCCGAGGAGGCCAGGCGCCCCAGGTGGGCGCCGAGCTTGCGCATCCGCAGCACCCCGGCCTCGTCCGCGACGGCGAGCGCGGTCTCGAACAGGCCGTCGCCGCGCGTGACGCCCTGGTCGCTCACGCGCAGGTGCGGGACGGCGGGGTCGGCCACGCGGGGCAGGCGGGCGCCGTCCGCGCCGGCCTCGAGCAGCACGAGGACGGGCTCGCCGGGGGAGGGGGAGAACGGGGTGGGGGACATGCGCCCAGGATAGTCCGCCGCCCCCGGCCGCAGTGGCCGGGGGCGGCGGTGTCCCGCGCGGTCGGGCGCGCTCAGGCCCGGTGCGCGCCGCCGTCGACGGCCGGGGTGCGGCCGGCCTCGGGAGCCGGGGCGGACGCGGCCTCGGCGGCGGGGGCGTGGCCGCGCTCGAGCTGGGCGCCCTCCACGTCCACGTCCGGCATGATCCGGTCGAGCCAGCGCGGCAGCCACCACGCCTTCTCGCCGAGCAGGTGCATCAGCGCCGGCATCAGGAGCAGGCGCACCACGAACGCGTCCAGCAGCACGCCGAAGGCCAGGCCGAAGCCGATCGGGCGGATCATCGCGTCGTGGGCGAAGATGAACCCGCCGAACACGGAGATCATGATGATCGCCGCGGCGATCACGACGGCGCGGCCCGAGCGCAGGCCGGTCAGCACGGCCTGGCGGGCGGGCAGGCCGTGGGCGTAGGCCTCGCGCATGCCGGAGGCGATGAACAGCTGGTAGTCCATGGCCAGGCCGAACAGCACGCCGATCATGATGGTCGGCAGGAAGCTGAGCACGGGGCCGGGGTTGTGGACCCCGAACACCGAGCCGAGCCAGCCCCACTGGTAGATGGCCACCACGCCGCCCATGGCGGCGAACACGGAGAGCACGAACCCGCCGGTGGCGATCAGCGGCACCAGGATCGAGCGGAACACCAGCACCATGATCAGCAGGGACAGGCCCACCACCACGCCCAGGTAGAGGGGCAGGGCGTCGGAGAGCTTCTCCGAGACGTCGATGAACCCGCTGGTCATGCCGGCCACACCCAGGTTGGAGGCCTCGCCGGCCGGCTCGGTGGCGCGCAGCTCGCGCACCAGCTCCTCGGTGGAGACGGCGTTCGGGCCCTCCTCGGGCAGCACCTGGAACATGGTGACGGTGCGGTCCTCGTTGAAGCCCGCGGGCACCACGGCGTGCGCGTGCTCGAGGTCGGCGAACTGCTCGCCCACCGCCAGGCGGGCGTCCTCGGCCGCGTCCTCGTCCAGGCCGGCGGGCAGGTCCACGGTCACCACGAGCGGGCCGTTGTAGCCCTCGCCGAACTTCTCGGCGGTGAGCTCGTACGCCACCTGCGAGTCGGAGCCCTCCGGCTCGGACCCGCCGTCCGGCAGGCCCAGGCGCATCGAGCCGAACGGCAGGGCCACGAGCACCAGCAGGGCGACGGCCGCCAGGGCCGAGGCGATCGCGGCCGGGGTGGACATGGTCGAACGGCGCCCGGCGCGACGCACGGCGGCGGAGCCCTCGGCGGCGGAGGCAGGGCCCTCGTCCGCGAGGCGGGCCCGCTCCTTCTTCGAGAGGATCCGCGTCCCGGCCAGCGAGAGCAGGGCCGGGGTCAGGGTGACGGCCACCAGCACGGCCACGGCGACGCAGACCGCGCCCACGGTGCCCATCAGCCCGAGGAAGCCGATGCCGGTGACGTTCAGGGCCACGAGGGCGATGATCACGGTGATGCCCGCGAACACCACGGCGTTGCCGGACGTGCCGTTGGCCAGGGCGATCGCCTCGTGCAGCGCGGTGCCGCGCTTGAGCTCCTGGCGGTGCCGGTTGACGATGAACAGCGCGTAGTCGATGCCCACGGCGAGGCCCAGCATCACGCCGAGCACGGGGGTCACCGAGATCATCTCGACCATGGAGGAGAACGCGAGCGCGCCGGCGGCGCCGACGCCCACGCCCACGAGCGCGTTGACCAGCGGCAGGCCCGCGCCGACGAGGGTGCCGAGCATGACCACGAGCACGATGGCCGCGACGATCAGGCCCACGACCTCGCCCGGGCCCAGGATGGAGGGCACGGTGGCGTTGAGCTCCTGGGAGGGGTGCACGGCCACGCCGTCGATGTCCGCGCCGGTGAGGGCGCCGGTGACGGCCTCCTTCTCCTCGGCGGTCACGTCCAGGGAGGGCTGGGAGAAGGACACGATCCCGACGGCGGTGCTGCCGTCCTCGGACACAGACCGGTAGCCCGCCACGAGGGCGAGGCTGCGCTCGCCGCGCTCGGCGGCGACGCGGCCGTCCTCCAGCTCGGTGCGCCCGGTGGCGAGGTCGGCCTCGGCCTGGTCCAGGCGCTCGGCGCCGGCGGCCAGCTCGGCCCGGCCGGCCTCGAGGTCCGCGACGCCCTGCTCGAGCTGGGCGCGCCCCTCGTCGATCCGCGCCTGCTGCGCGTCGAGCTCGGCGGCGGCGGCGTCGAGGGCCTGCTGCCGACCGGCGGCCAGCTGCTCGCGGCCGGACTCGAGCTCGGCCTCGGCGGCCTCCAGCTGCTCGCGGCCGGCGGCGAGCTGCTCGGCGCCGGCGTCGGCCTGCGCCTGGGCCTCGGCGAGCTGCTCGGCGCCGGCGTCGGCCTCGGCCTGGGCGGCCACGAGCTGCTCGCGGCCCGCGTCGGCCTGCTCCTGGGCCGCGTCCAGCTGCGCCTGGCGGGCCTCGAGCTGGGCCTGCTGCTCGGCGAACTGCGCGGTGACCTGCTCGGCCGGGATGCCGTCGGCCTGGGCCTGCTCCAGGGCGGCGGCGAGGGCCTGCTCCAGCTGGGCGCGGCCCGCCTCCAGCTCCTCGCGCTGGGCGTCCAGCTGCGCCTGGCCGGCGTCGAGCTCGCCCCAGCGGGCGTCCAGCTCGGCCTGGCCGGCCTCGAGCTGCTCGCGGTTCGCGTCGATCTCGGCCTGGCCCGCCTCGAGGCGGGCCGCCTGCTCCTCGATCTCGGCGCGGCCGGCGTCGAGCTCGGCCTGGCCGTCGGCGATCTGCTGCTCGGCCTCGCGCAGGGGCGCGAGGGCCTCGGCGGGGAGCGCGTCCAGGCCGCGGGCCTCGATGTCGGCGCGGGCGGCGTCGAGCTGGGCCTGGCCGTCCTCGAGCTGCGCGGCGGCGTCGGCGAGCTCCTGCTCGCCGGCGTCCGCCTGGGCGCGGCCCTCCTCGATCTCGGCGCGGCCGGCGTCCACCTGCTCGCGCCCGTCCACGAGGGCCTGCTCGCCGTCGGCGATCTCCTGCCGGCCGTCGGCCAGCGCGGTGCGGGCGTCGTCCTGCTGGGCCTGCACCTCGAACGGGTCCACCACCGCGTCCACGGCGTCCTGGCCGGCCACCTCGTCGAGGAGGGCGGCCACGGCGTCGCGCTGCGCGTCGGTGAAGGGCTGTCCGTCCTCGGTGGTGAAGACCACCTGGCCCATGCCGCGGGAGGCCTCGGGGAACTCGTCCTGGAGGCGGTCCGTGACCTGGGCGGTGGGGGTGCCGGGGATGGTGACGTTGGAGGAGAGGGTGCCGCCGAAGGCGAGGAATCCGCCCACGGCGAGGGCCAGGGCGAGCACCCAGGCGAGGATCACGGTCAGGGGGCGGCGTGCGGCGCCGAGGCCGAGCCGGTAGAGCAGCTTCGCCATGGGAAGGGGAGGTCTCCGTGCGATGGGGATGTGGGTGCGCGGCGACACGCCGCGCGCGCTCCCATCCTACACCTAATCGGAACGATCCGTTCCGGTCTTGGCGGCGTGAGGGCGCGGTAACGGCGTCTCACCAGGGCTGTTGTGCCCGGTACGATCTCGCAGATGGAAACGCGTCGCACCCCCCTCGATCCCGCCGGGCCGCCCGGCACGGAGGACGTCGCCCCGCGCCGGCGCGGCCGCCCTCGTAGCCAGGCGTCCCGCGAGGCCATCCTGCGGGCGGCCTCCGAGCTCATGGGTCCGGGCCGGCACGCCAAGCTCACCATGGAGGGCATCGCGGCCCGCGCCGGGGTGAGCAAGCAGACCGTCTACCGCTGGTGGAAGACCAAGGTGGACGTCCTCGTGGAGGCCGTCGGCGCCGGCTACCTCGTCATCCCCCTGCCCGTGATCCCGGACACCGGCGACCTGCGTGAGGACCTCGCCCACTGGCTGCGGGAGATGCAGGAGGAGATCGACGGCGGCGGGGCCACCCATCTCTCCCAGTCGCTCGTGGCCGCGATCGCCACCGCGGACAGCCAGAGCCGTCAGATCCACGGCATGCTCGTGGCCCCGGTGCGTGAGCAGCTGCACGCCCGCTTCCGCTCGGCGCGCCTGGGCGACGGCGTCGACCGCGAGATGCTCGCGGAGACCGTGGGCTCCCAGCTGGTGATGCGGGTGCTCTTCGCCGAGCCCACGGACGAGGAGTGGATCCGGCGGCTGCTGGACCTCGTCGCCCCCGAGGGCAGCTGACGCGCACGGCGGCGTCGCCGGCGCCGTGCGCACCGGCCTGTGCGTCGGCCGTCCGGCCGGCGCCGCTCAGGCGGAGGGGAGCCGCACCACCAGGTCGGCGGCCGCGCGGGGGTCGTGCCGGGCGAGGTAGGCCTCCTCGTGCGCGGCCCACCGCTCCCAGTGCGGGGCGTACGTCTCCCCGTCCCGGGCCAGCGCCCGGGAGCGCCGTGCCGGGGTCTCGAGCTCGAGCCACACCGCCAGGTCCAGCAGCGGGCGGGCGGCGGCGCTGAGGGCCCCGACGCCCTCGCACACCACCACGTCGGCCGGGCCGATCGCCGTCGGCTCCCCGGGGGCGCCGCGGTGCCAGTCCCACGCGCGCCAGGCGGCCGTGCCGTCCGCGTGGAGGGCCCGCAGCGCCGCGGGGTAGGGCCCGCCCTCGTCCACGGCGGCGGCCAGGCCGTCCCAGCCGGGGTACATGGACTCGATCCGCAGCACGGCCACTCGGGCGAACGGGGCGAGTCGCGCGGCGAGGGCGTCCGCGAGGACGGTCTTGCCCGCGCCGGAGCGGCCGTCCACCCCGATCAGGACCGGCCGGCCCGGGCCGGGCCCGCTCATCCGGGCACCGGTGCCGCGGGGGCGTCCGGCGGCGCCTGCAGGGCCGCGGTGGCCGCCTCGATCACCCGCAGGGCCGCGCGCAGCTCCTCGGCGGTGAACGGCGTCAGGGCGCCGCTGATGCGCAGGGACAGGGGCAGGAACGCGGCGGCGCCGTCGCGCCGGGCAGAGTCGGTGTGCTCCACGAGCACGCGGCGGCGGTCCACGTCGTCGCGGCGCCGGCGGGCGTGCCCGGAGGCCACCAGGCGGTCGACGACGGCGGTGGTGGCGGCGCGCGTCAGGTGCAGGTGGGCGCCGAGGTCGGTGGCGGTGACCGGCCGGTCCTCGTCCGCGCACCGCATGAGGTGGGCGAGCGCCTTGAGGTCGGTGCGGTGCAGCCCGATGCCGCGGCCGGCGTCGTCGACCGCGTGCTCCGCCCCCTCGCTGAACGCGCGCAGCGCGTGGACCACGGCGACGTGCTCCGCGGGGTCGGGGGCGGGCTGCGGGGTCATGGGCGGAGTCTAGCCAGGGGCAGGTTGTTCGACCGTCGAACGATCGCCTAGGCTCGGGCCCATGCGCACCCCACCGGACCTCTCCGCCCTCCGCTCCCCGGACGCCCGACGCGCGGCGGGGTCCGCCGACCCGGACTCCGCGGCCGGGCGCCCGGAGGGCCTCGGCGCCTCCGCCGCCGGCCGCGACGGCGAACGCACGGACGGGGGGACGGGCGATCGGACGGGGGAGCGGACGGCCCGGCGCCCCTCCGCGTGGCTGCGCTTCGGCCTCGCTGCCGCCCTGTTCGTGGTGTGGTTGGCGGTGATGGGCCTGGGCGGGCCGACCTTCGGCAAGATCGGCGACGTCTCCTCCAACGACCAGTCCACGTTCCTGCCCGCCTCCGCCGAGTCCACCCGCGCCGGCGAGGAGGCCGCGGCCTTCCGCGGCGGCGAGGCCGTGCCCGCCGTGATCGTGGCCGAGGCCGACCTGTCCGACCCCGCCCAGGCATTCCCGGCGCTGGGGGGCCTCGCCGAGACCCTGCGCGGCGTGGAGGGCGTCACGGACGTGGCCGGGCCGATCCCCGCCGAGGACGGCGAGGCCGTCCAGTTCCTGGCCTTCGTGGACTCCTCCGACGGGGCCGAGCGCGAGGTGGCCGACGTCGTCGAGGACCTCAAGGGGATCCTCGCCGACCCCGCCGCGGCGGACGCCGACCTGGCGGACACCGTGGCCGCGGACGCCGACTGGCACCTCGGCGGCCCGGCCGGCCTGGCCACCGAGCTGGTCGGGGCCTTCGCAGGCATCGACGGGCTACTGCTGCTCGTGGCGCTCGTGGTGGTGTTCGTGATCCTCGTGATCGTCTACCGGTCCGTCCTGCTGCCGATCCTCGTGCTGCTCACCGCCGTGGGCGCGCTGTGCGCCGCCATCCTGGCCGTCTACGGCATGGCGGTGGCCGGCTGGATCCAGCTCAACGGGCAGGCGCAGGGCATCCTCTCGATCCTCGTGATCGGCGCCGCCACGGACTACTGCCTGCTCCTGGTGGCCCGCCACCGCGAGGAGCTGCTCGTGCGCGAGGAGGTCACTGCCTCCCTGCTCGCGGCGGTGCGCGGCTCGTTCGGGGCGATCACCGCCTCGGCCTCCACCGTGGCCCTCGCCCTGCTGATCCTGCTGGTCTCCGACCTGAACTCCAACAGCTCGCTGGGGCCGATCGCCGCCACGGGCATCCTCTTCGCGTGGCTGGCCGCCCTGACCCTGCTGCCCGCGCTGCTGCAGCTGGCCGGCCGCGCCGCCTTCTGGCCCACCGTCCCGTCGCCGGAGAACGCCCGCCGCCGGGCCGCGCGCCGCGCCGAGCGCGGCCGCGCGTTCGTCCAGCCCGAGGACGCCGCTGGCCGTCCCATCGCCGGCCTCGAGGAGGACCACGGCGTGTGGACGAAGGTGGGCGCCGCCGTCGCCCGCCGCCCCCGCCCCGTGTGGCTGGCCACCCTGGCGGTGCTCCTCGTGATGTCCGCGGGGCTCCTGCAGCTGCAGGCCAGCGGCGTGGCCCAGGAGGACGTCCTGCTGGGCGAGTCCGACTCGCGCCAGGCCCAGGCGCTGCTCTCCGAGCACTTCGACGCCGGCTCCGGCGCGCCCGCGCAGATCGTGGCCCCGGCCGAGGACGCCGACGCGGTGCTCGCCGCCGTCGAGGCGGACCCGGGCGTGGCCGAGGCGTCCGTGACCACGGACGAGGCGCCCGCCCCGGCGGGCCCGCCGCCGGGCGTGCTCGAGGGCGGCGCCGAGGGCGCACCCGGCGCCCCGCAGGGTGCGGACGCCCCCGCCGGCCCGCCCCCGGGCGTCACCGGCGGCGGTGAGGGCGCCCCGGCCGAGGGCGGCGCCGGCCGGCCGGAGTCTGCGCCGCAGCCGGATCCCGAGCCGAAGGTGGTGGACGGGACGGTGCTGATCTCCGCCACCCTCGCCGACCCCGGCGAGTCCCTCGCCGCGCAGGCGACGGTGGAGCGGCTGCGGGCCGAGCTGGCCGACGTCGGCTCGGGCGGCGAGGTCCTCGTGGGCGGTCCGGCCGCCCAGGCGCTGGACACCAACACCACCTCGCAGCGGGACCTCGTGGTGGTCATCCCGCTGATCCTGGCGATGCTGCTGGTGATCCTCTCCGTGCTGCTGCGCTCGATCCTGGCCCCGGTGCTGCTCGTGGCGGCCACCGTGATCAGCTTCGGCGCCGCCATGGGCGTCTCCGCGCTCGTGTTCCGGCACGTGTTCGGCTTCGAGAACGCAGACCCGACCGTCCCGCTGTACGGGTTCGTGTTCCTCGTGGCCCTGGGCATCGACTACACGATCTTCCTCATGACGCGGGCGCGCGAGGAGACCCCGCGCCACGGCACCCGGGCCGGTGTGCTCCGGGCGCTCACCGTGACCGGCGGCGTGATCACCTCCGCGGGCGTGGTGCTGGCCGCGACGTTCGCCGCGCTCGCGGTGATCCCGCTGATGTTCATGCTCCAGCTCGCGTTCATCGTGGCGTTCGGCGTGCTGCTGGACACCCTCGTGGTGCGCACACTTCTCATCCCGGCGCTCGTGCGGGACATCGGCCCGAAGGTCTGGTGGCCGGCCCGGGAGGAGTGAGCCGCCGGGGCGGCGGGCGTGTCCGGCCGCGCCGCCCCGGACACGGACGAGGGGCCCGACCGCGCGTGCGGTCGGGCCCCTCGGGCTGTGCTCGGACTCGCCCGGGGTGCCGGGGCGTCTCAGCGGGGGAGCGTCACTTCTTCTTGGCCTTCTTCGCCGCACCCTTCTTCGCCGCACCCTTCGTCGGGGCGGGCGCCTTCTGGGCGCCGCTCACGCGGGCGGCCGCGACGGTCTCGCGGGTGGCGCCGGCATGGCTGAGATCCCCGTCCACCGTGGTGAGGAACGAGCGCATGAACCACTGGAACAGCTCCAGCTCGGCGACCTGGCCGATCAGCATGTCCTCGGACACGGGGTCGAGCTCGCCCACGGTCTCGATCGCGGCGCGGTGGTCGGTGACCACGCCGTCGTACACGAGGTCGAGGGCGGCCAGGTGCTCGAGGGTGCTGGCACGGCCCAGCGCGTAGTCGTCCCACGTGCGGGCGGCGACGAGGGCGCCGGGGGTGCCCTCGGGGGACACGCCCAGGGTGGCGATGCGCTCGGCGACGACGTCGACCATCGCGCGGACGGTCTCGATCTGCGGGTCGAGCATCTCGTGGACCCCGATGAAGCCGGGGCCGACCACGTTCCAGTGGGCGTGCTTGAGGGTGAGCTGGAGGTCGTTCAGGGCGTGGAGCCGACCCTGCAGGATCTCGGCCACGCGGTGGCCGTTCTTGAGGGCCAGTCCCGGGACGGTGAAGGCGGCGTCGTTCTTCTCGGCGGCCATGGGGTGTCTCCTTCTGTCTCGATCGAGTCCGGCGCCGGTGCGGCGTCGGTCCTGATGAGGCTGATCCAACACCCGGAGGCGCGGCCCGGGACAGGGTTGGCCGCCGTCCCGGTGCCGGGATCAGCGACCGGCGAACAGCCCGCTCGGCACGCCGCCGCACGCCCGCACGCGGGGGCGGGACGACGACGGCGGGCCCGGGAATGGATCCGCCGCGGCGGGCGTTGGACCGGGCAGACAGAAATGTGAGTGAAGTCGACTCAGGTTCATTTGACAGGCCACCGCCCCGGTGGCAACCTGAGTCGAGACGGCTCAAGCCCTCCGGCCCGGGTCTCCGGTCCCGCAGGGCGCAGGCCTCCCGCTTCACCGTCAGACAGGAAGGACCCCACCATGTCCCGTGCAGTCGGCATCGACCTCGGCACCACCAACTCCGTCGTATCCGCCCTCGAGGGTGGCGACCCGGTCGTCATCGCGAACGCCGAGGGCGCCCGCACCACCCCGTCCGTCGTCGCGTTCTCCAAGGGCGGGGACGTCCTGGTCGGCGAGGTCGCCAAGCGCCAGGCCGTCAACAACCCCGAGCGCACCTACGCGTCCGTCAAGCGCCACATGGGCACCGACTGGACCACCGAGGTGGACGGCAAGAAGTACACCCCGCAGGAGATCTCGGCCCGCACGCTGATGAAGCTCAAGCACGACGCCGAGGAGTACCTGGGCGAGAAGGTCACCGACGCGGTGATCACCGTGCCCGCCTACTTCAACGACGCCGAGCGCCAGGCCACCAAGGAGGCCGGCGAGATCGCGGGCCTGAACGTCACGCGCATCATCAACGAGCCCACTGCGGCCGCCCTGGCCTACGGCTTGGAGAAGGGCAAGGAGGACGAGCTCATCCTGGTCTTCGACCTGGGCGGCGGCACCTTCGACGTGTCCCTGCTCGAGGTCGCCAAGGACGAGGACGACTTCGCCACCATCCAGGTGCGCGCCACCGCCGGCGACAACCGCCTCGGCGGCGATGACTGGGACCAGCGGATCGTGGACTGGCTGCTCCAGCAGGCCAAGTCCAAGGGCGCGGACCTGTCCAAGGACAAGATCGCCCTGCAGCGTCTGAAGGAGGCCGCGGAGCAGGCCAAGAAGGAGCTCTCCTCGGCCACCTCCACCAGCATCTCGCTGCAGTACCTGTCCGTGACCCCCGAGGGCCCGGTGCACCTGGACGAGCACCTCTCCCGCGCCAAGTTCCAGGACCTCACCAAGGACCTGCTCGAGCGCACTCGCAAGCCGTTCGAGGACGTCATCAAGGAGGCCGGTGTTAAGGTCTCCGACATCGACCACGTGGTCCTCGTCGGGGGTTCCACCCGCATGCCCGCCGTCTCCGACCTGGTGAAGGAGCTGACCGGCGGCAAGGAGCCCAACAAGAGCGTGAACCCGGACGAGGTCGTCGCCATCGGCGCCGCGGTGCAGGCCGGCGTGCTCGCCGGCGAGCGCAAGGACGTGCTCCTGATCGACGTGACCCCGCTGTCGCTGGGCATCGAGACCAAGGGCGGCGTGATGGCCAAGCTCATCGAGCGCAACACGGCCATCCCGACCAAGCGCTCCGAGACGTTCACCACGGCCGAGGACAACCAGCCCTCCGTGTCCATCCAGGTCTTCCAGGGCGAGCGCGAGTTCACCCGGGACAACAAGGCGCTGGGCACCTTCGAGCTGACCGGCATCGCCCCGGCCCCGCGCGGCATGCCCCAGATCGAGGTCACCTTCGACATCGACGCGAACGGCATCGTGCACGTCTCCGCGAAGGACAAGGGCACCGGCACCGAGCAGTCGATGACCATCACGGGCGGCTCCTCGCTGTCCAAGGAGGACATCGACCGCATGGTCAAGGACGCCGAGGCCCACGCGGACGAGGACAAGAAGCGCCGTGAGGCCGCCGACCGCCGCAACCAGGCGGAGCAGTCCGCGTACTCCGTGGACAAGCTCCTGCAGGACAACGCGGACAAGCTGCCCGAGGACGTCAAGACCGAGGTGCAGGCCGACGTCGACGCCCTGAAGGCCGCCCTGGAGAAGCAGGACAACGACGACGAGGTCGCCGCCGCGTTCGAGAAGCTCCAGGCCTCCCAGGTCAAGATCGGCGAGGCCCTCTACGCCCAGCAGGGCGCGGAGTCGGCCGACGCCGGCGCCGAGTCCGCCGCCCCGCAGGGCGACGACGAGGACATCGTCGACGCCGAGGTGGTCGACGAGGACGACGAGAAGAAGGCCTGACACCCCCGGTGCCGGGGCGGGCGTCCACGCCCGCCCCGCCCGGAGGCCCACGACGCCGGCGGGCCGGCCCGGCAGCGCCCCTGCCGGGCCGGCCCGCCGGCCTTCCCGCACCACCCCCGCGCGGCGGACCCGCCGCGCCCACCCGCTTCGAAAGGACACACCATGAGCGCCGACCAGCAGCGTCCGCACGGCTCCTCCGACGCCGAGCGCGGCTCCGAGGAGGAGCCCATCGTGTTCAACGACCGTCGCCGCATCGACCCCGAGACCGGTGAGCCCCGGGTCTCCGCCGAGAGCGCGGCCGAGCAGGCCGAGGACGGCGACGCCCTCACCCAGGCCGAGCGCATCCTCGACGAGGCCGGCGCGCAGGCCGGGACCGAGGCGCCGCAGCCCGCGGCGTCGGACCGCGAGGCCGAGCTCGAGACCGACCTGCGCCGCCTCCAGGCGGAGTACGTGAACTACAAGCGCCGCGTGGACCGCGACCGCGCCCTCGCCCAGGACCTCGGCGTGCTCAAGGCCGTCACCGCGCTGCTGCCGGTGCTCGACGACCTCGACGCCGCCCGCGCCGCCGGCGATCTCACGGACGGCCCCTTCGCCGCCATCGCGACCAAGCTGGACACCGCCCTGGCCGGCCTCGGCCTCGAGCGGCACGACCAGGAGGCCCTGGCCGGCGTCGAGTTCGACCCGTCCGTGCACGAGGCCGTCATGCGCCAGCCTCACGCGGAGGTCCCCGCGGACCACGTGGTCCAGGTCTTCCGCAACGGCTACGTCCGGGACGGCCGCGTGCTGCGCGCCGCCCAGGTGATGGTCTCCGCCGGAGACGAGTGACCCGCTCGGCCGGCGCCCGCCCGGCGCCGGCCGATCCCCTGACCGACTGACCCGAGAGGAGGCACCATGGCCTCGCAGGACTGGATGGACAAGGACTTCTACGCGACCCTCGGGGTGTCCAAGGACGCCTCCGAAGCGGACGTCAAGAAGGCCTACCGCAAACTCGCTCGCACCCACCACCCGGACCAGAACCCCGGGGACGAGGCGGCCGAGAAGAAGTTCAAGGAGATCTCGGAGGCGTACGCCGTCCTGAGCGACCCCCAGGAGCGCCAGGAGTACGACGCGATCCGCGCGATGGGCGGCGGCGCCCGGTTCTCCGCCCCGGGCGGTGCCGGCGGCGGCGGCTTCGAGGACGTCTTCGGCGGCATGTTCGGAGGCGGGGGCGGCCCCCGCACCACGCAGTCCGGGCCCGACCTGTCGGACCTGTTCGGCGGGATGTTCGGCGGCGCCGCCGGCCAGACCGGCGGCTTCGGCCCCGGCGGCTTCGGCGATGCCGGCTACGCGCGGCCGCGCCCCACGAAGGGCGCGGACCGCACCGCCACCACCACGATCTCCTTCCGCGGCTCGATCCAGGGCACCACGGTGTCCCTGCGCGCTGCGGACGGCGAGACGATCGAGGTGAAGATCCCGAAGGGCATCCGCGACGGCCAGAAGGTCCGTGCCCGCGGCAAGGGCGCGCCCGGTGCGGCCGGCCGCGGCGACCTGCTGGTCACCGTGCACGTGCGCGAGCACGAGTTCTTCCACCGGGACGGGGACGACCTGCGCATCACCGTGCCCGTCACCTTCCCCGAGGCCGCCCTCGGGGCCACGATCGAGGTGCCCACGCTGGAGCGCCCCGTGAAGATGAAGGTGCCGGCGGGCTCCCAGTCCGGCCGCGTGCTGCGCCTGAAGGGCCGCGGTGTCGAGCGCGGGACGACGACGGGTGATCTGCTCGTGGAGCTGCACGTCACCGTGCCCACCGAGCTCAACGACGACGCCCGCGCCGCCGTCGAGGCCCTGCAGTCCGCCCTGGCCGGCGACGATCCGCGGCGGGAGCTGGCCCGGAAGGCCGCCTGGTGAGCGCCCGCGACGGCGCCGCCCGGGCGGACCGGGGCCGCGAGCGGGGTCTTGACCGGAACGCCCCCGTCTTCGTGGTCTCCGTGGCCGCCGAGATGGCGGGCATGCACCCGCAGACCCTGCGCCAGTACGACCGGCTCGGCCTCGTGGTCCCCGCGCGCCAGGGCGGACGGCACCGCCGCTACTCCCTGGCCGACGTCGAGCGGCTGCAGACCGTGCAGGCCCTGAGCCGCGAAGGCATCTCGCTGGAGGGCATCCGCCGCGTGATCGCGCTGCAGCGCGAGGTCGAGCAGCTGCAGGACACCGTGGTCGAGCTGGCGGCCCAGGTGGACCGCCTCCACCACGCCTCCCGCCTGGCCCGCGTCTTCACCGTGGGCTCCGGCGGCGACGTCTCGGCCCGCTATCCGAATCGCGCCGAGGCCCGCCAGGACGCCCGCCGCGAGGCCGCCGGGGAGGACGCCGGACGGGCGCACCCCGCGCCGCGCTCCGCCGTCGTGCGCGCGCTGCCCACCGGCACGGCCCGCCCCCGCCGGGTGCTCGTGTGGAACCCGCCGCAGGACTGAGCCCGGCCGCGTTCGGTGCCGCCGGGCGCGCCCGCGCGGTCGCCCGGCTCCGGGCGGACATGGCCCGGCGCCAGGAGCTCGGGGCCCGCGCGCGCAGCGCCCTGGACGGGATCGTCCACGCGCTCAAGCCCGCCGGCATGGACCCCGGGCTGCCGGCCCGGCACCTGCTGGGCTACGCGCTGGAGGGACCGGACGGCCCGTGGGCCGTGGTGGCCGCCGGGGATCCGGCCGAGGCCACGCACCTGACCTGGCTCGTCTCCGGCATGGGCATCCGCCCACACACCGCCATGTGGGGCACGGCCCGCGAGGCCGCCCAGCTGGCCGCCGCCCAGCGGGCCGCCGGCGCCCCCCGCCCCGCGGTGCTGGCCTGGCTCGGCTACGCAGCCCCCACCCCGTGGCGGGTCCTCCTGGACGGGCCCGGCCGTCGAGGCGGCGAGCGCCTCGCCGACGACGTCGCCGCCTGGTGGGACTTCGCCCGGGCCGGCGCCGGGGACCCCGACGACGACGGCCGCCCGCCCCTGCGCGCCCGTGGCACCGCGCTGCACGGGGCGATCGAGGCGCACTCCTACGGCTCCCTCGTGGCCGGGCACGCGCTGCGCCTGCTGGTCGAAGCGGGGCTGCAGCCGGACGACGTCGAGGAACCCGAGGACGCCGTCGCCGAGGCAGGTGCCCAGGACACCGCCCGCTACGCCGCCCGGCCGGCCGAGCGCCCGGTCGAGGCGCTTGTGGTCTCGGGGGCCGTGGGCCTGCCCGCCGCGCTCGCGGCCCGGGCGGGCCGGCTCGGCCTGCCCTCGGGCCGCGTGTTCCGCGCCCAGGCCCCGGGCGACGTGCTGGCCCGCGTGGGCCGTGCCCTGGGCCGACGCCGGGACTGGACGGACGCCGTCCTGCTGCCGGTGACCCCGCGGCCGGGGCTCGAGGGCGCGGCCGTGCACGGCCACCGCACCGCCCGCTGGTCGCCCGCGGCCGGGGCGGACGCCCCGCGCGGCTACCGCGACCCCGGTACGGTGACCCTCGCGGCCACGGCCCGCGTCACGGCCGGCCTGCCGCTGCCGCCGGAGGCCTCCTAGGGGGCGAACGCCCGCGGCCATCCGGGCAGGGCAGGGCCGACGACGGGCCCGGTGACGCTCGCGTCTATGACCACGCGCGCGGCCTCGAGGGTGTAGAGGTCGTCCTCCAGCTGCGTCCGCGTCACCATGGCCAACACGCTGTGGGTCGGGGAGAACCACGGCCAGTCCCGTTCCCGGGTGAAGCCCGGCTGCCCGGTGGACGGAGGGACCACCAGGCGCTCGCGTCCCGTACGGGGGTTGTAGGACAGATCGCACGCCGCTGATGTCGCCTCGAAGCGGCCGTCGCGGCCGCGGGCCCGGACCTCGTACAGCTCGGGCACTGACAGGTTCGGGGTCACGCGGCGCACCCGCGCCTCGATCGGGAACGTCATGCGGTGATCGCGGGTCGCGGCGACGACGGCGGCGAGCGCCAGTCCGGACTCCCCGTCGTGACGAGCCCGCTGCGTGGGCGTACCCATGGCCTACGGCCGCTCCACGGTCCGGGCCGCCGTGGAGGCGTCAGGCGACGGAGACGGCGGGGTGCCGTCGGACGTCGGAGCCGTGGGGACGTCGACGTCCGGGGCGTCCTCCGCCGGCGCCCCGTCGTCGTCGGGCGTCCAGCCGTCCGCCCACGTGCCGGTCTCGTAGTCGTAGTCGACGGGGTTGCCGTCCTCGTCCGTGCGCCGGTACCAGTCGGTGACCTCCTCGGCGGTGGAGTCGAAGTCCGCGCCGGCTCCGCGGCCGGAGGGGGCGCGGCGGACGGCGATCTCGAAGTCGTCGCCGTACTCCTCGATGCCGCGGCGGGCCGCGTTGGACAGGGCCGTGTCCGCGTAGTCCCCGCGGATGGCGGAGGGGTCCGTGGACAGGTCCTTGAGGAACGCGACGATCATCAGGATCAACACGATCGAGAACGGCAGCGCGATGAGGATGGTGAGGTTCTGCAGCGCCGCGAGGGTGTCCTCGCCGCCGGCCAGGAGCATCACCACGGCGATGCCCATCATCATCAGGCCCCAGAACGCGGTCACCGTCCGCCGTGGCGCGGGGTCACCGCGCGAGGAGAGCGTGCCCATCACCACGGAGGCCGAGTCCGCGGAGGTGACGAAGAAGATCGCGAGGATCGCCATCACCACGAACGGCGTGATCTCGGCGAGCGGCAGGCGGTCGAAGAGGGCGAACAGCTGCGCCTCGGGGCTCGCGGCGCCGTCGAAGGCGGCCTCGCCCTGGCGGCGCATCCAGATGGAGGCGCCGCCCAGCACGGTGAAGGCGAAGACCAGGATGGAGGTGGGCACGGCCAGCACGACGGCCACGAACTCGCGCAGGGTGCGGCCGCGGGAGATGCGGGCCAGGAAGACGCCCACGAACGGGGTCCACGCGATCCACCAGGCCCAGTAGAAGGCGGTCCACCAGGACTGGAACTCCACCGTGGCCGCGCCCCAGGACAGCGATCGGCCGGACATCTCCAGGAAGCGGTCCGCGTACTCCACCACGCCCGAAGGGATGAGGTTGAGCAGGAACAGGGTGGGGCCGGCGATGAACACGAACAGCACCATGCCCAGGGTGAGCACGATGTTCGTGGTGGACAGGTAACGGATGCCGCGGGACACCCCGGAGACGGCGGACACCACGAACGCCACCGTGAGCACCGCGATGATGACGATCAGCAGCGTGTTGGAGACCCCGTCCAGCCCGGCCACGATCTGCACGCCCTGGCCGATCTGGACGGCGGCCAGCCCGAGCGTGGCGGCGGTGCCGAACAGGGTGGCCACGATCGCGAACATGTCCACGATCCGGCCGGCGGTGCCCTCGGCCTGCCGCGCGCCGAACAGGCTGCGGAACACGGAGGAGATGAGCGTGACGCGCCCGCGCCGGTAGGAGCTGTAGGCGATCGCCCCGCCCACCAGCGCGTACATGGCCCACGCGCTCACGCCCCAGTGGAAGTGGGACTGCGCCATGGCCATGTGCAGGGCCTGCGGGGTCTCGGCCGCCGCGGTGTGCGGCGGCGGGGACAGGTAGTGGGCCAGCGGCTCAGAAGGACCGTAGAAGAAGATGCCCACGCCGATGCCGGCGCCGAACATCATGGACACCCAGGCGAAGCGGGAGAACTCGGGGCGTTCGTCGTCGCGGCCCAGCCGGATCCGGCCGAAGCGGGAGAAGCCGATGTACAGCATCGCGATCACGGCGAGCCCGACGGCGGCGTTGAGCAGCCAGCCCGCGTTGGTCATCGCCCAGCCGAACGCGGCGGAGGAGGCGGCGCCCACGCTCGCGGGGGCGAGCAGGCCCCACGCGACGAACGCGACGACGAGCACGGCGGTGATGCCGAAGACCACAGGGTCCAGCCCGAAGCGATGGCGGTTCTCGTCCACCGCGATGCCGGGGACCAGACCCGGATGGGTGTCGTGGGGATAGTGTGCGGGGTCCATGGGAGGTCCTTCGATCGATGGCGGTGGAGAGTCGTGGCGGAGCGTCGCGGCGGGGCGTGCCTCAGCGCCGGGCGTACGACAGGTCAAACACGAGGCGGCCGGCGCGGCGGGACTTGGCCTCGAAGCTGGTGACGGGCCGACCCTCGAACCGGGGCGCCCAGCCGCCCTCGTGGTCCACGGGGTCTTCGGCGACGGCGGCCTCGAGCGCCTCGCCCAGGCCCGCGCGCAGGGGCCGCTCGTCCTCGGCGGCGCTCTCCCAGCCGGCCGGCAGCGGCTGCGCCCCGACCTCGGCCTCGCGGCCCTCCCGGCGCACCCGCGTCAGGGGGGACTCCTCGCCGGCGGCCCGGCCGGGGTGCAGGTTCTTGAACTCGGGGTGGGCCTCCATGACCTCGCGCATCCGGACCGCGTAGCCGGACCAGTCCGTGGCCAGGCGAAGCACGCCCCCGGGGGCCAGCACGCGGGCCACGCGGTCCGCGAAGGCGGGGGAGACGAGACGGCGCTTGTGGTGGCGCTTCTTGTGCCACGGGTCCGGGAAGAACACCCACACCTCGGACACCGAGCCCGGCGCGAGCAGGTGGTCCATCAGCTCCGGCGCGTTGGCCTCCACGGCGCGCACGTTCTCCAGGCCGCCCTGCTCCACGCGGGTCATCAGCGCGGCCAGGCCCGGCACGTACACCTCCACGGCGAGCACGTTCCAGTCCGGCCGGTCCGCGGCCGCCTGGGCGGTGGACTCGCCCAGGCCCGAGCCGATGTCCACCAGCAGGGGCGCCCGCCGGCCGAAGGCCGCGTCCCAGTCCAGGCGCGCGTCCCGGGCCACGGACGTGGCGCCCCGCTCGCGCGGCACGTCCACGAGCACCCGCTGCGCCTGACGGTCCCACACGGCCTGGCGGCCGGAGTTCAGGCGGGCGCCGCGGCGCACGAAGGAGACCGGCTCCCGGCGCATGAGCGCGGGGTCCTTGTCCCGGTTGTGGTCGTGCTCGTGGGCGCGCTCGTGGGGCGCGAGGACGCCGTCACGGCCGTCGTCGGCGGGGGTGTCACGGGAGGGGGCGTCGGGGGCGGGAGGCTGCTCAGTCATCGCCTCGATCCTCCCACGGGCCCGGACACGGCTCCGGCGCCCCCGTCCGAGGCGGTCGGACGGGGGCGCCGGAGGGCGTCGGGTCAGGTCAGGGCGCGGGGGAGGAGCTGGGCGCCGGCGGGCCGGGCACGCCCCGGTCCGAGGGCGGCCCGGGCACCCCGGGGTCGGACGGCCGGCCCGGCGCGCCCGGGGTCCCGGGGCCGGAGGCGCTCGTGGCGCTCGGCTGCGGCGTCGTCGGCTCCGGCTCGGGCTCCGGCTCCGGGTCGGTCGGCGGGGCCGTGGTCCCCGTCTCGGTCGGGGTCGGGGTGGGCGTCGTGGGCGTCGGCGTGGGATTCGACGGCGTCGGCGTGGGCGTCGGGCTGGTCGGCGTCGGCGTGGGCGTCGGGCTGGTCGGCGTCGGCGTGGGAGTCGACGGGGTCGGCGTCGGCGTGGGTGTCGGGCTGGTCGGCGCCGGGCGCGGGGGCGCCGTCGTCGTCGAGGGGTCGGGCTCCGGGGCGGTCGGCGCGGAGGTGGTGGGGTCCGAGGTGGTGGGGTCCGGGGTGGTGGGGTCCGGCAATGGGGCCGGCGCCGTTGTCCCCGGGCGGGAGGAGGGCGGGGCCGAGGAGGTGGACGGGTCGCGGTCCCCGCCCGGGTCGACGGACGGGGCCGTCGTCGTGGGGTCCGGCACCGGCACGCGCGGCGGGACCGGGGCGCCGGTCGCCTCCGGGGTCCACGAGGACTCGGCCGGTTCGGGGGCCGACGTCGACGGCGACGGCGTGGAGCGGTCCGGCAGGCGCAGGTCCGCGGGCGTCCGCGCGGCGTCCGTGGCGGCGTCGCCGAGGTCCGAGAGCCACGGGGCGGCCGTGTCCCGCGGAATGCGCACGGTGAGGACACCGGCGGCGGCCGGGGCCATGGACGCCTGGTCCGCCTCCAGCATCACGCTGCCGTCCGGCAGCAGCACCACGGCGTCCCAGATGCGGCGGTTCTCCACCAGCTCCGGGGAGTCCACGGCCGAGGCGAGGCGCTCGCGGACCACGTCCGGGTCGTTCTTCATGCGCTGGCGGACCTCGGTGCGGAACGCGTCCCAGCCCTCGTCCGTGAAGAGGTCCCGGGTCTCGAGCACCCGGTCCTCGCGGGCCGAGTACCAGACCACGTGCGAGCTGGAGACGGAGTCCGTGCCCCGGGTCTCCGTGGAGAGCAGGCGGGCCGCGGCGATGTCCTCGCCCACCACGGCGAGCCGGGGCTGCACCTCCAGGCGGGGGTCCGCGCCGCGGTCCGTGTCCCGGCGGTAGTCGTCGATCTGGCCGCGCACGGAGCCGGCCATGGCCTCCGTCCAGGCGGGCGCCTCGGGCACCTGCAGCCACGCGCCGCGGTGGTCCGGGTCCGTGCCCTCGAGGACGGCGATGCTCGCGCCCGGCACCTGGTCCAGGTCCAGGGAGGGCACGTCCACGGTGAAGGGCGCCATGTCCATGGGCGGCAGCGCGGTGGCCGACGCCGTGGACGGGGCGGGCTCCGGCGCGGGCTCGGTGCGCGCGCACGCGCTCAGCGCCACCAGCGCGACGGCGGCCAGGCCCAGGGCGGCGCGGGCGCGGCGGGCGGAGGGGGAGGCGGGGGTGCTCATGGGCTTCACTTCCGGTGGTCGGAGCTCTCCAGGATGGCGTCGACGCGGGCGGCCATCTCGTCCGCGGTGGGCTGGTGCCAGTCCGGGTCCTTGGCGCGGCGGGCGTTGCGGCGCAGGCGCAGCACGACCCACACCACGAGGAACGCCAGGATCAGGACGACCACGACGTTGGAGAAGACGTCGGCGTAGTCGGAGACGAGGTGGAACCGCTCGCCGAGGGCGTAGCCGCCGTACACGAAGATCGCGTTCCAGATCAGGGAGCCGAGCGTGGTGAAGAGGGTGAACATGCCCAGGTGCATGCGCTCGATGCCGGCCGGGATGGAGATCAGAGACCGGAACACGGGGACCATGCGGCCCAGGAACACCGTCCAGTAGCCGTAGCGGGCGAACCAGCGCTCGGTCTTGGCCACGTCCTCCACATCCACCAGGGGCATGCGGTCCGCGATCCGGTACATGCGTCGGCGGCCCAGCAGCGCCCCGATCCCGTACAGCGCCAGGGCGCCGGTGACCGAGCCGACGGTGGCCCAGAGGAACGCGGCGAGGGGGCTGAACGCCCCGCCGGCGGCGGTGAACCCGGCCAGGGGCAGGATCAGCTCGGAGGGGATGGGCGGGAAGATGTTCTCCGCGAACACCGCCAGGCCCACGCCCACGGGGCCGACGGCCTCCATGATGTCTACGACGACGTTGCCGAGCCAGCCGTAGTCGGCGTCGGCGGTCGCGGTGGAGGCGGCCAGGGTCAACGGGGTCACGGGGGCGAGCATGCCCTCCATTGTCCACCATCGCACCGGGCACGGCGCCGGGCGGGCGACGGCGACGGGCCGTCGTCGTCCGCTCTGCGCGCACACGCCCGCCCGGGCGGGCGGGAAACGGCGCCCCGTTGGTAGGCTCGCACTGCTGACCGCTCACCGATCCGTTCGCGCCACACCCGTTCAAGGTGCCTGCCGCGGGCCCTACTGGAAGGAAGACTCCATGAGCATCGTCCAGATTCCGCTGCGCCTGGCCTCCGGCGCGTTCATCCTGAACTCCGGCCTCAACAAGCGCAACATCTCCGAGGAGCAGGCCGCAGGCATGCGGGACATGGGTGCGCAGGGCGTGCCCTACCTGGCCAAGCTGACCCCGGCCCAGTTCAAGAACTTCATCGTGGCCACCGAGGTCGGCACCGGCGCCGCCCTGCTGGCGCCGTTCGTGCCCGGCTGGCTCGCCGGCTCGGCCCTGACCGCCTTCTCCGGCGGCCTGATGTCCATGTACCTGAACACCCCGGCCATGACCGAGAAGGACGGCGTGCGCCCCTCGCAGGAGGGCACCGGCGTCGCCAAGGACGTGTTCCTGCTCGGCTCCGGCCTGGCCATCGCCGCCGACTCCGTGGCCAACCGCTCCGGCAAGCGCCGCAAGGCCGCCAAGAAGCGCGCCGCCCGCATCGGCAACGCCCGTGACGCCAAGGTGCAGGCCATCCGCGACGCCCAGGACGAGAAGGTCGCCGCGATCCACGCCGCCCGCGACGAGCAGGTCGCCGCGCTGCGCGAGGCCCGCGAGGAGCTGAAGAAGCTGCGCACGAAGGCCTGATCCTTCCCCGCACGCCAGAGGGGCCCCGCCCGGACCGCACGGTCCGGACGGGGCCCCTCTGCCGTGGGGCTGACGCCCTCAGAGGTCGATCTCTGTGGGGTGCAGCACGCGGCGCAGGAAGTCCTGGGTGCGCGGCTGCTGTGGGTCGGCGATAAGCGCGGCCGCGGGGCCGGTCTCCACCACCACGCCGGCGTCCATGAACACCACGCGGTCGGCCACCTCGCGGGCGAAGCCCATCTCGTGCGTCACCACGAGCATGGTCATGCCGTCGCGGGCGAGCTGGCGCATGATCGCGAGCACCTCGCCCACCGTCTCGGGGTCCAGGGCCGAGGTGGGCTCGTCGAAGAGCATCAGCTGCGGGTCCATGGCCAGCGCGCGGGCGATGGCCACGCGCTGCTGCTGGCCGCCCGAGAGCTGGTCCGGGAAGCGGTCCTCG